>NZ_JCAQPA010000010.1:0-1406912 GCF_059567965.1 Variovorax sp. BGA-UO-ETr-C22
GCAAGCCCGGCTCGATCAAGCCGCACGTGCACTTCACCGCCGAGGTGTATGTCCTGTCCAAGGACGAAGGCGGCCGTCACACGCCGTTCTTCAACAACTACCGTCCGCAGTTCTACTTCCGTACGACGGACGTGACCGGCGCGATCGAGCTGCCCGCGGACAAGGAAATGGTCATGCCCGGCGACAACGTCAGCATCACCGTGAAGCTGATCAACCCGATCGCGATGGAAGAAGGCCTGCGCTTCGCCATCCGTGAAGGCGGCCGTACCGTGGGTTCGGGCGTCGTGGCCAAGATCCTCGACATCTAAGTCGAGCGTAAAGAGTACCGGAGGGGTATAGCTCAATTGGCAGAGCGTCGGTCTCCAAAACCGAAGGTTGTAGGTTCGATTCCTACTGCCCCTGCCACCTAGGTGGCACCCCGACAAGCCCATCGCGATCCGATGGGCTTCGGCGTCTCAAGAGACGCATTGAATTGAAGGCCGCGAGGCCACAGGAAATCAGCCGACATGGCCACTTCTCAAATCGAAACCGTGAGCACGGGTGCCGACAAAGCCAAGCTGGCTGCGGCGGTGGTGCTGGCAGTGGGCGCGATCGTCGCGTTCTACCTGCTGTCGCGCCAAGGCTCGCTGGTGCAATGGGCTGCGCTGCTGGTCGGCCTGGCTGCGGCCGTGGGCGCCTTCGGCAGCTCCGAGAATGGCCGTCAGCTGTGGGCTTTCGGTCGTGACTCGTGGCGCGAGGTCAAGAAGGTCGTGTGGCCGACCCGCAAGGAATCGATGCAGATGACGGCCTATGTGTTCGCCTTCGTGGCGATCATGTCCGTCTTCCTCTGGCTCACCGACAAGACGCTCGAATGGGTGTTCTTTGACCTCATTCTGGGCTGGAGAAAATAATGACCGACGACGCAGTTGAAACCACCCAGAGCACGCCGGAAGAGGAGCAGAACCCTCTCCTGACCCCCGCTGCCAACCCTGATCTGCGTTGGTACGTGGTGCATGCCTACTCGGGCATGGAAAAGGCTGTCGAGCGCAACATCACCGAGCGCATCACCCGCGCCGGCATGCAGGACAAGTTCGGCCGCATCCTGGTTCCGACCGAAGAAGTGGTCGAGATCAAGAACGGCCAGAAGCGCACCACCGAGCGCCGCTTCTTCCCGGGCTACGTGTTGGTCGAAATGATCATGGACGACGAGAGCTGGCACCTGGTGAAGCACACCAACAAGGTGACGGGTTTCGTGGGCGGCGCCAAGAACCGTCCGGCCCCGATCTCGCAGAAAGAGGTCGAGGACATCGTCAATCAGATGCAGCAGGGCACCGAGAAGCCGCGCCACAAGGTCGAGTTCACCGTGGGTGAGTTCGTGCGCGTCAAGGAAGGCCCGTTCACCGACTTCAATGGCACGGTGGAAGACGTCAACTACGAGAAGAGCAAGGTCAGCGTGTCGGTCATGATTTTCGGCCGCGCCACCCCTGTGGAGCTCGAATTCGGTCAGGTCGAGAAGACCTGATCCCATGGCCTGCCTTCGGGTGGGCCTGCCAGTTTCCGGCTGCGCGTTGTCCGACTCGGCGCGCGGTCTTGATCGAAGAGTCGTTTAACCCCGGGGAGCCGCGGCGAGAGCCAAGGCGATATCACCCGCAAGGAGCAAAGCATGGCGAAAAAAATCGTCGGCTTCATCAAGCTGCAAGTGCCAGCTGGTAAGGCCAACCCGTCCCCGCCGATCGGTCCCGCACTGGGTCAGCGCGGTCTGAACATCATGGAGTTCTGCAAGGCGTTCAACGCGCAAACCCAAGGCGTCGAGCCGGGTCTGCCGCTGCCGGTGGTCATCACCGCGTTCGCTGACAAGAGCTTCACCTTCATCATCAAGACGCCTCCGGCGATCACCTTGATCAAGAAGGCCATCAAGCTGGACAAGGGCTCGGCCCGCCCGCACACCGACAAGGTCGGCAAGATCACGCGCGCTCAGCTCGAAGAAATCGCCAAGGCCAAGATGAAGGACCTGACTGCCGCCGACCTCGACGCAGCAGTTCGCACCATCGCCGGCTCGGCCCGCTCGATGGGCGTGAATGTGGAGGGCGTGTAAATGTCCAAGATCACCAAGAAGCAAAAGTCGCTGCAAGGCAAGGTCGACAGCAACAAGCTGTACCCCCTGGCTGACGCCATCGTCATCGTCAAGGATGCCGCCACCGCCAAGTTCGACGAATCGATCGACGTGGCCGTGCAGCTGGGCATCGACGCGAAGAAGTCGGACCAGGTGGTTCGCGGTGCTGTCGTGCTGCCGAACGGCACCGGCAAGACCAAGCGCGTCGCCGTGTTCGCCCAAGGCGCCAAGGCTGAAGAAGCCAAGGCCGCCGGCGCCGACATCGTCGGCATGGACGACCTGGCTGCGATGGTCAAGGCTGGCGACATGCCTTTCGACGTCGTGATCGCTGCCCCCGATGCCATGCGCGTCGTCGGTACGCTCGGCCAGATCCTCGGCCCGCGTGGCCTGATGCCCAACCCCAAGGTTGGCACCGTGACGCCTGACGTCGCCACCGCTGTCAAGAACGCCAAGGCTGGCCAGGTCCAGTTCCGCGTCGACAAGGCCGGCATCATCCACGGCACGATCGGCCGTCGCTCGTTCGACAACGACAAGCTGCAAGGCAACCTCGCTGCGCTGATCGACGCTCTGGTCAAGGCCAAGCCGGCGACCAGCAAGGGCGTGTACCTGCGCAAGGTGGCTGTGTCGTCGACGATGGGTCTGGGTGTCCGCGTGGACACGCAAACCATCTCGGCAAGCTAAAGAGATTGGCCCGATCCCGCAAGGAGAGGGCGAATGTGGTGGGTCGTGGCAGCTTCGGTTGCCGCGAGCCATCCAAGACCGCTGGTGTGCAGGGCGCTGCACTTAATGGCCGGATCGATCCTTCCGGTATCCAGCGCAGATGGCGACCCCACTGCAAGGAATTTGATTTTTGTTCCGAAACAGTTGGTCGCTGCATGAAGCGCGATCCGAGGCCCCGGCCGAAGGTCGCATTAAAAGGAGTAGACCTTGAGTCTGAATCGCAGTGAGAAAGAAGCGGTCATCAGTGATGTGACCAGCCTCGCCGCAAAAGCTCAAACGCTCGTGATGGCGGAATACCGTGGCATCACGGTGGCCGATATGACCAAACTGCGCAGCGAAGCGCGCAGCAACGGTGTGACCCTGAGTGTTCTGAAGAACACGCTGGCTCGCCGTGCTGTCGCTGGCAGCCCGTTTGAGATCGTCGGCGACCAGATGACCGGTCCGCTGATCTATGGCTTCTCCGAAGACGCTGTGGCTGCCGCAAAGGTGGTGGCCAATTTCGCGAAGACCAACGACAAGTTGGTGATTCGCGGTGGCGCATTCGGTGGCAAGGCCCTGGACGTCGAAGGCGTGAAGCAACTGGCCAACATCCCTTCCAAGGAAGTGCTGCTGGCGCAACTGCTGGGCTTGATGCAATCCCCGATCTCTCGTACCGCCCGCGTGCTCGCGGCGCTGGCCGAGAAGCGTGGTGGTGGCGAAGCTGCACCCGTCGCCGATGCACCGGCAGAAGAAGCGCAGGCCGCCTGAGCGCGCCTCGTTTTTGAATATTCAACCCAATTGTTAGGAAACAAAAATGGCATTCGATAAAGACGCATTTCTGACCGCGCTCGACGCAATGACGGTCCTGGAACTCAACGACCTGGTGAAGGCCATCGAAGAGAAGTTTGGCGTGAGCGCCGCAGCTATGTCGGCACCCGCTGCCGGCGGTGGCGCTGCTGCTGCAGTCGCTGAAGAGCAAACCGAATTCAACGTCATGCTGATGGATGCTGGCGCGAACAAGGTGTCGGCGATCAAGGCCGTGCGCGAAATCACCGGCCTGGGCCTCAAGGAAGCCAAGGACCTGGTGGAGGCCGCTCCCAAGGCTGTCAAGGAAGGCCTGTCGAAGGCGGACGCTGAAGCCGCCAAGAAGAAGCTGGAAGATGCCGGCGCCAAGGTGGAACTGAAGTAATTCAGACCCCCTAGAGGGCTGGAGGTGCCTGAAAAGGCCCTCCAGCCTTTGCCGCTTTCAGAGCGCACCCAAAAGCCGGCTTGGCGCCGGTTCTTTCAGAGGCCGAAAGGTCGATGGAATAGCAAAAGCCAAGACGATTTTTGAGTGTCTTCTGAACCCGACTGCAGAAGACCCCTTGGTTCGGGCGATGTGCAATGCATCGCCGTCCGCCAACGGCTGGTAGTGGCCAGCCGCCAAGCAGTGGTGCCGTTCGCCCGGCACTGCTGACAAGTCGCTGAAGATCTCAAGCACCGGAGCTCTCATGGCCCAATCGTCCGCGTACAGTTACACCGAACGCAAGCGCATCCGAAAAAGTTTCGGTAACCGCGACAGCGTCGTCGAAATCCCCTACCTGCTGCAGATGCAGAAAGACGCGTACACCGCGTTCCTGCAAGCCGGCATCGCCCCCAAGCACCGCACCGTCGAAGGCCTGCAGGCCGCGTTCGACGCTGCCTTCCCGATCGTCTCGCACAACGGTTTTGTCGAGATGAAGTTCCTCGAGTACAACCTGGCGAAGCCGGCGTTCGACGTGCGTGAGTGCCAGACCCGTGGTCTGACCTTTGCCTCGGCCGTGCGCGCCAAGGTGCAGCTCATCATCTATGACCGCGAGTCGTCGACCTCGCAGTCGAAGGTGGTCAAGGAAGTGAAGGAACAAGAGGTCTACATGGGCGAAGTGCCGCTCATGACCGACAAGGGTTCGTTCATCATCAACGGCACCGAGCGCGTGATCGTCTCGCAGCTGCACCGTTCGCCCGGCGTGTTCTTCGAACACGACAAGGGCAAGACGCACAGCTCGGGCAAGCTGCTGTTCTCGGCCCGCGTGATTCCTTACCGCGGCTCGTGGCTCGACTTCGAGTTCGACCCGAAGGACATGCTGTACTTCCGCGTGGACCGTCGCCGCAAGATGCCGGTCACGATCCTGCTGAAGGCCATCGGCCTGAACCCGGAATCGATCCTCGCGAACTTCTTCGTGAACGACAACTTCCGCCTGATGGACAGCGGCGCGCAGATGGAGTTCGTCTCCGAGCGCCTGCGCGGCGAAGTCGCGCGCTTCGACATCACCGACAAGTCGGGCAAGGTCGTGGTCGCCAAGGACAAGCGCGTCACGGCGCGTCACACGCGTGAACTCGAGCAGGGCGGCACCACGCACATCAGCGTGCCGGAAGACTTCCTGGTCGGCCGCGTCATCGCCCGCAACATCGTGGACGCCGACTCCGGCGAAATCCTGGCCAAGGCCAACGACGAACTGACCGAAGCGCTGCTCAAGAAGCTGCGCACGGCCGGCGTGCAGGACATCCAGGTCATCTACACGAATGAACTGGACCAGGGCGCATACATCTCGCAAACGCTGCGCATCGACGAAACCGTCGACGAATTCGCAGCGCGCGTGGCCATCTACCGCATGATGCGCCCCGGCGAGCCGCCGACGGAAGACGCGGTGCAGGCCTTGTTCCAGCGCCTGTTCTACAACCCGGACACGTACGACCTGTCGCGCGTGGGCCGCATGAAGTTCAACGCCAAGGTCGGCCGCGACGAATCGACCGGCCCGATGGTGCTGACCAACGAAGACATCCTGGCCGTGGTCAAGATCCTCGTTGACCTGCGCAACGGCAACGGCGAAGTCGACGACATCGACCACCTGGGCAACCGCCGCGTGCGTTGCGTCGGCGAACTGGCCGAAAACCAGTACCGCACCGGCCTGGCACGTATCGAGAAGGCCGTGAAGGAACGTCTGGGTCAGGCCGAGCAAGAGCCGCTGATGCCGCACGACCTGATCAACAGCAAGCCGATCTCGGCTGCGCTGAAGGAATTCTTCGGTGCGTCGCAGCTGTCGCAGTTCATGGACCAGACGAACCCGCTGTCCGAAATCACCCACAAGCGCCGCGTGTCGGCCCTTGGCCCGGGTGGTCTGACGCGTGAACGTGCAGGCTTCGAAGTGCGCGACGTGCACGTGACCCACTACGGTCGCGTGTGCCCGATCGAAACGCCTGAAGGCCCGAACATCGGTCTGATCAACTCGCTGGCCCTGTACGCCCGCCTGAATGAATACGGCTTCATCGAGACGCCGTACCGCCGCGTGGTCGACAGCAAGGTCACGATGGACATCGACTACCTGTCGGCCATCGAAGAAGGCAAGTACGTCATCGCCCAGGCCAACGCGGTCCTGGACAAGGACGGCAAGCTGACCGGCGACCTGGTCTCGGCGCGTGAAGCCGGCGAATCGATCCTGGTGGGTGCCGAGCGCATCCAGTACATGGACGTGTCGCCCGCGCAGATCGTGTCGGTGGCCGCCTCGCTCGTGCCGTTCCTGGAGCACGACGACGCGAACCGCGCGTTGATGGGCGCCAACATGCAGCGTCAGGCCGTGCCTGTGCTGCGCCCCGAAAAGCCGATGGTCGGTACCGGTATCGAGCGCGTTTCTGCGGTCGACTCGGGCACCGTGGTCACGGCCACCCGTGGCGGTATCGTCGATTACGTCGATGCGACCCGTGTCGTGGTGCGCGTGAACGACGCCGAAGCGGCAGCCGGTGAAGTCGGTGTGGACATCTACAACCTGATCAAGTATCAGCGTTCGAACCAGAACACCAACATCCACCAGCGCCCCATCGTCAAGCGCGGCGACAAGATCGCCAAGGGCGACGTGGTGGCCGACGGCGCATCGACCGACCTCGGCGAACTGGCCCTGGGCCAGAACATGCTGATCGCGTTCATGCCCTGGAACGGCTACAACTTCGAAGACTCGATCCTGATCTCGGAACGCGTCGTCGCCGAAGACCGCTACACCTCGATCCACATCGAGGAACTGGTGGTGATGGCTCGCGACACGAAGCTGGGCGCCGAAGAAATCACGCGCGACATCCCGAACCTGGCCGAGCAGCAGCTCAACCGCCTCGACGAATCCGGCATCATCTATGTCGGCGCCGAAGTGCAGCCGGGCGACACGCTGGTGGGCAAGGTCACGCCGAAGGGCGAGACCACGCTGACGCCGGAAGAGAAGCTGCTTCGCGCCATCTTCGGCGAGAAGGCTTCCGACGTGAAGGACACCTCGCTGCGCGTGGACCAGGGCTCGCAAGGCACCGTGATCGACGTGCAGGTGTTCACCCGCGAAGGCATCCAGCGCGACAAGCGCGCCCAGCAGATCATCGACGATGAACTCAAGCGCTTCCGCCTCGACCTGAACGACCAGCTGCGCATCGTCGAAGCCGACGCGTTCGACCGTATCGAGAAGCTCTTGACCGGCAAGGTCGCCAACGGCGGCCCGAACAAGCTGGCCAAGGGCACCAAGCTCGACAAGGCCTACCTGTCGTCGGTCGAGAAGTTCCACTGGTTCGACATCCGCCCGGCGGAAGACGACGTGGCTTCGCAGCTCGAGTCGATCAAGAACTCGCTCGAGCAGACGCGCCACAGCTTCGACCTCGCATTCGAAGAAAAGCGCAAGAAGCTCACGCAGGGCGACGAGCTGCCCGCGGGCGTGCTCAAGATGGTCAAGGTCTACCTGGCCGTCAAGCGCCGCCTGCAACCCGGCGACAAGATGGCCGGCCGTCACGGCAACAAGGGTGTGGTGTCCAAGATCGTTCCGGTCGAAGACATGCCCCACATGGCCGACGGCACGCCGTGCGACATCTGCCTGAACCCGCTGGGCGTGCCTTCGCGGATGAACGTGGGCCAGGTGCTCGAAGTGCATCTGGGCTGGGCCGGCAAGGGCATCGGCCAGCGCATCGGTGACCTGCTGCAGCAAGAGGCCAAGGTGGCCGAGCTGCGCAAGTTCATGGAGCAGCTGTACAACGGCTCGGGCCGCAAGGAAGAGCTCGACCAGCTGAGCGACACCGAGCTGCTTGCCATGGCGGCCAACCTGCAAAGCGGCGCGACCTTCGCGACGCCGGTGTTCGACGGCGCCTCGGAAGAAGAAATCCGCGGCATGCTGAAGCTCGCCTACCCGGACGACATCGCCAAGCTCAAGGGCCTGACCGACACGCGCACGCAGGCCTACCTGTACGACGGCCGCACCGGCGACCAGTTCGAGCGTCCCGTCACCGTCGGCTACATGCACTTCTTGAAGCTGCACCACCTGGTGGACGACAAGATGCACGCCCGTTCGACCGGCCCGTACTCGCTCGTCACGCAGCAACCGCTGGGCGGCAAGGCGCAGTTCGGCGGCCAGCGTTTCGGTGAAATGGAAGTGTGGGCGCTGGAAGCTTACGGCGCCGCCTACGTCCTGCAGGAAATGCTGACCGTGAAGTCCGACGACGTGCAAGGCCGTACCAAGGTGTACGAAAGCATCGTCAAGGGCGAGCACTCGATCGAAGCCGGCATGCCGGAATCGTTCAACGTGCTGGTCAAGGAAATTCGTTCGCTGGGTCTCGACATCGAGCTCGAGCGTTCCTAAGTTGAAAAGGGAAAGAGTCTTATGAAATCGCTACTCGACCTGTTCAAGCAATTCACGCCCGATGAGCATTTCGATGCCATCAAGATCGGCATGGCTTCGCCCGAGAAGATCCGTTCGTGGTCTTTCGGCGAGGTGAAGAAGCCTGAGACGATCAACTACCGCACGTTCAAGCCCGAGCGCGACGGTCTGTTCTGCGCCAAGATCTTCGGCCCCATCAAGGACTACGAGTGCCTGTGCGGCAAGTACAAGCGCCTGAAGCACCGCGGCGTGATCTGCGAGAAGTGCGGCGTTGAAGTCACGCAGACCAAGGTGCGTCGCGAGCGCATGGGTCACATCGACCTGGCCGCGCCCTGCGCCCACATCTGGTTCCTGAAGTCGCTGCCGTCGCGTCTGGGCCTCGTGCTCGACATGACGCTGCGCGACATCGAACGCGTGCTGTACTTCGAAGCGTACGTGATCACCGACCCCGGCATGACCCCGCTGAAGAAGTTCGGCATCATGTCCGAGGACGACTACGACGCCAAGCGCAAGGAATACGGTGACGAGTTCATCGCCAAGATGGGCGCCGAAGGCATCAAGGACCTGCTCGAAGGCATCGAGCTCGACAGCGAGATCGAACGCCTGCGCGGCGACCTGACCGGCTCCGAAGTCAAGGTCAAGAAGAACTCCAAGCGCCTGAAGGTGCTCGAGGCCTTCCGCAAGTCGGGCATCAAGCCCCAGTGGATGGTGCTCGAAGTGCTGCCCGTGCTGCCGCCGGACCTGCGTCCGCTGGTGCCGCTGGACGGTGGCCGCTTCGCGACCTCCGACCTGAACGACCTGTACCGCCGCGTCATCAACCGCAACTCGCGTCTGCGCCGCCTGCTGGAGCTGAAGGCTCCGGAAATCATCGCGCGCAACGAAAAGCGGATGCTGCAAGAGGCTGTCGACTCGCTGCTGGACAACGGCCGCCGTGGCAAGGCCATGACGGGCGCCAACAAGCGCGCGCTGAAGTCGCTGGCCGACATGATCAAGGGCAAGAGCGGTCGTTTCCGCCAGAACTTGCTGGGCAAGCGCGTGGACTACTCGGGCCGTTCGGTCATCGTGGTGGGCCCGACGCTCAAGCTGCACCAGTGCGGCCTGCCCAAGCTGATGGCGCTCGAGCTGTTCAAGCCCTTCATCTTCTCGCGCCTCGAAGCCATGGGCATCGCGACGACGATCAAGGCTGCCAAGAAGGAAGTCGAATCGGGCACGCCGGTGGTCTGGGACATCCTGGAAGAAGTGATCAAGGAACACCCGGTCATGCTGAACCGTGCGCCTACGCTGCACCGTTTGGGCATCCAGGCGTTCGAGCCGATCCTGATCGAAGGCAAGGCCATCCAGCTGCACCCGCTCGTTTGCGCGGCCTTCAACGCCGACTTCGACGGCGACCAGATGGCTGTCCACGTGCCGCTGTCGGTGGAAGCGCAGATGGAAGCCCGCACGCTGATGCTGGCCTCCAACAACGTGCTGTTCCCGGCCTCGGGCGAACCGTCGATCGTTCCTTCGCAGGACGTGGTGCTGGGTCTGTACTACACGACCCGCGACCGCATCAACGGCAAGGGCGAGGGCCTGATCTTCTCCGACATCGGTGAAGTGCAGCGCGCGCTGGACGCCAACGAAGTCGAACTCACCGCCAAGGTCGCGGTGCGTATCACGGAGTACACCAAGGACAAGGAAACCGGCGTCTTCACGCCGTCGACCTCGCTCGTGGACACCACCGTGGGCCGTGCCCTGCTGTCCGAGATCCTGCCCAAGGGCTTGCCGTTCTCGAACATCAACAAGGCGCTGAAGAAGAAGGAAATCTCCAAGCTCATCAACGTCTCGTTCCGCAAGTGCGGCCTGAAAGAGACCGTCGTGTTCGCCGACAAGCTGCTGCAAAACGGCTTCCGCCTGGCGACCAAGGCCGGCATCTCGATCGCGATCGACGACATGCTGGTGCCCGCTGAGAAGCACGGCATCATCGAGCGCTCGGCCAAGGAAGTGAAGGAGATCGAACAGCAGTACGTCTCCGGTCTCGTGACCTCCGGCGAGCGCTACAACAAGGTGGTGGACATCTGGGGCAAGGCGGGCGACGAAGTGTCGAAGGTCATGATGGCCAAGCTGTCCAAGCAGAAGGTCATCGACCGCCACGGCAAGGAAGTCGAGCAGGAGTCCTTCAACTCCATCTACATGATGGCCGACTCCGGCGCCCGCGGTTCCGCAGCGCAGATTCGCCAGGTGGCCGGTATGCGGGGCCTGATGGCCAAGCCGGACGGCTCGATCATCGAGACGCCCATTACCGCGAACTTCCGCGAAGGCCTGAACGTGTTGGAGTACTTCATCTCCACCCACGGTGCCCGTAAGGGTCTGGCCGACACGGCGCTGAAGACGGCGAACTCGGGTTACCTCACCCGTCGTCTGGTCGACGTGACGCAAGACTTGGTCGTGACCGAGCAGGACTGCGGCACGCACGGCGGTTACCTGATGCGCGCCATCGTCGAAGGCGGTGAAGTGATCGAGTCGCTGCGCGACCGAATCCTGGGCCGCTCGGCGGCGGACGACGTGCTGCACCCGGAAAACCGTTCGGTGCTGCTCAAGGCCGGCGAGATGTTCGACGAAGACAACATCGAAGCACTGGAAGCCCAGGGCGTCGACGAAGTCAAGGTCCGCACCGCGCTGACCTGCGAAACGCGTTTCGGCATCTGCGCGACCTGCTACGGCCGCGACCTGGGCCGCGGCGGCCTGATCAACATCGGCGAAGCCGTCGGTGTGATCGCTGCCCAGTCCATCGGCGAACCCGGCACGCAGCTGACGATGCGTACCTTCCACATCGGTGGTGCCGCTTCGCGCGCTGCCATCGCCTCGAGCGTGGAAGCCAAGTCGAACGGCTCGATCGGCTTCAACGCCACGATGCGCTACGTGACCAACAGCAAGGGCGAGCTGGTCGTGATTTCGCGTTCGGGCGAGATCGTCATCCATGACGAGCACGGCCGTGAGCGCGAGCGTCACAAGGTGCCGTACGGCGCCACGCTGACGGTCAAGGCCGACCAGCAGATCAAGGCCGGCCACGTGCTCGCCAACTGGGACCCGCTGACCCGCCCGATCATTACCGAGTTCGCCGGCAAGGCGCAGTTCGAGAACGTCGAGGAAGGCCTGACGGTCGCCAAGCAGGTGGACGAAGTGACCGGTCTGTCGACCCTGGTCGTGATCGACCCGAAGCGCCGCGGCGCTGCCAAGGTCGTGCGTCCGCAGGTCAAGCTGATCGACGCCCAAGGCCTGGAAGTGAAGATCCCCGGCACCGACCACTCGGTGACGATCGGCTTCCCGATCGGCGCCCTGGTGCAGATCCGCGACGGCCAGGACGTGGGCCCCGGCGAAGTGCTGGCACGCATCCCGGTCGAAGGTCAGAAGACCCGAGACATCACCGGCGGTCTGCCGCGCGTGGCCGAGCTGTTCGAAGCCCGTTCGCCGAAGGACAAGGGCATGCTGGCCGAAATGACCGGTACCGTGTCGTTCGGTAAAGAGACCAAGGGCAAGATCCGCCTGCAGATCACCGATCCCGAAGGCGGCGTCTACGAAGACCTCGTGCCGAAGGAAAAGAACATCCTGGTGCACGAAGGCCAGGTGGTGAACAAGGGCGAAAGCGTGGTCGACGGTCCGGCGGACCCGCAGGACATCCTGCGCCTGCTGGGTTCGGAAGAACTCGCGCGCTACATCGTGGACGAAGTGCAGGACGTGTACCGTTTGCAGGGTGTGAAGATCAACGACAAGCACATCGAGGTGATCGTTCGCCAGATGCTGCGTCGCGTCGTGGTCGACAACATCGGCGACACGAGCTACATCTCCGGCGAACAGGTCGAACGCAGCGAAATGCTCAACACCAACGACGCCCTGCGCGCCGAAGGCAAGATCCCCGCGACGTTCACCAACCTGCTGCTGGGTATCACGAAGGCGTCGCTGTCGACCGACTCGTTCATCTCGGCTGCTTCGTTCCAGGAAACGACGCGCGTGCTGACCGAAGCCGCGATCATGGGCAAGCGCGACGAGCTGCGCGGTCTGAAGGAAAACGTCATCGTCGGTCGCCTGATTCCCGCAGGCACCGGCATGGCGTACCACCAGGCCCGCAAGGTCAAGGACGCCATGGACGAGGCCGAGCGCCGCGCCATCGCCGAGTCGGAAGCCGCCGAACTGGCCGGCTCCGGCGACAGCGATGCAGCGACCAGCACGGTCGACGCCAACGAAGGCGCCGCGACCGAATAACTGGTTAGCATCACCGGCATGACCGGTTGCCCACGCCCTCCGACCGCTCCGGTCGGGGGGCGTTTTTCTTTGTGTTCGCAGGGTTCCGACCGATGACCAAGAGGTTCTGTTTCCGATGAGCGTCCTGCCCGATTCGCTGGCCGGCTGGCTCGTTGTCGCGCTGCTGCTGTTCTGGTTCGTGGGCGCCTACAACCGGCTGGTGCGTCTGCGCGCGGCCGTGCTCCAGGCCTACGCGGTGCTCGACGTGGCACTGCGCAAGCAGCTGGATTTCGTCCAGGCCAGCATCACCGCCGCGCCCCGGCCCGAGTCGCCGCCCGAAGGCGCGCCCACCGTGGCGCCGCTGCAGGCCGCCACGACGCAGCTCGCGACCCTGCTCGGTGCGACGCGGGTGCGCCCGCTCGACCCGGGCAGCATGGCGGCGCTGGCCACTGCGCTGCAGGTGCTCATTGCGGCATGGCGACGCCAGTACCCGGGCGCGGTCACCGTGTTCGACGCGGACGGCACGCTGTCGCGGCCTGCGCCGCTGATGCCCGGCCTGGGCGGCGCGTCCGATCCGGCCGCGCCCATTGCCTGGCCCGAGCCCTCGGCGGCGGCGGAAATCGCACGCGGCCAGTTCAACCTGGCCGTGGCGCAGTACAACGCGGGCATCGCCCAGTTCCCGGCGCTGCTGGTGGCCTGGATCGTGCGACTGCGGCCCGCGGCCCCGCTGCTTTGACCTGACCCGACCCGGCGACAGGCGATAACGCCTTCGTTTCCATTCCCACCGCGCGGCGTGCTGTCTTTCTCGCCCGTTACCATCGGCCCCAACTTGCCAGCAGATCTTTCCTCCGACCCCTCTTCGGGCAGCGCCTCCTCGGCGCCGCAACAACCGCCGCTCTGGCGCCAACTGCAACTGACCGCAGGGGCGCTGGCGTCGATTCGCGCCGGCACCTCGGGCACCGTTGCGTTCGAGGCCGTCGAGCCCGCGCTGCGCCCCGGCGTGCAGGCGCTCGGCTTCCAGGTGCTGCGCTGGCTCGGCCGCGCCGAGGCGCTGCGCCGCCACCTGGCCAAGCGCACGCCGCCGCCGCTGCCCGACGCCTTGCTGTGCACCGCGCTCGCGCTGGCCTGGCACAGCGACCACGCCCCCTACGAACCCTTCACGCTGGTCGACCAGGCCGTGGAAGCCGCCAAGCGCAACCCGGCGACCCGGGCGCAGGCCAGCTTCATCAACGCCTGCCTGCGCCGCTTCCTGCGTGAGCGCGACGAGCTCGTGGCTGCCACCGACACCGAACCGGTCGCGCAATGGAACCACCCGCGCTGGTGGATCGAACGCCTCAAGCGCGACCACCCGCGCGACTGGCAGCGCGTGCTGTCGGCCGACAACGCCCAGGCGCCGATGACCTTGCGCGTCAACGCGCTGCAATCGACGCCGGCCGCCTACCTGCTGGAACTGGAAGCGGTGGGCCTCGCGGCCACGCGCGTCGGCGCCGACGGCCTGCAACTGGCCCGGGCCCGCCCGGTGCAGCAGCTGCCCGGTTTCGCCGACGGCGCCTGCTCGGTGCAGGACGCCGCCGCCCAACTCGCGGCCCCCTTGCTGCTCGATGGCCTGCTGCCGGCCACGCCCGGCGCCGCGCCGCTGCGTGTGCTGGACGCCTGCGCCGCCCCCGGGGGCAAGACCGCGCACCTGATCGAACGGGCTGGCCCCGGCGCCGTCGAGGTGACTGCGCTGGAGGTCGACGCCGTGCGCAGCCGCCGCATCGACGAGACGCTCGCGCGCCTCGGCCTGAAGGCCAAGGTGGTGGTGGCCGATGCCGGCCGCACCGCCGACTGGTGGGACGGCGCCCTGTTCGACGCCATCCTGCTGGACGCGCCGTGCACCGCTTCGGGCATCGTGCGGCGCCATCCCGACGTGCGCTGGCTGCGCCGCGAGAGCGACACGGCCCAGCTGGCGACCCAGCAGGCGATGCTGCTGGCCGCGCTGTGGCCGCTCGTGCGGCCCGGCGGCCGGCTGCTTTATTGCACCTGTTCCGTGTTCCGCGAAGAAGGCTCGCAACAAATTGATGCGTTTCTTGTACGCAACACCGACGCCCGTTTGCTGCCGTCCCCGGGACACTTGCTGCCTCAAAGTGGGGCGAATGCCCGTGGCGTCCCGGACAATCCCTCTGGTGACCACGACGGCTTCTTCTACGCCCTGCTTGAAAAACCCGCGCCGCACTGACGGCCGCCGGTCGATCCTGCTGGCCGGCCTGTGGCTGGCCTGGGCCCTGTGGATGGCCCTGTTCCCGGCCGCCGCCACCGCCCAGGGCAGGCCCGGCGGCGCCACCATCACCCAGATGCGCCTGGAGCAGGCCGACGATGGCGTCTACCTGAGCGCGGCCGTGCAGTTCGAACTGCCCACGCTGGTGGAAGACGTGCTCGACAAGGGCATCGCCATCTATTTCGTGGCCGAGGCCGAGGTCTTCCAGGAGCGCTGGTACTGGACCGACCGCAAGGTCGCCCAGGTGGCGCGCCACATGCGGCTGGCCTACCAGCCCCTCACGCGCCGCTGGCGGCTGAATGTGTCGCCGGTGCCGATCACCGGCGCCGCCGGCTTCGGCATCTCGCTGAACCAGAACTTCGACAGCCTCGGCGACGCGCTCGAGGCCATCAAGCGCATCGGCCGGCTGCGGCTGGGCGACGCCGCCGAGATCGGCGACGAGCCGCTGCACCAGGTCACCTTCCGTTTCCGGCTCGACACCTCGCAGCTGCCGCGTCCTTTCCAGATCGGCATGGTCGGGCAGGCCGAGTGGAACATCGCCGCCGAGCGCACCGCCCGGCTGCCGTTGGAGAAGCAGCGGTGAGCAGCAAGCCGCGCAGCGGCGCCGCGGCCACGCCTGCCGCCCGCCGCTCGCGCGCGCTGCGCTGGGCCGTGGGCGTCGGCGCCGCGATGGTCACGGCCATCGGCCTGGTGCTGATGTTCCTGCTCGCGCAGGCCACCAACAACCGCGCGCTGTACGAGCGCTACTACGTGCGCCTGTTCGGCATCAACGTGGTGGTGGCCGTGCTGCTGGTGCTGGTGATCGGCTGGGTCGCGTTCCGGCTGCTGCGGCGGCTGCGGCAGGGCAAGTTCGGCAGCCGGCTACTGATCAAGCTCGCGGCCATCTTCGCGCTCGTGGGGGTGGTGCCGGGGGCGCTGGTCTACGTGGTGTCCTACCAGTTCGTCGCGCGCTCGATCGAGAGCTGGTTCGACGTCAAGGTCGAGGGTGCGCTCGATGCCGGCCTGAACCTGGGCCGGGCCACGCTCGATTCGCTGTCCGACGACCTCGCCGCCAAGACCCGCACCGCCAGCGCCCAGCTGTCGCAGGTGCCCGACGTGAGCGCGGGGCTGCTGCTGGAGCGCATCCGCGACCAGCTCGAAGCCAGCGACGTGATCCTCTGGACCGGTTCGGGCCAGCTCGTGGCCAGTGCGGGCGCGTCGCGCTTCCAGCTCAACCCCGAGCGGCCGACGGCGCAGCAGTTCCGCCAGGTGCGGCCCGACCGCGCCGTCGCGCATGTCGAGGGCCTGGAAGAAACCGCCTTGCCCAGCGCCACGCCGTCGAGTGCCAGCGTGCGCGCGCTGGCCATGGTGCAGCGCCCGGGCTTCGACTTCGACACCGCGCCGCGCTACTTGCAGGTCACGCGGCCGCTGCCGCCGGCCGTGGTCGCCAACGCGCTGGCCGTGCAGGAAGCCAACCGCGAATACCAGGAGCGCGCGCTGGCGCGCGAGGGGCTGCGGCGCATGTACATCGGCACGCTCACGCTGAGCCTGTTCCTCGCCGTGTTCGGCGCCGTGCTGCTGGCCGTGCTGTTCGGCAATCAGCTCGCACGGCCGCTGCTCGTGCTGGCCGACGGCGTGCGCCAGGTGGCCGCCGGCGATCTGCGGCCCACCGCCGTGCTGCAGGGCAAGGACGAGCTGGGCGGCCTCACGCGCTCGTTCGCCGTCATGACCCAGCAGCTGGCCGACGCGCGCGGCGCCGTGGAGAAGACCATGGACCAGCTCGACGCCGCCCGCGGCAACCTGCAGACCATTCTCGACAACCTGACCTCGGGCGTGATCGTGCTCGACGCCAAGGGCACCGTGCTGTCCACCAACCCGGGCGCCACCCGCGTGCTGCGCGCGCCGCTCGCCGCCTATGAAGGCAAGGCGCTGGTCGATGTGCCGGGGCTGGCCGATTTCGGCGCCAAGGTGCAGCAGCAGTTCGACGAGTTCCTGGTCGAGCGCATGCAGCACGGCCTTGATCACTGGCAGCACGCCTTCGAACTGCACGCCACCGGCAACGACCTGCCGCAGCAGGACGACGCCATCAACATCGTCGCGCGCGGCGCCGAGCTGCCGGGCGATGCGCGGCTGCTGGTGTTCGACGACATCTCCGAAATCGTCTCGGCCCAGCGCGCGCAGGCCTGGGGCGAGGTGGCGCGCCGCCTCGCGCACGAGATCAAGAACCCGCTCACGCCGATCCAGTTGTCGGCCGAGCGGCTCGAGATGAAGCTCTCGGGCAAGGTCGAGCCACCCGAGCAGGCCATCCTGGTGAAGTCGGTCAAGACCATCGTCGACCAGGTCGATGCGATGAAGCGGCTGGTGAACGAATTCCGCGATTACGCCCGGCTGCCCGCGGCCGACCTCAAGCCGGTCGACCTCAATGCGCTGCTGGCCGATGTGCTGCAGCTGTATCACGCCGAGAACCTGCCGATCACGCTGCGCTCGGAGCTCGACGAGCGCTGCCCGCCCGTGCGCGGCGATGAACAGCAGATCCGCCAGGTCGTGCACAACCTGCTGCAGAACGCACAGGACGCTGCCGAGGCCGCCGCCAGCGGCACGGGCCGGGTGGGCGAGGTCGTCATCCGCACCCGGCTGGGCGATTCGGGCCAGCGCGTGCGCCTCACCGTGCAGGACAGTGGACCCGGCTTTGCCGAAAATATTCTCAAGCGCGCCTTCGAGCCCTACGTCACCACGAAAACAAAAGGTACCGGTTTGGGCCTGGCCGTCGTCAAGAAGATCGCCGACGAACACGGCGCGCGCATCGAGCTTTCCAACCGTGTCGTCGACGGGGCTGTGGCGGGGGCGCAAGTCTCGCTATCATTCGCGCTGGCAGGCGAACCGCGGGCAGCGGTCGCTCACACCGAAGATTCGAAATCTTCGTCCGCCTGAGTACCGGCGAATCCAGCGCATAGGGGCTGGATCGGGAGCGGATCAATACACACCAGCGCATACAACAAGCAGCACTCATGGCAAACATTCTCGTGGTCGATGACGAGCTGGGCATCAGGGACCTGCTCTTCGAAATTCTCAATGACGAAGGCCACAACGTGGAGCTCGCGGAAAACGCCGCCGAAGCCCGCGCGGCCCGACAACGCGCCCGGCCCGATCTCGTGCTGCTCGACATCTGGATGCCGGACACCGACGGCGTCACCTTGCTCAAGGAGTGGTCCACCGCGGGCCTGCTGAGCATGCCGGTCATCATGATGAGCGGCCACGCCACCATCGACACCGCGGTCGATGCCACGCGCATCGGCGCCTTCGCGTTCCTCGAAAAACCCATCACGCTGCAGAAGCTGCTCAAGGCGGTGGAGCAGGGGCTGGCGCGCGAGAGCGCCCGCCGCACCGCCGCCGGCGTGGTGCCGCCGCCCACGGGCGCCCACCAGGCGGCCGCCATCACGACCACGGGCGACAGCCTGCTGATGGCGTCGCTCGCGGCCGTGCCGGTGGCCGACGCGGGTCCTCAGTCGACCCAGAGCTTCGACCTGGACCGCCCGCTGCGCGACGCACGCGACGGTTTCGAGAAGGCCTACTTCGAGTTCCACCTCGCGATGGAGAACGGGTCGATGACCCGCGTGGCCGAGAAAACCGGGCTCGAACGCACCCACCTGTACAGAAAACTCAAACAATTGGGTGTGGACCTTTCCCGAGGCCGTAGAAGCGCTGTATAATTTGAGGCTGCACACAATGGCCCGGTAGCTCAGTTGGTAGAGCAGCGGATTGAAAATCCGCGTGTCGGTGGTTCGATTCCGCCCCAGGCCACCAAATTCAGTCAAAAAGCCCGACCTTCCGAGGTTGGGCTTTTTGCATTCTGGCGCCGTGTTTGGGGAATCACGTTCCCGCTACCCGGCCCGATCCCCGTTGATGTCGTCATGCCCGCGGCGCCTGCGTTCGGCCCGCGTCTTCGCCAGCGTGGCCTGGCTCTGCTTGGCCGCCGCCTCGCAGCGCGCGTGCAGCGCGATCAGCTCCTTGTCCGTGAGCCGCTCGATGCCGATGAAGTCGTCCTCCGCGTCGGAGGTGCGGATCAGTTCGTCGAGCTTGGTCTGCAGGGCGACGCTGTCGCGGTTCTGCGTGTTCTGGATCAGGAACACCATGAGGAAGGTGACGATGGTGGTGCCCGTGTTGATCACCAGCTGCCACGTTTCCGAAAAGCCGAAGAACGGCCCCGCGACTGCCCAGGCCACGACGACGACCACGCAGACCAGGAAGGCCGCCGGGCTGCCCGTCCAGCGTGCGACGGTGTTGGCGAAGGAATCAAAGAGTCGCTCCATGCGCGTGTCCTCCAGTCGGGGCGATGCTGCCGCGGTGGTGCGCGCGAGCGCGTCAGCCGAGGCCCGCCTCGCATGGCATCGCAATTCCCCTGAGGCTGTCGGCGCATAGCGGCGCGCGGCCGTGGCCTCGGACACGGCTTACACGCGTCGTCGGGTCGAGACGACAGGGCGCTTCCCGCACCGTGTCGACCATGAAGGCTCATTGCAGTCTTTCTTTCTCAACCCGGCCCTCGCTTTGGCGACCGGCCTTCAAGGAGCAACCACCCATGGCCAACGATACCCAGGCAACCACCGCGGACGCGGTGTCCAACGATCAGGTGATCGACGTTCTGAACGACCTGCTGGAGAACACGCGCGACGGCGAGTACGGCTTTCGCGCCTGCGCGAAGGAAGTCGACTCGGCGCAACTGAAGCCGGTGTTCGAAAGCCGCGCTTCGCAATGCGCCAGCGCGGCATCCGAACTCGTCGCGCTCATCCGCCAGCTCGGCGGCAAACCCGACGATGGCGGCACGGTCAGCGGTGCGGTGCATCGCGGCTGGGTGCATGTGAAGGGCGCGGTCGGCGCGAACAGCGCGCTGTCGATGCTCGAGGAATGCGAGCGCGGCGAAGATGCGGCACTCGCGCGCTACCGCAAGGCCCTCAAGGCCGACCTGCCGGCCGAGGTGCGCATGCTGGTGCAACGCCAGGCCGACGGTGCGCAAGCCAACCACGACCAGATCAAGGGGCTGCGCGATCAATTCCGCAGCGCCAAGGGCTGACCGGCCGGCACCCTCGGGATGCCTTCCACCATGACCGGTGACAGCCACGCGCTAGTCATGCCCAGTGCGCCGTCCGCGACGGAAGTTGCGGACGGCGTCGGCGAGCGCCTTCTCACTTTCAGCTACCTCGGCTGGTGGTTTTCGTGCGCCGCGCAGCGGGTGGACGATCAGACCTTCAGGCCGGTGGTCTTCTGCCGCGCCTATGGGGGCGGCAACGTCGAAGGCGCGGAGCAGCGCCTGCCGCCCGACACGGACAACGTCGCGTACGGCAGCGAGGCCGAGGCGCTGCGCCACGCCGAGCAGCAAGCCATTCGCTGGGCGCATGACCGCACGGGAGACGGCCAGGGGCGGTTCTGATCACGCAGCTCGGACGAGTGCGATCGTCGCGTCGTCCCGCGCGCCGTTGAAGTACTGCACCAGCACATCGCCGAACACGGGGGCTTCAGGCGCCACGATTTCGAACAGCGTCATGCAGGAGCGCAGCTTGAGATCGTCCGGCGAGCCGAAGACCTGATGCGCATCGGTGCCGGGCAGGGCGCGCACCAGCTCCGCGCAGTGGCGCAGTCGCTCACCGAGCACAGCGTGCTGCCAGTGCGCCGTCGCCTCGGCGGTACCGTCGAGGCCGAAGAACTGCGCTGTCGCACTGCGGCCCAGCGCCTTCAGTTGAGGAAACACGAACCACATCCAGTGCGTGCGCTTGCGTCCAGCCGCGAGTTCCGCGCAGACCTGGGCGTACACGGGCTCTTGTGCCGCCACGAAGCGTTCGAGGTGCCAGTCGATGGTCATGTGTTCACGCGCCCGGTGTGGTTGCAGTCGCCCGATCATGCTGCAACCGCGGCGGCAACCGAGGGTCGAGCCAGTCCATGCGCCAGGCCAGCAGCAGCACCGCGCCGACCACGCAGGTGACGGCCAGCGCACCCGCGAGGCCGTGCCGCTGGCGGTACGGATCGGGTGCGATGCGCTGGGCGCCCGGTGGCACGCGCGCCGTCTGCGACAGCATGCCGCCCAGGCGCACGTTGACCTTCATGCGGCCGTTGATGGCCCATCCGCTCGCATCGAGGATCGGGCCCAGGCTGCGCTGGCGCAGCTTGAGCCACGCGATCAGCATGCTCGGTCCCGAGATCGCGATCACGATGCCGACGAGCGCCACCGGAATCCATTGCCCCAGGTCGACGAACTTGCCGAAGATGCCGACCAGCACGGCACTGATGCTGCCCAGCGCCACGCCGATGGCGGCTACGGTGCCCACGTCGATGCGGCTGGCGGTGGGCAGGATCGGCCCCGGCTTGGCCGGCGTCTTCGTTGACGAGGCCGCTGCGTCGGTCGGTTGGTCGGCGGTGGCGACGCGTCCGGCCAGCGTCTGCAACGCGCTCTGCGAGCCGGCCTCGCTGGCCGCCGCGCGCTTCGCGACCTGCTCCTCGATCAGTCGGACGAACTTCTTGTACGGCGCGAAGAAGGCCTGCGCGACGCTCGTGGGGTTCTCGATCAGCTTGGTGACAGTGGCGTCCCAGTCGCGGCCCTGGCGGTCGTAGAACACGCCGTTGCGCCCGGCGAAAAGGAAGTCGACGTCGCCGGCCGTGAACGCGGCGACGATGCTCATCTTCTCTCCCTGGCGCGTGCAGTCGCAGTACGCGAGGCAGGTCTTGGCCAGGCCGGCCAGCGCGGCGTGGCGCGCGGTGTCCTGCACCTGCACCGTGAGCTCGCAGCTGCGCCCGTCGAGGTAGAGCGTGCCCGCCTGGAAGATCGCGCCCTCACGCCGGTAGAACGCCTTGAACGACACGAAGTTGTGCAGCAGCACGCGCAGGTCGCGCTGCAGCCGCAGCAGCTTCTCGAGGTCGGTCAGCAACCGGTTGTGGTGCTCGGCGGCCTCGTCTTCGGCAATGAGTGCGAGCAACGCGTCGCGTGTCGCGAGCAGGGCGTCGATGCGTTCACGCGGCAGGCCCGCGAGCGCGTTGGCAGGGCGCGCGGCGATCCATGCGTCGCAAGGCGCGAGCCGCTCGTGCAGCGCTTGCCACTGGGCTTCTTCGAGCGTGTCGCGTTCGCCGAGCAGCGGCGCCACCGCATCGCGCGCGAACGCGGCCATGGCCTCGGCCCAGGCGGGATTGAGGCTCGCACCGCTCAGTGGCAATGCGCGATGGGGCGTCACCGGCGCCAGCGGCAACTCGGCCACGGGCTGCACGTTCGCATCGAAGGTGTGTCCCGCGAGCGCGTCGTAGGCCTCGGGCGAGGGGTTGAGCGCCACCACCGCCTGCACGTCGTAGGCGGCCACGCGGCAGCGCGCGAAGAAGTCGTCGACCTTGGCCGCGACCGCGCGCAGGGCCTCGGCCGCGGCCAGCGTGCGTGCGCCCAGCGGGAGCAGCGCCTCTGCGTCGCCCTGCGCATGCCAGTCGCGGACCGCTTGCGCTTCGGCCATGAAGGCCTCGGCACGTGCGCGATCGAGGCCGGGCGTCTGCTCGTGCCGGTCGGGCGTGCTGCCGTGGGTGCGCATCGCTTCCTCGATGGTGGCGCGCAGCGCGTCGTCGGTGCCGGCCGTGGCCGGCGTGACCACACCGTCGCCGTTGAAGCGCATTGCTGCCAGCCATTCGCCGCGGTCGGCAATGTCGGCGAGGGTCAGCGTGTGCGTGTCCTGCTTGCCGAGCAGGTCGAGGATGCGTCGGCCTTCCTTCGCGAGGTCGGCACCCGGCGCACGCGTGTCGTCGAGGTCGTCCAGCGACAGCGTGCCGCCGCCCGCGAGCAGCACGTCGGCGCTGCGCAGCCGTTCGCAGGCCCACTGGCAGGCCGCGATGACTTCGGGCGGTCGCACGCGGCCGTCGCCGTCGGTGTCGATGAGGTCGAGCGTGCGCGCATCGAAGTCGATGCCGCGCGTGGGGCACGCGAGTGCGACCCACAGTTTCTGGTCGAGCTCGGCGATGCGTGCGATGTCCTCGCCGCTGCGGAACACCACCTGGTCCACGCCGCCCGCACGGATGAGCTGCCAGCGGTGCGGTGTCGGGCCTGGCGAGTGGGTGCCGGGAAGGCCGGCGGGAACGGGGGCGGTGGCGGTCGTCAACGGGCTGATGTCCTTGGGGTGGTCGTGCGGGGTCGGGAGTGTTTGAAGAGAGGGCTGCGTGCGTCATGCACGACGCAGCGCCTTCAATTCGTGGGCGTCAGCCTAGATCGCGCGACGGGGCGGTCGTGAGGACAGACGGCGCGCAGCGATGTCGGTCGACGCCGACATCGCGACCGACGACCGCGGCATCCCACCCATGGCCAGCAGGGTCAATGCCAGGGTATTGAGTGGATGCGCCGCGCCGACTTATCCTCCGGTCGCCATGACCGCCACACGCATCGATCTCGATCTGCCCGACGGGTGGAGTTGCTGGCTCGAACTGCAGCAATCCGCCGAAGGCGCCTGTTCGGGCAAGGCGGAACTTCGCGAGGGCAACGAGCCGCGGTGCGTGCTGGTGATTGCGCAGCAGCCGAACTGCGAAGCCGTGATCGAGCGGTTGAAGTTTCGCGCCGACTACTTCGTCGGAGAGTGGCGCATGCGGCAGCGCGAGGGGGGCGCGCCGCGGCCCTGAGCCTTGGGTAGCTTGCGACTTCTGCGCAGACCTCCAACCCGCAAGAAGTTGCACTCCCCAAAAGAAAAGCGACCGTCCGAAGCGGTCGCTTTTTCTCTTGATGCGCGAGGGTGCGTTCGCACCCCGGATCTCACATGCGATACGACGGCGCAGGCGAGGACACAGGCACCAGCTGGTAGCCCTGCCCGTAGACCGCGCGCAGCACGTACCCGTTTTCGCGCTGCAGCGACAGCTTGCGCCGCACGTTCGTGGCGCAGGCGTCGAGCGAGCGCGTGACGGGGCGTTCGGGCGGGAGCTTCCACACCGAACTCATGAGCCAGGAGCGCGTCAGCACGTTGCCGAGGTTGCGGAACAGCTCGAGTGCGAAGGAGAACTGCCGCGGCTGGAGCGCGATCTCGCGGTCGCGGTGCAGCACGGTGTTGTTGCCGTCCACGAAGCGATACTCGCCCCAGGTCCAGCGGTCCGTGGAGGGGGCCTGGCGCGTGGCGGCGCTCGTGTCCTGCTCCGTGTAGAGCGTGTGCATGTGCTGCACCAGCGCCTCGTTCGAGATGCGGCGCAGGTCGAAATTGGTACCGCTGCCCAGCAGGGGCATGTCGTCGAAATAGGAGGGCAGCGCAACCACGTCGGGTTCGCCCTGCGCGGTGATGGGCAGGGCGGGCATGCCCAGCACCCAGCACACGGTGAGCAGGCTCTCGCTGCCCATGGCATCGGGTGCGGCCAGCAGCAGGTCGAAGCGGCTGCCGCGGCTCAAGGTGGACAGCAACTCTCCGATGGTGCTGAACATCACGGGCCGGTGACCCATGGTGCGCAGGCGCTCCTGGAGCAAGGTGCTGCGCGAGCTGCTGTTGTCCAGCAGGGCCAGGGACAGTTTTCCCTCGAGGGTCATGGGATGGGTCGATTCCAAAAGACGGCGGTAACTCACAGCGGAATCAGCCAGCGACCTTGAACCTGCTTGCAAGGCGCCGAAGCTGCCTCCGCGGTGCGCGAAGAATCTTGATTCTGGTCAGGGGGTGTGCTTTTCTTGATCCGATCCTGCCGCTGGGTGATCCTTCCTTGCCCGCTTCTTGGTACGGAGCGAGCCTCTCCATGGGCTCTTACTTGTATTCGATGCTGAACGTGGCGGTGCCGTCGGCCCGACCCGGCGTCACCTGGTTGCCGGTCTGGAAGTAGCGCGCGGTGTAGTTCAGCACGTAGTCGCCGTTCCTCGAGGTGCCGACCAGCGCTTCTTCCCCGAACTTGACGGGCACGCTCTTCTCGTCGATCACCTGGATGCCCACGCCGGTCGCGAGGTTCGGCGCGCCTCGCGTGGGTTGCAGCACGCCTTGTTCGTTCGACGGGTCCTGTGCCGCGTCCATGCGCAGATACACCGTGTTCTGCGCGTTCTGCCCGGCCTTGCAGTTGAGCTTGATGCTGAACTTGCGTTCGGCCGTGGTGCTGCCGCGGCCCTTGAAGCCGTCCTTGGGCACCTTGCCGAATTGCACCAGGATGTTGCGCGAGCCCAGGTCGACCGAGCAAGAGGGCGTGATGATCGTGATGCCTTCGCCCAGCAGGTTCGTCGTGAGAACCGACTTGGTGTCGGCGACGCTGTAGTACTGGGTGTAGGTGCCCTGCGCGAGCGGGCCGTTGCCGGTGACGGGCGCGGTCTTGAACAGTTCCACCTGAAAGCGGGACGCCGCGTTGAAATCGCCGAAGTCGTCGGTGGTCGAGCGCTCGTGCGGGTAGTAGGAGACCGAGCTTTGGTCGAAGTAGCGCGACAGGCGGATACCCACCCCGGGGACGCTGGTGGTGAACACGTGGTCGTAGCCCGGCACGGGGGTGCCCTGCAGCATCACGCCTTTCACGACGCCGCCTTTCTTGCAGGTCCATGGCTTGTCGGTCGTGCCGGAAAGGGGCAGGGGAAAGAACTGCTGCTTGAACACCGTGCCCACGGTGGCGTCGTTGGGAATGACGACGCGGCCGATGTTCATGTTGACGATTTTTTCCACGTAGCCCTTGGTCACGTAGCACTCGGCCAGCACTGGCGAGGCGCACAGCAGCAGGCCCAGGGCCGAGGCTGCCGTGCAGGCATTCAACAGGGGGCATCTGCTCATTTCATTCCCTTCGGTGGCGCGCTGTCTGTCGCCTGGCATTGCGCGGTCAGTTCGCGGATGGGCGGGGGGCTGGGATCGACCGGCAGGCGGTAGGGCACGTTGCACTGGTCCGCCGCGTCCTGGCCCCAGCGCACCGTGAGCTGGCCGCTGTCGCCCGCGCCCGTGACGAAGGCCTGGCCGTCCGGTCCGACGACGCCGACTTCCTGGCCGCTCTCGTTCTCGATCCGCGCGCCCAGCGGCAGTGCGCGTCCCTTGCCGTTGGTCAGCGTGATCAGCAGCCGGTAGCCCACCGAGGTCTCGAACCGCGCGGCCACCACGGCGCCGCGCGTGGGCACCACGTCCATGGCGGCGTTCTTGACTTCCACGGTGTCACCCAGGTCGCCGGTGCGAAGCGCGACACGGTTGAGCCGGTACGGGCTGAGGTTGGGAATGACGGCGTCGCCCGCCCGGTCGGTGCTCACGCCCGGACGCGATTCGAGGCCGACGCCCTGCGCCTTCGGTGCCTGCACCAAGGCCACGGTCTCGCCCAGCGGTTGCGACAGCGTCACGCCGCCGGCATGCGCCAGCAGGCCACCGGCCACGCCGACCGTGGTCTGGCCGTAGCCCGGGCCGCGCGAATGCCCGAGATCGAAGCGGCCCACGGGCGAGAGGTAGCTGGCGCTTGCGCTGCCGCTGCTGTCGCCGCCCTGGTTGGCATGCGCCGCGGTCAGGTTGTAGGTCAGGCGACTGTCGTCGAACGCCGCGCCGTAGACGCTCGCCTGCTGCACCAGTCGCCCGCCGATCTCCCGGGTGGCGGCGTACTGCGCATGGGCGCGCGTGTCGCCCAGGGGAATGGTCAGCGTGAACATGATCTGCCGGTTCGGCGCGCGGTTCAGGCTGGTGCTGTGGTTGTAGAAGAGGCTGTAGCCGAACTGCCTGTAGCTGCCCGAGTAGCCGACCTGCACCAGCCGGTCCTGTGCGGAGGTGCCCCAGTAGCTCTGCTGGCGCGCCGAGGCGTACACCGACCCCCACTCGCCGAGCTGCTGCGACAGTTCGAAGCGCAGTTCGTTGCGCCGGCTGTGGAACGACTCCTGCGGCTGCAGGTCCTGCATCTGCACCGCCTCCTGGAAGGTGCGGTAGCCGCTGGTCGAATAGCGGTAGCCCGCCACGCGAAAGCTGGTGCCGGCGTCCAGGAAGGATTTCGAATACAGGAAACGCAGCGACTGCCCGTTGTAGACCGACGCGCCGTTCAGGGGCGTGCGATCGGTGGTTCGCGCGTGGGTCAGGTCGACCGAGACGGCGCCGAAATCGCGCAGGTTCTTGCCAACCCCGACGAGCAGTGACTGGTACATGTTCGCCCCCATCAGCCCGCCGTACAGCGAGAGCTCGTTGCCCAGCCCGCGCGCCAGCGTGGCCTGCAGGAAGGCCGGTCGTGCCGCCGCGGGTGTGGTCGGCGATGTCTCCACGCCTTCGCCATTGCGGTACCTGCCGACGGCGGCCGAGAAGCGCCACGTGCCTTCGCGCAGCAGTGTGGGCACGGCTGAGAAGGCCTGCGTGTAGCGCGTCTGCCGGCCGTCGGCCTCGGCGATGCTCACTTCGAGGTCGCCGCTCGACGACGTAGGGTAGAGGTCGTCGATGACGAACGGGCCGGGCGCGACGTAGGTGCTGTAGATGATGTAGCCGTTCTGGCGCACCGTGACCCGCGCGTTGGTCTGGGCGACGCCGCGGATGGTGGGGGCGTAGCCCTGCTGGCTGTCGGGCAGCATCGCGTCGTCGGAGGCCAGCTGCACGCCCCGGAATGGCAGGCTGTCGAAGAAGTTGCCGGGCGTGTTGCCGTCGCCGATGCGCAGGTAGGCGTTGATCGATGCCAGGTCGCGTTGCGCGTACGTGCTCACGCTTTGCCAGCGGCTGTGGCCGTCGAGGCCGCGGTTGTAGGTCGAGAAATGGCGAAAGCGCCAGTCGCCGACATTGAAGCCCGCGCGCAGTCCCGCGAAGAGCGTGTTGCGCTGCGGCTTGCGCGCGCTGTCGGCGAACGGATTGCCGTCTAAGATGTTTTGCGGCGCCGTTGGCATCGGCGCGGTGTCGCGCGTGCTGTTGCCGCTGTAGCGTGCGAAGTTCAGCTGGTAGTCCAGCATCGCGGCGGTGATGCCGCGGTCCCACTTTTCGGGGCCGACGGCCCCGCGTGCCGACCGCTTCAAGGCCGCTTGCGGAATGCTGAGCGTCAGGCGCTGCTTGCTGCCGTCGTAGGTGACGGCGGATTCGGGAATGGCGGAGGCCAGGTCGACGCAGGCGTCGTCCGGGAGGTTCGCCAGGCCGGGAAACACCGGCACGTTCAGGCCCCACGTGTCGAACATGCCGCGTGTGAGGCAGGGGGTGGCGTCGAGCTGGCCCTCTACCGCGGTGAAGCGGATGTCGGTCTGGCCGGTGCTGCGCTCGTTGAGCGAGACATCGACGAGATACGTCCCTGGCAGCACGCGGTTGCCCGTGGAGAACAGGGACAGGTCCGCATGCGGCTGGTCGCCGCCGATGCTGAGAAATTCCGCATTGAAGTCGGCACTGCCCGACGGCGGCCGTGGCGCTGGTTGTTGTGCGAGGGCGGGCACGCTCAGCATGCCGAGTGCACCCAGCATCGCGGCGTGGAGTGCTGATCGAACCGGCGCGCGAAAGACGCAGGAGTGGCGCATGGCGATTCGTCCCGGACGCGGGGTCATCACTGCTTGCTGCCATCCGCCGGGGCGGCGGGCGGCGGCAGCGGCTCGGCCTTCACCGCCACGGGCGTGGTGCCCTGGGGAACACGGACCTGCTCCCCGGGCGTTTCGCCGCCGTAGTCGTTGAGCGTGGTGAAGCTCACCCGGATCGCTTCGGGCGTCTTCACGGCGGTCAGCGGATAGCTGGCCTCGCCGAAGGGCGGCACCATGTCCGCGTTGATCTTCTGCTGGCCGTCGTTGATGTCCAGCGCCGTGAACGTCACGTGATAGGCCGACGGATTGGCGACCCGCAGCACCGCACCGCGCCCCTCGGGGCCGGGGCTCACCACCCACTGCAATTGCGCGCGCGACTCTTCCGGCTTGCCCGCCAGCCGCGCTGGCCGGTAGAACAGCTTGATGCGGCTGCGCACCGCGATCTGGAGCACGTTCTCTTCCTTCGATCGCTCGGGGATCTCCTTGACGTTGAGCCAGAACACCGACTCGCGGTCGGCCGGCAGGTCGCCGGCCACGCGCATGATGCGCAGGATGTTCTCCATGCCCGGATCGAGCCGCGACAGCGGCGGCGTGACGAGCAGCGGGGTCTTGTTCTGGCCTTCGCCGGCGTCGATCCAGGTCTGGACCACGTAGGGCGAGGTGCTGGTGTTCTTCACCGGGATGGAGGCTTCGCGGTCCTTCTCGCCCAGGATCACGCGCGTGCCGCTGAGCGTGATGCCCGCACCGGCCGGCCACGGAAGGCACAGCGCCAGCAGGACGGCCAAGGTCCATCGGAAGCGGTTCTTGCTGAACATAGAAAAAATTCCTCGGCGCGTTTCCGACACATGAACCGCGCGCACCCGACCGTGCCGGCGCACCACGCAGTGCGCCCGGCGTGCGGGCAAGAAATGAAAACGGGAGGTGGCACCTGCCGCCGTGTGTCGATCGGGCGGCGGTGCCGTGAAACCTGGGCGGTATCGCGCCGACGCGATGCGAAGGGCTTCAGTCGGCGTGCGAGGACCGCGGTGCGGCGATTACTTGTAGGCGACCGTGAACTGCGCCACCGCGTTGGCGGGGCCGGCCGTGACGGCCGTTGCGGTCGCGATGTAGGCGGCCTGGAACTTCAGCGAGTTGTCACCCTTGCCGAGGATGTATTCCTGCGACTTCTCGCCGAGCTTGATGCGGGTGCCGGCGGAGTCGCCGAGTTCGATAGCCACGCCCGTGGCGGTTGCCGTGCCGACCTGGCCGGCGTTCGCCAGGCCCAGCAGGTCCGGGTTGCCCGCGGCGGCCACGCCGTTGAAGGTCACGAAGGCACCGGTGGCCGTGGCACCGCAGCCGATCAGGTCGATGGTGAACTTGGCGGGCGTGGCCTTCTTGCCGACGCTGGCAGCCGCACCGACAGCGATCGGGTTGCTGTCATAGAAGGTGGCCCGCGACACCTTGCCCAGCGGCACGGTCAGGTTCTGGCTGCTCGGTGCGATGGAGCACAGCGTGTCGACGATTTCGCCGGTGAAGTTCACGGTGCCGTCGGCGGCCAGCGCGCCTTGCGAGAGAACCACGGTGACCGCGACTGCCGCAGCCTTGAAAAAACTACCCTTTTGCATTTTATTTCCCTGAATCTTTAAGAATGAATAACGCTTGCCTTTGTAAGGCGGGCGGAGTCTATTTCTTAAATCTTCTGGATGAAATGTGAAATTTTCAGTAATTAACTTTGGTTGTGTTTGGTTGTTTTTTCTTGTGAAGAAATGGTGACATATTTCATGTGAAATGCAGGCGGATGGGTTTGAAAAACTCACTGCATATAGACGCATGAATATGGCGATTCAAAGGAGGATTGCCGATTAAGGGTTGTCGGTGCTCAAGAAATTGCGTCCAAATCGTTAACTGAAGATGCAGATCGCCTCACGGAAAAAGCCTTTGCAAAGGCTCGTTCGATCCGGCCCAGCAACCGAAGTCTTGGGATGAACAGTTAATTTTCGAGTGATTTAGTTCGCCTTTGGCTGTCCGCAGGTCACCGGAGTATCACGCGGTTCCAAACGCGTATGCCTGCGGGACACACGCCGTTCATAAATTGGCCTGACTCCCACGCGACCGGCGCAGGAGCACCGGCGTGACAGGGCCTCCGAAGACGAACCCCGCGCGCACAACATCCAAACCCACGTCTTCAGGAGTTCACTCGATATGCGTACCCATTTCATTGCTGCCGTTACTTTCGCTGGCGCACTCGCCCTCTCGCAATCTGCCTCGGCGGCGGACGGGAACATCTCTTTCAACGGCGAGATCACGGGCCAGACCTGCGTGATCAACGGGGGCAACAAAGACATCGTCGTGACCTTGCCGACCGTCGCCGCCAGCACGCTCAGCGCGACCGGCAAGACGGCCGGCAAGACGCCGTTCAGCATCGACCTGACCGGCTGCGCCGCCACACCCGCCAAGGTGCAGGTCCAGTTCGAACCGGGTGCCACCGTGGACAGCACGACCGGCCGTCTCATTCCCTCCCCGGGTGGAGCCACCAATGTGCAGGTCGGCCTGAGCAACGCAGACGACGCCAGCCCCATCAAGCTTGGCCTGGCGCTGTCGGCGCAGAGCTCCAAGGCCGCCGACATCGTCAACGGCGCGGCCTCGCTGCGCTACACCGCCGAGTACGTCGCCAGCGGCGGTGCCGCCACCGTCGGCAAGGTCACGACGAGCGTCGTGTATTCGATCGCCTACCAGTGACGGGTTGCGCGGGCGGCCGCAGCCAGCGGTCGCCCGTGTCCGGAATGACCGCTTCGGGAGAACCCATGAAGACTGCGCATGCATCGGCTGCGATGCGGATCGTGACGGCGGCCGTCGGCGCGCTCGTCCTGTGTGGCGGGGTGCAGGCGGCCGTGGTGATGGCCGCCACCCGCGTCATCTATCCCGCGAAAGAAACCGAGGTGACGCTGAGGCTCTCGAACGAGGGGGCGTCGCCCGCCCTGGTGCAGGTCTGGACCGACGACGGCAACGCCGAAGCCGGTCCCGCCGCGAAGGGCGCGCCGTTCCTGGTCACGCCGCCGGTGTCCCGCATCGATCCCACGCGCAGCCAGACCCTGCGCATCGCCTACACGGGTGAGCCGCTGCCTTCCGACCGCGAGTCGGTGTTCTGGCTCAACATGCTCGAAGTGCCGCCCCGTCCCGAAGGGGCCATGGCCGAGGCGAACAAGCTGCAGCTGGCGTTCCGTTCGCGGATCAAGCTGTTCTTCCGTCCGCCCGGGCTGGCAGGCAAGGCCGAAGGGGCTCCGGCCCAGGCGGTCTGGCGGCTGGTCGGGCGCGAGGGCGCGCCGGCGATCGAGGTGCGCAACCCGACGCCCTATCACCTGAACCTCGTCTCGGTGGAACTCGAGAGCGAAGGCAAGCGCGCAGGGTTCGACGATGGCGTGATGGTGGCGCCGGGCGAAACCAGGGAGCTCCCGCTGAAGGGTTCGCTCGATGGCCGTGCGGCCGCAGACCTCCAGCTTCGCTATCAGACGCTGAACGACTACGGCGGCGCCGTGCCAGGCAACGCCGTGCTCCCCAAGGGCGCCGCACGCTAGCGGATGGCGATGCATGAAGGCCTCGAAGAACGCCGTGCGGACCGTGCGGCGGTTGTCCCCCTGCGCGGTGGCGGCGCTTCTGGCGATGGCGGCCGGCACGCAGGCCAGGGCCGACACGCCGGCCGCCGCAACGCAGCCTGCGGAAGTGCGTTTCAACGAAGACTTCCTGCGGCTGGGCAACGGCGTACCGCTGGACCTGAGCCGCTACAACAAGGGCAACCCCGCTGAGGCGGGGCGCTATCGCGCCGACCTCTACGTCAACCAGGTCTGGCTCGGGCGCAGCACCGTCACGCTGAAAGCCGTGGGCGCGCGCAGCGGCGATGTTGCGACCTGCTTCGACCGCGATCTGCTCGAGCGTGTCGGTGTCGATCTGCAGCGCCTGTCGCCCGAGGCAACAGCCCTGCTGCCGGGCGCAGCGCCGTCGCCATCGAAACGAGACTGCGTGACGCTGGCCCAGTTGGTGCCCGACGCGACCGCGTTCTTCGACAACGGCGAACAGCGGCTCGACATCGGCGTGCCGCAGGCGGCGCTTCGGCGCCAGGCGCGCGGCCATGTGGACCCGAGCCAATGGGACGACGGCGTGCCCGCCGCCTTGCTGCAGTACGACGCCAACTACTACCGCTCGAAGACCGCAGGACGCTCGGACAGCCAGGGCTACGTGGGCCTGGTGGCGGGCGGCAACATCGGCCCCTGGCGGCTGCGGCACCACGGCAGCCTCACGACCGGCTCGGCGCGCGGCACCCACTACCAGGGCACGCAAACCTACGTGCAGCGCGCCATCGAGCCCTGGGGCAGTCAGCTGGTGGTGGGCGATGCCTTCACCGAAGGCGCGCTGTTCGACAGCTTCGGCTTTCGCGGCGTGCAGCTGGCCACCGACGACCGCATGGTGCCGGAGTCCCAGCGCGGCTATGCGCCGCGCATCACGGGCATCGCCCGGGGCAACGCGGTGGTGCGCGTCAGACAGAACGGCAACCTGCTGCGCGAGACCACGGTGGCGGCCGGCGCCTTCGTGATCGACGACCTGTACCCCACGGGCTACGGCGGCGACCTCGACGTCGAAGTCACCGAAGCCGACGGCAGCGTGCAGGTGTCGAAGGTGCCTTACGCCGCCGCGGTGAACGCGCTGCGTCCCGGCATCACGCGTTACCGCGTGACGGCGGGCCAATTGCGCGATTCACAGCTGCACAGCCGGCGCGCGTTGTTCCAGGGCACAGTGCAGCATGGCTTCACGAACATGCTCACGGGCTACGGCGGCGTGCTGCTTGCACGCGGCTATCGCGCCCTGGTGGGTGGGGCTGCGCTCAACACCAGCTGGGGCGCCTTCGGCGTCGACCTGACCGGCACCGCGGCCAGCCTGTCCGGGCAGGAGCGCCGAAGCGGCCACAGCGTGCGGCTGGCCTACACCAAGATCCTGGCGCCCACCGACACCCACGTCACGCTTGCGGCCTACCGCTATTCGAGCAAGGGCTACCTGGGTCTGCGCGAAGCCGTGGCGCTGGGCGAGGCCCCGGGGCCCTCGCGCGGCGACGGCAGCGGCCTGCCGGGTGGACACCTGCGCGGCCGCCTTCAGCTCATGCTCAACCAGAACCTGCCGGGCGACCTGGGGTCCTTCTACCTGAGCGGCTCGACCCAGGACTACTGGAACCGCGAGGGCCGGGACACGCAGTTCCAGGCCGGCTACAGCAAGAGCTTCGGCCGCGTGAACCTCGGGCTCTCGGCCGCCCGGCAGTTCGACCCCTTGCGCAAGCGCTGGAACAACACGGTCATGCTGACCTTCGGCATTCCGCTGGACGCCGGGTCGCGCGAGGTCTACACCACGTCGAGCGTGCAGCGCGATTCCAGCGGCGCGATCGACATGCGCACCTCCGCAGGCGGCGTGTTCGGCGAAGACAACGCGTGGAGCTACAGCCTCAACGCGAGCCACAGCAGCGGGGGCGACGGGGTGTCGACGTCGTCACGCACCGGCGGCGGCGCCACGGTGGCCCATGTCTCGCCCGTCGCCACCTGGCGCGGCAGCGCGTCGGCCGGCGAAGGCTATTCGCAGCTGGGCGTGGGCGTGTCGGGCGGTGTGGTGGCCCACGGCGGTGGCGTGGTGTTCGCGCCTGCGATGGGCGAAACGCTCGCCATCGTCGAGGCGACGGGCGCGAACGGCGCGCGAGTCGCCAATGCAAGCGGGTTGCGTGTCGGGCCAGGAGGGCAGGCCGTGGTGTCGAACCTCGCGCCCTTTGCGAGCAACGAAGTCGAGCTCGATCCCAAGGGCCTGCCGATGAGCGTGGAGCTGAAGTCGAGCACGCAGCGCGTCGCACCCACGGCGGGCGCCGTGGTCAAGCTGAAGTTCGAGACCTCGGGTGGCGGGCGCTCGGTGCTCGTGCGCGTCACCCTGGCCGACGGCACGCCGGTGCCGTTCGGTGCGCGGGTGACGGACGCGGCGGGGCAGGAGGTCGGCACGGTGGCGCAGGACGGGCGGCTCTTGCTGCGCAGCGTGATCGCCGACGCCGCGCAGTACGAACTGGCGTGGGGCGAGGAGAAGGGGCAGCGCTGCAGCCTGCCGCTTCTGTCGGGCGTGGCGCCGACCGATGCCCCTGCGTCGCCGTGGCAGGCGGTGGACGCTCAGTGCGCCCAGTGAGGGGCGAGCCTGCCTCAAGACAACGGACAAACAAGGACACGCGATGAACTGCAAGGGATGGCTATCGAGATCGGGCAGCCGCATCATGCGCGCGGCACTGGTGTGTCTCGTCATGTGCTTGCTGGGGGTGCCTTCCATGACCCTTGCGCAAACGAAATGTGCTCCGATGGCCAATCAGATACTTGTTGTGCCAGCCACGATCGCTGTGCCTCGTGACCTGCCGGTTGGCGGGATCCTGATGGATTGGCGAGGCCTATCTTCAGCGACGACTTCCATGTATGAGTGCACCGGGAATGCCGTTTTCGGCGCAGCAATCAGGGTCGCAGGACTGTCCAAGTCAGGCATTCAGACCAGTTACTCGGGGGCAGCGGTCAGTGTCTTCGAAACCAATGTTCCAGGGGTCGGCGTCGCATTTGCCATCGGCCTTTCAGTGCAAGGGCTTGCGTGCATGAGTGGTGTACTGGATCCCGGTGGATTGCCTTCGGCAGGCGTTGCAGGAACGGTCCAGTCGGCGCCTGAATACGGCGTCTGGTTCCAGTGCGGGCTGGCGTCGTCGACCAAGACCACGCTGGGGATTGGCCTGCGCATGCAGTATGTGAAAACCGGCCCGATCAGCGGTGGCACGGTCACTCCCTCCGCGTCGATGCTGGAATCGAGGTACAGCATCAATGGCGTTCTCAGCAAGGGAGCATGGGGAGTGACCGTGGGACCCACTGTCGTCCAAGGCCCTCCGACCTGCACTGTGCAGGATGTGGCCGTTGCCCTGGGATCACACAAGAGCTCGGCCTTCAGCAGGATTGGAGCCACGGGGCCCGCGAAGGCGTTCGCGATCACGGTCACGTGCCCTCCGGGCATGCTGGTCACCGTCGGCGGCGTCTCACGGCCGCTGAACATCGGATATCAATTTGCCGCGCCCGCTGGTGTGTTGGTGCCATCCAACGGTGTGATCGCGTTGTCTCCGGGGGCGACCGCCTCGGGGATCGGCGTGCAACTGAAGGACGCAGCGTCCGCAGTCCTACAGTTCGGAAAGAACTATCCTCTGACGGGCTATAACGTTACTTCGGGTAGCACCCATTCCGTCAAGCTGCAGGCCGCCTACTACCAGACCGGAGCAGTGGTCGGGCCCGGTACTGCCAATGCCGTGATGACATTCACGTTGAACTACCAGTAGCACGCCCTTAACGCGCCCCTTGCGCATCCGGTCCGCACGCCCTCGGCACAACCCGCCATCTTGCACGCAGACAGCGCCGTCAGGTGGAGTGAATGCACTGAGAAACGCGTCACATTGCACGCTTAACATGGCTCCTTCGCCTTGCCCAAGGCGCTCTTGAACGTGCCGCTTCGGCGGCAGATGGCAAGGAGGGAGCACCCATGGAACGACGCACGGTTTCTCTTCGTCGGCTGGCCGCGATGGTTGGCATTCCCTGGCTGGGCGGCCTGGCGCTTGGCAGCCACGCCGGGGACGGCACCATTCATTTCACCGGTGCCATCGTCGCCGCGCCCTACCAGGTGGCCCTGGTGCAACCCCAGCAACATCAACGACAACAGCCGCAGCGGATGAAGGCGACATCGACGGGCGAACGCCAGGCCGAGCTGGCCTTTTCCCGTGAAACCGTGGACCGGCCCAGCGCGCGAATGAAGGTCGAGATGGCGCGCACGCAGGCGGTGTCGGCGCGCTTCGTGGACAGCCGGGGGCGCACGCAGGCCATCGATCCCGCGCAGTGGCATGCGATCGGCCAGCAGGGCGGCACGCTGTCACTGCTTGCGTTGGCGCAGCCGCAAGCAGGCGGCCCATCGGCCGCATTGGTGACGCTCGCCTACGACTGACGCTGCGATGTCGCGACGCTGGCGTGAACCGTGTCGGTGGCGGCCATCGCACCGACGCTGACGCCCGCCATGTCGAGCCGCGAGATCGGCAGCGTCTGGCTCTGGCTGTGGCGCATGGCCATCCGCAGGCGGAACTCCTTGGGCGTCATGCCCTTGATCTCCAGGAAGCGTCGGTTGAAGTTGGCGATGTTGTTGTACCCGGCGGCGTAGCAGATGCTCGAGATCTGCTGGTCGCTTTCCATCAGCAGCTGGCACGCCTTGCCGACGCGCAGCCGGTTCACGAAATCGGTGAACGGCACGCCCGTGGCCTGGCTGAACAGCCGCGAAAAACTGCCCTGGCTCAGGCCTGTCTGCGCGCAGACCTCCGAGAGTGACAACGGCTGGTCGAGGTGCTGCCGGATGTACGCGACGGCCTTGCCGATGCCAGCGACCGTCTCCGCGTTGCCCTTGACCGGCAGCCAGCCCGACGAGAGCACGCGATGCTGCCTGCAGCGCGTGAGCAGGCTCAGCAGGCCGAGAAACTCGGAGAACCGTTCGGGCCCTTCGCTGCGCTGCAGGCGCTCGAGGTGCTCGCGCACGTCGTCGCTGATGCCAAAGAACTCGACCCCGTAGCGGGCCATTTCGAGCAGCGGGGCTGCCTCCTGGAGCTCGGCGAACACCTGCATGCCCTGGCGTAGCGGCGCGTCCGGAAACTGCAAGGCGAGGCTGCGAAGTTCCACGCCTTCGGACGGCAGGTTGAGCGACACCCAGTTGTGCGGCAAGCGCGGCCCGGTGAGCACCAGGTGGCCGGGCTCGAAGCGCTCGACGTGGTCGCCGACGAAGGCCCAGCCTCCCGTGTCGGCGATCAGGTGCAGCTCGTACGCGTCGTGGCAGTGCCAGCGCTCCTGCGGTGACGGGCTGCCGTGCTGCAGGCTGTGCAGGAAGCCACGCTGGCCCGAAGGCACCGGCCCGGTCTGCGGATGGTGCATGAAGCTGTGCTCGATCTCCGGCGCGGGGTTGCGGCGCACGCCTTGCGGCTTGATGGCGCTCCTCATCGCGGATGCGGCGCGGCGGCGCCCCGTGCGGTCTTCCTGCGTGTCCCTCGTCGTGGCATCGAGCACTCCCCTTTGTCTGTGTCTTGTGGCGGTTGCCGGGCCGTCCGGATTCGCGGCAGGCGAACGGTCGGCGCTCAAGACCTATTGGGGCGGAGCTCTGTAAATAAAAAGTAAACAATTCAAAAGCACAAAGAAACACGCGCAATGCAAACAAGTGTTCTGCGCATGCGGAGGCCCGCGGCCCGGGGGCGCCCGCTCAGGTAACTCGGTCAGGCCGCGTGGGCCGTGGTCGCTGGTGCGTCTGTGCGGTGGTGGGCCAGGGCCTGCGCAATGGCCCGCACCAGGTCGGCCGTGAGGAAAGGCTTGCGCAGGATCCGCGTGCGCGGCGGCACCGCGTGGCGGTGCGCGAGCAGGTCGGAGGGAAGTCCCGAGATCAACACCACGGCAGTGCGCGGGTAGAGGCGCTGCACGTCGCGCATCAGCTGCAGGCCGTCGCCGCCGGGCCCCAGGCTGACGTCCGACAGCACCAGGTCGAAGGCCTGGCGTTCGAGCGCGGCGGTGGCGTCGGTGGCCGACGCCACCGCCTGCACTCGCGCACCGTGCTCCTTGAAAAATTCGAAGGTGGCGTCGCGCACGTCGGTGTCGTCGTCCACCAGCAGCACCTGCAAGGCGTCGAGCGACAGCGCGGGTGGCGGCGGTGCGCAGGCCGGCGCCGCCGACGGCGCGGCCTCGGGCAGCACCAGCGTGAACGCGGTGCCCTGGCCGACCGTGCTGCGCACGCGCAGGTCGCCGCCCGACTGCTTGACGAAGCCGTAGACGATGCTCAGGCCCCGCCCGCTGCCTTCGTTCTCCTTGGTCGAGAAGAAGGGTTCGAAGATGTGCTCCAGCACGTGCGGCGGCATGCCGTGGCCCGTGTCGCTGATGCGGATCTCGACCACCGGGCCAGGGCTGCCCTGCGCGCCATTCACGCCATGCGCCGCAGCCGCCGCCGCGTGCCACGCGCTGTGCAGCGTGAGCACACCCCCGCGCGGCATCGCCGCGCCCCCGTTCAGCGCCAGGTTGAGGATTGCGTTCTCGAGCTGCCCGCCGTCGGCCAGCACGCACGCCCCGTCGGCCTGCAGGTCGAGCTCGACGCGGATGCCCTGGCCGAGCGAGTACTCGATCAGGTCCTGCAACCCGGCCAGCATCTGGTCGACATCGATCACTTCGGCGCGCAGCGTCTGGCGGCGTGCAAAGGCCAGCAGGCGCGTCGTGAGCACGGCGCCGCGCTCCGAGGCCCGGAACGCCCGGTCCACGATCCGGCGCATGTCGGGCGACAGGTCGTCGCGCGACTGCAGCAGCTGCAGGTTGCTGAAGATCGCCGCCAGCAGGTTGTTGAAGTCGTGCGCGACGCCGCCCGTGAGCTGGCCCAGCACTTCCATCTTCTGCGCCTGCCGCACTTGCCGTTCGAGCGCGCGGCTCTCGCTCTGGTCGCTGTACAGCGTGACGAAGCCGCCGGCCGGCATGGGGTGGTTGCGCACGGCCAGCACCTGGCCGTTGTCGAGCAGGTAGTCGTCGCGCCGCCGCTGTGCGTCGGGCGGCCCCAGCAGGTCGACGGCGGGGCGGCCGTCGGCCAGCGCCGGTAGCGCCGCGCGCAGCGTGTCGAGCGTCGCGCCGGTATGGATCGCCTGCGCGGGCAGGCGCAGCAGCGCGGCGAAGCGCGGGTTCCAGGCCACCAGGCGGCCTTCGGCGTCGAACGCGCCCAGGCCGTCGTCGATGCTGTCGAGCACCGTGCGCAGCAGGCGCCGTTGCTCCGAAATGTCCGCACCCATCCGCCGCATCGACAGCGTGTTGTCGCGGAACACGTTGAATGCACCGACGAGCGCACCGACCTCGTCGTCGCGTCGCGAGACATCGGGCGGCGCGCTGGCGTTGCCGTGCGACAGCTCGGTGATGGCGGAGGTGACCCGCGTGAGGTCGCGCAGCGATTCGCGCAGGCTCCAGTACCCGAGCACCAGCGCGGCGGCCGCGACCAGCAGCGCGAGCGTGACCGCGATCAGCCCCGAGCGCACGATCAGGCCCACCGAATGTTCGCGCGAGGACACCTCGGCGCTGAGCGCCGCCACATGGCGGTCGACCGAGCGCGTGAGCTCTTCCGAGAGCACGCGCGTGGAGGTCAGCAGCAGGGTCTTGCGATCGCGCAGCGCGAGGTGCTGCCTGCGCAGCGCGAAGATGCTGTCGGCCTGCGCGGCGATCTGGGCGCGGATCGCCGCATCGATGCGCAAGGCGTTGGCTGAGCCGGCGTAGGCGAGATAGACCCGCTCGGCCTCGTCCAGGTCGAGCGTGTTGTGGGCGTACAAGGCAACCCGCAGCAGATGCAGCGTGTGGTCTGCAACGAACCTGGAACGCTCGGGCAGATCGGCGATGCGGTGCTCCATCTGGCTCAGCGCGTGAATGCGCCCGCGGCCTTCTTCCCGCAGCGCGAGGTCCAGGCGCTTGAACTCGATCAGATCGTCCAGCACCACCTGCATGGCGCTCAGCACCTTCGGCACACCGGTGGCTGCGCCGCTCGCTGGCGGCAGTTGCGCCGCGAGCGCGCGCACCTCCTCCTGTCGCTTCAGCAGATCGGCCTTTTCCTGGTTGAGCCGCGCCGATATCGACATTTCCGCCACGTACGGCGCTGCCGCCGCCAGGTGAGTGACGCGCTCCGACAGCGCGAGCGACTTCGCCACCGACGGCAGGATGCGCTCGTCGAAGCCCTGGATCGCGGCCTTGGCGTTGAACAGCGCCACCATCGCCACGGCGGCCAGCACCAGCGTGGTGATGGCCAGTACGGCGAACGCGGAGAGCCATCGCCCGCGCAGGCTGCACGAGCGCTTGCGCCCGCGCGCAGGCGCGTTCGCGTTCGAGGAGGTGCGGGGGCCTTGCATGGGGCGGGCGGGTGCCGGCGCTGCTGCCTCAGCAGCGCACCACGTTCGCTGCAAAGCGGTAGCCCGCGCCGCGTTCCGTGCAGATGAAGCGCGGATGGTCCGGATCTTCTTCGATCTTGCGGCGCAGGCGCGACACCAGCACGTCGATCGTGCGGCTCACCGCGTCCGACTGGGCGCTGCGCGTCTTGAGCAGCAGCTGCTCGCGGTCGATGACGCGGTTCGCATGCAGCACGAAGACCTCGAGCAGGGCGAACTCGCCGTGCGTCAGGTCGCAGGGCGTGCCGTCGCCGTGCAGCAGCTCGCGCGCGGTGATGTTGAGGGTCCAGGGGCCGAACAGGTAGCGCTCGTGGCTCAGGCGGTCGGTGCGCAGCGAGCGCGGCATGCCGGTCTCGGCCGAGCGGCGCAGCAGCGCGCGGATGCGCGCGACCAGTTCGCGGTTGTCGAAGGGCTTGGCGATGAAATCGTCGACGGCGGTTTCCAGGCCCAGGATGCGATCGGCGGCCGTGCCCTGGCCGGTGAGGATGATGATCGGGATGCGCGAGCGCGTGCGCAGCTGGCGTGCGAGCTCGATGCCGTCTTCCTTCTTCAGACGCAGGTCGATGATCACGAGCGAGAAGGCGCGCTGGTCGAGCCGGGCTGCCATGGCCAGGCCGTCCGGCACGGCCTGTGCGCGAAAGCCCGACGACTCCAGCAGGTCGACCAGCGTCTCGCAGACTTCGGGATCGTCGTCGACCACCAGGATTTCGGGTTTCACTACGTCAAGCATGAGGTTCCAGAAGGCCGGACTGTGTGTCCGGTCGTCCAAAATTCTTGCAGACAAAAGCGCACCAATTGATACCTAAAGGTTAATCAAGTCCCTCTCAGGCTGGTATTTCGCGACTTTTTTTCGTCCGATGCTTTACACATGCATCGAAGCATCCCTTTCGGGGACTTCAATGTGATCCGTTTGTCACCCAAGTGCGGGCGGTTCGACCGGCAGCGCCCGCTTGTGGGCGCTCTTGCGATGCGTCGACAGGATCACCGCACGCGCCGCGGCCGACACCGGCTTGCCTTCGAGGAAATCGTCGATCTGCTCGTAGCTCACGCCGAAGGCGTCTTCGTCGGGCTTGCCCGGCACCAGCGACTCGAGGTCGGCCGTGGGCACCTTGTAGACCAGCGCATCGGGCGCGCCCAGCAGCTGCGCCACCGCGCGCACGCGGCGCTTGTTGAGGCCGGTGAGCGGCGTGATGTCGGCCGCGCCGTCGCCGAACTTGGTGAAGAAACCCATCAGCGCTTCCGCTGCGTGGTCGGTGCCGATCACGAGGCCGTCGTGCGCACCGGCCACCGCGAACTGCGCAATCATGCGCTGGCGCGCCTTGATGTTGCCGAGCACGAAATCCTCGTGCGCCGCATCGCGAAACGCCTGCCCGCCCGCGCGCAGCGCGGCCAGCATCGCATCGGCGGCGGGGCGGATGTCCACCGTCAGCAGGCGGTCGGGGCGGATCACCGCCAGCCCGGCCTGCGCCTCGGCCTCATCGCGCTGCACGCCGTAGGGCAGGCGCATCGCGATGAAGGTGGCGTCGCGGCCTTCGGCGCGCAGCTTCTCGACCGCGCGCTGCGCGAGGCAGCCGGCGGTCAGCGAATCGACGCCGCCGCTGATGCCCAGCACCAGCGTCTTCAGGCCGGTGCTGCGCAGGTAGTCGGCGAGGAAGTCGGTGCGCCGCGCGAGTTCGGCGGCGGCATCGAAGACGGGCGCCACGTGCAGGGCCGCGATGATCTCGCGCTGCGTGGCATCGACGGGGGTGAGGTCTGCACTCATCTGTGGGGCCTGGATGTGAGGATGAAGATCAGAAATCGACGAGGCTGAGGCCGATGCTGAGCACCGTGCGTTTGCGGTTGTAGTCCACCAGCGTGTCGCCGTAGCCATGGAACAGCTGCGTGTGGAAGCGCAGGTTGCTCTTGGTCGGGTCGCCGATGGCCTTCAGCCATTCGAGGCGCACCGAGCCGCGGCCGCTGTCGCGCAGGTTGTTGCGCACCGTGATGCCCAGTTGGTTGTCGCGGTTGAGGTTCCAGCGGCCCGTGACTTCGGCGCGGCCGATGTAGTCGGCGATGTCGGGGTTGTCGTCCTTCGCGGCGCTTTCGGACATGCGCTGCCAGACGCGGCCCGTGACGGTGAAGCGGTCGTCGAGCTCGGCGCCGCCCATCAGGTACACGCGGTTCCAGCTGCGCGACAGCGGCAGGCTCTGGCCGTTCGACTGGTGCACGATGCCCACGCCCGCATAGCGCCAGCGCCAGCCGCCGGGCAGGTGGACGTCGGTCGGGTAGACATACATCAGCTCGGGCTCGTGGTCGGTGGTGCGGAAGGGCCGCGAGATCGAGCCGTTGAACAGCTGCCAGGTCGACTGCTGCGAATAGGCGAACCACAGCGAGTCCTTCTTGATCGGGTCGTTCTGCGTGAGCATGCCCTGCGCGAGCTTGGTGCGCACTGACAGGCCGATGCGCATCTCGTTCGCCTGGTAGGCCACGGGCTCGGCCGTGTGGCCGGCCGACGGCGAGGTCGGCGGCTGGGGCTTGTCGGTGGCGGCCGATGCCGACACCGTGAGCGGGCGGTAGCCGCGGAAACCGAAGGTGCCGCAGTCGGTGGCGTTCTCGAGTTCCCAGAAGCGCGACAGCGTCGAGTACTGGCGGTCGCGGCAGCCTTCGATGGTCGCGACCGAGACCACGCGCGTGGCCGGAATCGTGCCGTCCACCGGCGGCTGCGTGCTCGCGAGCACCGGCGGCGCCACGGGCACCGACACCGAGGGCAGCGTCTGTTGTTGCGACCAGCGGTCGTAGCAGGCCAGGCGTGCCTCGTTGTTCGCGCCGAGCGCGGCGCATTGCTGCCAGGTGAGTTGTGCATCGGCCAGCGGACTGGCGGGCTTGTCGACGGCTTGTGCTTGTGCGACAGATGCGGCGCCGAGGCATGCGGCCACGGCAGCCACGGTGCGCAGCGTGAACAGAGAAGCAGGGTGTCGTCGTGTCGTCTTCATGGCTTTCCTTCCTGTGCGACGGTCTTGCGCAGCACGAACGGGTGCGTGCGCTCGGTCGCGGCATCGCGCCACGTGCCGCGGAACTCGCGGCCGCAGGCGCCGGGTTGCAGCGTGCCCGACCAGACGCCGCTGATGGCGCGGCCGTCCAGCGATTCGTCGATGGACAGCGCGCCCTCGTCGTCGACATCGCCAGCGAGCTGCGCGACGGTCGTCTTTGTTGAGGCATCGGCGCGGCGCGTGATGGTGCCGCGCACGCCGGCGTACTCGGGGTGCTTGCCCAGCTGCACGACGGCCGTGCCGGGCAGGTCGTCGAAGCGGGCGTCCCACTGGCCGTACAGCGCCTGCAGCGGCAGCTCGCGTGCGTCGGCGGGGCAGTTGGGGTCGCGGGGCGTTGTGCAACCGGCCGCGAGGGCGGCGGCAAGCAGCGCGACTGCGACCGTCGCCGTCGTCCTCATGGCGTGGCGGCGGCCTTGGCCGCGCTGTCCAGCGCCTTGCGTGCGAACTCGGCGCGCAGCGCCTTCAGTTTCTCGCGCGGGTCTTCCTTGGTCGTGGCCTTGTCCAGGCCCATCTCGGCGATGAATCGGCTCGGCATGCAAGGCACCATGTCGCGGCCCTGCTTGCGCTTCTTGGTCCAGCTCACGGCCAGGCTGCGCTGCGCGCGTGTGATGCCCACGTACATGAGGCGGCGCTCTTCCTGCAGGCGCTGCGTGGTCTCGTCGCTCACCACCTTCTGGCGGCCGTTGTCGTCGTCGAGCTTGAAGGGCAGCAGGCCCTCGGTCACGCCGATGAGCATCACGTGCGGCCACTCCAGGCCCTTGGACGCATGCAGCGTCGAGAGCGTGACCACGTTCTGGTCCTGCTCGCGCTCGCTGATGGTCGACAGCAGCGAGATGGTCTGCGCCACCTCGAGCAGGCTCTTGTGCTCGTTCGGGTTCGTGTCATCGGCGCCCGAGGCGTCGTCGAGCGAGCCGCCGGCGCGCTGCGACATCCAGTCGACGAACTCCAGCACGTTGGTCCAGCGCGTGGCGGCTGCGGCCTCGCTGTCCTCGCCTTCGTACAGATGGCGCTCGTAGTCGATCTCCTTGAGCCACTCGAGCATGAAGGCGCGCGAGGCTTCGGCGCCCATGGTGCGGCGCGCGCGGTATTCCAGGTCGTTGATGTAGCGGCCGAACTCGTGCACGCCGTCGAGCGTGCGCTTGGGGATCACGCTCGGCAGCGAGGGGCTGAACAGCGCCGCGAACAGGCTCAGCTTGTACTGGCTCGCGAAGCTGCCCAGGCTGGCCAGCGTGGTGTGGCCGATGCCGCGCTTGGGCGTGGTGATGGCGCGCAGGAACGCCGGGTCGTCGTCGTTGTTGACCCACAGGCGGAACCAGCCGCACAGGTCCTTGATCTCGGCGCGGTCGAAGAAGCTCTGGCCGCCCGACACCTTGTAGGGAATCTGTGCCTTGCGCAGCGCCTGTTCGAAGATGCGCGCCTGGTGGTTGGCGCGGTACAGGATCGCGAAGTCGCGGAACTCCTTGTACTGCTTGCCCTGCGACACCGTGTCGCCCGCGCGCAGGCTGATGATCCGCGCCACCGTGCGCTCGGCCTCGTGCAGCTCGGTGTCGGCATCGACGATGCGCACCGGCTCGCCTTCGCCGAGTTCGGAGAACAGCGTCTTCGGAAACAGCTTGGGGTTGGGGCCGATCACGTTGTTGGCCGCGCGAAGAATGGCGCTGGTGGAGCGGTAGTTCTGTTCCAGCTTGATGACCTTGAGCGTCGGGTAGTCGACCGGCAGCTTCTTCAGGTTGTCCAGCGTGGCGCCGCGCCAGCCGTAGATCGACTGGTCGTCGTCGCCCACCGCCGTGAACTGGCCGCGCTCGCCGGCCAGCGCCTTGAGCACTTCGTACTGCGTGGCGTTGGTGTCCTGGTATTCGTCGACCAGGATGTGGCCCAGCATGGCCTGCCACTTGGCGCGCACCTCGGGGAACTCGTACAGCAGCTTCAGCGGCATGCCGATGAGGTCGTCGAAGTCCACGCTCTGGTAGGCCTGCAGCCGCTCTTCGTACTGGACCATGATCTCGGCCGTGATGCGCTCGTTGTCGTCCACCGCGGCGGCCGCGGCCTGCGCAGCGTTCAGGCCCATGTTCTTCCACTTGCTGATCGTCCACTGCCAGATGCGGGCGGTGGCGATGTCGACGGTGCCGCCGCAGTCTTTCAATATCTTGGTGACGTCGTCGGCGTCCAGGATGCTGAAGGCCTTCTTCAGGCCCAGCACGTGGCCGTCTTCTCGCATCATGCGCACGCCCAGCGCGTGGAAGGTGCACACCACCACCTTGCGCGCGTCGCGCCCGATCAGGTCCTTGGCGCGCTCGCGCATTTCGGCCGCCGCCTTGTTCGTGAAGGTGATGGCCGCGATGCGCTCGGGCTTCAGGCCCGACTGGATCAGCCGGCCGATCTTGTGCGTGATCACGCGCGTCTTGCCCGAGCCCGCACCTGCGAGCACCAGACAGGGACCGTGCATGTAGTTGACCGCTTCTTGCTGGGCGAGATTGAGACCGTGGGACATGGGGGAGGGGGAACCGGGAAAGCGGGAACGCGAAAAAGGCAGGAGGGGCCGCAGGGCGCGGCCGTCGCAAAGCGGGCAATGATACGGGCCCGGCTGCGGCCGTCCGTGTCAGCGGGCATCGCGCGACGAAGGAGGACGACAATGCCGGCGTGCTGCCTGTTTTCCTTGTTACTTTTCCTTTCTTCGCCCTGATCGCGGCCGGCTACGCTGCCGCCCGCACCCGCATCCTGCCGCTGGAGGCGATCCCGGGGCTCAACACCTTCGTGCTGTATTTCGCGCTGCCCTGCATGCTGCTGCGCTTCGGCGCCGGCACGCCCATCGCGCAGCTGCTGGACGGCAGCGTTGCACTGATTTGGGGCATCTGCGCGCTGGCCGTGGTGGCGGGCGTGGTGCTGTTCACGCGCAATGCGCGCATCGGCTGGAACGACGCGGCCTTCGGCGCGCTGGTGGCGGCCTTTCCGAACACCGGCTTCATGGGCGTGCCGCTGCTGGTGGCGCTGCTGGGCGCGCAGGCGGCCGGGCCGATCATCATCACCATCGCGTTCGACCTGGTCGTGACCTCGTCGCTGTGCATCGCGCTGTCGCGGCTCGACGGTGCCGGCAGCGCGGGCCGGCACGGCGCCACGCTGGCCGCGCGCAAGGCGCTGCGCGGCATCCTCGTGAACCCGATGCCCTGGTCGATCCTGCTGGGCGTGCTGCTGTCGGCGGTGCGCTGGCCGCTGCCCGGGCCGGTGGAGCGCACCATCGCCATGCTGGCCGACGCGGCCTCGCCGGTGGCGCTCTTCACCATCGGCGCGGTGCTCGCGCGCTCGGCGCTGCTGGCGCGCGAGCACGGCGCCAGCGCCATGGTGGCGGCGGCGATGGGCACCGGCGCCGGGCCCACGCCGAAAGCGCCGCTGGCCGACGTGCTGCCCGTGGTGCTGGTGAAGCTGGTGCTGCATCCGCTGGCGGTCTGGGCGCTGGGGCGCGGTGCCATCGCGCTGGGGCTGCCGCTCGCGCCCTCGGCGCTGGCCGTGATCGTGCTGGTCGCGGCGCTGCCGAGCGCGAGCAACGTGTCGATGCTGGCCGAGCGCTTCGGCGCCGACAACGGCCGCATCGCACGCATCATCCTGTGGACGACGGTGGCGGCGTTCTTCACCTTCCCGGTGGCGGTCGGCGCGTTGCGCTGACCGGGGACGCTACTCGGTCAGCACGCCGAGCTTGTACGGATCGGCGTCGGAGAGCCGCTCGCACTTCGAGAAGTCGCGGCCCTGCGTGCCGTCGCAGTAGTAGGTGTTGTAGATGCGGCCGAACAGCGTCGGGCTGGCCGTGAAGAGCACGCCGTGGTCCGGCTGCCAGTTGTCCTTGGGGGCGGGCGCGGTGGCTTCCATCGGCCGGGCCGTGTCGGTGGTGCCGGGGGCGGGCGTGAAATCGGCCAGCGTCTTGCGGGCTTCCTCGCCGCGCCAGCGCACCGCCAGCTCGGCCGCCGTGGGGCGGGTCGCCACCGGCACCAGGATGCCGTTGACCTGCAGGCCGTGCCCGAAGCGGTGCGTCTTGCCGGCCAGGAAGGCATAGGCGCAGGCCGCCATGCAATGGCCGCGCACCTCGGTCTGCACGCCGCTCTCGCGGATCGCGTCGGCATACGCGCCGGCTGCTTCGGCGGTGCCGCCGAACGAGTCTTCGAAGACCACGGTGCGCACCGTGCCGCTGCTCAGGAGTTCGGTGAAGGCCTTGACCTTGCTGCCGTCGAGCGTGCCCGACACCACCAGCCGCCGACCCTGCAGTTCGAGTTCCGCCGCGCCCGCGGACCCCGCAGCGGCAAGGTACGAGAGCGACACGGCGACAGCCACAGCAACCCCAGCCAGAAGAGACGACGATTTCACGGCGACCTTTGCATCAAGCGAGCGGGCACGAAACAACGCGGACCCAGCGATGGAACCGCACAGGCACAGCTTGTGCAAGGGCGGGGGTACCGTCAACTCTTTTTGCAGATTATTTCGGGGTAATCCCAGGGCATGTCTAAAGGCATACCGTGCGTTATCTCTTCAGATGAATGCTTGCGTATGCAGTTGCACTGCTACAGTGGTTCCGAGTCCAAGGTGTGAAGGGTCCAAGTGGGGCGCGCGATGGCAATACTGGTTCGCATCCTGATGTGGTTGACCTGGCTCGCTGCGGTGGGCTGGTTCTGGCATGCCGGCACGATCGGCACGGGCGCCGCGCTCGCGCTGGCCGCGCTGAGCCTCGTCGTGTTCGCCTGGCCGAACAGCATTGCGCGGCGACGGCACAACGAGCTGCGCTACGTCGACATGGGCAAGGAGCCCACCGGCTACCACTGACGATCGACGCGGCGCGTTCGTGCCGCGCATAGGACTTTGGTCCAATGCGCAACGACGCAGAGCTTCCTAGGATGGCGGCGCCTTACCGCCCTCCAGGAATCTCGCCGTGCCTCTTTTCTCCCCACGTTTTCGTTTCGCCCGTCTTCTGCTGCTGGCCGTCCCGATGGCCGTGCTCGTCGCCTGCGGCGGCGGGGGAGACGGGGGCTCTGGCGTCGGCTTCCTGCCGAACAGCGGCACGGGCACCACGCCGCCCGTCACCACCACCCCACCCACGGCACCGCCCGATGCGCCCGACGACGGCGATGCCTTGCGCAACGCGCCCTGGGTCGAGGGCGTGTTTCGCACCGCGAGCCTTTACAAAGACCACTGCGCGGCGCCGCGCACCGGCACCGACCCCGACGGCAAGCCCTTCGCCGACAAGACCGGCCGCACGCTCGACGAGAACAACTGGCTGCGGTCGTGGACCAACGACACCTACCTCTGGTACGACGAGGTGCCGGACCTGGACCCGGCGCTGTACGCCACGACCGACTATTTCGACCTGCTCAAGACCCACGCCGTGACGCCGTCGGGCAGGGACAAGGACCAGTTCCATTTCACCTACACCACCGAGGAGTGGAATGCGCTCGTGCGCGCTGGCACGTCCGTCGGCTATGGGGCGCAGTGGGCGATGTTTGCCAACCGCCCGCCACGCGATCTGCTCGTGGCCTATGTGGAGCCCGGCTCCCCCGCATCCGCGCCGGGTGTCGGCCTGCGGCGCGGCGACCAGGTGCTCAAGGTCAATGACACCGATTTCGTGAACGACAACACGGACAAAGGCATCGACATCATCAACGCGGGGCTTTTTCCTGCCGCCCCGGGGATGTCCACGCGTTTCACCGTTCGCGACGTCGTCAGCGGCATCGAGCGCGAGGTCACGCTGAAGGCCACCGCCGTGACCTTGGTACCTGTCCAGAACGTCAAGACCTTCCCGCACGGGGGCCGCACGGTCGGCTACCTGCAGTTCAACGACCACATCGGGACGGCGGAGCTGCAACTGAAGGCGGCCATCGAGCATCTGCGCGCGCAGCGGGCCACCGAGCTGGTCGTCGACCTGCGCTACAACGGCGGCGGCTACGTGGACCTGGCCAGCCAACTGGCCTTCATGGTCGCCGGCGAGGCGCAGACGCGCGGCAAGACCTTCGAGACCATGCGGTTCAACAACAAGCACGCCGAGCGCGATCCGGTGACCGGCGACGCGCTCGCGCCCACGCCGTTCTGGGCCACCACCCTGGGCTTTCTTTCTCCCATCGACCCGCCCCTTCCCCTGCCCAGCCTCGACCTGCGACGCGTCTACGTGCTCACGGGCCCCGACACCTGCTCGGCCAGCGAGGCGTTCATCAACGGCCTGCGCGGCATCGACATCGACGTGATCCAGATCGGTGGCACCACCTGCGGCAAGCCTTACGGCTTCTATCCGCAGGACAACTGCGGCACCACCTATTTCAATGTGCAGTTCCAGGGCGTGAACGCCAAGGGGTTCGGCGACTACCCGGACGGCATCGCCCCCACCTGCGCCATGCCCGACGATTTCGGCCATGCGCTCGGCGATCCGGCGGAGGCGCGCCTGGCCGCCGCGCTCTCGCATCAGGTCACGGGTGTCTGCCCTGCCGTGCCCGGCGGTCGCCTCGCCAAGAGTGCTGCCACCGGCCCCGCCGCACCCCTGCTGCACAAGCCCGAAGGCCTGCGCAACCGCATCCTGCGTCCGCGCTGAAGCAGGCGTTCGCGCGCCGCGCTCAGATGCTGTGCGGGTCCACGTCCACCAGCCAGCGGATCACGCCCTTGCCCTCGGGCGTGCGCCGCAGTTCGTGCAGCAGCGGCTGCCAGGCGGCCAGCAGGCGCTGCAGCGCGGCGCGTGAGGGGCTTTCGATGAGCATCTGCGCGCGCTCCACGTTCGCCACGCGCTGGATCGCCAGCGGCACCGCCGGGTAGCGCGTGACCAGGTCGGCGCCGGGCAGCGCCTCGGCCTGGTCGGCTGCGAGGTTCAGGAAGCCCTGCGCCACCGCCTGCTCGCGCGCGTCGGCGCGCACCAGCGCCTGGAACGCGAAGGGCGGCATGGCGGCGGCCTGGCGTTCTTCGAGCTGCTGCTTGGCGAAGGCCTCATAGTCGTGCCGGCGCAGCGCCGCGAACAGCGGATGCGGCGCATGGTGCGTCTGGATCCACATCTCGGCCTTGGCGCCTTGCGCCGCGAGGTAGGCGGCGTCGCGGCCCGCGCGGCCGGCCGACTGCATCAACAGGCTGAATAAGCGCTCGGGCGCGCGGAAGTCGCTGGAGAACAGCGCACCGTCGGGGTTCACCGCGGCCACCAGCGTGATGCGGCGGAAGTCGTGGCCCTTGGCGATCATCTGCGTGCCGACCAGCACGTCGACCTCGCCCGCGTGCACGGCCGCGAGCTGCGATTCGAGCGCGCCTTGCTTCTTGGTGCTGTCGGCGTCGATGCGCGCGATGCGCACCGCGCTGCCGTCCGCATGCTTCACGCCGGCGAACAGCTCGGCCAGGTGCTCTTCGAGCCGCTCGGTGCCGCGGCCCACGGGCGCGATGTCGGGGTTGCCGCAGGCCGGGCAGGCGCGCGGCACGCGCTCGGTGAAGCCGCAGTGGTGGCAGCGCAGCGTGCGGTCGATCTTGTGGAACACGCGGTAGGCGCTGCAGTGCGGGCATTCGCTCTTCCAGCCGCAGTCGCCGCAGGCCAGCACCGGCGCATAGCCGCGCCGGTTCAGGAAGATCATGCTCTGCTCGCCGCGCGCGATGCGCTGGCCGATGGCATCGAGCAGCGCGCCCGAGATCACCGTCTTCGGCGGCTGCAGGTTCATGTCCACCAGCCGCACCGCCGGCAGCGCGCCCGCGCCGATGCGCGAAGGCATGGCCAGCCGCACGTAGCGTCCGCCCGGGTCGTCGCCCTCGGGCGGCCGGCTCTGGTGCCAGCTCTCGAGCGAGGGCGTGGCCGAGCCCAGGATCACCTTGGCCTTTTCGCGCTGGCCGCGCCACACGGCGAGGTCGCGCGCCGAGTAGCGCGCACCTTCCTGCTGCTTGTAGCTGGGGTCGTGCTCCTCGTCGACCACGATGAGCTTCAGCCCCGGGATCGACGCGAACACCGCCATGCGCGTGCCCAGCACGATGCGCGCGGCGCCGCTGTGCGCCGCCAGCCAGCTCGCCAGCCGCTGCGGGTTGGTCATGCCGCTGTGCAGCGACACCACGGCCTCGTCGCCGAAGCGCGCCTTGAAGCGGGCCTCGAGCTGCGGCGTGAGGTTGATCTCGGGCACCATCACCAGCGCCTGCGCCTCGGGGTCGCGCGCCAGCAGGTTGGCCACGCAGCGCAGGTAGACCTCGGTCTTGCCGCTGCCGGTGCTGCCGACCAGCAGGAAGGTGCCGGTCTCGGCCTCGATGCGGGCTAGCGCGGCCGACTGTTCTTCGGAGAGGGCGATCAGGTTCGCGGATTCGGCCGTCTCGGCCACCGGCCCGGCGGTGGTCTTGCGCTTGAGGCGGCGCGCCAGCTGGGTGGTCGTCAGGTCGCGCAGCTGCGGCGGCAGGGCGGCCAGCGCGATCTCGCCGATCGAGCGCTGGTAGTAGCGCCCGGCAAACGCCACCAGGTCGCGCCAGGCCTCGCCCAGCGGCGCCAGCGCGTCGAGCGCCGCGCCCACGGGCTTCAGCGCCATGTCGGGCTCGGCGCCCTCCAGCGAGGTCGGCTCGTTCCAGACCACGCCCAGCACCTCGCGCTTGCCCAGCGGCACCCGCACCAGCGTGCCCGGCACCAGCGGCTCGGCGCCGGCGTAGCTCAGCAGGTCACCCAGCGCGGCATGCGCGGGCGTCTGCACCGCGATGTCGAGTCGCCAGGGGCAGGAGACGTTTGTGGCGGATGTGACCGTCGGCGCGCCGGCTTCGGGCGGCGATTCGGTGGAGGGGCTGGGCGTCCTTTTTGGCAAGGTTTGTTAATGCGTTTTGGAGCAAGACCGCTTAAGTTGTTGATTTCACAGCGCTTTGGCGGTCATCCAGAGTTTCTGTGGATAACTTTGTTGACAAGACGGCTGGATAGTCGCCGAAGCCTTGATTTTCAAGGCTTCCGCTGGAATGCCTGTAAAAAAAGCAAAAATCAAAACCTATATAAATCAACCACTTAGCGTCGCTATTGGTTTAGGAGCAGAACCAATGCCCCCTCAGATAATCTTGCGCAGTGCAACACGCGTTTTGTGCATAAGTCGGGCGTCCGGGGCCGTTTTAGGGCTTGACAAACGCCGGGCGACTGGCTTTCAGGGGGCGCTGAGTCTGCCAACCGGGCGGTCGGCAGTTCACATTTGTTAGCTCAAGTGCGCAGCGCGCGCGACTGGTCGTGCACCGCCTGGACCAGCGCCGCGACGTGGTCGGGCGGCGTGAACTGGCTGATGCCGTGGCCCAGGTTGAAGATGTGCGTCGGGCCCGCGGTGGTGCGGTCGGTGTGGGGCTTGCCGAAGGCCTGCAGCACCTTGCCGACCTCGGCCTCGATGGCCGCGGGCGGGGCGAACAGCACGTTCGGGTCGATGTTGCCCTGGATCGCCTTGGCCTTGTCCTCGGTGCCTTCGGCCACGAGGCGGCGCGCGGCGGCGAGGTTCACGGTCCAGTCGACGCCGAGCACTTCGCAGTCGAGCGCGCGCATGGCGCCCAGCCACAGGCCGCCGCCCTTGGTGAAGACGATGCGCGGCACCGGCTGGCCGTCGGGGCCGTTGCGTTTCAGGCCGGCGAGCACGCGTGCGGTGTAGGCCAGGCTGAATTCGTGGAAGGCGCCGTCGGCCAGCACGCCGCCCCAGCTGTCGAAGATCATCACGGCCTGTGCGCCGGCGTCGATCTGTGCATTGAGGTACGCGGCCACCGAATCGGCATTGACCGCGAGGATGCGGTGCATCAGGTCGGGGCGGCCGTACAGCATGCTCTTCACGAGGCGGTAGTCGCTCGAGCCCGCGCCTTCGACCATGTAGCAGGCCAGCGTCCACGGGCTGCCCGAGAAGCCGATCAGCGGCACGCGGCCGTTCAGCGCCTTGCGGATCGAGCCCACGGCGTCGAACACGTAGCGCAGCTTGTCCAGGTCGGGCACTTCGAGCGCGGCCACGGCCGCTTCGTCGCGCACGGGGCGCGCAAAGCGCGGGCCTTCGCCGGCCTCGAACGACAGGCCCAGGCCCATCGCGTCGGGCACGGTGAGGATGTCCGAGAAGAGGATGGCTGCGTCGAGCGGGTAGCGCGCCAGCGGCTGCAGCGTGACCTCGGTGGCGTAGTCGGTGTTCGTGGCCAGCCCCATGAAGCTGCCGGCCTTGGCGCGCGTGGCAACGTATTCAGGGAGGTAGCGGCCGGCCTGGCGCATGAGCCAGACGGGCGTGTGATCGGTGGCCTGGCGCCAGCAGGCCCGCAGGAAGGTGTCGTTTTGCAAAGGGGCGAAAGGCATGGCCCGATTGTCGCAGGGCCCCCCGCGTTCGCCGTCAGTTGACCGACAGCGCACTTTGCGTTGCATCAACCCGCCCCGATGCGCCAGGGCGCGCGCCAGCCGCGAGCATCCGTTCCCGACAACAACTTCAGTCTGGAACGGACATGGCGCAGCAGGTTTTCGATGTGGTGGTGGTGGGCGCCGGCTCGGCCGGCTGCGTGCTGGCGCACCGGCTGGTGCGCGCCGGGCGCCGCGTGCTGCTGCTGGAGGCGGGCCCGCCCGACGACGACCGCTTCATCTACATGCCCGCCACCTTCGTGCGCGTGATCGGCACCGAGCGCACCTGGGCCTACGAGAGCGAGCCGCAGCCCGCCGCCGCCGGCCGCAAGATGTTCGTGCCGCAAGGCCGCACGCTGGGCGGCGGCAGCTCGGTCAATGCCATGGTCTACGTGCGCGGCACGCCGGCCGACTACGACGGCTGGGAGGCGCAGGGCTGCGAGGGCTGGGGCTGGCGCGATGTGCTGCCGTGGTTCCGCAAGGCCGAGGGCAACGCGCGCTTCGCCTGCGAGCTGCACGGCACCAACGGGCCGCTGAAAGTGAGCGACACGCGCTTTCGCCATCCGCTGAGCCTGGCCTTCCTGCGCGCCGCGCAGCAAAGCGGCCTGGCCTACAACGACGACTTCAACGGCGCCGCGCAGGCCGGCGTGGGCTTCTACCAGACCACCACCTTCGAAGGCCGGCGCGCCAGCACCGCCGCCACCTACCTCGCGGCCGTGCGCGACGACCCGAAGCTCACCGTGGTGACGGGCGCGCACGTGCTGCGCGTGCTCACGCAGGACGGCGCGGCGAGCGGCGTGGTCTACCGCACGGGCCGCAACGGCAGCGGTGAAGAGGTGGTCGCCACCGCGCGCGATGAAGTGATCCTCTCGGCCGGCGCGCTCGCTTCGCCCAAGTTGCTGCTGCTGTCGGGCATCGGCCCCGGCGCGCAGCTGCAGGCGCTGGGCCTGCCGGTGGTGAAAGACCTGCCCGGCGTGGGCGAGAACTTCCAGGACCACCTGGAGGTGTCGGTCTACGGCCGCACGCGCGAGCCCGTGAGCCTGCTGGGCAATGACCGCGGCCTGGCGGCGCTGAAGCACGGCCTGCAATGGATGATGTTCGGCTCCGGCCTGCTCACATCGAACGTGGTCGAGAGCGGCGGCTTCGTCGACACCACCGGCGAGGGCCGGCCCGACCTGCAGTTCCATGTGCTGCCCGTGCTCGTGGGCGACGTCGACCGCGAACCGCTGGCCGGCCACGGCCTGTCGATCAACCCCTGCTTCCTGCGCCCGCAGTCGCGCGGGCGCGTGGCGCTGCGCAGCGCCGACCCGATGGCGCCGATCCTGTTCGACGGCGGCTACCTGCAGGCGCAGGCCGACGTCGACACGCTGGTGCGCGGCGTGAAGCTGGCGCGCCGCATCCTGCGCGCGCCGGCACTGCGCGAGGTGGTATCGGAAGAGCTTGCGCCGTCGGCCGCCGACGACATGTCCGACGAGGCCCTCGAGGACTACGTGCGCGAGCGCGCCAAGACCGTCTACCACCCCAGCGGCACCTGCCGCATGGGCCGCGACGCCATGGCCGTGGTCGATGCGCGCATGCGCGTGCACGGCGTGGCGAAGCTGCGCGTGTGCGACGCCTCGGTGATGCCTTCGCTCGTCAGCGGCAACACCAACGCGCCGACCGTGATGCTGGCCGAGCGCTGCGCCGACTTCGCGCTGTCAGGCAACTGAGATTGCACGTTCGGTCAATCGCCGAAGCGCACTGAAACCTAGAGTCCTTCCCAAACAGGAGACACAGCGAATGAGTTCCCCGAATTCCATGGCCGGCAAGGTCGCGTTCATCACCGGCGGCGGCACCGGCATCGGTGCGGCGGTGGCCGCGCAGTTCGTCGCGGCGGGCGGCCGCGTGGTGCTGATGGGGCGGCGCCTCGCGCAGCTCGAAGCGGTGGCGTCGAAGCTCGGCGGGCTCGCGGTGGCGGGCGATGCAGCGAACACTGCCGACGTGCAGCGCGCCCTGGCCGCCGCGCGCGAACGCTTCGGCGGCGTCGACGTGCTGGTCGCCAACGCGGGCGGCCACGGCGTGGGCGATGCGCTTGCGACCGACGACGCCTCGTGGGCGCTGTCCACGCGCCTGAACCTCGACACCGCCTTCGTCTGCGCACGCGAGCTGCTGCCCGAGCTCATCGCGCGGCGCGGCAACATCGTCGTGCTCTCGTCGCTCGCGGGCCACTTCGCGGGGCCGGGCGTGGTCGGCTACGTGACCATGAAGCACGCGCTCATCGGCCTCGTGCGTTCGCTGGCGCGCGACTACGGACAGCAGGGCGTGCGCGTGAACGCCGTGTGCCCCGGCTGGGTGCGCACCGAGATGGCCGACGAGCAGATGCAGGTGCTCGTCGACAAATGCCGCCTGCCCGATGCCGACGCGGCCTACGCCCTCGTCACGCGCGACGTGCCCATGGGCCGCGCCGCCAGCCCCGACGACGTGGCGAATGCCGTGCTGTTCCTCGCCTCACCGCTGGCCGCGATGGTCAGCGGCAGTTCGCTGATGGTCGATGGCGGCGCGTCCGCGGTCGACCTGCCCACCATCGCCTTCGCGCACGACGCCTGAGAAGAAGGAAGCAATCCATGAGCACCGACACCACCCAGCCCGCCGACTGGAAGACCTACGACCAGTTCGCCCTCGGCATCGCAACCAACCGCCTGCCCGTCACCGACGCACTCGCCGGCCAGACGCTGCGGCTCGCGCTGCCCGGCTTCCAGCTCACGCTGCAGCCGCGCGCGCAGCACACGCTCGACTGGCACGAAGACGGTGCACGCGGCGGCCAAGGCCAGGGCGACTGGTACGAGGCCATCGAGGTCGCGCCCGACACCTTCTTCCTCGACATCACGCAGGCCAGCCGCCCCAGCGAGGCGCTGACCGTGGTCCTCAACACGCGCACGCGCCGCGTGCTCGCGATTCGCTGCCGCATCATCGGCGCCGACGAGGCCGCGGGCCAGCCGCGCGTGCCGCAGGACTTCTGGCCCGGCACGCTCGAAGGCGGCGCCGCCACCGGAAGCGCGCCGCACGCCACGCGCGACCTCATCGGCCTGCGCACCTGGCAGACCTACAGCCCCAACCACACCTACGAGCACACCTACCTGAGCGCCGAGCGCTACGCCTGGCAGTGCCTCGTGGGCGTGCAGCGCGGCCACGGCGACGTCGACCTGGCGAGCTACTGGAAGTTCGACGACGACCAGTACGTCTTCACCTTCCGCGAGTTCCTGATCCCGGTCGCGTCGGTGTTCTTCTTCGACTTCGCGAACGGCCGCTCGACCGGCAAGTTCCTCGGGCTCACCGGCACCGGCGCGATCGCCAACAACCCCGCCGGCGCCTTCATGCGCAAGGCCTCGCAGACTTTCTACCCGCCCGAGTTCGGGCCCGTCTGACTTCACCGTTGTCCAGGAGCTTTTGTCATGCGCACCCCTTACCAGATCGTGGCCGACCACTACGCCGCCTCCGACCGCCACGACCTCGCCGCGATGTTCGCCGACGTGGCCAACGACGTGCAGTGGACCGAGATGGCCGGTTTTCCCTGCGCCGGCACGCACGTCGGCCCCGCGCAGGTGGTCGAGAAGGTCTTCCAGGTGCTCGGCGCCGAATGGGAGGGCTACCGCTTCGTGCTCGAGCGGCTGGTCGACGGCGGCGACACCGTGGTCGGCATCGGCGACTACCACGCGCGTCACCGCAAAACCGGCAAGCCGATGCAGGCCCGCGTCACGCATGTGTGGCAGGTGCAGGGCGGAAAGGTGCGGCGCTTCGAGCAGTTCACCGACACGCTGCTCGTGGCGCGCGCCATGCAGCCGTGACGCCTCTTTCCTTCGCATCCCTCGCATCCCTTCCCGGAGCCCGCCCATGAATCTGCGCGACCTGTCGATCGAACACCTCGGCCAGGTGGGCCTGCTGGCGCAGCGCCGCCGCGGCAACCACATCGACGGCCACGAGGTCGTGCCCCGCAACGGGCAGTACCTGCCGGTGGTCGACCCGGCCACCGAGATGACCGTGGCCGAGGCCCCCGACAGCGACGCGGACGACGTGCACGCCGCCGTCGCCGGCGCGCGCCGCACCTTCGAGAGCGCCGCGTGGAAGTCGCTGCGCCCGGCCGACCGCGAGCGCCTGCTGTACACGCTCTCGACGCTCATCGAATCGCACGCCGACGAACTCAGCGCGCTCGAAACCCTGCAAAGCGGCAAGCTGCGCGGCATCGCGCGCATGGTCGACGTGGGCGCGGGCGCGGAGTTCGTGCGCTACATGGCAGGCTGGGCCACCAAGCTCGAAGGCCAGACGCTCGACAACTCCATCGGCATCCCCGGCGCGCAGTGGGTCACGTACACGCGGCGCGAGCCGGTGGGCGTGGTCGCGGCCATCGTGCCGTGGAACTTTCCGCTCGCCATCGCGCTGTGGAAGGTGGCGCCCGCGCTGGCGGCCGGCTGCACCGTGGTGCTCAAGCCGTCGGAAGAAACGCCGCTCACCGCGCTTCGGCTGGCCGAGCTGGCGCTGGAGGCGGGCTTTCCGCCGGGCGCGCTCAACGTGGTGTGCGGGCGCGGCGCCACGGCCGGCGCGGCGCTGGCCGCGCACCCGGACATCCGCAAGATCAGCTTCACCGGCTCGACGGCCGTGGGCCGGCACATCGGCCACGCGGCCGTCGACAGCATGGCGCGCTTCACGCTGGAGCTGGGCGGCAAGTCGCCGCTCATCGTGCTCGGCGACGCCGACCCGGCGGCGGCGGCGCAGGGCGCGGCCAACGGCATCTTCTTTCACCAGGGCCAGGTGTGCACCGCGGGCTCACGCGTGTACGTGCAGCGCGGCCTGTTCGACGAGGTGGTGCGCCGGCTTGCGCAAGCGGCCGAGGGCCTGCACATCGGCTCGGGCTTCGACCCGAAGGCGCAGTTCGGGCCGCTCGTGTCCAAGCGCCACCTGGCGCGCGTGATGGCGCACATCGACGGCGCCGTGGCCGAAGGCGCCACGCTGGTCACGGGCGGGCGCCAGGCCTTCGACGGCGGCTGCTTCGTGCAGCCCACCGTGTTCGTCGACGCGCAGCCATCGATGCGCATCGCGCGCGAGGAAGTGTTCGGCCCGGTCGCAACCGTGGTGCCCTTCGACGACGTGGACGACGCGGTGCGCCTGGCCAACGACAGCGCCTACGGCCTGGCGGCCAGCGTCTGGTCGAACGACCTCTCGGCCGTGCACCGCATCGTGCCGCGCCTGCAGGCGGGCGTGGTCTGGGTCAACGCGCACAACGTGCTCGACAACGCGCTGCCGCTGGGCGGCGTGAAGCAGTCGGGCAGCGGGCGCGACCTGGGGCGCGCGGCGGTGGAGAGCTTCACCGAACTCAAGAGCGTGTGCATGGCGGTGTAGCCCCGCCCCGGTTTCGATCACCCAGAAAGAAGGAGACACCTCATGCAAAGCAAAAGACGAATCGCGCTGTCGGCCGTTGCGGGCGCGCTGGGCCTGGCCGGCTTCAGCGGCGCCTGGGCGCAGGCGGGCCCCGACTGCGGCCTCAACACCGGCAAGCCCGCCACGGGCGAGCCCATTCCCATCGGCGCCGTGGTCGGCAAGACCGGCCCCGACGACTTCAGCGCCTCGGGCCAGGCGGCGGCTGCGTACTTCAAGTGCGTCAACGCCAACGGCGGCATTCATGGCCGGCCCGTCGACTACCTTGTGCTCGACGACCAGTGGAACCCCGAGACGGCCGCGCAGGTGGCCTCCAAGCTCGTGAAGGACCGCAAGGTGGTCGCGCTCGTGGGCAGCACCAGCTTCGTGGAGTGCGGCGCCAACGCCAAGATGTACGCCGACGAGGGCGTGATGGTCATCGCCGGCACCGGCGTGCCGCGCGAGTGCTTCAACGCGCGCAACTACGTGCCGGTGAACGCGGGGCCGCGCGTGTCGGCCACCATCGCCGCGATGTACGCCGCGCAGAAGTACAAGGCGAAGAAGATGGTCTGCATCATCCCGAACATCCCGAGCCTGGGCAACTGGGCCTGCGAAGGGCCGAAGGAATGGGGAAAGAAGAATGGCGTGACGGTCGAGACCCTCACCATCGACCCCGGCTCGGCCGATGCCACCTCGACCATGCTGCAGGCCGCCGCGAAGAAGCCCGACACCATCATCATGAACGTGCCCAAGGGCATCCTGGTGCCGATGCTGGCCGCGGCCGAGCAGCAGAACCTGGGCAAGAAGATCCACTTCGTGTCGGCCGCGCCGGCCTACAACGTCGACGTGCCCAAGGCCATCGGGCCGTACTGGAAGGGCAACTTCGACGTCAACCTCGAATTCAACCCGCTCGAATCGGCCGGGCCCGACAACAAGAACTGGCTCGCGGTGATGGACAAGCACGGTGCCAAGAGCGACCCGCGCGACACCTTCTCGCAGGCCGGCTACCTGGCCGCGCGCCTGGCCACGCAGGCGATGCTGAAGATGGACCCGAAGAAGCTCGACCGTGCCAGCGTGACCGACGCGCTGCGCAAGGTGAGCGACTTCCGCAGCGACATCCTGTGCAAGCCCTTCTACGTGGGCAGCGGCAACCGCCACAACGCCAACAACAGCGGCCCCATGGCCAGCCCCGACGGCAACGGCTGGCGCTTTGCGCCCGGCGGCTGCCTCACGGCGGACGACCCGGAGCTGGTCGACATCCGTGCCGACGAGCAGAAGATGGGCCTGAAGTAAGCGCGCCGGGCCATGGAGGACTACCTGCCTTTCGTCATCTCGGGCCTGGGCCTGGGCGCGGTGTACGCGCTCTCGGGCGTGGGGCTGGTGGTGCTCTATCGCTCGTCGGGCGTGCTGAACTTCGCCTTCGGCGCCATCGGCGCGCTCGGTGCCTACGTGGCCTGGACGCTGCTCGAAGCCGACTGGCCGCAGGGCCTGGCGTGGTGCGCGGCGGTGCTCGCGGCCATGGCGCTGTCGCTGGCCTACGGGCGCCTGCTGGCGCCGCGCCTGTCGCACCGCGACCCGACCATCCGCAGCATCGCCACGCTGGGCTTCGCGCTCGTGGTGGTGGGCTTCACCGAATGGACCTGGGGCGAGCAGCCGCGCCGCCTCGTGCTGCCGACCGACGGCGGCGCGCTCGAATTCGTGTTGGGCGAGGTCGAGGTGCGGCTCACGCACACGCGCGCACTCGGCCTGGCGCTGGCGGTGCTGATGATGGGCGGCGTCGGCCTGCTGCTGTCGAAGACGCGCGTGGGGTTGAAGATGCGCGCGCTGGCCAACGACCGCGACCTGAGCGCGCTGCTCGGCATCCGCGTGCTCGGTGTTGACACGGTGGCGTGGATATTGAGCGGTGCCTTCGCGGGCGTGTGCGGGCTGCTGCTGGCCAACATCGTGCGGCTGCAGGCCACGCTGCTGACCTTCCTCGTGATTCCGGCCTTCGCCGCCGCGATCATCGGCCGCCTGCATTCGCTGCCGGCCACCGTGGCGGGCGGCATCGCCATCGGCGTGCTGGAGGCGCTGGCGATCACGGTGCCGGGCTTCGCGGCCTTTCGCACCGCCACGCCGTTCCTCATCGCGCTGGCGATGATCGTGTTCTACCGCGCGGGGACGCGGTCGGCATGAACGCGTCGATCCTCGAAGGCGCCATGCCCGCGTCCGACGCCGCACCCGCCGCGCTCGCGCAGGCCACGCGCCGCGCCCGCCGCTCGCTCATCTTGATGGTGGCTTGCGTGCTGCTGATCGGCTGGGCCGTGCCGTGGTTCGCGAACGCGTACTGGATCAAGACGCTCACGTCGTCGCTCGCGTTGTCGGTCGCGGCGGCCGGCGTGGCGCTGCTCTATGGCCAGCTCGGGCTGGTGTCGCTGTGCCAGTACGCGCTGCTGGGTGCGGGAGGCTGGGTCGCGCTACGCGCGGGGCACGGGCTCGGTTGGCCCTTCGAGCTGTCGGTGCTCGCGGGCGGGCTGCTGTCGTGCGTCGTGGGCATGCTCGCGGGGCTGCCGGCGCTGCGGCTCAAGGGGCTGTACCTGGCGCTCGTCACGATGATGATGGCGGGCGGCTTCCAGGTGGTCGTCAACGTGACGGGCTTTCCCGACGGCGGCGCGGGCTGGCTGGGCCGCGTGTTCGGCAGCGAGCGGTTGATGATGCCGCGGCCCGCGCTGGCGCTGTCGGACGCCGCGTACTTCCGCTACGTCGCCGTGTGGCTGGCGGCGGTGCTGGCGCTGATCGAGCTGCACCGGCGCACGCGCGCGGGCCGTTCGTGGGCGCTGATCCGGCGCGGCGAGGCGGCGGCCGTGGCGGCCGGCGTGAACATCCTGCGCTACCAGACCTGGGCCTTCGGGCTCGCGGGCTTCTGCGCGGGCGTGGCCGGTGCGCTGCTCGCGGGCGGCGTGGGGCAGCTCGACGGGCGCGCCTTCACGGCCGGCGAATCGGTGATGCTGTTCGCGCTCACGGTGGTGGGCGGCGTGTACCACTGGGCCGGCGCGCTCATCGCGGGCTTGCTGCTGCGCGCGGTGCCGGCGCTGCTGACCGACTTCGGCGTCAACGGCTACCTCGCGATGATCTTCTTCGGCGTGGCGCTGCTGCATGCGCTCATCACCGCGCCGAGCGGCATCGCGGGGCAACTGATGGGCGTGTTCGATGCGGTGCGCCAACGCTTCGCTGCATCGAAGGACAAGGACGCCGCGCCATGATCCGCATCGACGATCTCACCGTCGCCTTCGGCGGCGTCAAGGCCATCGACGCGCTCACGGCGCAGCTCGATGCGCCCGTGTGCGGCCTCATCGGGCCGAACGGCGCGGGCAAGACCACGCTGGTCAACGTGCTCAGCGGCCTCGTGTCGCCGAGTGCGGGTCGCGTGGCGGTGGACGGCGCCGACCTGCTGGGCCTGAAGCCCATCGCGCGCGTGCGCTTCGGCCTGCGCCGCTCGTTCCAGACCGAGCAGGTGGTGGAAGACCTCAGCGTGTGGGACAACGTGCGCGCGCTGCTCGACCATGTGCCGCATGCGCGCGGCGAAGCAACATCGCAGGTGGCGCGCGCGCTGTCGCACACGGGCCTGCTCGACGTGGCGACCGTCATGGGCCACCGCCTCAACCTGTTCCAGCGCCGCATGCTGGAGCTTGCGAAATCGCTGGTCGGTGCGCCCAAGCTGCTGCTGCTCGACGAGCCTGGCGCCGGCCTCACCGAGCAGGAGGCCGGCGTGCTGCGCCGCACGATCGGCGCGGTGCATGCGTTCTGCGGCGCGCAGGTGCTGCTCATCGACCACGACGTCGACCTGATCGCCGCGACCTGCACGCAAACCCTGGTGCTCGACTTCGGCCGCCGCCTCGCGCTCGGCCCCACGCGCGAAGTGCTCGACGATCCGGCCGTGCGCAAGGCCTACCTGGGAACGGAGTGACCACCCCATGCTGAACGTGACGGATCTGCGCCTGCAGCGCGGCGGCAAGGCCGTGATGCACGGCATCGACCTGCAGGTGCCGCCGGGCGAGGTGACGGCGCTGCTGGGCGCCAACGGCGCGGGCAAGTCGAGCACGGTGATGGCGATCGGCGGCGTGTTGCCGCTCGCGGGCGGGCGCATCGAGGTCGAGGGCCACGCCCTGCACGGCCAGCGGCCCGAGCGCGTGCGCGCGCTGGGCGTGGCGGTGGTGCCCGAGGGGCATCGCGTGCTCGGTGAGTTGTCGGTGCTCGACAACCTGCGCGCTGCGGCCACCGCGCTGCCTGCGGCCAGCGTGGCCGATGCGGTCGAGCGCGTGCTCGGCGTGTTCCCCGAGCTGCGCGTGAAGCTCGCGCTGCCTGCGCGTTCGCTGTCGGGCGGACAGAAGCAGATGGTCTGCATCGCGCAGGCGCTCATCGGAAACCCGCGCTACCTCGCGATCGACGAACTCTCGCTGGGGCTCGCGCCCGCGGTGGTCAAGCGGCTGGTCGAGGTGGTGCAGCAGGTCGCGCGCGAGGGCGTGGGCGTGCTGCTGATCGAGCAGTTCACGACGGTGGCGCTGGCCGTGTCGAGCCGCGCCTATGTGCTGGAGCGCGGGCGCATGGCCTTTGCGGGTTCGTCGGAAGAACTGCGCAGCCGGCCGGAGATCCTGCACAGCAGCTATCTCGCGGCGGCCTAGGCGCGCTCCTTCTGCGCCTTCCGTGCGGTGGGCATCACGAAGGCCTGGAAGTAGTCGCGCAGCCGCGCGGTGAACTCCTCGGCGATGGCCGAAGGCGCCGACTGCGGCGAGTACGCCATCGACACCTCCACCGGGCAGCGCGGCGACAGCGGCAGGATCTTCAGGTCGCGCGCGAACACGGAGGCCACGTAGGGGTTGACGATGCCGACGCCCGTGCCCTGCGCCGCCATCATGCAGATGGTGACCGAGTAGGTGGTCTCGACCGTGGCGGCGCATTCGATGCGGTGCTGCTGCAGCGTGCGCTGGAACTGCTGGTGAATCTCGTCGTCGGCATTCAGTGTGAGCAGCACCTGTTGCTTCAGGTCGCGCACATGGACGGCGTCGCGGTGCGCCAGCGCGTGCCCGGGATGCACGACGCACACCGCGCTGGCCTTGTGCAGGCTGACCGCGTCGAGCTGCGGGTCGTGGAAGGCGGCGGTGCTGAGCGCGACGTCGTACAGGCCGTAGAGCAGGCCCTCGCGCAAGGCGTGCGTGCCGACGGTCTGCAGGTTGACGTGCACCTCGGGGTGCAATCGCGAGAAGGCATGGATCACCTGCGGCATGACGCCCAGCCCGAGCGCCGGCGTGCAGCCCACGCGCAGCGAGCCCGCGCCCGACTTGCGCAGCACCGCCACGCTCTGCTCGATGCGGTCCAGGCCCAGGAAGTGGCGCTGCACCGTGTCGAACAGCTGGCGCGCCTCGTGCGTGGGGCGCAGGCGGCCCTTGTGGATGTCGAACAGCTTGAGCCCGGTGGCATGCTGGATCTGCGAGAGCAGGCGGCTCACGGAGGGCTGCGTGGTGTGCAGCAGGGCCGCCGCGGCGGTGGTGGTGCCGGTCTGCATCACGGCGCGGAAGGCCTCGATCTGGCGGAAGTTCAATGGGCGCGACATGCGGGGGCTCCTGGGGCTGCACGGTGCAAGGCAGAAAGCATGGCATATCTTTTCTGCATAGCCTGTGAATGAAAATGAATTTTTCAGAATGATGCTGCGTTCCTAGACTGCGCCCTATCCACCCCCTCCATCGCGCCGTCGCGGCGCACAGCAAGGAAGACGCATGACACAGCACTGGCCCCGCAGGGCCGCCGGCCTCGGCCTTCTCGCACTGGCCCTGGGCGTCGCTTCGATGTCGCAGGCATCGCAGCCGCAGGCCTATCCCGACCGGATGATCCGGCTCGTGGTGCCCTTCACCGCCGGCGGCAGCTCCGACGTGCAGGCCCGCATGCTGGCCGACCGGCTGGGCAAGCTGTACAAGCAATCGGTGGTGGTCGACAACAAGCCCGGCGCCGGCGGGCACATCGGCGGCAAGTTCGTGGCCGACGCACCGGCCGACGGCTACACGCTGCTGCTCGGCTCGATCGGGCTGCACGCGACCTACGGCGTGTTCAAGAAGCTGAGCTACGACCCCGCGACCGACCTGAAGGTGGTCACGGTGCTGGCCGAGATGCCGCACGTCGTGGTGGCCCACCCCGCGCTTCCCGCCAACGACCTGAAGCAGCTGGTGGCGCTGGCGCGCAAGCAGCCGGACACCATCAACTTCGGCTCGGCCGGCGTGGGGTCGTCGGTGCACATGATCGGCGAGCTCTTCAAGCTCACGGCCAACGCACCGCTCGTGCACGTGCCCTACAAGGGCAGCACGGCCGCGCTGAACGACCTGCTGGCGGGGCAGATCCAGCTGATGTTCGAGAACCCGCCGACCACGCTGGCCCACATCCGCGGCGGCAAGCTCAAGGCGCTGGCCGTGACGGGCAAGACCCGCCTGCCGGCGCTGCCCGAGGTGCCGACCGCGATCGAGTCGGGCTTTCCGGCCTTCGAGGCCACCTCGTGGACCACGGTGGCGGTGAGCGCCAAGGTGCCCGACGCCATTGCCGACAAGCTCAATGCCGACATCCGCAAGATCGTTGCGGCGCCGGAGTTCCGCCAGGGCCTGTCGGAGCAGGGCATGACGGCGGTGGCGAACACGCGAGATGTCGCGACGCGCTTCATCGCCGCCGAGAAGCTGCGCTGGGACAAGGTGATCCAGCAAGGCCGCATCGCCGCGGAGTGAGCCCGATGTCGTCGAACCCACTTCTCGAGCAACCTCGCCTAGCACCGGCACCCTGCCGCCGCGTGGGCGATGGCGCGCAGCACCATTTCTTCGGCTACTACAACAAGAGCGCCTGGGACCGCAGCGGGTGCTACCTGCTGGCGCAGCAGGTGCCCTGGATGGACGCCGAACTCACGCCGACGGCGGCAGCACGCATCGGCTACTTCGACCTGCAGGACAACGACCGCTTCCACGCGGTCGGCGACACCACCGCATGGAACTGGCAGATGGGCAGCCAGCTGCAGTGGCTCGACGGCGCACCGGGTCGCCAGCTGATCTACAACAGCCGCACCGGCGATGCCGATGCGTTCTACCCCGGCTTCGGCGCCACGGTGCTCGACGTCGACACCGGCGCGAAGCGCCTGCTGCCCTTGCCGATCTACGTGGTGGCGCCCGACAGCCGCTGGGCCTTGAGCGTGGACTACCGGCGCCTGTACATCACGCACCGGACCATCGGCTACAGCGAGGCTGGCGGGCCGTTCGAGCTGCCGCTCGCACCGGCCGACGATGGCATCCACGCGACCGACCTGGCCACGGGCACGGCGCGGCTGCTGCTGAGCTACCAGGACCTGCGCCAATTCCACCCGCGCGCGTCGATGGACAAGGCGATCCACTGGGTGAGCCACATCGAGGTCAACCCGTCGTCGTCGCGCGTGCTGTTCCTGCACCGCTGGACCGAGCGCGTCGAGGACGAGACCTGCTTCCTGCACCGGCTGCTCACGATGAACCCCGACGGCTCCGACCTGCGCCTGCTGGAGTGCTCCGACCACCCGCTGCCGCAGCTGGCGGACGACTTCGACCCGACGGCCGTGGGCACCTTCGACTACGAGAAGTCCGAGTACCAGATCTCGCACCCGCTGTGGCAGGACGACGCGCACATCATCGTGTGGGGCCCGCACGCCGGAAAGATCCACTACCACCTGTACCACGACCGGGAGGGCGGCGAGGTCCGCGTGATCGGCGACGGTGTGCTGGTGGAGAACGGCCACATGACCTTCTCGCCGGTCAACACGCGCTGGCTGCTGAGCGACACCTACCCCGACGCCCGCACGCACGAGCGCGTGCTGTTCCTGTTCGACATGGCCACCGGCCGGCGCCACGACCTGGGCAGCTTCTACGCCTCGCCGGACCTGAGCAAGGAGAACCGGTGCGACCTGCACCCGCGCTGGCGCCGCGACGGACTGCAGGTGTGCATCGACTCCGTGCACGAATCGCAGCGGCAGATGTACATCGTCGACGTGTCGGGGATCGTGGGCAGCCCCTGAAAGGCGTTGCCTAGTGTGTGAGCGCCGGCGACGCCGCCCGCTGCGCCTCGCGCCGCTGGAACTCGCGCGGCGACACGCCGTACTGCGCCTTGAACACGCGGCAGAAATGCGCGCTGCTGTTGAAGCCCCAGGCGAAGGCGATCTCGGACACCGAGGCGCGGCCGCCCGCGGCCTGGCGCAGCGCCTCGCTGCAGCGCTCCAGGCGCATCTGCCAGATGAAGCGGTCGAGCGTCTGGTCTTCGTCCTCGAACACGCGGTGCAGGTAGCGCTTGGAGCAGCGCAGCTGCTGCGCGATGAGGTCCAGCGACAGGGCCGGGTCGGCCAGGTGCGCGTGCACGAACTGCTTCACGCGCGCCTTCAGCACGCCCGGCAGCGGCTGCGCGCCGAACTGCTCGTCGGCGTGCGTGGCGAGCGTGGAGGCCAGCAGGCCCAGCACGGTGTCGCTGACCGAGCGGCCGACAGCATTGGGCAGCGACGGCAGCTGGTCGGCCAGCGAGGTAAGGAAGGAGCCGAGCACCGCGTACAGCCCCTGCATGGCCGGCGTGTGGGCCTCGCAGGTGTGCAGGTCGGGCATCTTCATGCCCTTGAACTGCTGGCGCGGGATCGTGATGGCCAGCAGGCGCGAGCGCTCGGGGTTGGTGATGGCGTAGGGCACGCGCGGGTCGTACAGGCTCCAGTCGCCCGGATGCAGGTGGAACTCGCGGTCGCGCTGCGAGATGTGGCCGTGGCCTTCGAGCTGCAGCACCAGCTTGTAGTGCTCGTCGAGCGCGATCTCGCGGTGCGTGTCGGGCCGCGCCACGCGGTGCGAAGGCGCCTCGATCATGAACATGCCCAGCGGCCCGAGTTCGTAGGCGTCCATGCGCGCGTCGAACGGGCCGGGGTCGAGGCACTGCACGCGCAGCGCGCCGAAGTACGACTCGTTGATGCGGCCCCAACAGGCCTGCCGGTCGGCCGGGTGTTCGAGCCGGGTGCTGAAGTGGTGTGCGTTCATGCCGTGGTTCCCTGGGGGCGCCGGAAGCGCTGGTGCAGGATAGGCAGGTCGGCGCGCGCCATCATCGGTACTTCCACCCGGGGCGGCAGGGGCGGTGCGCTCCCGGTCAATGGCCGGTGCGCGCTGGGTCAATGCCCGCGGTTCACACCTTCTCAGACGACGGGCACGCGGCCCGCGTCGGCCGGGTCGACATTGCGGCGGTACAGCATGAGCGTCGCGATCAGCCCGCAGGCCGCGGCGGCCGTCATCCACAGGCCGGGCGCGCCCTTGTCGCCGGTCATCTCGATCAGCCCCGTGGCAATCGCCGGCGTGAAGCCGCCGAACAGGGCCGTCGCAAGGCTGTAGGCCAGCGAGAAGCCGGCGGTGCGCACGCTGACCGGCATCACCTCGGTGAGCGCCACCACCATCGCGCCGTTGTAGCTGGCGTACAGGAACGACAGCCACAGCTCCACCTCGAGCATGCGCGCGAAGCTCGGCGCACTGACCAGCCACTTGAGCGATGGGTAGGCCGTGAGGATGGTCAGCACGGTGAACAGCACGAGCAGCGGCTTGCGCCCCACGCGGTCCGACAGCGAGCCCATGACCGGCAGCCAGAAGAAGTTGGAAATGGCCACGCACAGCGTGACGATCAGCGCGTCGGTGGTGCTCAGGTGCAGCACGGCCTTGCCGAAGGTGGGCGTGTAGACGGTGATCAGGTAGAACGACACGGTGGTCATCGACACCAGCATCATCCCGGCGACCACGAGGCCCCAGTTGGCCACCATCGAGCGGAAGATCTCGCGTGCGTCGGGGCGGTGCTTGCGCGCCATGAACTCCTCGGTCTCCTGCAGCGAGCGGCGGATGATGAACAGCACCGGCACGATCAGGCAGCCGACGAAGAAGGGAATGCGCCAGTAGAAGTCGCCGATCTCCTGCGAGGTGAAGGTCACGTTGAGCCAGTAGCCCAGCGCGGCCGCCACGACGATGGCCACCTGCTGGCTGGCCGACTGCCAGCTTACGTAGAAGCCCTTGCGGCCCGGCGTGGCCATTTCCGACAGGTACACCGACACGCCGCCCAGCTCCACGCCGGCCGAGAAGCCCTGCAGCAGCCGTCCGACCAGCACCAGCAGCGGCGCGATGACGCCGATGGTCGCGTAGCTGGGCACGCAGGCGATGAGCAGCGTGCCGACGGCCATCAGCGCGAGCGTGACGATCAGCCCCTGGCGGCGGCCCACGCGGTCGACGTACGCACCGAGAAAGATCGCGCCCAGCGGCCGCATCAGGAAGCCCGCGCCGAAGGTCATGAAGGTCAGCATCAGCGACGCGAACTCGTTGCCGGCGGGGAAGAAGGCCTTCGAGATCTGCGTGGCGTAGAAGCCGAACAGGAAGAAGTCGAACATCTCCATGAAGTTGCCGCCGGTCACGCGCAGGACGGTGGCGAATTTCGAGGAGGAATGCGCGTTGGCAGGCGCGGAAGTCATGGTGTGTCCCCTGGGGCGGTGTTGTGGGCCCAAGGGTAGGTCGGGGTTCCCGACCGGGACCTGACGGGGGGAGTCAGGTAGCTGTCAATGCGGCGCGCCGCGCAGGCCGGCGACGCGCGTGCGGCACGCTCAACTCTTGTACTTGATCGAACACCCGTACGGCCGTGTGCTCGCCATCGACACCGGTTTTCCGCCGGTCACTTCGCCCAGCGCCTGGTTCACGTAGTTGGTGGCGGTCTTGATGTCGTCCACGCGGGCCGAGGCGATGCTGTCGATGCCGCCGGCATACACCAGCGTGCCCTTGGGGTCGATGATGAAGATGTGGGGCGTGGTGCGCGCGCCGTAGACCTGGCCAATCACGCCGTCTTCGTCCATCAGCACGGCGGTGGGCGCGGCCTTTTGCGACTTCATCCAGGCGTCGAGCGCGTCGGCCTTCAGGTAGTCGCTGGCGGCGCGTTCGGTGGAGTTGATCGCGAGCCAGACCACGCCCTTGTCGGTGGCCGCCTTCTGCGTGGCCGGCATGTTGCCGCTGCCGTAGTGCTTGCGCACGAAGGGGCAGCCGGGGTTGGTCCATTCGAGCACCACGAACTTGCCCGCGAAGTCCGAGAGCTTGTGCTTGGCGCCGGTGGTGTCGACGGCCACGAAGTCGGGCGCCTGCTGGCCCACGGCGGGCGCGGCGAAGGCGTTGGTGCCCATGAGGAAGGTGGCGCCCAGCGCGACGGCGGCGGCCACGACGGCGCGGCGGGAAGCGCGGCTGAGGGCGGCGCGTGCCTGGCGCGCGGCGCGAAGGGAGCGTGAGTCGACAGTGGGCGAGAGCGTCATGGCCAGCTTGAACTCCAAAAAAAACAAAATTCCAAACAACAACTGCAGCTTAGAACGGTTTCTTCAAGTGCGTGTGACAACCCATGACAGCGGCGTTGTCATCTCGTTTCAATTCACCGCATCGGCGCTCAAAGCGCTGCCAACGCGGCGCGCACCTCGTCTTTGCTGAGGATTTCGGTCAGCACGACAGGCGCCTTGCCCGGCGCCTGCAGCACGTACACGGGTACGCCGCTGCGGCCCAGCGCGGTGAGCGCGGCGGTGATGGCGGGGTCGCGCCGGGTCCAGTCGGCGCGCAGCATGGCGACCTGCTTCGTGTCGAAGTCGGCGAGCACTTCGGCGTCGGCCAGCGTGCTCTTCTTGTTGTACTGGCAGGTCACGCACCAGGCGGCGGTGAAGTCGATGAACACGGGCCGGCCCGCGGCCGCCATGTCGCTCACGCGCTGGGCCGACCACGGCTGCCAGCGCTCGCCGTCGTTCGGTGCTGCCGAGGCCAGCTTGGCCGTCGGCTCGGGCACCTGCACGATGTTGCGGCCGATGGTGCCGGCCAGCACGGCGGTGAAGGCGATCATCACGGTGGCGATGACGACGCGCGTGCGTCCGGTCAGCGTGAGCGCCCAGACCACGGCGGCCAGGCACACCAGCAACGCGAGCAGCGTGCCTGCGCCGTCGATGCCGCTTTGCTGGCCCAGCACCCAGACCAGCCAGGCCACGGTCGCGAACATCGGGAAGGCGAGCAGGCGGCGCAGCGTGTGCATCCACGGGCCCGGCTTGGGCAGCAGGCGCGCCACGGCCGGCACGAAGCCCGCCACAAGGTAGGGCAGCGCCAGGCCCAGGCCCAGCGCGGCGAACAGCAGCAGCGCCTGGGCCGCCGGCAGGCCGATGGCAAAGCCCAGCGAGGCGCCCATGAACGGCGCGGTGCAGGGCGAGGCGATCACCACGGCGAGCACACCGGACAGGAAGTCGTTGGCCAGCGGATGCTTGGCCTGCGCGCTGCACACCGACTGCGGCGCGGCGCGGCCGAACTCGAACACGCCGGCCAGGTTCAGCCCGAGCAGGGTGAAGAGCGCCGCCAGCGCCGCCACCACGCCGGGCGACTGCAGCTGGAAGCCCCAGCCGAGCTGCGCGCCGGCCGCGCGCAGCGCCAGCATGGCGCCGCCCAGCGCGAGGAACGACAGCATCACGCCGCCCGTGTAGGCCAGGCCCGCCTTGCGGTGCGCGCTGGCGTTGCCGGCCTGCCGCGCGAAGCCCAGCACCTTGATCGCGAGGATCGGGAACACGCAGGGCATGAGGTTGAGCAGCAGGCCGCCGAGCAGCGCGCCGAGCAGGGCGACCATGAAGGTGCCGGCGGGCTGGGCCTGCGCAGCGGCAGCAGGGGCCGCCGCCTGGGCCGCGTTGGCGGCCAGCGCCGCCTGCAGCGCGGGCGACACCTCGGCGGCGCGCGGCGCGGCGGTGGCGGCGGGCCAGGTGCCCGACACCGGCGCCTCGGCGCGCCAGGCCACGGGCTGGCCGGCCTGGCGGTCGGCCTCGGCCAGCGCCACCACCACCGGCATGGCGGCGGGGCTTTCGCTGCGCTGGTCGGCCAGCGGCATGGTGGCGGTCCAGGTCGCGCCGTCCCAGGCCTGCGTCCAGTCCTTGCCGGAGACGGCGGCGGTGCGGATCACCTCGGGCGTTTCAGGGAAGAACTCGAGCGTCTTGCCGCGCACGGCGGCGGGCAGGCCTTCGAGGCGCACCTTGAGCTGCTGGCCCTCGACGGCGATGGCGCCGGGCGCGCCCAGCGGCTGCGGTTGCGTGGCCTGCGCGGTGTCGAAGGCCGGCTTGTTCAGCGCGGTCGAGCCGCGCGTGGGCAGCGAGAGCGTGAACTCGCCCTCTTCGGGAATGCATTCCTTGCGGCAGACCAGCCAGGAGGCCTGCAGCTTGATGTCCATGGCCGGCGAGCCGCCGGTGAGCGCCACGTCGGGCTTGTAGAGCGTCGAGACCTCGAGCGGCACCGGCAGCAGCACGGTGTTCTCGTAGCCGTAGTTGGCGAGCGTGCCGACCGGGATCTTCTTGGGCACCGGCCAGGCGATCTCGCCGGTCGAGACGCCGGCGGGCAGCGTCCACTTCAATTCGGTCGGAAGGCCGGAATCGCCGGCGTTCTTCCAGTAGGTGTGCCACTCGGGCTGGTGGGTGATCTGCAGCCCGACCCAGACCGGCGCGCCGGGCGCCACGCCCTGGGGCGCATGGGCGACCAGTTCGGCGCGCACGTGGGGGGTGGTGACCACGGCCCCGGTCTTCGGGGCCAGCTGGGCCGCAGCCGGCATACAGGCTGCGGCGGTAGCTATCAGAAAAGTAGCGAAAGAGATGCGCGAAAAGGTCATGCCGGTCAGTCGGAGCCAGAGGGCGGGGCGAAGTTCCTGGGGGCCGGGTCTTTCCCGAGGCTCAGGCCGCGGTGGCCGCGGGCCAGCCCAGCACCACGCGCCGGGTGGTCGCGCTCTTCTTCTCGATCTTGGTGACGACCATGGCGCCGATTTCCGCCGTGTTGGCCACGTGCGTGCCGCCGCAGGGCTGGAAGTCGATCGACGGCGCGCCGCCGTCTTCGCCCGTGCCGCCGATGCGGATGGTGCGCACCGTGCCCGTGCCGCGCGGCGGCTGCACGCTCATGCTCTTGACCAGCGCGGGGTTGGCGTCGAGTTCGGCGTCAGTGATGGCCCCCACGGTCAGCGGGTGGGCGGCCTCGACCAGCTTCGCAAGGCCCGCGGTGAGCGTTTCCTTGTCGAGCGGGTCGGTGATGTGGAAGTCGATGCGCGCGTACTCGGGCGTGATCGAGCAGCCGTTCACCGGCACCGGTACGAGGTGGCACAGCAGGTGGCTGGCGGTGTGAAAGCGCATCAGCCGGTGGCGGCGCTCCCAGTCGAGGCGGGCGGTGACGGTGTCGCCGGGCGCCAGCGCAGCCAGCAGCGCGGCCTGGTCGGGCGCGGGCACGTGGACGAACTCGGCGGTCGGCAGGCCCTCGGCGTCCTTGGCCTTGCGGGTGTCGGCGATGGCGATTTCGCGGCCGTCGGCGAGCACCAGCACGCCGGCATCGCCGGCCTGCCCGCCGCCCAGCGGATAGAACACGGTGCGGTCCAGCACGATGCCGGTGTCGTCGATGCGCAGGATGCGGGCTTCACAGGTGCGCAGGTAGGCGTCGGCGCGGAACAGGTCGTCGGTCATGCGGCGATGGTAGCGATGATGCGCGAAGGAGGTGCGCGCACGCCGGAAAGCGCCCACGACCGACACGCCCGCGCCGTGCGATTGCGCATGATCCGGCGGTCTGCGGCCGCCCGCCGCGCAAGGAATCCGCATGAACGCATCGCCGCACCTTCCCGTCCGCCTCGCTGTGTCCGCCGCGGCCGTGGCCGCCGTGCTGCTCGTCGCCGGCTGCGGCGAGACCGCCAAGCTCGCGCCCGAGCTCACGACAGGCCCCCGGCCGCAGCTGGCCGATCCGAACAAGACGCTGATCCCCACCGTCAACGTGGCGCCCGCCGTCGGCTGGACCGACACTGCCGGGCCCACGCCCGCCGAGGGCCTGCGCGTGACGGCGCTGGCGCGCGGGCTGGACCACCCGCGCTGGGTCTACACGCTGCCCAACGGCGACGTGCTGGTGGCCGAGAGCAACAAGCCGCCCAAGCCCGAGGGCAGCGGCGCCGGCGGCCCGGTCGCCAAGGTGCGCAACTGGGTCATGGGCAAGGTCATGGGCCGCGCGGGCGCCGGCGTGCCCAGCGCCAACCGCATCACCTTGCTGCGCGACGCCGATGGCGACGGCCTGGCCGAGGTGAAGCAGGTGTTCCTGGCGAACCTGACATCGCCCTACGGCATGGCGCTGGTCGGCAACGAGCTCTTCATCGCCAACGCCGACGCGCTCGTGAAGGTGCCCTACACCGAGGGCCAGACCTCGGTCAGCGCCACGCCCACCGTGGTGACGGCGCTGCCCGCCGGCCTCAACCACCACTGGACCAAGAACGTCATCGCCAGCGCCGACGGCAGCAAGCTGTACGTCACGGTCGGCTCCAACAGCAACATCGGCGAGAACGGCATGGCGGCCGAAGAGGGCCGCGCCGCGATCTGGGAGGTCGACGCGAAGAGCGGTGAGAAGCGCCTGTTCGCCAGCGGCCTGCGCAACCCCAACGGCATGGGCTGGGAGCCCGAGACGAACGTGCTGTGGACCGTGGTGAACGAGCGCGACGAGATCGGCAGCGACCTCGTGCCCGACTACCTCACCTCGGTGAAAGACGGCGCCTTCTACGGCTGGCCCTGGAGCTACTGGGGCGGCGTGGTCGATGCGCGCGTCACGCCGCAAAGGCCGGAACTGGTGGCCAAGGCGCTGGCGCCCGACTACGCGCTGGGCGCGCACGTCGCGCCGCTGGGCCTGGTGTTCTCGCACGCGCGCGGCATGCCGCCCGAGTTCGCGAACGGCGCCTTCATCGGCGAGCACGGCTCGTGGAACCGCAAGCCCAAGTCGGGCTACAAGGTGGTGTTCGTGCCCTTCATCGGCGGCAAGCCGAGCGGGCCGCCGGTCGACGTCCTCACGGGCTTCCTGAGCGCCGACGAAAAGGCGCACGGCCGGCCGGTGGGCGTGGCGCTCGACAAGAACGGCGCGCTGCTGGTGGCGGACGACGTGGGCAACGCAGTGTGGCGCGTGTCGAAGGCGAAGTAGCCCGGCGCGGTCGTTTCAGCGCCGCGGGTTGCCGATCCGGAACAGCCGGTGGCCGCGCAGCGCATCGCCTTCGGGCACCGCCGGATGCTCGAAGGCGCCGGCCACGTCCTCGTGCATGCCGATGCGTGCCATCACGGCGGCCGAGCGCAGGTTGCCGTTGGCGGTGAACGCCACGATCTCGTCGAGCCCGAGCCGTTCGAAACCGACCTGCAGCGCGCCGCGCGCCGCCTCGGTCGCGAAGCCCTGGCCCCAGCTGGCGCGCGACAGGCGCCAGCCGATCTCCACGCAGGGCGAGAAGGGCAGCGTGGCCATCGGCACGTTCAGGCCGGTGAAGCCGATGAACTCGCCTGTGTCCTTGCGCTCGACAGCCCAGAACCCCCAGCCGTTCTGCGCGATGAGCGCCCGGGCACGGTGGGCCGCTGCGTCGCTCTCGACGCGCGTGGGCAAGGGCAGCAGGAACTCCATCACCTGCGGGTCGCAGGCCAGCGCGAAAAATGGCGCGAGATCGCTCTCGCGCCATTGGCGCACCCGCAGGCGCGGGGTGTCGAATTCGATGAGGGGCGGGTGTGTGCTTTCTTCGGTCATGCGACCGATTGTGCGCAAATCAGAATCCGGCCAGCACCACCTTGCCCTGCGCCTTGCCGCTCTCGATGAGCGCATGCGCCTTGCGCAGGTTCGCGGCGTTGATGGTACCGAAGCTCGCATTCGCCGTGGTGCGGATGCGGCCCGCGTCGACCAGCGCGGCCACCTCGGCCAGCAGCTTGCCTTGCTCGGCGATGTCGGGCGTGGTGAAGCGCGAGCGCGTGAACATCATTTCCCAGTGCAGCGAGATGCACTTGGTCTTCAGCGGCATCGCGTCGAGCACCTTCATGTCGTCGATCACCGCGAGCTGGCCCTGGGGCTTGAGGCTTTCGATGAGCTGCGCGTAGTGCTGGTCGGTCTGCGTGAGGCTGGCGACCATGTCGACTTCATCGATGCCGGCGGCCTTCAGTTCGGCGGCGAGCGGCTTCGAATGGTCGATGACGACGTGCGCGCCCAGCGCCAGGCACCAGGCGCGCGTTTCGGCGCGCGAGGCGGTGGCGACCACGCGCAGCTTCGTGAGCTGGCGTGCGAGCTGGATGAGGATGGAGCCCACGCCGCCGGCACCGCCGGTGATCAGCAGCGTCTGGCCTTCGCCGCCGCCCTTGGGCACCTGGAGGCGGTCGAACAGCAGCTCGTAGGCGGTGATGGTGGTCAGCGGCAAGGCGGCGGCTTGCGCGTCGTCGAGGCTCTTCGGTGCGAGGGCGGCGATGCGCTCGTCGACCGCGTGCAACTCCGAATTGGCGCCGGGGCGAATGATGGAGCCGGCGTAGTAGACGCGGTCGCCGACCTTGAAGTTTTGCACGTCGCTGCCGATGGCTTCGACGGTGCCGACCGCGTCCCAGCCCAGCACCTTGGCCTGGCCGGCTTCGGGAGCGGCGTTCTTGCGGACCTTGGTGTCGACCGGGTTGACCGACACGGCCTTCACGCGCACCAGCAGGTCGCGCGCGCCGGGCACGGGGGCGGGGAGCTCGATGTCCTGCAGCGATTCGGGGTTGTCGATGGGGAGGGGCTGGTGGTAGCCGACGGCTTTCATGGGAAGAGACCTTCTTTCTGGAACGATGGCTGGACTGTAGGATGACAACGTCTGTTTGATAAGGTGGTATGAATCACCAACACTTTCAAATGAAGATTGAAAATATATCGGACCTGCAGGTGCTCGTGCAGACGGCGCGCGGCGGCACGTTGACGGCGGCGGGGCATGCGCTGGGGATCACGCCGGCGGCGGCCAGTGCGACGTTGAAGCGGCTGGAGGCGCAGTTGGGGGCGCGGCTGTTCGAGCGGTCGACGCGGGCGATGCGCCTGACGCCGCAGGGGCAGACGCTGCTCGACTATGCGGTGCGTGCCTTCGAGCTGCTGGACGAGGGGGAGTCGCTGGTCACTGCGGATCGGGGCGAACTTGTGGGCACCTTGCGGGTGGCCTCGCCGTCGGACCTCACGCGCAGCACCTTGCTGCCGTGGTTCGACGAGTTCCTGGCGTTGCATCCGGGGGTGCAGTTGTCGCTGTCTGTCGGGGACCGGCCGCTGGACGTGATGCGCGACGAAGTGGACGTGGCGCTGCGCTATGGGGCGCTGGCCGATTCGCGGCTGGTGGCGCGGGCGTTTGCGCTGACGAATCCGGTGCTGACGGCTTCACCGGACTATCTGCGTCGGCATCCCTTGCCTCGGGTTCCGCAGGATCTGCTGCAGCACAACTGCCTGACGTTCAACCGGAGTGGGCGACGGCACCGGGTGTGGCGGTTTGCGCAGTTGGGGCAGTGGACGGAGGTGCGGGTGAATGGGGATCGGAGTGTGGATGATGCTTCGCTGGCGCGGGAGTGGACTGTGGCGGGGTATGGGATCTCGCTGAAGTCCGCGTTGGATGTCCGTAATGACATTCGGGAAGGTCGTCTTGTGCGGCTGCTGCCTGACTGGGAGACGGAGCCTTATCCGTTGCATGCGCTGTTGCCTAGTGGGAGGTTTGTGCCGGCTCGGGTTCGTGGCTTTGTGGATTTCCTGGCTTTGAAGTTCGAGGGGTTGTTGGCTGTGGGGTGATTTCTTGAGGCTGCTGGCCGGGACTCGCCCCGGCGGGCGACTCACTTTCTTTGCTTCGCCAAAGAAAGTAAGCAAAGAAAGGCGACCCCACTGTCCGCGTCCCTCCGCTTCGCTGCGGGCAACCTGCGGTGCTCGCGTTTCGCGGGGTCTCGCCCAAACTCGCTTCGCTCAAACAAGGGCGAGCCCTGATCCGCGAAACGCTGCGCTCCTCGGCGCGGCCAGAGGGGAGGGGGAGCACTCGGGCCATCGCTTCGCTCGGCCTGGGGGATCGCATCACTGCGTTCGCTCCCCCCCTGCTGTCCCTTGTCAGATCATCGGGGTCACTGCGCCATCCATTGCCACGATCGCGCCGGTCACATAGCTTGCCTTCGGCGACGCCAGGAAAAGCACGGTGTTGGCGACTTCCTCGGGCGTCGCGATGCGGCCCAGCGGCAGGCGTGCAGTGGCGCGCTCCAGCGCCTCGTCGGTGTCGATGCCCTGCAGCTTTGCGTCGGCCTTCATGCCTTCCTGCAGCCGCGCGGTCAGCGTGAGGCCGGGGTTCACGGCGTTCACGCGCACGCCCTTCGCTGCGTAGGCGGCGGCCATGCCGGCGCTCACGAGCATGAGCGCGGCATTGGCGGCGCCTCCGGCCATGTGCACGGGGCTGGCGACCTTGCCGCCCTGGCCGATGACGTTGACGATCGCGCCGCGGCCGCGGGTGCCCATGCGCTTCACGACCGGGTCGATCATGTGGATGTAGGTGAAGTACTTGGCGTCCATCGCGTCGTGCCACGCAGCAGGCGTGAGCTCGTCGGGCGGGGTGCGGCGCGCGGCGCCTGCTGAATTGACGAGCACGTCGACGGGGCCGAAGGCCTGTTCTGCGGCGTCGAGAGCGGCCACGGCACTGGCGGGGTTCTTGAGGTCGGCGGCGTGCAGGCTGACGCGGCCTTCGGCTTGCGGGAGCGCGGCGAGCAGCGACTGCTGGCCCTGCTGCAGGTTCTGCAGGTCGCGCGAGACCAGGCTCACGCGCGCGCCTTCGCGCAGGAAACCCAGCGCGCAGGCCAGGCCGATGCCCTTGCTGCCGCCGGTGATGAGAACGTGCTGGTCCTGGAGCTGGAGGTCCATGTCGGGGGTCCTTGGAAGAAGGTGGGTCTGTCTGCGGCGCTGCCGCCGCGCGATTGAATCACCGCCCCGAAACCCCTGCAGCGACGCGGCCGAAAAGGCCGCGTCGGTTGCCTCTGCGCGTCAGGCCTTGCGGCGCTTCGCTGGTGCTTCTTCTTCGAGCGCGGCCGGCGCGGTGTCGGTGGCGTCGCGCAGCTGGCCGTGGTGGTCGTGGTGCGCCAGCAGCTGGCGCGTGCGTTGCCAGGTCGACAGGCGCGCGGGCGCGACTTCGATGTACGACGCCAGCGCGAACAGCGACGACTGCTCCTTCTCCGGCGGCGTCTCGCTGCGGTGCTGGCGGCGGCGCAGCGGGCCCATGATCAGCATCGAGGCGAGGATCACGCCGATGACGATGGCGTACAGGCCCAGTAGCTGAAGCACCTCGGGCTGGGAGCGCGCGCCCATCACGTAGGGCCAGGCGTACCAGATGGCGCAGAACCAGATCGCGACGGTGATCGCGGGACGCAACACGCGCAGCCACAGGTACATGGCCAGGGTGCGCGCCGGCGAACGGCCGTTGCCGAAGGCGTGCAATGGAATGCGCGCGGCGTCGATGATGGGTTCGTCCACCGCGGGTTGGCCCCACGAACGGGTGCGGGGCGGCGGGGCTTCGTGCAGCGCCGGCGAAGAGAGCGGGTTCTCAGGATGCATCGGAAGAAACTCCTCGGTCAGGGCTCGTCCACACCGCGCGCTTGCCGCGACGACGCATCAGAGCGTTGGGAAGGGCGACCACCGTGGTGGCCATCGTGATCGTCCAGAACGCGATCGGGTACCAGATCGTTCCGGCGAAATAGCGCATGAGGTCGCGGTCGTAGCGACGGTCGATCCACAGGCTCAGCAGCATCTGCAGGATGCAGGTCATGGCCAGCAGCGTGCCCTGCCAGTGCGGCAGCAGCGCCGAATGCAAGGCCGACTCGTGCGGCAGGAAGGGGCGGATGAAGCTGATCAGCAGCACCAGCGCCATCGCATAGGCCCACACCACGCTCACCATGTACTCGCTGTAGATGAGCCACAGGCGCCAACTGCGCAGGCGCAGGATGGACGGCGTGATGCGCAGCATGGTCTGGATGCCACCGACGGCCCAGCGCAGGCGCTGCTTCCACAGGCCGCGCAGGGTCTCGGGCATGAGGATCCAGCACAGCGCGCGCGGCTCGAAACGCAGGCGCCAGCCGGCGAGCTGGAGCTTCCAGCTCATGTCGATGTCCTCGGTGAGCACGTCGGGGCTCCAGAAGCCCACCTCGAGCACGGCGCGGCGGCGGAACATGGCCAGCACGCCCGACACCGTAAAGAGCGTGCCGATGAGCTGCTGCGAGCGCTTGATGAGGCCGATGATCGACGAGAACTCGCCCACCTGCATGCGCCCCAGCAGCGTGGTGCGCGTGCGGATGCGCGGGTTGCCGGTGACGGCGCCGATGCGATCCGAGGCCAGCATGCGCTTGAGCATCCACGCAATGGCGTTGGGGTCGACCAGCGCGTCGCCGTCGATGCCCAGGATGTACTCGCCGCGCGCCAGCTGGCAGGCGGTGTTCAGGCCCACGGCCTTGCCCTGGTTGCTGGCGTTGTGGATCACGCGCAGGCGGCTGAACTCTTGCGTCATCTCGTCGAGCAGCTCGCCGGTGCCGTCGGTGCTGCCGTCGTTGACGGCGATCACCTCGTAGTTCGGGTAGCGCGTGCGCATGAGCTGCTCGATCACTTCGCGCAGGTGCGGCGCCTCGTTGAAGCAGGGCACCACGACGGTCACGAGCGGCTGCGAGGGCAGCAGCGGCAGCGGGTCGATCTCGACGTCGCGCTTGCGCTCGAACGACCATGCGTGCGAGAGGCCGCCCGCGATCCACACCCACGCCATGAAGAACGGGTAGTAGAAGACGAAGCCGAAGAGCACCGGCGGAATCAGGTCCACCAGCATCTGGAGCGTGTTCATCGGGGCTTCCCTCCTTCAGGCGGCAGCGTGGCGGCGTCGTGGTTGCGCCGGGGGGCGCGCGACAGCAGCGAACGCACCGAGATCGCGCGGCGCACGGTCTCCAGCGAGGGCTGGTTGTTCAGGAAGTCGTCGGGGTAGTAGCCCAGGTGGCGCACGCCGGCGCGCTGCAGCAGGGTCCACTGGCGCGTGAGCTCGGCGTCGGCCACGGGTTTTCCGGTGCGCCAGTCGCGTGCCTGCAGCTCGAACACGGTGCGGTCCAGGCCGTGCGGCGTGGCGGCCGCGCGCTGCGCCAGGCGGCCCAGCCAGGCGTCGCTGTCGGCCGGGGTGCGGGCCTCCTGCTCCATGCGCGGCATGGCCATCAGGCCGATGTAGTCGTAGGCGGCCAGCGAGGCTTCGTAGTTCTGCGCGAACCACTGCTCGGCCTGCGGCTCCAGCACCGGCCGCGCGTAGAGGTTGCGCGCCGTTTCCAGCGCGGGGCGCCAGGTGCCCACGCGTGCCGCGAGTTCGTGCGTGAAGTCGATCAGGTAGCGGGTCTTGGCGGCGGTCCAGCGGGCCATGAGCGCGGGGTCGGCGCGCAGCGCGGCCACGTCGGCCGGCAGGCCCCAGCGGCGGTAGGTGTCGAGCGCGGCGGGGCTGGCGTCCTCGTCGTCCGAGAGCATGGCGTCGTCGTGGAACAGCAGGCCTTCGAAGAAGGTGTGGCGGCCCAGGTCTTCGTACAGGTCGCCGACCAGCGTGCGCACGGCCGGGTCGAAGGGCGAGAGCCGGTGGTAGCGGTCGACCGGCGCGTCGCCCTTGAGCGTGCGCACCGTGTGCGTGGCCAGCGGGTTCGACGCCGGCAGCCGGTAGGCGGTGACGGGCATCCACGCGTAGACCTTCACGCCGGTGCGGCTGCGCAGCTGCCAGGCGGCGCGGGCGAACAGGTCGGCGCGCATCGGCAGGTGGCGGTTGGGAAAGTACAGCGCGTCGGCCACGCCGTCGCCGTCGGGGTCGGCATAGGCTTGCAGGAACACCGAGCGCGGGCGCACGGCGGCCACGCGCTCGATCAGTGCCGAGAGGTTGCGCTCCTGCTGGGCCGGGTCGGCGTCGTACACGTAGTCCAGGTCGACGTGCATCACGCGGTTGATCGGGCGCACCTCGCCGCCCACCGGGCTGCGCAGCATCTGCACGTAGTCGGGCGCCTCGTTGTCGTAGGCGGCCAGCGCGCGACGGATGCGGTTGAGCGGAATCTCCTTGGTGTTCGCGCCGTCGTCGAGCGTGAAGGTGATCGGCATGCCCACGCGCGCCGAGGCTTCCAGCGCGGGCGTGTTGTAGGCGCCGTAGGGCCACACGGTGGCGCGCACCTTGGCGCCGGTGCGCTTTTCGATCAGCTCGCGGCTGCGGCGCAGGTCGGTCTCGATGCGGCGCAGGTAGGCGGCGTCGTCCTCGTAGCGGCCGGTCGTCGGGTCGTAGCGGTGCGTGGCCGCGGCGGGCAGCATGTTGCCCTGCGGGTTGGCCTGGATGCCGGTGTGCATCGCGTCGGTGTGGCTGGCGAACTCGACCAGCGGCGAGCGCGCCATCTCGGCGGCTTCGCGCCACAGCAGGAAGTTTTCGCGCGGCGCGGGCTTGTCGCCCCAGTGCACGGGCTGGCCTTCGGGCACCTCGAGCCAGCTCGTCACGAGCGCGAACAGCGCCGGGTAGTTGAAGCGCTGGAGCAGCGGGAACACGTGCGTGTAGGCACTGCGGTAGCCGTCGTCGAAGGTCAGCAGCACGGGCTGCGAGGGCAGCGGCTTGCCGCCGCTGCGCGCATCGATGATCTGCTGCAGGCTGACCGGGTGGTAGCCGCTGTGGCGCAGCCAGGCGAACACTTCGGCCAGCGTGCGCTCGTCGATGGCGGTTTCGTCGGGCGAGGTCTCGAAGCTGGCGCGCACGTTGGGGCGCACGTCGTGGAACGAGATCACGCGGAAGTCGACGCCGTTGTCGGGATCGGCGGGCAGCACCGGCGCCGCCAGTGCAGGCAACGACGCCGCCAGCAGCAGCCCGAGCAGGGCCGCGCGCAGCCGGAGGAAGAAGGTGGGGGCTTGCATCACGGACATCACTGCAGGGGCATCGAAAGGTTCAGGAACACGCCGCGCTGTTTTTCGCGCACGCCGTCGTAGGGGTGGCTGCCGAAGCTCAGTCCGTAGCGCAGCGTGAGCTTCTGGCCCAGGGCCCAGCGGTGCTCGTAGCGCACGTTCCACAGCGGGCCGCTGCCGAAGCCGGCCTGCTGGTAGCTGCCGCCGCCGAGTTCCAGCACCTGGAAGAACTGGCGGTCGTCGCTTTTCCAGGTGAGCCACTGGCCGCGCACCGACAGCTGCGCGCTGGCATCGCGCGAGGGGCTGAAGTAGCGCACGTCCTGCAGGCGGCTGCGGCTGGCATCGACGCCCAGCCGCGTCTCGATCTGGAAGCGCGGCGTGCTGACCCAGCGCTCGCGCCAGCCGAAGTCGAGGCCGTCGCGCAGGTTGCCGTCGCTGAAGTCGAGCCGGCGCCATTGCAGGTCGAAGCGGCGCGACTCGTTGACGACGTAGGCCGCGCTGGCGCCGAACTCGCGCGCGCCGATGGCCTGCGCGCCGAAGGGCACGGCGCGGGCTTTCCAGGGCAGCTCCTTGCTGTCGCCGTCGTAGGTGGCCGACAGGCGCCAGGCATCGCTGGCGCGGTAGTCGACGCGGCCGGCCACGCTGTTGCGGTAGCGCCCGCTGTTCGCATGCTGCAGCACGCCTTCGGCCAGCCAGCGGCCTTGTTGCCAGCTCGCGCCGAGGCCGCCGCGCGCCCACTGGGCGGTGCCTTCGGAGGTGTAGCCGCGGCCCAGCGTCTGCGCGTAGAACACGCGCCATGCATCGCCGATGAGGCCGGAGCTGAGCCGGCTGTCGACGCGCCATTCGCGGCTGGCCAGCGTGCCGCCGCCGCGCGAACCTTCGGCATCGACCTCGAGTTGCGGGCCGACCAGCGAGCGGCGCTTGCGCGCCATCTCGCGCACTTCGGCGGCGTCGGGCGCATCGGCCTCGAGCGACTCGGCACGGATGCGGGCCGCGCGGAATTCGTCGGCGTCGAGCAGCGCCTCGACATGGCCGGTGCGCACGCTCAGGTCGTCGGGGTGGTCGGCGCTCAGCGCCTCGAAGCGCGCCACGGCCGCCTCGGGGTGCTCGCGCAGCCGTTCGGTGAGCGCGGCGCCGTAGGCGTAGCCCGCATTGAGCGGGGCTTCCTGCGTGAGCGTGTTGAAGCGCGGCTGCGCGATCTTCGGGCGGTCGCCGTAGAGCTGCAGCAATGCGCCCAGGCCGCTCACTTCGGAGAACTGGTCGTTGGGACGGCCGGCTTCCGGCGCCAGCCGCATCAGCACGGGCGTGGCGCTTTCGATGCGCTGAAGCAGCGCCTCGGCCTCGTCGAAGCGGCCGGTGTCCAGGTAGGCGTAGACCAGGCCGAAGTGCAGGCTGTCGGGCATCGGCAGGTCGACGACCGCTTTCTCGAACAGCGGCACGGCATCGGCCGAGCGGCGCTCCTGCGCCAGCGCGCGGGCGGCGGTGCCCAGCGCGTAGGGCGGCAACGCGGTGCCGTCGGCACGCAGGCTGTCGTACAGCGCGATGGTGTCGGTGGGACGGCCGCGCTCCAGCAGCGCCATCATGCGGTCGGACTGCAGCCGCGTGCGCAGCGTGCGCCAGGTGTCGGCGTCCGGCGGGGCGGGCTGCGCGAGCGCGGCGTCGACGCGGGCCAGCGCGGCACTCTGGGCGGCCAGCACCTTGTCGAGGTCGGTGACGCGCGCCGCGCCCAGGCGCTGGTCGCGCGCCTTCACGGCCCAGCGCAGCTGCTGCGCCAGCGCCTGCTGTTCGAGCAGCGCGAGCGTCAGCGGCGCGAGGCTGCCGGGCTGCTTGCGTTCGGCCGCCTGCGCGTCCTCGAACGCGGCGGTGGCGCCGCCGTACTCGGCCAGCAGGAAGTCGGCGTCGCGCTGCGCATCGCGGCGCGCGGGCTGCAGCGCGGTGATCTCGCCGTAGGCCGTAAGCGCCTGGAAGGGCTGGCCCTGGGCACGCGCCAGCGCGGCGCGCAGGTCGAGCAGCGCGACGCGGTCGGCGACCTCGGTGGGTGCGGGCTGTGCGAGTGCGCGGTAGAGGGTTTGCGCGCCGGCCGTGTCGCCGCTGGCCAGCCGCCAGAAGGCTTCATGGATGCGCGGTTCGCGGGCCGCCGGCTGGCGCGCGCGCCAGACCTTGACGGTGTCGCCTTGCAGGGCGATGTCGCCCGTGCGCCGCGCGGCGCCGGCCAGCGGGCCGAGCGCGTAATCGCCCAGCTCGCCGGGCGGCACCTGGCGGCCCACGGCCACCGCGTCGGCGAACTGGCCGTCGGCCACCGCGATCGCGATGGCGTCGGACGCTACGCGGCGGCGCTGCTCATCGGCCAGGGGCGCCGCCAGCCATTGACGCAGCTGCTGCAGGGCTTGGGCCGGCGTGATGCGACCGGCACGGCGCGCGACGATGAGGGCGTCGTGCTGCGAGGCGTCATACGCCAGCGCGCTGCCCAGGGGGGCGGCCGGCGAGGGCGCGACAGTGGATTCCGCGTACGCGGTGCTGCTTCCGAAGACCAGCACGCACACGATCGGCGGCAAACCCCGCACGGCTCGTGCGAGATGGTGAGGCAATGCCTTGAAGGGCGCGACTTTGCGCCCGGCAACGACGGTGCCTCCATTTTTTTGTGGATGGATGGACACGCTACTCCCTTTTGCGTGAACTCTCCTGGGCCGTGACAAGCCGTGGCGGAAAGTTCGTGAAAAGTGACTCTAGGTCAATTTGTAAACAATAGGACCGAACATCGGGAAAGATGAGAACTAATCGTGAACAGATTCGCGATCAATTCATCCGATGTTGGCAAGTTGTATGCAAGTGTTGCCCCATGCGTCGCCCATGGCCCCGTCCTAAGATCGCGGCATGAACGCACTTCCGGCTCCTCTACCCCGTTTCTGGTCCCAATTGACGACGCGCGACTTCGCCGCGCTCGACGCGGCGACCACGGTGGCGGTGCTGCCGCTGGGCGCGACCGAGCAGCACGGCCCGCACCTGCCGCTGGGCGTGGACACCGTGCTGGCCGACGGCATCGTGGCCGCCGCGCTGCCGCTGTTGCCGCCGGAATTGCCGGCGCTGTTCCTGCCGACCCAGCAGATCGGCCTGAGCCCCGAGCACGCGCGCTTCGCGGGCACGCTCACCTTCTCGGCCGAGACGCTGATCCGCATGTGGAACGAGATCGGCGCGGGCGTGGCGCGCGCCGGCGTGAAGAAGCTGGTGCTGTTCAACGCCCACGGCGGCCATGTGGGCGCGATGGACATCGTGGCGCGCGAACTGCGCGCCGCGCACGGGCTGATCGTCTACAGCGTGAGCTGGTTCAACCTGCCGCTGGGCGATGCGAACGCGCAGTTCAGCGCCCGCGAGCATCGCTTCGGCGTGCACGCGGGCGAGATCGAGACCTCGATGATGCTGGCGCTGACGCCCGCACTGGTGCGCATGGACGAGGCGAAGGATTTCAGCTCCACCTCGGAGCAGCGCGCGGCCGACTGCGCGATCCTCGGCAACGGCAAGAGCGCCAAGCTCGGCTGGGCCATGGAGGACTACAACGCGCAGGGGGCGGCGGGCAATGCCGCAGCGGCCACGGCAGCGAAGGGGCAGGCGGTGATCGATGCGGCCGCGCAGCAGTTGGCCTTGCTGCTGGCCGAGGTGTCCCAGCTGCCGCTGAGCACGGCGAACACAGGGCCGCTGCCCTGAGACCGGATCAGGCGCTGCGCCCCAGCACCTCGGCGAACATGTCCGCGTCGACATTGCCGCCGCTCAGCGCAACGCCCACCGTCTGCCCGCGCCAGCGCTCCTTCTGCTGAAGCGCCCCCGCCAACGCGGCCGCACCCGCACCTTCCGCCACGTTGTGCGTGTCGCTGAAGAGCACGCGCATGGCTTCGGCCACCTCGTCGTCGGTCACGGTGATCACGTCGTCGGCCTCGCGCAGGATCACCTCCAGCGATTCAGGCACCGGTGTGCGGCAGGCCATGCCGTCGGCCAGCCGCGTGGTGGCGGGCGATTCGACCGCTCGGCGCGCGCGGAAGGAATCGCGGTAGGCCGTGGCATGCGCTGACACCACGCCGATGAGCTTCGTCGACACGCCGCAATGCGCGCGCGCCGCCGCCGCGCCGGCAAAGCCGGAGCCCAGGCCGATGGGCACGAACAGCACGTCGGGCGGTGAGTCTTTCAGTGCGCTGAAGAACTCGACATACGCGGTCGACACGCCGCGCACCAGCTCGCGATGGAACGAGGGCACGCGGTGCAGCGCATCGCGTTCGGCCAGCACCGCGGCGTGTTCGGCGGCCGCTTGAAAGTCATCGCCATGCTCGACCAGCGTCACGCCGAGCGCGCGCATCGCCGCGTTCTTCTCGCGCGAATTGCCGTGCGGCACCACGATGGTCGCGGCCAGACCGTGGCGCTGCGAGGCGAAGCCGACCGACTGGCCGTGGTTGCCGCGCGTGGCGCTGATCACGTGGCGCACGGCGGGCTGCTCGCGCGCGAGGGTCTCGAAGTAGGTCAGGCCGCCGCGGATCTTGAAGGCGCCGACCGGCGTGTGGTTCTCGTGCTTGGCCCAGACCGTGGCGCCCAGGCGCTGCGACAGCTGCGGCCAGGTGTACTGGGGCGTGGGCGGCATGGCCGCATGCACGGTGCGCTGCGCGGCTTCGATCTCTTCGCGGGTGAATCGCATCGACGTCCTTCGGGTTGCTTACTTGCGTTCGGTGAGTGCCACGCGCACTGCCAGCGCGGCCAGCACGCTGCCCATGATGTATCGCTGCGCGCGCAGCCAGCCCGCGCTTTGCGACAGCACGGCCGTGATGCTCGCGGCGCCGACGATCATCACGGTGTTGACCAGCGCGCTGCTCGCCATCTGCGCCATGCCCAGCTGCAGGCTCTGCAGCAGCACCGAGCCGCGCTCGGGATGGATGAACTGCGGAAAGAACGACAGGTAGAACATCGCCACCTTCGGGTTCAGCAGGTTCGTGAGAAAGCCCATGCGGAACAGCTTGGCCGGCGGGTCGGCCGGCAGCGCGCGGGCCTCGAAGGGCGCGTTGCCGCCGGGCTTGACCGCCTGCCACGCGAGCCACATCAGGTAGGCCGCGCCGGCGAAACGGATCGCGTCGAACGCGACCGGCACCGCCAGCAGCAGCGCCGTGAGGCCCAGCGCCGCGGCGAACAGGTGCACCAGGAACGCCATCAGCACGCCGCCCAGCGAGATGAGCCCCGCGCGGCGGCCCTGGATCAGCGTACGCGACACGCAATAGATCATGTTCGGCCCCGGCGTGAGCGCCAGCAGCAGCGAGGCGAGGGCGAACCAGGCGATTTCGGTCAGGGTGAGCATGAGAGTCAGAGTCCTTGCGATTCGAGGGTGACGGGGCCGCGCGGCGTGTCGAGCACGGCGACGAGGTTGGGCGGCCCGGCATCGACCGGCAGGTCGCCCATGCCGATGGCCGTGAGTGCGGCCGACAGCGCCGGCGCGCGCGGATGCGCCACGCGCAGCGAACGCAGCGCCAGGCCCGAGGCGGGCATGGCGTCGGTGGGGTGCACGGCGCCCCACTGGATCAGCGTGGGCAGCGCGCCGTAGAACAGGCGCTGGCCGTCGTCGCGCACCGTGATCTGCCATTCGAGCCGGCCGGCCGGCGTGTCGCGCGAGGCTTCGAGCAGGTGGCCGCGGTCGATGTGCGCATGCTCCTCGCGTGCGAGTGCCTGCGTGGCGGCGTGTGCGTCGGGCACGCGCGCCACGAAGTGGATGAGGCGCGGGCCGCGCTGCGCGAGCGCGGCCTGCAGCGCGGCGTCGTCCAGGTCGAACCAGCGGTGCGTCTTCGGCCGCGACGGCGCCTTGCCGGGCTCGATGGCGATGATCTCGGCATAGGCGCGCGGGAACGCGTCGCTCGCGATGTTCAGCAGCCGGTTGTGCGTGCCCATCAGCGGGTGCACGCCGCCCGGCGCGGGCGTGACGCCGAGCGTGGCCTCGCACCACGCCACGCCCTCGGCCAGCGAGGCGGCGGCAATCACCAGGTGGTCGATTTCGGCGGGGGCCATGGCGTGCCTTCGTTCAGAGGGTGACGTGGCCGTCGACGCAGGTCACGGCATCGCCGCCGACCCAGATCGTGCCGTCGCTGTCGCGCTCGATGTGCACGCGGCCCGCGCGGCCCAGGCATTGGCCCTGCGCGGCCAGGTAGCGCTCGGGCATGTGGCCGTCGGCGATCAGCCATTCGGCCAAGCTGGCGTTGAGGCTGCCGGTGACCGGGTCTTCCTGCACGCCGATGGGCTCGGCGAAGGCGCGCACCTCGAGGTCGATCTTGGCGCCGTCGTCGTTCGGCGTGGCGGGGCGGTTGCCGAAGGCGCGCGCCTCGCGGTTCGAACGGCCGATGAGCAGCGAGGTGTCGTGCGCCGAGGGCACGCCGGCCACGCCGGCCTTCACGCCCAGTTCCTTCAGCGCGCGGTGGTCGGGCTGCAGCGCCAGCACGGCGTCGGCGTCGTTCAGCAACAGGCCGAACCAGACCGGGCCGTTGTCGAGCACCTGCGCCGCGATGACCTGCTGCGCCTTCAGGCCCAGCGCGCCGGCCACCTTGGCCAGCAGCGCGGGGCTCGGGGCGCTGCGCTTGAGCGGCGGCGCGGCAAAGGCCAGGCGCTCGCCGTCGCGACGCAGCGGCACCAGGCCCGCGCCACACTGCTGTACCACGCGGCCCGCCACCTTGGGTTTGCCGCCGGCCTGCAGCCAGGCATGGCAGCTGCCGATGGTCGGGTGGCCGGCAAAGGGCAGCTCGCCGCCGGGCGTGAAGATGCGCACGCGGTAGTCGGCGCCCGGGTCGGTCGGCGGCAGCAGGAAAGTGGTCTCCGACAGGTTGGTCCACTGCGCGAAGCGCTGCATGGCGGCGTCGTCCAGGTCCTGGCCGTCGATCACCACCGCGAGCGGGTTGCCGTAGTAGGCGGTGGCGGTGAAGACGTCGACTTGCTTGAAGGGGCGGGATTTCATCAGGGTCATTCGAGGGAAAGGTCGAGCACGCCGCGCGTGCCCGGGCGGGACAGCAGTTCCGAATACCAGCGTTCGACGTTGGGCCAGACGGGCCGTCGGTACTCGGCGCCGGGCAGGCCGAACCAGCGGTGCGCCTCGCAGCCGATCGGGATGTCGGCCATGGTGAAGCGCTCGCCGGCCATGTAGGGGCGCTGCGCGAGGTGCGCGTCGAGCATGGCGAACAGCGCCTCGCTCTCGCGCACCGACGCGGCGATCAGCGCGGGCTGGCGCTCCGAGGGCGGCGTGCGCACCCATTGCACGAAGGCGTCGCGGCTGGCGCGGTTGAGCGTGGTCTGCTGCCAGTCCATCCAGCGCTCGGCGTCGAAGCGCGCGGGCAGCTCGCTCGGGTAGAGCGTGCCGTGCGAGTAGCGGGCGCACAGGTAGCGCACGATGACGTTCGACTCCCACAGCGTGACGCGCTCGGCGCCTTCGCCGTCGTCGATGGTGGGCACCATGGCGTTCGGGTTGAGCGCACGGTATTCGGGCGTCTGCACCACGCCGAACTTGCCGCCGGCCTCGGTGCGCTGGAAGTCGAGCCCGAGCTCCTGCGCGCACCACACGACCTTGCGCACGTTGATCGAACTGATGCGGCCCCAGATGTTGAGCATGGTGTTCAGTGTCCTTGTGCGCAGAGGGCGTCGGCCGTGGCCGATGGCTGCGTCTGCAGGTACGGTTCGATGTTGCGCAGCGCGCGCGCCACGTAGTCTTCTTTCTCGCCGACCGGCGCGACGTAGTGCAGCGCGCTCTTCGCGGCCTCCAGGCCTTCGGTGCGCGCGATGAGCCAGGCCGCGAGGTAGGGCGCCGAGAAGCAGCCGCCCGCGGTGGCCACGTTGCCCTGCGCGAAGAAAGGCTGGTTGAGCACCTCGACGCCGGCTTCCTGCACCCAGGGCTTGGTCGTGAGGTCGGTGCAGGCGGGCACCGTGCCCAGCAGGCCGAGCTTGGCCAGCAGCAGCGTGCCCGAGCATTGCGCGCCGATGAGCTGGCGCGACGGGTCGAGCCCGCGCAGCACGCCCATCAGGCCCGCGTCGGCGGCGATCTCGCGCGTGCGGATGCCGCTGCCGACGATCACCGCGCCCGCCTCGCAGGCCGCTTCGAGCGTCGCGGTGGCATGCACCGTGACACCGTTCATCGAGGTCACGGTGGCGCTGGGCGAGGCCAGCGTCACGCGCCAGCCGGGCTTCTTCACGCGGTTGAGCACGCCGAGCGCGACCAGCGAGTCGAGCTCGTTGAAGCCGTCGAAGGTGAGGATCGCGATGTGCATCGTCGTCGGCCTTGTCAGGCGTGGGCGGGGGCCAGCAACGCCAGTTCTTCGCGCAGCGTGACGGCAAGCGCGGCGATGGCGGTGTCGATCTCTTCGACGCTGGCGGTCACGAACGACAGGCGCAGCGTGCGCGGATCGCCTTCGCCCGCGTAGAACGGCGCGCCGGGCACGAAGGCCACGTTGCGCTCCACGGCCTTGGGCAGCAGGGTCACGGTGTCGATGCCCTCGGGCAGGCGCGCCCACAGGAACATGCCGCCCTTGGGTGCGTTGAACTTCACGTCGAGGCCGGCCATCTCGCGGTGCAGCGCGGCGATCATCGCGTCGCGCTGGCGCTTGTACAGCGCGCGGATGGTGGGCACGTGGCGGTCCAGGAAGCCGTCCTTCATCACGGCCGAGACCATGCGCTGCGTGAAGATCGGCGTGTGCAGGTCGACCGCCTGCTTGGCCTGCAGCAGCTTGGGGAAGATGGCCTTCGGCGCCACTAGGAAGCCCAGGCGCAGGCCCGGGGCCAGCACCTTGGAGAACGAGCCCAGGTAGATCACGCCCTCGGGGTTGCGCGCGGCCAGCGGCAGCGGCGGGGCTTCGTCGAACCAGAGCTCGCCGTAGGGGTTGTCCTCGACGATCGGCAGGTTCGCGGCGGCTGCGGCCGCGGAGACGGCGGCGCGGCGCGCCTCGGTCATGGTGCGGCCGGTGGGGTTCTGGAAGTTGGGCAGCAGGTAGACGAAGCGCGCGTCGGCCGCCTTGCTCACGAGGTCGTCGACGATCACGCCCTCGTCGTCGCTGGCCACGCCCACGGGGTGCGGCTCCATCGGGCCGAAGGCCTGCAGCGCGCCCAGGTAGGTGGGCGTTTCGACGAGCACCTTGCTGCCCGGATCGATCAGCACCTTGGCCACGAGATCGAGGCCCTGCTGCGAGCCGGTGGTGATGAGCACCTGCGAGGCGTCGACGTCCCAGGGCAGCATGTCGGCCACGGCCTGGCGCAGCGGCGCATAGCCTTCGCTGGCGGCGTACTGCAGCGCGGCCTGGCCGTCGTTGTGCAGCACTTCGGCGCAGGCGTCGGCGAATTCCTGGATCGGGAAGGTCTTGGGCGAGGGCAGGCCGCCGGCCAGGCTGATGATGCCGGGGCGCTCGGTGACCTTGAGGATTTCACGCAGCACCGAAGGATTCATCTTGGCGGCGCGGGCGGCGAGTTTCCAGTTCATGGGAGGCTTTCTTCTTTCTGGCGAATGAGAGGTGAGTCTGAGTGTGTCGTCAGGATGGCGGGATGTCGCCACGGTGCACGACATGGATTTTGTTGCCGTCCGGGTCGCGCAGGTAGGCGCCGTAATAGCCCTGCCCGTAACGGGGGCGGGGCCCGGGCGCGCCTTCGTCGCGGCCACCGTGGCGCAGGGCCGCCTCGTGGGCGGCATGAACGGCCTGCGGCGAGGGCGCGCAGAACGCGACCATGCTGCCGTTGCCGGCGCTGGCGGGTTCGCCGTCCAGCGGGATGTACACGTAAAAGCGCGGCAGCGTCTGGCCCGGCGCGATCCAGCAGGCGGCGTCGGGGCCGCCGTCGGGCGTCACGGGGCGGCGGATGAGGCCGAGCGGGGTCAGCACCGCGTCGTAGAAGGCGGCGGCGCGCGGCAGGTCGGTGCAGCCGACGGTGACATGGCTGAACAGCGTCATGGTCGTCAGCTCCTGGCTTGCGGCTCGGCGCCGCGTGGAACGGCAGGCGCCGCCGGTTGCGACAGCCGCTTGCCCGCGACCACCGTGGCGACCACGGCGGCGGCGAAGCCCAGCGTCACCAGGTCGAGCGGTTCGCCCAGCAGCGGGATCGACGCGAGGATCGACAAAAAGGGCTGCAGCAGCTGCGTCTGGCTCACGCGCAGCGCGCCGCCCAGGGCCAGGCCGCGGTACCACGCGAAGAAGCCGATCCACATCGAGAACATGCCCACGTAGGTGAAGCCGACCCAGGCCGAGGCGGCCACGGGCTGCTGCGGCCACAGGGCGATGGTGGCGGGCAGCGTCACGGGCAGCGCCATCACGCAGACCCAGCAGATCACGCGCTCGGCGCCCAGCGACGGCGTGACCTGCGCGCCGTAGATGTAGCCGACCGAGGCCGCGACGACCGCGCCGACCAGCAGCAGGTCGGCCCATTCGAAACCGAAGCCGTGGCCGCTCTGCTGCGCGCGCAGCACCGAGAACACCACCACCAGCAGGCTGCCCGCGACGGCGCAGAGCCAGAAGCCCAGCCGCGCGCGCTGGTGCAGCACCCAGGCCGCGACCGCGGCCGTGACCAGTGGCAGCAGCGCCGTCACCACCGCCGCATGGCTGGCCGTGACCACGCGCAGCGCAAAGGCCAGCAAGAGCGGAAAGCCGATGCAGTTGCCCAGCACCGCCATGCCCAGCGGCTTCCACTGGTGCGCCGCCGGGCGCGGCGAGCGCGTGACCAGCAGGAAGATGGCCGACAGCACGCCCGCCAGCGCCGCGCGCCCGAGCGTGACGAACCACGGCGACAGCTGCGGCGCCTCTTGCGTGCCTGTGGCCAGCCGCGTCATCGGCAGCGTGATGGCGAACAGCGCCACGCCGACCACCCCGAGCCACATGCCCAGCGTTTCGTCCTTGATGGCGAGCTTCATACGCCCACCATCCACCAGGCCGTGAGCACGAGGATCAGGCCCATCGCGCGGTTGAACCACAGCAGGCGCCGGCCCTTGGCCAGCCACTCGCGCAGCAGCGCGCCGACCAGCGCATAGGCGAAGTTGCTGGTGAAGGCGTAGGTCAGCATCACGGGCGCGACGATGGCGAAGCGCGCGAGCGCGTCGGGCTGGCCGGCGATCCAGCCCGCCACCAGCGTGAGCGCCAGCAGCCAGGCCTTGATGTTCACGAACTGCAGCATCACGCCCTGCCCGAAGCCGACCGAAAGGCGGGCGCTGTCGGCCTTTCCGAGCTGGGCGCTGCCGCTGAGCTTGTAGGCCAGCCACAGCAGGTAGGCGATGCCCAGGCCCTTGATCGCCAGGCGCAGCGGCGGCATGGCCACCACCAGCGCGCCGAGGCCGGCCGCGCAGATGGCGAGCAGCAAGGTCCAGCCCACCGGCACCGCGACCACGAAGCGCATGGCACGCGGCAGGCCGCCGTTGGCCGCCAGGGCGGTGGAGAGCGTGGTGTTGGGTCCGGGCGAGAAGCTCATCGCCGTGGCCAGCACCAGCAGCGCGGTGAATTCTTGCCAGTTCATGTCACAGACTCTAAACTTTGGACCATTACAGTTCCAGTACAGATGATCGAACAAATCTGAAATCTGTATTGGTCATTCCTTCGACACACGCCGCCCTTTTCTTGCTCTCTGTGCGATGCAGCCCGATCCGATGCTGACCCGAACCTCCACCCAGTCCCTGACCGGGCAGCTGGCCGACCGCCTCGCCGAGCGCATCCGCAACCGGCTGCTGGCCCCCGGCGCGCGCCTGCCCTCGGTGCGCGAGTGCGCGCGCCAGCAAGGCGTGAGCCCGTACACCGTGGTCGCCGCGTACGACCAGCTGCTCGCACAGGGCCTGGTCGAGGCGCGCCGCCAGCGCGGCTTCTACGTGCGCGACGCGGCGCCGGCGCCCGAGAGTTCGCGCAACCCGGCGCATGCCGTGCCCGTGGTGCCGCCGATGATGGCCTCGCGCGTGCCGGCCGACGCCAGCTCGCTGATCCGCAGCATGTTCCACCGCCCGAGCGACAAGCCGCAGCCGGGCATGGGCGTGTTCCCGCCCGATTGGATGGCCTCGACCTTCCTGGCGACCGCGGTGCGCCGCGTGACGACCACCTCGGCGTTGCAGGAGCTGTCGCTTCAATATGGCGAGCCTTCGGGCGACCTCGCGCTGCGCCGCAGCTTGTCGCAGAAGCTGGTGCGCATCAACGTGCCGGCCGGGCCCGACCAGATCGTGACCACCATCGGCGCCACGCACGCGCTGGACATCGTGAGCCGCACGCTGCTGCGCGCGGGCGATCCGGTGATGGTCGAGGAACCCGGCTGGGCGCTGGAGTTCGCGCGGCTCGAAGCGCTGGGCATGCGCATCCTGCCCGTGCCACGCCGCGCCGACGGGCCCGACCTCGACGTGATGGCGCAGTACTGCAAGCTGCACAGCCCCAAGCTCTTCGTCAGCGTGAGCGTGCTGCACAACCCGACCGGCTACAGCCTCACGCCGGGCAGCGCGCACCGCGTGCTCAAGCTGGCCAACGAACACGACTTCTACATCGTCGAGGACGACACCTACAGCCACCTCGCGCCCGAGCACGCCACGCGCCTGAGCGCGCTCGACGGGCTGCAGCGCACCATCTACGTCAGCGGCTTCGCGAAGATCCTGGCGCCCAACTGGCGCATCGGCTTCCTGGCCGCCTCGCCCGCGCTCAAAGAGCGGCTGCTCGAGACCAAGCTGCTGGCCACGCTGACCTCGCCCACGCTGTTCGAGCGGGCGCTGTCGTGGTGCATCGACCAGGGCCAGCTGCGCCGCCATTCGGAGCGCGTGCGCATCCGCCTGGACGGCGCGCGCGGCCGCGCGGTGAAGCTCGCCATGTCGCACGGCTGCACCTTCGCCTCGGAGCCGGCGGGGCTGTTCGGCTGGGTCGACACGGGCGTGGACACCGACGCGCTCACGCAACGCATGCTCGACCAGGGCTACCTGCTGGCGCCGGGCTCGCTGTTCCATGCGCGCCGCCCGCCGAGCACGATGATGCGGATCAACTTCGCGACCTCGCAGGACGCGAATTTCTGGAAGGTTTTCAGCCGGGTCAGGGACGAGCTCTGATTCGCTTGCAAAGGGCTTGGAGTAAGCTGGCAGCACAAGAAAACCCAGCCAGGAGACCTCCCGCATGAGCAACGCCAGCAAACCCTTCGACTTCAGCCAGTTCGTCCCCGGATTCGACTTCCTGAAGAACCTCGCCGGCGGTGCCGCCGCGGGCTCCGGGTCGGTGCCCGGCATCCCCAGCCTCGCGAGTTGGGTCGCGCCCACCATGAGCGTCGAAGAGGTCGACAAGCGCATCCAGGAACTCAAGACCGTCCAGTACTGGCTCGAACAGAACGGCCACGCGCTCAAGGCGACCATCCAGGCGCTCGAGGTGCAGAAGATGACGCTGTCGACCCTGCGCGGCATGAACGTGCGGATGGAAGACATCGCCAGCGCGTTCACCAAGCAGGCCGCGGCGATGGCGCCGGCGCCTGCACCGGCTCCCGCACCGGCCCCCGCACCCCGGCCCGAACCGGAGCCCGTCGAGGAAGAGGAAGAAGAGTTCGACGAGGCCGAGGAGGAAGCGGAAGAAGAGGAAACCCCGGCGCCGAAGAAGACCTCGCGCGCCAAGCCCGCCTCGTCCAACGGCGCCGCCGGCGTGGTCGACCCGATGCAATGGTGGGGCTCACTCACCGAGCAGTTCCAGCAGATCGCGAGCACGGCGCTGCAGGACGCGGCGCAGCTCAAGGTGCCGGCCATGGCACAGCCGCTGGCCGACGCCGTGGGGCAGGTCATCGGCAAGGCAACGGCGGCGCGCAAGCCGGCCGCCAAGACTGCCGCGAAGAAGGCCGCAGCGAAAAAAGCCGCGCCGGCACCCGCCGCGCGCAAGAAAACCACGTCCACCGCCGCGCGCAAGCGAACCTCCGGCCGGCGCTGACGTCTTACAGACACCTTTCCAGACGACGACGCACGGGTCGGTACGCACCATGAAACTGTTTCCCACCGGCCATGCCACCCACCCGCAATGGCGCATGGCCGCCGGCCTCGTGCTGGCCCAGTTGCGCGCGCAGATGGCGCTGCCCGACTACGCGTCGAACCCGACGCTCGGGCTGCTCTACATCACCGACCACTATGCGGCCGAGGCGCAGGAGATCCTCGATCACCTGAGCGCCGAACTGCCCGAGGTCACCGACTGGTCGGGCACGGTCGGTATCGGCGTGTCGGCCAACAACGCCGAGTACTTCGACGAGCCCGGCCTGAGCCTGATGCTGTGCGCGCTGCCCAGCGACCAGTACCGCGTGTTCTCGGGCGTGGCGCCGCTGGGCAGTTCCGAAATGAGCGGCTTCGAGGCGCACACCGCGCTCGTGCACGCCGACCCGGCCACGCCCGACCTGGGCGAGCTCATCGGCGAGATGGCGGGCCGCACCGACACCGGCTACCTGTTCGGCGGGCTCTCGTCCGGCCGCGGCGGGGCGCTGCAGTTCGCGGTCGGCGGCAACGGCAACATCCGCGGCCACGGGGCGGCGGGCGGCGTGTTCTCGGGCGGCTTGTCGGGCGTGGTGTTCGGCGAGGGCGTGCGGCTGGTGTCGCGCGTCACGCAGGGCTGCCAGCCGCTGCGCACCGGCGGTGCGCGCGAGCGCGAGATCACCGAGGCCGACGGCAACCTGCTGCTCTCGCTCGACGGCGAGCCGGCGCTCGACGTGCTGCTGGCCGACCTGCAGGTGTCGCTCGACCGGCCGCAGGAAGCCATCGACGCGGTGCGCAACACGCTGGTCGGCTTGGCCGACGCGGGCAGCGACGGCATCCGCCGCACCGGCGACCTGGGTGCCGACGTGCTGGTGCGCCACATCATCGGCCTCGACCCGACGCGGCGCGGCATCGCCATTGCCGACAACGCCGAGGCCGGCATGCGGCTGAGCTTCTGCCGCCGCAATGCGCAGGCGGCGCGCGCCGACCTGATGCGCATCTGCGCCGAGATCCGCGAAGAGCTCGAGCCCGAAGAACAGACGCTGGCCACCGCGCGCGCCGTGGCGGCGGGCGAGGCCGAGGCCGCGCCGCATCCCGCGCGGCGCATCGCGGGCGCGGTGTACGTGAGCTGCTCGGGACGCGGCGGCCCGCACTTCGGTGCGCCGGGCGCCGAATTGCAGATCGTGCGGCATGCGCTGGGCGACGTGCCGCTGGTCGGCTTCTTCGCCGCCGGCGAGATCGCGCGCCATCACCTGTACGGCTACACCGGCGTGCTGACGGTGTTCACTGCGCCGGACTGACTGACTGGCTGACTGACGGGAAAAAACGACGCGCGCGCCTGCGCGTTGTTTTCGCAAGCGCTTCGCGTCGCTAGAATCCGCCCGCTTTCTTGAATCTCTGCTGCTGCAAGAAAGAGTGATCCGCGCGCCCCGAGGCACGCGGTCGATCTCTTTCGCCCCGCCACGCGATGTGACGGGGCCCGGAAACCGACACGGTTTCCCCGAATGGAATTGCAGCCATGGGCAGCCCTACCAATAGTCATTTTTCGAGACTCCAGCGCGCCTTTTCTCGCGCGAACATCGCCGTCGACTACCGCGACGGCATTTATCACCTGCGCAACGAAGCCGCGCAGGCGACCGTGCTTCTGCCGCAGAGCCTGCCGCTGGAAGAAAAAGCCGTGAACCAGCTGCTGGCCTTCGCCAGCGTGCGCTCGCCCGACGGCGCGCACGGCGTGTGCAAGGCTTGCGCGACGCCGGACTTTCATCCGGGCTCGGTCGCGCCGGTGGGCAGCGTCGTCGCCACCGATGGCGACTTCGTGATTCCCGCCGCGGTCGGCACCGACATCAACTGCGGCATGCGCCTGCTGACCACCGGCCTCACGCTGGACCAGGTGGCGCCGCACAAGACGCAGCTGCTCGCGCGGCTCACGCGCAGCCTGCTCGACAACGGGCGCGACGTGCCGGTGCACACGGCGGCGTTTCGCGCGCTGTTCGACGACGGGCCGGCCGCATTCCTGGACGCCGTGCGCAATGACGGGCTCTGGGCCGCGTGCGACCGCGACCGGCTGCAGGCCGAGATCGGCGCGTGCATCGGCCTGGCGAGCTTCGGCGGGCAGTCGCGGCACGCACCGCCGGCCTACACCGGCGCGCGCCACGAGGTGTTCCGCGACCCGTGCCTCGGCACGCCGGGCAGCGGCAACCACTTCGTCGAGCTGCAGGTGGTCGACCAGGTGATGGACCGGCACGCGGCCTACCGCGCGGGGCTCAAGGCGGGCGAGGTCGTGGTGATGATCCACAGCGGCTCGCGCGACATCGGGTTCCATGTCGGCGGCCGCTGGATGGACCGCGCGCGGGCCGAGTGGCCGCAGGGCCTGCGTCATCCGAAGAGCGGGCTGTACGGGCTGGCCGGGCCGCTGGCGCAGGAGTACCTGGAAGCCATGGGCGTGGCCGCGCGCTATGCGTGGGCCAATCGCGTCGTGCTGGCCGAGCTGGTGCGCAAGGACTTCGCCGAGCTGCTGGGTGCCACGGCGTCGACGCTCGTGGTCGACGTGCCGCACAACGTGGTGCTGCGCGAGCACGGCATGAACATCCATCGCAAGGGCGCGACGCCGGCGCACGCGGGCGACCTGGCGCTGATTCCCGGGTCGATGGGCGATCACTCGTACCTCGCGACCGGGCTGGGGCATGAAGACTGGCTGTGGTCGTGCAGCCATGGTGCCGGCCGGCGCATGCGTCGGCAGGAGGTGCGCGCGATGCGGCCCGCGCCCGGCGACGCCGATGCCAGCTGGCAGTGCGTGACCTTGCGCGAGGAGCGCCGCATCGAAGAAGCGCCGCAGGCCTACAAGCCGATCGGCGCGGTGATCGAGGCGCAGGAAAGCGCGGGGCTCATCCGCTGCGCCGTGCGGCTCAAGCCCTGGGTCACGTTCAAGGCGTGACCAGAGGGCGGGGCCGTGTCAGCCCAGGGCGGGCTGCACGGCGCGCGGCGCGGGCGCCGGCATGCCGGCGAACGCGAAGTCGACCTCGGGCGCCAGCCCGCTCACGATGCGCGCGATCGACTTGCCCGAGCCGCAGGCGTGCGTCCAGCCGAGCGTGCCGTGGCCCGTGTTGAGGAACAGGTTCGGCAGCTTGGTCTTGCCGATCAGCGGCACGTTGCTCGGCGTGGCCGGGCGCAGGCCGGTCCAGAACTGCGCGCGTTCGGTGTCGCCGGCGCCGGGGAAGAGCTCTTCGACGCGCCGCACGATGGCTTCGCAGCGCACGCGGTTCAGGTCGCGGTCGTAGCCGTTGAGCTCGGCCGTGCCGGCGATGCGCAGGCGGTCGCCCGACTCGGAGGTGTAGCGCGAGAACACCAGCTTGTATTCGTCGTCGGTGAGCGAGACCTGGTGCGCCTTCGATGCGTCCTTCACGGGCAGCGTCACCGAGTAGCCCTTGGCCGGGTAGATCGGCAGGCGGATGCCCAGCGGCGCGGCGTACAGCGGGCTCAGCGAACCCATCGCGAGCACGAAGGCATCGCCGCGGATGCGCTGGAAGCGGCCTTCGTTGTCGGTCGCCTCGACGTGGTCGATGCTGCCGCCCGCTTCGCGCAGCGCGGTCACCGTGTGGCTCATGAGGAACTTCACGCCGGCCGCTTCGGCCAGCTTCACGAGCTCGCGCGCGAAGCGGTTGGCGTCGCCCGATTCGTCTTCGGCGGTGTAGGTGGCGCCGGCGAGTTGGGGGCGGATGTGGGCGAGGGCGGGTTCGATCTTGATGGCCTCGTCGGCCGAGATGACCAAGCGTTCGCAGCCCAGGGCACGCATCTGCTCGGCGGGCGCGAGGGCGCCGTCGAATTCTTTTTGCGTCGTGTAGAAGTGCAGGATGCCTTGCGTGCGCTGGTCATAGTTCAGGCCCGTGTCTCGACGCAATTGCTGCAACATTTCCCGGCTGTATGTACCGAGACGAACGATCTGTTCGATGTTGTGGCGGGTGCGCGCGGGGGTGCATTCGCGCAAGAACTGCAGGCCCCAGAGCCACTGGCGCATGTCGGCGCGGATGCGAAAGAGCAGCGGCGCATCTTCCTTGCCGAGCCATTGCAGCACCTTCAGCGGCGCGCTCGGATTGGCCCAGGGTTCGGCATGGCTGACCGAGATCTGGCCGCCGTTGGCGAAGCTGGTTTCGGCGGCCGGGGTGGCCTGCCGGTCGATCACGGTCACCTCGTGGCCGAGTTGCTGAAGGTAGTAGGCCGAAGTCACGCCGAGCAGGCCGGCGCCAAGAACGATCACACGCATTGCAAGTACCTTTGAGTTTGCAGCGCTTGAACGGCGGGCGTGGAGTGCTATTGAACCAATAGCAAGCAACCGGACGACCGATGTCCAAGTTGCCGCTCCCCCTGTCCTCGGTACCTGAGAGATTCACCCTGCTGCACCCGCAGCGGGTTTGCTCCTTCGGTGCGCCACATGGCGTGGCGGCTCTCCAGACGGCTGTATCGATGAGTGCAGTACTGACCCCTTGCCGAAGTTCCTGGGCGTTGCCTGGAATTTCGTCGGGCCGACCTGAGCGTTTATGGGAGTTTGCGCCTTCGGTAGGGCCTCCGTGGAGGCCCGCTCTCCTGCAATTGTTGGCGATTGTAGGCGGGCCCCGCAAGCCGGCCAAGCCCTGTACATCGGCACTTCACACCGATGGGATAATTGAATGTTGATTTTTGGTAAAGCAAACTTTTTTCTACATGCAGGGGACTCCATGATCCTGGTTACCGGCGGCGCAGGCTTCATTGGCGCCAATTTCGTGCTCGACTGGATCGCGCAGGGCAACGAGCCCGTCGTGAACCTCGACAAGCTGACCTACGCAGGCAACCTCGAGACTCTGGCGTCGCTCAAGGGCAACGCGAACCACGTCTTCGTGCAGGGCGACATCGGCGACAGCGCGCTGCTCGATCGCCTGCTGGCCGAGCACAAACCCCGTGCCGTCGTGAACTTTGCCGCGGAATCGCATGTGGATCGTTCGATCCACGGCCCGGAAGACTTCGTGCAGACCAATGTGCTCGGCACCTTCCGCCTGCTCGAATCGGTGCGCGGCTACTGGAACGCCCTGCCGGCCGACCAGAAGGCGGCCTTCCGCTTCCTGCATGTGTCGACCGACGAGGTCTACGGCTCGCTCTCCAAGACCGACCCGGCCTTCACCGAAGAGAACAAGTACGAGCCCAACAGCCCGTACTCGGCCAGCAAGGCCGCCAGCGACCACCTCGTGCGCGCCTGGCACCACACCTACGGCCTGCCGGTGGTCACCACCAACTGCTCGAACAACTACGGCCCGTTCCACTTCCCCGAGAAGCTGATCCCGCTGATGATCGTCAACGCACTGGCCGGCAAGAACCTGCCCGTGTACGGCGACGGCATGCAGGTGCGCGACTGGCTCTACGTGAAGGACCACTGCAGCGCCATCCGCCGCGTGCTCGAAGCCGGCAAGCTCGGCGAGACCTACAACGTCGGCGGCTGGAACGAGAAGCCCAACATCGAGATCGTCAACACCGTGTGCGCGCTGCTCGACGAACTGAGCCCCCGCGCCGACGGCAAGCCGTACAAGGAGCAGATCACCTACGTCACGGACCGCCCGGGCCACGACCGCCGCTACGCCATCGATGCACGCAAGCTCGAGGCCGAGCTTGGCTGGAAGCCCGCCGAGACCTTCGACACCGGCATCCGCAAGACCGTCCAGTGGTACCTCGCGAACGGCGAGTGGGTGCGCAACGTGCAAAGCGGCGCATACCGCGAATGGGTCGAGAAGCAGTACGACGCCGCACCTGCAAAGGCTTCCGCATGAAGTTGCTGCTGCTCGGCAAGGGTGGACAGGTCGGCTGGGAGCTGCAGCGCAGCCTCGCGCCGCTCGGCGAAGTGGTCGCACTCGATTTCGACAGCACCGACTTCCACGCCGACTTCAGCCGTCCCGAGCAGTTGGCCGCAACCGTGCTGGCGGTGCGCCCCGACGTCATCATCAATGCCGCCGCGCACACTGCCGTCGACAAGGCCGAGAGTGAGCCCGACTTTGCGCGCAAGCTCAACGCCACCTCGCCCGGCGTGGTGGCCGAGGCGGCGCAGCAGATCGGCGCGCTGATGGTGCATTACTCCACCGACTACGTCTTCGACGGCAGCGGCACCAAGCCCTGGAAGGAAGACGACGCGACCGGCCCGCTCAGCGTGTACGGCCAGACCAAGCTCGAAGGCGAGCAGCTGGTGGCGCAGCATTGCGCGAAGCACCTGATCTTTCGCACCAGCTGGGTGTACGCCGCACGCGGCGGCAACTTCGCCAAGACCATGCTGCGGCTGGCCAAGGAGCGCGACAAGCTCACGGTCATCGACGACCAGTTCGGCGCCCCGACCGGTGCCGAGCTGCTGGCCGACATCACCGCGCACGCCATCCGCGCCACCTTGCAAGACCCGACCAAGGCCGGGCTGTACCACGCCATCGCCGGCGGCGAGACCACGTGGCACGGCTACGCGCGCTTCGTGCTCGAGATGGCGCAGCAGGCCGGCGTCGAACTCAAGGCCGGCCCGCAGGCCGTGGAGGCCGTGCCCACCAGTGCCTTTCCGACGCCCGCGAAGCGCCCGCACAACTCGCGGCTCGACACCACCAAGCTGCAGACCACCTTCGGCCTGCGACTGCCGCCCTGGCAGGAAGGCGTGGCACGCATGCTGCGCGAGACGCTCTGACCGACTGATTTTTCCTGCCCCTCACAGAAGAAGACTCCCATGACGCAACGCAAAGGCATCATCCTCGCCGGTGGCTCCGGCACCCGCCTGCACCCGGCCACGCTTGCCATGAGCAAGCAACTGCTGCCGGTGTACGACAAGCCCATGATTTATTACCCGCTGAGCACCCTGATGCTCGGCGGCATGCGCGACATCCTCATCATCAGCACGCCGCAGGACACGCCGCGCTTCCAGCAACTGCTGGGTGATGGCAGCCAGTGGGGCATCAACCTGCAGTACGCGGTGCAGCCAAGTCCCGATGGCCTGGCGCAGGCGTTCATCATCGGCGACAAGTTCGTGGGCAACTCGCCGAGCGCGCTGGTGTTGGGGGACAACATCTTCTATGGGCATGACTTTGCCCATCTGCTGGGCGGCGCCGACGCGCAGGACGCGGGAGCCACTGTGTTCGCGTACCACGTGCATGACCCGGAGCGGTATGGCGTGGTCGCATTCGATGCACAAGGCAAGGCCAGCAGCATCGAGGAAAAGCCGCTCAAGCCCAAGAGCAACTACGCCGTGACGGGCCTGTACTTCTACGACAACCAGGTCATCGACATCGCCAAGGCGGTGAAGCCGAGTGCACGAGGCGAACTCGAGATCACGGCCGTCAATCAGGCGTACCTCGATCTTGGCCGGCTCAACGTGCAGATCATGCAGCGCGGCTACGCCTGGCTTGATACCGGTACGCATGAAAGCCTGTTGGAGGCGGGGCAGTTCATCGCCACGCTGGAGCACCGGCAGGGGTTGAAGATCGCCTGCCCGGAGGAAATCGCGTGGCGGCATGGCTTCATCGACAAGGAGCAACTGGCGCGGCTGGCCTTGCCACTGCAGAAAAATGCCTACGGCAAGTACCTCAATCGGCTGCTTGCCGAAGAGCACTCATTCTGAACACTGACACACAACAATTTCTTCGGTAGTACAAGTCATGCACGCATCAACTCAAACCCTGACGGGTCAAAAATACCTTGTAACCGGCGCAGGCGGATTCATCGGCAGTCACCTTGTCGAAGCACTCGTGCGTGCCGGCGCTGAGGTGACGGCTATGGTCCGCTACGGTTCCGCATCGAGTTGGGGCAATCTCGAATTCGCACCGGATGACGTGAAGGGGCAGTTCCGCGTCGTGGCGGGCAACATCGACGATGGCGATTTCGTCATGCATGCCATGCAGGGCATCGACGTCGTCTGCCATCTGGCGGCCCTGATCGCCATTCCGTATTCGTACGTTGCCCCGCGCAGCTACGTGCGCACCAACGTCGAGGGAACGCTCAACGTCGTGGAGGCCGCGCGCCGTCTGTCGGTTCGTCGCGTCGTCCACACGAGCACCTCCGAGGTGTACGGCACCGCGGTGCGCGTGCCGATCGACGAAGAGCATCCGCTGCAAGGGCAGTCGCCTTATTCGGCCTCGAAGATCGGGGCGGACAAGATCGCCGAGAGCTACTACCGCTCGTTCGACACGGGTGTCGTGACCTTGCGCCCGTTCAACACGTTCGGCCCGCGCCAGTCCGCCCGGGCATTCATCCCGACCATCATCTCGCAGGCATTGACCCAGGACGTGATCAAGCTCGGATCGCTGACCCCTGAGCGCGACATGACCTTCGTGACGGACACGGTCGCCGGCTTCGTCGCTGCTTCGGTGACGCCCGGGATCGAGGGGCAGACCATCAACCTGGGAACCGGCTCGACCTACACGATCGGTCACTTTGCCGAGCGCATCCTCAAGCTGATGGGCGTGGAAAAGGAGATCGTTGCGGACACTGCGCGCATGCGCCCCGACAAGAGCGAGGTCTTGAAGCTCGTCTCCGACAACGCGCTGGCCGCGAAGTTGATGGGGTGGTCGCCGCAAGTCGACCTGGACGAGGGGTTGCGCCAGAGCATCGAATTCATCCGCCGCAACATCCACCTGTACCGCCCTGCGGTCTACACCGTCTGAGAGAGCAAGCATCATGAAAGCAGTCGTCATGGCCGGCGGCAAGGGCACTCGCCTTCAGCCGTTCACCGCCTCGTTTCCCAAGCCCCTCATGCCCCTGGGGGACATGCCGGTGCTGGAACTCCTGCTGCGGCAGCTGCGTCGCGCCGGCGTCGACGAAGTCATCCTTGCGGTCAACCATTTGCATCACCTGATCCGCGCGTTTTGCGGCGATGGTTCGCGATTCGGGCTGAAGATCGACTACAGCCTCGAGGACAGCCCTCTGGGGACGGCCGGTCCGCTTGGCGCACTGATCGACAAGGTCGGCGAGAACTTCATCGTCACCAACGGCGACCTGCTCACCACGTTCGACATCGGCCAACTGATCCGCACGCATGCCGAGCGGCAATCGGATGCCACGATCTGCGTCTACGAACGAGAGGTCAAGATCGATTTCGGGCTCATCCAGATCGATGCGGAGATGAATCTCCAGGGCTACCTCGAGAAACCCATGAGCAAGCACCTGGTCAGCATGGGCCTCTACATGCTCAACCGCGACGCGGTGAAGCCGCATGTCAGCGAGGGTGTTCACCTGGACATGCCGGACCTGTTGCTCAAGTTGAGCGCGGCCGGCAAGAAGGTGCGCTGCCACCAACAGCCCGAGAGCTTCTGGCTCGACATCGGCCGACCGGAAGACTACTCGACAGCGCAGAAGATGTTCGACGAGAGTCGCGAGCTTTTCCTGCCCGAGTAGCCTATGCGCGTGTTTGTCACCGGTGCCAGCGGATTCGTCGGGCGGGCGGTGCTTGAAGAACTGCAGGCGCGTGGCCTTGAAGTCTTCGCCGTCAGCAGAGCCGAACGGGCCGCTGTCGCAGGCGAGGCAAGGCGCGTGCTTGCCGATCCTGCCGATGCGGCCGAGGTCCGCGATCTGCTCTTGTCTGTAGAGCCGCAGTTCGTCATGCATCTGGCGGGGGTTTCCTCCGCTCCCTCCTATAGCGAGCTCTACGAGGCCAACGTCGTATTCGCTGCCAACCTGTTGGATGGCGCGCTCGCCATGCCGCGCAAGCCGCGCGTGCTCCTGGCGGGTAGCGCAGCCGAATACGGGGCGGTGCCCGCCGCCCAGCAGCCCGTGCGCGAGGATGCGACCTGCCGTCCCAACACGGCCTACGGCGCGAGCAAGTTGGCGCAGACGAGCCACGCCTTCGTCGCGGCTTCGCGCGGGTTGCCCGTGGTGGTGGCCCGGCTGTTCAACCCCATCGGGCCTGGCATGCCGAAGTCTCTGGCCCTGGGAAGCTTTGCGCACCAGATCGCTTGCATGGGCACGCGTGGCGGTGTGCTGTCCACCGGCGATCTCGATGTCGTGCGGGACTTCATGGATGTGCGGATCGCTGCGAAGCTTCTTGTCGACCTGTCCCTGGCGAGCGACGCCTCTGCGCAGGTGGTGAACATCTGCAGCGGCGACGGACAGCGTCTGCTTGACCTCACACAGCGGTTGATCGCTGTCTCCGGCGTGCCGGTCGAGTTGAAGCACGATGAGTCGCGGCGCGGCAACAGCGATGTCAGGGCTTTTGTCGGCGACCCGTCCAGGCTGAAGGCGCTGGGGCTTCGCGTTGAGCCCTCCGACATGGACTCGGTTCTCGAAGAGACCCTGCGCAGCGCGCGCGAAGAGATCTCCGCAACTTAAATCAAGGGCGTGCAAGGGACGTGTCCGGCGCCACGCCGGACCGCCTTTCGTTTTCTACTGGCAAGCAAAAAAATGATCTGCAACGCGTGTTCCGGTACCAGCTTCAAGCCGTTCGCCTCCCGGGCGGATGGCATGGAAATCAAGCGATGCACTCATTGCGGCCTGGGTGTGATCGCCAACCTGCCGGAGAGCACGCAGGCGTACTACGACGACAACTACTACGTGAACGGCGCGAGCAGCGGCTATGCGGACTATGAGTTCATGGCCGAGCACGGACTGGGTTGGGCTGCCGCGCTGGTCCGTTTGCTGGCCGACCAGGGGAAGATTCTCGACATAGGCTGCGCGAACGGCTACTTGCTGGACAAGTTCACAAGCGCTTTCGACAAGTCCGGCATCGAAGTCAACGCCAAGGCCGCCGGGCAGGCGCAGGACAAGGGCATCCGGCTCCTTGGCAACGACCTGCTTGCGCCGCAGCTGGTGCAGGATCATCGCGCCGAATTCGACGTGGTGACCGCGATCGCGGTCTTCGAGCACCTGCTCGATTTTCGCGGCGGATTCCACGCAGCCATCGAACTGCTGAAAGACGACGGGTTCCTGCTGTTCGAGGTTCCTGTCATGTCGGCTGAGTCCAGCAACGCGGCGTGGCTGAACAGTTCGCTGGAGCACATCTACTATCCGAGCGAGGGGGCGATCCGCCACATCGTCGAAACGGCGCTCGGGGCTCATCTGACCGGCGCGGAAGTTTCCATCAAGGACTACGCCTCGACCTATGTCGGCATCGTCACGAAGAGCGAACGCCAGGCTGCGCGCGCCAAGGAAGTCTTTGAACGCTTGATGAACGCCGACTTCGATGGCGCGACGACCGAGGAAACCAAGGCCCTGACGCACCTGCACCTTCTGCATGCGGGCCAGTCGACCGAAGCCTCGGTGCGATCGCTCGTGCGACTTGACGGCGGCGAGTTCACGCCGCCGCTGGTTGCGCGCATTGGGCAGCTCTGGTCGTTCGACCTGAAGAGATTGCAATCCGGCGACCGGCAACCGGTGAGTTCCGGGGCTGCGAGCAGAGAGGTCCAGCGCCTGAAGGCCGAAGTCGAAGTGATCCTCTCGGATGCTCGTCTCAATGCGGCGCAGGCCACCGAGGCCATCAACTTCGAGATCAGGCGGGCCGCGGAGCGCGAGGGCGAGGCTGCGGCGCTTCGCAGGAAACTCTCCGAGGAGGTCGCGAAGACCGCTGCCATGGAACACCGGGCGCTGGAGGCCGCGGGTCGGGTGGAGGCCATGCAACAAACCATCGCATGGCGAGCCACGACGCCCTTGCGTCGCTGGGCGACGAGCAATCCCCGCGCTGCACGACGGGCGAAACAAGTCGCAAAGCTGGCGTGGTGGACGCTTCGGGGTCGCATCTTCGATCACCTTCGGGAATTCAGGCGCCGGCGCGCGTTGGCCGGAAGCGGCGCCAGGAACCTGGAGGCCGCGAAGCGCACCGCGGCGGCGGTCCGTCTCCTCGCACCGGCAGGCGTCGTGCCGGATGCCGTGCAACCGCCGAGCGGGCAGGACTGGCCATCGGATCGGCCGCTCGTCAGCATCGTAGTTCCTTGCTTCAACTACGGCCACCTCGTGGGCGAGGCGATCCGCTCGGTCGAGGCGCAGACCTTCACCGACATCGAGATCATCGTGGTGGAGGGAGGCTCGAGCTCCCCCGACTCCCGCCAGCGCCTGATCGATGCCGTCTCCAAGGCGTCGCCCAAGCTGCGGCTGCTGCTGCAGGACCAGCCGTACCGTGCCGGCGCCAACCGAAACTTCGGCATCAGTCACGCCAGGGGCAAGTACATCTGCTGCCTGGATGCCGATGACCGCATCGCGCCGACTTACATCGAGAAGGCGGTCTTCATGCTGGAGCATTCCGGTTACGGGGTGGTCTCGCCGGGGCTGCAGTTCTTTGGCGACAGATCGGATGTCTGGACGCCGCACGAACGCCCGACCCTGGACATGCTGCTCGACGGCAACAATGCGCTCACTTGCGCCGTGTACAGCAAGGAACTCTGGCGCAAGGCCGGCGGCTACCGGGACACGGACCCGACCACGGGGCATGTCCATGAGGACTGGCTGTTCTGGGTGCGCCTTGCGGCGCTCGGCGCGCGCTTCATCGGCATTCGCGAGCCGCTTTTTCACTATCGCAGCCACGGCAACACGCTGAGCAATAGAAGCGACGTGCTCGACAACGAAATCCAGAAGCTGCTGGTCCATCGCTTCAACGAAGACGTGCTGACGGAAGACGCACTCCAGTCCGCGAGAGCGGCAAGCGCTTCTGCACCGGCGCGTCCGCCGCAGTCTTTTGCGACCCGGCGCGACTTCCATGTGCAGACGACCACCGGCCCCACCTTGTTGATCGCCCTGCCATTCCTGGTGCTGGGTGGCGCCGAGCGCTTGTTGAGTGCCATCGTTGCGCAATTGGCGCGCAATGGGTGGCGCGTGGTGATCGTGACGACCGTGCCCGTGGGGCAAACCCACGGCGACACCACCTCCTGGTTCGAATCGGCAACGCCGGAAATATTCCATCTGCCGCGGTTTCTCGAACCTGAATACTGGCGCGACTTTTTCGATCACCTGCTGCAATCCAGGGATGTCCAGATCCTCTGGGTGATCGGCAGTGCTTTTGCGTATGACTGCCTGCCCGCATGGAAGCTCAGGTATCCACGTCTTGCCGTGGCCGACCTGCTTTTCAATACGGTGGGCCATACAGCCAACAACCGGCGGTATGCCGACTGCATCGACCTGACCTTCATCGAAAATGCCGAAGTGCGGGAATGGTTGATCGTCGCAGGCGAATCCCCGCAGCGCATCAGCCTGGTGGAAAGCGGTGTCGACCTGGAAAAAAACGCGCCAGCGGATCCGGGGCAGCCCTCCCCGATGGCCGGCGATATTCCTGGAAACGCAACAATCGTTGGATTCTTTGGCCGTTGGTCCGAAGAAAAAGACCCTCTGGGCTTCGTCGAAATAGCAAAGCGCATTTCCAGCGAATCGAATGTGGTGTTCCTGATGACCGGCACCGGCTCTCTCGAGCCGGAGCTCAGGTCGGCCATTGCAGCGGCCAATTTCCCGCCTGGGAGATTCTTGTTGAAAGGCTCCGTGCCGGATCTCAGGCCTTACCTCCAGGCGTGCGACATCCTGTGCCTGCCGTCACGGCTCGACGGGCGACCGAACATCATCATGGAAGCATTGGCCAGCGGCACGGCGGTGATCGCGTCCAGGGTCGGGGCGCTGCCGGACATGATCGAAGCAGGGCAGCAGGGCTATCTGTGCGCGCCCGGTGCGTACGACGAATTCGCTCGCAGGATTGAAGAGCTTGCTTCGGACAAGCAGAAGCTCGAAAACTTTCAATTGGCCGCCAGAGCCTTTGCGGAACGTCGCTTCGACATTCAGGCAATGCTCCGGCAATATGAGAGCGAACTGCGGCGCTTGATTGGGCAGGGGTGAAGCAGTCCAGTCAACTCCGTACAGCACCTGCGGGTGGTCGCCAAAGACTGCACCGTTGTTTTCAGGATCTCCTGGCATGGATACCCGGGGAAGGGGAGTAACGCCGGGCAATCCAGTCAGGATTTTGGATAACAATGCCCTGATCGTGGCGCCGGGTTTTGGCGGCGAGCGTTTCCCTAACGATGAAGTATGAAGATATCTCCCACCAGCATTCCGGACGTCGTGGTCCTGGAGCCCAAAGTCTTCGGTGATGCCCGAGGCTTCTTCCTCGAGAGCTACAACGAGGAGGTGTTCCGGCGATCGACCGGCTCGGAGCTGACGTTCAAGCAGGACAACCACTCCCGCTCGTCGAAGGGCGTGTTGCGGGGGCTGCATTACCAGGTCGAGCAGGCGCAGGGCAAGCTGGTCCGCGTGGCCCGCGGTGCCGTGTTTGACGTCGCGGTCGACATCCGCCCCACGTCTGCAACTTTCGGGCGATGGGTGGGGGTCGAACTGAGCGAAGACAACAACCGGCAGCTCTGGATTCCTCCCGGCCTGGCGCACGGCTTCCTGGTGTTGAGCGAAAGCGCCGACTTCCTCTACAAGACCACCGAATACTATGCGCCCGCCCACGAGCGGAGCATTGCGTGGAACGACCCGGCGATCGGCATCGAATGGCCGCTGTTCGGTGCTTCCCCGATCCTGTCGGCGAAGGACGCCGCCGCGCCGTCGCTCGCCGACAGCCTTGCCGGAGTCGGGCGTTGATTCTGGTCACTGGCGGGGCCGGCTACATCGGGTCCCACACATGTATAGAGCTGGCACGTGCCGGGCATGAATTCGTGGTGTTCGACAATTTCTCCAACAGCGCCCCAGCTGTCCTGGCGCGCATGGAGCAAATCATCGGGCGGCCCGTGGTCTGGCAGAAGGGTGACATCCGCGACCCGGCGGCATTGGACAAGGTCTTTGCAGGCCATCCGGTGTCCGCGGTCCTGCATTTCGCCGGGCTGAAGGCGGTGACCGAATCGATCAGCCAGCCGATCGACTACTTCGACAACAACGTGCACGGTTCCATTGCGCTCATGGGGGCGATGGCGCGTGCAGGATGCAAGACCCTGGTCTTCTCGTCATCTGCAACCGTCTATGGGCCCGGGCAGCCGATGCCGGTTGCCGAGGACGCACCCTGTGCGGTGAGCAATCCCTACGGGCGCACCAAGCTGGTCGTGGAAGAGTTGCTGAGTGAGCTGGGTCGCTCCGATTCGCAATGGCGCATTGCGACGCTCCGGTACTTCAACCCGACGGGGGCACACCCCAGTGCGCTGATCGGCGAGAGCCCTTTGGGCACGCCCAGCAATTTGATGCCGTTGGTGTGTCAGGTGGCTGCGGGGATCCGTCCGTCGTTGCAGATCTTTGGCGACGATTACCCGAGCCACGATGGAACCGGCGTGCGCGATTTCGTCCATGTCATGGATCTTGCAGAGGGGCATGTGGCTGCGCTCGATTTCCTCACGAAGAATCAGGCTCGCATCGTGGTCAATCTCGGAACAGGACATGGAATCTCGGTGCTGGAAGTCATCCGGACGTTCGAACGGGTCAGTGGCCAGCGTGTCCCTTATGAGATCGTGCCGCGGCGGGATGCGGACATCGGCATCAGTTTTGCCGACGTGAGTCTTGCGCGCGAACTGCTGGGCTGGGTTGCCAAGCGCGATGTCGATGAGATGTGCCGCGATGCATGGCGGTGGCAGGCTGCGAACTGCGGCTGAAGAGAACAGGCGATCGCTTGCGGGCGAATCAGCCGATGTAAGACGATGAAAAAGATCCCGAAGCGGGATGGGGGAGACGCAGTGTCTGATTCAATGTTGTCGGCTGGCGCGACGGTGTGCGCCAATCCGGGGTCTCCCGGCGGCGTGCGAGTTGGCCACGGTATTGCCGGCGGAACGCCGCTGTCGCACTCCGGCGTCGCCGGCGCTTTCAGGGAAGCTGAATGAGCCGTCTCGTGTTCGTTTCCACGGAGCTGACTCCGTACACGCCCGGGGCCAGCGGCCGGGTGATGCGCAACATGCTGCGTGCGCTCGACGAAGCAGACCGCAAGCGCACGACCCTGGTGATGGTCGATGCCGCCGTCGATGCCACGGCGTTCAAGGCCGCGTTCCCTCACGTGGAGCTGGTCGAGGTCGACACACGAGCGACCCAGGGCCGCTTCACCGATTCGCGCCATCATCCACCCGCCTCGGCGTACTCGAACACGCTGTGGCATTGGCGCTCGGCATGCGTCTTCAGGGCCCTGGCCGAATTGAGCAAGAGCGGCCCCATCGACTACCTGGAGTTTCCGGATCTCGGGGGGCTGGCATTCTGTACCTTGCAGGAATGCCGGCTCCAGGGCTTTCTGCCCGATGCCACCGTGGCCGTTCGTCTTCACGGATCGCACACCGCGCTCCTGCACGCTGAAGCGAGACCGCTTGCGATCGCAGATCTCAACTTGAGCGACCTCGAGCGCAAATGCCTGCGCGATTGCGACTACGTCGTGGCGCCCAGTCTCGCCGTGAGCGAGGCCGTGCGCGACATCTTCGATTTCCCGATGCAGGAATGGGAGCCGCGGGTGCTCTGCCACGTGCCGTTCGATCGCACGTCGCTCGCCACCGATACGGTGCCTGCGTCAACGGATCAAGCCGTGGTCTTCGCCTCCGAATTCCAGCGGTCGGGGCGCCCGGATCTCTTCGTGCGCGGCGTCGTCGGCCTGATGCGCAATTGCCCGCAGTACACCGGCGCGATGACGCTGGATGCGCGCAGCACCGACGAGGCCTATCGTGCGCAGATCGAACGGCTGGTTCCGCCGACGCTTGTCGAGCGTGCCGTTTTTCTGGCGCAGGCGGAGCAGCACGTGTTCGACGCGCTGGCCGCGAATGCGACGGTCGTGTTCCCCGGTGCCTTCGAGGCTGCAGCCACGGCGGCACTGGACGTGTCACTGCAGGGAGGGCGCGTGATCCTGAACAAGGCGAATCCCGCGTTCGGCGAAGGCACGCCTTGGCTTGACGGGATCAACTGCCTGAAGTTCGACGGAACGCCCACCGGGCTGGTCGAGGTGCTGGAGCGCAACTTCGCCCGCAATGAAAAGCTGGTGCCGGTGCGTCATCCGGAGAGTCCGTGGCCGTGGCTCTCCGCGGCGAAGCGAAAGCGGGCGTGGCGGGCATTGGGTGAACAACCTCCACTGGTCTCGGTCGTGGTGCCTCACTACAACCTCGGGGGCTATTTGCCCGCGACGCTCGAGAACCTGATCGGGCAGAACTACGGGAACATCGAAATCCTCGTGGTGGACGACGCGTCGACGGACGCACAGAGCGTGCTCGGAATCGACGAACTCGCGCGCAGTGCGGACCCGCGCGTCAAGGTGATCCGGCTGGCCGCGAATGTCGGTCTGGCGGGAGCGCGCAATGTCGGCGTTCGTCATGCGACCGGACCGTACGTGCTGACACTCGACGCCGACGACCTGATCCATCCGCGCTTTCTCGAGGTCGGCGTGGCCGCGCTGGAGAACAACGCGGAGTTCGATATCGTCGTGACGCCGGCGGGCTACTTCATCGATGGGGACGTGCCGCCCGTGGTGGGAGCAGCCGTCAACCCCTGCCGTGACTACGCCATGTTTTCCGGCGAGGCTGTTGTCGCCGGATTGCTCGAGAACAGGTTCTCCACCGCCACTGCGCTTTTCAGGCGATCGGCGATGGAGCGGTTCCCCTACCTGGAGAGCTTGAGCTGCTACGAAGACTGGTCGCTCTTCATGAGGATGTGCGATGCAGGCCTGCGGTCCATCGTGACCACCGACGTCTTCTTCTTCTACAGGAAGCGGCGTAATTCCATGGTGCACACGCCGCGCGATCTTGCCCGCAGGCGCATCGAATACAGCGACCTGCTGCGAACAAGTGCCTCCGCATCGCTCAGGCAGAAATCCAGGCAGCTCGTGGTGGGCCTTGGCTCAGCGGTCGCCGGCAATCAGTCGGAGGCTGTCGACGACTCCGTGGTCGCGCCTCCCAGGATGGAGCCCACGGCGGAAGAACTCATCAGCGGGCTCTTTGGATCGGGGGGGCAATACGACGAACAGATCGTTTTCGCGAGCCTCAAGGCTTCGCGTTGGCTCGAGCGCAACGCGCCTTGGATCATTCGGGGTGGCGTGTTGGGTGCCCGCTGGACCTGGCAGGCCTATCGCTTCGTTCGCCGCAAATGATGAAAATTCGGCTCATTGATCCTGACAACGGATGCAGTACCCTGAATTGGGTGTGCCAAGATTATTAATGCCTGAATCGAAATTGATTGAAATGATGGATCTGCACTTTGTTGAAGCAATTGCCTGATGAAAAAAGTGGAAAATAAAATAGGTAATTTTCTCGAATCAGGGCATCTGAAGCTGCTGCTCATATTCTTTGGAATTGCTCTGGCCGCAAGAGGCGGTGTCCTTGATCGAGGCTTTGCTGTAGACGATTACTCATTTGGGCAAGGGTTCTCGGGTAGCGAGTTTGACGTCTTTCTTGCGCAAGGGCGATTCTTTCTGGCGGCAATCGATGGGGTCATACACGCTTTGGGTGTAAATATAGCGGACATCTATATTTCCCTGGGATTTCTTTCGCTGCTGCTGCAAGCCGGGCTGGTTTTGGCGGTATTGAGATTCGTTGGGGCAGCCGATAGCCCTGGCGCTGTCATTGCGGGCTCGCTGATGGTGGCGCATCCGTATCTTGCGGAAATACTTACTTTCCGCATGGTGCTTCCGGGCTATTGCGTTGGAGCGCTGCTTACGATCATTGCACTTGAGGCATCATCGCAAGATACGGAAAAGAAAAACGGAGGCTTGCTGGTTTCTCTCGCTGCAACAGTGGGGATGCTCTTTATCTATCAAGGATTCTTGAATTATTTTTCGGTCGCGCTGATTTTTTCGTTCTTATTTGGCGAGATTTTAAAAAATACATCGATGTCGGATCAGCGGCCCAGCATCGATCATCGCAGGCGGGTCTTGCGTTTATTGCTTGTGTGCCTGGTTTCCGTCGTGATTTTCATGACGGCTGTGACCATATCCAAGCGATTGGGCCTGATCAGCTTGACGAGTCGTGCGGAATTCATCAAATTGCATGAGGTGCCCGAAAGAATCTCCCAGGTTCTCGAATTGATGGCAAGGATATATTGGCTCGGAGAGCCAATGGGAGCTCACTGGGTGAAAGTCGTCATAGCCATGATGCTTGTCATCGCTGGTCTTGCGGTGTGCGTTGAAATCTTTCGAAGCCCAGCAGGAAGCAGGTTGCGCTTTGAAAAAATGGCATTCTTGCTAGCGGTTCCATTGCTTGCATTGACGACGGTCGGCGTCATCCTTCCTTTCAAGGACTGGTGGCCAGTGCCAAGGGTGCTGTCGCAGACATCGCTGATCATCGGATTGATCTTGTTGCTTGCATACCCGATATTGCGTCGAAGTTTGGTGAAACTACCTGCAGCCGCCTTCATGCTGCTTCCGGTTTTTTTGATCGTGTCGTTTGTTTTAAAGAGCAATCAGGTTTTTGCAGATCAGCAACGCCTGAATTCCTGGGACAGGATGAAGGTCAATAGAATCGTTGCTCGCCTTGAGAAAAATGTCGATTTTCAAAAAATCGAATACGTTTTCTTTGGCGGTGGCGGATTTGGGTATCCGGCAGGGTTGAATACCGTTCAAGGCGACATGAATGTCTCCGCGCTCTATCCGACTTACTCAAAAATGCCATTGCTGCTGGAAACTTCCGGATATAGATTCAAGCCGGCGGTGGGCGAGCAGGCGATTCGCGGCGAAGATTTCTGCAAAACTGCAGCAGCATGGCCAAGCGAGAGGTCAGTTTCTGTGATTGGAAACTTGGCGGTAATTTGTTTGGGCGATTGAATTTTTGACTTTCCCGTTGCCTTGCGGGAAAAATGAATTGAAGTAACTCGGTCGATAATCGAGCAAGTGATGTATTGCAATGAATGATCCTCAGCGAATCTCTGTCGTCATCCCCGTTTATGCGGGCGAGCAGACGCTTGCCGCCCTGGTTGCGGAGATTGAAAAATTCACCTTGCCTCAAAAAACGGCGGGAGGGACTGAATTTTTTGTTTGCGAAATATTGCTCGTTCACGATTGCGGGCCGGATCGTTCGGATGTCGTGATCGGCGCGCTCGCAAAAAAATATTCTTTCGTTCACCCGGTATGGTTGTCCCGCAATTACGGGCAACATGCCGCCACGATGGCCGGCATGGCGAGCGCAACCGGCGACTGGGTGGTCACCATGGACGAAGATGGGCAGCAGGATCCAGAAAGCATCCAGGCTCTGCTCGATCAAGCGCTTCGAGACGGTTTGCAGCTTGTCTACGCCCAACCTACAAATCCGGCTCCGCACGGGTTCGTCAGAAATTTTTTCAGCAAGACCGCCAAAGTCATAAGCATGCGGCTTCTGGGTAACGCATCCATCGGACGCTTCAACAGTTTCAGGTTGATCGATGGTGAAATCGCGCGCACCTTGTCGGCGTACTGCGGAAACGGTGTCTACCTTGACGTCGGGCTTTTCTGGATCACAGGCCGGATTGGACATTGCCCGCTCCAGCTCAGAGATGAGTTTGGCCGACCATCGGGCTATTCTTTCCTCTCACTCGTGAAACATTTTTGGAGCCTGGTTCTGACGACCGGGACTCGGCCCCTGCGATTGATTACGGTCGTTGGAGCCTTTTCCATATTGTTTGCCGTTGGCTTCGCGATGTATGCCTTGTATGAAAAATACACAGGGCAGGTTCCGGTGGAGGGCTGGGCATCGCTGGCCGTCGTGGTGGCTTTTTTCTCGGGAGTGATACTCACAGCGCTCGGAGTCATTGCGGAATATTTGGCGGTGACGATGGGGATTGCAATGGGTAAGCCGCTTTACGTGGTCAGCTCCAAACCGACCCGGTCGAACCGTTCATGACGCTGGCTTGGGTGCTGGGTGCGCGAGGTCTGCTGGGATCGGCCTTGTGCCGGGCGCTCTCATTGCGCGGTGTGAGACCATTTGCGCCTTCGGAGCGATTCCAATGGGGCGATGAAGCGAGGCTGCGGTCGCAGATTGAATTGGCTGTCCATGAATTTTCCGACCATGCGAGTCAGGGGAACCACTGGGAAATCTATTGGGCCGCGGGTGTGGGGACCATGGCAAGTTCCGAAGAATCGCTTGGACCGGAGACCCGTGCCTTGGCTTGGCTGCTTGAATTGATCCAGTCGGACGCGCGGCTCATTGCCATACCCGGAAAACTCGTTTTCTCAAGCTCTGCAGGAGCGATCTATGCGGCTTGCTCGGACGAAGTGATCACAGAGCGATCCTTGCCGGCGCCTAACAGCGCATATGGCCGGGAGAAGTTGAGTCAAGAAGACTTGCTGCGATCCTTTTGCGCTGCGAATCCGACGATGACGGTACTCCTTGCCCGCATATCCACACTGTACGGCGCGGGCCAAGCAACGGGAAAACCGCAGGGACTGTTGACGCATGTCGCACGCAGCATCGTTCGAAACAAACCGGTAAAAATTTACGTTCCGATCGATACCATTCGTGACTATATCTCGGTCGACGATGCAGCAGCGGAAGTAATTTCAGTGCTGGATGAACTGAATGCAAATCTTGGTGTGTCTGTGAAAATTATTGCCTCAGAACGCCCAGTGACGATCGCCGAAATAATTTCAATATTCAAAAAGGTTGCGAAAAAATCGCCGAAAATCACAACTGGAGTCAGTGAGTCATCAATGCTATTTTCGCGGCGCATTCAGTTTCGTTCCATTGTTCCGATGGGGGCGCGCATGCGAAAAGTTCGCAGTCTCACGGTTGGAATTGCGCAATTGCTCGGTGCCGAGCGGCGCGCACATGCAAATCCTCGTTGCCAATCAAATTTAGGCTGACTTCGTGAATTTATTGAAAATGAAGAGAAGTGAAATTTTCTCCTCTCAGTTCATTCGATTTCTCGTTGTGGGCGTCATAAATACCTTGAGTGGGTTGTCGATAATATTTGCTGCGAAGTATTTCTTTCATGCAGGGGATGTCGTCGCAAATCTCATAGGCTATGGCGTTGGGTTGTGCATAAGCTTCAATCTCAACAGCCGATGGACGTTTGCATACGAGGGGCGACAACTGACTGCGGTAGTGAAATTTATTCTTGCTACTGCAGTTGCTTATGGCGCAAACCTTCTGACCGTCATCGTTGCAATAGAAAACCTTGGGTTGAATAGCTATCTTGGGCAGGCAATGGGCATGCCTGCCTACACAGTTACAGCCTATCTGGCGAGCAGGTATATCGTGTTTCGCCCGACCCGTTCGTGACGCGGAGCGGTTGCTGCTGGGACGCAGGTCAATCGGAATTGTTTTTCATCGGTGTGCTGCTGGTGGCTGCGGGTGTCACAGGTATGAAATGTCAACCGTATACTCGCCCGACTTGCTTCGGCGCGGGACACCTTTCTTCTGACTTACCACACCGTTGCACATGACTCTTCTTATCTATGGAGCGGGTGGACTAGGACGCGAAGTGCTGTCTGCCTTGCAGGCATCCGGGGAGCATGTTTCCGGCTTCATGGTCGATCCGGGCTTCCCGGTCACGGATATCCGGGGTCTGCCAGTGCGAGCCGAGCGTCTGGCGACTTTGCCGGACCCTGCCGCGCACTTCGTCCTGGCGGTCGGGGACGGCAGGGCGCGTCAACGCGCCGCACTGTCTCTGGGGGCCAGCACTGCGTTCGTCACGGTGCGGCATCCGGCAGCGGTGATCGGCTCCTGCGTTTCGGTCGGCAAAGGAACCATGATCATTGGCCCTTGCAACATCACGACGGATGTCTCGATCGGGGCCCACGGCCTGATCAATCCCGGCTGCACGATCGCTCATGACTGTGTGCTTGGGGATTTCGTCAATCTCGGGCCTTCGTGCGCCCTTGCCGGGCGCGTCACGATTCAAGAGGGCGCCAATCTGGGCGTGGGCGTCTGCGTCGCGCCAGGTGTCGTGATCGGTGCCTGGTCGACGGTGGGTGCCGGTGCCGTGGTGATCCGGGACGTCGAGCCCGGATCGACCGTCGTTGGTGTTCCGGCACGCCCCATTCGCCGCGGGGGGTGACGCCGCCCCTGCTGTCCTGTTTTCGGCCCAAGCCTTTATCGCCCCACTGCTCAGATGTCTCAAGTCATGCCCATTCAAGAACGCGACGCTTCCCCGGCGACGATCAAGGTTTTGCGACCGAAACTGCCAACGTCGGCTCAACTCCTTCCTTACCTCGAGCGCATCGACAGCGCCCGCACGTACAGCAACTACGGGCCGCTCAACGGAGAATTCGCGCGCCGTCTCGGCGATCTGGTCGGAGGCAGTCACACGACGCTGACCTCCAATGGAACCACCGCGATCGAGCTTGCATTGAGGTTGCGTTGCGAGCAGGGCGGTCACTGCCTGATGCCGGCGTTCACCTTTATCGCCAGCGCGCACGCGGTGTGCAATGCCGGGCTGACGCCGTACCTGCTTGAGGCAGATCCGGACACCCTGGCGCTCACGCCCGAAATCGCGACCGCCGCGCTGAAGTCCGTGCCCGGCCCGGTCGCAGCCGTGTTGGTCGTCAGTGCCTTCGGTGCGCCGCCGGACTTTGCCGCGTGGGCCGACTTCGAGGCGCGGCACGGGATTCCCGTCGTGTTCGATGCGGCGGCGGCATTGACTTCGCTCTCCGGTATCGGCCAGCAACCCGTTTGCGTGAGCCTGCATGCCACCAAGACGCTGGGCATCGGCGAAGGCGGCGCCATCTTCTGTGCCGACCAGGCGTTGATGGAACGCGCAACCGCCATGACGGGCTTCGGATTCGCCGGCCAGGAGCGCCTGTCTTCGCTGCGCGCGGGCAACTATCGCATTTCCGAATACGCGGCAGCGGTGGGTTTGGCGGCGCTGGACGGGCTGCCGGCGCGCCTCCAGGAAATGAGCGACCTGACGGCCGCGTATGCGAGTCGACTGGAAGGAAAAGCGGTGCAGCTGCAGCGTGGGGTCGGAACCGATTGGGTCACCATGACGTTGAACGTGATGGTTCCGGCTGCGGATCTCGCCGCGACCCTGGCTCGGCTCGACGACGCCAAGGTCGAGTGGCGTCGCTGGTGGGGCCTGGGTTGCCACAGGCATCCGGCGTTCAAGGATGTGCCGAGGTCCGACCTGTCGGCAACCGACGCCCTCGCACCCCGTGTCATCGGCTTGCCTTTCCACGCTGACCTGTCGGCGGGTGACCTGGACCGCGTCACCGGTTGCCTCCAATGAGCAAGAGCCCGCTTCTCTCGTACATCGTTCTTTCGTACAACTACGAGCGCTACATAGGCAAGACGTTGCGCAGCATCCTGGACCAGACGGTGCAGGACTTCGAGATCGTGGTCGTGGACGATGGATCCGTCGACAACTCGGTGGCTATCGTTTCCTCCTTCGAAGACCCGCGCATCAGGCTGTTCGTCAATGAGAAGAACCTGGGCGGTGCGGCCAGCTACAACCGGGCGGTTCAAGAAGCGCGTGGCGAGTGGTTGGTCAACCTGGATGCGGACGATTGGGTCGATCCACGAAAGGCCGAAATCCAGTTGGAGGCGGCTGCCCGGAATCCACAACTCGATGTCATTGGTACCTATGTCGCGATCTATGACGAGAATGACAATCGGCACCCATCGGCCGACGCGATGGAGGCGGGATACAACCAGCCGCGCGACCTGAATCTGGTCGACACCTGGATCGGTGCCAACCATCTGTGCCGGTCCTCCACCATGGTGCGCGCCTCCGCGCACCAGCGAATCGGGCTGGATGACCCGCTGATGATCCGCGCGCCGGACTACGAACTGTGGACTCGCGCGCTGCAGCACGGATGCAAGTTCGCCATCATTCCGCAGCCCCTGACTTCCATTCGCGCGCACTCGCGTGGCGTGACACACGGTGATCCGGTCGGCACGCTGCTCGAGGTCAGCTACGCGATGCAACGCAATCTGGTGCCTCTTGCCGAAGCGCGTTCGCTGCTTCCTTCCATCACGCGAATGGTTGCATGGACATGCCGCCATCCATCGCTGAGCCAGTTGCCACCATTGCAGGCCCACAGGCTGATCGGCGTGATGATGCAGTCGACAGCAGCCTCTGATTTCCAGCATTTCCGTGCCATGCTGGGAAACTACAGCGACCATCCCGAGCTCGCCGAAATCGGTCGGCGCTCCTTCGCATTCGTGGGACCGGGTGCCGATGCCTATCAGGATGTCGACAAACTCCACAGTGATATCCGGGCCTATATCGAGGCGAGGGACTACTTCAAAGGGGAGTGCGAGAACTGGGAGCGCGCCTATCGTTCGCTCCAGGCCGAGCACCAGGCGCTCAATGAAGCCCTGGCCTCACGCGGCTCCCCCTCCTTTCCCCGGCGTGCATGGTCGCGTCTTGTCCGTACCCTGACCAAATGAACTCGCCCCGTATCCTGGCACTGCTCCCTTTCCTGGTGAAGGGGGCCCTCTCGATTGCGATCTTCCGTGCGCTCAGAGCGCGCGGAGTCGAGATCACGGTGGCTTATTGCGGCGATGCGTCGACAGACTACGAGCCCGATGCGCTGGAAGATTTCGCCTCGACCGGGCATCTGCTCAAGCTGTCCGGCATGTCCTCGGTGACCCGGTTCGATCTGGTTCAAGAACTGCTTGTCGATCGCAAGATAGATCTCGTGCTGCAGGTGGGCGCGACCCAGCTGTATCACCTCCTTCCCTATTGGAAAGAGCGGTTGCCTGCGCTGCGGATCGCCGACATCCTGTACAACGAAATCGGCCATACGTTGAACCACTTCCTCTATGAAGGATGCTTCGATGCCGTGATCGTCGAGAGTGATTTCATGGGCGATTTCATCAGGCGATCGTCCCGCAGGCCCGATCCTCCTGTTGTCGTCGTTCGCAGCGGCGTCGATGTGGACGATTTTTTCCCTGCTGCCATGCCGCCCAGCGGCGCTGGACTCAAGGTCGGATATGTCGGCCGGATGTCAGGTGAGAAGAATCCTGTTGGGTTCATCGAATTGGCGCGGCGGCTGGCGAGCCTGAACCCCGGACTCGATTTCGACATGTTCGGCACGGGCCCCGACGCGGCCATGGTCAAGGAGCGCGTTGCAACCAGTGGGATCACCGACAGGCTGAGGTATCACGGTTTTGTGGAACACGCCAAAGAAGCATTGCACCAACTGGATGTGCTCATCCTGCCGTCGAAGTTCGATGGCAGACCCGTTCTGGTCATGGAGGCGAATGCGTGTGGCATTCCCGTGATTGCAGCGCCAGTGGGCGGAATTCCTGAACTGGTGGCCGACGGGGTCAACGGTTTTCTGATGCATCCGACCGAAACCGAGCGCATTCACGGGCTGCTGTCCAGGTTGCAGGAGCAGCCGCAGGCGCTCGACGCACTGAAGACTGCCGCGCGTGCCCATGCGCTGGCGCATTTCAGCCGCGAAAAGATGATCGAGGCGTATGGGGCCGCTTTCGCGAAAGTAGCCTTGATCTGAAAGACGGCTCGCGATCGCGCAGAGTGCGGCAGGGCCGCATTCTTGCCAGAGAGCGAGGCATCCTCCGCCCCAGCGTGGTCTTCAGTGTCGCTTGGACAGAGACTGCAACTGCTTGTACATCTCGGCGTTGGTCGCCTTCAGCTCTTCAGTGTCGTGATGCAAGCGATTCCACTCTTGCTGCCAGTTCTTCGCTTGCTGTTCGTGCCATTTCGCACTTTCCAATGCGCCTCCGGCATTGTCTGCAACGACCCGGTCCGCATGCCAGAGCTGGGTCAGGCGCTTCACCAGATTGAAACTGTAGGCATGCTTGACCAGCGTAGGCAGCGCCAGAATGCGGTCGGCAGTCACGTTGAATGAGTGGACGACGTTGTACGCAAGATTGATGCAGGTCTCCTCGTCGGCAAGGCCGGCGGGCGAAGGCCGTGTCATTGCCTCGAGAAGCTGGCTCACGCGAGCGAAGACCGCAGGATCGCGAGCGGCGACGCCGATGTAGGTCGAGCTGTACCCGGCGATATCGGACTCGAATCCAGTGAATTGATGGTCCGGAAATTCCTTGAACAAGGCCTCCAGCCCCTTGACCGTGGGGTAGTAGACATGCTCGTACGAGGATTCGAGCCAATCCTTGTTGTCCCTTGTGTACGACATCAGCGGGACCTCGAAGATGAGGACACCTTCGGGTCGAAGGGATTTCAGGGAAACATCGAATGCGCCCCTGAAATCGTTCACGTGCTCGAAGGTTGCGATCGACGTGATGAAGTCGAAACTGCCGTGCGTTTGATTGCTGACTGCGGGATCGAACACATCGGAGGCAATGACGGCCACGCCTCTTTGTTGGGCCACGCTGGCTGCGGCCGCATTGACCTCGATCCCGAAGCGTTCGTAGTCGCCGTTCAGGCTTCGGAGCAAATGGCCGTTGGCACAGCCGATGTCCAGAATCCGGCCCGCGGGTGAGATCGCCTCCAGCATCAGCTTGACCCACAGCAGGCTGTGATCCGCCGTGAACTCGTAGTCGTGGTAACCGACCTCGTCCGCGTTGCTCGCGCCGTAGTACGTGTCTTCATAGAAGACGCTCGTATCTTCGGGAACCACTTCGACGACCCCCATGTCGCAGTTCTCGCAGAACAGGACATTGCGCCCATCACCCCGTGTCAATGAGCGGCCCACACGGACAGACGCGCAAACGTTGCACTTGAAATGCATATTCATTCAATCCTTGGGGGGCGCAAGATGGGGCAATCATCATATTCGTTGAATGCCCGGAGGGTCTACGGAGACCGATGTGAGTCAAGGCGTTTGCAGCCGTACTCCCTCAGCTTTCGACGATTCGGCCGTGCTCCAGGTGAATCACGCGATTGCACTCCTTGGCAATCAGCTCGGGCGAGTGCGATGCCAGCACCAAGATGCCCGACTTGGAGACCACATCGCGCATCCGCTTCTCTGCCTTTTCGGTGAAGGCGGCGTCGCCCACCGACAGCCATTCATCCATCAGCAGGATGTCGGCCTCGACGCTGGTCGAGATGGAGAACGCCAGTCGCATCATCATGCCGGTCGAATAGGTGCGAACGGGCATGTTGACGTACTCGCCCAGGCCGCTGAACTCGCAGATGTCGGGCGTGAGCCGGTCGACCTCTTTCTTGCTCATGCCCATGACGAGGCCGCGCAGCATGATGTTCTCGATGCCGGTGGCGTCCATCTCGATGCCCAGTGCGGGGTCGATCAGGCTGGCCACGGAGCCCTGGCGCGTGAACTCGCCCGACGACGGTTCATAGACGCCCGCCAGCGTGCGCAGCAGCGTCGACTTGCCCGCGCCGTTGTGGCCGATCAGGCCCAGCCGGTCGCCGCTCTTGAGTTCGAGGTTGAGGCCGCTGAGCGCCTGCACCACGGTGACGCCGGTTTCCTTGCCGAAGCGCCCGCCGGTGACGGAGGCCGCCAGCGTCTTCTTGAGTGACACCGAGCCGGCCCCGTAGATGGGGAAGCTGACCGAAACGTTCTTGAGTGAAATGGATGCCATGGATCAGAGCCAGTAAACGACGCGGCGGCGGTATTTGACGAACATCACACTCGCGGCGGTCAGGCACAACACGGTCCACAGACCGATACCGATCCAGCTTTCGAGGTGGGCCACGCCGCCCATCAGCGGCGTGCGCAACAGGTCGAGCATCTGCGCGAAGGGGTTCCACAGCACGTACTTGGCGCGGCCCGGGAGGTTCTCGGGAAGCCAGAAAACAGGGGTGAGGAACATCAGCATCTGCATGATGCTGGTGATGATCTGCGTCACGTCGCGGTAGCGGGTGCAGATGAGGCCCAGCAGCAGGCCGAGCGCATGGGCGTTGACGATGAGGATCAGGAAGGCCGGAATGACCAGGAGAACCGACCACGACAGCGAGACGCCAGCCCAGAGGGCGACGGGGATGTACAGCACGATCTGGTGGGCGAACTGGATCAGGTTGCGCCCCAGGCCCCGCCACACGAAAAGGCTAATGGGAAAGTAGCCCTGCTTCAGGTAGTTGGAGGCGCCGACGAAGGCGTTGCAGGCATCGGTGACGATCGCGGAGAAGAAACCCCAGAAGATCACGCCGAGCGCCAGGTGCGGGAAGAACTTGTCCAGCTGGGTGCCGAAGAGCGAGGCATACAGCGGGCCCATGCCGCCGATCATGATGCCCATGCTCAGCGTGAGCCACAGCGGCCCCAGCATGGAGCGGCGATAGCGCAGCACCACGTCGAACCAGGCCAGCGTCCACCAGATGTCGGTGCGGCGGGTGCCTTCCCACCAGTCGGCCAGGGCGCTTCGATGGAGATTGGAATGAACTTGGCTCATGCGTGTGCGTCAGTGTCTTTGTCTGCCATGCGGATGCCGATGTGCAGGGTCAGGTTCCCACCGCCGCGTGAAACGGCGATGAGCAAAAGCGCTTCGTGGCCGAGGGGGTCAAGCGGGATTTCTTGGAGGGCTATGGCCGGATGGGCCGGGACGGTGCTCGTGCGAGCCCGCGCATTTTATTCAGAGTATCAACTGAGAGATAATTTTACCGGCTCCGGTTCCCCTGCAATTCGTAACCATGGAAGAGCCCACCGCTCCCCCGATCGGACGGGCTGCGGCTGCCATCGGCAGCATGCCCGACAGAAAAACGATCCACCCATGCGCAATCCCCGTCCTCTCGAAGTCTCCGTCGCCCTGTGCACCTACAACGGCGCCCGCTTCCTGCGCGAGCAGGTGCGCAGCATCTGCCTGCAGACCCGGCCGCCGATCGAGATCGTGCTGTCCGACGATGCCTCGCGCGACGGCTCGGTCGATGTCGTGCGTGCCACGGTGGCCGAATGCGCGGCGGAGCGCCCCGGGCCGCCCATTGCCTTGCGGGTCTTCGAAAATCCCGTGGCCCTGCGGGTCGTCAAGAACTTCGAACAGGCCATCTCGGCCTGCACCGGCGACCTGATCGCGCTGAGCGACCAGGACGACGTGTGGGTGCCCGACCGACTCGAGCGGATGGTGGCGCCCTTCGTGCAGGACGACAACCTCTGGCTGCTGCACACCGACGCGCGCCTCGTGGATTCCCAAGGCCGCGACCTGGGCAACACGCTGTTCCATGCGCTGGAGGTCACACCGTCGGAGCTCGAGCGGATCCACACGGGCCGGGCGTTCGATGTGTTCCTGCGCCGCAACCTCGTGACCGGCGCCACCACGGTTTTCCGTCGTACGCTGCTCGCCGATGCGCTGCCGCTGCCTGTCGAGTGGGTGCACGACGAATGGCTGGCCATCATCGCGTCGACGACGGCGCGGGTCGACCTGCTGGAGGCGCCCCTTATCGAATACCGCCAGCACGAATCCAACCAGATCGGCGCCCGCCGCGACACCTTCAGGGAAAAGGTGCGCAAGGCGCTCGCCTCGCGGGGCAACACGCACGTCGAGCGCGCGATCAAGGCCGAGCTGTTGCTGGAGCGCCTGCTGCAACTGGGCGATCGCGTGCCCCCCGAGATCATCGACAAGGTGCGCAGCAAGATCGTGCACCAGCGTTTCCGCGCCGCCTTGCCGGCCTCGCGCCTGGCCCGGTGCGTGCCGATCCTGCGCGAGGCCATGACCGGTCGCTACGACAAGTTCGGCCGCGGGGTGCGCGGCGTGGTCCGCGATCTTTTCGAATCCGTCTGACACAACAACAATGAATCCAACCAACGTCCCCGCGAACCCTTCCCCGCCCGGCGAGCCGACGGCCTGGCCGAACGTCGTGGTCATCATTCCGTTCTACAACGGCGCCGATTTCATCGAGCGGTCGGTGAAGAGCGTGTTCGAGCAGTCGGTGCCCGCGCACGAGGTGATCGTGGTCAACGACGGCTCGCGCCCGGAAGAGCGCGCCGCGCTCGACGGGCTGGCGGCCCGCTATCCGTTCCGTATCCTCGACAAGGAGAACGGCGGCCAGGGCTCGGCGCGCAATGCGGGCGTGGCGGCGTCGACTTCCGAGTACATCTGCTTCCTGGACCAGGACGACTTCTACCTGCCGAACCACATCGAGACGCTGGTGTCGTCGATCCCGTGGGATGACCGCCTGTTCGGCTACATCTACGCCGACCTGTACGAGGCGGACGGCGACGGCAACGTGATCCGCACCGGCGTCATCAAGGACCACGCACAGCACCCGAAGCGCAGCATCTTCGACCTGCTGCGCTACGACATGTTCGTGCTGCCCTCGGCCGCGCTCGTGAGCCGCAAGGCCTTCGACGCGGTGGGCGGCTTCGACTCGCAGTTCATGGGCTACGAGGACGACGACCTGTTCCTGCGCATCTTCCGCAAGGGCTACAGCAATCACTTCGTGGACAAGGCCGTGACGGTCTGGTGCATCCACACGGCCAGCACCTCGTTCGGCATCCGCATGGTGCGCAGCCGCTTCAAGTACTTCAAGAAGCTGCTGCAGATGTTCCCCGACGAGCACCAGCGCGGCCGCTACTACCTGCGCGAATACCTGATGCCGCGCTTCCAGCTGTTCTTCGTGAACGAGGCGATCGAGGCCATCAAGAAGGACGACCAGTACCGCGGCGAGATGACGGCGGTGCTGGACGACTACGCGGCCATCGTCTTCGCGAACCCGTATGTGGGCCGCAAGAAGAAGCTGCGGTTGTGGATCACGCTGTTCCTGCTGCGCCGGAGCACGCCGGGCATGGTGCGCTTCATCGGCGCGCTGACGAAGTTGCCGGGCATCCGCAGCCTGCGCAAGGTCTACAAGTCCTGATGCGCGCCGCGGCGGCCCGCAGGCCGCCGCAGCCTGGTCCTCAGCGGGCCGGCGCCGACGTCATCGCCGGGTCCATGTAGGTGGCGTGCGAGCGCACGTACTCGGCGCGCAGGTGGCCTGCGTCCTTGTAGATCGGCGTGGCGTCGGCATCGGCGCGGGTGCACCAGTCTTTCTGGCACAGGGTCGGGATCGGGTCGATCACGATGGCGCCGCTGCGCTGCGCGATCTGCCGCATGCGCTCGTGCAGCGCCTTCTGCCTCGGGTCCCAGGGGGCGGTAGGCGACATCTTGCCCACTTGCATGTCGCCCAGGCGGCCGCCCTTGATGAACTCTTCGGGGCCGAAGCCCTCGCCGACCGGGTTGTCCAGCAGCAGGTAGACCTGCTTGTGCTTGGCCAACGTGGTCAGCACGGTCTCGAGCATGTTGAGCGAGAAGTCCACGCCGCCGCCGCCCATGAAGCGCCGCTTGTCCTTGCCGTCGAAGAAGTAGTAGCGGTCGGCCGCTGCGTTCTCGGCGTTGGGCTTGCCGGTCTCGGAGAAATAGCAGTTCCAGCAGCCACCGAAGACGACGGCGTCGAACCGGTCGCTCATGGCCAGCCGCATGCCGCCGTCGCGGCGTTCGCCGCAGAGGTTGTTCTGCTCGTCGACCACGTTGGGAATCGGCGGGCAGGCGCCCCACGTCACGAAAGAGAGCGAATCGAGCGTGCTTGGCGAGGTCTTGGAGAGCTCGACGGCGCGCGGCCCGTACTGCTCGACGTGGCTGTCGCCGAAGAACAGCACCCGCCGCTTGCCCTGCCCGATCTGCTGCAGCACCTCGCCATCGACCTTGATCGGGCTCAGGCCGTCCGGGTAGGCCCAGTCCTTGGCGGCGGCGGCGGTCTTGTTGAAGTAGGGGTCGCTGTGGCGGCCGACGTAGTAGCGCGTGGTCGCCAGCAGGCCGAGCACGACGAAGCCGATCATCACGGCCACCAGCCCCGCCGTCACCGTCGGGTTCTCGCTGCGGCGCGTGTAGCGCTCGACGAACCGATAGGTGAGCCACGCCAGCACGAACGACGCCACCAGCATCAGCGCGCGGATGCCGTCCGACGGCAGCTTGCCCTCGAGGATGCGCGCATAGGCCAGCAGTGGCCAGTGCCACAGGTACAGCGGGTAGCTGATCAGGCCGACCCACACCATCGGCTTGGACGCGAGCACATAGCGGTTGAGCACGCCGCTCGGCCCGGCCGCGATGCAGAAGAAGGCGCCCACCGACGGCAGGATGGCCCAGAACCCCGGGAAGGCCTTGCCGCCGCGGATGTAGCACAGGCCCAGCACGATCAGCACGAGGCCGGCGATCGACTGTGCGTGGCGGCTCCAGCCCGGCTTCGGCGGCGGCCGGTGCAGCCGCGCATAGGCCAGCATGCCGCCGATCATCAGTTCCCAGAAGCGCGACAGCGGCGAATAGAACGCGGCCGTGCGGTGGCTGTGGATGGTCGTCACGTTGAGCAGGAACGACATCGCCGCCACCGTGCCGAGCACCGTGAGCATGCGCCACTTGCGCTTCCAGGCCAGGCCCAGCAGCACGGGCCAGAAGATGTAGAACTGCTCTTCGATGGCCAGCGACCACAGGTGCAGCAGCGGCTTGGTCTCGGCGGCGTTGTCGAAGTAGCCGGCCTCGTTCCAGAAGGCGAAGTTCGACACGAAGCCTGCGCCCGCGGCCACGTGCTTGCCCAGCTGTTCCCATTCGTGCGGCAGCAGGGCGAACCAGCCGAAGGCCATGGTGGCCAGCAGCACCAGCGCCAGAGCCGGGAAGATGCGCTTCACGCGCCGCGCATAGAACTCGCGGTAGCTGAAGCCGTCGCCCTGGAAGCTGCCCAGGATGATGGTGGTGATCAGGAAGCCCGAGATGACGAAGAAGATGTCGACGCCGATGAAGCCGCCCTTGATCCACTGCGGGAACGCGTGGTAGCCGAGCACCGACAGCACCGCGACAGCGCGCAGCCCGTCGATGTCCGGGCGGTATTTCGGGTGAACCAGGTGGGCGTGTTCGGGGAGGGAGGTCGGGCTGCTCGTGGTCGTCATCGTCGGTGCTGAAAGCGGCGCTAGCGGGCTTTTCGTGCGGGGCTTTTCGGCCCCGATTGTCCTCGCAAACGCCGCCGTGCCTTTTCAGGCGGCGGCGCGCTGCAGCCGCCAGTAGCGCCAGAAAGCGCCCGACAGCCACACCTTGAGCAGGCTGGTCACGTGCCAGTACAGGTACTTCTTGCTGCGGTGGCTGGCGCGCTGGGCGTCGTGGCGCGCGCGCAGGTCTTCGGTCACCTGGAGCTTCCAGCCGGCCAGGCGGGTGCGGGCGCAGATGTCGAAGTCTTCCCCGTACATGAAGAAGCGTTCGTCGAAGCCGCCGATCTTGCGGTAGGCCTCGCTGCGAAACAGCATGAACAGGCCGGGAATCCAGGCCGGCACGGTCGGCGGCTGGTAGCCGGGCTTCTTGCGGCCCAGGATCTCGAAGGGGGTCAGCAGCGCGCGGTGCGGCTCGGGCTCGGGCCGGCCCGACTCCAGGATGCGCGGCGTCATCAGGCCGGCGTCGGGCGCGGCCTGGGCGAGCATCGGGGCGAGCACGTCGGCGTCAAAGCGGATGTCGGGGTTGAGCACCAGGAACCAGGGCGTGTCGCAGCGCGCGAAGGCCTGGTTGTGGTTGGCGCCGAAGCCCAGGGGCGCCGCGTTCTCGATGCGCTCGATGGGAAAGCCCCACTGTCGTCCTGCGAGCAGGTCGGCCTCGGGAATGTTCAGCGTGAGCACGACCTTGGCGATCGCGTCGCGGCTGTGCCGGTCGAGCTGCTCGAGCAGCGGCAGCACCAGCGCGAGCTGGCCGTGGCTCACGATCGACAGGGTGACCGGGGCGTGGGGTGAAGAAGGGGGCGTGGGCATGGTCTAATTTCGCTCGGGAATTCTAGGGTTCCCCCAACCCCACTCATGATTGCCCTGATCATCCTCAGTTTCTTCGTCTCCGCGATCGCGGTGCAGCTGTTCATGCGCCGCGCGCGCAGACACGCGCGCCGCTACGGCGCCGACATGCCCCAGCGTTTCCACAAGGGCCACGTGCCGCGCCTGGGCGGGGCCGGCATCATGCTCGGCATGAGCGCGGCCTGGCTGGGCGCCGGCCTGATCGAGCCGCTGAACATCGCCTGGCCGCTCAAGTCCTCGATGCTCACGCTGGTGTGCATCCTGCCCGCCGTGCTCGGCGGCATCGTCGAAGACGTGACGCAGCAGGTCAAGGTGCGCTACCGGCTGGGCCTGACCATCGGCTCGGCGCTGCTGGTGTGCTGGGTGCAGGGGCTGGGCGTGGCGCGCACCGGCTTCGAGACGCTCGACGGCTGGCTCGCGCTGCTGCCCTATGCCTCGCTGGTCTTCGCGGCCCTGGCGATCGGCGGCCTGCCGCACGCCTTCAACATCATCGACGGCTACAACGGGCTGGCCGGCACCGTGGCCGTGCTCGTGTGCCTGGCGATCTCGCACGTCGCGCTGCAGCTGGGCGACCGGCAGCTGGCCGCGATGGTGATCTGCCTGGTCGGCGCCACCTTCGGCTTCCTGGTCTGGAACTACCCGCGCGGCAAGATCTTCGCCGGCGACGGCGGCGCCTACGTCTGGGGCATGGTGATCGCCGTGGCCTGCGTGACGCTGGTGCAGCGCCACCGCGTGGTGTCGCCGTGGTTCCCGATGCTGCTGCTGATCTACCCGGTGTGGGAGACGCTGTTCTCCATCTACCGCAAGCTGGCCCGCGGCCAGTCGCCGGGCACGGCCGACGCGCTGCACTTCCACCAGCTGATCTTCCGGCGCATCGTGCGCGTGGCCTTCGCGGACGACGAGGCGCGCCAGCTGCTGGCGCGCAACAACCGCACCTCGCCCTACCTGTGGATGTTCGCCGCGCTGTCGGTGGTGCCCGCGGTGCTGTTCTGGAACAACACCTTCGTGCTGATGCTGTTCTGCCTTCTGTTCGTCACGACCTACGTCGGGGCGTACCTGATGATCGTGCGCTTCAAGGTCCCGCGCTGGCTGCGGCCCTGACCGCCGGCGCCCTCTTGTTGCGAGAATTCTTCCCATCGTCCACCGCTTTGGAGCCTGACCGCCCATGACCGACCCCGTCCTCAACATCCCTCCGCGCGACAAGGCCGAGATCCTGGCCCAGGCGCTGCCGTACATCCGCAAGTTCCACGGCAAGACCATCGTCATCAAGTACGGCGGCAACGCCATGACCGACCCCGCGCTGCAGGCCGACTTCGCCGAAGACGTGGTGCTGCTCAAGCTGGTCGGCATGAACCCGGTGGTGGTGCACGGCGGCGGCCCGCAGATCGAGGCCGCGCTGAACAAGCTGGGCAAGAAGGGCAGCTTCGTGCAGGGCATGCGCGTGACCGACGCCGAGACCATGGAAGTCGTCGAATGGGTGCTGGCCGGCGAGGTGCAGCAGGACATCGTGGGCCTGATCAACCAGGCCGGCGGCAAGGCCGTGGGCCTCACGGGACGCGACGGCGGCCTCATTCGCGCGCAGAAGCTCAAGCTGGCCGACCGCACCGACCCGAACGTGCACCACGACGTGGGTCAGGTCGGCGACATCGTCTCCATCGACCCCAGCGTGGTCAAGGCGCTGCAGGACGACGCCTTCATTCCCGTCGTGAGCCCGATCGGCTTCGGCGAGGAGAACGAGAGCTACAACATCAACGCCGACGTCGTCGCCGGCAAGCTGGCCACGGTGCTCAAGGCCGAGAAGCTCATGCTGCTGACGAACACGCCCGGCGTGCTCGACAAGAACGGCAACCTGCTCACCAACCTGAGCGCGCGCGAAATCGACGACCTGTTCGCCGACGGCACCATCTCGGGCGGCATGCTGCCCAAGATCGAAGGCGCGCTCGACGCGGCCAAGAGCGGCGTGAACGCGGTGCACATCATCGACGGCCGCGTGCCGCACGCGATGCTGCTCGAGATCCTGACCGACCAGGCCTACGGCACGATGATCCGGGCGCGCTGAGCGCCCTCCGCGTGCCTTCCGTCGGCGGAAGGCGCGCGCTCACTGCGCTGTGCGAGAATCAATTGATTACATCTTTGCACGCGCTCCCATGCAGAACGAAGAGACAGCTGCCCCCGGCGTAGAGACCCCGGCCGACACGCCCGCCGCCGCACCGACGCGCAAGCGCCCCAAGCCGGGCGAGCGACGCGTGCAGATCCTGCAGGCGCTGGCCGCCATGCTGGAGCAGCCCGGTGCCGAGCGGGTCACCACCGCCGCGCTGGCCGCGCGGCTCGAGGTGAGCGAGGCGGCCCTGTACCGCCACTTCGCGAGCAAAGCCCAGATGTTCGAGGGCCTCATCGACTTCATCGAGCAGAGCGTCTTCACGCTGGTCAACCAGATCCTCGAGCGCGAAGGCGCCACCGGCAGCCAGCAGGCGGCCCGCATCCTCGTGCTGCTGGTGCAGTTCGCCGAACGCAACCCCGGCATGACGCGCGTCATGGTCGGCGATGCACTGGTGTTCGAGAACGAGCGCCTGCAGCAGCGCATGAACCAGTTCTTCGACAAGATCGAGGCCACGCTGCGCCAGGTGCTGCGCGGCGCGGCCGCCGCCGACGGCTCGGCCACGCCCAGCGTCGATGCCCAGGTGCGCGCCGCGGCGCTCACGGCCTTCGTGGTCGGGCAGCTGCAGCGCTTTGCGCGCTCGGGTTTCCGCCGCGCCCCTTCTGAGCACCTGGAAGCCACGATCGCCCTGATCGTTTGACGGCCAGGCCGGCAGGTCCGGCGCCGCCACGCTGAACTCGACGCGGCCCCTTGCGGCGCGTACGATCGATTTCCTCCCTTGCCGCCACGCGGTGTCGCGGTGACAAGCCCGTTTCGCATGACCTCTGGATCGGAGGCTCGCATGAGTGCTTGTCCTTCCCACAGCCGCCGGCTTTCCGGGGCGTGCCATGCCTGACGCCGCCGCTGCCCGCCCGGCCCTTCTCCTGCACGCCGTCGGGCTTACCGCCGTCGCCATGGTCGCGTTCGCGGCCAACTCGCTGCTGTGCCGGCTCGCGCTGCAGCATGGCGGCATCGACCCGGCCAGCTTCGGCAGCATCCGGCTCGCGTCGGGGGCGATCACGCTCGCGCTTGTCGTGCGCTTCCGATCGCAGCCGCCCGCCCTCGGGCGCACCGGCTGGCTTCCGGCCGTCATGCTGTTCGCCTATGTGGCGTTCTTCTCCTTCGCCTACCTCAGCCTCCCGGCGGGCACGGGCGCGCTGATCCTTTTCGGGGCGGTGCAGCTCACGATGCTGGGTGCGGGGCTGGGCGGCGGCGAGCGCTTCGGGGTGCTGGCGTGGTGCGGCTTTGTCCTCGCGGCGGCCGGGCTCGTGTACCTGGTGTCGCCGGGCGTTGCGGCGCCGCCGCTGCTGGGCGCCGTGCTGATGGCGGTGGCGGGCGTGGCGTGGGGCGTGTATTCGCTGCGCGGCCGGGGCGTGGCCGACCCGCTGGCCGCGACCGCGCGCAACTTCCTGCGCGCCGTGCCGCTGGCCCTGGCACTGAGCCTGGTGTTCGCCACGCGCGCGCACGCCGATGCGCGCGGCGTCGCGCTGGCCGTGGCCTCCGGTGCGCTGACCTCGGGGCTCGGCTACGTGGTCTGGTACGCGGCGCTGGGCCGGCTGTCGGCGTTGCGGGCGGCCACGGTGCAACTGTCGGTGCCGCTGCTGGCGGCGTTCGGCGGCGTGCTGTTCCTGTCGGAAGCGATCACGCCGCGGCTGGCGCTCGCCTCGGTGGCGATCCTCGGCGGCATCGCGCTCGTGCTGAGCCAGAAGTCGCGCCAGGCGGCGCGGCGCTAGGCGACGGCCACGCCCACCTTCGCGCCGGCGGCGACGATCTCGCCCCAGGTCGCGTCATCGACCCACACCCCGTCGCGCCGGCGTGCCGCGCGCGCCCGGCGCTCCGGTTCGCCCGCGATCTGCACGGCCTCGAAGCCCTGGCCCGGCGGGCTTTGCCGCAGCCAGCCGATGAACTCGCGCGCCTCCTCGTCGAAGGCCTTCTGCGTGCCGAGCTTCACGGGGTCGATCAGCACCGTCAGCATGCCGTTGAGCACCGTGCGGGCCGTGTCCGCGGGCCGGTGCCAGGTGCCGCCGCCCGTGAGCGCGCCGCCCAGCAGCTCGCAGGCCACCGCCATGCCGTAGCCCTTGTGTTCGCCGAAGGTCATGAGCGCGCCGAACAGGCCGTTGCCCTGCGGCACCACGACCACGCCCGGGTCGTTGGTGGGCGCGCCGTGTTCGTCGATGAGGTAGCCGTCGGGCACCTGCTCGCCCTTGTTGTGGGCCACGCGCATCTTGCCCTGCGCCACGCGGCTGGTCGCGTAGTCGAGCACGAAGGGCTCGGCTCCCGCCAGCGGAATGCCGATGCAGCACGGGTTGGTGCCGAAGCGCCCGTCGCCGCCGCCCCAGGGCGCCACCACGGGCCGCGAGAGCACGTTGACGAAGTGCATCGCCACCAGCCCCTGCGCCGTCGCCATCTCCGCGAAATGGCCGATGCGCCCCAGGTGGTGCGCGTTCGCGAGCGTGAAGATGCAGCTGCCGTGCTGCTTGGCGCGCGCGATGCCGAGCTCCATCGCCTGCACGCCGACGATCTGCCCGTAGCCGTGCTGGCCGTCCAGGCCCATCAGCGTGCCGATGTCGAGGTTGACCTTCACGGCCGCGTTGGGCACGAGCCCGCCTTCGGCCACCGCATCGATGTAGCGCGGCAGCATGCCCACGCCGTGCGAGTCGTGCCCGCTGAGGTTGGCCAGCACGAGGTTGGCGGCCACCTGCTGTGCTTCGGCGGCGCTGCTGCCCGCGGCTTCGAGGATGCGGGCGACGTTGGCTTGCAGGCCGTCGGCCGGCAGGGTTCTGGACATGGATCAGGCTCCTCGTGCGTTCAATGGGATGGCATAGCCGAAGGGGAGGGCGGGCCTCACATCACCGCGCCGACTTGCCACGGCACGAACTCGTTCTGCCCGTAGCCGTGCTGTTCGCTCTTCGAGTGCGCGCCCGAGGCCGTGGCCAGCACCAGCTCGAAGATGCGCTGGCCCATCTCCGCAATCGACGCTGTGCCGTCGACGATCTCGCCGCAGTTGATGTCCATGTCTTCTTCCTGCCGCTGCCACAGCGCCGAGTTGGTCGCCAGCTTGAGCGAGGGCGAGGGCGCGCAGCCGTAGGCCGAGCCGCGACCGGTCGTGAAGCAGATCAGGTTCGCGCCGCCCGCCACCTGGCCCGTGGCGCTCACCGGGTCGTAGCCCGGCGTGTCCATGTAGACGAAGCCATGCGCGGTGACGGGCTCGGCATATCCGTACACCGCCTCGAGGTTGCTGGTGCCGCCCTTGGCGACCGCGCCCAGCGACTTCTCCAGGATGGTCGTGAGCCCGCCCGCCTTGTTGCCGGGCGAGGGGTTGTTGTTCATCTCGCCCTCGTTGATCTCGGTGTAGTGCTCCCACCACTTGATGCGGTCCACGAGCTTCTGGCCCACCTCTCGCTTCACCGCGCGGCGCGTGAGCAGGTGCTCGGCGCCGTACACCTCGGGCGTTTCGCTCAGGATGGCCGTGCCGCCGTGCGCCACCAGCAGGTCGACTGCCGCACCGAGCGCCGGGTTGGCGCTGATGCCCGAGTAGCCGTCGGAGCCGCCGCACTGCAGCCCGATGGTGATGTGCGCCGCGCTGCAGGGCTCGCGCCTCACTGCGTTGGCGCGCGGCAGCATCTCGTTGATGAGTGCCACGCCTTTTTCGACGGTCTTGCGCGTGCCGCCCGTGTCCTGGATGTTGAAGGTGCGGAAGTTCTCGCCCTCGGCCAGGTGGCCGGTCGCGAGCCAGGCGTTGATCTGGTTGGCCTCGCAGCCGAGACCCACCACCAGCACGCCCGCGAAGTTCGGGTGCGTGGCGTAACCCGTGAGCGTGCGCTCCAGGATCTGCATGCCCATGCCCTGCGTGTCCATGCCGCAGCCCGTGCCGTGCGTGAGCGCGACCACGCCGTCGACGTTCGGAAACGCCGCGAGCGCCTGCGGATTGGTCTTGCGCGAGAAGTGGTCGGCAATGGCGCGCGCGGCCGTGGCCGAGCAGTTCACGCTGGTCAGCACGCCGATGTAGTTGCGCGTGGCCACGCGGCCATCGGCGCGCTTGATGCCCATGAAGGTGGCCTCGCGTTTTGCGGGCGCGGGCTTCACGTCGGCGCCGAAGGCGTAGTCGCGCTCGAAGTCGCCCTTGTCGGGGCCCATGTCCAGGTTCTGCGTGTGCACGTGTTCGCCGGCCGCAATGGGCTTGCTCGCGAAACCGATGATCTGGTTGTAGCGCCGCACCGGCTCGCCCTGCGCGATGGCGCGCATGGCGACCTTGTGCCCCGGCGGGATCAGGCCGCGCACGGCCACGTTCTCGACGAGCGTGCCGCCCAGCAGTTGCGAGCGCGCGATGACGACGTCGTCGGCGGGATGGAGTCGGATGTAGGGGGTCATCGTGGGTATCGTTCTCGGAGCCGGCGCGGGTGCGCCGGCGGTGGTCGTTACTGCATGATCTTCGGCAGCCACAGCACGGTGGCAGGCCAGTAGGTGATGATGCCCAGGCTCAACAGCAACGGCACCAGCCAGGGCAGGATCGCCATCGTCGTGCGCTCGATGCTGAGGTTGGCGATGCGCGCCAGCACGAACAGCACCATGCCCATCGGCGGGTGCAGTACGCCGATCATGAGGTTGAGCACCATCACCACGCCGAAGTGCACCGGGTCGATGCCCAGCTGGTTCGAAATCGGCAAGAGGATCGGCACCAGGATCGTGATGGCCGCCGTGGTCTCCAGGAAGCAGCCCACGAACAGCATCAGCAGGTTCGCCAGCAGCAGGAACACCCACGCTTCCTTGGTGAAGTTGAGCACCCAGCTCGCGATGTCGGCCGTGACGCCGGTGGCCGTCAGCATCCAGCCGAAGATCGAGGCGGCCGCCACGATGAAGAGCACCGTCGAGGTCGACTCCACCGTCTCCAGGCAGACCTTGACGAACATCTTCCACTGCAGCGTGCGGTACCAGAAGAAGCCCAACACCATCGCCCACACGCAGGCGGCAATCGCGCCTTCGGTGGCGGTGAACAGGCCCGTCGCCATGCCGCCGATGAGCAGCACCGGCGTCATGATCGGCAGCACCGCCTCGAACTTGAAGACCTTGTCGGCCGCGAAGAGGATCACCAGCGCAAGGGCCACCGCCGGTTGGGCCGGCGCGCCGAACTTGTCGACCGCGAACCACAGCAGCGTGGGCCACAGGCACACCACCAGCAGCTCGACCAGCGCCTTCATGAGCCGCGGCCACTGGAACTTCACGTCCGCGCCCCAGCCGTTCTTGTGCGCGTAGTAGGCCACCGTGAACATCATGAGCAGCGTCATGATCAGCCCCGGCATCAGCCCCGCGATGAAGAGCGCACCCACCGACACGTTGGCCATCATCCCGTAGATCACGAAGGGCAGGCTCGGCGGAATGATCGGCCCCAGCGTGGCCGAGGCCGCGGTCACGCCGACCGCGAATTCGGTCGAGTAGCCGTGCTCCTTCATGGCCTTGATCTCGATCGTTCCCAGGCCCGCCGCGTCCGCGATCGCGGTGCCGCTCATGCCCGAGAAGATCACCGAGCCGAGGATGTTCACGTGCCCCAGGCCGCCCTTGAGCCAGCCCACCAGCGCGAGCGCGAAGTTGTAGATGCGGTTGGTGATGCCGGCGTTGTTCATCAGGTTGCCGGCGAGGATGAAGAAGGGAACGGCCAGCAGCGGAAAGCTGTCGACGCCGCTCACCATGCGGTGAATGACGACGAAGCCCGGCAGGTTGCCGCTCCAGAGGATGTAGACCAGCGAGGCACCGGCCATGGCCACGGCGACCGGGATGCCGGCGCTCATGAAGAGCAGGAAGGCGATCTTCAGCATGTTGTTGTCGTGATGGAGTGGGGTTGCGACCTCAGCGGTCGTCGATCGTGGATTCGGGCCGCTCCAGCACGCAGTAGCCGCGGCGCCAGTGCACCACGCTCACCTGCACCGAGCGCACGCACATGGCGACGAAGCCCAGCAGGCACACGCCGTAGACGATGTTCATCGGCAGGTCGACGATGGTCATGCTCGCGTTGTTGCCGATCTTGAGCATCATCTGCACCGTCATGACCACCGCCGCCGCGAAGAACGCCGTGCGCAGCACGTCGACGAGCAGGCCCAGCGCGCGGCCCATGGCCGGCGGCATGTGGCGGTAGAAGAAGTCGACCTGGATGTGGTTGTTGCGCGCCACGCCGATCGACGCGCCCACGAACACCGTGCCCACCAGCAGGTAGCGCGCGATCTCCTCGGTCCAGGAGGCCGAGTCGTTCAGCACGTAGCGCGTCACGAACTGGTAGAGCACCGTGAGGCCCAGCACCCAGAAGATGCCCAGGGCGGCCCAGGCTTCCACGGTGGTGCCGGACAGGTCGACGGCCTCGTCCTTGGCGTGGAACTCGCCGTCGTCGCCCAGCAGCTTGTCGTCGCTCATCGTGTGGCCTTACTTGATCGCGATGATGCGGTCGTAGTCCTGCTGGCGGTAGCCGTGGTCGGTGGGCTTGGTGTTCTTGAGCACGGCCTCGCGGAACGCGCCCTTGTCGACCGTGATCACGTTGTTGCCCTTCTTCTTGAACTCCTCCACCAGCCGGGTCTCGGAGGCGATGATCTCGCGGCCGGTCTTCTCGGCGGCTTCCTGCATCACGTCGTTGAACATCTTCTTCTCGTCGGCGCTGAGCTTGGCCCACAGCTGGCCCGAGACCACGGTGAGCAGCGAGTCGACGATGTGGCCGGTCAGCGAGATGTTCTTCTGCACCTCGTAGAACTTCTTGGCCTCGATGGTGGGCAGCGGGTTCTCCTGCGCATCCACGGTGCCGCTTTGCAGCGCGAGGTACACCTCAGCGAAGGCGATCGGCGTGGCGTTGGCGCCCAGCGACTTGGGGAAGGCCAGGTAGGCCGGCGCGTCGGGCACGCGGATCTTCAGGCCCTTCATGTCCTCGGGCTTGCTCACCGGCTTGGCCGCGCTCGAGGTGACGTGGCGCGCGCCGTAATAGTTGAGCGCCGTGATGTGGTTGCCGGTCTTGTCGTCGTAGCCCTTGGCGAGCTCCTTGAACACGTCGCTCCTGGCGTACTTCAGCTGGTGCTCCGCGTCGCGGAAGATGAACGGAAAGTAGGTGATGGCCAGCGGCTTGTAGCTGTTGCCCGCGAAGCTCGCGCCGGTCAGCACGATGTCGACCGTGCCCAGCGTCAGGCCCTGGTTGATGTCCGCTTCCTTGCCCAGGCTGGAGGCCGGGAACACCTGGATGTCGTACTTGCCGTTGCTGCGCTTCTTGATCTCCTCGGCCGCCCACACCGAGTACTTGTGGAAGGGCTCCGAGGTCTCGTAGACGTGCGCCCACTTGAGCTTGGTCTGCGCCGAGGCGATGCCTGTCGCGCCCAGCGCGCCGGCCGCGAGGGCGCAGGCGGCCAGGGCCTTGAGGGTGGTGCGTTTGCTGTTCTTGCTGCTGCTGATCATGGGGTGTGTCTCCGTTGTAGTGAACTGGCAGGAAGGCTGGCGAGGAATCAGGCGGGCTTGGCGCGGCGCCAGCTCGCGCTGAAACGGTGGTGCGAGTTGTCCATGTGCGTGTGCATCGCACTGCGCGCGGCCTCGGCGTCGCGCGCGGCAATGGCGTCGCGGATCGCCTCGTGCTCGGTGATGGCGGCGCGCCACGAGGTCACGGTCTCGAAGTAGCCGCCCAGCCGCGTGAAGATCGGGCCGCGGCGCGAATCCCAGAAGCCCTGCACCGTCTCGACCAGCACCACGTTGCCGCTGGCGCCGACGATGGCCAGGTGAAAGGCGCGGTCGCCGTCCAGCGGCATGACGTTGCGGTCGGCCATCTCGCGCATGGTGGCGATGGCGCGCGTCATCGCGTCCACGTCCTTGCGCTTGCCCGAGAGGGCGGCGATGGCGGCGGTCTCGCCCTCGATCACGCGGCGCGCGCGGATCAGCTCCAACGGCCCCCACTCGGTGGGCGCCACCGGTGCGCTCGCGCGGTGCGAGCGGTCGAGCACGTACACGCCCGAGCCGGTGCGCACCTCGACCCAGCCCTCGACCTCCAGCGCGATGAGCGCCTCGCGCACCGAGGGCCGGCTCACGCCGAGCTGCTTGGCCAGGTCGCGCTCGGCGGGCAGGCGCGCGCCCACGTCGAATTCGCCCTTGGCGATCAGCCCCCGGAGCTGGTCGGCAATCTGGCGATAGAGGCGTTGGGGTTCGACGGTCTGGAGCGGCACGGGAGCAGGCAGTGGGTGCGGGCGAGGCGGTGGATCGGCTTAAGGGTTGTCCTGAATTGGACAAGTGGTAAGGCCAATTCAGAATACGGCGATTCACAGATGTCACCCATCGGGCCTAACCCGAACCCACCCCGCATCCGCAGAACACCCCAGGAGACACCGACCATGAGATTGAAGGGAAAGACCGTGCTCGTCACCGCCGCCGGCCAGGGCATCGGCCGCGCCAGCGTGCTGGCGCTCGCGGCCGAGGGCGCCCATGTGTGGGCCACCGACGTCAACGAGCAGCTGCTGTCGGCCTATGCCGGCGTGGCGAACGTCACGGCCCTGAAGCTCGACGTGCTCGACAAGGCCGCCATCGGCGCGGTCGTGGCGCAGCTGCCCACGCTGGACGTGCTGTTCAACTGCGCGGGCGTGGTGCACAACGGCACCATCGAGCAGGCCGGCGACGACGACCTCGACTTTGCCTTCCGCCTCAACGTGCGCGCGCAGATGTGGACCATCCAGGCCGTGCTGCCTGGCATGCTCGCGGCCGGGCGCGGCAGCATCATCAACATGGCCAGCGTGTGCTCCAGCATGAAGGGCCTGCCCAACCGTTTTGTCTACGGCACCACCAAGGCGGCGGTGCTCGGCCTCACCAAGAGCGTGGCGGCCGACTACGTGGCCCGCGGCATCCGCTGCAATGCCGTGTGCCCGGGCACGGTCGACACGCCCTCGCTGGGCGATCGCATCAACGCCAACGCCGACCCCGAGGCCGCGCGCAAGGCCTTCGTGGCGCGCCAGCCCATGGGCCGGCTCGCGCAGGCCGAGGAGATCGCGCCGGTGGTCGTGTTCCTGGCCAGCGACGAATCCATCTTCGCCACCGGCCAGTACTTCACGGTCGACGGCGGCATCACGATATGAACCGGCTCGATTTCGAAGGCCGCCACGCCGTGGTCACCGGTGGTGCCACGGGGCTGGGCTTCGGCATCGCGCAGCGGCTCGTCGCCTCGGGCGGCAGCGTCACGCTGTGGGACCGCGACGAGGCCGCCGCCGGGCGCGCGGCCGAAGCGCTGGGCGCCAAGGCCTTCGCGTTGAAGGTCGACGTGACGCAGCAGCCTTCGGTCGCGAAAGCCGTGGCCGCCACGCTCGCGCACGCGTCGCGCATCGATGCGCTGGTCAACAGCGCCGGCATCACCGGGCCCAACGTCAAGCTGTGGGACTACCCGGTCGACGACTGGCGCCAGGTGATGGAGGTCAACGTCAACGGCGTGTTCCTGTGCTGCCGCGAGGTGGTGGCGCAGATGCGCAGGCAGGGCGCCAAGGGCGAGGGCCGCATCGTCAACATCGCCTCGGTGGCGGGCAAGGACGGCAACCCCAATGCCAGCGCGTACAGTGCGAGCAAGGCCGCCGTCATCGGGCTCACCAAGTCGCTCGGAAAGGAGCTGGCCGACACCGGCATCCGCGTGAACTGCGTGACGCCCGCGGCGGTGAAGACCGCCATCTTCGACCAGATGACCCCCGACCACATCGCCTTCATGCTCTCGAAGATTCCCATGGGCCGCTTCGGCACCGTGGAAGAGGTGGCGGCGATGGTCGGCTGGCTGTGCACCGACGATTGTTCGTTTTCCACCGGCGCGGTCTTCGACCTCTCCGGTGGCCGCTCCACCTACTGACCCCATTCCCTATTTCAATGCACTGAAAGGAACGCATGAAACTCGTCCGCTACGGCAACCCCGGCAAAGAGAAGCCCGGTCTCATCGACAACGAAGGCAAGCTGCGCGACCTGAGCGCCGTCGTCAAGGACATCGGTCCCGACCAGCTCGGCGATGCCGCCATTGCCAAGCTGCGCAAGACCAAGCTCGACAAGCTGCCGCTGGTCAAGGGCAAGCCGCGCTTCGGCAGCCCCGTGGCCAACGTCGGCAAGTTCATCGCCATCGGCCTGAACTACGCCGACCACGCGGCCGAGTCGGGCCTGCCGGTGCCCAAGGAACCCATCGTCTTCATGAAGGCCACCAGCTGCATCCAGGGCCCGAACGACCCGGTGATGCTGCCCAAGGGCTCGGTCAAGTCCGACTGGGAGGTCGAGCTGGGCGTGGTCATCGGCACGAAGGCGCGTTATGTGTCGCAGAAGAGCGCACTCGACTACGTGGCCGGCTACTGCACCATCAACGACGTGAGCGAGCGCGAATACCAGATCGAGCGCGGCGGCACCTGGGACAAGGGCAAGGGCTGCGACACCTTCGGCCCCATCGGCCCCTGGCTCGTCACGCGCGACGAGATCGAGAACCCGCAGAAGCTCGCGATGTGGCTCGACCTGAACGGTCAGCGCGTGCAGACCGGCAGCACCAAGACCATGATCTTCAGCGTGGCCAAGCTCGTGAGCTACGTGAGCCAGTTCATGACGCTGATGCCCGGCGACGTGATCACCACCGGCACGCCGCCCGGCGTCGGCATGGGCATGAAGCCGCCGCTGTTCCTGAAGAAGGGCGACGTGATGACGCTGGGCATCGAAGGCCTGGGCGAGCAGCGCCAGGAAGTGGTGCCCTTCAAGCTCTGAGCACGCGCACCAGCTCGTCGTACACCAGCCGCACGCGCGCCGGCACCGGCGCGCGCTGCGGGCGGTAGACGTGGATCGGCCAGGGCTCCGGCGCCTCGGCCGCCAGCACCTCCACCAGCGCCCCCGACTGCAGCCACGGCTGCGCCAGCGGCCCGATGAGCTGGCCGAAGCCGATGCCCGCCAGCACCGCGGCGCATTCGGCGTCGATGTTGTCCGTCACGAACGCGGGCGACGACACGGTGAACACCCGCTTCTTGCTGAACGCCCACGGCCAGGGCCGGCCCGAGCTGTGGTCGATCAGCGCCGTCACCGGCAGCCCCGACAGCGCATCGACGCTGCGCGGCGCACCGACCCGCTCGACGAGTGCGGGTGAGCCCACCACGCACAGCGACATCTTTCCCACACCCCGCGCCACGAAGCGCGCGTCGCGCATCGGGCCGACGCGCACGCCGAGGTCGATCTGCTGGTCGACCACGTCGGCATGCTGCTCCGACAGCCGCAGGTCGAGCACCAGCCCGGGGTGCTGCGCCAGCAGCGGCGCCAGCGCCTGCGGGATCAGCCGGGCGTACACATGCGGCGCCGTGACCCGCACCGTGCCCGTGTGCTGCGACAGCGCGCGCCGGTCGATGCGATGAAAGAGTTCGTCCACGCCGCCCACGGCCACGCGGGCGCGCTCGGCGAGCTGGCGCCCGAAATCGGTGAGCTGCACGCCGCGCGTGCTGCGGTGAAAGAGCGGCTCGCCCAGTTCTTCCTCGAGTTCGCGCACGGCGCGCGTCACCACCTGCGGCGACACCGACAGGCGCACGGCCGCCTCGCGGAAGTTGGCGGCGTCGGCAGCGGTGAAGAACACGCGCAGGGCTTCGAGGCGGTTGGACATGGGGTGTTCCTTTTTTGGGAATTCTGAAGTCGCCAGAGTTTCATTTACTGGAACGCGTGGATTTTCCACACTGCATGCACTTCTTCAACACACCCCAAGGAAATTCCCATGACCTCCATTCAAGACAACATCCAGGGCAAGGTTGCCATCGTCACCGGCGCGAGTAGCGGCCTGGGCGAATCGACGGCGCGCCACCTGGCCGCGCGTGGCGCCAAGGTGGTGCTCGCGGCCCGCCGCACCGACCGGCTCGACCAGGTCGTCGCCGAGATCCGCGAGGCCGGCGGTGACGCCATCGCCGTGGCCACCGACGTGGCGAAGCGCGCCGACCTGGAAAAGCTCGCGGCCGCGACGGTCGAGGCCTTCGGCCGCATCGACGTGCTGGTCAACAACGCGGGCGTGATGCCGCTGTCGCCGCTCGACAAGCTCAAGGTCGACGAGTGGGACCGCACCATCGACGTCAACATCAAGGGCGTGCTCTACGGCATCGCCGCCGTGCTGCCGCGCATGCAGGCGCAGGGCAGCGGCCACATCGTGAACGTCGCGTCGATCGCCGGGCTGAAGGTGTTCACGCCCATCGGCACGGTCTACAGCGCCACCAAGCACGCGGTGCGGGCCATCTCCGAAGGCCTGCGCGTGGAGGTGGGCAACAGCGGCGTGCGCGTGACCATCGTGTCGCCCGGCGCCGTGGACTCGGAGCTGAAGTTCGGCAGCAGCGACGCCGAGAGCGCCGCCGGGGTGAAGGCCTTCTACGACGCCAACCAGATTCCGGCCGACTCGGTGGCGCGCGCCATCGTCTACGCGGTGGAGCAGCCGGCGAACGTGGACATCAACGAGGTCGTGCTGCGGCCCGTGTCGCAGGAGTTCTGATCCCGCCGGGCAAGGGTGCGGCCCCCTGGCGGCCGCCCCTTGCTTTGGCTAACCTTGATTAACCTACCGCGGCCCAAGGTCATTTGCGGTCAAAAGTGCAAAGCCCCTGCAAAATAGAACGACCGTTCGTTTTATTCGGAGCTTTCACGATGTCTGCCACCGCCGTTCCCGCCAAGCCGGCCCGCGCCGCCCCCAAAGGCCAGCAGACCAAGGCCATCATCGTCGACGCCGCGCTGGCGCTGGCCGCGCAGATCGGGCTCGAGGGCCTGTCGATCGGCGCCGTGGCCGAAATCACAAAGATGAGCAAGTCGGGCGTCTTCGCCCACTTCGGCTCGCGTGAAGAGCTGCAGATTTCCGTGGTGCGCGAATACCACGCGCGCTTCGAGCAAGAGGTGTTCTTCCCCGCCCTGCAGGCGCCGCGCGGCCTGCCGCGCCTGCGCGCCATGTTCGCCAACTGGATGAAGCGCACCTCGACCGAGATCGACTCGGGCTGCATCTACATCAGCGGCGCCTCCGAGTTCGACGACCGCCCGGGCCCGGTGCGCGACGCGCTGGTCGAGTCGGTCAGCATCTGGCAGGCCGCCGTGCTGCGCGCCATCGTGCAGTCCAAGACCGAAGGCCACCTGCGCGCCGACGCCGACGAGCGCCAGGTCGGCTTCGAGATCCACGGCCTGATCCTCGCGCTGCACTACGAAGCCCGCTTCCTGCAGGTGCCCGGCTCCATCGGCCGCGCCAACGTCGGCTTCGACAACATCCTCGCGCGCGCCGCCACGCCGGACGCGCCGCCTGCTTCCAATGCCGCCGAGTCCGCGCCCGCCGCGCGCGGCACGCGCCGGCTCAAGACCGTGCGCTGAGCGCCACGGCCGCCCGTTTCGTTTTCCGTTTTCGTTTTTTCTTTCTTATTTAGCTTCGACCAGGAGAGTCCCGGATGCCTACCTACAACCCCCCCGTGCGTGACATGCAGTTCGTGCTGCACGAAGTGCTCAACGTCGCCGAGGAACTCAAGGCACTGCCGGCCCACGCCGAGACCGATGCCGACACCATCAACGCCGTGATCGAAGAGGCCGGCAAGTTCGCCGCCGAAGTCACCTTCCCGCTGAACATCAGCGGCGACGAAGAAGGTTGCGTGCTCGACAAGGCCACGCACGAAGTGAAGACGCCCACCGGCTTCAAGGACGCCTACGCCAAGTACGTCGAAGGCGGCTGGCCCGCGCTGTCGTGCGACCCGGCCTTCGGCGGCCAGGGCCTGCCGTTCGTGGTGAACCAGTGCCTGTTCGAAATGCTCAACAGCGCCAACCAGGCCTGGACCATGTACCCGGGCCTGTCGCACGGCGCCTACGAGGCACTGGCCGCGCACGGCACCGACGACCAGAAGAAGACCTACCTGCCCAAGCTCACGAGCGGCGAGTGGACCGGCACCATGTGCCTGACCGAACCCCATTGCGGCACCGACCTGGGCCTGCTGCGCACCAAGGCCGAGCCGCAGGCCGACGGCACCTACCGCATCACCGGCAGCAAGATCTTCATCTCGGCCGGCGAGCACGACATGACGAGCAACATCATTCACTTGGTGCTGGCCCGCCTGCCGGACGCGCCCAAGGGCAGCAAGGGCATCAGCCTGTTCGTGGTGCCGAAGTTCCACGTCAAGGCCGACGGCTCGCTGGGCGAGCGCAACCCGATCTTCTGCGCCGGCCTGGAGCACAAGATGGGCATTCACGGCAACGCCACCGCGCAGATCGTGATCGAAGGCGCCACCGGCACGCTGGTCGGCGAGCCCAACAAGGGCCTGGCCGCGATGTTCGTGATGATGAACGCCGCACGCCTGGGCGTGGGCAACCAGTCGCTGGGCCTGACCGAAGTGGCTTATCAAAATGCGCTGGCCTACGCCAAGGACCGCCTCCAGATGCGTTCGCTGTCGGGCGTGAAGGCCAAGGACAAGGAAGCCGACCCGATCATCGTGCACCCCGACGTGCGCAAGATGCTGCTCACGGCCAAGGCGTACGCCGAAGGCGGCCGCGCGCTGCAGATCTTCTGCACGCTGCTGCTCGACAAGGAACACAACCATCCTGATGAGAAGGTGCGCAAGGACAGCGGCGAGCTGGTCGCGCTGCTCACGCCCATCGTGAAGGCCTTCATCACCGACAACGGCCACATCGCGACCAATTCGTGCATGCAGGTCTTCGGCGGCCACGGCTTCATCAAGGAATGGGGCATGGAGCAGTTCGTGCGCGACAACCGCATCAACATGATCTATGAAGGCACCAACACCATCCAGTCGCTGGACCTGCTGGGCCGCAAGATCCTGGGCAACAACGGCGCGTCGCTGAAGAAGTTCGGCAAGCTCGTCGCCAAGCTGGTGGAAGAAGAAGGCGTGAACGAGAAGATGGCCGAGTTCATCAACCCGATCGCGATGCTGGGCGACCAGCTCACCAAGTTCACGACCGAGATCGGCTTCAAGGGCTTCCAGAACCCCGACGAAGTGGGCGCCGCCGCCGTCGACTACCTGCGCGTGGCCGGCCACTTCGTGTTCGGCTACCTGTTCGCCCGCATGGCGCAAGTGGCCCTGCGCGAAATCGCCGCCGGCAACAACGATCCGTTCTACGTCGCCAAGCTGCAGACCGCACGCTTCTACTTCGCCAAGCTGTTCCCCGAGACCGTGATGCTGATGCGCACCGCGCGCGCCGGCAGCAAGGTGTTGATGGACACCGACGCCGCGCTCGCTTAAGCGACACACAGCCTTTCTTCATCGACCCACCGGGAGCCCGCTCATGAAAGCAACGCTTGCAGCCGTCTTGTTCACCGTCACCGCCGTCTCGGCCATGGCCCAGAGCACGCCGGTGGGCCTGTGGCGCAACGTCGACGACAAGACCGGCGAGGCCAAGGCCGAGATCCGCATCGCCGAGACCAACGGCGCGCTGCTCGGTCGCATCGAGAAGTCGTTGAAGAAAGACACCAAGCCCGACGCCACCTGCGACGAATGCGCCGACGACCGCAAGGGCAAGCCCATCGCGGGCCTGGAGATCATCCGTGGCGGCAAGAAGGCCGAGGGCAAGGACGTCTGGGAAGGCGGAAAGATCCTCGACCCCGAGAACGGCAAGGAATACCGCGCGAGCTTCACGCCGATCGACGGCGGCAAGAAGCTGGAAGTGCGCGGCTACCTCGGCCCCTTCTGGCGCACCCAAACCTGGAACCGTGTGCAGTAACTCCGCGCACAACCTATCCAAGAAATACCAAGCAACATGTCCCGATTTCAAGTGAAGAAGGTCGCCGTGCTCGGCGCCGGCGTGATGGGCGCGCAGATTGCCGCTCACCTCGTCAACGTGCGCGTGCCCGTCGTGCTGTTCGACCTGGCCGCCAAGGAAGGCCCGAAGAACGGCATCGTCACGCGCGCCATCGACAACCTCAAGAAGCTCAAGCCCGCGCCCCTGGGCGACGTGGCCGACGCGGGCCTGATCGAGCAGGCCAACTACGACGACGACCTGGCCAAGCTCGGCGAGTGCGACCTCATCATCGAGGCCATTGCAGAGCGCATGGACTGGAAGCTCGATCTGTACAAGAAGATCGCGCCCCACGTCGCCAAGCATTCGATCCTGGCCTCGAACACCTCGGGCCTGTCGATCACCAAGCTCAGCGAAGCGCTGCCTGAAGCCCTGAAGCCGCGCTTTTGCGGCATTCACTTCTTCAACCCGCCGCGCTACATGTTCCTGGTGGAGCTGATCAACACGCCCACCACGCAGCCGCAGGTGCTCGACGACCTCGAGGCCTTCGTCACCAGCACGCTCGGCAAGGGCGTGGTGCGTGCGCACGACACGCCCAACTTCATCGCCAACCGCGTCGGCATCGCCGGCATGCTGGCCACGCTGAAGGAAGTCGAGAAGTTCGGCCTCACGCCCGACGTGGTGGACGACCTCACCGGCAAGAAGCTGGGCCGCGCGAGCTCGGGCACTTTCCGCACCGCCGACGTGGTGGGCCTGGACACCATGGCCCACGTCGTGAAGACGCTGCAGGACAACCTGAACGCCGAAACCGATCCGTTCTACGCCAACTTCGCGACGCCGCCCGTGCTCGCCAAGCTGCTGGAGCTGGGCAACCTGGGCCAGAAGACCAAGGCCGGTTTCTTCAAGAAGGCCGGCCGCGACATCCTGCGCTTCGACCTGAAGAGCGGCGAGTACGTGCCCGCCGGCGCGAAGGCCGACGAGGTGTACGGCCGCATGCTCAAGAAGCCCGCGGGCGAACGCCTGAAGCTGCTGCGCGAAAGCGAAGGACCGCAAGGCCAGTTCCTCTGGGCCATCCTGCGCGATGGTTTCCACTACGCCGCCGTGCACCTGGCCGACATCGCCGAGAGCGCGCGCGACATCGACTTCGCGATGCGCTGGGGCTTCGGCATGAAGCAGGGCCCGTTCGAGCTCTGGCAGGAAGCCGGCTGGGCGCAGGTCGCCAAGTGGGTGCAGGAAGACATCGACGCCGGCAAGGCACTCAGCAGCGCACCGCTGCCGAAGTGGGTGTTCGAAGGCCCGGTCGCGCAAGCCGGCGGCGTGCACACGCCTGAAGGCTCGTGGAGCGCGTCGCAAAACAAGTTCGTGCCGCAGCGCAAGCTGCCCGTGCACGACCGCCAGCTGTTCCCCGAGAGCGTGCTCGGCGCGAACGCGGCCGATGCCAACACCGCCGGCACCACGATCAGCGACGAAGGTGATGTGCGCGTGTGGACGCTCGACGGTGAGGTGCTCATCGCGAGCATCCAGTCGAAGATGCACGCCATCAGCCCCGACGTGGCCGAGGCGCTGGGCGCCGCGGTCGACCTGGCCGAGGCCGAATACAAGGGCCTGGTGATCTGGTCGCCCGACGAGGTGTTCTCGGTCGGCGCCGACCTGCAGGCGATGCTGCCGGCCTTCGTGGTCGCGGGCATCGGCGCGGTCGAAGGCGCGGAGGAAGAGCTGCAGAACGTCATGCTCAAGATCCGCTATGCCAACGTGCCGGTGATTTCGGCCGTGCGCGGCATGGCGCTGGGCGGCGGCTGCGAGCTGGCCATCCACTCGGCCAAGCGCGTCGTCGCGATGGAAAGCTACATCGGTCTGGTCGAAGTCGGCGTGGGCCTGATCCCCGGCGCGGGCGGCCTGACCTACATCGCTCGCCGTGCGGCAGAGAACGCCTCGGCTTCGACGGGCACCGACCTGCTGCCGTTCCTCACCGAAGGCTTCACCGCCGCGGCGATGGCGAAGGTGGGCACCGGCGCGCTCGACTCGAAGAAGCTGGGCTACCTGCTCGACAGCGACGTGATCGTGCCGAACAAGGACGAGCTGCTCTACGTGGCACTGCAGCAGGCCAAGGCGATGGCCGACGCCGGCTACCGCCCGCCGCTGCGCCGCACCTTCCGCGTGGCGGGCCGCAGCGGCGCCGCGACGATCAAGGGCCAGCTGGTGAACATGCGCGACGGCGGCTTCATCAGCGCGCACGATTTCCACATTGCCAGCCTGATCGCGAACGTGGTCACCGGCGGCGACGTGGACGCGGGCTCGCTCGTGACCGAGGAATACCTGATGACGCTGGAACGCAAGGCGTTCTGCTCGCTCATCGTGCACCCCAAGACGCAAGAGCGAATCATGGGGATGCTCAGCACCGGCAAGCCCGTGCGCAACTAAGGACAGATTTCATGAGCAAGCAAGTACAAGACGCCTACATCGTCTCCGCCACCCGCACGCCCATCGGCAAGTCGCACCGCGGCTACTTCCGCAACTACCGTCCCGACGACCTGCTGGCGACCACGCTGAAGGCAGCGCTCGCCGCCGTGCCCGGTCTCGATCCGAAGGCCATCGAGGACATCATCTGCGGCTGCGCGATTCCCGAATCGCAGCAGGGCCTGAACGTCGCGCGCATCGGCGCGGTACTGGCGGGCCTGCCCACCAGCATCGGCGGCATCACCGTGAACCGCTTCTGCGCCTCGGGCCTGTCGGCCGTGCAGATGGCGGCGGACCGCATCCGTGTCGGCGAGGCCGACGTGATGATCGCGGCCGGCGTCGAGAGCATGAGCATGGTGCCGATGATGGGCAACTCGCCCTCGCTGTCGCCCTCGATCTTCGAGCGCGAAGGCGACGTGGGCATTGCCTACGGCATGGGCCTCACGGCCGAGAAGGTCGCGCAGCAGTGGAAGGTGAGCCGCGAGGCGCAGGACGCGTTCGCGCTCGCCTCGCACCAGAAGGCACTGGCCGCGCAGGCCGCCGGCAAGTTCGCCGACGAGATCACGCCGATCGAAGTGACCGACCGCACGCCGAACCTGGAAACCGGCGAGTCGATCGCCAAGACCCGCACCGTGAGCCTGGACGAAGGCGCGCGCCCCGACACCAGCATCGAGGGTCTGGCCAAGCTGCGTACCGTGTTCGCCGCGCGCGGCACGGTGACGGCCGGCAACAGCTCGCAGACCTCCGACGGCGCAGGCGCGCTGATCCTGGCCAGCGAAAAGGCCATCAAGCAGTACGGCCTCACGCCGCTCGCGCGCTTCGTGAGCTTCGCCAGCAAGGGCGTGCCGCCGCACATCATGGGCATCGGCCCGATCGAGGCGATTCCGGCCGCGCTGCGCTATGCAGGCCTGAAGCACGAGGACATCGACTGGTTCGAACTCAACGAAGCCTTCGCCGCGCAATCGCTCGCGGTGATGAACACGCTGGGGCTCGATCCGTCGAAGGTCAACCCGATGGGCGGCGCCATTGCACTGGGCCACCCGCTGGGCGCGACCGGCGCGATCCGCGCGGCCACCGTGGTGCACGCGCTGCGCCGCGAGAAGCTGAAGTACGGCATGGTCACGATGTGCGTGGGCATGGGCCAAGGCGCAGCAGGAATTTTTGAAAGGGTTTGAGCTAACCCCCAGTCTTCGCGCACTTCGTGTCGCTTCGCCAACCCCCTTGCAGGGGGCGACACCAGCGGCCCGGCAAAGCCGGTTCCGCGGTGTCTCGCGAAGGGACCGTGTTTGTTTTGAGGAGAAGGGCATGCAACAGCAGGTTCTGCCGGTCGACGCCGGCGCCCACGTGGCGGTTCGCCGCTACGACCCCGCCGGCGCACCGCGCGCCAGCATCGTCATCGGCGGTGCGATGGGCGTGCGCCAGTCGTTCTACGAGCCTTTCGCGCACTGGCTCGCAGGGCGGGGCCTGCGGGTCTGGACCTTCGACTACCGCGGCAGCGGCGACTCGCTCGGCGATGCGCCGCTGCGTGGTTTCCAGGCCGACCTGTTCGACTGGGCGCGCGACTACGAGGCGGTGATCGACGCCGCCAAGGCCGCGCTGCCCGACGAACCGCTGTACCTGCTGGGCCACAGCCTCGGTGCGCAGTTGCCAGGCTTCCTGCAGCGGCCCGGGCAGGTCGACGGCCTCGTGAGCATCGCGGCCGGCAGCGGCTACTGGCGCGAGAACGCGCCGAAGCTGCGGCGCGGCATCCTGTATTTCTGGTTCGTGCTGGTGCCGCTGGCCACGCGCCTGTGGGGCTACTTCCCGGGCCGCAAGCTGAAGAAGGTCGGCGACCTGCCGCGCGGCGTGATCCTGCAATGGCGCCGCTGGTGCCTGAACCCGCGCTACAGCGTGGGTGCCGAGGGCGAGCCCGCGCTGCAAAGCTATGCGCGCGTGCGCTTCCCGGTGCTCGCGCTCTCGATGACCGACGACGAGCTCATGACGCATGCCGGCACGCGCAGCCTCGTGAGCTTCTACGCGGGCGCGCCGAGCGCGGTCGAACGCATCGCGCCGGCCGACGTGCAGGCGCGGCGCATCGGCCACTTCGGTTTCTTCCGTGAGCAGTTCAGCCAGAGCCTGTGGCCGAGCACGCTCGACAAGCTGCACCGGCTCGCCGCGCTGACCGCGCCTGCGGCAGTGCAGCACGCCAACGTCCCGCACACGACTGCGTGACGTCATCCTCCGCAGGCACACTGGGATCACCATGAGCAGCACGACCCCACACCCCCTCGACAAAGCCCTGGCCCTGCACCACAGCGACATCCGCGTGGGGCACTTCACCGGCACCACGAGTCCCGACTACTGGAACATGGTCGGCCCGTTCGGCGGCACCACCGCGGCGCTCGCGCTGCAGGCGGTGCTCCAGCACCCCGACCTGCTCGGCACGCCCATCGCGCTGACCGTCAACTACGCGGCCGCGCTCGGCGAAGGCGCGTTCGACATCCAGGCCACCGCCGTGCGCACCAACCGCTCGACGCAGCACTGGACGGTGACGATCACGCAGCCCGGCGCCGATGGCACCGCGAACATGACGACCACCGCCACCGTGGTCACGGCCGCGCGCCGCGACACGTGGAGCCAGGCCGACCTCACCATGCCCGAGGCGCCCAAGCCCGAGGCCGTCGATCGCATCCGCATCGGTCCGTCGGGCGTGGCCTGGCTCGAGCAGTACGAGATGCGCCCCTTCAGCGGCGGCATTCCCGCCAAGTGGGACGGCAGCCTGCAGCACAGCGAAACCCGCCTGTGGGTGCGCGACGCGCAGGCGCGCCCGCTCGACTTCGCCTCGCTCGCCGCGTTGAGCGACGTGTTCTATCCGCGCGTGTGGCTGCGCCGCGCCACGCACGTGCCCGCGGGCACGGTGTCGATCACCACCTACTTCCATGTCGGCGCCGCCGAGCTGGCCGAGGTCGGCACGGGCTACCTGCTGGGCTGCGCGGCAGGGCAGCAGTTCTTCAACGGCTTCTTCGACCAGAAGGCGCAGCTGTGGAGCGAGAAGGGCGCGTTGCTCGCCACGTCGAACCAGATCGTCTACTACAAGGAATGAACGTCATGGCGCTCACCAAGGCTGCATTGATCGTCGGCGCGGGCGATGCCACCGGCGGCGCCATCGCCCGCCGCTTCGCGCGCGAAGGCTACGCCACCTGCGTCACGCGGCGCAGCCTCGACAAGCTGCAGCCGCTGGTGGCGCAGATCGAGGCCGACGGCGGCCGGGCCCACGCTTTTTCCTGCGATGCACGCAAGGAAGAAGAGGTGGTGGCGCTCATCGAGCAGATCGAATCGACCGTCGGGCCGATCGAGGTGATGGTGTTCAACATCGGCGCGAACGTGCCCGAGAGCATCCTCACCGAAACCGCGCGCAAGTACTTCAAGGTGTGGGAGATGGCCTGCTTCTCGGGCTTCCTCAACGGCCGCGAAGTGGCGAAACGCATGGTGGCGCGCGAGATGCCGGCCGGCGGCCATCGCGGCACGATCATCTTCACGGGCGCGACGGCCTCGCTGCGCGGCGCCGCCAACTTCGGTGCCTTCTCGGGCGCCAAGATGGCCCTGCGCGCGTTGGCGCAGTCGATGGCGCGCGAGCTGGGGCCGCAGGGCATCCACGTCGCGCACGTCGTGGTCGACGGCGCCATCGACACCGAGTTCATCCGCAGCAATTTCCCCGAGCGCTATGCGCTGAAGGACAGCGACGGCATCCTGAACCCGGACCACATCGCCGACAGCTACTGGATGCTGCACGCGCAGCCGCGCGATGCGTGGACGCACGAGCTGGACCTGCGCCCCTGGTCCGAGAAGTTCTGACCGGCGCCGCGCTACGCATCGCATCGCGGCGCACAGCCCCAAGGAGACGACACCCATGACGAAATCCGTCGCGTTCTATTTCGACGTCGGCAGCCCCGCCGCCTACCTGGCCGCCACGCAGTTGCCGCACGTGTGCGCCGACACCGGCGCCGAGCTGGTCTGGAAGCCCATGCTGCTGGGCGGCGTGTTCCAGGCCACGGGCAACCATTCGCCCGCCGAGATCAAGGCCAAGGGCCCGTACCTCACGACCGACCTGCAGCGCTTCGCCAGGCGCTACGGCGTGCCCTTCGTGCACAACCCGCACTTTCCGATCAACACGCTGCTGCTGATGCGCGGCGCCACCGGTGTGCAGATGAAGATGCCCGAACGCTTCGGTGCCTACATCGACGCGGTGTTCCATGCGATGTGGGTCGAGCCGAAGAACCTCAACGACCCCGCGACCGTCGGCGCCGTCTTGCAAAATGCGGGCTTCGACGCCGCGGGCCTGCTCGCGCTGGCCGGCGCGCAGGAAGTGAAAGACCGCCTCAAGGCGGTCACGCAGGAGGCGGTGGAGCGCGGCGTGTTCGGCGCCCCCACCATGTTCGTCGGCGACCAGATGTTCTGGGGCCAGGACCGCCTCGATTTCGTCCGCGAAGCCATTGACGCTTGAGCGCGTCGCCCCCCGTTTTACCTACCCAAGGATCTTTCCATGAGCGACATCCTCGTCCACACCGAAGCCGGCGTGATGACCATCACCTTCAACCGCGTCGACAAGAAGAACTCGATCACCAGCAGCATGTACGCCGCGCTGGCCGACGCGCTCGCCACGGCCGAGAGCGAAGCCGCCGTGCGCTGCGTGCTGATCCAGGGCGACCCGACGATCTTCAGCGCCGGCAACGACATCGGCGACTTCCTCAACGGCCCGGCCTCCACGCAGGAATCGCCGGTGTTCCGCTTCCTGCGCGGCATCGCCACCTTCCCCAAGCCCATCGTCGCCGCCGTGTGCGGCCCGGCCGTGGGCATCGGCACCACGATGCTGTTCCACTGCGACCTCGTCTACGCGGGCGACAACGCGGCGTTCTCGATGCCCTTCGTCAACCTGGGCCTGTGCCCCGAGGCCGCGTCGAGCCTGCTGGTGCCGCAGATGCTGGGCTACCACCGCGCCGCCGAAGCCCTGCTGCTGGGCGAGCCCTTCATGGCCGAGGCCGCGCTCGAAGTGGGCCTGGTCAACCGCGTGGTGCCGCCGACCGAAGCCAATGGCATCGCCCAGACGCAGGCGCGCAAGCTCGCGGCCAAGCCGCTGAGCGCGTTGATCGAGACCAAGCGCCTGCTGAAGAAGGCGCAGATGCCCGCCGTGCTCGAGCGCATGGGCGAAGAAGGTGCGAGCTTCGGTCGCATGCTGCGCGAGCCGGCTGCCAAGGAAGCGTTCGGTGCGTTCATGGAAAAGCGCAAGCCGGATTTCAGCAAGTGCTGAAATCCGACGCCTCGAACAGAGGCGTAGCCGCGCAAGCGGCGCGAAGCAGCTTTCGCCAGAAGCGCAAGCCCGATTTCTCGAAGGTCTAAGCCTTCCGTGGACTTGCCTGCGGACGGTGCCTGCGTACACTGTTCCTCGTGCCTGCTCCAGACGTCAACCCGCCCACAGCGCCCGCCACTCGGGCGATGCGTGCTACTGAAAAAGTAGCACTCGGGCCGACGCGCCGGCATGCTTTGGGCTTACTCGCGGGCTCGCTCGCGGCGCCCTCGCTGGTGCTGGCGCGCGTGCGGCCGTTGCGCATCGGGGTCATCGGCTCGTGGTCGGGGCCTTATGCGGGCGGCGGGCGCCAGTTCGACGCCGGCATGGCGGTCTGGCTGGCCGACCACAAGCAGCAGATCGCGGGCCGGCCGGTCGAGCTGCTGCGCCGCGACGTGCCCGGCAGCGCGCCCGAACAGGCGCGGCGCCAGGCGCAGGACCTCATCGAGAGCGAGCGCGTCGACCTGCTCACGGGGCTGGACTTCAGCTCCAACGCCTACGCCGTCGGCACCGTCGCCACGCAGGCGCGCGTGCCGACCGTCATCATGAACGCCGCCTCCTCGGGCATCCCCGGGCGCTCGCCGTTCATGGTGCGGGTGTCGTTCACCATCGCACAGGTCACGGCGCCGCTGGCGCGCTGGGCGCTGCAGCAGGGGCTGCGCGACGTGTGCACCGTGGTGGCCGACTACGCTTCGGGCGTGGACGCCGAGAGCGCCTTCGTCTCCGGCATCACCGCGGGCGGCGGGCGCGTGGGCGCGATGCTGCGCGTGCCGCTGAACACGCTCGACTACTCGGCCTACATGCTGCGCCTGCGCGAGCTGAAGCCGCAGGCCGTGTTCTTCTTTCTGCCGTCGGGCCAGATGCCGGCCATCTTCCTGAAGTTCTGGCGCGACCGCGGCATGGCCGACACCGGCATCCGCCTGCTCGCGACGGGCGACGCCACCGACGACCACTACCTGGACGGCATCGGCGAACTGGCCGAGGGGCTGGTCACCAGCCACCACTACTCCTTCGCCCACGAGTCGCCGGCCAACCGGCGTTTCGCGGGCGCCTTCGAGACCGAGTACGGCAGCCACCTGCGCCCGGGTTACTTCGCCGTGGCGGCGCACGACGGGCTCGCGGCCATCGATGCGGCGCTGAGCGCACCCGGTGCGCGCGGCGGCAAGGCGGGCGCCGAGCGGCTGGTGGATGCGTTTCGCGGCCTGCGGCTGGACAGCCCGCGCGGGCCGGTCGAGATCGACGCCCACACGCGCGACGTGGTGCAGTCGGTCTACATCCGCCGCGTGGAGCGGCGCGACGCGCGCTGGATCAACCGCGAGTTCGAGTGCTTCGAGCGCGTGCGCGACGCCGGCATGGGCGCCGCCTGAAGGCGGCTCAGGCAGCCGGCTGTTCGATGGGGCGCGGACGGCCGTTGTCGTCGATGGCCACGTAGGTGAAGGTGGCCTGCGTCACCTTGATGTACTCGCCCTGGGCGCGGAAGCGCTCGGCGAACACCTCGACCGTCACGGTGATCGAGGTGCGGCCCACGCGCACCAGCTTCGAATAGAACGAGAGGATGTCGCCCAGCCGCACCGGCTGCTTGAAGATGAACTCGTTGACCGCCACCGTGGCCTGGCGGCCCTTGGCGTAGCGCGCCGGGATCACCGAGCCGGCCAGGTCGCACTGCGCCATGACCCAGCCGCCGAAGATGTCGCCGTTGGCGTTGCAGTCGGCCGGCATCGGGATGACCTTGAGCACCAGCTCCATGTCGGTGGGCAGGCTCTTGAGGGTGGCGGCGGCGGCCGCTGCGGCGGAAGCGGCACTGGAAGGGGAGGACATGGGCACAATCTGAAGCAACAACAACACCCACGATTGTCCCCCATGCGCCGAAGCGGCGAAGCCCTTTCCTCCTCTCCCCATGCGCCCGGCGGCCATCCGCCCGCGCGCTCCGACCGTTCCGACTGGGCGACCCTGCGCCGCCTGTTTCCCTACCTCTGGCAGTACAAGTGGCGGGTGATTGCCGCGCTCGGCTTCATGATCGCGGCCAAGGTGGCGAATGTGGGCGTGCCGGTGCTGCTCAAGAACCTGGTCGACACGATGACGCCCAAGCCCGACATGGCGCAGGCGCTGCTCGTCGTGCCGATGGCGCTGCTCGTGGCCTACGGGCTGCTGCGCTTTTCGACATCGCTGTTCAACGAGCTGCGCGAGCTGATCTTCGCCAAGGCCACCGAGGGCGCGGCGCGCAGCATCGCGCTGCAGGTGTTCGGCCACCTGCATGCGCTGAGCCTGCGCTTTCACCTGGAGCGCCAGACCGGCGGCATGACGCGCGACATCGAGCGCGGCACGCGCGGCGTGCATTCGCTCATTTCGATGTCGCTGTACAGCATCGTGCCGACCATCATCGAGCTGACGCTGGTGCTCACCATATTGGGCGTGAAGTTCGACGCGCTGTTCGTGTGGATCACGGGCGCGGCGCTGGTGCTGTACATCGTCTTCACGGTCACTGTGACCGAGTGGCGCACGCAGTTTCGCAAGACCATGAACGAGCTCGACTCGATGGCCCAGAGCCGTGCGGTCGATTCGCTGCTGAACTACGAAACGGTCAAGTACTTCAACAACGAAGACTTCGAGGCGAAGCGCTACGACGCCAGCCTCGACCGCTACCGCAAGGCCGCCATCAAGAGCCAGCGCACGCTGAGCATGCTCAACACCGGCCAGCAGCTGCTGATCGCCGTGAGCCTGGTGCTGATGCTGTGGCGCGCCACCTCGGGCGTGGTCGAAGGGCGCATGACGCTGGGCGACCTGGTGATGGTCAACGCGTTCATGATCCAGCTCTACATTCCGCTCAACTTCCTGGGCGTGATCTACCGCGAGATCAAGCAGAGCCTGACCGACCTGGACAAGATGTTCGTGCTGATGGAGAAGGAGCGCGAGGTGCGCGACGCGCCCGGCGCGCAGCCGCTGGCGGGCACCGACTCGACCATCCGCTTCGAGGACGTGAGCTTCGCCTACGAGCCAGATCGCCCGATCCTCAAGCATGTGAGCTTCGAGATCCCCGCCGGCAAGACCGTGGCCGTGGTCGGCCCCTCGGGCTCGGGCAAGTCGACGCTGGCGCGCCTGCTGTACCGCTTCTACGACGTGCAGCAGGGCCGCATCACCATCGGCGGCGAAGACATCCGCGCCGTGCAGCAGGCCAGCGTGCGCCGTGCCATCGGCATCGTGCCGCAGGACACGGTGCTGTTCAACGACACGGTCGAATACAACATCGCCTACGGCCGCCCCGGGGCGACGCGCGAAGAGGTCGAAGGGGCGGCGCGTGCTGCGCGCATCCACGACTTCATCTCGGCCACGCCCAAGGGCTACGAGACGACGGTGGGCGAGCGCGGCCTGAAGCTCTCGGGCGGCGAGAAGCAGCGCGTGGCCATCGCGCGCACGCTGCTGAAGAACCCGCCGATCGTGATCTTCGACGAGGCCACCTCGGCGCTCGATTCGGCCAACGAACGCGCCATCCAGTCCGAGCTGCGCAGCGCCGCGCAGGGCAAGACCACGCTGGTCATCGCGCACCGCCTCTCGACCGTGGTCGAGGCGCACGAGATCCTGGTGCTCGAATCGGGCGTGATCGTCGAGCGCGGCACGCACGCCGATCTGCTCGCGCAGCAGGGCCGCTATGCCCAGATGTGGGCTTTGCAGAAGAGCGAAGCAGTGCCGATGCTCTAGCCCGATCATTCACCCCTTCTTTCTTTTCACCGACCCCAGGAGTTCAGACGTGTCGACCAAGATTCCCCTGCTGGTGCTCAACAGCCTCTCGAGCGCCCACCAGGCCCAGATTGCCGAGGTCTACGACATGACCTACGCCTTCGGCGACGCGCAGCGCGCCGCCGCCATCGCCGAGCACGGCGCCAAGTTCCGCGCGGTGCTGACCATCGGCGTCATCGGCCTCACGCCCGCCGAGATCGACGCCATGCCGGCGCTCGAGCTGGTCTGCTGCATGGGCGCGGGCTACGAAGGCGTGCCGCTCGAGGTCACGCGCGCACGCGGCATCGCCACCGCCAACGGCGCGGGCACCAACGACGACTGCGTGGCCGACCATGCCTTCGGCCTGCTCATCAGCATCGTGCGCGAGTTCCGCACGCTCGACCGCCTCTGCCGCGAAGGCGTGTGGCGCGAAGCCATTCCGCAGCCGCCGAACGTGTCGGGCAAGAAGCTCGGCATCCTGGGGCTGGGCACCATCGGCCAGAAGATCGCCAAGCGCGCCGCCGCCTTCGACATGGAAATCGGCTATCACAACCGCAAGCCGCGCGAAGGCGCCACGCACCGCTACTTCGACGACCTGAAGTCGCTCGCCACCTGGGCCGACTTCCTGGTGTTGGCCGCGCCGGGCGGGCCGGCGACCAAGCACCTGGTCAACGCCGAGGTGCTCGACGCGCTGGGGCCGCAGGGTTATCTCGTGAGCATCGGCCGCGGCAGCGTGGTCGACACCGAGGCGCTGGCGAAGGCGCTGCGCGAGCACCGCATCGCGGGCGCGGGCCTGGACGTGTACGAGAGCGAACCCAAGCGCCCCGAGCCGCTCATCGGCCTGGACAACGTGCTGCTCACGCCGCACATGGCAGGCTGGTCGCCCGAGGCCACGCAGAAGTCGGTGGACCACTTCCTCGCGAACGCCGAAGGGCACTTTGCGGGACGCGGCGTGCTCACGCCGATCTGATCAGAACCGATCAGGACAGGGCCGGCGGGCGCCGCGCCGCCCAGCCGCAGGCCTGGTCGTAGGCATGGCCCAGCCGCAGCACGTCGAGGTCCGCATGGATCGGCCCGGCCAGCTGCAGGCCCATCGGCAGCCCGCCGTCGCCGAAGCCCGCGCGCACATTGAGCGTGGGCAGGCCCGCCAGCGTGAAGGGCGTGACGATCTCCATCCAGCGGTGGTAGGTGTCGCTCTTCACGCCGTTCACCTCGGCCGGCCAGTGCAGCTCGGCGTCGAAGGGGAACACCTGCGCCGTCGGCGCGACCACGAAGTCGAAGCGCTCGAAGAGCTTCAGGAACGCGCGGTACACGTTCGAGCGGTAGTGCGAGGCCTGGTACAGCGAGGCGGCGTCCAGGTGCCGGCTCTGCTCGATCTCCCATTGCGCCTCGGGCTTGAGCTGGGCGAACAGCTTCGGGTCGCTCAGGTAGGCGCCGAGCTTGCCGCCCACCAGCAGTTGCCTCAATCGCAGCCAGGCGCTCCAGTTGTGCTCGCGCGGCACGTCGAGCGCGCAGGGCTCGACCTCGCAGCCGATGGTGCGGAAGGTGTCGAGCGCCTGCTCGCCGAGTTCGCGCACGCCCGGCGCCAGCGGCAGCTCGGGCCAGAGGCTGCCGAGCCAGCCGATGCGCAGGCCGCGGCCGTCGCCGTCCAGCTGCAGGTCGTCGGGCGAGGGCAGGGCGTGCGGCGACGACAGCGGCACGCGCGTGTCGAAACCCGCCTGCACGGCCAGCAGCCGGGCCGTGTCTTCCACGGTGCGGCCCATCGGGCCCTCGCAGCCCAGCTGCTGGAAGAAGAGTTCCTGCTCCGGGTCGCCGGGCACGCGGCCGCGCGAGGGGCGCAGGCCGATCACGTTGCTGAAGGCGGCGGGGTTGCGCAGCGATCCCATCATGTCGCTGCCGTCGGCCACGGGCAGCATGCCCAGGGCCAGCGCCACGGCCGCGCCGCCGCTGCTGCCGCCCGCGCTGCGCTCGGGCGCGTAGGCGTTGCGCGTGATGCCGAACACCGTGTTGTAGGTGTGCGAGCCGAGGCCGAACTCGGGCGTGTTGGTCTTGCCGATGACCACGGCGCCGGCCGCGCGCATGCGCGCGACGTGCAGGCTGTCGGTGCGCGCGGGCGAGCGCGGCGACAGCGGCGAGCCCATCGAGGTCGGCAGGCCGGCGGCGTGGCTCAGGTCTTTCACGGCCAGCGGAAAGCCGTGCATCCAGCCGCGCCGTTCGCCGCGCGCCAGCTCGGCGTCGCGTTCGTCGGCCTCGGCCAGCAGCTGGGCGGGGTCGCGCAGGGAGACGATGGCGTTGAATTGCGGGTTGAGCGCGTCGATGCGGGCGAGCGACGCCTGCATCACCTCGCGGCAGGACACGTCGCGGGCCGCGATCTTGCGCGAAAGTTCGGTGGCGCTGAGCTCAGGCAGGTCGTCGAAAGGCATGGCGCATGCGGGAAAAGGAGGGGGCGCCCAGTATGGCGCGGCGCTCGCATAATCGCCGCGTATGGAAACAAAGTGGCTCGAAGACTTCATCAGCTTGGCGGAAACCCGCAGCTTCAGCCGCTCGGCCCAGTTGAGGCACGTGACGCAGCCGGCGTTCTCGCGGCGCATCCAGGCGCTCGAAGGATGGGCCGGCACCGACCTGGTCGACCGCAGCTCCTACCCCACGCGCCTCACGCCCGCGGGCCAGACGCTGTACAGCCAGGCCATCGAGATGCTGCAGTCGCTGCAGAGCACGCGCGCCATGCTGCGCGGGCACTCGGCCGCCGGGCAGGACGTGATCGAGATCGCCGTGCCGCACACGCTGGCCTTCACCTTCTTTCCCTCGTGGGTCACCAGCCTGCGCGAGCATTTCGGGCCCATCAAGAGCCGTCTCATCGCGCTCAACGTGCATGACGCGGTGCTGCGGCTGGTCGAGGGCAGCTGCGACCTGCTGATCGCCTACCACCACCCCTCGCAGCCGCTGCAGCTCGATGCCAACAAGTACGAGATGGTCAGCCTGGGCGAGGAAACCGTCGCCCCCTGGGTCAAGGCCGATGCCGAGGGCGCGCCGCGCTACCGGCTGCCGGGCCGCCCGGGCCAGCCGCTGCCCTACCTGGGCTACGCGCCGGGCGCCTACCTCGGGCGCGTGGTCGACCAGCTGCTCAAGGAGTCGGGCACGGCCATCCACCTCGACCGCGTCTACGAGACCGACATGGCTGAAGGCCTGAAGGTGATGGCGCTCGAAGGCCACGGCATCGCCTTCCTGCCGCAGAGTGCGGTGCGCAAGGAGATCAAGGCGCGCAAGCTGGTGAGCGCGCTGCCGCCCGAGATCGACAGCCTCGAGGCCAAGATGGAAATCCGCGCCTACCGCGAGCGGCCCACCGCGCCGGTTCCGGTGAAGGGCGGCGCCGGCCGCTCGGCGGCGCGGGCCGGGCTGTCCGAAAGCCTGCAGCCCAAGCGCACGGCCGACGCCCTGTGGTCCTACCTGGTCGGAACCCAGCCGCCGCAATGAGCGGGCGAGTGTGAATGGCTGCAGATTTGTGCGCTGCACAATCTATAAGCACCACGCATACGACCCCCCGCAATCAGCATTGGCGGCCCGGCCGCGCCGCCACTACAGTCGCGGCAGTTTTTTTCGGCCGTTGCACGCCGGGGATCGCCGGTCGCTGCTTGCGCCACGCACAGCCGCCCGAATGCCGGGCACAAAGGCTGCTTAGTGAAAGTCGGACAATGCGAAATGTCTGGATTGCACCAGGCTGGCGCCCCGATGGGCGCCGCCGGTGCGAGGCGGGCGGCGATGCCCGTGGAATGCACCGGGTTGGTCCGGGTATCCCGCAAAATGCGAGTGTCTAGAATTTCGTTCTATTTGTTTCAGTCACCCTCAGGAGCTTTTCGTATGAAAAAACAAGTATTGGCATTGGCTGTCGCAGCGCTCGCCACCAGCGGCGCCTTCGCACAAGCCAATGACACCCTGGCCAAGATCAAGGCCTCGGGCACCATCACCGAAGGCGTGCGTGAGTCCTCCGGCCTTTCGTACACGCTCGGCAATGGCCAGTACACCGGCTTCCACTACGACGTCTGCGCCAACATCATCAAGGACCTGGAGAAGGCCGCCGGCAAGAAGCTCGAAGTCAAGTACCAGCCCGTGACTTCGCAGAACCGCATCCCCCTCGTGCAGAACGGCACCGTGGACATCGAGTGCGGCTCCACCACCAACAACGCCACCCGCCAGAAGGACGTGGCTTTCGGCGTGACCACCTACGTCGAAGAAACCAAGATCGTCGTCAAGGCCAACTCGGGCATCAACTCGCTGGCCGACCTGAAGGACAAGACGGTCGCCACCACCACCGGCACCACGCCGCTGCAGACCGTGCGCAAGCAAAAGCGCGCCGAGAACCTGACCTTCAAGGAGGTCTACGGCAAGGACCACTCCGACAGCTTCCTGCTGCTGGAAACCGGCCGTGCCGACGCCTTCGTGATGGACGGCTCGATCCTGGCTGCCCTGGCCGCCAAGTCGAAGTCGCCCAAGGACTACAAGATCCTGAACGACGTGCTGGCCGTGGAACCCATCGCCATCATGATCCGCAAGGACGACCCCGCCTTCAAGAAGGCCGTGGACGACAGCATCAAGGCACAGGCCAAGTCGGGCGAGCTCGCCAAGCTGTATGACAAGTGGTTCCTCAAGCCGATTCCCCCGGCCAACGTGACCATCAACCTGCCGCTGGGCGAAGCCACCAAGAACGCGTGGGCCAACCCGAACGACAAGCCCGCCGAAGAGTACGTCACCAAGGAATAAGCGCGCGTCGCTGCGTGAATGGACGCCCACCTTTCGCGGTGGGCGTTTCTTTTCAAGGGACGGTTTTTCGAAAAGAAGCTGAAGGAGTAAACACACATGGGAAACTGGGATTGGCAGGTCTTCCTGCAAGACCCCGGGGGGGAATATCCGAGCTACCTGCAATGGATGCTCTCGGCCTGGGGCTGGACCGTGTCGGTCGCGCTGCTGGCGCTGATCGTCGCGCTGGTGCTGGGCTCGCTGATCGGCATCATCCGCACGCTGCCCGACAGTCCGTGGCTCGTGCGCTTCGGCAATGCATGGGTGGAGCTCTTTCGCAACATCCCGCTGCTGGTGCAGATCTTCCTCTGGTACCACGTGATTCCGGCGCTGGTTCCCGTGATGAAGGGCGTGCCGAGCTTCATCCTCGTGGTGCTGGCACTGGGCTTCTTCACTTCGGCGCGTATCGCCGAGCAGGTGCGCTCCGGCATCCAGGCGCTGCCCAAGGGCCAGCGCTACGCGGGCATGGCGGTGGGCTTCACCACGCCGCAGTACTACCGCTACGTGATCCTGCCGATGGCGTATCGCATCATCATCCCGCCGCTCACGAGCGAGACGATGAACATCTTCAAGAATTCGTCCGTCGCGTTCGCCGTGTCGGTCACCGAACTCACCATGTTCGCCATGCAGGCGCAGGAAGAAACCTCGCGCGGCATCGAGGTCTACCTGGCGGTGACGGCGTGCTACGTGGTGTCGGCCCTGGCCATCAACCGGCTCATGGCGTACATCGAGAAGAAGACCCGCGTGCCGGGCTTCATCGTCTCGGCCAGCGCTGGCGGCGGAGGACACTGACATGATGAATCTCGACCTGTCCTTCTACAACTGGGACGTCATCAGCAACTTCGTCATCAAGGGCTTCTACTTCAGCATCATGCTGACGGTGGTGGCCACCATTGGTGGCGTGATCTTCGGCACGATCCTGGCGCTCATGCGCCTGTCGGGCAAGAAGTGGCTCGATGCGCCCGCGGCGCTGTACGTCAACGGCATGCGAAGCATCCCGCTGGTGATGGTGATCCTGTGGTTCTTCCTGCTCGTGCCGGCGTCGTTCTATTCGCTGTTCGGTTCGCTCGGCTCGAACTACCGCTCCGAGATTTCGGCGGTGATCACCTTCGTCGCGTTCGAAGCGGCCTACTTCAGCGAGATCATGCGTGCGGGCATCCAGTCGATCCCGCGCGGCCAGGTGAACGCGGGCCAGGCCGTGGGCATGACCTACGGCCAGAACATGCGCCTCGTGGTGCTGCCGCAGGCCTTCCGCAACATGCTGCCGGTGCTGCTCACGCAGACCATCATCCTGTTCCAGGACACCTCGCTGGTCTACGCCATCGGTGCCTACGACATGCTCAAGGGCTTTGAAACGGCGGGCAAGAACTTCGGCCGTCCGATCGAGGCCTACCTGCTGGCGGCGGTCGTGTACTTCGCCATGTGCTACGCCCTTTCCTGGCTGGTGAAGCGCCTGCACAAGAAAATCGCCATCATTCGCTGATTGAGTGGCTGAACTGAACCGGAGAGAAACAAATGTCCGAAAAAATGATTGAAATCAAGAACGTCTCCAAGTGGTACGGCCCGGTGCAGGTGCTCAACGACTGCTCGGTGAACATCTCCAAGGGCGACGTGGTCGTGGTGTGCGGCCCGTCGGGCTCCGGCAAGTCCACGCTCATCAAGACCGTGAACGCGCTCGAGCCCTTCCAGAAGGGCGAGATCACCGTCAACGGCATCCCGCTGCACGACCCCAAAACCAACCTGCCCAAGCTGCGCTCCAAGGTCGGCATGGTGTTCCAGCACTTCGAGCTGTTCCCGCACCTGTCGGTGACCGAGAACCTCACGATCGCGCAGATCAAGGTGCTGGGCCGCACGCCCGACGAAGCCAAGACCCGGGGCCTGAAGATGCTCGACCGCGTGGGCCTGATGGCGCACAAGGACAAGTTCCCCGGCCAGCTCTCGGGCGGCCAGCAGCAGCGCGTGGCGATCGCCCGTGCGCTGTCGATGGACCCGATCGTGATGCTGTTCGACGAACCCACCTCGGCGCTCGACCCCGAGATGGTCGGCGAAGTGCTCGACGTGATGGTGAGCCTGGCCAAGGAAGGCATGACCATGATGGTCGTCACGCACGAAATGGCCTTCGCCCGCAAGGTCGCGAGCCGCGTGATCTTCATCGACGTGGGCGGCAAGATCCTCGAAGACTGCCCGAAGGACGAGTTCTTCAACCACCCGGAAAACCGTCAGCCGCGCACCAAGGACTTCCTCAACAAGATCCTGCAGCACTGATTCGCTGCGCGCTCCAAGCAAAAAGCCACGCTGTTCGCAGCGTGGCTTTTTTTCTTGGGGCTTGGCGGAGAGCTCAGGGCAACCGCGCGATGTGCTCCGTCAGCAGGTCGAAGAAGCCCTGCGCATCGCCGTCGATGACCCACTGCACGTTCGCGGGCCGCTTCAGGCTGCCGTGCCAGTCGGCCACGGTCTGGCCGAAGCCCATGCCTTCGCGGCTGTCGATCTCGACGTGGATGCGGCGGCCCTGGAACAGGTCGGGGCGCAGCAGGTAGGCCGTCACGGTGGCGTCGTGCACCGGGCCACCCGGCATGCCGTAGTGGGCCATCTCCTGCGGCGCGTAGGCGTCGAGGATGTCGGCGACGATCGCGCCGGCGCGGTTGCCCAGCTGGCGCAGCCGCGCGATGCGCGCGTCGCTCGTGAGGATCTTGTGCGTCACGTCCAGCGGCAGCATGGTGATCGGCACGCCGCTTTTCAGCACCGCTTCGGCCGCGTGCGGGTCGGCGAACACGTTGAACTCCGCCACCGGCGTGATGTTGCCGCCATTGAAATGCGCGCCGGCCATGAGCACCAGCTCGCGCAGGCCGCGCACGATGTCGGGCGCCTGCTCGAGCGCCAGCGCGAGGTTGGTCTGCGGGCCGAGCATGGCGAGCGTCACGCTGTTCGCGGGCGCGGCGCGCAGCGTGCGAACGAGGTAGTCGACGGCATGGCCTGCGGCCAGCGGCACGGCGGGCTCGTGCACGGCCACGCCGGTGAGGCCTTCGCGGCCGTGGATGTTGGCGGCGTAGATCGGTGTGCGCTGCAGGGGCCGCTCGGCGCCCGCGTAGACCGCAAGCTCCGGCCGTCCGGCCCATTCGCAGGCCAGGCGCGCGTTGCGCGAGGTTTTGGCCAGGGGAACATTGCCCGCCACCGTGGTCAGCGCCTGAATCGCCAGCGATTCGGGCGCCGCCAGGGCGAACAGCAGCGCGACCACGTCGTCCGCGCCGGGGTCCGTGTCGATGATCAGGGTGTGCATGGCGACATTGTCATGCCGCCCCCGATCCACGGCGATGCGCGGCTTACTTCGCGCGCGCGGCGATGGCCTTCTCGGCCTTGGCCACCAGGTCGACGCCGACGGTCGACTTCCACTTGTCGTACACCGGGCGCGTGGCCTTCACGAAGGCGTCGCGCTCGGCCGGCGTGAGGTTGGTCACCGTCACGCCCATGGCCGCGATGTCCTTCAGCACGGGCTTGTCGGCTTCGACCAGGCCCTTGCGCGCGATGGCGATTTCCTGCTTGCCGGCATCGAGCGCGGCCTGGCGCACGATGGCCTGGTCGGCCGGCGTCCACGAGGCCCAGATTTCCTTGTTCACGACGAACACCAGCGGGTCGGCCACGTAGCCCCAGGTGGTGACGAACTTCTGGCCCACCGTGTGCATCTTGAGCACCGTGAACAGGAACAGCGGGTTCTCCTGGCCGTCGACCGCGCCGCTGGCGAGTGCGGGCTGCGCGTCGGCCCAGCTCATCTGCGTGGGGTTGGCGCCCAGCGCGGTGAGCATGTCGGAGTAGATGGGCGAGCCCACCACGCGGATCTTCATGCCCTTGATGTCGGCCGGCGACTTGATCGGCTTCTTCGAGTTGGTGATCTCGCGGAAGCCGTTCTCGCCCCAGGCGAGTGGCACCACGCCGGCCTTGTCGAGCGTCTTGAACATGTCCTTGCCCACCTCGCCCTGCGTGAGCGCGTCGATGGCCGCGTAGTCGGGCATCAGGAAGGGCATGGAGAACAGGTTGAGCTGCTTCACTTGCGGCGACCAGTTGATGGTCGAGCCCACGGCCATGTCGATCACGCCCTGGCGCAGCGCGCTGAACTCGCGCGTCTGGTCGCCCTGAATGAGCGACACGCCCGGGTACAGCTTGATGTTGATGCGGCCCTGGGTGCGCTCCTTCACGAGGTCGGCCCAGATCTTGCCGGCCTGGCCCCACGGCGTGGGCGGGCCCAGCACCAGCGACATCTTGTACTCGGGCTTGTAGGTGGCCTGCGCCATCGCGCCGGTCGAGAACAGGCCGAGCGTGGCGGCGACGGCGGCAAGGCCCAGTAGGGTGCGGCGGAATTTCATGAGAGAGGTCTCCTCTTGGTCTGTCGATGGATCGAAAAAATCAGTAGCCCAGCTTGCGCGGCAGCCAGAGCGCGAGTTCGGGGAAGGCGATCACCAGCACCATCACCACGAACATCGAGAACAGCATCCAGCCCACCCACTGCACGGTTTCTTCCATGCGCACCTTGGCGATGCGGCACGAGACCATGAGGTTGACCGCCAGCGGCGGCGTGAACTGGCCCAGCGCCACCTTCAGCGTGAGGATCACGCCGAACCACACCGGGTCCCACTTGTAGTGCTGCACGATGGGCAGCAACAGCGGCACGAAGATCAGGAAGATCGACACGCCGTCCAGGAACATGCCCACGGTGATCAGCAGCAGGATCAGGAGCGCCAGGATGCCGTACTCGCCCAGCCCCGAATTCACGATGGCGCGCGTGACCGGATCGATGACGCCCAGCGTGGACAGCGAGTACGCGAAGATGCCCGCCAGCGACACCACCAGCAGGATCACCGCCGACAGCTCGCCCGACTCGCGCAAGATCACGAACAGGTCGCGCACCTTGATCGTCCGGTGGATGCACATGCCCACGAACAGGCCGTAGAACACGGCGACCACGGCCGCCTCGGTGGGCGTGAACCAGCCCGCGCGCATGCCGCCCAGGATGAGCACCGGCGCCGCCAGGCCCCAGATCGCTTCGCGAAAGCTCTTCCAGAACGGCGGGCGCGGCAGCGTCGATTCGAGCGCGCCCATCTTGTGCTTGCGCGCCAGCCATACGGCCGGAATCATCAGCGCCAGGCCGGCCATCACGCCGGGGATCATGCCGGCCGCGAACAGCGCCGGCACCGAGGCGCCGGGCACCAGCACCGAGTACACGATGAACGCGACCGAGGGCGGAATCAGGATGTCGGTGGCCGCCGCGGCGCCCACCACGCTGGCCGAGTAGGCGGCCGGGTAGCCGGCGCGGCTCATGGCCGCGATCATCACCGCGCCCACGGCGGCGGCGTTGGCCGGGCCCGAGCCCGAGATGCCGCCCAGGAACATCGCCACCGCAATCGCCACCAGCGGCAGCATGCCGGGGCCGCGGCCCACGATGGCGATGGCGAAGTTGACCAGGCGCAGCGCCACGCCCGAGCGGTCGAAGATGGAGCCGACCAGCACGAACATCGGAATCGCCAGCAGCGGGTACTTGCCCAGGCCGGCGTAGAAGTTCTGCGGCACGGCCAGCAGGCCGAACCACTGCGCGTCGGCGTTGGCCAGCGCGATGCAGGCCGCGCCCGCCAGGCCGAGCGCGGCGCCGATGGGCACGCCCACCAGCATCATGAGCACGAAGGCGACGAAGAGCAGGGTGGCGATCACTTGGCGTCGCCCTTCTTGCTGTTGTTGTCGTCAGACTTGTAGTTCGTCTTGCGGCCACGACGGACCATCAGGCCGATGGCGCGCCCCGCGATCGCGAACGACACGATGGGCAGCCAGATCGAATACCACCAGGCCGGCAGGCCGATGCCGGGCGTGGTTTCCTCGAAGCGGTAGTCGTCCCACACCATGCGGATGCTGAGCGCGCCGATCAGTGCGAACAGGATGGCGATCATCAGCGCGCCGAACTGGGCCAGGCGCTTGCGCCGCGCCATGGAGCCGCTCTCCGAGAAATACTCGATGCGGATGTGCCGGTCGCGCGCCACCGCGGCCGAGCCGGCCACCAGCGCCAGCATGATCATGAGGAACACCGAGAACTCCTCCGTCCACGCGAACGACGAGTCGGTGAAGTAGCGCACGATGACGTTGGCGAAGGTGATGAGCGCCAGCGCGCCCATGATGAGAACCGTGAGCCAGTCTTCGATGGCGAGGGGAACCTTGGTGGGTTCGTCGGCGGCTTCGATGTCGGGGGGGAGGGGACTGGCGGCGTCCAGCGTGGGGCCGGACTCGGGAGGAGTTGTCATCGCAGGAAAGGGCAGCTGAGGCAGGCGCCAGGTCACCGGGCGGACGCCGGGACGCGATCCGTACACCTTGACAGGCGAGCAGCGCTCGATGCTAGGGGGTCAATGACCATTCATATATCGGGGGTTTCCTTAGCTGTGGCGGTGTGTTGACGGCCTCGGCTGGGGGGCCTTCGGGGCGCGTGCACAGGACACCGGGTACTCCCCTCCGCGAATGTCCCCCGGGGCTGCGCCCCTCCTCCTTGATTTCGCTGCGGGGAGCACCCGATGCCCTGTACACGATGAGCGCGGTTGTGGGGTTGGTGGTTCGACCGCTGCGGTGGATTGCAGATGGATGTGCGGGGCGTACCACTGAGCTTTCGTGAGCGACAGGCACTGGCGAAGCAGAAGCCCGAAGGGCTGGTGCCGGATGCGGTCGACATGGACATGGCTGCGTTCAATGTTCGCTTCAGACTGGTTGTTGTCGTTCGTTCGATCGGGCGGACCGGAGGGGTACTATCGGCCAGAACCAACCATTCGCTGCGTCGGGAAAATTCGAATAGAAGCGGGCATCGCAGAAAGACAAGGGACTTACATGCCAACGTTCTCGATTCATGCGCACGAGGTGCTGGTTGGGTACTCCAGCTTGGAGTTGGGCGACCCTCCTATGGGCGTAGCGTTTGGCATATTTCGACCGGTTCCGGGGTACTCGAATATCCGCGCCGAATGCATTTCAAATCACGCCGATCAGGCCCACCTTGCCCTAACAGTGCGAACAGAAGACCAAACGGTCCTCGCCTGTGCTGGCGTGTGCATCATGGACTGCGACGATGGCCCCGATAGCATCGAGGTGAACGTCTTGGGCATTTCCTACCCGGCCTATGAGACGTTGTTTCCCGAGCACGTCGCAGCCTATGAGCGACAGTGGAGCTGATCACGTCGGCTTTCCGCTGCGAACTCGGTCACGACGGCAGCGCGACTGGCTGCAGTCGGCCAAAAACAGACCTACCCATGATCTATCCAAGAACGGTTGAGGAAGCTGTCTCCAAAGCCCGGGGGCTTCTTTCCGCTGAGGACAAGGACGTGCTTCGGAACTGTTCGCTGGAAGAGGCTAGTTGGCGACTGCATATGACGGTCGGACACCAGTTGAGGAACGAATTCGGACTGTGGTCAGAGGAGGCGAAGCCGCTCTTCGACAACATCAACGCAAAGATGCCCCACCGTCTCGCTGTCGAAGGTGACTCCGCGTCCGCCGCGCTTATAGACGCGCTTTGGCATGATGCGCGATCCAGGTCTTGACGCCCGTCGATGCGCCGCATTCGGCCATGAGCTGACTGTTGTGATGGTCAGCTTTCGAGCCCGCCAGTTTGGTAGTCCCAGCTTTTGACCGAATAGCAAGAAAGAGGCGATGTCGTGCCAGCTACTGAGATGACGACAGCGGAGGTGCCCGGGGTGTACCGGCGCATCGCGAGCGCAATTGGTGCGGCACACTGGCAAGGTGCCGTTGCACGGCAGGAAGAGGCTATTCGGTCTAACCACTTTCTCCGCGACTACCTACATTCGGAGTACGCCGTCGCATACCAGTTGGATCGGCTGCGAAAACTGGTCGCGGCGTTTGGCACGGTGCCACACGATGTCTGCAACGACCCAAGCATTTTTCCGTCTATGGGCTTCGCGGTACAGGTACTCGGAGTCATGGAAAGGAGCACCCCCAAGCAGGCCAGAGCATTCGTCAAACGGGTCCGAAACGCCTTCAGCAGTCCCGGGAACATGCACGGTCTGGCCTTGGAACTGCAGGCAGCGACCCACTTTGCCCGTCGAGGACAACGTGTGGCGTGGCACAGAACGAGCGACGGGGGCTCTTTTGATCTCCTGGTCGAAGATCTTGGCCCCAACGGGCTCGAGGTCGAATGCAAGTCCATCTCCGAAAGCAAGGGTCGTCGCATCCATCGCCATGAAGCGCTGACGTTCTGGGGCGAGCTTTGGAAAGACTTGGTCGGCGTTGCGCAGAACCTGCGCTCGGCGCTTGCGGTGGTGCTGACCGTTCCATATCGCTTGCCAGTAGACGCAGGGGAAAGAATTGCACTCGCGAGAGAAGTCGTTGCTCGAATCGTGGCTGGGAACGGCGCGATGTTGGGCGGAGGCGCGGAAGTGCGCATTGAGCCCTTCGATCCTGCCAAGATCGAAGCGGCAGAGAACAAGGGCCGCATGGAGTTGCGTAAGGCCATCAGCGCCGCGACAAGAACTGAAAACCGCGAAGCAGCCGTGTACAGGACCCCTGCGGGGGGCATGCTGATGTTCGTGATGCAAAGTGCAGTTGAGGACGATGTGCTGGATCAGGTGTTTGCCACCCTCGACGAATCCGCGGCACGACAGTTCACCACCAATCGTGGCGCCTTGTTCTGGGTAGCATTGCAAGGCGTCGACGCAGATCAGTTGCTGTCGATACACGAACAAGACAGCGACGCGAGCGAGCAACCATCGCGGTTGAAACTCGGAGTTAGCAGCTTCCTCCATCGTGCTCCGAGCCACATCGTCGGTGTCGTGTTCAGCAGCAGAGGCGGCCTTTTTCCCTCTGTCGATGGCAGCACGGATTCGGGCGGAACAATGAACTTCTTCTTGAACGAAGACAGCCCTCTCTGGCACGCAAGCTTCCGCAGCCCACTAAGAGTGGCGGGGATGCTGGAGTAGAGCGCCTCAGCTGGTTGGTACGTCGGGCAAGGTGGGCAGAGCAGCGAACTGCGCCATCGATGCCCCTGAAAAGGGGCCCCATACCTTTCGAATGGAGGATTGAGGGGTAGGAACGAGATAAGGGCCCTTGTTGCCTCTATGCACCGAGGGCATTTGAATTTCAAATGGCCAAGACAACGCCGACAGGCCGATTCTGGGCGGCGAGTTAAAGGGCGCGGATGTCGCTGATGGGCCCATTGCTGAAGTTAACCTGTAGCCAACAGAAGCGTCGAAGGCTTCTGGAGCCCTTCATAATCTAAATCTGCCCCCCGCTTGTTCGAGATGCCGACCTTTCGTCATGGATAAATTCTTGCTGCAACAGCAGGTGCTGGAACGGCTCGCCGAAGACCTGCTGCAAGCCGAACAGGCAGTGCGGGCAGCCCATGAAACGGCGACTCACGAAGAGAACATCGCCGAAAACAAATACGACACATTGGGACTCGAAGCCGCCTACCTGGCCACCGGCCAAGCTCGGCGCGCCGAAGCCATACGCCAGGCGATGGCCAATTGGCGTCAATTCCGCCCGCGTCCCTACGACGCCAGCATAGGAATACGGCTCGGCGCGTTGGTCTGCCTGGTCGATTCCGACGACAAGCAGCAACAGCTCTTTCTCGGCCCAGATGGGGGCAGCATGACGTTGGTCAGCGGCACTCAGCTTGTTCAGGTCATCAGCAGCGAAGCCCCTTTGGGTCGGGCAATGCTGGGCAAATGCGAGGGTGATGAGGTGTCGATACAGGTCGCTCCAACCCGACAGCAGTTCGAGGTGCTGCGGGTTCTTTAAGCCGCGACTGGACAGAAGCGGCACGCGTGACGTTGAGAGTCAGTCGAAGGCGGCGGACCTCGACTTGCATGGACGCAAACTAGGGTCTCGACGAACGTTCCTCGAAGATGGGCCCCGATTTGCCAGTTGTAGATTTCAGCTGCGCGTTGGCGAGATCTCCAAGACTCCTGATAGCCCCTTCCAAGCGCGGGTCGCCGAGATACCCGTAGTTGATGCGCAGGTGCCGGGTGTATCGGCGGTCGGCTGAAAACAAATGGCCCGGCGCTACGCCTATGCCGAGCCGAAGAGCGTCCTGGTGCAGTGCGAGCGAGTCGACACCTTCTGGCAGCGCGAGCCACAGGAAATAGCCACCCTCGGGGCGCGTGACCCGCGTTCCAGTTGGAAAGTATCGATCGATAAATCGCAAGCATGCAGCCTGCTGGCGGCTGAGCGAATGCCGCAGGGCGCGCAGGTGACGATCGAAACTCTTGTGTTGCAGGTACTCCTGCAACGCCAGTTGCGAGGGGAGTGCCGTCGCCAGCGAGCTCATCAACTTGTTGCGACCCAAAGTGGCTGCAAAGCGACCGCCCGCTACCCAGCCGATGCGATATCCGGGGGCCAGGGATTTCGAGAAAGAACTGCAGTGCAGCACCCAGCCATCCCGGTCCCAGGCCTTGGCTGGTGGCGGTCTCCGAGCCCCATGCGCGAGCTCGCCGTACACGTCGTCTTCGATCAGCGGTATGGCGCGGGTGGCGAGCATGCTGACCAGTTGCTCTTTGGCTGCGTCGCTCATGGTGCAGCCCATCGGATTCTGGAAGGTCGGCATGAACCAGCAGGCCTTCACCGGATGCTGGTCGATCACGCGAGCAAGAGAGTCGAGATCTACGCCTGTTCGCGGGTGCGTCTCAACCTCGACCGCGCGAAGACCGCGGCGCTCCAGTGCCTGCAACGCACCGTAAAAGGTTGGCGTTTCGATCGCCACGAGGTCGCCTGGCTGCGTCACCGATTCGAGCGCAAGATTGAGTGCTTCCATCGCCCCGCTGGTGATGACCAGTTCAGACGCAGGAACATCCATCCCGATGCTGCCGTAACGCAGGGAGATCTGATGGCGTAATAAGGCGTTTCCTGGTGACAAATCCTCGACGGTCTGCCAGGGATCCATCCGCTTGAGCGCTCGCGTCAGGCCGGCGGCAAGTTGCTCGAAGGGAAACAGCTCTGGCGACGGAAAGGCCGAGCCGAGCGGGACCATATCGCGCTCGCGAGCCTGCGCAAGGACCTGAAAGACAAGCGACGAGACGTCGACCGACATGGACCGCAGGACAGGCTCGCTGGCGGCGAGTTCGTTAGTCGGCATTTCCGCGCCCGCTCGAACGAAGTATCCCGACCGCTGCCGCGCTTCGACAAGCCCTTGCGCCTCCAGCAGGTAGTAAGCAGAGAACACGGTGGACGCGCTGATGCCCATTTGCGACTTCAGTTCGCGCACGGAGGGAAGGCGATCGTTCGCCTTCAGGCTACCCGCGCGAATACGCTGAGCGATGTTGTCGGCAAGCTTCTCGTAGCGGTTCATGGGCATCTCTTTCTGATACGGTCGTTCTGGACCGCTCCAGAGATTGTCATATCAGACGTCGGCCTGCCCCGGCGCGACTACCGGCCTCCTTGCATCTGATACGAAAATTTTCAGCTGATCTGATTCTGTACGTATCAGCCAGGAAGATGAACACTCGACATCACGATGAGAGTGCTTCTGTGGTGCAGGCAGACTGCTCCGCCTTTCGACCCATGTCTTGCGTGCCTTTCGACGCGCCTTGCGGACGCGCATTTAGCTCACCGCAACCGTTTCGTTAAATTGATTGATTGAATTTCCGTTTCTTCATCGGTCTATTGAGCTAATCGCCGCACTCGGGCACTTCACCGTCTGTCACCATTGATATCCCTTCAATCATGAATTCAATCCCTATCTCTTTTGTTATTTTCAAGGTTCTCGTGCTCAGCGTGGGCATGTATTTAGCCGTCAAGTGGCATTACGAACGGGGACAGAAGGACAAGAATCAAAAGACAGTTGCAGTGGTACTGACATCCATCAAGGTGGGCGGGGCGTTCGTCGCTTCTGCGTTCCTCGTGCTCTTCCTCACCTTTGAATTTTGCAATTGGATGGGTCTGGACCTGGCCATGCAGTGATTGGAAGTTTTCGGTCGATAGCCCGGATACGGTGCGACTGACGGCACGACCCTTTCAGAGACGGACATCGACACGATGGCGCGGTATTTGGCTGGCATGCCGACGTGCGAGGCGAGCGCGCCGATGGCAAAGTGCTCGCCCAGAATTCATGTCAAGTGATCGCCTAGCTGCATAGTCTCTGCTCCTGCGCCAACCTGCGTTGGTGCCGGGCATCAGGCCGGTGACCTTCTTGCCAGCAGCCTTGAGGCGGCGCCGGAACTCGATCTGGCAATCTTCGATTTTCGTATTCGATGAGCTCGCCGAGTGGCTGCTTGTGGCCGCAACGAGCCCTAGTCATCGACCTCAACAATCTGAGGCCCCAATCGACTGAGCTCGTTCCGCTGACCCTCGGTGAAGGTGCGTCGCGCGAGCACAAGTGACTGCAACCCGGTGATGCCTGCCAATGCCGCGATGGTCGCTATGGAGAGCCGCGAGGCGTCGAGCGCAATTTGCTGGATGCCTCGCAGACCGCAAAGCGGAATGACCTTATCGTCCGCCAAAGATACATCCATAAGAGTGACCGCAAAGACCTCCGCGTCCCACACGTAGCCGCCACCGACGGCTTCCACGCCGTCGAGAATCGACTGATTGGCTTGGCTTTCTTCAGGCGTCATTTTCGGTTCACTGTATTGAAGGCGGCGGGAAGCAGGCGCGCCCCGTCTGGAAAGCTGAGAGGCGCCGACGAACTTCCGCTCTTGGCCGACTGCAGCCGGTCGCCTTGCCATCGCAAAGGGCGCTGCTCTCGACAATTTCGCGCGATCATGAAAGCTGGAGCTGGAATGGATTGACACACCCCCCGAGGCAATGGAAAAGGCCCATTTAGGATGTGTGAATCCTCGTCCCTCCATCAAAAATTCCTACGGATTTCGGCTGGGGCCCAGTGTCGATTCATGTATTTCATTGTGAATATGGGCCCTTCGATAATCCGGAGACGCACAACGTGCGTCTGATGAGTTCGCGCACATGAGATTAACTAAATAGAAACAACGCTTGTGGAGCAACATCGCTTTGGGCCTATGCTGCCACCGTACCTCCAGGTGTCGCGCGAAGGCCGTGTGCAGCACTTGGCCGAACACAGCGGCACCTGCCGCGGTGCAGTCCTGCGCATTGCATGCAACGGAATCGATGGCTTTCATGCCGGGATGGCAGCCAAGCAGTACGGCCACGCGTGTCCTGGCATCGAGGACACGGGGTGGGGCACGCGTGAGGTGACAGTTCGGCATTCCTTCGGGAATCGGTTGACGTTTGCCAACGCAGTGAGCACGTGACGGGCCGTCCGAATGCCCCGAACCGCCGACGGCCGTGGCTACAGTCGATGGCAGCCCTCGCCGTCGCGACCTTGATCGGCTGGGGGTGCCTTATTGGAGCGATCGAAGTGGTGGAAAGCGTGCGCACCGGGGTGCTCAACAACCGCAAAGGACCTGACATCCTTGCCGTCGAGCAGCCTGTCCTTTACTGGGCCCTGATCAGCTTCTACGCGGCGGCAACCCTGACCGCCGCCGGCTTGGCGCTTTTGGTGATGGCCATTGCCGTGCGCGATCTGATCAGTGCAAGAGGCCCTGAGCGATGAATGCGTCGTCTACGCGCTTGGCGACCTGCGTGCGCGTTGCCGAGGTGTAAAAGTGGCGCGATCTTTCCTATGCCGACTGGAGCGCGAGATTCCGGCTTGAAGATGGCCCGCGGACCTCGAAGGGTCGAGGTGGTGACGAGCCCGTTGCCGGCTGTCAGTGCGGCGTAGTTCTCCTGGTCAACTCGCAAGCGACTGCGTGGCGACGCCGAATGACTGCTTCTGTCCGAAGCCGGGCTTCCGCTGATTCACAGAAAGATGGTGTGAGGCTGCAGTTTCACTCCTTCTTACATACGCACTCACAAAGAGTTGACGACTTGTCCGTTCGCTGTGATTTGTCAGTGCGCCGAGAGCAGATACTTCATGCCCTGCGTAAAGCCACGCGGCGCGACGGTGAGATGGTCCTCGTCGTTCAGGACCGCTGACTTCAGCTTCAAGCTTGGGTACTTTCTGCTCTGTAGCGCCGTCTCCAGCGCCTGGTTGTCGGCAACCATGTCTACCGTCTGGTTGTAGCGCCGAACACCTTTGCGCAGCGCCTCATAGGCGCCGACATAAAGATAGACATTCGCCGTCAGGTCCCGATTCTGTTTGGCGTAGCTCGCTTCGAGCTTCAAGGCATGTCGCTTGTCGTACCAGAGAGATGGGCTGCCGAGGATATAGCCGTTGAACAAGCCGGGCTCGGTGAAAAGGATCTGCATCCCAAGCAGGGCGCCGTAGGAGTGACCGAGAAAGATTGTTCTGGCCGGGTCGGCCCGGTAGCGAGCGGCGATGAACGGCTTTACCTGGTTGCGCAGATATTCTTGATAGGCGCGCGCCTGACCGTGGACCGCATTGGCTGGCGCGGTGCTTGGGCCGTTCGGTGTCGGTGTGTAGTCGCGCTGGCGGCTGACCGCCCCGTCCTCGCCCTTTGCGTAAGACAGGCCGACGAGGATGAATTCCTCGATCCGAGGCCCTTCAACGTTCAGGCGGCGCCCCAACTGCCGGACGATCGGGAAAGCGTAGTCGGCGTCAGTCACATACAGCACGGGGTAGCGCTGCCGCGGCTGCTTCGCATAGGACGGCGGCAAAGCAATGAAGACTTGGTAGCCGCGGCCTGAAACCGGATCGGGCACGTCCCATACCTCGGTGTCGACAACCTCGTAAGGCCGCCCCTCGCCGGGCTGCACCTTGGGCGTCGTTTGGGCCTGGGCGCGTGCCGGATCGCCAGAGATGCCGAAGCTGGCGATGAGGGCAACCAGCAAGGCATTCAGAAAACGTTGTTGCATGTGATGAGGTCTTCGCAGATCGGAGGAAATTCTGGTGCAGACCGAGAGGATGGCTTTCGTTCGACACCTGTCCCATGTTGAGTGTCTGCTTGTGACCGAATCGTTCCGGCGCAAAAAACGGACGGTTGTTGGCCCCTGGTGACCTTAGGGTGTTCGCGAACTGGGCGGCGTGAGCCAAGGTCCGGTTCTGGCCGATAGCACTCATTCGCGCGAGGCCAGAAGATGCCGGCAACCGCTGCATCGCCGTCCTTCGTGTGCGCCCGCTTCAGTCTGTTGCGAGACAGGCCTGCACGCCTGGCTATCTCGCAAATGCACAACCATTCATTTCATTTGCATCTTTTACTCAGAGCAAATCGGCCGGCGCATCATGCCTTGTGCATGTCGTATGGATGCACTTTGGGTCTCGGCTCGACCCACCCGGCCGCTCCGGTATCCAACTACTTCAATTGGAGACCCAAATGAAAAAATTCATTCCCAGCGCCATCGCCAGCCTCCTGATCGCAGGGGCCATCTTGCCGGTCGCCGCCAAGGAGAAAGTCGTCGCCCGGAGCATCACGGAAGCGGAAGTCCTGGGGGCCCAGCAGGCCTGGTGCAAGGCGCTGGTCGACATCAGCGCTGCGAATTCCAGCGGAGGGCAGCCGGCCGCCAGGGCGCTGGCCGAGAAGGTCATCGACAGCGCCTACGCCTACCAGCTGGGCGCAGTGCTGTTCAAGCCGACGCTCACGACATCGCCGCAGACCTTCCGCACCGCTCGCGACGGCGCGCTGGCGTATTTCGTGGGCGGCAACCCTGCCTTTCCCAACGACACCGGCTTCGCCCTGAAGGGCTGGACCAAATGCGAGATTGCCAACAGTGCCGTGCTCATCCACGGCGACGTGGCCAGCACGCTGGGTAACGTGCTGTTCACCGACCCGGACGGCAAGGTCACCACGGTCGACAAGACCTGGACTTTCGTGAAGGACGGTGCCGGCAAGCTGCGCATCGTCGTGCATCACTCGTCGCTGCCGTACGCTGGCCGTTGAACACCGCATTCGAGCGCCGGCAGGCCCAGGCTCTGGTGCGGCGCCTTCAAGGGGCCTTCATCGGGTGATGAAGGCCCCTCGGAGGACCGTCATTGGTGGCCCCAAGGCGCGAATCGGTGGCAGCACGCCGTCGCAGTGCTCGACCTGCACCGCAGTGAGTTGCCCCGCGCAACCCTGCGCCAGTGAGGAGGTGCCGATGTCGCGCGTCAACACATTGGGCTTGCCGTGCACGCTTGCACTTCGAGCGGCAGTGGCCAGAGTGGCTGAACGCCTGTCTGTCTTGGGTCAGTAGGCACCCATGTAGTCGCGCTTGCCGATCTCCATACCGTTGTGGCGCAAGATGGCATAGGTGGTGGTCACGTGGAAGAAAAACTGCGGCAGTCCATAGTGCAGAAGGTATGCGCTTGCGGTCAGCTTCTTTTCCTTGGGGGTGCCGGGGCGCAATACGATCTCGCGGCTCTCGCAGGAATCAAATTGCTCAGGCTTGAAGGAGCCGATATGGGCCAGAGCTTTGGCGATCAACGCTTGCAGGTCGGCGAAGCTGACCTCGGTGTCGGGCCAGGACGGCACCTCGGCACCCGCCAGGCGGGAGGCAATGCCCTTGGAGAAGTCTGCGGCGATCTGTACCTGACGTACCAGCGGAAACATGTCAGGGAACAGCCGCGCCTGCAGCAGCGCATTGGGATCGATATTTTTCTGCGTCGCCTGGTCTTCGGCCTTCTTGAGCACGTCGGACAGGGCGCGCAGCATCTGCTGCATGACGGGAACGGAGGCGTTGTACAGCGGGCTGGTCATGGTGAGTTCACTTCTAAAAAATTGGGCGCGATGGCCGGAGTTGGCGTGGCAGAGGCCCTGCCTACCATGCAAGGCTAACAGCACAGGGTGAACTGAATCGCCCCGACTTTTGTGGCCAGCTTTTCTTCCCGCTGGTAGTCGGAGCCGCCGCGTTGAAGGGCAGGTCACTGGCAAGAAGCGGACGTCAATTGCAGATGCACGACAGACCGTGATCGCTGCATAGCAGTCGGTCGACCTCTCGCATCGAAGGACCGCTTCGGGCCCGAAGCGGCTGTACAGCCCGAGCTAAAGCAGTCCTCTTTAGGGTGCGTTGATGTTGATATGCAGATCTGGTCAGCGTCGGCTTTTGGCCGCATTCTGCCGCAGGCGCGCAGGCGTCAGTAGGCTCATAGTGGCCTTGGAGATTTGCTCCGAAGCGGACGTCTCAATCTTCACGATTTTCGTAAGTGGGCGTCTGGCCAGCTATAGATAAGAATATGAAGTCGGCCAGACAACGCATAGGTGGCATGCAGGCGGCAATTTGCGTCAACTTCCCACCTCTCTGCGGCTACTCGTCCATCATCGGTATGCCGTACCCATTCAGGTTCGCCGAGCTTCTTCCTTGCCGATCCTGTGTCATCGGAAAATGCCAACCCAAATGGCAAGGCATGTCTGTATTGGGCATAACGATCCGCGCCATCGGAGTAGAAGAATATGGTGTTAAAGAATAGTGGCCCAACGCCCATTGGCTGATCGTCTATTCCTAGAAACCAAGCTTCATCGGTGAATGCAAAAGAGACTCCGCCGCTAGGGCGCTCGATGTAGGCGCGATAGTCGTCTTCGGGAAGTTCAAGTTCGTCGCTCAAGTCAAAGCCAAGTGCAGTGAACGCCGCCTGGAGGTCCAAAGATGTTATGGGCAGCCCAAGGAATGGATACAGGATCTCGACGTTCATGGTTCCCTTGATCAATCGCTAGAAGAGTGCGTACTCCAGCTGACGGTGAGGAGATGCGAGCGTCAGCTTTGAGGGGAATTTGGTCTCGCTCAGGAGTGGCCGCTCATGGCCGATAGTACCCATTCGCGCGAGGGCGAGAGATGTCGGAAACCGCTGCAAAGCAGCTGCTCGCATTGTCTGCCGACGATCAGCATGGAGCGCATGGCTGCCACCGAGGCCTGCACCACAAGCACCTCAATCGAACCGAATTCCCTCCATCACAAGGGCTTCAGCAGTTGCACCCCAAAGAACCTGTTCACCAGGGCGGGCCGCGAAACACGCAGCCCGCAGACCAGCCGCTAACCGCCAGTCTTAAGCGCTGCGCGTCGCGCCTTCTCGCTCAGCTGAAACAGCTCCCCCGCCTTGCGAGCGAGATCAGCTGCAAGCCAAAGCACGTTGTCCAGTCGTCGAGGCCCGTCACCGCTGCACCAGTCGATCTCTTCCCCGTGGCAGACCCACAGGAGCGCTTCGAGCTGAGACAGGGTGTTTTCGAGAAGATCCGCCGGGTCTTGGGCGTTGTCTTCGGGAGCTACCGGCGTGCGAGGCCGGGCTATAGTCTTGGTAGCCATTTTTGTGCGTTCCTTCCAAGGCGATTGCACGAACTTGGTTAGACGGCTGGGGTGCTGATAACGCCCTGGCCGTCGCCTTTTGATACCTCGCATCTGCATCGCTGCTTTCGCAACGACGACCTGCCGCGAGGCAAGCAGCCTTCAAACATCTCAGTAGGGGGTGGGGTGTGGCGCCTTTCTTCTTCCCTTGGTGGGGTGTCGAGTGACAGGGGCATTCACTCTAGAGAAGAACCCGGCGAAGTGGCCGGTTCATGCGGCACGAAGTCTCGGCGAGCGCCAACAAATGCAGCTTCTGCGACGCGCTGAGCACGGACCTCGTGGGCCCGTGCCGCGCCAGTCCGAAGCGGCTCTGAACGCTCCCGTCGGCGGGAGCGCGGCAGAGCTTCAGTTCATCCAGCTGCGAGCGCGGTCCAGATGCTCCCGGCACTCGCGCACCATGCGTTCGAGCAATTCAGCGCAGGTCGGGATGTCGTCGATCAGCCCGATGCACTGGCCGGCCGAGACCACGCCGTTGTGCACCTCGCCCGACTCCAGCGCCGCGCGGCCGCGTGCACCGGCCACCAAGGGGCGGATGTCCTCGAACTCGCAGCCGCCCGGACGGCGTTCGGTGGCCACCACTTCTTCGGAGATCGCGTTGCGGAACACGCGTGCCGTGTTGTGCAGGGTGCGGAACATCAGCTTGGTGTCGCGCTCGGTCGCGGCCACCAGTGCCTGCTTGATGTTGTCGTGGATCGGCGCTTCCTGGGTCACGCAGAAGCGCGTGCCCATGTTGATGCCCTCGGCGCCCAGTGCCAGCGCGGCGGCCATGCCGCGGCCGTCGGCGATGCCGCCCGACGCGATGATCGGAATGCGCAGCTTGCGCGCCGCCACCGGCAGCAGCACGAGGCCGGGCACGTCGTCTTCGCCCGGATGGCCCGCGCATTCAAAACCGTCCACCGACACCGCGTCGACGCCGTTGCGCTCAGCCGAGAGCGCGTGGCGCACCGAGGTGCACTTGTGGACGATCTTCACGTCGTGGCGCTTCAGGGCCTCGATGAAGTCCTTCGGGCTGTTGCCCGCGGTCTCCACGATCTTCACGCCGCTGTCGATGATGGCCTGCACGTACTCGGCGTACGGCGGCGGCTTCACCGCCGGCAGGATGGTGAGGTTCACGCCGAAGGGCTTGTCGGTCATCGTGCGCGTGCGCGCGATCTCGTGGCGCAGGTCGTCGGGCGTGGGCTGCGTGAGCGCCGTGAGAATGCCCAGGCCGCCGGCGTTCGACACGGCCGCGGCCAGCTCGGCGCGGCCCACCCATTGCATGCCGCCCTGGATGATGGGGTAGCGGATGCCGAGCAGTTCGGTGATGCGGGTCTTCATCGTCGCAGCCGCTTACAGCGTGGTCACGAGTTCCGGCACGGCCGTGAACAGATCGGCCACGAGGCCGTAGTCGGCCACCGAGAAGATCGGCGCTTCTTCGTCCTTGTTGATCGCGACGATGACCTTCGAGTCCTTCATGCCGGCCAAGTGCTGGATCGCACCCGAGATGCCCGCGGCGATGTACAGCTGCGGCGCGACGATCTTGCCGGTCTGGCCCACTTGCCAGTCGTTCGGGGCGTAGCCTGCGTCGACAGCTGCGCGGCTGGCGCCCAGGCCGGCGTTGAGCTTGTCGGCCAGCGGCGTCATCACTTCGTTGAACTTCTCGGCGCTGCCCAGGGCTCGGCCACCCGAGACGATGATCTTGGCGGCGGTGAGTTCGGGGCGGTCACTCTTGGTGACTTCACGGCCCACGAAGGCGCTCTTGCCGCTGTCGGCGACGCCTTCAGCCGTTTCAACGGTGGCGCTGCCGCCGGTGGCGGCTGCGGCGTCGAAGCCGGTCGTGCGCACGGTGATCACCTTGGTGGCGTCGGTGCTCTGCACGGTGGCGATGGCGTTACCGGCGTAGATCGGGCGCTCGAACGTATCCGGGCTGTCGACCTTGGTGATGTCGCTGATCTGCGCCACATCGAGCTTGGCGGCCACGCGCGGGGCGACGTTCTTGCCGTTGGCAGTCGAGGGGAACAGGATGTGGCTGTAGTTGCCGGCGATGGCCAGCACTTGTGCGGCGACGTTCTCGGCGAGGTTCTCGGCCAAGCTGGCGCTGTCGGCAGCGATCACCTTGGACACGCCGGCGATCTGCGCGGCAGCCTTGGCGGCTTCAGCAGCGTTGGCACCGGCCACGAGGATGTGGACGTCGCCACCGCAAGCCAGCGCGGCGGTCACGGTGTTGAGGGTGGCCGGCTTGATGCTGGCGTGGTCGTGTTCGGCAATGACGAGTGCGGTCATGTTCGTTTCTTCCTCAGATCACTTTGGCTTCGTTCTTGAGCTTGTCCACCAGGGTGGCGACGTCGGGCACCTTGATGCCGGCGCCACGCTTCGGGGGCTCGCTGACCTTGAGCGTCTTCAGGCGGGGCTTGACGTCCACGCCCAGGTCTTCGGGCTTGAAGGTGTCCAGCTGCTTCTTCTTGGCCTTCATGATGTTGGGCAAGGTGACGTAGCGCGGCTCGTTCAGGCGCAGGTCGGTCGTGATGACCGCGGGCAGCGTGAGCGTGAGGGTTTCCATGCCGCCGTCGACTTCGCGGGCCACGGTGACCTTGTCAGCTGCGAGGTCGACCTTCGAGGCGAAGGTGGCTTGCGGCAGGTCGGCCAAGGCAGCCAGCATCTGGCCGGTCTGGTTGGCGTCGTCATCGATGGCTTGCTTGCCCAGGATGATCAGCTGGGGCTGTTCCTTGTCGACCAGCGCCTTGAGCAGCTTGGCGACGGCCAGCGGCTGCAGTTCTTCAGCGGTCTCGACCAGGATGCCGCGATCGGCACCGATGGCCATCGCGGTGCGCAGGGTTTCCTGGCACTTGGCATCGCCGCAGGAGACGGCGATCACTTCCGTGACCACGCCCTTTTCCTTCAGGCGAACCGCTTCTTCGACAGCGATCTCGTCGAAGGGGTTCATGCTCATCTTGACGTTGGCAATGTCCACCCCGGTGCCGTCGCTCTTGACGCGCACCTTCACGTTGTAATCGACGACCCGTTTGACAGGCACCAGAACTTTCATGGCTGTTCCTCTTGAATGACAAAAATGGGAAAAGGGGTTACTCGAGCTTGGCGCCCGACTGCTTGATCAGGCGCTCCCACACGGGGCGCTCCTGCTTCCAGGCCGCGGCAAAGAGCTCGGGCGAGCTGTCCTTGATCTCGAAGCCCATGGCCGCGACGCGCTCGCGCACGTCGGGCTGCTGCGTGGCCTTGCGCACTTCGTCGGCGATGCGGTCGACGATGGCCTTGGGCGTCTTGGCGGGCGCGGCAATGGCGAGCCAGCCGGTTACGCGGTAGGCCTCGTCCTTCAGGCCTTGCTCGGCCAGCGTGGGCACGTTGGGCAGCGTGCTCATGCGGCGCTCGCCGGTCACGCCGACGGCCTTGAGCTTGCCCGCGTCGATGTGCGGCTTGGCCGCGAGCGCGCTGGCGTAGGCCATCTGGATCTGGCCACCGATCAGGTCTTGCACCATCGGTGCCTCGCCCTTGTAGGCGACGTGGTTCATGTCGGCCTGCTGCGTGAGGCTCATGTGCGCGCCGGCCAGGTGCGGGTAGGCGCCCACGCCGTACGAGCCGTAGGCCACCTTGCCCTTGTTCGCGGCCACGTACTTCAGCAGCTCGGGGCCGGTCTTGGCGGGCACGCTGGGGTGCACCACCAGCACCAGCGGCGCCATCGCGATCTGGTAGACCAGCGTGAGGTCGCGCTGCGTGTCGTAGGGCAGTTTCTCGTAGAGGAACTCGTTGGTCATGAGCGAGTTGCTCAGCGACAGCACGATGGTGTAGCCGTCGGGCGCGGCCTTGGCGACCGCGTCGGTGCCGATGATGCCGGCCGCGCCGGGCTTGTTGTCGACCACGAGGGGCTGGCCCATGCTGGCCGACATCTTCTGGCCGAGCACGCGCGCCAGCACGTCGGTCGCGCCGCCGGCCTGGAAAGGCACGACGAGGCGGATCGGCTTGTTCGGGTAGGGCGCCTGCGCATGCGCGGGGGCCAGCGCGAACAGCGCGGCGGTCGATGCTGCCGCGCACAGCAGGGCGCGGCGGGTCGAGGGTTGATGGGTCATGGTTTGTCTCCCGTTCGGTTTCAGAAAATCGTGTCGAAGAAGAAGCAGGCCGGTCACTTCAGCGCGATGCGCGTCTTGAAGGGCAGCGGTTCCAGGGCCTTCTGCAGCCGTTCCTGCAGTGCTGCGGCTTGCGCGCCCGCCGCAGCGGCGTCGATCTGCACATGCACGAGGCTTTCGCCTTCGGTACTCACCGCAGGCCGCGCCGCATCGCTCAGGCCGAGTGCCGTGCAGACCTCGGCGACCGTGGCCGTCACCACCTGCCGCGCGGCCATGGCGCGCAGCTCGGGCTTGTAGATCTTGCCGACGTTGGTCATCGGCATCGTGGCGATCACCGACACCCACTTGGGGCGCGCGGGCGCTTCGTCCACGCGTGCAGAAGTGAAGGCCAGCAGTTCCTCTTCGGTGGCCGAGGCGCCGGGCACCAGCGTCGCGAAGATCACGGGCAGTTCGCCCGCGTAGGCATCGGGGGCGCCGACGGCGGCGCACAGCTGCACGGCCGGGTGCGCGCCCAGCGCGTCCTCGATGGTCTTGGGATCGATGTTGTGGCCGCTGCGGATGATCAGGTCCTTCGAGCGGCCCGTGAGGTGCAGCCGCTCCTCGGCGTCCATCCAGCCCAGGTCGCCGGTCGCGAGCCAGCCGTCGGCCGTGAAGGCCTTGGCGTTGTCGGCCGGATCGACGAAGCCCGAGAACACGTTGGGCGACTTGAACAGCACCATGCCGGTCTCGCCCTGCGCCACCTCGCGGTCGCTGGCGTTGCCGTTTTCGTCCAGCGCCACGATGCGCACCTGCGCATAGGGCAGGCGAAAGCCGACGCAGCCCGCGGGGCCGTTCACGCCGGGCGGCGTGATGGTCGAGATGCCGGCCATCTCGGTCATGCCCAGGCTCTCGTGCACGTGCAGGCCGAACAGGCGCTCGAAGCGCGCGGCCAGCTCGGGCGCGAGCACGGCGGCGCCGGTGCGGCAGTAGGTGATGGAGGAGATGTCGGCGCCGTCCAGCGGCACATTGGCCAGCGCGGCCAGCACCGTGGGCACGGCGGACAGCGAGGTCGGGCGGTACTTCTCGACCAGCTTCCAGTAGTTGGCCAGCACCTCCTTGTTGCGCAGCAGCGAGGGCGTCGGAATGATCACCTCCACGCCCGCCGACAGCGACGACAGCGAGGCCGGCAGCACGCCCGCCACATGGAACAGCGGGTAGCCGTTGATCGAGATGCCCTGTTCGTTCATGCCCGCGAGCTGCACGCTGGCCCAGGCGGTGAACACCTGCGCGCCGTGGCTGTGGCGCGCGAGCTTGGGCGCGCCCGTGGTGCCGCCGGTGTGGAAGTAGGCGGCGATGTCGGTGGGCGCGATGTCGCGGCCGCTCACGAGGCGGTCGCTCGGTTGCGCGGCGCGCAGCACGTCGAACTCGGCCACGCCCGGCAGCGCGCTCGCGCTGCCCGACTCCATTTCTGGCAACGTGCCGGCCGCACCCGGCGCTTCGTCGTGCGGCGCCACGCGCAGCACGGTGGTGAGCGTGGGCACCTGGCCGCGCAGGCGCATCGCCTTCGACCACATGCCCGATTCGCTGTCGGAGCCGTAGGCGATGAGCACCTTGGCGCGGCCTGCGGTCATCAGCGCGACCAGCTTCTCGTCGGTGAGCAGCGGGTTCAGCGGCTGCACGATGCCGGCCGCCTCGCCACCCCACAGCGCCAGGTGGTATTCGAGGCAACCGGGCAGCAGCACCGCCACTGCATCGTCCGGCCCCACGCCCAGCGTGTGCAGCAGGTTGGCCGTCTGGTGGATGCCCGCGAGCAGCTGCGCATACGACCAGCGGATGGGTGCATCCGCCGGGTTGCCGCTGGGCAGGAAGGTCAGCGCGGTCTTGTCGCCGAAGGCCGCGCCGGAATTGCGAAATAGCTCGTAGGTGCTGCGCACCGTGAGTGCTTCGCCGAGCGGCGTCTCCTCCAGCCGCCGGATGTCGGCAAGACCGCGCACCGTGAACAGGGGGCGGAACGGCGCGCTGGCCGGTCCCGTGGGGATGTTCTTGTCGTTGCCTGTTGTCATGTTGTCTCCTTGAGGGGGTCTTGCCGGCTGCGGACGGAGGCCGTGTCTTACTGGTTCGTGATCTTGTTGTCGCGAATCACCTTGCCCCAGCGCTCGAAGTCCTGGCGCATGCGCGTGGCGGTCTGCTCCGGCGTGCCGTAGGCCGCGAAGGAGCCCACGCTCTGCAGCTTCTCGTCGACTTCCTTGTCGGCCAGCGCCTTCTTCAGCTCGGCGCTCATGCGGTCGACCACGGCCTGCGGCGTGCCGGCCGGGGCCAGCAGTCCGCCCCACGAGGTGGCGTCGAAGCCGGGGAAGCCCTGCTCGGCCACGGTCTTCACGTCGGGCAGCAGGCTCACGCGCTTGCCGGAGCCCACGGCGATGGGGCGCAGCGTGCCGGCGCGGATGTGCGGGATCACGGCCACGAGGTCGGAGAACATCGCGGGCACCTGGCCGCCGATGAGGTCGGTCACGGCCGGGGCGCTGCCGCGGTAGGGCACGTGCTGCATCTCGAACTTGCCGATGTTCTTCAGCTGCTCGGTCGTCAGGTGGCCGAAGCTGCCGGCGCCGGCGGTCGTGTAGTTGAGCTTGCCGCCGTCGGCCTTGGCCTTGGCGATCAGGTCCTGCAGGCCGTTCACGCCGGGCAGGGCCTTCGGGTTCACCACCATCACGATCGGCAGGTCGTACACCGTGCCCACGGGCGTGAAATTCTTGAAGATGTCGTAGGGCACGGTGCCGTACAGGTGCGAGGCCAGCAGCGTCGGCGTGGCCAGCATCACGAAGGTGTAGCCGTCGGGTGCGGCCTTGGCCGCAAAGGCCGCGCCGATGGTGCCCGAGGCGCCGCTGCGGTTGTCGACCAGGATGTTCTGCTTGAGCGACAGCGACATCTTCTGCGCCACGATGCGCGAAGCCACGTCGGTCGGGCCGCCGGGCGGGAAGGGCACGACCAGCGTGATCGGCTTGGTCGGCCAGGCTTGGGCGAAGGCGCTGCCGGCCAGCAGGGGAAGGGCCAGCGCGAGCAGGGCGCGGCGCACGGGGTTGCGGGGGGTACGGAGGAACGGGAAGGCCATGGATTTCTCTTCAGGGATGCGGGCGCTGCCTACTTAGACAACGCCATTCGTTTTCAGCGCTGCCAGCTTTTCATCCGACAGGCCGAGCAGGGACTTCAGCACGTCGTGCGTGCCTTCGCCCAAAGTGGGCGGCGCGCTGCGCACGGGCAGGCGCTCGCCATCGAAACGGTAGGGCGGCGCCAGCACATTGACTTCGCCGGCCACCGGGTGCGGCTGCTTGGTCACCAGGCCGGCGTCGGTCGCGCGCGGGGAGTTCAATGCTTCCAGCAGGCCCAGCACCTCGCCGCAGGGAATGCCCGAGGCGTTGAGCTTTTCGAGCAGCGCGGCGCGCGGGCGCTTCGCGAGTTCGGCGTTCAGCTCGGGCAGCAGCGCCGCGCGGTTGGCCGAGCGCAGGATGTTGGTCTTGAAGCGCTCGTCGGCCGCGAGGTCGGGGCGCTCGATCACTTCGGTGCAGAAGCGCATGAACTGCGCGTTGTTGCCCACGGTGATCACCAGCGGGCCGTCGGCCGCGTCGAACACGCCGTAGGGCACGATCGACGGGTGCGAGTTGCCGTAGCGCGGCGGGTCTTCGCCCATCAGCAGCGCTTCGAGGCCGTAGTAGGCGGTGATCATCAGGCCGCAGTCGAACAGCGCCATCTCGATGTGGCGGCCGGTGCCGGTCTTCTCGCGCTGGTAGAGCGCGGCCAGCACGGCCTGCGCCGAGTACATGCCGGTGAACAGGTCGACGGCGGCCACGCCGAACTTCAGCGGCGGTTGGTTGGCTTCGCCGTTCAGCGCCATCAGGCCGGCCTCGCCCTGCACCACGAGGTCGTAGCCGGGGCGCGCGGCCTCGGGGCCGGTGCGGTCGTAGCCCGAGATCGAGCAGTAGATGAGGCCCGGGTTCTCCTTGCGCAGCTGTTCGTAGCCCAGGCCCAGCTTGTCGATGCCGCCGAACTTGAAGTTCTGCAGCACCACGTCGCACTGCTTGGCGAGGTCGCGCGCGATCTGCTGGCCTTCGGGCGTCTGCAGGTCGAGCGTGACGGAGCGCTTGTTGCGGTTCACGCTGTTGAAGTAGGCGGTCTCGGTCTTGCCCACGCGCAGGCCCCAGTCGCGCGTGTCGTCGCCGCGGCCCGGGTGCTCGACCTTGATCACCTCGGCGCCCATGTCGGCCAGCACCATGCCGCACCAGGGGCCGGCCAGGATGCGGGACAGATCGAGGACGCGCACGCCGGCGAGCGGCAGCGAGGAATTCAGCGAGGGCATGGGAACAACTCCAGGAAAACGAAAGACCCCCGCATCTGCACGCGGGGGAAGGGCGCGTGGCGTCAGGACGCGGCGCGGCGCAACGCGACGAAGTCGGCCTTGCGCTTGCCGAGGAAGGCGCCGATGCCTTCGGCGGCTTCGGCATCGGCCTGCGACGCCACCATATAGACCGCTTCGGCCTCGAGTTGTTCCTCGAGCGTTGCACGATGCGCCTGGCGGCACAGCGTCTTGATGCGTGCGCTCGCGCGCTGCGGGCCGTTGGCCACCTTGGCCGCGAGGGCGATGGCCTCGGCCAGTGCGCCGCCCTTGTCGGTCAGGCGGTTCACCGCGCCCATCGCATGCAGGCGCTCGGCCGTGAGGCGGTCGCCGGTGAGGCACAGCTCGGTGAGCAGCTGGCGCGAGACGAACTCCGCGAGGAAGGCCGTGGCGCCGCCGTCGGGCGTGAGGCCGACCTTGACGTAGGCCACCGTGTAGAACGCATCGCGCGCCGACACCAGCATGTCGCAGGCCAGCGCCATCGACAGGCCCGCGCCGGCCGCGCCGCCTTCGACGGCCGCGATCACGGGCTTGCCGCAGTCGCGGATCGCGCGGATCAGGTCGTGCAGGCCTTCGAGCTTCTCGCGGCGTTCGGCCTCGGGCAGTTCGCGGCGCTTGGCCAGCAGGTTCAGGTCGCCGCCCGAGCAGAAGAAGTCGCCCGCGCCGGTGAAGACGATGGCGCCCACCTCGGGGTCGTTCTGCGCATCGGTGAGCGCGGCCGACAGCTCGGCGTACAGCGTCGGCGTGATCGCGTTGCGCGCGGCCGGGTTGCTGTTGGTCAGGATGCGGACGGCGCCTTCCTGCGAGATGAGGACGGTCTTGTCCGTCATGCTGCGACCTCTTTGCCCAGAGCGATGTAGCGCTGCAGGTGGTGGTCTTCATCGCCGAGCTGGTGGTCGATCATCACGAGGCGCTTGGCGTAGTGGGGCAGCGGCAGCTCCCAGGTCATGCCGATGCCGCCGTGCATCTGGATGCTTTCTTCGGCCACCAGCGCGCCGATGCGGCCGATGCTGAACTTGGCGGCCGACAGCGCGCGCTCGCGCGCCACGCGGTCGCTGCCGTCGATGGCCGCGGCGGCGTTGATCACGGCCGAGCGGGCCTGTTCGATCTCGAGCAGCAGGTCGGCCATGCGGTGCTGCAGGGCCTGGAAGCTGCCGATGAGAATGCCGAACTGCTTGCGCGTGCGCAGGTACTCGAGCGTGGCGGTCTTGGCGGCTTCCATCGCGCCCAGGGCTTCGGCGCACAGCGCGAGCACGCCGCGGCCGATGGCGCGTTCCAGCGTGGCGGCGCCGTGGCCCTCGGCACCCAGCAGCGCGTCGGCGCCGAGCGTCACGCCGTCGAGCGTGAGTTCGGCCACGCGGCCCCCGTCGATCGCGGGGCAGCCGCGCACGGTGAGGCCGGCGGTCTTGGCGGGCACGAGGAACAGCGAGATGCCGGCTTCGTCGTCCACGTGGCCCGAAGTGCGGGCCGAGACCAGGAACAGGTCGGCCTGCTCGCCCTGCGGCACCACGGCCTTGGCGCCCTGGAGCACCCAGCCGTCGCCGCTGCGTTCGGCGGTCGTGGCCACGCGCGTGCGTTCGTAGTGCGTGTCGGCTTCATCGTGCGCAAAGGCCGCCACGGTCGCGCCGTTGACGATGTCGCCGATCTTCTCTTTCTGCGCATCGCTGCCGGCGGCGCTGAGCGCCTCGCCGACCATCACGGCACCCAGCAGCGGCTCGACCACGAGGCCGCGGCCCAGCGCTTCGAAGACCACGGCGATGTCGAAGCCGCTGCCGCCGAAGCCGCCGTCGGCTTCGCTGAACAGCGCGCCGATCACGCCGAGCTCGGCGAAGTTCTGGAAGATCTCCTTGCTGAAACCGTGCGCCGACTTCGCGATGCGGTCGCGCGCATCGAAGGCGTACTGCTCGGCGATGAAGCGGTTCAGGCTGTCGGCGAGCATGCGCCGGTCTTCGGTGTGTTCGAAGTTCATGGCGTCTTTCCTTTACAGGCCCAGGATCATCTTGGAGATGATGTTCTTCTGGATTTCGTTCGAGCCGCCGAAGATCGACAGCTTGCGGTTGTTGAAGTAGCGCGAGGCGGCGGCCTTGGCATAGGCCGGGCCGAAGGTCTCGCCGGTGAAGCCGTCCTGCAGCGCTTCGGCCACGAAGGGGCGGCCGTACACGCCCATGGCGCGGCGCGCGAGCGACGAGATTTCCTGGCGGATCTCGGTGCCGCGAATCTTCAGCATCGAGCTTTCCGCGCCGGGCACGCCGCCGCCGGCCACCGCCGCGATCACGCGCAGGTTGGTGGTCTTCATGTTCTCCAGGTCGATCTCGACGCGCGCCAGGCGCGCGGCAAAGGACGGGTCTTCGGCGAGCGGCTTGCCGTTCTTGGTCTGCGAGGCGGCGATGCCCTTGAGCTGTTCGAGCGCGGCCACCGAGAAGCCCACGCCCGCGATGTTGGTGCGCTCGTAGGTCAGCAGGTACTTGGCGCAGGTCCAGCCCTTGTTCTCTTCGCCCACGAGGTTCTCGGCGGGCACGCGCACGTCGGAGAAGAACACCTCGTTGACTTCATGCTCGCCGTCCAGCGTGATGATCGGGCGCACTTCCACGCCGGGCGAGGTCATGTCGACCAAGAGGAAGCTGATGCCTTCCTGCTTCTTCGCCTCGCGGTTGGTGCGCACCAGGCAGAAGATCATGTTGGCGTGCTGGCCCAGCGTGGTCCAGGTCTTCTGGCCGTTCACGATGTAGTGGTCGCCCTGCGCGTCGATGCCGCGCACGGCCGTGGTCTTCACCGCGGCCAGGTCGGAGCCCGCGCCGGGTTCCGAGTAGCCCTGGCACCACCAGTCGGCGCCGTTCAGGATGCGCGGCAACCAGTAGCTCTTTTGCGCTTCGTTGCCGTACTTGATGAGCACCGGGCCCAGCATGTTGACGCCGAAGGGCACGATGCGCGGCGCGAAGGCCAGCGCGCATTCGTTCTCGAAGATGAACTTCTCGACCGCGGTCCAACCCGGGCCGCCGTACTGCTCGGGCCAGTGGTTGGCGAGCCAGCCGCGCTCGTTCAGGATGGCGTGCCATTCCTGCATGTCGGCCTTTTCCAGGATCTTGCCGCCGCGCACCTTGTCGGACAGCCGCGCGGGCAGCTTGTTCGCCAGGAAGCTGCGCACTTCGCTGCGGAAGGCTTCTTCTTCAGGGGTGAAGTTCAGGTCCATGTCTTATCTCTCGGATGGAGGGTTGACGTATTCAAGTGGAACCCCGCGGAACCGGCTTTGCCGGGCCGCAGGGGTTGCCCCCGGAAGGGGGTTGGAGAAGCGACACGAAGTGCGCGAAGCCTGGGGGAGAGCGAAGGCTGTCAATAAATTTCGAACAGGCCCGCGGCGCCCATGCCGCCGGCGATGCACATCGTGACCACGGCGTACTTGGCGCCGCGGCGCTTGCCTTCGAGCAGCACGTGGCCCGTGAGGCGTGCGCCGGTCATGCCGAAGGGGTGGCCGATGGAGATCGCGCCGCCGTTGACGTTCAGGCGTTCCGAGGGAATGCCCAGCTTCTCCTGGCAGTAGATCGACTGCGAGGCGAAGGCTTCGTTGAGTTCCCACAGGTCGATGTCCTGCACCTTCAGGCCGTGGCGCGCGAGCAGCTTGGGCACTGCGAAGACCGGGCCGATGCCCATCTCGTCGGGCTCGCAGCCGGCCAGCGCCAGGCCGCGGAACGCGCCCAGCGGCTTCAGGTTGGCGCGCTCGGCGTCCTTGGCTTCCATCATCACGCAGGCCGAAGCGCCGTCGGACAGCTGCGAGGCGTTGCCGGCGGTGATGAACTTGTCGTCGCCCATCACGGGCTTGAGCTTGGCCAGCGCTTCGTAGGTGGTGCCGCGGCGGTTGCAGTTGTCTTCCGTGGCGGTGACTTCGCGGTGGGTGACCTCCTTGGTCTCCTTGTCGGTCACGGCCATCGTGGTGGTGCAGGCCACGATCTCGTCCTTGTAGCGGCCGGCCAGTTGCGCTTCTTCGGTCTTGCGCTGGCTCTCGGCGGAGAAGCGGTCCTGCGCTTCGCGGCTGATGTTGTAGCGCTTGGCGACGATGTCGGCGGTGTCGATCATCGCCATGTACAGCTCGGGCTTGTGCTCGACGATCCACGGGTCCAGGCTGAGGTCGCCACCGTCACCGGGGCTGCGGCCGCGGATCTGCGAGATGCTTTCCACGCCGCCCGCGATCATGGCCGGCGCGCCGTCCACGACGATGCGGCCGGCGGCCATGGCGATGGCCTGCAGGCCCGAGGCGCAGAAACGGTTCACGGTGGTGCCGGCGATGCTGATGGGCAGGCCCGAGCGGATGATCGACTGGCGCGCGATGTTGCGGCCGGTGGTGCCTTCGGGGTAGCCGCAGCCGAGGATCGCGTCCTCGATCAGCGCCGGGTCCAGGCCCGAGCGCTCGACCGCGGCCTTCACCGCGAACGAGGCCAGCGTGGCGCCGGAGGTGATGTTGAATTCGCCGCGGTGCGCCTTGGTGAGCGGGGTGCGGGCGGTAGAAACGATGACGGCTTCACGCATGGGGTTGTCTCCTGGACGGTGGGCTCTAACGGTTACTCGGATTGATTCAGGCTTGCGAAATCGGCGCCGCGTTCGACCAGCTCCACGAGCAGCGGCGACGGCTTCCAGAAGATCGGGTCGGCCTTGGCGAACTCGCGGATGTCGGCGAGCACCTTGGGCAGGCCCACGGTGTCGGCGTACTTCATGGGGCCGCCGCGGTGGCGCGGGAAGCCGTAGCCATAGAGGAAGGTCACGTCCACGTCGAGCGGGCGCAGCGCGATGCGCTGCAGCACGACATTGGCGCCTTCGTTGACCATGGCGGCCATGTAGCGGCGCATGATTTCTTCTTCGGTGAAGCTGCGCGGCGTGATGCCGGCGCGCTCGCGCTCGGCGTCGATGATGGCCAGCACCTCGGGGTCGGGCACGCCGGTGCGCGCGCCTTCGGGGTACAGGTAGTAGCCGCGCTGCGTCTTCTGGCCGAACCAGCCGCGTTCGCAGATGCGGTCGGCCACCTGCACGTAGCGCGCCTGTGGGTCGCGCGTGGCGGCCTTGCGCTTGCGCGTGGCCCAGCCGATGTCGCCGCCGGCCAGGTCGGACACCTGGAACGGGCCCATCGGGTAGCCGAAGTTGCGCACGGCCGCGTCGATGTCGTAGGGCGATGCGCCGTCTTCCATCATGTGGTCGGCGGCCTGGCGGTACACGGCCAGGATGCGGTTGCCGATGAAGCCGTCGCACACGCCGGCGCGCACGGGCACCTTCTTGAGCTTCTTCGCGAGCTCGAAGCCGGTGGCGACCACGTCGGCGCTCACCTTGGCGGGCACCACGATCTCCAGCAGCTTCATGATGTTGGCGGGCGAGAAGAAGTGCAGGCCCACCACGTCCTGAGGACGGGAGATGCTGGCGGCGATCTCGTCGATGTCCAGGTACGAGGTGTTGGTGGCGAGCACGGCGCCCTTCTTGCACACGCGGTCGAGTTCGGCGAACACGGCCTTCTTGACGCCCATCTCTTCGAACACGGCCTCGACCACGATGTCGACGCTGGCGAAGGCGTCGTAGCTGGTCGAGCCCGAGAAGCGCGCCATCACGGCGGCCTTGGCCTCGGGCGTCATGCGGCCCTTGGTGATGAGGCCGTCGTACACCTTCTCGACGTGCGCACGGCCGCGCGCGAGGCTGGGCTCGTCGCGCTCGACCATGGTCACGGGCAGGCCCGCGTCGAGCATGGCCACGGCGATGCCCGCGCCCATGGTGCCGCCGCCGACGATGCCGGCCGAGGCGAGCGCGCGCGGGCTGGCCGAACGGGTCTCGGGCGCCTTCAGCACTTCGCGCTCGGCGAAGAAGGCGTGGATCAGGCCGGCGCGCTGCGGGCTGTCGATGCACTGCAGGAACAGCTTGCGCTCCAGCGCCATGCCTTCGTCGAAGGGCAGCGTGAGCGCGCCTTCGACGGCTTCGATGATCTTCATCGGCGAGAACAGACCGCGGCTCTTCTTGGCGGTGTCGGCGCGCGCGGCCTCGAGGGCGGCGCGGGCGGCTTCCTTGTCGGCCAGGCCGGCGGCTTCGCGCGTGCGGCGGACCGGGGCGTTGGCAGCGACCAGTTCCTGCGCGTAGGCGAGGCCTTCGGCGCGCGCGTCGGCTTCAGCGCCGAGGCGGTCGACGAGGCCGAGCGACAGTGCTTCCTTGGCGCCCGCATGGCGGCCGCTGAGCATCAGTTCGAGCGCGGGCTTCACGCCGATCAGGCGCGGTGCGCGTTGCGTGCCGCCCGAGCCGGGCAGCAGGCCCAGCGCCACTTCGGGCAGGCCCAGCTTGGCGGTGGGCGCGGCGAGGCGGTAGTGCGCCGACAGAGCGATCTCCAGCCCGCCACCGAGAGCGGCGCCATGGATGGCGGCGACCACCGGCTTGCTGCAGTTCTCGATCTTCAGGCAGACCTCGGGCAGCGAGGGCTGCTGCGGCGCCTGGCCGAACTCGCGGATGTCCGCGCCGGCGATGAAGTTGCGGCCCGCGCCGACGATCAGCACGGCCTTGGCGCCGCTGTCGGCCTCGGCCGCGTCGATGGCGGCGGCCAAGCCGCGGCGCACGTCCACGCCCAGGGCGTTGACGGGCGGGTTGTCGATGGTCACCACGCACACGTCGCCTTGACGCTGGAAGGTGACGGGACCGTTGGACGTGGAAGGGCTGGGAGTGGGGGTGGCCATGTGCGTGTCGCTTGTCTCTTGCTTGCGTGGCAGGCCCTCGTGAAGTCTCGAGGGGTCCGGGGCTCTGGGGAGCCCTGCATTCTTGGCCGCCATCGCTGCTTTGACAATTGCATAGGTGGTTGACAGACTGTCAAAGAATTTTTGACACAATCCGCCCATGGACCTGCAATCGCTCACCCTGCTGGTAGAAATCCTTGACGCGGGCAACCTGAGCGCGGCGGCGCGCCGGCTCAAGATGACCCGCGCCAACGTCAGCTACCACCTGAACCAGCTGGAGCGCTCGGTGGGCGCGCAGCTGATCCGGCGCACCACCCGGCGCGCCGAGCCCACCGAGATCGGCCTGCGGCTGTACCAGCATGGCGTGGCCATCCAGGGCGAGCTGCTGGCGGCGCGCGAGTCGGTCACCGCGCTGGGCGAGGGCCTGCAGGGCCGCGTGCGCCTGAGCGTGCCCAGCGGCTACGGCCAGCTCGTGATGGCCGACTGGCTCATCGACTTCAAGCGCCAGTACCCCGGCATCGTGCTCGACGTGGTGTTCGAGAACCGCATCGAGGATTTGCTGCGCGACGAGGTCGACATCGCCATCCGCGTGATCCCCGAGCCGCCGCAAAACCTCGTGGCGCGCGAGATGGGGCCGGTGCGCTATGTGGCCTGCGCCACGCGCGCGTATGCCGAGCGCCACCCGTTGCCCGTGCAGCTCGACGCGCTGCGCGCCACGCCAGTGGTGACGGCCGCCGTCATCGGACGGCAGCTGCGCATCTCGGCCTACCAGGGCGAGACGCGGCGCGAAGTGATCCTGGAGCCGACGCTGATCTCGGAGAACTTCCTGTTCCTGCGCCAGGCCATCCTCGCGGGCCTGGGCGTGGGCCTCGTGCCCGACTACGTGGTGCAGGAAGACGTGCGCCGCGGCGACGTGGTGACCACGCTGGACGACTGGCGCCTGTCGATCTTCGGCACCCAGATGTTCATGCTCTACATGCCGAACCGCCAGCACACGCGGGCGATCCGGACGTTCATCGATTTCATCCTGGCGCGGGTGCGGCCGGAAGAAGCCGAAGAAGCTCAGTCGCAGCGGTAGACGACTTCTCCCGCCGGCACGCCCTGCGCCGGCACCTCCGACAGCGTGCTGCTCAGAAAGCGCATCGGCGCGCCGAAGTTGCGGCAGTAGTTCTCGGCGTCCTGCGCCGTGGGCGACTTGAACACGCCGTCGGCCAGGAAGGTGACGCGCGGCGCGGGTCGCGAGACGCAGCCCGCGCCGATGAGCAGGGCCGGAACGAGAACGGAGAAAGCAGCGAATCGGCGCATGGGGCAGGGCGGAAAGAAGAGGCCGCGACTGTAGCCGCTCGGCGGCCTCAGTCGGCCAGCCACACGCTGCCGTCCGCCGCCTCGCGCAGCGCCAGCGGCGTGAGGCGCGCGCCGCGGCAGGGGCCGCCCACGCAGCGCCCGGTGTCGGGCTCGAAGATCGCGCCGTGCCGCGCGCACATCAGGTAGCGCCCGGAGCTTTCGAGGATCTGGCCTTCGAAATCGAGCGGGCCGCCCGCGTGCGGGCACTGGTTCAGGTAGCCGTGCACGGCGCCCTGCCAGCGCACCGCGAAGGCCGGCGCGCCGCCGGGCGCGGTGAACAGGGCCGCGAGGCCGCCGTCGGCGAGGTCGGTGGCGATGGGCTGGGCGGTCGGGGCGGGCGCGGTCATGGGGAGCGAGCCTACCAAGGTCCGCCACGGGGCTGGCGCTGGGGGGCAACCCCGCGTCATCACATGTTTCGGCTATGTCATCCGACCAATAGACGCAGGGGCGTGCCGTTTTCACAATGCATCCGCTCGCTTTCCTTCGTCCGTGCATCCTTGTGTCAAGGGGGATTCCCACCGATGAGCACGCTGAAACAGGGCTGGCGCGGGGCCGATGTCCGTCGCCTGCAGGAGGCCCTGAACCGCAAATTGCAGCCCAGCCCCGGCCTCGCGCCCGACGGCGACTACGGCCCCGTCACCCGGGCGGCCGTGCTGCGCTTGCAGGCCGCGCACTGGCTGTGCGAAGACGGCGAAGCCGGCCCCTGCACCCGCAACGTGGCCTTCGACAACGAAACCCACGCCCCCCTGCTGCACCCCGTGGCGCTGATCCCGCAACCGGCGCCCGCGCTGTGCTGGGCGGCGGCCACCGCGATGCTCACGCGCGCCACCGTGCAGACCGTGCTGGCGCGCACGCCCTGCGAGCTGATGGGCGCCGACGGCGCCTTGCGCCGCTGCGTGGACAGCGACCGCCATGCGCAGGGCAGCCGCGATGACGACGACGACAACCGCCGCTTCGCCGCCGCGCACGGCCTCACGCTGCGGCCCCACGGCCCGTGGACCGTCGCCGCGCTGCGCACCGCGCTGCACGCCGGGCCGCTGATGTTCGACCTGCGCTGGGGCGCCAAGGGCGGCGCGCCCGCCGGCCAGCCGGGCCACATGGTCGTGCTCGCGGGCATCCGCGGCGACAACGACCCCGGCGGGGGCGGCACCACGCTGCGCCTGTTCGACCCCTGGCCGCCGGGCCGGGGCGCGCGCAGCTCGACCAGCCATGTGCGCTGGATGCAGGCCGTGGCCGACCGCATCTGCGGGGTGTTCCAGCGGTAGTGGCGCCTGGCTGCCGTGGCCGTTGGCACCGGGGCATGAAAAAATCCTGACTTTCCGCGAACCGTTTCGGCGGGTGGCCGCCTCTTTCCATGCGGGAGGGGCGTTCTGTTCCCCCGCATTCACACGTCACGGATCGAAGGAAACCACCATGCTCTACGTCAAGAATGTTCCCGGCTGGGAACGCGCCCTGCGCATCGCCCTGGGCCTCATCGGCCTCGCCTTCGCCGCCATGAACTGGCCGGCGGACGTCCTGGCCGTCGCGGTCGGCCTCGTGGGCGCGATGCTGGCCCTCACCGGGCTGGTCGGCTTCTGCCCGATGTGCGCGATGGTCGGGCGCACCCTCGACAAGGGCCACTGACCCATGGCCACCGCAGCGATCGACCGCACCTGCCTGATACTGGCCGCGCAGACCGGCGACCCCGTCGCCCTCGAAGGCCTGCTCGCCGCCTGCCAGACCGACGCGCGCCGCTACGCCCGCCGGCACTGCCAGGCCAGCGACGTGGACGACGCCGTGCAGGAATCGCTGCTGGTGGTCGCGCGCCGCGTGCGCGGGCTGCAGGCGGCCGCGGCGTTCTCGTCGTGGCTGTTCACCGTCATCCGGCGCGAATGCCTGCGCCTGCAGCGCGCGATGTTCCGCCACGACCCGCTCGACGAAGACACCGTCGAGCGCCAGCTCGCGGCCCGCAGCGACCACGCGCTGCGCATCGACCTGGCCCACGCGCTCGAATCGCTGCCGGCGCACTACCGCGAGGTCGTGCTGCTGCGCGACTTCGAGGAACTCACCATCGCCGAGATCGCCGAGCGCTTGGGCGAGCCGCCGGGCGCCGTGAAGAGCCGGCTGCACCGGGCGCGCCTGCTGGTGCGCGAGTACCTGCTGGGGTAGCCCGGGGGTGCTCCAGTCGAGGGGCGATGCGACAATCTCGCCGCAATGACAGACACCCTCACGATCACCCGCCCAGACGACTGGCACCTGCACGTGCGCGATGGCGCCGCCCTCGAAGCCGTCGTGCCCCACAGCGCCCGCCAGTTCGGCCGCGCGCTGATCATGCCGAACCTGCGTCCGCCCGTGACCACCGCCGCCCAGGCCGTGGCCTACCGCGACCGCATCCGCGCCGCCGTGCCCGCGGGCACGTCCTTCGAGCCCGTGATGTCGCTCTACCTGACCGACAAGCTGCCGCCCGAAGAAATCGCGCTGGCCGCCGAAGCCGGCGTGCGTGCGCTCAAGCTCTACCCGGCCGGCGCCACCACCAACAGCGATGCCGGCGTGACCGACATCCGCAAGACCTACAAGACGCTCGAGGCCATGCAGAAGCACGGCCTGCTGCTGCTGGTGCATGGCGAGGTGACCGACCCGGCCATCGATCTGTTCGATCGCGAAGCCGTGTTCGTCGACCGCGTGATGATCCCGCTGCGCCGCGACTTCCCCGAACTCAAGGTGGTGTTCGAGCACCTCACCACCAAGGAAGGCGCCCACTACGTGCGCGACGCCGACCGCTTCACCGCCGCCACCATCACGGCGCACCACCTGCTGTACAACCGCAACGCCATCTTCACGGGCGGCATCCGCCCGCACTACTACTGCCTGCCCGTGCTCAAGCGCGAGACGCACCGCGTCGCGCTGGTCGAGGCCGCCACCAGCGGCAGCGACCGCTTCTTCCTGGGCACCGACAGCGCGCCGCACCCCGCGCACCTGAAGGAGCACGCATTGGGCTGCGCCGGCTGCTACACCGCGCTCACCGCCATCGAGCTGTACGCCGAGGCCTTCGACAGCGTGAACGCGCTCGACAAGCTCGAAGGCTTCGCCAGCTTCCACGGCCCCGACTTCTACGACCTGCCGCGCCACACCGACACCATCACGCTGAAGCGCGAAACCTGGACCCTGCCCGAGACCGTGCCCTACGGCGAAGCTACGCTCAAGCCGCTGCGCGGCGGCGAGACGGTGAACTGGAAGCTCGTGTAATGGCCGTTGTCGGCACGCCGACGAGCACCACGGCCAAGAACATGGCCGTGTTCATCGATGCCGACAACCTGAACGATCCCACCGCACTCGATCACGTCCTGCTGGCGCTGCGATCGATGGCTGATCGTGTCATCTACAGGCGTGCCTATGGACGGCCGGAGAGCCTCAAGAGCATCCACGCCGTGCTTTGGAAGCATGGTGTTCGGCCGGTGGCGAACCTGATCGTCGACAAGACCACGACAGACAGCGCGCTGGTGATCGACGCCGTGGAGGCCGTGTGCACCAACGACATCGATATCGTCGCGATCTGCTCGGGTGACGCGGACTTCGTGCCGCTCGCCATCTGGTTGCGGGAGAAGGGGCGCAAGGTTCTTTGCTACAGCCTGGCCAACAAGATATTCGCAAACCCCGACAGCTTCTACGACGATGTTGTGCTGCTGGACGTGGTCGAAGCGCCGCCTCTCTTGGAGGTTCAACCCGAACCGAAACCTGCGCAGGACAGCGTGACGCTGCCGGATGCTCCGCCGGTCTTGCGCTCGTTGCCCGAGATCAAGCCGCTGCCCGAGATCAAGCCGCTGCCCGTGGCGCGAAAGACCCAAGAGCCGACGCAGGCCAAGGCATCGGCGACCGGAGCGCCATCTCTCAAGAAGATTCTTTCGATCCTTCCTGAGCTCAAGACCAAAGAACCGGTGCATCTGAGCTTGATCGCCAAGAAGCTGCGTGACGCTGGGTTGCTCACGGGGACTTCGAAGCCGGTGCTGCTTTTTCGCCGGCATCCTGCGCAATTCGAGTTGATGCCCAAAAGCCAGCCGAACACGGTGAGATATCGGGGCTGAGTGCCCCATCGCTTGCACGGTGATTGCCATGCAACCGCCAACCAATTACCAGAATCCTATGACCTCTAATCCTCTTGTGATGCTGCTGATCGACGCCGACAACGTCTCGGCCGACGTGATCGAGCAGGCCGTGCAGCGCACGATGGAAGACTTCGGCGCCATCCACGTGCGCCGTGCGTACTGCAATGCCGAGATGGCCGTGAACCGCCAGGCGCTGTTCAAGCGGCTGTCGGTGCGGCCGATGGTGAATCTGTCGGCGGGCAAGAACAGCACCGACATCGCGCTGGCCGTCGATGCCATCGACCTCGTGATCGCCGAGCGGCCCGACGTGGTCGTGCTGGTGTCGTCCGACTCCGACTTTGCGCCGCTCGTGATCCGCCTGCGCGAAAAAGGCTGCCGCGTCTGCGGCATCGGCCAGCAGGGCAAGACCGGCGAAGAGACCGTTGGCGTCTACGACAGCTTCATCGACATTCCGCACCACGGCGTGAAGCCGGCCGTGCGCACCGCGCCGGCCAAGAAGACGACCGCTGCCGCGAAGAAGGCGCCGGCCGCCAAGACGGCGCCCGCGAAGAAGGTGGCCGCCAAGACCGCGCGCAAGACCGCGGCCAAGACGGCCAAGCCCGCCGCGCCGCCCCCACCGCCACCGGTGCCTCCAATCTCCGAAGCGGCCGAGTTCATCCTGCAGGCCATGCCCGCGCTGCGCCGCGGCACCGACGTGCCGCTCAACGACGTGGCCAAGGCCCTGCGCACCGCCGGCCTGCTCAGCAAGAGCGGCAGTTCGCTCAAGCTGTTCGACAAGCTCACGGCCGAGTTCGCAGTGATGCAGCATCCCGACCGCATCCGATGGACGGGGGCGTCCGCGCCTTGAGTTCGGCCCTGCCGGCGGTCGCGGCCATCGAGTGGGCCGCACCCTGGCTGGCCCCGTACCGCGACCCCGGCGAAGCCGTGGCGCGGGCCATTGCACAGGGCGGCACCGTCGCCGCCGCGCTGCAGGCGGCCAAGCCACCTGCCGTGCCCGACTTCGTCACGCAAGACGCGCTGCCCGAAGGCCAGGCCTACGAGGCCCACATCTTCCGCACGCGCACCGTGCCCACGCGCGACAACCTGCACGACTTCTTCAACGGACTCGCCTGGCTGGCGTTTCCTGAAACCAAGCGCCGGCTCAACGAACTGCAGGCCACCGAGATCGCACGCGCCGGCGTCGGCGCCACGCGCGGACCGCTGCGCGATGCGCTCACGCTGTTCGACGAGAACGGCGCCGTGCTCGACGCGCCGCCTGCGTTGTGGGAGGCGCTGATCGCGCGCGACTGGCAGGCGTTGTTCGTCACGCAGCGCAGCCTGTGGCATGACGCACGCCTGCTGCTCTTCGGCCATGCGCTGCTCGAAAAGCTGGTGACGCCGCGCAAGCCGATCACCGCGCATGTGCTGTTGACGCACCGTGCGACCGGTGCCGCCGCTTTCGACGATGCGGCAATCGCACGGAGCATCGGTGCGAAAAGGCTCGAAGCCAAGCCTTTCGTTCCGCTGCCGGTGCTCGGCGTGCCCGGTTGGTGCATCGAGAATGACGCGGCTTCGTTCTACGCCGACCCGCAGGTCTTTCGACCCTTGCAGGGCTTGTCGGCAGGCTGAAGCCACGCCAGCACGCACGGGTTCGGGAGGGCCCTCGGCTGGCGGTCGCATCGCGCGCAAGTGCGCGCGACATACGTCAAGAAAAAATCAGGGAAATCAAAAAAGATGGACACCGTCCTCATCGTTCTCAAGCTCGGGCTGGTTCTCTACGGGATCTACAGCTTCATCAGCTACATGTCGCGACGCTCCGAGAACCGCAATGCGCTGAAAGACTTTCGCAGCAACTCGCCGGTGCTGCGCAGCATCAGCGACGAAGAAAAGTCGGCGCTGCAACCCTTTCTCATGGGGCAGGGCCTCGTGATCGGCGACAACGTGCACGAGCTCGACGGCGCGTTCGTGCGCCACGGCCTCCAAACGCAAGGCGCGACCACGCTGCACGACACCCTTGGCGACGTCGACGTGCTGCTGCCCTACGACGCCCTCCACTACGTCGAGGCGTACAACGAGGCGCAGGTGGTGTTGTCCGGCAAGTGCGCGGTGGTGATCCGCCTGAACGGCTTCGAACTGCTCGAAGGCCGGGCGCGCGCGCAGCGCCAGCAGGCCCAAGACCAACAATGGCAGCGCGGCGAGCTCGGCGCGCTGCCGTCGCTCGATGAGACCGTGGCGGCCGAAGTGGCGACTGGCGTGGTGGTGCCGGAAGCCGCGGTGGCATCGATAGCGACCGACCCGAACGCGCGCTACCAGCGCGGCGAGGTCGACATCCTGAGCCAGCGCACCGAAACGCCCGAGGAGGTCGAGAGCCGCATCGGGCGCGGCGGCTGGGCCTCGGCCTTCGCGTGGCTTCTGGCGTTCGTGCTGTTGTGGGTCGCCACCTGGGACGCCACGCGCGCGGCGCGCATCTACCTGCTGGGCGCAGGCCTGCTCGCAGGCTTGTGGGCCGTGTGGCTGTTCGTGCGCAAGCCGCCGGCCACGGCGCCGGAGCGGGAACCGCAGCCCGTGAACCGCGTGCGCGGCATGCTCAACCAGATTTCGGTGACGAATGCTGGCAACACGTCGGTCCAGAGCGTGGGCCTGTTCATCGGCGACAAGTTGAGCCTAGTGTTGCCCTCGCACTGGCGCAACGCGGCAGCGGTGGCGCACGGCGAGGTGATCGAAGCCGAGCTGCGCACCAGCGACTACAGCGCAGTGGGCTTCGGCCCCAAGTGGTCGGTGAGCGACGAGTGGCGGCGTTTCCAGCCCGTGTACTGGGGACGGCACCTGCTGCATCTGATCATCGGCCTGCTCGCCGCAAGTGCGGTCGCGCTGTCGGTGCCCGACCTGCGCAGCGAGGCTGCGCTGGCGGCGCAGTGGGTCATGAATGGCAGCGGCACCACCGCCTATGCCGACGTCGGGCAACTGGCCGACAATCCGCCGCCCTGGGGCAGCCGCGCGCGCATGGCAGGCGAAGGCCGGTGCGAGATCGACCTGAGCGGCCGTGCCGGCGTGCCCGCCACCGATTGCACCCTGGTGCGCTGGGACGGCACCGCACCCGTTGTTCCCGCGTTGGACATTCCGCAGACCGTGCTGGCGCTCGCCAGCCCCCACTTCATTCGTGTGTCCGAGGACTACACGATGTCCAGCCTGATCGAGGTGCAGCGGCTTCTGCAGGGCGGACGGGTGGACGACAGGCTCGCGGCCTACAGCGCGCGCGAGCGCACGCTGTGGATCGCGCGGGGTTTCGACCAGTCGGTGGCGGCGATCGAGGCCGCCTGCAAGGACGCCGATGGCCTGTCGCCCTCCGCCTGCGAGAGCCTGCAGCGCGACCTCGTGCGCACCATCGACGCCACCGTAGACAAGGACGGCGTCGACATGCCCGTGATCACCTGGCAGGCGTTGGCCGCGAGCGTGGCGACGGGCCAGGAGAACGCATCCCTGAGGCTGTCGCAGCAACAGCTGGCGTCTGTCCGGCGTGCGTTGCAACAAGCCGTCGACAGTACGGTGGCTGCGAAGATCGAGACGGCGCGCACCGCCATCGTGCCCGCCAAGGGCGGCGTGCTGCTGGCGTCTGCCACGCGCATCGTGGACATGCCGGCGCAGCCCGGCAAGGCCGAAGATGGCGAGAGCACCCCGCTCGCCCGCTGGACCCGCCTGCAGCTCAACGCCACACCAGACAGCCTGAAACCCTTCACCCTCGAAGGCCTCGTGACCGCCAGCGGCAAGGACACCACCGGCACGCCGTGGGTGCGCGTCGACCCGAGCCTCGATGCCTCGCGCATGACTGCGGCGGGCGCGCACGCGCTGTGGTGGCTGTTCGCCGCGGGGCTGCTGCTGGTCAACGGCGTGCTGTTCGCGCTGCGCTGGACGCAGGACAGCCGCCGACGCGACCGGCTCGAGGCTGACATCGCCACCCGCCCCGCACCGGGCACCAGCGGCCTTTTCTGACAGGCCTTGACTCCTGCGGGGAATATCGGGGCGCCAGAACTTTTGCTCCTATCATGGCTCCACCGGAAGCAACACCGAGGGCCTCCCTGTCGCGCGCGGCTTGAAGAGGGCCCCGGGGGCCTTATCTAAGGGGGCAGATTTCCCCACGGAGAATTCAACTTGAAACGTATCCTTCTGTTTGTCCTGACCAACGTGATGGTCGTCGCGGTGCTCGGCGTGGTCGCCAGCCTGCTCGGCGTCAACCGCTTTCTCACGGCCAACGGGCTCAACCTGACGGCGCTGCTCGGTTTTGCGCTGGTCATGGGTTTCGGCGGCGCGATCATCTCGCTGCTCATCAGCAAGCCCATGGCCAAGTGGACGGCCGGCCTGCGCATGATCGACAACCCCCAGTCGCCCGACGAGGCCTGGATCGTCGGCACCGTGCGCAAGTTCGCCGACAAGGCCGGCATCGGCATGCCTGAGGTCGGCATCTTCGAAGGCGAGCCCAATGCCTTTGCCACCGGCGCGTTCAAGAACTCGTCGCTCGTGGCTGTGTCCACCGGCCTGCTGCAGGGCATGACGCGCGAAGAAGTCGAGGCCGTCATCGGCCACGAAGTCGCGCACATCGCCAACGGCGACATGGTCACGATGACGCTGATCCAGGGCGTGATGAACACCTTCGTCGTGTTCCTCTCGCGCGTGATCGGCTACGCGGTCGACAGCTTCCTGCGCCGCGGCGACGACCGCTCGTCGGGCCCCGGCATCGGCTACTACGTGAGCACCATCGTGCTGGACATCGTGCTCGGCTTCGCCGCCGCGATCGTGGTGGCCTGGTTCTCGCGCCAGCGCGAGTTCCGCGCCGACGCCGGCGCCGCCGCACTCATGGGCAACCGCCAGCCGATGATGAACGCGCTCGCCCGCCTGGGCGGCCTGCCGGCCGGCGAGCTGCCCAAGGCCGTCGAAGCCATGGGCATCACGGGCGCGATGGGCAAGCTGTTTGCCACGCACCCGCCAATCGAAGAGCGCATCGCGGCGCTGCAGAACGCGCGCTGAGCCCACTGCAGAAGGCGGCCAACGCCGTCGTCCATGAAAAAAGCCGCCACAGTGATGTGGCGGCTTTTTTCGTTGGGGCGGGCGTGTGGCGTCAGTCCGCGGCGGGTGCTTCGGGAGCGGCCGGGGCGGCTTCTGCGTCGGGCGCTGCCTGCACTTCAGGCGCTGCGGCTGCCGCCGCTTCAGCGGCCACCGCTGCGGCAGCGGCCGCAGCCTCGGCCCGCTTCTTGTCGTCCCGCACGCGCTGCAGCGTGCGCGTCACGTCGCCGGGCTTCATGCCGTACATGTCGGCAAACTCCTGTTCGCTGCGGCCGCTGGCTTCGAAGGCGCGCAGCAGGGCTTCGCGCTTGGCGGCCTGCTGGGCGAGTTCGGCCAGGGCTTCGTCGACGACGGCGTTGTTGTTGGCGTCGCGCGAGCGCACCAGCACGGCATAGGCCTCGTGGTCGAGGCCCGAGGCTTCGATGGCCTTGGCGATGCGCGTCACCAGCTGCGGACGCAGGTCTTCGCCGGGGTTGCGGTGCGAACGGCGGCGGTGCAGCTCGAGGATGGCGTGGTGCACGTGCTCGGGCGCAACCGGGTCGAGCGCGTTGCCGTCCAGGTCGTGGCGCGCATGGCCGGCGGCCACGCTCTCGAGGTAGCGCGTGGAGCGTGCGTGCTGGCCCATCGCGATCTTCAGGTCTTCGGCCTTGAAGTCTTCGGGATGGCGCGCGATCAGTTCTTCGTACACGCCGAGCTTCAGCGGCACGAAGCGCGCGCCGAAGAGTTGCGGGTACAGCTCGAACAGGCGTTCGAGCACCGGGTTGACCTTGCGCGGTGCGCGCTGGGCTTCGGGCTGTTGTTGCTGTTGCGGCTGCTGTCCGCGCGGCTTGCGCCCTTGCTGCGGCTGCTGCTGCCCATGCGGGCGCTGTTGCTTCGCCCGCGGCGGGCGTTGTTGCTGCTGCTGTTGCGCGGGGGCGGGCTGCGCCGCCGACGCGTCAGCGCCTGCGTCGGTGCTGCCCGCGCCGGACTTCAGCTGCTGCAGCTGCTCGGCCATGTCCGGGCGCTGGCGCCGTGCGTTGCGCGAGTTCGTGTTCGGGGCGGCGGTGGATGCGTCGGTCATACGGAAGGCTCGGCGATGGGCGCGAGGGATGGAAAGGGAAGAAAAAGAACAACCGGTCCCGCGCGGTCAGCGCGGTCGGAACATCCTGCGGGTATTGTCAGGGCGGATCGTCATGCGCGTGCAGCGCCTCGGTCACCTCGGTCAGGGACCTGCCGCCCGATCAGCAGCCGGAACGGCAGCAGCATCAGCACGCCGACACCGAGCTTCACGCCCAGGTCGCCGAGCGCCCAGGTGAGCCAGGGGCCGTCGGTGCCCGCGAAGGCGATGCCCCAGAAGACGATGCTGTCGAGCACGGCCGCGATCACCGTGGCCACGAGCGGCGCGCGCCACCACAGGCCCCTACGCAGGCGGTCGAACACGCGGATGTCGAGCAGCTGCGAGGCGATGAAGGCCAGGCCCGAGGCGGCGGCGATGCGCGCCGGTGCGAGCAGCAGCGACACCGCCACGGCCACCGCGAAGCCGACCCACGCCACGCGGCGCGCCATGCCGGGGCCGAAGCGCCGGTTGACGAGGTCGCTCACGAGGTAGGCCACCGGGTAGGTGAAGGCGCCCCAGGTGAGCCAGTCGTTGATGGCGAACTGGACCAGGAGGTTGGACGCGAGCACCACGGCGGCCATCGCCAGCGTGGCGACGGCCAGCTGGCCGGTGGTGGGACGGTGGAAGTGCATCGTCAAACGGCGCTGCCGAGCACGCTGCGCGCCACGGCCTCGGCCACCTTGATGCCGTCCACGCCGGCCGACAGGATGCCGCCCGCGTAGCTCGCGCCTTCGCCGGCCGGGTAGAGGCCGCGCACGTTGAGGCTCTGGAAGTCGTCGCCGCGCGTGATCTTGATCGGCGACGAGGTGCGCGTTTCCACGCCCGTGAGCACGGCGTCGTGCGTGTCGAAGCCCTTGATCTTGCGGCCGAAGGCGGGGAAGGCCTCGCGCATCGCCTCGATGGCGTAGGCGGGCAGGGCCTGGTGCAGGTCGGTCGGCGTCACGCCGGGCTTGTACGACGGGATGATGCTGCCGAGCGCGGTCGATGGCTTGCCGGCGATGAAGTCGCCCACCAGCTGGCCGGGCGCGTGGTAGTTGCTGCCGCCGAGCACGTAGGCGTTGCTTTCGAGCTGGCGCTGCAGCGCGATGCCCGCGAGCGCATCGCCCGGGAAGTCGCGCGGGTCGATGCCCACCACGATGCCCGCGTTGGCGTTGCGTTCGTTGCGCGAGTACTGGCTCATGCCGTTGGTGACCACGCGGCCCGGCTCGCTGGTGGCCGCGACCACGGTGCCGCCGGGGCACATGCAGAAGCTGTAGACCGAGCGGCCGTTGCTGGCGTGATGCACCAGCTTGTAGTCGGCCGCGCCCAGCAGCGGATGGCCCGCGTGGCGGCCCCAGCGGGCGCGGTCGATCAGGCCCTGCGGGTGCTCGACGCGGAAGCCGATGGAGAAGGGCTTGGCCTCGATGTGCACACCGCGCGTGTGCAGCATCTCGAAGGTGTCGCGCGAGCTGTGGCCCAGTGCCATCACGACGTGGTCGGCGCGCAGCTCGCTGCTCTGGCCGGTCGTCTGGTCCAGCACCGTCAGGCCGCGCAGGTGGCCGTCTTCGATGTGCACATCGGTCACGCGCTGCTCGAAGCGGATCTCGCCGCCGAGCGCGACGATCTGCTCGCGGATGTTCTCCACCACCTTCACCAGCTTGAAGGTGCCGATGTGCGGGTGCGCGACGTACAGGATTTCGGGCGGTGCGCCGGCCTTGACGAACTCTTCCATCACCTTGCGGCCGAGGAAGCGCGGGTCCTTGATCTGGCTGTAGAGCTTGCCGTCCGAGAAGGTGCCGGCGCCGCCTTCGCCGAACTGCACGTTCGACTCGGTGTTGAGCACGCTCTTGCGCCACAGGCCCCAGGTGTCGCGGGTGCGCTGGCGCACGGTCTTGCCGCGTTCGAGCACGATGGGCTTGAAGCCCATCTTCGCGAGCATCAGCGCCGCGAAGATGCCGCAGGGGCCGAAGCCGATCACCACGGGGCGCGTCGCGTCCGCGGGCGCCTGGCCCGGCGGCGTGTAGCGCATGTCGGGCGCGGGCTGGATGTGCGGGTGGGCGGCGTGCTTGGCCAGCAGCGAGGCTTCGAGCGCCGCGTCGGCCAGCTGCACGTCGCAGATGTAGACCGTGAGCAGGTCGACCTTGCGGGCGTCGAAGCTGCGCTTGTAGACGGTGTGGGAGGCGATCGCTTCGGTCGGAACGTCGAGCGTTCGGGCGATCAGGGTGGCCAGCGCGTCAGGCGCGTGGTCGAGCGGGAGTTTGAGTTCGGAGATTCGCAGCATGTCGTGGGGCTTGTGGTTATCAAGCAGACCGACGATTTTAAGCGCCCGGGGCGCTATGAAACTTGTAGCTGGATCAGGCGGGCAGGAAGCCTTCGACGGAGAGGTAGCGCTCGCCGGTGTCGTAGTTGAAGCCCAGCACCACCGCATCGGGCGCCAGCGAGGGCAGCTTCTGCGCGATGGCCGCGAGCGTCGCGCCCGACGAGATGCCGACCAGGATGCCTTCCTCGACCGCGCAGCGGCGCGCCATTTCGCGCGCCGGTTCGGCGTCGACCTGCAGCACGCCGTCCAGCAGCGAGGTGTCCAGGTTCTTCGGGATGAAGCCCGCGCCGATGCCCTGGATGGGGTGGGGCGCGGGCGCGCCGCCCGAGATCACGGGCGAGGCCACGGGCTCCACCGCGAACACCTGCAGCTTGGGCCACTTCTTCTTGAGCACCTTCGCCACGCCGGTGATGTGGCCGCCCGTGCCCACGCCGGTGATGAGCACGTCGATGCCCTCGGGAAAGTCGGCCGCGATTTCCTCGGCCGTGGTGCGCACGTGCACGTCGACGTTGGCGGGGTTGTTGAACTGCTGCGGCATCCACGCGCCCGGCGTGCCGGCCACGATTTCCTCGGCGCGGGCGATGGAGCCCTTCATGCCGTTGGCGCGCGGCGTGAGGTCGAAGGTGGCGCCGTAGGCCAGCATCAGGCGGCGGCGCTCCACCGACATGCTGTCGGGCATCACCAGGATCAGCTTGTAGCCCTTGACGGCCGCGACCATCGCCAGGCCGATGCCGGTGTTGCCCGAAGTGGGCTCGACGATGGTGCCGCCGGGTTTCAGCGCGCCGCTCTTCTCGGCGTCTTCCACCATCGACAGCGCGATGCGGTCCTTGATCGAGCCGCCGGGGTTGGCGCGCTCCGACTTGATCCAGACCTGCTGCTTCGCATGGCCGAACAGGCGGTTGATGCGGATGTGCGGCGTGTTGCCGATGGTCTGGAGGATGTTCTGGGCCTTCATGGAATCTCCTTGGGTGCGAGGGTCGGATGGTCAGCGCGCATTGTGGCGCCCCCTGGGCCGGGTTGCACCCGGCCCGCGACCGTTTCAGCACGAGGGGATGGCAGGCCGTTGCGATTCAGGCCTCCAGGGCTTCCAGCGGCCCGAAGAACTCGTAGCGAAGCTGCTGCTTCGGCACGCCGAGCGCCAGCCCGTTCGCATACACCGCCTGCATGAAGGGCTTCGGTCCGAGGAAGTACAGGTCGACGTCGCGGTCTTCCGGCAGCACTCCGGCCAGCAGCTCGCGGGTGACGAAGCCGGTCGCGTGCGGCGTGTCGGTGTCGCGCGGCGCGTCGTAGACATACAGCGGCTTCACGTTCGCATGCCGCTGCGCGAGTGCGTCGACGCGGGCGCGGAACGCGTGCGCGCCGCCGTGCCGCGCCGCATGGACGAAGTGCACCGGCCGGCCCGTGTGCGCCACCGATTCGAGCATGCTCATCGCGGGCGTGATGCCCACGCCGCCCGTCACCAGCACGAGGGGCCGCGCCTGCTCGCCGGCGGGCTGCAGCACGAAGTCGCCGCACGGCGCCTGCACCTGCAGCCGCGTGCCGACCGCGGCGGCTGCGTGCAGCCAGTTCGAGGCGCGGCCCCCTTCCTCCTTCTTCACGCTGATGCGGTACCACGGCTTGCCCGGCGCGTCGGACAGCGAGTAGTTGCGCCGCACCGGCTGGCCGTCGATCTCCAGCACCAGCGTGAGGTACTGCCCCGGCGAGAACGCCAGCAGCGCGCCGCCGTCCACGGGCTCCAGGTAGAACGAGGTGATGACTTCGCTCTCGTCCTCGCGCCGGGCCACGCGAAATTCGCGCGTGCCGCGCCACCCGCCGGGTTGCGCCGCATTGGCGCTGTAGACGGCTTCTTCCGCGGCGATGAGCAGGCCCGCCAGCGATTCGTAGGCCTCGCCCCAGGCGGCGATCACCTCGTCGGTCGCGGCATCGCCGAGCACCTCCTTCACGGCGCGCAGCAGGTAGTGGCCGACGATCGGGTAGTGCTCCGGCAGCACGCCCAGCGCGGCGTGCTTCTGGATGATGCGGGGCAGGGCGCCGGCGATCGCTTCGAGCCGGTCGATGTGCGCGCCGTACGCGATGACCGCCCCCGCCAACGCGCGCGCCTGCGTGCCGGCCGCCTGGTGCGCCTCGTTGAAGAAGGCCTTCACCTGCGGATGGCCCTCGAACATGATCTTGTAGAAGTGGCTGGTGATGGCCTCGCCGTGGGCCTGGAGCGCGGGCACGGTGGACTTGACGATGGCGATGGTTTGCGGATTCATGGTCTGGCGGTCCTTCGGTTGAGATGCGTTGGTCATCTCACGATCCGTGCCAGCCGGAAGGCCTCTGCAAGTGCTTGACGTCATTGGGGATTTGCCGGATGTGGTCAAATTCGCAACAACTTCTGCGTTGTATTTATGACCACGATACGTGTCGATTCGACCACCGAGACCCCATCGCCCGAGCCCGAAGCCGAGGCCGCCCGCTACCGATCGCTGCTCGCCGCCGCGCGCGGGCTGGTCCGCTGCGATGCCGCCGCGCTGCTGCAGCTCGATGTCGACGTGCTGAAGCCCGTCGCGGTCGACGGCCTGAGCGACGAAACCCTGGGGCGCCAGTTTCCCGTCGCCGCGCATCCACGTTTCGCGCGCCTGCTCGACAGCGAACGGGGCCTGCGCTTCGCCCACGACAGCAACCTGCCCGACCCGTACGACGGCCTCGTCGCCGGCCAGCCGGGCATCCTGCCGGTGCACGACTGCATGGGCGCGCCGCTGCGCTTGCGCGGCGCCGTCTGGGGCCTGCTCACGCTGGACGCGCTGGAGCCGCACGCCTTCGATGCTGTGGGCCCGGCGCAGATGGAGGCACTGATCGCCCTCGTCGAAACCGGCATCGAGGCCGCCGATACGATCCGCGAAATGCAGGCGCGCGCGATGCGCGAGCAGGCCGTGGCGCAGGCGCTGCGCGCAGGCCGCGGCGCGCCCCGCGAGCTGCTGGGCAGCAGCCCGGCGATGAGGCAGCTGTGCCACGAGATCGACACGGTCGCCGTGTCCGACCTCACGGTGCTGCTGCTCGGCGAGACCGGCGTGGGCAAGGACCTGGTCGCGCAGCGCCTGCACGCGCGCTCGCGGCGCAGCGAGCAGCCGCTGGTGCAGGTCAACTGCGCGGCGCTGCCCGAGTCGCTGGCCGACAGCGAACTCTTCGGCCACAAGCGCGGCGCGTTCACCGGCGCCGTGCAGGACCGCGACGGCAAGTTCGAGATCGCCGATGGCGGCACGCTCTTTCTCGACGAGGTCGGCGAGCTGCCGCTGAGCGTGCAGGCCAAGCTGCTGCGCGTGCTGCAAAGCGGCGAGGTGCAGCGCCCCGGCAGCGACCGCATGCGCAAGGTCGACGTGCGCGTGATCGCGGCCACCAACCGCGACCTGCCTGCGGCGATCGCACAGGGGCGCTTTCGCGCCGACCTGTACCACCGGCTGTCGGTCTATCCGCTGGTCGTCGCGCCGCTGCACGAACGCGGGCGCGACGTGCTCGTGCTGGCCGGCAGCTTTCTCGAGGAGAACCAGCACCGGCTGGGCGCGCGCAACCTGCGGCTCTCGCCGGCGTCGAAGGCCGCCATGCTGGCGCACGGCTGGCCGGGCAACGTGCGCGAACTCGAGCATGTGATCAGCCGCGCCTCGCTGCGGGCGTTCAGGGAGCAGCCGCGCGGCTCGCGCTGGACGGCCATCGAGCCGCATCACCTGGCGCTGGACAGCGCTGCCATCGTGGGAAGCGCCATGGCAGCGCCCGCGCAGGCCCCGGCGAACGAACACGCGGGGCCTGCCATCGCTGGTGGCACGTTGCGCGAGGCGACCGAGGCCTTCCAGCGGGCCTGGCTTTCGGAACTGCTCGCCCGCCACGGCGGCCGCGTGGCCAGCGCCGCGCGCGAGGCCGGCATCGACCGCAGCAACTTCCACCGGACCTTGCGCAAGCTGGGCCTGGTGCAGGCCGGCGACAGCGAAACGCTCGGTTGAAGGTCGGCGCGCGACACCGCCTGAAGGGTCATTGATGGGGCGGGCGATAATCGAGCGGTGAAGCACGCCAGACCGCCGCTGGTGCAAGCCCGAAAGGGACGATGCTCTGCCTTCGGGCAACAGCATCGGGTCGAAAGATCGCACTGGAGGAACGTCCGGACTGCACAGGACAGCGCAGGAGTTAACGACTCTCCACCGTGAGGTGAGGATCAGAGCAACAGAGACGAGCCGATTCAGTTCGGGTGAAACGGGCAATCTCTGCGCGCAGCAACACCAAGTAGGCCAGTATTGAGGTGGTTCCGCTGAGCTGGCGGGTAGGTGGCATCGAGCCGTTTGGCGACAAACGGCCCAGAGTAATGGCGGTCACGCCGGGGTCTTCGCAAGAGGGCTCCGGTGCACAGAATCCGGCTTATCGGCGAGCTTCACACTTTTCTTTCCCTTCCCCCTTTTCCCTGGGCCGCGCGCTGACGTCGTGCGCGGTCGCGTGCAAGACTCGGTAGAAACCCGTACAATTGTTAGCAAGCTAACTAATTGATAACGCCGTGGCCGATACCGAACCCATCTCCCCGTTGCGCGAACACGCGCTGATGCGGCTCGGCACCTCGCTGTCGGTGCTCCAGCGCGGCTACCGCGCGGCGGCCGACAAGGCGGTGGCGCACGTGGGCCTGTCGCAGACGCTGGCCTGGCCGGTCGTGGTGCTCGGGCGCATGGAAGACGGCGTGCGCCAGGGCACGGTGGCCGAGGCGCTGGGCATCGAAGGGCCGTCGCTGGTGCGCTCGCTCGACCAGCTGGTCGAGGCCGGCTTCGTCGAGCGCCGCGAAGACCCGGCCGACCGCCGCGCCAAGACGCTGCACCTCACGCCCGCCGGCCGCGCCGTCTGCGAGCCCATCGAGGCCGCGCTGCGCCAGATGCGCGCCGCGCTGTTCGAAGGCATTCCCGACGAGGACATCGCCGCCACCTTGCGCGTCTTCGGCGCGCTCGAGGCCAAGCTCGGCCGCAGTGCTGCCGGCATGCAGAGCCTGCAGCAGGAAGGGCGCGGCCAGTAAATGGCGATGTCGATGGCCCTGCCGCGCTTCACCCGCGCGGAAGTTCTCTTTTCCGTCAAGAGCTTCGCCGCGGCGATGCTGGCGATGTACCTGGCCAGCCGCGCCGGCCTGCCGCGCCCGTTCTGGGCGCTCATGACCACCTACGTCGTCGCCCACCCGCTGGCCGGCGCCGTGCGCTCCAAGGCGGTGTTCCGCTTCTGCGGCACGCTCATCGGCAGCGTCGCCACCGTGCTGATGGTGCCCGCGCTGTCCAATGCGCCCGAGCTGCTCACGCTGGTGCTCGCGCTGTGGGTCGGGCTGTGCCTGTATGTGTCGCTGCTCGACCGCACGCCGCGCTCGTACGTCTTCATGCTCGCGGGCTACACGGCGGCGCTGATCGGCTTTCCGTCGGTGCAGACGCCGCTCGTGCTGTTCGACACCGCCGTGGCGCGCGTGGAAGAGATCGGCCTGGGCATCTTCTGCGCCACGCTGGTCCACAGCCTCGTGCTGCCCGCGGGGCTCGCGCCCACCGTGCTGGGCCTGCTCGACCGCACGCTGAAAGACGCGCGCCAGTGGCTCGGCGACCTGTTCCAGCCCGGCGACCGCAGCACGCCCAAGGACGCCGACCCCAAGCGCCTGGACGACGACCGCCGCCGCCTGGCCGGCGACATCACGCAGCTGCGCCTGCTCTCGACCCACGTGCCCTTCGACACCACGCACCTGCGCTGGACCGCCGGCGCGATCCGCGCCATGCAGGACCGCGTGGCGGCACTCACGCCCGCGCTGTCGGCGGTCGAAGACCGGCTGCAGGCGCTGGCGCAAGCCGAAGGCCGCCTCGCGCCTGACGTCACCGCCGTGCTGGCGCTGGCCGCGCAATGGCTGCGCGACGAAAGCGACCCGACCGTCGATGCCTCCGCACGCTTGCAGGCGCTGCGCCAGGCGATCGGCGCACTGGGCACCGCACAAGACACGGGGTTCAGCCCCTGGGCCCGCGCGCTGCGCATCGGCCTGGCGGGCCGGCTCGAAGAGCTGGTCGACGGCTGGACCGCCTGTGTCCGGCTGCGCCGCGACATCGACGAAGGCTTGAAGGGCGGCGCGCCGCTGCGCCGCACGGCCGCGCTCGGCCAGCGCGCGATGCACCGCGACCACGGCATGGCGCTGCTGTCGGCGCTGGCCGCCGTCATCGCCATCTGCGTGTGCGGCGCGTTCTGGATCCTCACGGGCTGGACCATGGGCTCGGCCGCCACCATGATGGCCGCCGTCTTCTGCTGCTTCTTCGCCACCATGGACGACCCCGTGCCCGCGATGCACGGCTTCCTGAAGTGGACGCTGTGGTCCATTCCCATCTCGGCCGTCTACGTGCTCGTGCTCATGCCCACGGTGCAGGACTTCGGCATGCTCGCGCTGGTCTGCGCGCCGCTGTTCCTGGTGCTGGGCCTGTACCTGCCGCGCCCGACGCACTTCATGGCCGCGATGGCGCTGGTCTTTGGCGTGTCGGGCACGCTGGCGATGCACGATACCGCCAGCGCCGACCTCGTGAGCTTCATCAACAGCATGACCGGCCAGATCGTCGGCGTGGTGATGGCCGCGCGCGTCACGCGGCTGGTGCGCTCGGTGGGCGCCGACTGGAGCGCGCGCCGCATCCAGCGTGCCACCTGGCGCGAGCTCGGCGACATGGCCGCCTCCACCCAGCCGCAGTACGCGCAAAGCGACGCCTACGCCGTGCGCATGCTCGACCGCATCGGCCTGCTGGCGCCGCGCATCGCGCAGGCCGGCGGCACCGTCGAGGGCGTGGCCGCCAACGACGCGCTGCGCGACCTGCGCATGGGCGCCGACATCGCCGTGCTGCAGCGCGTGCGCGCCCAGCTGCCGATGGCCACCTCGGCCGCGCTGCTCGGCGGCATCGCGCGCTTCTTCCGCCAGCGCGGCGAAGGCCGCATGGCGCCGCGCCCGGCTGCGTTGCTGCCGCAGATCGATGAAGCGCTGGCGGCGGTGCTCGCCGCACGCGACGTCACCACCGCCTCGCGCGCCGCCGTCACCGCGCTGGTCGGCCTGCGTCGCAACCTGTTCCCCGACGCGCCGCCTTCGCTGGCAGGCGTGGCCGTGTCTTCCTCTTCACCGCAAGGAGCTTCCGCATGATCGGCGAAGCCAGTTTCTACGGGCTCTACGTGCCCTGGCTCATGCTGCTGGCCGGCGCCGCGCTGCTCGCCCTGTGGGGCGTGCGCCGGCTGCTTGCCGCCACTGGCCTGTACCGCTGGGTGTGGCACCCGGCGCTGTTCGACATGGCGCTGTACCTGCTGCTGCTGTACGGCCTGAGCCGCCTCACGGCGCACCTGCAATGACAACGCAAACCACACAGAGATTTCCATGAAAGCCAATCCCTTCGCAGACAACCCCCGGGCGCAGAGCCTGCTGCGCGTTCTCCTCACCGTGGCCGTGGTGGCTGCCGCCGTCTGGGCGGGCTTTCGCCTGTGGGACCACTACGAGCTCGCACCGTGGACGCGCGACGGCCGCGTGCGCGCCAACGTGGTCCAGATCGCGCCCGACGTCTCGGGCCTCGTCACGGCCGTGCCGATCCGCGACAACCAGCCCGTCGCCGCCGGCACGCTGCTGTTCGAGGTGGACCGCGCGCGCTACGACCTCGCCGTGCGCCAGGCGCAGGCCGCGCTCGCCGCGCAGCGCGCCGTGAGCGCCCAGGCCCAGCGCGAGAACGCACGCAACACGGGGCTCGACGAGCTGGTGTCCAAAGAGTCGCGCGAACAGACCCGCGCCCGCGTCGAGCAGGCCCAGGCCGCCGTCGCGCAGGCCGAGGTGGCGCTCGACTCGGCGCGCCTCAATCTGCAGCGCGCCGAAGTGCGCGCGCCGGCCGACGGCCTCGTCACCAACCTCGATCTGCGCCAGGGCAGCTACGCCGCCGCCGGCCGTCCGGTGCTCGCGCTGGTCGATGCGCAGTCGTTCTACGTCGAGGGCTACTTCGAAGAAACCAAGCTGCCGCGCATCCACCTGGGCGACCGCGTGCGCGTGACGCCGATGGGCGGTGGCGCGGTGCTCGAAGGCGCGGTCGACAGCGTGGCCGCCGGCATCGCCGACCGTGACCGCTCCACCAGCGCCAACCTGCTGCCCAGCGTGAACCCGACCTTCAACTGGGTGCGGCTGGCGCAGCGCATCCCGGTGCGCGTGAAGCTCGACCCGCTGCCCGAGGGCGCGCGCCTCGTGGCCGGCCAGACCGTCACCGTGCAGGTCCTCGAACACGACACGGCCCACGCTGCCGCCACGCCGAAGAAGGGATGACCGCCATGACCCGCTTCGCCTTTCGCATGGCTTCGCTCGCGGTCGCGGCCGGGCTCGCGGCCTGCGCGGCGGTCGGCCCCGACTACCGGCAACCGCCCGAGGCACTGGCCAGCCAGCCCGCTGCCGGCAAGCCTTTCGCCGAAGCACCGGCGAACGCCGCGCCGCTGCCCGCGCACTGGTGGCGCCTGTACCACGACCCGCTGCTCGACCGGCTCGTCACCCAGGCCCTTGCGCACAACACCGACCTGCGCCAGGCCGTCGCCAACCTCGAGCGCGAACGCGCCATCGAAACCGAAGTGGCCGGCGCCAAGTACCCGACGATCGGCGTGAACGGCGGGCCGTCGTTCGGCCACGTCTCGGGCCTGTCGCTGCTGCAAAAGGGCTACGAGCCGCCGAACACCTTCAACTACAGCGCGGGCGCGTCGCTGTCGTACCAGGTCGACCTGTTCGGCCAGATCCGCCGCGCCATCGAAGCCTCGGCCGCCAACAGCCAGGCCGCCGAAGCCGCGCTCGACCTCGTGCGCGTGAACGTTGCGGCGGGCACCGCGCGCGCCTACGCCGAGGCCTGCTCGGCTGGCCTGCGGCTGCAGATCGCGCAGAAGTCGGTCGCGCTGCAACAGGACGCCGTGAACGTCACCGAGCGCCTGCAGCGCGCAGGCCGCGCCGGTGCCATCGACGCCGGCCGCGCGCGTGCCCAGCTCGCGCAGCTCGACGCCGCGCTGCCGCCGCTGAAGGCCCAGCGCCAGGGCGCGCTCTACCGCCTGGCCACGCTCACCGGCGCGCTGCCGCAAGATTTTCCGCGCGAGGTGGCCGACTGCACCACGCCGCCGCGCGTGGCCGGCGCGCTGCCGGTGGGCGACGGCGCCGCGCTGCTGCGCCGCCGGCCCGACATCCGCCAGGCCGAGCGCAGCCTCGCTGCCTCGACCGCACGCATCGGCGTGGCCACGGCCGACCTCTATCCGAAGGTCACGCTGGGCCTGTCGGGCTCGTCCGCCGGCCATGCCACCGGCTTCGGCCGCCAGGACACGCTGGCCTGGAGCGTGGGCCCGCTGATCTCGTGGACCGTGCCCAACACCGGCGCCGCGCAGGCCCGCATCGCACAGGCCGAGGCCGGCACGCGCGCCGCGCTCGCCAAGTTCGACGGCACCGTGCTCACGGCACTGCGCGAGACCGAGACCGCGCTCGGCACCTACGCCCGCGAACTCGACCGCCGCGCCGCCTTGCAGGCCTCGCGCGACGAAAGCGCCAAGGTCGCCGCGCAGGCGCGCCAGCTGTACCGCAACGGCCGCACCGCCTACCTCGACGCGCTCGACGCCGAACGCGCATTGGCCGGCGCCGACGCCGCATTGGCCGCCAGCGAGGCGCAACTGGCCGACGACCAGGTCGTGCTGTTCATGGCGCTCGGTGGCGGCTGGGAGCCGGCCGATGACGCGCTCGCACAAAGCCAACAAGGCAAGCCCGCCACGACCGTCCGCTGAGCGGCACGTGCCGCTCGCCGGCCGCAACGCTCAGCGCGTGAACAGCCAGCCGCCCTTGGGCTGGCGCATGAGTTCGTGGCGCTTGATGGCGCGCTCCTCGCCGTCGTCGCCCACGTAGACCACGTCGAAGCGCAGCAGCCGGGGCGACACCAGCTTCCAGTTCTGGATGCGCTGCACCGTCACGCAGGCGGTCTTGTCGTGGTACTGCATCTCGGCCATCGGCCCGCCCTGGAAGCCCGTGCCGTCGAACAGCCGGCCAGGCGCGGCGAAGGGGTTGAGCACCGCGCCGTTGCGCGCCGTGATGCAGCCTTCGGTACGCAAGAAGGATTCGATGGTCGGCGACGCGCTCCCCACCACCTTGCCCACCGCGGGGCTCGGGGGCTTGCCGCCGACGGCTTCGCGGATGCGTTCCACCTGCACGGCGGTGATCGGCGCGAGGCCATCTTTGGAAACCACGGCGGGTGGGGCGGCTGTTGTCGCGGCGGTCGGCGAACCGATCGGCGCGTCCGGGAACAGCAAGGCCGTGAGGTAGCTGCAGCCCGCCAGCAGCGTCAGGGGCAGGGTGCAGGCCAGGGTGCGGATCGGTGTGCCGAACTTCATGGTGCTGGGATCTCCCGTGTGCGGCGCGAGGCCGCTGTCTTCAGGTGGCAGTTTGCGGTGCTGCCTCGTCGTCCTCAAGTCGCTTTCAAAAACGCTCGTGCGGCGCCAGGTAGCGCCACTGCCCCGGCTGCAGCCCGGCCAGCGAGACACGGCCCACGCGCAGGCGCCGCATGCCGACGATGCGCAGGTTCACGCCGTCGCAGATGTGCGCGATCTGCCCGGGCCGCGCGCCCTTCAGCGCAAAGCGCAGGCCGGTCTGCTCGGGCGACTGCCGGCCGATGCTCACGCGCGCGGGCGAACGCTCCAGCCGTGCCAGCACCTCGGGGCTCACCGGGCCGGCCACGTCGACCATCACTTCGTGCTCGAGGATGCCCGCGTCTTCCTGCAGTTTGCGCTCGATGCGCCATTCCTGCGTGTAGGCCACGAGGCCGCTGGCGCCGGTTTCGAGCGGCGTCATGCAGCGCTGGCCGCGCGCATGCGCCGGCAGGAAACGCTGGCCCTCGCGCTCGGGCTCGTGGTGGTTGGCAGCCACCAGCAGCTGGTGGGCGTTGTCGGTCGGCATGCCGGCGGGCTTGTACAGCACCATCGTCACCGGCACCACGGGCTCGGGCCGCGCGCCGGCGGCGATCTCGACCTGCTGGTGCGGCTGCACGCGCGACTGCGGCAGCAGCGCGGGCACGCCGTCCACGCGCACCGCGCCGTTCTCGATCAGCAGCTCGGCCTCGCGGCGCGACACCTGGGCCAGCGCGGCCACGCGCTTGGCCAGGCGCACGCCTTCGTCGTCGGGTGCCGAGGGGCGGTTCGAGCGGTTCATCGCGCGTCGGCCAGTTGACGGATGCGCGCCACATGCGCCGCCAGCGAACGCGCCGCCACCGGCCACATGCGCTCGGGCACGTCGTCGTAGGCGAGCGGCAGCCACTGCGCGGGCGTGCCGTCGGGCAGCCGCTGCATCGCGGCGGCGATCTTGGCCTCGCGCTTGAGGCGGTGCGCCTTCAGGTGCGCGATGGCGGTGCGCGCAAAGCCGATCACGTAGCCGTGCGCCGGCAGGATGAAGTCGATGCCGCCGGCCGCGCAGGCCGCGTCGAGCTTGTCGAGCGAATCGAGGTACGCCGTCATGTCGCCGTCCGGCGGATCGACCACCGTCGTGCTGCCGTTGAGGATGTGGTCGCCCGAGAACAGCAGGCCGTCTTCTTCGAGCACCAGGCACAGGTGGTTGGCCGCATGGCCGGGCGTGTGGATGGCGCGCAGCGTGTGCACGAGCGGCATGCCGTCGGGCGCGGTGCCCGAGAGCACCAGCCGCTCGCCGTCCGCCAGTTCGCGCTCGGCACTGAAGCGTGCGGTGGCGCGCGCCGTGGGCGCGGACGACAGCCCGAGGATCGGCGGCTTGCGCGCTGCCGCGCACAGCGCCTGCAGCGGCGCGGCGCCCGGCGAGTGGTCGGCGTGCGAATGCGTGCAGACGATCAGGCGGATGTCGCCCTGCGTGGCTTCGATCAGCCGTGCGAGGTGCGTCGCGTCGTTCGGGCCCGGGTCGATCACGAGGTAGCCGGTGGCCGCGTCGCCCACGAGGTAGGTGTTGGTGCCGGGGCCCGTCATGGCGCTGGGGTTCGGCGCGGTGAGGCGCTGCACGTTCTTCAGCAGCGCCACGGGCTGCGTGCTCTGCCAGTCGAGCGCGTGCGCGATCTGGCCGTCAGGGCACACCAGCGCGAGCTCGCCGAAGGGCGACTCGTGTTCCATGTAGCGCGCGTCCTCGCCCTTGAGCAGGCCGGCGCGCGGGCAGCTGGTCCACAGCGGCTTCTCCTGGCCGTCGGCCCCAGGCGCGCAGGCCGCGAGCACCGCATCGACCGTCGCGTAGGCCGCCATGCGCTGCAGCGTGCGGATGGTCGGGAAGATCATGAAGAAGCTGCCCGCCTCGTGGCGCGCCAGCGCGTCGGCCGGGCGCACCCAGCAGGGCTCGAACTGCTCGCTCTCGTCGGCCGTGGGCTCCTGGCCCTCGGGCATGCGCGCCACCAGGAAGGGCACGTCGAAGCGCTTGGGCAGGTCGCGGTCGGTGATCCAGTGCGCGAAGGTGAAGACCTGGTCGGCCGACAGCACCAGGCCGCGTGCCGCGCACTGGTCGGCGAAGGCCGTGCCGGCGGTGGCATTGCGGTCCATGGCGGCGACCTCGCCGGCGCTCACCGCGCGGCCGTCGGCGTGGCGGGCCAGCAGGATGCCGAGTTCTTCGAAGGCCTCGCGGATCGCGGCGATGGCCTGCGTGTGTTGCGTGTCGCTTTGCGTGGCGCGGCGTGCCGCGATGCGCGCGGCGGCGGCGTCGGCCGCGTCGATGTGGCCCCCCGGAAAGACGTAGGCACCGGGTGCGAAGCTCGCGGTGGCCGAGCGGCGGGTCATGAGGACCTCCAGGCCGGCGTCGGTGTCGCGCAGCAGCAGGACGGTGGCGGCGGCGCGCACGGGCACCGGTTCGCGATGGGTGTGGAGTTGTTGTGTGGGGCGGACCATGGAGCGATTATGGAGAGGCAAGGGGCGCGGTGCATAAGCACATGTGCAAACAGATATCAGCCGCGCGCCACAATCGGCGCCTGCACCGTCCGCCTCGAAGAAAGACCGACATGGCCCATTCTCCCTTCCCGCGTCGCGCCCTGCTGGCCGCTGGCGCCTTGCTCTGCACCGCTGCCGCATCGACCCTGGCGCTGGCCCAGCCCGACTGGCCGCAACAACCCGTCACACTGATCATGGGCTTCCCGGCCGGCTCGGGCGTCGACGTGGTGGCCCGCGCCATCCAGGAGCCGCTGTCGCGCCAGCTCGGCAAGCCCGTGATCATCGACTACAAATCGGGCGCGGCCGGCAACATCGCCAGCGAGTACGTCGCCCATGCCAAGCCCGACGGCTACACGCTCTCGTTCGGCACCGCCGCCACGCACGGCAGCAACGCGGCGCTCTACAAGAAGCTGCCCTTCGACGTCGAGGCCGACTTCGTGCCCGTGGCGCCCGTGCTCGACGTGTCGAACGTGCTCACCATCAACCCCGACGTGATCAACGTGCGCACGCTCAAGGAGTTCGTCGAGCTGGTGAAGGCCAACCCCGGAAAGTACAACTACGCCTCCACCGGCAACGGCGCGGGCACGCACATGGCCTTTGCCGAGTTCAACTCGCGCCTGGGCCTGAACATGGTCCACGTGCCCTACAAGGGCGGCCCCGAGGCCATCACCTCGGTGGTGCGCGGCGAGACCTGCTGCATCATGAACCAGGTGCAGACCGTGCTGCCGCACTACAAGGCCGGCAAGGTGCGGCTGCTGGGCGTGACCACCGCCACGGCGGTGCCGGCCGTGAAGGAGGTGCCGACCATCGCCTCCAGCGGCCTGCCCGGCACCAAGGGCTTCGACAGCGCCATCTGGTTCGGCATCTTCGCGCCCAAGGGCACCGACGCGCACATCGTCGACAAGCTCAACGCCGCCGTGAAGACCGTGCTCGAGCAGCCCGAGATCCGCGAACGCTTCGAGAGCCAGGGCAACACCGTACGCATCGAGTCGCCTGCGCAGTTCAAGAAGACCGTGCACGCCAACCGCGTGAAGTGGGCCGAAGTCGCCAAGGCGGCGAACATCAGCATCGACTGATCAGAGCGTCTTCGTCAGCGTCAGGATGAAGCGGGCCTTGTTGGGCGAGTAGGTCGTCTGGCCGACGGTGCCGAAGCCGTAGTCGAAGCCCGGGTTGGCCACCGAAACGTACGAACTCTTCTTGTTGGCGCCCTGCACCGAGCCGGTCAGTGTGAGGCCGCTGCCGAAGTCGTACGTGGCGCCGACGTTGTAGTCCACGTAGCTCCTGTAGCCCAGGCTGCGGATGTCGCTCGACATGTTCGTGTAGCCCACGGCCGCCTTCAGCGTGACCTTGGGCACGATCTCCTTGCTGTAGGCCAGGTTCAGGTAGCCGGTGTTGCGGCCCGTGCGGTCCGAGCCGGTCTTGGCGCCGGCATAACCGAAGTAGTCCTTCGACACCGTGTGCGAGTACTTCAGCGTGAACGAACCCAGCGTCGCGTCGGTGTAGCCCGCGCTGGCGTACAGCTCCGTCGTGTTGCCTGTCGAGTTGCCCGGGTACAGGTAGGTGAGGGCGCCCACGTCCATGTCGAGCGGGCCGGCCTTGAACTTGTAGCCGCCGTACAGGTCGCTCTCCAGGCTGTTGCCCTTGAGCCAGTTGACGCTGGAGTTCCAGTTGCCGATGTAGAAGCCGCTGTCGCCGAAGGCGTAGTCGAAGCCGCCCTGCACGGCGGGCTTGAAGCCGCGGGTCTTGGCGTAGTCGTTCTTGCCGAGCATGTCCTGGTCCTGGCCGCGGAACTTGTAGTTCGTGGTCAGCGCCACGTTGCCCGTGAGCTGCGCATTGGCGAGCATCGGCAGGGCGAACAGGGTGGGAAGAACGAGCACCGGCAAGGCGGTGCGAAGGAGGTGTTTCATCGAAAGAATTCGCTAACGGATGGAGGAGCCGGCAGCGTAGAAGCGCGGGTCTAAAAGCCGCGTAAAAAACGAAGGCCCCGGCGCAAAAGTTGTGTGTCGGGCATCGTCATCGCGACCACGCCCACCACCACGCAGGCCAGCCCGACCCACGCCGTGGCCGCCAGTGTCTCACCCAGAAACACCACGCCGATCGTCACGCCGATGGGCACGCGCAGGTAGGCCTGCGCCGAGGTCGACATCGGCCCCAGCGTCTTGATGAGCCGGAAGTAGATCGTGAAGGCCAGCGCGGTCGAGAGCACTGCCAGCGCCACAACGGCCGTCATCGACGCTGCCGATGGGGCGAGCGTCCAGGGCCTGTCGATCGCCAGGCTCGCGGGCACGAGCAGGGCCGCGCCGCTCAACAGCGAGCCGGCTGCGGGCACCATCGGGTCCAGGCCCTTGAACACGCGGCCGAACATCGCGGCGCAGCCGTAGCAGACGGCGGCCACCACCAGCGCCAGCTGCGCCAGCAGCGAATGCCCCAGCCCCTGCAAGGCCTCGAAGCCCACGATCAGGCAGATGCCCGCCAGCCCCGCCCCCACGCCGAAGAGGCGCTGCAGCGTGGGCTTGCCCGCGCCGCCCAGGCCCCACCCCAGCAGGAAGATGAAGATCGGCGAGGTCGAGTTGAGGATGGTCGCCAGCCCCGCATCCACGCTGCGTTCGGCCCAGGCGATCAGCGTGAACGGCAGCACGCTGTTCAGGCCAGCCTGCAGCACGAAGCGCCGCCATGTCGCGCCATCTTTGGGCAAGCGCACGCCGCGCAGGCGCAGCACCGCGAGCAGCAGCAACCCGGCGATCAGGGTGCGTGCCGCGATCAGCGTGACCGGCGGGATCGTCGCCACGCCGATCTTGATGAAGGTGTACGAGGCGCCCCAGCAGGTCGCGAGCACCGCGAGCAGCGCCCATTCGAGGGCAGGGGCGTGGGGGCGGACTGAAGCGGCGAGCGGGGTCGTTGGCATGGTGCGCCGATCTTCGCGAGACCGACCCCTCGACACTTCGCTGACGGACGAAATGTGGGCGCGAAAGCCTTAGTGATCGTGGCCGTGGCTTCGCGCCGGGGCACTGCCGTTCAGCAGCGCCGCCAAGTCCACTTCCTGCTCCGCCGCCGCCCCTGCGATCACGCGCTGCTCCAGCTCGTCCAGGTGTTCCAGCGCCACGGCCAGCGCGGCGTCGAGCGAGTCGCCCATGAGCGCTTCGATGATCTGTTCGTGTTCGCGCGGCGCGCAGCTCGCGGCCTCGGCCGAGTCGTACAGCGCCTTGTACAGCTCGGTGTTCGCAATCAGCCGCCGGATGTACGACAGCAGCTCGTCGCTGCCCGCCATCTGCGCCAGCAGCAGGTGGAAGTCGCCGGCCAGGCGGATCGCGTCCTCGCGCCGGCCTTCCTTGAACGCCTTCTGCTCCGCCTGCACGTGCTTGCGCAGCGCGGCCACCTGCTCGCGCGCCAGCCGGCCGAACAGCGTGGCGACCAGCCCGGCTTCCACGATGCGGCGCGCGCGGTAGATGCCGCGCATGTCGTCGATCGACGGGTTGGGCACGAAGGCGCCGCGGTTGTGCTCCAGCACCAGCCGCTTCTCGGAGCCCAGCCGCGCCAGCACCTTGCGCACCGCGCCGCGCGTGCAGCCCAGCGCCTCGGCCAGCGCGCGCTCGCGCAGCGGCGTGCCGGGGCGCAGCTTGCCGCTGAGCAGCGCCTTGGACACGGCGGCGTAGACGCGCTCGTCCACGTTCGCGTCGTCAGCGGACTCGATGGGTTCGGTCGAAGGGGCGGGCGCGGCGGATCGGCGGGTGGCGGCAGGCATGGGCCTGCGGATTATTGCCTGCACCCCGCCACCTCCGGGAAAGCCCCCGGATTGACGCGGCCCGCCTGGCTCCGTACCATTCGCGCCGTTTGGTTAACCAAAATATTTAAGATGGTTAACCAAAAGAAGATCGAATTTCCAACCACCCGAACACACAGAGACATCCCATGAAACTCGCCAAATGGCTGGCCCTGCTGCCGGTCGCCGCCTTCTTCAGCGGGGGATGGCTGTCGTCCGTCGCGCCCACCTTCGTGCTCGGCATGCCCTTCCTGATGGTCTGGAACGTGAGCTGGCTGGTGCTGACCTCGCTGGTCATGGTGGTGATCGACCGCGCCGAAGGCGACCTCGACGCGCAGGACGCACAGGCTGCCAAGGCCGCAGGAGACGCGCGATGAACGCCGCACTCGGCGTGATCGCGCTCTTCGTGGCCGGTGCCCTCGGCCTGGCCGTGCTCGCGCGGCGCGGGCGCACCATGAGCCTGGAGCAATGGGCGCTGGGCGGGCGCGGGCTGGGCACGATCATGGTGTTCCTGCTCATGGCGGGCGAGTCGTTCTCGACCTTCACCTTCCTGGGCGCCAGCGGCTGGTCGTACAGCAAGGGCTCGCCGGCCTTCTACATCCTGGCCTACGGCGGCCTGGCCTACCTCATGGCCTTCTGGATGCTGCCCGCCATCTGGCGCTACGCCACCGCGCACAAGCTGGTGTCGTTCTCCGACTTCTTCGCCCACAAGTACGACAGCCGCCCGCTCGGCGTGCTGGTGTCGGTGGTCGCGCTCATGGGCATGGTGGCGCTGCTCACCATCCAGCTGCGCGGGCTGGGCATCATCGTGTCGGAGGCCTCGTACGGCTCCATCGCGCCGCAGGTGGCGATCTGGATCGGCACGCTCGTGATGGTCAGCTACATCCTGTTCTCGGGCATCCACGGCTCGGCCAGCATCGCCATCGTGAAGGACATCCTGATCCTCGTGCTCGCCGTGTTCCTGGGCGTGTACCTGCCGTGGCACTACTACGGCGGCGTCACGCCGATGTTCAGCGCCATCCACGCGGCCAACCCCAGCTTCTTCGAGTTTCCGAAGGAGGGCCTGAACCTCACCTGGTACAACTCGACCATCCTGCTCACGGCGCTGGGCTACTACCTGTACCCGTTCAACCTGACTTCGGTGTACGCCGCCCGCAGCGCGAGCGCGGTGCGCCGCAACACCATCCTGATGCCGCTGTACCAGGTGGTCATCGCCTTCCTGTTCCTGGTGGGCTTCGCGGCCATCCTGCAGGTGCCGGGGCTCAAGGGCTCCGAGGTCGACCTGGCCCTGTTCGGCCTCGTGAAGCACACCTTCGACCCGTGGTTCGTGGGCGTGATCGGCGGCACGGGCGTGCTCACCGCGCTGGTGCCGGGATCGATGATCTTGCTCACCGCTTCCACGGTGATCGGCAAGAACGTCTACAAGGAAGGCTTCGCGCCCCATGCCACCGACAAGCAGGTCTCGCGCGTGGCACGCGGCGTGCTGCCCCTGTTCGCGCTGGTGGCCGTGTACTTTGTGCTGCGCGGCGGCACCACCATCGTGGCCGTGGCCATCTTCGCGTCGAGCCTGCTCACGCAGCTGCTGCCCTCGCTGCTGTTCAGCCTCATGAAGAAACCCTTCGGCAGCAAGCACGCCGCCTTTGCGGGCATCCTCGCGGGCGGTGCGGTGCTGGCCTTCACGATGACCACCGGCGCGAACCTGGGCACGCTGTTCCCGGCGGCGCCCGTGGTCTTCAAGTCGCTCAACACCGGGCTGGTGGCGCTGGCGGTCAACGCGCTGGTTTTCGTGGCGGTGGCGCTCGTCACGCCGCGCGTGCTGCCGCGCACCGTGGCGGCGCAACCCGCCTGACCGGTCTTCTCTTGCCCCTGACCCACGAACGAAATCGAATGACCTCGCAGCTCCTGATCCGCAACGTGCGCCCCCTGGGTGCGTCTCCTGTCGACGTGCGCGTGCACGACGGCCGCATTGCCGAGATCGGCGCGGCGCTGGCCGCACCGGCCGGCGCCACCGTCGAAGATGGCGAGGGCGCCTTGCTGCTGCCCGGCCTCGTCGAAGGCCACACCCACCTCGACAAGACGATGTGGGGCATGGACTGGTACCGCAACGAGGTCGGCACGAACCTCACCGACAAGATCGAGAACGAGCGCGCCTTCCGCCACGCCAGCGGGCACGACGCCGCCGCGCAGTCGCTGGTGCTGGCCAAGGCCTTCCTCGCGCTCGGCACCACGCGCCTGCGCACGCACGTCGACGTCGACACCCAGGCCGGCCTGCGCCACCTCGAAGGCACGCTGCGCACGCGCGAGACGTTGCGCGAGGTGCAGCAGATCCAGGTCGTCGCGTTTCCGCAGTCGGGCCTGCTCGGGCGTGCCGGCACGGCCGAGCTGCTCGACCAGTCGCTGGCCCTGGGCGCCGACGTGCTCGGCGGCCTCGACCCCTGCGCCATCGACGGCGACCCCGTGAAGTCGCTCGACGTGCTGTTCGGCATCGCCCACAAGCACCAGCGCCCCGTCGACATCCACCTGCACGAGCCCGGCGCCATGGGCGCCTTCTCGCTCGAGCTGATCCTGCAGCGCACCGAGGCGCTCGGCATGCAGGGCCAGGTCGCGATCAGCCACGGCTTCTGCCTGGGCGACGTGAGCGAACGCGAGCGCGACGTGCTGCTCGCGCGCATGGCGAAGCTGGGCGTGGTGCTGATCACCAGCGCGCCGGCTTCGCGCAACGTGCCGCCGCTCATGGCGTGCCGCGCGGCCGGCGTCACCGTGCTCGGCGGCAACGACGGCATCCGCGACACCTGGTCGCCCTACGGCAACCCCGACATGCTCGAGCGCGCCATGCTCATCGGCCTGCGCTACAACCTGCGCCGCGACGACGAGCTCGACGTGGCACTCGACACCGTCACCCATTCCGGCGCGCGCGGCTGCGGCTTCGCGGCCTACGGGCTCGACGTGGGCTGTCGCGCCGACCTCGTGCTGGTCGACGCGCAAACGCCCGCGCAGGCCGTGGTGGGCCGCCCCGTGCGCAAGCTCGTGGTGTCGGGCGGCCGCGTGGTCGCGCGCCACGGCACGCTTGTGCCCGGCGCCGTGCCCGCGTGAGCCGCGCCGCACGCCCTGCATCCGACAGCTCGCGCACCGGCGCGGGCCCGGTCTTCTTCGCCTGCGTGGTCGTGCTGGTGGCGCTCAACCTGCGCGCCTTTCTCACGTCGAGCAGCCCCTTGCTCGAACCGATCCGCGCCGCCACCGGCATCGGCTTCCACGCCGTCGCGCTGCTCACCGTGCTGCCGATGTTCGCGATGGGCGCCGTGTCGTTGTCGGGCGCGGCCGTGGGCCAGCGCCTGGGCGCGCGCGGCGGCATCGCGCTCGGGCTCGGCGCCATCGCGCTGGCCTGCGCCGGCCGCTACGTGGCGGGCGGCGCCGCGGCGCTGCTGTGGAGCGCCGCGCTCGCGGGCGCGGGCGTGGGGCTGGTGCAGGCGCTCATGCCCGGCGTGGTCAAGCAGGCCTACCCCGCGCGGCTGGGCCTCATGACCGGGCTCTACTCGGCCGCCATCATGGGCGGCGGCGGGCTCGGCGCCATGGCCAGCCCGTGGCTCGCGCGCGCCGTGGGCGGCGATGCGCAACTCGACTGGCACGCCGGCCTCGCCATGTGGGCGGTGCTCGCGGTGGTGGCGCTGGCGGCGTGGCTGCGCGGTGCGCGGCAGCTGCCGTCTGCGTCGTCATCCGTGCGCGCCGCCGACCCCTCGCTCGACCGCGCCTGGCTGCGCTGCTTCGGCCACCGCCGCGCGTGGCTGCTGGCGCTGTGCTTCGGCCTCATCAACGGCGGCTACACCAGCCTCGTCGCGTGGCTGCCGCATTACTTCCATGCCGAGCGCGGCTGGACGGCGCAGCAGGGCGGCGCCGTGCTCGCGCTCATGACGCTGGCGCAGGTCGTCGGCGCGCTCACCTTGCCGGCGCTCGCGCGGCGCGGCGGCCAGCGCGACCTGCGGCGCTGGCTGGTCGGTGCGCTGCTGGCGCAGCTGGCGGGCTTTGCGGCGCTCGGGCTCGCGCTGCCCGTGCCGGCGGCCGTCATCGCCGTCGTGCTCGGCGCCGGCCTGGGCGGTGCGTTCTCGCTGTGCATGGTGCTCGCGCTCGACCACCGGCCCGACCCCGCGCAGGCCGGCGCGCTCGCGGGCTTCATGCAGGGCGTGGGCTTCATGATCGCGGCGCTCGCGCCCTTCGTCACCGGCTGGGTGCGCGAGCAGACCGGCGGCTTCACCATGGCCTGGGCCTACCTGGCCGCCGTCACCGTGCTGCTGCTGCCCGCCGTGCTGCGCTTCGACCCGCGCCGCTACGCCAGTGCCACCGCCGGCCTGTTCGGCGCGCAGACTGCATCCGCGCCGTCCCCCATCGAGCAGGCCCGCAAGGCTTAAGAAGGTGTGAACGAACCCGCCATGTCCGCTCATCCCGCCCAGACGCGCCCCCTCGGCGTTGCAAATGCTCGCCATAGCCCAAGCTATGGCTGCGCTTTGCGCCTTGATGGGACGCGCCTGGGCGGGCTGCTCGGCCACGCCGGATTCATTCACACCTTCTGAGCACCCAGGAGATCCGACCCATGTACCAAGAACACTTCATGCAGCGCGCCCTGGCCCTTTCGGCCCGGGCGCTCCAGGAGCCCGGCACCGAGCCCTTCGGCGCCGTCGTCGTCAAGAACGGCGAGGTGGTGGGCGAGGGCTTCAACCACTCCGTCGCGCACCACGACCCCACCTCGCACGGCGAGGTCGAGGCCATTCGCGATGCCTGCCGCCGGCTGGGCACCGTCGACCTGTCGGGCTGCGAGCTCTACACCTCGTGCGAGCCCTGCGCCATGTGCGTGGCGGCCATGCACATCGCGGGCATCGGCCAGCTGTACTACGCGGCCACGCTCGCGCAGTCGGGTGAAGCCTTCAAAGGCGTGACCGTGGCGGCGCGCCACCCCATCGACGTCGACGTGCTGCGCACCGAAGCCGGCGCACCGCTGGCCGCGCGTGCACAGCCGGCCGAACAGAAGATGGACGCCGAAGCCGTGCGCATCCTCTCGGCGTGGGCCGAGCCGCGACGCGGCGACTGAAGCGCTACGCAGCGGCAGCGTCGCCGCGCGTCGCGGCTTCGAACTCGGCGCGGTTGAGCAGGCCGAAGTACAGCACGTCGTACCACTGCAGCCCCAGCGGATATTCCGTGGCGCGGCTGCGCGTGCTGTCGCAGTCGTCGTCGAAGCGCAGCCCGAAGAACGCATCGAGCGGGGCCGCCTGTTTTTTCGCACCGGCTTCGCGCAGCACCTGCGCCGCCGCCGCGATGTCTTGCGGCAGCGCATCGAGCGCGGCGCCGGCCTGCTGGCAGCGCGCGAGCTCCTTCTCGACGCAGGCCCGCAGCGGAGCCTCTTCCGATTCGGTCATCGTGTCGAGCTCGACCGTCTCCAGCAGCAGGTGCTCGTTGCGGTGGGCTTCGAGAAACGCCAGGGTCTCGTCCAGCCAGCCCGGCAGCTGCGTCGAGCCCGTCGCGGGTGTGGCCGCTGCGCGCGCGGCAGCCGCAGGCGGTGCCTTCGGTGCGGCGGATGGCGAGAACCAGCCCTTGAGCCGGTCGACGAACGACGTGGCCTTCGGCGCGGCCACGACGGACGGGGCAGCGGGCGCGGGCGCAGGCACCGGCGCCTGCGCCGCCAGGTACCGCATGATGTCGATGAGCCGCTTCACCCGCGCAAAGCCCGGCTCGAAGCGGCCGCTGATCGCGTACAGCCTGACCTTCTCATCCCCCTTGTCGCTGTCGAGTCCGTCGGAAATCAGCGACGCGCACAGCTGCGGATCGCCCGACATCAGCAGCCGGTACATGAACGGAATGTCGTAGTTCCATTCGGACAGGCCCGAGATGGTTTCGGGTCGGTCCGTGTACGCCGTGGGCCGGTTGGTGAGGCTGTAGAGGTAAGAGCGATTGGCCATGGATCAAAGTGTGAATGGCGGCTGCAATGCGAGCGCGTCGCCGTGACAAGAATGAAGAAGAGCCACCCCTCGCGAAGCGGCCTTCGGCCTGGTCGGCAGATTCTGCCTTCGCCAGATTTACACTCCGCCCCATGCAAGGAAAGCAAGGAAGCAACGACGTTCAGCGCGGTCTGCAGCCCGTGGTGGAGCTGCGGTCTGAAGGCGCGTCGTACCTGTATTCCGTGCGCGCGCCGCGCTCCAAGGGCGTGATCCCGCCCAGCTCGTACAGCCACACCGGCTTTGCCAGCGTGGCCGATTGCCTGCGCGACATTGCCCGCGCGCTCGGGGGCAACTTCACTCGCATCTATGTGCGCCTCGAAGGCCACTGCGTCGGCGAGCGCGACATTGCCGAGCTGCGCAAGGCGCCCGACATCGTCGCGACCGAACTGCAGGCCCTGTGCCGCGCGGTGATCGCCGAGCAGCAGAAGCAGCAGCAACAACAGCAAGAACAGCAAGAACAGAGCGAAGCCACCACGCCGCGCTGCTAGCCGCGCGAAGCGGGGTGCCGTCCGCTCACTGCGGCACGTTCACGATGGTCGCCTGCATCATCGCCACCACCTTGTAGTCGGTGTCGCCCGCCTTCGCGAAGGCACGCACTTCGCCCGTGCACACCGCGAGCAGCTTGCCCGAGCTTTGCACGCGGCCCACCGCCAGGAAGCGCTCGCCCAGCGCGGGCCGCATGAAGTTGATCTTGAACTCCGCCGTCACCACGTCGCAGCCCTGCTGCGCCTTCGTGAGCCCCGCGTAGCCGCAGGCGCTGTCGACGATGCTCGTCACCGCGCCCGCATGCACATAGCCGCGCTGCTGCGACAGCGCTTGTGAAAACGGCATCTCGATGTGCACCTCGCCGTCGCCCACATGCACCAGCCGCGCGCCGAGCGTGGCCATCAGGCCCTGTGCGTTGAAGCTGTCGGAGATGCGGGTGTGAAGGTCGGTCATGGCTGGCAAGCGAAAAGAAGCAGAAGAAAAAGGGCGCCCGTAGGGGCGCCCCGAGGGGTCACTGCATTCTGCCGCGCGGCGTCATTTCTGTTTTCGGACCTCAGCCGCTCGCCCCGGTCGAGCGCCGCGGAGCCGGTGCCTTGTAGAGCGGGTCACCCATCTGGCAGGTGCATTCATGCGGACAGGCCGGCAAGAAGTCGAGCTGAACGCCGAGGGCCCGCTGGTTCTCTACCGACTTGTTCGCAGACGGCTCACGGCCGACAACGTGGCTGGTTTTCGGAAGATCGATCCTGGCGGTGAATTGCAGGTTCTCCCGAAGCACGCGGGCCACGTTGCGACCTCGTTCCAAACCCAGCCCGTGAGGGCGATGGTCATGCTCCTCGGGCTCGACCGAGGCTCCGACATAGATCGCCTCGTGGTTGGGATAGCGCATTCGAAGCTCTGTCACCCAGCTGCCAAGCCGCAGCACTTGATCGGCCGATACGGCCGCGGAGTCTCGGTCGAAGTACACGTAGAAGACCTTGATGGGACTGCATGCGAGCACGGCGGTCGGCCCGAGTGTTGCCAGAGCGATAGCAACGCCCCTCAGAGATTTCAGATGCCTGATCACGGTGTGCCTTAGCGGGTAACGCCAAGAATATAGGCCGCGAGGCTGTCTGCATTCAGCCGGGACTTGAATTCCTTCGCATGCTCTCTGGAGTTCGAGGTTCCGTACCAGGTGTCGTCCGAGCCAAAGGTGTCGTCGAAGTGGGTGACCTCATGGATCAGCGTCAGCAATCGCGAGTCACCGTCCAGCACTGCACCTGTGTCGAAGTTGGTCTTGTTGTCGAACCTGAAGTTGCAGAAGACAAGCGCAATCGCCACGGTGTGGGTGCCCGTGTCCGGCTTGCAGACTGCCGCGGCGGCGCCGTTTGCACTGGGCAGAACGCAGGGCGCCACTTTGCCGTCTTCCGTGTATCGAATGAAGTTTTTCGCTTCCATGCCTTGAAGCACACGGATGCATGCGGACAGGCCTTTCTGCAGATGTGCGCGGATGCCTTGATCGGCCACGCCAAACCATTCGCTCACCCGGGCCTGGGCCCCCTTGTCCCATCGCTCCAGTTCAGGGAGCCGCTTTTTCGCGATGTAGTCGACCGCCATGTCGCGCAGCTTCATCACCAAGGCGGCGAACTCCTTGTTCGTCATGTTCGGGCAGATTCTTTCGGTCTGCTCCGCTTCGGGTGGATGCGTGACGCCTTCGTCCACCGCCTGCTTCAGGGCTGCCATCTCCGCTGAAGGCCCGGTGACTGCCGTCATCGCCGATGCCGCCAGATTCGTCTGCGCCGTAGCAGCCTGCCAAGCCCCGTCGTCGCAGGTCGATGTGTGCTGAAGTGTGGCAACCAGCGGCTGCGGCACCGGACAGTGGCAGACCACCACGTCTCCTTCCAGCGCAGCCTCCGAGATGAATCGAGGGCGCCGCGGCCCTCCGGCCTTGGCAATGATGCCGACGCTGTTGCAGCCCTCGCAATAGGCCCTGCCGCCGATCAGGGCGACCCGATGCCCGTGCAGGTCGAACATGGGTCCGCTGTAGGGAAGGATTCGACCACCAGGGACTGGTGGGTCTCCAACCACAAGAATCTTTCGCTCCATTCGATACGCTCCCGTTTGATGACGGGGCGTTGTATGTGGGCGAGCGCGCTAACACTGTTGTCTATCGTCAACCGGTTGGGAGCGCGTCATCGGCGCACGCGCGACCCGCGAATGCGGTCGCACAAAAGCGGCCGGGAATGGCCGGGGTGATCAATCCCACGCCGGCGACAGCCCTTGCGGATCGGTCAGCCGCTCGCCGCGGTCGAGCGCGGCGATCTGCGCCATCTCGGCCTCGGTCAGCGTGAGTTGCTGCGCCTTCAGGTTGCTTTCGAGGTTCGCGCGCTTCGTCGACGACGGAATCACCGCGTAGCCCAGCTGCATCGCCCAGGCCAGCACCACCTGCGCGGGCGTGGCGCCGTGCGCCGTGGCAATCGCGCCGATCACCGGGTCGTTCAGCACCTTGCCGTAGGCCAGCGTCATGTACGACGTGATGCGGATGCCCTGGCTCTGCGCGAAGGCCGCCACCTTGCGGTTCTGCAGGTAGGGGTGCAGCTCGATCTGGTTCGTGGCGATGGCCGGCGCGCCCACGGCGGCAATGGCCTCCTGCATCAGCGCGATGTTGAAGTTCGACACGCCGATCTGCTTCGTGAGCCCCAGCGCCTTGGCCTCGGCCAGCGCGCCCATGAACTCCGCCACCGGCACCGCGTTGCCGGGCGAGGGCCAGTGGATCAGCGTGAGGTCCACATGGTCTGTGCGCAGCTTGGCGAGGCTGTCTTTCAGGCTGGGCACCAGCTTGCTCTTCGCGTAGTGGTCGGTCCAGATCTTGGTGGTGATGAACAGCTCGTTGCGGGCCACGCCGCTTTCGGCAATGGCCTGGCCCACCTCGGCTTCGTTGCCGTAGATCTGCGCCGTGTCGATCGTGCGGTAGCCCAGGTCGAGGCCGTTCTTCACCGAGTCGATCACCACCTGGCCCTGCAGGCGGAAGGTGCCGAGGCCGAAGGCGGGAATGGGGGTGTGGATGTTCGTGGTCATGGCTTGTGTGTTCCTTGTGTTCAAAGAAAGAAAAAGAAGAGAGGAGAGGAAGGCTCAGTGCCCGACCGGCACCGGCCCCGAGGCGCGCACCGGAATGCCGGCACGGCGGTCGAGCGAGCCGCTCCATTGCGTGAGGGCCAGCGACACCAGCACGACGAGTGCGCCGATCCAGGGCGTGTGCATCAGCCCGAGGTGCGTCACGATCAGGCCGCCGGCCCAGGCCGCGCCGGCAATGCCCAGGTTGAAGGCCGCGATGTTCAGGCCCGAGGCCACGTCCACCGCCTGCGGCGTGAAGCGCTCGGCCTGCTTCACCACGTACACCTGCAGCCCCGGCACGTTGCCGAACGCCACCGCGCCCCACATCAGCACCGCCACCAGCGCCAGCCACTTGTGCGGCGCCGCGAAATTGAAGACCAGCAGCACGGCCGCCAGCAGCGCAAAGATGATCTTCAGCGCCGGAATCGGGCCCATGCGGTCGGCCAGCTTGCCGCCCCAGATGTTGCCCACCGCCACCGAGATGCCGTAGACCAGCATCACCCAGCCCACCGCGCCGGCGCTGAAGCCCGACACATCCGTGAGGATCGGCGCCAGGAACGTGAACGGAATGAACGAGCCGCCGTAGCCGATGGCCGTCTTGGCATACACCAGCAGCAGGCGCGGTTCGGCCAGCACCTTGGCCTGTTGCGCCAGCGAGGCCGGCGGCGTGTGGCGGATGTTGCCCGGCACGAAGATCCAGCTGCCGATGAAGGCGACCACGCCCAGCGTCGACACCGCCAGGAAAGTCTCGCGCCAGCCGAAGTGCTGCCCGATGAACGTGCCCAGCGGCACGCCCGTGACCAGCGCCACCGTGAGGCCCGTGAACATGATCGCGATGGCGCTCGCCGCCTTTTCCTTCGGCACCAGGCCGGTGGCAATCGTCGAGCCGATCGAGAAGAACACCCCGTGCGCCAGCCCCGTGAGCACGCGGGCGGCAATCAGCGATTCATAGCTGGGCGCCTGCCACGCCAGCAGGTTGCCGACCGTGAACAGCGCCATCAGCCCGAGCAGCAGGGCCTTGCGCGGCAGCTTGCCCGTGAGGGCGGTGAGCACCGGCGCGCCAATGGCAACGCCCAGCGCATAGAGGCTGACCAGCAGGCCCGCCGAGGGAAGGCCGATGCCGAGGTCGGCCGCGACGGTGGGAATGAGGCCAACGATGACGAACTCGGTCGTTCCGATGGCGAAGGCGCTGAGGGTCAGCGCGAGTAAGGCGATTGGCATGGGAGCACTCCTTCTGGGATGAGGAGGAGTGTCTTGCGGTTACCTTTGCGGATAAATGGGGTTTTCTGAATTAGATACTTGCTCAAGAAGCAATAATTAGAGGCGAGGGATGAGAAATTGCTCGGGCCCACCTGTCGTTCGTTTACGCTTGTTGATTGCCGCCGAAAATTGACCCGGTTAGAGCAGTAATTTCCGTCTAAGACTGACCCACGTAAAACCCTACCCTGCTCATTTTTAAAGCAGGGGATCCTAGGAGTGATAGACGTGGCGACATTGAGTGTCATCAGACGCTGGGCCCTGCGAGAGCAGATGTCCATCCGCGAGATAGCCAGGCGTACAGGCCTGTCTCGCAACACCGTAAAGAAGTACCTGCGAGCCGGCGAAGAAATGCCGCGCTACGCCAAGCGGACGAGCTCAAGCAAGCTCGATCCCTATGCCGAGAAACTCGCGACCTGGCTCGCGATCGAGGCAACCAAATCGCGGAAACAGCGGCGCAATCTGCGGCAGATCCACACAAAAGGAGAACACCAAGCACTTATCCACACCGTGAAGCCTTCAGGCTCACAAAGCGAGTGGGTCAGTATTCAATGGAAATCTAGGGTCAGAGATCGGCGGAATCCAACAGCCAGGTCTCTCCGAGCCCGGTGATGTTGTGGTGGTCCGAGTTCGACACGGTCTGCATGCTCACGGGCGCGCGCTGACCGGCTACGCTGCGTATCCCGTTCGCTTTCCAGCGTTCTCTCTTCTCCACGACAAAGCCGATGCCAGTTGCGCCCATTGCCGCCGACGACAGCAGCAACAACAAACCCGAAGAGGCCACCTTCATTTCCGCCGCCTGGACCCGCCTGCGCGACATGGTCGCAGCGCGAACCCCCGCGGACGGCCGCACCGACGCGCTGTACCCGGGCCTGCGCTGCTACCGCTTCTCGCACCCGATCCGCTACGAGAAAACCCAGCGCCTCACGCCGGGCGTGGTGGTGGTCTTGCAGGGCCGCAAGACCGCGCACCTCGGCGGCGGCCGTTCGCTGGCCTACGGCGCCACTCAGTGCCTGGTGCTCGGGGCCGAGGTCGCGTGCCTCGGCACGGTCGTCGGGGCGAGCGCCGCGGCGCCGTACCTGGCCATTCATCTGGACCTGCCGCCCGACGTGCTGGTCAAGTCGGTCCTCGCACTGGCCGAAGGCGGTGGTGCGCTGCCGGCCGAGCCTGCCCGCGTGCGCGAGCACTTCACGGCCCCGGTGGGGCCGGAGGTGGTCGAGGCCTTCGCCCGCCTGCTGCTGGCGGCCGATGACCCGGTGGACCGCCGCACGCTCGCGCCGCTGGCCGTCGAGGAAATCGTGCTGCGGCTGCTGCGCTCCGAGGCCGCCGCCGCCATCCGCAGCGCGGGCGCCGTCACCAAGGCCGGCGCGCGCATACAGACGGCCATCGCCTTCATGCGCCGCCATCTGGGCCGGCCGCTGTCGGTGGCCGAGATCGCGAGCCACGTCCACATGAGCCCCTCGCACTTCGCGCACAGCTTTCGCGAGGTGGCCGGCGTCACGCCGATGCGCTGCATTCGCGACCTGCGCCTGGAAGAGGCGCGCTCGCTGATGCTGGGCGCGGGGCTGCGCCCCGGCGACGCGGCTGCCCAGGTGGGGTTCGAGAGCGCGGCGCATTTCAACCGCGCGTTTCGCAGACGGTTCGAGACGACGCCTGCGGAGTACGTGCGGCGCATGCAGGCGGCGTGATGCCTGGGTGATCCCGGCGTGGCCGCCTGCGTCCTTCGCAGCCATGGTCAATTTCTTCGCAGCTTCGTGCCTAGGCGCGGGAGAGGGGGCTGGCTAACCTGCCTGCTCTCTCTTTTCATTCATTGAATCCACAAGCCAACGCGAAGAAGAAATGTCCATGGACCCGATCAACGTCATCATCACTTTCGAAGCCAAGCCCGAGCGCGCGTCTGCGTTCGCGGAACTCATGAACCAGGTCAAGCAGTCGCTGCCATCGGCGGATGGGTGCCGGGGCGTGCGGCTGTTCGGGCGCAGCGACAACGACTGCGTTTTCACGCTGGTTGAATCGTGGGCGTCGCAGGCGCACCACCAGGCGCACATTGCGGGCGCGGTGGCGTCGGGGGCTTGGGATGCGCTGGCGGGGGAGTTGGCGCGGGAGCCCGTCAGCAGCTATTGCCGGGAGCTTTGAGAAAGCCCTGGCCGCTTGCGCTGCCTACGCCGCCTTCGTCTCCGGCAACACCGCCGTCAACGCAAAGTCCACCAGCATCAACCACGTCTCTTCGAGCCCGGTGATGTTGTGGTGGTCCGAGTTCGACACGGTCTGCACGCTCACGGGCGTGGGCCAGGCAGCGATGAGTTTTTCGGAGCGTTCGTGCGGCACCACGTCGTCCTTCGCGGCGAGCAGCACCTGGGTCTTGGCGGCGACTTCCTTGCTGTGCTCGATGGAGTTGAAGCGGTGGCGCAGCAACAGCGACAGCGGCACGAGCGGAAAGCGCTTCTTGGCGACTTCGAGCAGCGAGTCGTAGGGGGTGATGAGCTGCAGGCTCGCAAATTCCTGCCGCGCCACGAGCTGGATGGCCACGCCGGTGCCCAGGCTGCGGCCCACCACGTGCAGGCGCGCCTGCGGAAAGGCGCGGCGCAGGTGGCTGGCGAACTGCGCGGCGTCGGCCACGGAGGCAATTTCAGACGGCGCGCCTTGCGAGTCGGCCACGCCCCGGTAGTTGAGGGCCGCAAAGCCGAAGCCCTCGGGCAGCCAGTGCAGCATCTGCGCGGTGGCGCGCACGTCTTCGCCGCGGCCGGCGAAGTAGATGAACAGGTCCTGCAGCGCGTCTTCGCCCTGCGGGTGGTAGACGTAGCCGCGCACCATGCCGCCGGGCACGGGGTGCGAGTAGGTCGAGAAGTCGTCCGACAGATGCACCACGGGCAGCTTGCGGGCGTTGAAAAGAATGTGGCCCTGGCGCGTGGCGAGCAGGGTCCAGTAGGCGGCCAGACTGCCGATGGCGGCGGCCGAGGCCGACAGGGCAATGCGGGCAATCTTGGCTTGGGTGTTCTTCTGCAAATCAGGGCTCCCGAGAAAGTGGCGGCGTGGCATCGCAAGGGCAGGGCCCGGCCGGTGCACAACGCGCAAGGGGCGTAGTTTCACCGCGTTCGCGAGGCGGTGCGTTGCGAGGTGTATGGCCGTGGCGCGCGGCGCGCCGGCCGGGGGCTGAAGATAATCCCCGCATGATCGCCATCGACTGCTACTACAGCCTTTCCTCGCCCTGGGCCTACCTCGGCGGCCCGCAATTGCAAGACATCGTGCGCCGCCACCATGTGCAGCTCACGCTCAAGCCCTACGACTTCCAGGCGGTGGTGCCGCAGACCGGCGGCATTCCGCTGAAGACGCGCCCCGAGCCGCGCCGCACGTACCACGCGCTGGAGCTGTCGCGCTGGCGCGATTACCTCGGCATGCCGATGAACCTGGAGCCCGCGCACTACCCGAAGGGCGCGCCGACCGACCCGAACTGGAACAAGTACCCCGGCTGGATGGTGATCGCCGCCCAGCTGCAGGGCCTGGACGCGCAGCCGCTGTCGCACGCGCTGCTGCGCGCGCTGTGGGCCGAGGAGCGCGACACGGCGCAGGCCGCGGTGCGCATCGCGATCGCCGACGAGAACGGCTACGACGGTGCGGCGCTGCAGGCGCTGGAGCAGTCGGCCGAGGTGCTGGCGGTGTATCGCGCCAACAGCGCCGACGCGGTGGAAGCCGGCGTGTTCGGCGCGCCCACGTTCATCCTGAACGGCGAGCGCTTCTGGGGACAGGACCGGCTGGCGTTTCTCGACCGGGCGCTCGACAAGCTGCGCGCCGGCGGCTGAGCGACAACTTCTTTTTTTCTTCAGAGGAACGAACGCGGCAGCAGCGCGGGCACGAGCGTGCGGTGCAGCCGCTCGCGCCACCAGCGCAGCGCCTGGCCCTGCGCGCCGGTCTTCCACGCGAGCCAGAAGGCTTCGGACGCGCGCGGTTCCTCGGTCGGCAGTTCGACCAGCGTGCCGCGCGCCAGCTCGTCGGCGATGCAGGCACGCGGCAGGAAGCCGTGGCCCAGCCCGGCGACCTGGCAGGCGACCTTGGCGGCCATCGACGGCACGGTGATGCGCGGCTGGCCGGCCATGAGGCCCACGGTGCGGTCCGACAGGGTGCGCGCGGTGTCGCCGACCACGATGGCGTTGCAGTCGATGAGGTCGCCGCGCTGCACGGGGCGCTTCAGCCGCGTGAGCGGGTGGGTGGGCGCGACGCAGAAGGCGAACGCCAGGCTGCCCACGGCCACGGCCTGGTGGCCGCCGCCGGCCGGGCCTTCGCCCGCGGCCACGACGATGTCGGCGCGGCCCTCGCGCAGCGCCTCCCAGCTGCCGGTGAGCGCCTCGCAGCCGATGCGCAGCCGCGTGCCGCAGCGCAGGTCTTCGAAGGCGCGGATGTCGTCCATGAAGGCCTGCGTGGGAATGAGCGAGTCGTGCACCAGCCGCAGCTCTGATTCATAGCCGGTGGCAATCTGCCGCATGCGCGATTCGAGGTCGCTCGCGGCGCCGAGCAGCCAGCGGCCTTCCTTGAGCATTTCTTCGCCGGCGGCGGTGAGGGTCACGCGCGGGCCGTTGCGCTCGAACAGCAGCATGCCCAGCTGTTCTTCGAGCTTGCCCACGGCGTAGGAGATGGTGGAGGGCACCTTGTTCAGCCGCGCGGCGGCGGCGGCAAAGGAGCCGTGGCGCGCAATGGCGTCGACGACCTCGATGGCTTCCAGGGTGAGCTTGAGCACGGCGCGTTCCTCGCAGCAAAAAGGAATGATCGAAAACTTCGATCATTGATGGTGAAAATTTTCGTCGATAGAGGCCTGCGTGCACCGGATGATTCAGCCCACGCCAAGGAAATTCCCTCCGAAAGCGATTGTGAACCGAATCGAATATCCACGCACCCAACTTTGCCGAAGGAGCCTTTCATGACCGTCCAAGCCACCCCCACCGCCGGCGCCAAGCTGCTCACCCCCACCGACCACACGCTGGTGATGATCGACTTCCAGTCGCAGATGGCCTTTGCCACGCACTCGATCGACGCCGTCAACCTGCGCAACAACGCCGCGCTGGTGGCGCAGGCGGCGGCCGGCTTCAAGGTGTCGACCATCCTCACGACCGTGGCCGAGAAGAGCTTTTCGGGCCCGATGTTCAGCGAGATCACCGACGCCTTCCCCGGCCAGAAGATGCTGGACCGCACCTCGATGAACACCTGGGAAGACGCCGCCGTGATCGAGCGCGTGAACGCCATCGGCAAGCCGCGCATCGTGCTGGCCGGCCTGTGGACCAGCGTGTGCATCGTGGGCCCGGCGCTGTCGGCGCTGGACCAGGGCTTCGAGGTGTACGTGATTGCCGACGCCTGCGGCGACGTGTCCACCGAGGCGCACAACCGCGCGATGGAGCGCATGGTGCAGGCCGGCGCGCAGCCGATGACCTCGCTGCAGTACCTGCTGGAGCTGCAGCGCGACTGGGCGCGTGGCGACACGTACGAGTTGACGACCGGTATTGCGAAGAAGGTGGGCGGCGCCTACGGTCTGGGCGTGACGTACGCCAAGACCATGTTCGGCGCCCACGAGGGTTGAGCGCAGAGCACCCGGAAGGCCGACCGACCATGAAGACCTATGTCGTTTCCCTCGCGCTCGGCCTGCTGGTCGGCGTGATCTACGCGCTCTTCCAGGTGCGCTCGCCGGCGCCGCCGGTGATCGCCCTGGTGGGCCTCTTGGGCATCCTGCTCGGCGAGCAGATCCCGCCGCTGGTGCGGCAGGTGTTCGACCGGCCGGCCGCCACCTCGTGGCTGCATGACCAGGTCAAGCCGCACGTGTTCGGCGAGCTGCCGACCTGCGCACAGCCTGGGGCGGTGAAGTCCGCCGCCGCCGGCAGCCGCCCGTCCGAGCGGAGCGACGCATGAACGCCCCCGACCCGCAACGCCGCCACTTCCTGGGCGCCCTCGGCGCCTTTGCAGCCACCTCCCTCGCACCCGCATCCACCATGGCCACCACCCAGACCCCCGACCTCATCCTGCGCAACGGCCGCTTCACCACGCTGGACCGTGCCAACCCCACGGCCGACGCGGTGGCCATCAAGGACGGCCGCTTCACCCGCGTGGGCCGCGCCGAAGACGTGCTGCCGCTGGCCGGCAGCCAGACCCGCGTGATCGACCTGCAGGGCCAGCGCGTGCTGCCGGGCCTCATCGACAACCACCTGCACATCATTCGCGGCGGCCTGAACTACAACATGGAGCTGCGCTGGGACGGCGTGAGGAGCCTGGCCGATGCGATGGGCATGCTCAAGCGCCAGGTGGCGATCACGCCTGCGCCGCAGTGGGTGCGCGTGGTGGGCGGCTTCACCGAGCACCAGTTCGTCGAGAAGCGCCTGCCGACCCTGGCCGAGCTGAACGCGGTGGCGCCCGACACGCCGGTGTTCATCCTGCACCTGTACGACCGCGCGCTGCTCAACGGCGCCGCGCTGCGCGCCGTGGGCTACACCAAGGACACGCCCGCGCCGCCCGGCGGCGAGATCGTGCGCGACAGCGCCGGCAACCCCACGGGCCTGCTGCTGGCCAAGCCGAACGCGGCCATCCTCTACGCCACGCTGGCCAAGGGGCCGAAGCTGCCCTTCGACTACCAGCTCAATTCCACGCGCCACTTCATGCGCGAGCTCAACCGCCTGGGCGTGACGGGCGCCATCGACGCGGGCGGCGGCAACCAGAACTACCCCGACGACTACGAGGTGATCCAGAAGCTGCACGACGACGGGCAGCTCACGATCCGCCTGGCCTACAACCTCTTCACGCAGAAGCCCAAGGCCGAGAAGGACGACTTCCTGAACTGGACGGCCAACTCCAGATACAAGCAGGGCGACGACTACTTCCGCCACAACGGCGCGGGCGAGATGCTGGTGTTCTCGGCGGCCGACTTCGAAGACTTCCGCCAGCCGCGCCCCGACATGGCGCCCGAGATGGAAGGCGACCTCGAAGGCGTGGTGCGCATCCTGGCGCAGAACCGCTGGCCGTGGCGCATGCACGCGACCTACGACGAAACCATCAGCCGTTCGCTCGACGTGTTCGAGAAGGTCAACAAGGACACGCCGCTGGCCGGCCTGAACTGGTTCTTCGACCATGCCGAGACGATTTCCGAGAAGTCGATGGACCGCATCGCCGCGCTCGGCGGCGGCGTGGCGGTGCAGCACCGCATGGCCTACCAGGGCGAGTATTTCGTGGAGCGCTACGGCCCCGGCGCGGCCGAGGCCACGCCGCCGGTCAAGAAGATGCTGGAGCGTGGCCTGAAGGTGTCGGCCGGCACCGACGCGACGCGCGTGGCCTCGTACAACCCGTGGGTGTCGCTGTCGTGGCTGGTCACGGGCAAGACGGTGGGCGGCATGCAGCTGTACCCGCAGCGCAACTGCCTGGACCGCGAGGCCGCGCTGCGCATGTGGACCGAGAACGTCACCTGGTTCTCGAACGAGGAGGGCAAGAAAGGCCGCATCCAGGAAGGCCAGCTCGCCGACCTGGTGGTGCCCGACCGCGACTTCTTCGCCTGCCCGGAATCGGAGATTGCCGACACCACGGCGCTGCTCACGATGGTGGGCGGCAAGGTGGTCTACGGCGCCGGCCCGTTCGCCGCGCACGACGAAGGCGGCCTGCCGCCCGCCATGCCCGACTGGTCGCCCGCGCGCACCTTCGGCGGCTATGCCGGCTGGGCCGACACGGCAGAGGGCGCACCGCTGCAGAAGGTGATGCGCAACGCCGCGATGTCGTGCGCCTGCGCCAACGACTGCAACGTGCACGGCCACAGCCACGCGACGGCCTGGAGCAGCAAGCTGCCCATCGCCGACCTGAAGAGTTTCTGGGGCGCGCTGGGTTGCGCCTGCTGGGCGGTGTGATGAAGGCCATGCACTGGCCCCTTTCGCCCGCCGTGCGCTGGATCGCCTTGCTGCTGCTGTGCGCGGCCTACCTGCAGGGCGGCCTGAACAAGGCGCTGGACTTCAACGCCGCCATCGCCGAGATGAACCACTTCGGCCTGTCGCCGGCCGGCCCGCTGGCCGTGGCGGTGATCGTGCTGGAGCTGGGCGCCGCGGCGCTCATCCTCACCGGCTTCTGGCGCTGGCTCGGCGCGCTCGCGCTGGGCGGCTTCACGCTCATGGCGACTTTCGTCGCGCTGCGTTTCTGGGAGATGCCGCTGGGGCAGGAACGCTTCATGGCGGCCAACTCCTTCTTCGAACACCTGGGCCTGGTCGGCGGCTTCCTGCTCGTCGCCTGGCTCGACCTCAAGGAGCGCCACGATGACTGAGCCCCAAGCCAAAGCCGCCGGCGCCTTCGCGCCGCTGCGCCAGCCGGTCTTCGCCGTGCTGTGGGCCGCCACGGTGCTGGGCAACATCGGCAGCTTCATGCGCGACGTGGCCAGCTCGTGGCTGGTGACCGACCTGTCGGCCAGCCCGACGGCGGTGGCGCTGATCCAGACGGCGGCGACGCTGCCGATCTTCCTGCTGGCGATTCCGGCGGGGGTGCTGTCGGACATCCTCGACCGCCGGCGCTTCCTGATCTTCGTGCAGGTGCTGCTGGCCGCGGTGAGCGGCACGCTGCTGGTGCTCTCGCACACGGGCACGCTCACGGTCGAGTACCTCATTGCGCTGACCTTCGTGGGCGGCATCGGCGCGGCGCTCATGGGGCCGACCTGGCAGTCGATCGTGCCGGAGCTGGTGCCGCGCAGCGAGCTCAAGGGCGCGGTGGCGCTGAACTCGCTGGGCATCAACATCGCGCGCTCCATCGGGCCGGCGGCGGGCGGGCTGATCCTCGCGAGCTTCGGCGCGGCCGCCACCTACGGGCTGGACGTGCTGAGCTACGTGTTCGTGATCGCGGCGCTGTTGTGGTGGAAGCGCCCGGCGGCGGTGGACAGCGGGCTGTCCGAGAACTTCTTCGGCGCCTTCCGCGCCGGCCTGCGCTACACGCGGGCCAGCAAGGAGCTGCACGTGGTGCTGCTGCGCGCGGCGGTGTTCTTCCTGTTCGCCAGTTCGGTGTGGGCGCTGCTGCCGCTGGTGGCGCGCCAGATGCTCGGCGGCACGGCGAGCTTCTACGGCATCCTGCTGGGCGCCGTGGGCGCAGGCGCCATCGGCGGTGCGCTGGTGATGCCGCGGCTGCGTGCCCGGCTCGATGCCGACGGCATGCTGCTGCTGGCCTCGCTGCTCACGGCCGCGGTGATGGGCGCGCTGGTGTTCGCGCCGCCGCAATGGCTGGCGGTGCCGATGCTGGGCGTGCTGGGGCTGGGCTGGATCATTGCGCTGACCACGCTCAACGGGGTGGCGCAGTCGATCCTGCCGAACTGGGTGCGCGGGCGCGGGCTGGCCGTGTACCTCACGGTGTTCAACGGCGCCATGGCCGCCGGCAGCCTGGGCTGGGGCCTGGTGGCGCAGCAGATCGGCGTGCCGGCCACGCTGGTGGCGGGCGCCGTGGGGCTGGTGGTGATGGGGCTGGTGTTCCACCGCGTGCGGCTGCCCGCCGGCGAGGCCGACCTGCAGGCCTCGAACCACTGGCCCGAGCCGCTGCTGGCCGAGCCGGTGGCGCACGACCGCGGGCCCGTGATGATCCAGGTCGAGTACCGCATCCGCAAGGAGGACCGCCCGGCGTTCCTCGATGCGATGAAGCGCCTGTCGCTGGAGCGCCGCCGCGACGGCGCCTACGCCTGGGGCGTGCACGAGCACACGGCCGACGCCGAGCGCGTGATGGAGTGGTTCCTCGTGGAGTCGTGGGCCGAGCACCTGCGCCAGCACCACCGCGTGTCGCACGCCGACGCCGACCTGCAGGCCGAGGCGCTGCGCTTTCACATCGGCCCGGGCAAGCCCGAGGTGCATCACTTCCTGGCGCTCTGAGCGGCGCGGATTCTTTCTCTTTCCCTTTCACCCTTTCGTCCATCTCAAGGAAAAACCATGACCACACTGACCCTTCGCGACGGCACCGAGCTCTATTACAAGGACTGGGGCAGCGGCCAGCCCATCGTCTTCAGCCACGGCTGGCCGCTGAGCGCCGACATGTGGGACGCCCAGATGCTGTTCTTTGCCGAGCGCGGCTACCGCGTCATCGCGTTCGACCGCCGCGGTTTCGGCCGCTCCAGCCAGCCCTGGACCGGCTACGACTACGACACCTTCGCCGACGACATCGCCGAGCTGATCGAAAAGCTCGACCTGAAAAACGTGATCCTGGCGGGCTTCTCGATGGGCGGCGGCGACGTCACGCGCTACATCGCGCGCAAGGGCAGCGCGCGCGTGGCCAAGCTGGCGCTCATCAGCGCGGTGACGCCGCTGTTCATGAAGACGCCCGACCATCCCGTGGGCCCCGAAGCCTCGCTCTTCGCGGGCATCCGCGCCGGGCTGGCCGCCGACCGGGCGCAGTTCATCGACGACTTCAGCACGCTGTTCTACGGCACCAACCGCCCGGGCGCGAAGGTGTCGCAGGGCGTGTTCAAGCAGACGCTGCAGATCGCGCTGCAGGCCTCGATCAAGGCCACCATCGACTGCGTGACGGCGTTCTCCGAGACCGACTTCCGCCCCGACATGGCGAAGATCGACGTGCCCACGCTGGTGATCCACGGCGACGACGACCAGGTCGTGCCCTTCGAGGCCACGGGCAAGCTGGCGGCCGAAATGATCCAGGGCAGCCAGCTCAAGCTGTACGCCGGCGCGCCGCACGCCACCTGCACCACGCACGCGGCGCAGGTGAACGCCGACCTGCTGGCGTTCATCCAGGGCTGAGGCCGGGCAAGCTGAAAGGGCCGCGCCCTGCGGCCCTTCCGGCGCGAAGGGCGCCGCCGGTGGCGATAATCCGGCGATGCGAATCCGCTTTACCAAGATGCAGGGAGCCGGCAACGATTTCGTCGTGCTGGACGAAACGCGCGGCACGCTGGGCCTCACGGCCGCGCAGTACCGCTTCCTGGCCGACCGCCATTTCGGCGTCGGCGCCGACCAGATCCTCACGGTGCGCCCGTCGCCCGCTGCAGGCATCGACTTCCAGTACGTGATCCACAACGCCGACGGCGGCGAGGTGGAGCAGTGCGGCAACGGGGCGCGCTGTTTCATGCGCTTCGTGAGCGAGCACGGCCTGACCGAGAAGAAAGACGTGCGCGTGCAGACGCTGGCCGGCGTGATCGAGCCCCGCATGGGCGACGACGGCCGCGTGACGGTCGACATGGGCGCCCCGGTCTTCGAACCGGCGCGCGTGCCCTTCGACACCGCCGGGCTCGACCCGCAGCACGAAGGCGCGTGGCAGACCTGGCATCTGGCGCTGGGCACCCGGGCCGGCAGCGCTATCGTTTCGGTAGCGGTGCTGTCCATGGGCAACCCGCACGCGGTGCAGGTGGTCGACAACGTCGACACCGCGCCGGTGGCCGAGCAGGGCCCGCAGATCGAGCACCACCCGCGTTTTCCGCAGCGCGTGAACGCGGGCTTCATGCAGGTGGTCGACCGCACCCACATCAAGCTGCGGGTGTTCGAGCGCGGCGCCGGCGAAACGCTGGCCTGCGGCACGGGCGCCTGCGCGGCGGTGGTGGCGGGCATCCGCCTCGGGCTGCTGGACACCCGCGTCGACGTGCAGACGCACGGCGGCATTCTCACGATCGAGTGGCAGGGCGACGGCCGGCCGGTGCTCATGACAGGACCGGCCACGACGGTGTTCGAGGGCGAGATCGACGTGCCCGACATTTCGGAACAGCCATGACCCAATTCACCCACGACAACAACGCCATGAACCCGATCACCGAAGACGACATCGCGAACTACCTGTCGAACACCCCCGACTTCTTCGAGCGCCACGCCCAGCTGCTGGCGCAGGTGCAGCTGACCAGCCCGCACGGCAACCGCGCCGTGAGCCTGCAGGAGCGCCAGGCCGAGATGCTGCGCGAGAAGATCAAGGCGCTGGAGCACCGCCTGATGGACATGGTGCGCCACGGCACCGAAAACGTCGTCATCGCCGACCGCCTGCAGCGCTGGACCAAGGGCCTGTTGACCACGCGCGACCCGCGCAGCCTGCCGTACCGCATCGCGGTCGACCTGCAGTCGCTGTTCCTGGTGCCGCAAACGGCCATCAAGGTGTGGGACTGCGGCACCGAGTACCTGAACGAAGCCTATGCCCAGTGGGTGAGCGACGATGTGAAGGCGCTGGCCACCTCGCTCACTTCGCCCTACTGCGGGCTCAACGCGGGCTTCGAGGCGGCCAACTGGCTGCCCGAGCCGCAGGGCGCTGCGTCGATCGCGCTGATTCCGCTGCGCCCCGACGCCGAGTCGCCGGCCTTCGGCCTGCTGGTGCTGGCCTCGCCGGACGCGCAGCGCTTCAACGCCGAAATGGGCACGGACTTTCTCGAGCGCATCGCCGAGCTGTCGTCGGGCGCGCTGTCGCGGCTGCGCCCTTGAGCCGTTCCGCGCGAAGCGGGTGGCGCCGCCGGCCCTGGCTGACCGGCCTGTGCGTGGTCTTGCTGGCCGGCGTGCTGACGTATGTCGCCATCGCGGGCGTGATCTGGCAGCGTGCCGAGGCCGCCCTGGCCGGCCCGTTGCCGCGCGCGGCCGACGTGGCGCTGGTGCTGGGCAACCGCGCCTACCTCGACGGCAAGCCGAACCCCTGCCTCACGGGCCGGGTCGACCAGGGCATCGTGCTGGCGCGCGCCGGTCGCGTGCAGACGCTGGTGTTCTCGGGCGGTGTCGACGTGGAAGACGGCCGCATCGAGGCCGAGGTGATGCGCGACCACGCCACGGCCGAGGGCTACACGGGGCCGATGGTGCTGGAGTCGGTGTCGTCGTCCACGCGCGCCAACCTGTCGCTGTCGCGCACGGTGCTCGAAGCCAATGGCGTGCGCAGCGTGATCATCGTGTCGGAGCCGTACCACCTGTGGCGCATCGAGCGGCTGGTGCGTGCCAGCGGCTTCGACCAGGCCTTCGACGTGCAGTACGCCGCCGCGCCCACCTCGTGCTGGCGCCGCTGGGGCATGCTGTTCAAGGGCGCATTGCGTGAGCCCGCCGCCATCGTGAACAATGCATCGCTGGGCTATCTGTTCTAGTGCCAGCTAACGGGCCCGGGCGCCGCACGGAGCACGACACCATGGAATGGATCGACAAATACCTCGAACACGTGCGCGTGGAGCGCCGGCTCGCGCCGCGCACGGTCGAGCTGTATGCCTTCCACCTGCGCGCGCTGACCGATCACGCGGCCGAGGCCAACCTGCCGCTGGACCGCGTGCAGACGGCCCACATCCGCCGCTGGATGGCGCAGCTGCACAGCGCCGGGCGCGAGCCGCGCGGCATTGCGCTGGTGCTGTCGTGCTGGCGCAGCTTCTACCGCTGGCTCGGCCATGAAGGGCTGATCGGCTTCAACCCGGTGCAGGACGTGCACGCGCCCAAGGCGGGCCGGCCGCTGCCGAAGGCGCTGGGCGTGGACGACGCGGTGCGCCTGGCCGAGCTGTACGACCCCGACGCCGACCCCTGGACCGAAGCGCGCGACGGCGCCATCGTCGAAATGCTCTACGGCTGCGGCCTGCGCGTGAGCGAGCTCACCGGGCTCGACGCCCAGGCCAGCGCCACGGCGCTCGGCTGGGTCGACCTCGACGCCATGGAAGCCCACGTGCTCGGCAAGGGCAGCAAGCGGCGCGGCGTGCCCGTGGGCAGCAAGGCGGCCGAGGCGCTGCGCGACTGGCTCGCGGTGCGCGGCGAGCGCCAGGAGCCGGCGCTGTTCGTCAGTGCGCGCGGCGCGCGCATGTCGTCGCAGGCCGTGTGGAAGCTGTTGCGCGAGCGCAGCCTGAAGGCCGGCCTGGCCGCGCCGGTGCATCCGCACATGCTGCGCCACTCGTTCGCGAGCCACGTGCTGCAGTCGAGCAGCGACCTGCGCGCGGTGCAGGAGCTGCTGGGGCATGCCAACATCGCGACCACGCAGGTCTACACGCGGCTGGATTTCCAGCACCTGGCCAAGGTCTACGACGCGGCGCATCCGCGCGCCAAGGCCCGGCCGGACAAGGACGGCAAGTAGCCACGGCCCGTCGCCTGCATCGTTTTCTTTCGTCTTTCATTTCTTCTTTCATTCATCTCCCATGAAAACCCTCCGCCTCAAGCCGGGCAAGGAGCGCTCGCTCCAACGCCGCCATCCCTGGGTCTTCGAATCCGCCATTGCGCGCGGCGGCGCGGACTCGGGGGAAACGGTGCGCGTGGAGTCGCACGACGGCCACTTCCTCGCGTGGGCGGCCTTCGGCCCCACCTCCAAGATCCGGGCGCGGGCCTGGAGCTTTGACGAGAAGCAGCGCATCGACGCTGCTTTTTTTTCCACGGTCTGCACGCGCGCGGTGCATGCGCGCGGCCTGTTCGACCTGCAGAGCGACGGCGTGCGGCTGGTGCACGGCGAGGCCGACGGCCTGCCGGGGCTGATCGTCGACCGCTACGGCGACACGCTGGTGGCGCAGTTTCTGTCGGCCGGCGTGGAGCGCTGGAAAGACGTCCTGGCCGATGCGCTGCTCAAGGCCACGGGGCTCACCAGGCTGTATGAACGCTCCGACGCCAGCGGCCGCGAGCGCGAGGGCCTGAAGCCCGTCACGGGCTGGCTGCGCGGCGAGGGCCCCACCCAGATCACCATCCGCGAGCATGGCTGGCAGCTGTCGCTGGACATCGCGACCGGCCACAAGACCGGCTTCTACCTCGACCAGCGCGACAGCCGCCAGCGCTTTGCCGAGCTGGCGCAGCACCGGCGCTTTCGGCGCGTGCTCAACTGTTTTTGCTACACGGGCGGCTTCACCGTGGCGGCGCTCGCGGGCCTGAAGGCGGCCGGGGCGCTCGAGGGTGCCTCGCTGGTGTCGGTCGATTCGTCGCAGCCCGCGCTGGAGCGGGCGCGCGCGCACCTGGCGCTCAACGGCTTCGAAGGGCAGGGCATTGCCACGGAGTTTCTCGATGCCAACGTGAACACGGTGCTGCGCGAGTTCATCGACCAGGGCCGCACCTTCGACGCCATCGTGCTCGACCCGCCGAAGTTTGCGCCCACGGTGGCGCACGCCGAGCGCGCCGCGCGTGCCTACAAGGACATCAACCGCCTGGCGCTCAAGCTGCTGGAGCCGGGCGGCGTGCTGCTCACGTTTTCCTGCTCGGGCGGCATCAGCGCCGACCTGTTTCACAAGATCGTGGCCTCGGCGGGGCTGGACGCGAATGTCGACGGTTACATCAGCGAACGCCTGGGTGCCGCGCCGGACCACCCGATGACCATCGAATTTCCCGAGGGCGAATACCTGAAGGGGCTTGTGGTGGTGAGGAAGTCTGCTTGAGCGTGGCGATGGGCCGGGCCGAGGGATGAGCCGCGGCAAGTACAGGCGTCGTGGCGAGGGCGCGCCTGCGCAGCGCAAGGCGAGGGGGAGTGCGCGCAACACGCCCGCCGCCGGCAACGCCGAACTCGACGGAAAAAATCTGGCTGCGGCACTCGCGAAGCGGTGGGGCGTTTCGGTGCCGGTGGCGCATCTTCTGTTGGTCGTCATGGTCCTCTGCGTGTTGGTGGTCGGCGCGATGCTGGTTCCGGGCTGGCCGTCAATCGCGCTGTTTACCTGGGGTGAATGGGGTCCGAAAAACTACATCGAGCCGGATCTCAGCACTGCCCAGAAGGCGGTGGAGACGTGGCCGCTGCTGAACATCGTGGTCCTCGCGTGCTTGTTCCGCCTGATCCAGGACGTCAGATGGCGGGGCGCGCTCATCGCGGCCGTCGCCGTCACCGTTTGCAGTTGGGGCTCGTACCAGCTGGGTGCCTGGGCATCGGAAGGATCCCTGAGCGACGTCGTCAATCGATGGCGTCCGTCGTCACCCGCCGTTCATGCGACCCGGGTGGTGGACCGTAGCGAGCGGCGGCAGAACACGTATTCCCGGAACGGGAAGCACGTCACCGGGAGTTACCCCGTTTACACCGTGGCGTTGGCCTCGTGGCGCAAGCCCGGCGAAACCATCGCTCTGACCGTGGAGGGGGTGCGCCACACACACGCCATGGGCGTGATCCATCGGGGCGACCCGGTGCTGGTGGACGAGCATGCGGGCCTGCTGGGCCGAGCATGGATCGCCAATGTGCGCCCCTGCGAACCCGCCACATGTCCCCCGTAGGGCCTCCCCCCGCCGCCTCTGCGGCGCCCGGCTCCGCCCGCTAAACTTCCCGCCTTCGCTCTTCCGGACACCCCCGCCATGGCCCTCATTCCCGCGACCATCCTGACCGGCTTTCTCGGCTCGGGCAAAACCACGCTGCTCAAGCGCATCCTGACCGAGGCCCATGGCCAGAAGATCGCGGTCATCGAGAACGAGTTCGGCGAAGAGAACATCGACAGCGACATCCTCGTGACCGAGTCGAAGGAGCAGATCGTGCAGATGAGCAACGGCTGCGTCTGCTGCACCATCCGCGAAGACCTGCGCGAAGCGCTGCAGCTGCTGGCCGCCAAGAAGCGCCAGGGCCTGCTCGACTTCGACCGCGTGGTGATCGAGACCACCGGCCTGGCCGATCCCGGCCCGGTGGCGCAGACCTTCTTCATGGACGACGAGATCGCCGAGAGCTACCTGCTCGACTCGATCCTCACGCTGGTCGATGCCAAGCACGCGCCCCAGCAGCTGAACGACCGCCAGGAAGCGCGCCGCCAGGTGGGCTTTGCCGACCAGATCTTCATCAGCAAGAGCGAGCTGGTGTCGGCCGAAGAGACCGATGCGCTCATTCACCGCCTGAAGCACATGAACCCGCGCGCGCCGCAGCAGAAGGCGCATTTCGGCGACGTGCCGCTGAAGGACATCTTCGACCTGCGCGGCTTCAACCTGAACGCCAAGCTGGACATCGACCCCGACTTCCTGAAGGAAGACGACCACGACCATCACGACCATGACCACGCGCATGGCGAGGCGTGCGACCACCCCTCGCACAAGCACGAAGGGCACGGTCACCATCACCACACGGACGACGACGTGAAGAGCTTCGTCTACAAGGCCGACCGCGCCTTCGATCCGGCCAAGCTGGAAGACTTCCTGGGCGCCATCGTGAACATCTACGGCCCGCGCATGCTGCGCTACAAGGGCGTGCTGAACATGAAGGGCACCGAGCGCAAGGTGATCTTCCAGGGCGTGCACCAGCTCATGGGCAGCGACCTGGGCCCGGAGTGGGGCAAGGACGAGGCGCGCCAGAGCCGCATGGTGTTCATCGGCATCGAGCTGCCGCGCGAGATCCTGGAGCAGGGTCTGGAGCAGTGCCTGGTCTGAGCACGTTCGCCTGAGTTGACGAAATAAAAACGGCGCTGGCCTTGCGGTCAGCGCCGTTTTTCATGGGGCGGGCCGTGCCTACTTGCCGAAATTCCCCATCGGCTTGCCCAGGAGCTTGAGCTGGCCTTCGCTGAACTCGACCTGGCTGACCAGGTCGTCGCCCGTGCGCTTCACGTAGCCGTTGGCTTCGCCCTGTTCGATCAGGCCCGCGAGCATTTCAGGCGGCGGCGTGCGGCCGCTCTCGGCGCCGGTTTCGGCCAGCTTCTCGATCCACTTCACGGGCACGCGCGCGTTGGCCTTGAGCACGCCGCGCTTGAGCACCAGCGCGTTGCCGGGCAGCTGCAGGTCTTCGTCGGTCACGCCGGCGAGGGCCACCGAGTAGCTGAGCTCGGCGCTGTGGCCGCCGATCTCGACCAGCATGCGGTCCAGGCCGGCTTCGGGGCTGTGCTTGGCCATGGCCTTGAGGTCGGGTGCGAGCTGTTCGATGAGCGCCTGCATCGCGTCCTTCTGGGCCTTGCTGCGCTGACCGCAGCCGGCACCGGCGGTCGACTGCAGCCAGGCGTCGGCCAGCTTCTTGTAGCCGGCCGCCTGGATGCGGCGTGCGCTGCTGGCGATCTCGAACTTGTCGATGGTGGTCTCGTTGACCTTGCCCTTGCCCTTGAAGGCGCCTTCGGAGGCGTACAGGCCGTCCTTGATGGTGGCTTCGCCGGTCAGGTCGATGCTCTGCAGCAGCACCTTGATCGCCTTGGCGGGGGCGGCGCCCTCGCCGCCGGGGACCAGGCCCTTGGGCGCGTTCAGCTCGAAGCTGTCGAGACGGCCTTCGGACTTGCCGGTGGCCAGGAGCCAGCCGGCGCTGCCGTCCATGTCGGCCTTGGCGGTGAACTTGCCCATCTTGACCTGCACGCCCTTGGAGGCGGTGTTGACGTCCAGGCCGGGCATCGTCATGTCATAGCGCAGGTGGGTGCGGGCCGCGTTCATGTCCAGGCGGGCCTGTGCGCCTTGCCAGGCGAACTCGCCCTTGCCTTCTTCGGCCAGCTTGGCGGGCGCGACGGTGAAGTCGCTGGTGAAGCCGCCGCCGAAGCCGACCTTGGTGCGCGCGGTCAGCGGCTTGGCCTTGCCGAACAGCTTCTCGGCCTCGGCCTGCGCCTTGGCGTCGAGCACCAGTTCGCTGTCGATGACGGCCGCGGCCAGCGCGGCGCCGGCGATCGGGCCGTGGCGGATGGTGTCGCGGATGGTGATGCGCACGGGCTTGGGCGGGGTGGCCGCGGCGTCGCTGTCGTCTTCAGCGGGTTCTTCTTCATCGCCTTCGGTCGCGGCCTCGGCGACATCGGTCGTGGCGGCGGCCGGCGCGGCGGCGGGTGCCGACGCGGCAGGGGCGGTGGCGGCCTCGGCTTCGGCCGGGCAACCCAGTTCGAGCGTCACGGTGCTCACGGCGCCGAAGAAGTTGCGCTCGTAGCTGCGCTCGATCACGCGCACCAGCGCGGTCTGCTTGGGCAGTTCGCCCAGGGCGACGTCGTAGCTCGATTTGATTTGCGTGCCGGCCCACCAGGTGCTGCCGCCGTAGGCGACGGCGATGGCCGCGGCCAGGACTCCCAATACTGCTTTTTTGCTCAAGATTATTTTCCGATCGGTTGTTTGAAGGGCCGCCGCGGTGTCTCCCCGACCCGCGGCGTGCCTGCGCCACCCCCTGTGGCGGCGCCGGGCGATGCTACCGGAGCAGGGCAGTGCGTCACCCGATGGCCTTGCGTTTCGAGTTCTCTATACAATCGCGCGCCTGTTCCGGGAGCCATGCTTCGTCCACAGGGGCGAGATATGACTTACGGCACGGGGCGCCAAGGGTTTTTGGCGGGCTTTCGGGGGTATAACCCCGGGGTTCACCACTTGAGGACGCCCCCGACAACGTGAGCCGACGCGGCCTGACACCCGCAACGGTTCCCTTGGGAGGAGACACCCAGTGAAAGCGCGTTCCAGTTCGTACAAGGAGCCAGTCACCGTGAAGAAACCCGCCGCCAAGGCCACGCCAGCTACCAAGCCCGCCGCAAAGAAGGCGACGGCTGTGAAGGCTGTACCCGCGACGAAGAAGGTTTCTGCCACCGCTGCTGCTGCCTCTGCCGCGAAAGAGAAAAGCGCTGCCAAGAAGCCTGCGGCAACCCCGGCCAAGACCGGGACCGCGGCTGCCAAGAAGTCCGCCAAGCCCGCAACCAAGTCCGCGGGCGCGGCGCCTACGTCATCCCAACCGGTCGGCCGTCCTGCGGCCGCCCTTTCTGCTCCCCCGACCCCCATGAAAAAAACGGCTGCCGCCTCTTCTTCCGCCCCGGCGACACCCTCGATCCCCGCTACGCCCGCTCCCGCTGCGCGTGGTGGCCGCGTGTCCCGGCTGTCGCAACTGACCGTGCCCTCGATGCCGCAATCCGTGGCCTCGACCGCCGCCAAATCCAGCTTCTCGCAGGCGCCTTCCACCGCGCTGGTGCCGCCGCCGCCCCTGGCCGTCAAGAAAGACCCGAAGCTGGCCAACAACTGGAAGACCAAGACGCCCGCCGAGCTGAGCGACGCCGAGGTCATCGCGATGCCCGACGACGAGTACATGAACGACAAGCAGATGGCGTTCTTCCGCCTGAAGCTCGAAGAGCTCAAGCGCGGCATCCTCGAGAACGCCGGTGAAACCACCGAGCACCTGCGCGAAGACACCGTGGTCGTGCCCGACCCGGCCGACCGCGCCACCATCGAGGAAGAGCACGCGCTCGAACTGCGCACGCGCGACCGCGAACGCAAGCTGCTCAAGAAGATCGAGCAGTCGATCCAGCGCATCGACGCCGGCGACTACGGCTACTGCGACGAGACTGGCGAGCCCATCGGCGTCGGCCGCCTGCTGGCCCGCCCGACCGCCACGCTTTCGCTCGAAGCGCAGCAGCGCCGCGAGCTGAAGCAGAAAATGTTCGGGGATTGAACGGCAGCAAGGTAGAACGGAACCCGCGCTTTCGATAACCTTCTCTGAATGCCAAAGGAAGAGTCAGGCCGCCTTTTCTCGAAGGTGGCCAAGTTCGTTCGAAATCCCCTGAAAGACTGGTCGGAGCTGGACACGCCGTCCTCCGACTCGTCGCTGCCCGAGCAGACCTACAGCCGCGAGATGCTGAAGGAAATGATCGAGCGGCGCCAGCGCAACGACTTCGTGCGCCGCCGCGAGTTCGACATGCTGCGCAAGCTGCGCCAGCGCGAGGCGGCGGCCCATGCCTTCGAGGCGACGGTCACGCCGTCGTCGTTCAACCTCAACAGCACCTCCGAAAAATCCGAAGGCCGCGCACTCACGCTCAAGAAGATCGACGAGATCGAAGAGCAGATGTCGCAGCAGTGGTGGAAGGGCCGCGGGCCGAACGGCGAGACGCTGGTCAATCCGCCGCCCGACGCGGGCGCTGAAACGCTGCCGCCGGTCGACAGCGGCGGCGACCAGCTGCCGGTCGGGCAGGGCGCACCGGCCGCTTCCGAACCCGTGGCCGCAGCGCCGGCGGTTGCCGCCGCAGTCGCCGCGCCCGCGCCGCAGCCGTCCCGGCTCGCGCACGACGGCTCGCTCGAAGAAGCGGTGATCCGCTTCGCGCACGGCGACGACACCGGCGCCGAAGCCATCCTGCTGCAGGCACTGGCCGCCGAAAGTGCGTTCTCCGCCGATGACGCCGCCGCAGCCGTCACGCTGGAGCGCGACGACGCCCGCTGGCGCGCGCTGTTCGACCTGTACCGCGCCACCGGCGACGCCGCCAAGTTCGCGGCCGCCCGCATGCGCTATGCGCAGCGCATGAAGCGCATGGGCCCCGACTGGGTTTCGCTCGACGAACTCGCGCGCAGCGTGAAGGCCGTCACCGCCAGCGAAGACGCCGAGGCGGCCTCCGACACCACCGGCGCCGCCGACTGGGCCAGTCCCGCGCACCTGACGCGCGAAGGGCTCATGGCGCTCACGCGCGCGCTCTCGCAGGCCGGCATGGTCTGGACGCTCGACTGGCGCGCGCTCACCGAGATCGATCCGCCGGCCGCCGCGCCGCTGCGCATCCTGTTCACGCACTGGTCCGATTCGCCGGTGCAACTGCGCTTCTTCGGCGCCTCGCAGCTCATGGCCGTGCTGGCCGCGGCCACGCCCAACAACGAGCGCCATCCCGACGACGCCTGGTGGCAGCTGCGCCTCGCGGCGCTGCGCATGATGCATCTGCCCGACGACTTCGAGCTGGTGGCGCTCAACTACTGCATCACCTACGAGGTGTCGCCGCCCTCCTGGCAGGACCCGAAGGGCGAGTGCACTTCGCTGGCCGCGCCGCCGGCGAGCCGGCCGAGCTCGGTCTGGTCGCTGCTGTCGGTCGGGGGCGATTCCGAGAGCTTCCCGTCCACCGACAGCGGCTTTGCCGCGCTGGCGGGCGACCTGCGTGGCGATTCGCTGTCGTGCTGGCAGCGCCTGGACCACGACCTGCGCCACACGACGGCGCCGGTCATCTCGTGCGCGGCCCTGCTGCGCATGGACCTGACGGCGGCCGGCACGCTGCTGAGCTGGGTCCGCGAGCGCGATGCGAACGGTGAGCGGGTGCAGTTCGTCGACGCCCACCGGCTGATTGCCGCGCTGTTCGGGCTGATCGGCATCACGGACCACGCCACGGTCGCGGTCCGCAAGAACTGACACCGTCACAGGGGTTCCTCGGCCCCTGCGGGGCCGTGTTTTCCGCCAGCAGTTTGTCCGACCGCAAGGGTTGCATTGGCGGGGCCCATCCCCAGATGGCTGCGATGGAACAGTTTCACGGCACCACCATCGTGAGCGTGCGCCGCAAGACCCCCCAAGGCGATCAGGTCGCCATCGGCGGGGACGGGCAGGTCACTCTCGGCAACATCGTCATCAAGGGCACGGCGCGCAAGGTGCGCCGGCTCTATCACGGCAAGGTCCTGGCGGGTTTCGCCGGCGCCACGGCCGATGCCTTCACACTCTTCGAGCGCTTCGAGGCCAAACTTGAAAAGCACCAGGGCCATCTGACCCGCGCGGCGGTCGAGCTCACCAAGGACTGGCGCACCGACCGCGTGCTGCGCAAGCTCGAGGCCATGCTGGCCGTGGCCGACGCCACGACTTCGCTCATCATCACCGGCAATGGCGACGTGTTGGAGCCTGAAGACGGCGTGATCGCCATCGGTTCGGGCGGCGCGTATGCCCAGTCGGCGGCCAAGGCGCTGATCGACAACACCGAGCTCTCGGCCGAGCAGATCGTGCGCAAATCGCTGGCGATCGCCGGAGAAATCTGCATTTACACGAACATGAACCACACGGTGGAAGCGCTCTGACCATGTCCATGACCCCCCAGGAAATCGTCTCCGAGCTGGACAACCACATCGTCGGCCAGCCAGCCGCCAAGCGCGCCGTGGCCATTGCGCTGCGCAACCGCTGGCGCCGCCAGAAGGTCGACGAGAAGCTGCGCCACGAGATCACGCCCAAGAACATCCTCATGATCGGCCCGACGGGCGTCGGCAAGACCGAGATCGCCCGCCGCCTGGCCCGTCTGGCCGATGCGCCGTTCATCAAGGTCGAGGCCACCAAGTTCACCGAGGTGGGCTACGTGGGCAAGGACGTCGACTCCATCATTCGCGACCTCGCCGAGATCGCCGTCAAGCAGACGCGCGAATCCGAAAGCGTGAAGGTGCGCGCCCGCGCCGAAGACGCGGCCGAGGAGCGCATCCTCGACGCGCTGCTGCCCCCGGCGCGCGGCGTCGACGGCGCTGCGCCCGCACTCGACAGCCCCAACCCGACGCGCCAGGCCTTCCGCAAGAAGCTGCGCGAGCACCAGCTCGACGACAAGGAAATCGAGCTCGACCTCGCCGAAACGCGTGCGCCGCTGGAGATCATGGGCCCGGCCGGCATGGAGGAAATGACCGAGCAACTGCGCGGCATGTTCGGCCAGCTCGGCGGCGGCAAGCGCAAGACGCGCAAGCTCAAGATCGCCGAGGCGATGCGCCTGCTGATCGACGAGGAGGCCGCCAAGCTGGTCAACGAGGACGAGATCCGCACGCAGGCCATCGCCAACGCCGAGCAGAACGGCATCGTGTTCATCGACGAGATCGACAAGGTCGCCACGCGCAGCGAAGCGCAGGGCTCCGACGTCTCGCGCCAGGGCGTGCAGCGCGACCTGCTGCCGCTGGTGGAGGGCACGGCCGTGTCCACCAAGTACGGCGTGGTGCGCACCGACCACATGCTGTTCATCGCGAGCGGCGCGTTCCACCTGAGCAAGCCGAGCGACCTCATTCCCGAGCTGCAGGGGCGCTTTCCGATCCGCGTCGAGCTGCAATCGCTCTCGGTGTCGGACTTCGAGAGCATCCTCACGCAGACCCGCGCCTCGCTCGTGAAGCAGTACCAGGCGCTGCTGGCCACCGAAGGCGTGACGCTCGACTTCGCGCCCGACGGCATCACGCGGCTGGCGGCCATCGCCTTCGAGGTGAACGAGCGCACCGAGAACATCGGCGCACGCCGTTTGTCGACCGTGATGGAGCGCCTGCTCGATGAGGTAAGCTTCGATGCCACCCGCATCGAGGGCCAGACGGTCCGCATCGATGCCGCTTATGTCGACGAGCGCCTCGCGGCACTAAGTCACGACGAAGACCTTTCGCGCTTCATCCTCTGAAGCCGCCTCCCTCGGCCCCTGTAACGGGGTCGTCCTTCACGCATCACTTTCACTGCGTGAGCTAAGTACTTCATTTTCAACACAATTCGCCGATTTCCAGGTTTGGAAATCGGCGCTAAGTCGTTGATTCCATTACAAAAAATACCCCCGAGCCCCAGTTGCGTCGCAAGTGTTTCCTGCTACAGTGGAAAAAAGTGCAGTTAAGTGGGAAAAAGTGCGGGCAACGCCCCTTCCGGGTGTCGCGGCACCTCCCACCACAGGGGTTTCGTGGTCGTGTTTCAAGGCGCTTCATCGCTCAGTCTGGATGCCAAGGGGCGGCTCTCCGTGCCGACCCGGCATCGCGACGTCCTGAGCGCCACGGCAGGCGGCCAGCTCACGATCACCAAGCATCCGCACGGATGCCTGATGGTGTTCCCCCGTCCCGAATGGGAAAAATTCCGCGAACGCATTGCTGCGCTGCCGATGTCGGCGCAGTGGTGGAAGCGCGTCTTCCTCGGTAACGCGATGGACGTCGAGATGGACGGTACCGGCCGCGTGCTGGTGTCGCCCGAGCTGCGCGCCGCCACCGGCATCAACCGCGAGACGCTGCTGCTGGGCATGGGCAACCACTTCGAACTCTGGGACAAGGCGACCTACGAGGCCAAGGAGGCCGAGGCCACCCAGGGCGAGATGCCGGATGTGTTTCAGGACTTCGCGTTCTGAGGAGCCCCGTGAACACCCCCCTGACCCACACGACCGTCTTGTTGAACGAGGCGGTGGAAGCCCTTCTTTCCGGCAGCGCGGCAGCCACGGGCACGTACGTGGACGCCACCTTCGGCCGCGGAGGACATGCGCGCGCCATCCTCGCGCGGCTGGCGCCGGAAGGCAGGCTCATCGCATTCGACAAGGATGCAGAAGCGGTGGCCGAAGCAGCGCGCATCTCGGATGCGCGTTTTTCTATCCGCCACCAGGGATTCCGCTCGCTGGGCGAATTGCCCGACGCCAGCGTCAACGGCTTGCTGATGGACCTGGGCGTGAGTTCGCCGCAGATCGACAACCCGGTGCGCGGTTTCAGTTTCCGTTTCGACGGTCCGCTCGACATGCGCATGGACACCACGCGCGGCGAGAGCGTGGCCGAGTGGCTGGCAACGGCCGAACTTCAACAAATTGCAGAGGTGATCCGTGACTATGGCGAAGAACGGTTTGCTGTTCAGATTGCAAAGGCGATTGTTGCTCGCAGACAAGAACGGGGCGCAATTTCAACCACCACCGAACTGGCCGAGCTCGTGGCTGGCACGGTCAAAACCCGCGAGCAGGGCCAGAACCCTGCAACGCGCACATTTCAGGCTTTTCGGATTTTCATCAACGCCGAGCTTGAGGAGCTGCAACAAGCGCTAGAAGCCAGCCTGTCGGTGCTCGCGCCCGGCGGCCGGCTCGCGGTGATCAGCTTCCATTCGCTCGAAGACCGCATCGTCAAGCAGTTCATCGCCAAGCACTCGAAGGAGGTCTACGACCGCCGCGCGCCCTTCGCTGCGCCCAAGGTGATGAAGCTGCACGCGCTCGAGCGCATCAAGCCGTCCGAAGAAGAAGTGCGCGGCAACCCGCGCTCGCGCAGCGCCATCCTCCGGGTGGCCGAACGCACGGAGGCCGGGTAGCCATGGCGCGCATCAACCTGCTTCTTCTGCTGGCCGTCATTGCGACGGCTTTGTACCTTGTGCACACCCAGTACCAGTCGCGCCAGCTCTACACGGAGTTCGACCGCGCGCTGCAGGAGACGCGCAAGCTCGAAACCGAGCATGACCGCCTGCAGGTCGAGAAGCGCGCCCAGGCCACGCCGCTGCGCGTGGAGAAGCTGGCCAAGGAACAGCTGCAGATGCGCACGGCCTCGCCGGCCATCACGCAGTACGTGCGCCCCGACGGCTCGGTGATCCCGGCCGTCGCGCCGCTGCCGCCGACCACGCCGCCCAAGCCCGGCACCACCGCGAGGCCCGCCCGATGAGCCGCGGCAACCGCAGCGTGCGCTACACCACCAGCCCCTTGCTCGCGAGCAAGACGCCGGTGTGGCGCAGCAAGTTCATCGTCGCCGGCATCGCCTTCGGTTTCGTCATGCTGGCGGGGCGGGCCGCGTACGTGCAGGTCTTCAACAACAGCTTCTTCCAGCGCCAGGGCGAGGTGCGTTTTGCGCGCACGCTGGAGCTGCCGGCCAACCGCGGCCGCATCCTCGACCGCAACGGGCTCATCCTGGCGTCCAGCGTGGTGGCGCCCAGCATCTGGGCCATTCCCGAAGACGTGGAGCGCGACGACCCCGAGGTGCGCGCCAAGCTCAAGCAGGTGGCCAAGCTGCTCGGCATGCCGCAGAAGGACTTCGACAAGAAGCTCGAAGACGAAGACAAGACCTTCGTCTGGATCAAGCGCCAGGTCGACGAGCCCATCGCCAAGCAGATCGCGGCGCTCAACCTCAAGGGCATCTACCAGCGCAAGGAATACAAGCGCCAGTACCCCGAGGGCGAGGCGGCGGCGCACGTGGTGGGCTTCACCAACGTGGAAGACAACGGCCAGGAAGGCATCGAGCTGGCGTTCAACAAGGAACTGGCCGGCAAGGCCGGCTCGCGCCGCGTCATCAAGGACCGGCTGGGCCGCGTGGTCGAGGGCGTGGGCGAGCAGGTGCCGCCGGTCGAGGGCCGCGACATCCAGCTCAGCGTCGACAGCAAGGTGCAGTTCTTCGCCTACCAGAAGCTGCGCGATGCCGTCACCGCGCGCCGCGCCAAGGCCGGCAGCGTGGTGGTGCTCGACAGCACCACCGGCGAGGTGCTGGCGCTGGCCAACTACCCGAGCTACGTGCCCGACAAGCGCCAGAACCTCACCGGCGAGCAGCTGCGCAACCGCGCGCTCACCGACACCTTCGAGCCCGGCTCGACCATGAAGCCCATCACCGTGGCGATGGCGCTGGAGGCCGGCCGCGTCAAGCCTTCGACCATCATCGACACCGCGCCCGGGCGCTATCAGCTGGGCGGCTTCACCATCAGCGACACCCACAACTACGGCTCGCTGACGGTGGAGGGCGTGATCCAGAAGTCGAGCAACGTGGGCGCGCTCAAGATCGCCCAGAAGATGACGCCCCACGAGATGTGGGACACCTACACCGCGCTGGGCTACGGCCAGAAGCCGCAGATCCAGTTCCCCGGCGCCGTGACGGGCCGGCTGCGTCCGTGGAAGACCTGGAAGCCGGTCGAGCAGGCCACCATGGCCTACGGCTACGGCCTGTCGGCGTCGCTGTTCCAGATGGCGCATTCGTACACCTCGTTCGCGCACGACGGCTCCATCATTCCGGTCACCATCCTGAAGAACACCGAGCCGCCGGTCGGCGTGCGGGTGTTCTCGCCCTCCAACGCGCTCGCCGTGCGCAAGATGCTGCAGATGGCCGCCGGCCCGGGCGGCACCGGCACGCGCGCGCAAACGGTGGGCTACTCGGTCGGCGGCAAGTCGGGCACGGCCCACAAGCAGGTCGGCAAGGGCTACGCCAGCAACAAGTACCGCGCCTGGTTCACCGGCATGGCGCCCATCGAGAAGCCGCGCATCATCGTCGCGGTGATGATCGACGAGCCGACCGACGGCCAGTATTTCGGCGGCCTCGCCGCGGCGCCGGTGTTCAGCGAAGTCGTGCAGCAGACCCTGCGCATGATGAACGTCCCGCCCGATCTGGCGGTCAAACCCCTCGTGCAGACGCAAGACGTCCCCGAGAGCTTCTGACATGCTGACACTCACTTCCCCCACCACCGCCGCGTTCTGGCTGAAAGAGCGCGTGCAGGGCGCGCTGCAGGCCGACAGCCGCGCGGTCGCCCCGGGCGATGCCTTCATCGCCTGGCCCGGCGCCGCCACCGACGGCCGCCAGCACGTGGCGGCCGCACTGGCGCAGGGCGCCGTGGCCTGCCTCGTCGAGCACGAGGGCGTGGACGCCTTCGGTTTCGACGGCGACGAGCGCATCGTGAGCTACCCCGGCCTGAAGGCCGCCACCGGCCCGATCGCCGCCGCCTTCTACGACAACCCCTCGGCGCAGCTCGACCTGCTGGCCGTGACCGGCACCAACGGCAAGACCTCCACCGCGTGGTGGCTGGCCGAATCGCTGTCCACGCTGCGCGCGGCCGGCGGCGTGCGCGCCATGCGTCCCGACGGCACCACCGAGCGCGGCGCTCCGTCGCCCTGCGCCGTGGTGGGGACGCTGGGCATCGGCGTGCCGCCCGAACTCACCTACACCGGTCTGACCACGCCCGACCCCGTGATGCTGCAGCGCGCGCTGCGCGACTTCGTCACCGAAGGCTTCGGCGCCTGCGCGATCGAGGCTTCGTCCATCGGCATCGCCGAGCGCCGGCTCGACGGCTGCCGCATCGCGGTCGCCGTGTTCACCAATTTCACGCAGGACCACCTCGACTACCACGGCAGCATGGACGCCTACTGGCAGGCCAAGGCCGAGCTGTTCCGCTGGCCCGGCCTGCGCGCCGCGGTGATCAACATCGACGACATGCACGGCGCCAGCCTGTGCGCCAACCTGCTGGACGCCGGCATCGGCGCGCTCGACGTCTGGACCGTCTCGGCCGGCGGCAAGCCCGCGCGGCTGGTGGCGCGCGACATCGGCTACGACGCGCAGGGCCTGCAGTTCACCGTGGCCGAGCACGGCAGCACGGCGCCGGCCGAACGGCTCGCGACCGGGCTCATCGGCCAGTACAACGTCGCCAACCTGCTCGGCGTGCTCGGCACCCTGCGCGCGCTGGGCCTCACGCTCGCGCAGGCCGTGGCCGCCTGCGCCCACCTCAGCAGCGTGCCGGGCCGCATGGACCGCGTGCAGCCGACCGACGGCGCGCCGCTGGCCGTGGTCGACTACGCCCACACGCCCGACGCCCTCGACAAGGCCCTCGCCGGCCTGCGCCCGCTCGCCAAGCAACGCGGCGGTGCGCTCTGGTGCGTGTTCGGCTGCGGCGGCAACCGCGACCCGATCAAGCGCCCGCTGATGGCGGCCGTCGCCGAGCGGCAGGCCGACCATGTCGTGCTCACCAGCGACAACCCGCGCAATGAGAACCCCGACGCGATCATCAGCCAGGCGCTGCGCGGCTTCACGCGCGTCGAAGCGGCCCGCGTGCAGGTCGACCGTGCGCGCGCCATCGCCGAAACCATCGCCCAGGCGGCACCGCAAGACGTGGTGCTGATCGCCGGCAAGGGCCACGAAGAGTGGCAGGAGATCGCGGGCCAGCGCCTGCCGTTCTCCGACAAGACCCACGCGCTCGACGCGCTCGCGAAGCGGGGTGCCGCATGACCGCCATGGCCACGCCCGTCTCCACCCCGCTCAACCTCACGCTGGCGCAGGCGCAGCAATGGGTGCCGGGGTCGCGCCTCGTGGGCGATCCGGCCACCGTGATCGCGCGCGTCCACACCGACACCCGCACCCTGGCCGCCGGCGACCTGTTCGTTGCGCTCAAGGGTGAGCGTTTCGACGCCAACGACTTCCTGGCCGACGCGAAGAAGCAGGGCGCCGTGGCCGCCATCGCGCACGGCGGCCTCGAAGCCGCAGGGCTCGCCGGCCTCGAGGTGCCCGACTCGCTCCTCGCGCTCGGTGCGCTGGGCGCCGGCTGGCGCGCGCAGTTCAACCTGCCGCTGATCGCCGTCACCGGCAGCAACGGCAAGACCACGGTCACGCAGATGATCGCGGCCGTGCTCGCCGCCTTCCGCGCCGACCGCGCGCTGGCCACGGCCGGCAACTTCAACAACGAGATCGGCGTGCCGCTCACGCTGATGCGCCTGCGCGCGCAGCACCAGCTGGCGGTGCTCGAGCTGGGCATGAACCATCCGGGCGAGATCGCGCGGCTGGCCGCCATGTCGCGCCCGACCATCGCGCTGGTCAACAACGCGCAGCGCGAGCACCAGGAGTTCATGGCCAGCGTCGAGGCGGTCGCCATCGAGAACGCCGCCGTGTTCGCCGAACTGCCCGACGACGGCACGGCCGTGTTCCCGTACGGCGACACCTTCACCTCGCTGTGGACCGACCTGGCGCGCCAGAGCGGTTCGCGCCGCTGCCTGACTTTCGGCGAGCACGCCGACGCCGACATCTCGCTCGACAGCGCCGAATGGCAGCAGGGCGCCTGGAGCGTTCGCGTGCGCACGCCGCTGGGCGCCTTCGAGGCGCGCCTGCACATCGCGGGCCGTCACAACGTGGGCAACGCGCTCGCCGCCACCGCCTGCGCGCTGGCCGCCGGCGTGTCGCTCGACACCATCGCCGCGGGCCTGTCGGCCTTCGAGCCGGTCAAGGGCCGTTCGCGCGCCAGCGAGGTCGTGCTGCCCGGCGGACACGCGCTCACGCTGGTCGACGACAGCTACAACGCCAACCCCGATTCCGTGATTGCCGCCATCGACGTGCTCACCGGCCTGCCCGCGCCGCGCCTGCTGGTGCTCGGCGAGATGGGCGAGGTCGGCGACCGCTCGCCGGAATTCCACGCCGAGGTCGGCGCCTGGGCGCGCCAGCGCGGCCTCGACGCCGTCTACACGCTGGGCGGCGAGACCGTGCATGCGGCGACGGCTTTCAACAACAACGATGGTGTCGATGGACGCCATTTCGACGATTTCGACACGCTCCGCGCGGCCGTGCTCGCCCGCCTGCCGCAGCTGGGCAGCGTGCTGGTCAAGGGGTCGCGCTTCATGAAGATGGAGCGCGTGGTGCAGGCGATCGAAGCACAACAACAAAAGGAGGCCGGTCATGACGCATGAGCCGCGCAACACACCATGCTGATGTCCCTGGCCCAATGGCTGCAGACGCTGTCGCCCGAGTTCGGGTTCTTGCGCGTTTTCAACTACCTCACGTTCCGTGCCCTCATGGCCGCGCTGACCGCGCTCGTGGTCGGCCTGGTGGCCGGCCCGTACGTCATTCGTCGCCTCGCTGCGCTCAAGATCGGCCAGCCGATCCGCGGCTACGGCATGGAAACGCACCTGACCAAGAGCGGCACGCCCACCATGGGCGGCGTGCTCGTGCTGTTCGCCATCGCCTTCGCCACCTTGCTGTGGTTCGACCTCTCGAACCGCTTCGTGTGGATCGTGCTGTGGGTCACGATGGGCTTCGGCGCCATCGGCTGGGTGGACGACTGGCGCAAGGTGGTGCGCAAGGACCCCGAAGGCATGCGCTCGCGCGAGAAGTATTTCTGGCAATCGCTGGTCGGCCTGCTCGCGGGCTTCTACCTGCTGTTCAGCATTTCCGAGAGCTCCAACTGGCGCGTGCTCGAGCTGTTCTACGCCTGGGTGCGCTCGGGCTTCGACCTCGACTTTCCGCCCAAGATCAACCTGCTGGTGCCTTTCTTCAAGGAAGTCAGCTACCCGCTGGGCGGCATCGGCTTCGTGATCCTCACGTACTTGGTGATCGTGGGCGCGAGCAACGCAGTGAACCTCACCGACGGCCTGGACGGCCTGGCGATCATGCCGGTCGTGATGGTGGGCTCGGCGCTGGGCGTGTTCGCCTATGTCACGGGCAGCGCGGTGTACTCCAAGTACCTGCTGTTCCCCAACATCCCGGGCTCGGGCGAGCTGCTGGTGTTCTGCTCGGCCATGGCCGGCGCGGGGCTCGCGTTCCTCTGGTTCAACACCCATCCGGCGCAGGTCTTCATGGGCGACGTGGGCGCGCTGGCGCTGGGCGGCGCGCTGGGCACCATCGCGGTCATCGTGCGCCAGGAGATCGTGTTCTTCATCATGGGCGGCATCTTCGTGGTCGAGGCGATCTCGGTGATGGCGCAGGTCACGTACTTCAAGTACACGAAGAAGCGCTTCGGCGAAGGCCGGCGCGTGCTCAAGATGGCACCGCTGCACCACCACTTCGAGAAGAGCGGCTGGCGCGAGACGCAGGTCGTCGTGCGCTTCTGGATCATCACGATGCTGCTGTGCCTCATCGGCCTGTCGACGCTGAAGCTGCGGTAACAACACAACCATGCGGCACCTGAAAGACCTCCCCGTTCTCATCCTCGGCCTCGGCGCGTCCGGGCTGGCGATGGCGCGCTGGTGCGCGCGCCACGGCGCGGTCGTGACCGTGGCCGACACGCGCGAGGCCCCGGCTTCGCTGGCGACGCTGCAGGCCGAGCTGCCCGATGCCACTTTCATCGGCGGGCCGTTCACGGCCGCGCTGGTCGAAGGCACGCCGATCCGCGCCGTGTACCGCTCGCCGGGCCTGTCGCCCGCGACGCTGGCGCCGGTCGTCGACGCGGCCAAGGCCGTGGGCCTCGTGGTCGGCGGTGAGCTGGACCTGTTCGCGCGCGCGTTGCTCGACCTGCAGACGGTCGAGGTGCCGGTGGTGGAGGCCGAAGCGGAAGTGCCGGTCGAAACCGCCGTGGTCGAGCCTGTCGTTGAAACGCCGGCCCAGGCCGAACTGGCCCTGAGCGAAGAAGTCCCTGTGGCGGAGGCTGCGGTGGTCGAGACGCCGGAAGTGCCTGCGCCGGAGGCTGCTGCGGTTGTCGAAGGCGAGCCCGAAGCGGCCGCGCCCGTCGAAGCCGTTGAGGCGACCGAGGCGGTTGCACCCACGGAGGCCGTGGCCGCTGAGTCGACCGAAGCCGTACTGCCAGTCGATGCGACTGCCGCAGAAGCCGAACCCGCCGCCCCCGTCGAACAGACCGAAGCCGCCGAACCCACACCGCGCGCCATGGCCGAAGCCATGCCGCGCGATGCATCGCTGAGTGTGCCGGTGACGCCGCCCACCGAAGACGTCGTCGCCGACGGCGCCACCACGGAAGACGCCACCACGGAAGACGGCGCAGCGCCGGCCACCGCTGATACGCCTGCCGTGTCGCCCGCCCCCGCCGCCACCGTCTCCCGGCTCCCGACCCCCGGCAAGCCCTACGTGCCCACCGCGGCGCGCGAGGCCGCCGAGTTCGTCGCCAAGATCGCCGAGCTGTCCGCCACCAACCCGGCGTCGGCCGCGGTCGAGGAAGAGGCCACGCCGCAGCTCGAACTCGTACCCGAACCCGAGCCCGAAGCGCCCAAGGGCTACACGCCCGCCGTGCTCGCCATCACCGGCACCAACGGCAAGACCACCGTCACCTCGCTCACCGGCCAGCTGGTCGAGCGCGCGGGCAAGACCGTGGCCGTGGCCGGCAACATCGGCCCGACGCTGCTCGACACGCTGGCTGCGCACCTCGACGCCGGCACGCTGCCCGACGTGTGGGTGCTCGAACTCTCGAGCTTCCAGCTCGACGGCGTGCAGGGCTTCGAGCCCACGGCCGCGACCGTGCTCAACCTCACGCAGGACCACCTCGACTGGCATGGCGACATGCCGGCCTACGCGGCCGCGAAGGCGCGCATCTTCGGCGCCAAGGGCCTGATGATCCTGAACCGCGACGACGCCGGCGTGATGGCCATGCTGCCGCCGCCGGTCAAGGTGCGGCTGCAGCGTCCGCAGATCCGCACCCACGTCACCTTCGGCGGCGCGATGCCGCTGCGCCCCGGCGACTACGGCATCGAACGCATCAACGGCGTGGCCTGGCTGGTGCGCGCGCTGGAAGCCGACGAAACGCAGAAGCGCAAGCGCGGCGCGGTGGTCGAAGAAGAGCTCTTCTTCCAGCGCCTCATGCCCGCCGACGCGCTGCGCATCCGCGGCCGCCACAACGCCATGAACGCGCTGGCCGCGCTCGCGCTCGCCAGTGCCGCCGACTGCCCGCTGGGCCCGATGCTCTACGGCCTGCGCGAGTACCGCGGCGAGCCGCACCGCGTCGAGCCGATCGCCATCGTGGACGAGGTCGAGTTCTTCGACGACAGCAAGGGCACCAATGTCGGCGCCACCGTGGCCGCACTGAGCGGCCTCGGCGAGGAGCGCCGCGTGGTCGTGATCCTCGGCGGCGAAGGCAAGGGCCAGGACTTCGAGCCGCTGGCCGACCCCGTGCGCCAGTACGCGCGCGCCGTCGTGCTGATCGGCCGCGACGCGCCGCTGATCGAGGCCGCGCTGGCCTCCACCGGCGTCTCGCTGAAGCACGCGGGCTCGATGGAAGAGGCCGTGAAGCTCGCCGCCGCGCGCGCCCACCCCGGCGATGCCGTGCTGCTGTCACCGGCCTGTGCGAGCTTCGACATGTTCAAGGACTACGCGCACCGCGCCGAGGTGTTCTGCGAGGCCGTCGAGGCCTATGCCGACAGCCCGCGCGAGGCCGTGGGTGGCGACGACGCGGTGGTGTCGTACGTGCCCGGCGCGTCGCTGTCCACCGCCGGATCGATGGAGGACCCGATTTGAACTCCGCAGCCGCAGGCCAGGAAACCAGCACCGGCAGCCGTTTCGGCGGCTGGTTCCGGCGCGCCCGCAGCGGCATGGATTCGCTGCCCGTGCACCTGCCCGTGCGGCTGGGCGGCGCCGGTGTCGCGCAGACCAAGGCCACGCCGATGCGCGTGCTGGGCTTCGACCAGGCGCTGGTCTGGGTCACGGTCGCGCTGATGACCTGGGGCCTGATCATGGTGTATTCGGCCTCGATCGCGCTGCCCGACAACCCGCGCTTCGCGCGCGCCGGCTACAGCGCCTCGTACTTCCTCACGCGGCATGCGGCCTCGCTGGTCATCGCGTTCATCGCCGCGCTGCTGACCTTCCAGGTCCCGATGAAGACCTGGGAGCGCGCCGCGCCTTGGCTCTTCGTGGCTTCGCTGCTGCTGCTGGTGGCGGTGCTCATTCCGCACATCGGCATCAACGTGAACGGCGCGCGCCGCTGGCTGCCGATGGGCTTCATGCGCTTCCAGCCGTCGGAGCTGGCCAAGTTTGCGATGGTGCTCTACGCCGCCAGCTACATGGTGCGCAAGATGGAGATCAAGGAGCGCTTCTTCCGCGCCGTGCTGCCGATGGGCATCGCGGTGGTGGTGGTCGGCATGCTGGTGATGGCCGAGCCCGACATGGGCGCCTTCATGGTGATCGCCGTGATCGCCATGGGCATCCTGTTCCTGGGCGGCGTGAACGCGCGCATGTTCTTCGTGATCGCGACGCTGGTGGTGGTGGCCTTCGGCTCCATCGTGGCGAGCAGCCCGTGGCGCCGCGAGCGCATCTTTGCGTACCTCGATCCGTGGAGCGAAGAGCACGCGCTGGGCAAGGGCTACCAGCTGTCGCACTCGCTGATCGCCATCGGCCGCGGCGAGGTCTTCGGCGTGGGCCTGGGCGGCAGCGTCGAGAAGCTGCACTGGCTGCCCGAGGCGCACACCGACTTCCTGCTGGCCGTGATCGGCGAGGAGTTCGGCCTGATCGGCGTGCTGCTGATCATCGGCCTGTTCCTGTGGCTCACGCGCCGCATCATGCACATCGGCCGCCAGGCGATCGCACTCGACCGCGTGTTCTCGGGCCTCGTGGCCCAGGGCGTGGGCGTGTGGATCGGCTTCCAGGCCTTCATCAACATGGGCGTGAACCTGGGCGCACTGCCGACCAAGGGCCTGACCTTGCCGCTGATGAGCTTCGGCGGCTCGGCGATCCTGATGAACCTCGTGGCGCTCGCCGTCGTGCTGCGCATCGACTATGAGAACCGTGTGCTGATGCGGGGAGGTCGCGTATGACGCGCACTGCGCTGGTCATGGCAGGCGGCACGGGCGGCCACATCTTCCCGGGCCTGGCAGTGGCCGAGGCCCTGCGCGAGCGCGGCTGGCGCGTGCACTGGCTGGGCGCGCCCGGCAGCATGGAAGAAAAGCTCGTGCCTCCGCGCGGCTTCGCCTTCGAGCCGGTGCAGTTCGGCGGCGTGCGCGGCAAGGGTCCGCTCACGCTGTTCCTGTTGCCGCTGAAGCTGCTGCGCGCCTTCTGGCAGAGCCTGGCCGTGGTGCGCCGCGTGAAGCCCGACGTGCTGGTGGGCCTGGGCGGCTACATCACCTTCCCGGGCGGGATGATGGGCGTGCTGATGGGCAAGCCGCTGGTGCTGCACGAGCAGAACTCGGTCGCCGGCCTCGCCAACAAGGTGCTGGCGGGCGTGGCCGACCGCGTGTTCACGGCCTTCCCGAACGTGCTGAAGAAGGCGCAGTGGGTGGGCAATCCGCTGCGCGCGGCGTTCACGTCGCAGCCCGATCCGGCCACGCGCTTCGCGGGCCGCACGGGACCGCTCAAATTGCTGGTGGTCGGCGGCAGCCTGGGCGCGCGTGCGCTCAACGCCGTGGTGCCGCAGGCGCTGGCGCGCATCGCGCCCGACGCCCGCCCGCAGGTGCTGCACCAGAGCGGCGCCAAGCAGATCGACGAGCTGCGCGCCAACTATGCGGCGGCCGGCGTCGAGGGCGAGCTCACGCCCTTCATCGACGACACCGCGCAGGCGTACGCCGAGGCCGACCTCATCGTCGCGCGCGCCGGTGCCAGCACCGTCACCGAAATCGCGGCCGTCGGCGCAGCAGCGCTGTTCGTGCCTTTCCCCTCGGCGGTCGACGACCACCAGACCACCAACGCGCGCTTCCTCGTGGACGCGGGCGGCGGCTGGCTGGTGCAACAGACCGACCTCACCCCTGAATTGCTGGCTGATTTGCTACAGAAAACCGAACGCGCGACCTTGATCGACCGGGCCACCAAGGCCAAGACCCTGCAGAAGACCGAAGCAGTGGACGCGGTTGTCCGCGCCTGCGAGGAGCTTGCGAAATGAAGCACGCGATCCGTCACATCCATTTCGTCGGCGTCGGCGGCTCGGGCATGAGCGGCATCGCCGAGGTGCTGCTGAACCTGGGCTACAGGATCACCGGCTCCGACCTGTCCGACAGCGCCACGCTGCGCCGCCTCGCGGGCCTGGGCATCGGCACCTTCGTGGGCCATGCCGCCGCGCACATCGACGGCGCCGACGCGGTCGTCACCTCCACCGCCGTGCAGTCGGACAACCCCGAGGTGCTGGCCGCGCGCGAAAAGCGCATTCCGGTCGTGCCGCGCGCGCTGATGCTCGCCGAGCTGATGCGCCTGAAGCAGGGCATCGCCATCGCCGGCACGCACGGCAAGACCACCACGACCAGCCTGGCCGCCAGCGTGCTCGAGGCCGCCGGGCTCGACCCGACCTTCGTGATCGGCGGGCGCCTGAACAGCGCCGGCGCCAACGCGCAGCTGGGCAGCGGCGACTACATCGTGGTCGAGGCCGACGAGTCGGACGCCTCGTTCCTGAACCTGCTGCCCGTGATGGCGGTGGTCACGAACATCGACGCCGACCACATGGAGACCTACGGGCACGACTTCGCGAAGCTGAAGAAAGCCTTTGTCGATTTCCTGCACCGCATGCCGTTCTACGGCGTGGCCATCCTGTGCACCGACGATCCGGCGGTGCGCGAGATCGTGGCCGACGTGACCTGCCCCGTCACCAGCTACGGCTTCGGCGAGGACGCCCAGGTGCGCGCCATCGACGTGCGCGCCGTCGGTGGCCAGATGCATTTCACCGCGCAGCGCCGCAACGGCGTGACGCTGCCCGACCTGCCCATCGTGCTGAACCTGCCGGGCGAGCACAACGTGCGCAACGCGCTGTCGGTGATCGCCATGGCGGTCGAGCTCGGCATTGCCGACGAAGCGGTGCAGCGCGGCCTGGCCGGCTTCAAGGGCGTGGGCCGCCGCTTCCAGAGCTACGGCGACGTGGCCGTGCCGAACGACACGGCCGGCGGGCGCTTCACCGTCATCGACGACTACGGCCACCACCCGGTCGAGATGGCGGCCACCATCGCGGCCGCGCGCGGCGCCTTCCCGGGGCGCCGGCTGGTGCTGGCCTTCCAGCCGCACCGCTACACCCGCACGCGCGACTGCTTCGAGGACTTCGTGAAGATCATCGGCACGGCCGATTCGGTGTTGCTGGGCGAGGTCTATGCCGCGGGCGAGGCGCCCATCGTGGCCGCCGACGGTCGCACGCTGGCGCGCGCGCTGCGCGTGGCCGGCAAGGTCGAGCCGGTGTTCGTGGACGACATCGTCGCCATGCCGCAGGCCATCCTGGACAACGCCCGGGCGGGCGACGTGGTGCTGTGCATGGGCGCGGGCTCCATCGGCGCGGTGCCGGGCAAGGTGGTCGAACTCGGCACGCCGCCCGCACCCTCATCAACAACTTCAGAGCGCACTGCGCGCAAGGGGAGGGCCGCGTGAGCCTTCAGGATCCACAACTTTTCGGCAAGGTCGCCGTGCTGTTCGGCGGCAGTTCCGCCGAACGCGAGGTGTCGCTGATGTCCGGCGCCGGCGTGCTGCAGGCCCTGCGTTCGCGCGGCGTCGACGCGCATGCCTTCGACCCGTCGGAGCGCGAGCTGACCGACCTGAAGCGCGAAGGCTTCGCGCGCTGCTTCGTCGCGCTGCACGGTCGCCACGGCGAAGACGGCACCGTGCAGGGCGCGCTCGAACTGCTCGGCATTCCCTACACCGGCTCGGGCGTGATGGCCTCTAGCGTGGCCATGGACAAGGTCATGACCAAGCGCATCTGGCAGGCCGACGGCCTGCCCACGCCCAAGTACGTGCGCCTGGCCTTCGACCAGCAAAGCCGCGAGCAGATCATGGTCGTGCCCGACGTGCTCGGCCTGCCGCTGATCGTGAAGCCGCCGCGCGAGGGCTCGTCCATCGGCGTGACCAAGGTCGAGGGCTACTCGCAGATGCAGGATGCGGTCGCGCTGTCGGCGAAGTTCGACGCCGACGTGCTGTGCGAAGAGTTCATCGACGGCGAGGAAGTCACCTGCGCCGTGCTCGGCCAGGGGCTCGATGCACGCGCGCTGCCGGTGGTGCGCATCGCCGCGCCCGAGGGCGCCTACGACTACCAGAACAAGTACTTCACCGACGACGTGAAGTACCAGTGCCCGAGCGGCCTGCCCGAAGCCGAGGAACGCGAGATCCAGCGCATCACGCTGGCCGCGTACCACACGCTCGGCTGCCGCGGCTGGGGCCGCGCCGACGTGATGATCCGCGCCAGCGACCGCAAGCCCTTCCTGCTCGAGATGAACACCTCGCCCGGCATGACCAGCCATTCGCTGGTGCCGATGTCGGCTCGCGCGGCGGGCATTCCCTACGAAGAGCTGTGCGTGCGCGTGCTCGCGTCCGCATCGCTGGATGCCAAGGGAGGCGCGAACTAAGCCATGGCCGACAGCATCCCCGCTCCCTTCGACGTCAAGCTGATGAACATCGTCGCGAACGTTGCGTTCGTGCTGGTGGCGCTCATGCTGCTGGCGGCGAGCGCGTGGTGGGTGCTGCGCCAGCCTTTCTTCCCGATCTCGGGCATCAAGGTGGACGGCGAGGTCACGCACAACAACGCGGTCACGCTGCGCGCCAACGTGGCGCCGCAGCTCAAGGGCAACTTCTTCACCATCGACCTGGCGCGTGCGCGCACCGCCTTCGAGACGGTGCCGTGGGTGCGCAGCGCGGTGGTGCGGCGCGAGTTCCCGAACAAGCTGCGCGTGACGCTGACCGAGCAGGTGCCGGTGGCGGTGTGGGGCGACGAGGCCGGCTCCAAGCTGATCAACGGCTTCGGCGACGTGTTCGAGGCCAACGTGGCCGAGGTCGACGCCGACCTGCCGCGCCTGGACGGCCCGATCGAGCAGGCCGGGCAGGTGCTGGGCATGTACCGCGTGCTCGCGCCGATGTTCGAGCCCTACGACTTCGACATCGCCGAGCTGCGGCTGTCCAGCCGCGGCAGCTGGAAGGTGCTACTCGACAGCGGGGCCGAGATCGAGCTCGGCCGCGGCCAGAGCGACGAGGTGTCGGCGCGCCTGCAGCGGTTCCTGAAGACCGTGACGCAGGTCGCGGGCCAGTACCGCCGCACGGTGGCCGACGTCGAACGCGCCGATCTGCGCCACAACGACGCGTATGCCCTGCGGCTGCGCGGCGTCACCACGGTCTCGCCCGAGGCCCCAAGAAAAATCAAGTAGCGAATACCGAGGACATCTACATGCCCAAAGAATACAAAGACCTGGTCGTAGGCCTGGACATCGGAACCGCCAAGGTGATGGTGGTCGTGGCCGAGGTGCTGCAAGGCGGCGAGCTCAAGCTGGCCGGCCTGGGCATCGCGCCCAGCAACGGCCTCAAGCGCGGCGTCGTGGTGAACATCGACGCCACCGTGCAGAGCATCCAGCAGGCGCTGAAAGAAGCCGAGCTGATGGCCGACTGCAAGATCAGCCGCGTCTACACCGGCATCACCGGCAGCCACATCCGCGGCATCAATTCGAGCGGCATGGTGGCGGTGAAGGACAAGGAAGTCACGCCCGCCGACGTGGCCCGCGTGGTCGAGACGGCGCGCGCCATCAACATCTCGAGCGACCAGCGCCTGCTGCTGGTGGAGCCGCAGGAGTTCGTGATCGACGGCCAGGACGTGAAGGAGCCGATCGGCATGAGCGGCATGCGCCTGGAAGCCAAGGTGCACATCGTGACCGGCGCGCAGAGCGCGGCCGAGAACATCATCAAGTGCGTGCGCCGCTGCGGCCTCGAGGTCGACCAGCTGATGCTGAACCCGCTGGCCTCCAGTCAGGCGGTGCTCACCGAGGACGAGCGCGAACTGGGCGTGGTGCTGGTCGACATCGGCGCGGGCACCACCGACGTGGCGATCTTCACCAACGGTGCGATCCGCCACACGGCCGTGATCCCGATCGCGGGCGACCTCATCACGAGCGACATCGCGATGGCCCTGCGCACGCCCACCAAGGACGCGGAGGACATCAAGGTCGAGCACGGCTACGCCAAGCAGCTGCTGGCCGACCCTGAATCGCAGGTCGAAGTCCCCGGCCTTGGCGATCGCGGCCCGCGCATGTTGAGCAAGCAGGCGCTTGCCGGCGTGATCGAGCCGCGCATCGAAGAAATCTTCTCGCTGGTGCAGCAGGTGGTGCGCGAGTCGGGCTACGAGGAAGTGCTGTCGTCGGGCGTGGTGCTCACGGGCGGCAGCGCCGTCATGCCCGGCATGGTCGAGCTCGGTGAAGACATCTTCCTCAAGCCCGTGCGTCGCGGCATCCCGAAGTACTCGAGCGCGCTCTCGGACATGGTGGCGCAGCCGCGCGCGGCCACCGTGATGGGCCTGCTCGAGGAGGCACGTTTTGCACGCATGCGTGGCTTCAAGGTCGCACAGAAGAACGGGTCCGTAAAGACTGCGTTCGGACGTTTCAAGGACTTCATCGTGGGGAACTTCTGACCATGAACCACTCCCCACTCTGGCTCGCACGCGCGGGCCCTCCGCTGCATTTCAACGAGCGATGGCGACGCACCGGTCCACCATCGCGACGGCGATCCCGTTGATCACGTCACGGCAAAAGAAATATTCATAGACACATAACGGCAACTGCAATATTCAAGGAGTTAGAAATGACCATCGAAATGATCGAAGTCGAAGAATTCAACCAGGGCACGCAGATCAAGGTGATCGGTGTCGGCGGCGGCGGTGGCAATGCGGTCGCCCACATGATGGAGCGTGGTGTGCAAGGCGTGCAGTTCGTCTGCGCCAACACCGACGCGCAAGCCCTGCAACGCAGCAACGCGCACAAGAACATCCAGCTGGGCATCAGCGGCCTGGGCGCCGGCAGCAAGCCCGAGAAGGGCCGTGACGCGGCCGAAGCCGCGGTGGACGACATCCGCGCCGCCATCGACGGCGCGCACATGCTGTTCATCACGGCCGGCATGGGCGGCGGCACCGGCACTGGCGCGGCGCCCGTGATCGCGCGCGTGGCCAAGGAAATGGGCATCCTGACGGTGGGCGTGGTGACCAAGCCCTTCGACTGGGAAGGCGGCCGTCGCATGACCAACGCCGACGCCGGCCTGGCCGAACTCGAAGCCAACGTCGACTCGCTGATCGTGGTGCTCAACGAGAAGCTGCTGGACGTGCTCGGTGAAGACATCACGCAGGACGAAGCCTTCGCGCACGCCAACGACGTGCTGAAGAACGCCGTGGGCGGCATCTCGGAGATCATCAACGAGTACGGCGGCGTGAACGTCGACTTCGAAGACGTGCGCACCGTGATGGGCGAACCCGGCAAGGCCATGATGGGCACGGCCGCGGCTGCAGGCCCGGACCGCGCGCGCATCGCCGCCGAACAGGCCGTGGCCTGCCCGCTGCTCGAAGGCATCGACCTCTCGGGCGCCAAGGGCGTGCTGGTGCTGGTGACGGCATCGAAGGGCTCGCTGAAGCTGAACGAGTCGAAGCTCGCGATGAACACCATCCGCGCCTACGCCTCGCCGGACGCGCACGTGATCTACGGCGCCGCCTACGACGAAAGCCTGGGCGACCAGATGCGCGTCACGGTGGTGGCCACGGGCCTGTCGCGTGCCGACGCACGCCGCCAGGCCCCGACGCTCGAAGTGATCCGCACCGGAACCGACAACATCCCGTTCACCGTGCCGACGCTCGGCGGCGTGGGCCACGCGGGTGGTGGTTCGGGCAGCCAGCCCAACTACGACGGCATGGCCGTGCCCAGCGTGTGGCGCACCAACCGCACGATGGCCGCCGCCAAGGTCGACGCGCTGTCGTCGGGTGGCATGGACGACTTCGAGATCCCGGCTTTCCTGCGCCGTCAGGCAGACTGACCGCAGGCCACCGAACGCAGAGGGCACGAGGGTTCGCAAGGGGACGGGGAAGACCTGAAAGGGACTGACCCCCGGCTCTAGGCGCTGCGTCCACCTCGTGCCCCTTGCGTCCATCGCCGGGGGCTCCCCGGCTTTTTGTTCTTTCTTATCTGACCGGTCCATGTCTATCGCGGCCATAGCGAAGGGAATAGGGCGTCACGGTCGCCGCCCGCCTAAAATCTCGGGCGTGCTGCAACAACGAACCCTCAAGTCGATCAGCCGCGCCGTGGGCGTGGGGCTTCACAGCGGCCAACGCGTGGAGCTGACCCTGCGACCGGCCCCGGCCGACACGGGCATCGTGTTCCGCCGCGTCGACCTGCCCGAGCCGGTCGAGATCCGCATGACCGCCGAATCGGTCACCGACACGCGCCTGGCGTCCACCGTCTCCACGGGCGGTGCCAAGGTGCAGACCGTCGAACACATCATGTCCGCCTGCGCGGGCCTGGGCATCGACAACCTCTACATCGACATCACGGCCGACGAAGTGCCGATCCTCGACGGGTCGGCCTCGTCCTTCGTGTTCCTGCTGCAAAGCGCGGGCATCGAACTGCAGAAGGCGCCGCGCCGCTTCATCCGCGTGCTGCGCAAGGTCGAGGTGCGCGAAGGCGAGGGCGCCAACGAGAAGTGGGCAAGCCTGGAGCCGTACCACGGCTTCAAGCTGAGCTTCGAGATCGACTTCGACCACCGCGTCGTCAACTCCACCGGCCAGCGCGTGGAGTTCGACCTGGGCACCGACTCGTACAGCCGCGACATCGCGCGTGCGCGCACCTTCGGCTTTACCAAGGAAGTCGAGTACATGCGCAGCAAGGGCCTCGCACTCGGCGGCGGTCTGGACAACGCCATCGTCATGGACGACACCAAGGTGCTCAATGCCGGTGGCCTGCGCTACGACGACGAGTTCGTGAAGCACAAGATCCTCGACGCCATGGGCGACCTGTACATCATCGGCAAGCCGCTGCTGGCCGCGTACACCGCGTTCCGCTCGGGCCATGCGCTCAACAACAAGCTGCTGCGCGAGCTGCTCTCGCACAGCGACGCCTACGAGGTCGTGACCTTCGAGGACGAGAAGCGCGCACCGCGCGGCTTCGGCGAAGTGGCGCGGGCCTGGTAAGCCCGGCGCACGCCTTTTCTTTCCGATGCTTCTCTTTCGCTGGGCCATCCTGCTGCTTCTGCTGGTGGCGGGCGTGTCCTTCGCGTTCTATGCGGGCACGGGGCAGGTCAAGTACCGCCGCTTCGGCTGGATCGTGTTCAAGTGGACGGTGCTGGCGGCGCTCGGCTTCTTCGCCGTGCTGATCGCTGAACGCGTCGCGTAGCGCGAGCCGTTCAATCGACCAGGGCCTGCAGCGCCTGCACTTGCTGCGCGAGCAGCGGCCCCTTGCGGTGCGCGGGCACCAGCAGCATCAGCGTGTCGCTCAGCGCCTTCGGCCGCCCCCAAGGCGCGTGCAGCCGGCCTTTCTCCAGCAGCGGCGCCACCAGCCGCTCGCGACCCATCAGCACCCCTTCACCGTCGAGCGCGGCCTGCAGCGCAAGGCTGTAGAGCGAGAAATCGGGCCCGGCAGCCAGCGCATCGGCCTCGGCCGCCGTGGTGCCGGGGCGCACGGCCTGCAGCCAGCGCGACCAGTCGTCGCGCCACACCGTGTCGTGCAGGCCGCCGCAGCGCACGAGCACGTCGAGGAGGTCGTCGAGCGGGCGCGGGCGTGCGCTCTCCAGCGATGCGCGCACGCGCGGGCTGCACACGGGCACGAGGCGGTCGCGCGCGAGCGGGATGCCCGTCGCGCCGACGGCGGCTTCGGCGCCGCGTGCGTAGAACAGTCCGAGGTCGAAGGGCTCGCGCCGGAAGTTCGGCGGCTGTTCCAGCGCCGTCACCGACACCTGCACGCCGGGCAGCGCGGCCTTCAGCCGCGAGAGCCGCGGCGAGAGCCACAGTTGCGCCATGGCCGGCAGGGCCGCCACCTGCAGCGTGCTGCGGCGCGCGGCGGTCTGGGTTTCCTGGCGCAGCGCCTGCACCGCGAGGCCGAGCTGGTCGACCGCCGCGCTGAGTGCAGGCAGCGCGCGCCGGCCGTGCGCGCTGAGCCGGATGCCCTGGCTGTGCCGCTCGAACAGCGCACCGCCGGCCCAGGTCTCGAGCGCCTTGATCTGCTGCGCGACGGCGGCGGGCGTCACGAACAGCTCCTCGGCCGCGCGCGCGAAGCTGCCGTGGCGCGCCGCAGCCTCGAAGGCGCGCACGGCCGTGTGCGGCGGCAGGCGAGGGCGGGGTGGAGCAAGGGACATGCGCTGAAGGCCAAGTTTTTCTAGGGCTCGGGCCCAGTTTATCCGTGTTGCTGGTAGCGGCGCGGGGCGCGACCATGCGGTCATTCCCTTCCACCACTCCCAGCGAGACACCGCATGCCCGCAGCCCTTCACCGCCGTTCCTGGGTTCCCGCCGCCAGCGAGGACCACGTGCTCGCCATCGCCGCCGACGCCGCCGCGCGCGACGCGGCGGGCGTGGCCGCCGAGCTCGAACGCCTCGTGGCCGACAGCCACCGCATCCATGACATCGACGGGCTGAACCTCAACCCCGCCACCAACGTGATGAACCCCGCCGCCGAGGCGCTGCTGTCGCGCGGGCTGGGCTCGCGCCCGTCGCTGGGCTACCCGGGCGACAAGTACGAGATGGGGCTGGAAGCCATCGAGCGCATCGAGGTCGTCGCCGCCGAGCTGGCGGCCGAGGTGTTCGGCGCGCGCTTCGCCGAGGTGCGCGTGAGCTCGGGCGCGCTGTCGAACCTGTACGTGTTCATGGCGACCTGCCAGCCCGGCGACACGATCATCGCGCCGCCGCCCGCCATCGGCGGCCATGTGACGCACCATGCGACGGGCGCGGCCGGGCTCTACGGCCTGAAGACCGTGCCGGCGCCGGTCGATGCCGACGGCTACTCGGTCGACGTGGTGGCGCTGGCCAAGCTCGCGCGCGAGGTGAAGCCCAAGCTCATCACCATCGGCGGCAGCCTGAACCTGTTCCCGCACCCGGTGCCCGCGATCCGCGAGGTGGCCGACAGCGTGGGCGCCAAGGTGCTCTTCGATGCCGCGCACCTCTCGGGCATGGTGGCCGGCAAGGCCTGGCCGCAGCCGCTCGAAGAGGGCGCGCACGCGATCACCATGAGCACCTACAAGAGCCTGGGCGGCCCGGCCGGCGGGCTGATCGTGTCGAACGACGCGGCGCTGATGGAGCGCATCGACGCCATCGCCTACCCCGGCCTCACGGCCAACTCGGACGCGGGCCGCACGGCGGCGCTGGCGCGTGGCCTGCTCGACTGGAAGGTGCACGGCACGGCCTATGCAGCGGCGATGCGCGACACCGCGCAGGCGCTGGCACGTGCGCTCGATGCGCAAGGCCTGCCGGTGTTCGCCAAGGCACGCGGCTTCACGCAGTCGCACCAGTTCGCCCTCGAGGCCGCGCGCTGGGGCGGCGGGCAACGTGCCGCGAAGCAGCTGGCCCAGGGCGGGTTGCTGGCCTGCGGCATCGGCCTGCCGATCGCGCCAGTCGACGGCGACATCAACGGCCTGCGCCTGGGCGTGCCCGAGATCGTGCGGCTGGGCTTCACGCCCGAGGACATGCCGCAACTGGCCGACTGGATCGCGCGGGCATTGGCTGGCGATGCGATGTCGGTGGCCGCCGAGGTGCGCGAGCGGCGCACGCGGCTGAACGGCCTGCGCTACATCGTGCGCTGAAGCCTCAGCGCGAACGCCCTTGCCGGTAGGTGCCGGCGTGGGTCTTCGACAGCTCGGCCGCCTCCGCGAGCCGCGCCATCGAACGGCCGACCTGCGCGTGCGTGATGGCGATGCCCAGCGCGTCCGCTGCGTCGGCGCCCGGCAGGCCGGGCAGGTCGAGCAGGCGCTTGACCATCTCCTGCACCTGCGCCTTTGCGGCCTGGCCGTGGCCGGCCACGGCCTTCTTCATCTGCAGCGCCGTGTACTCGGCCACCGAGAGGTTGTGGCTCACCAGCGCCGTCACGCAGGCACCGCGCGCCTGGCCCAGCAGCAGCGTCGACTGCGGGTTGACGTTGACGAAGATGATTTCGACCGCCGATGCCTCGGGCTGGTAGCGCGCCGTGATCTCGCCGATGCCGTCGAACAGCACCTTCAGGCGCGCCGGCAGGTTGCCGCTGCCCAGGTGCCGGGTGCTGATGGTGCCGCTGGCCACGTAGCGCAGCGCATGGCCGTCCGCATCGACCACGCCGAAGCCGGTGGTCTGCAAACCGGGGTCGATGCCGAGGATCCGCATGAAAAGGAAGCGTAAAGGCCTAAGCCTGGGTGAGGAAGGTTGAAGAAGGTGCGAATTCGCGCGCGATGCGTGGGGGATCGCGGGCAGAATCCGCCGTTCTTGCATTCCGCCCCGCTCCGCGCGGGGCGCGCCACACAAGGAAGCGAAGGTGAATGTAGTCGAGTCCTCCGCGCAGCAGCAACCGAAGCCATTGAACGACGCCCCGGTCTTGCCCGCGCACCTGCAGCAATCTCCCGCCGAACGCGCCGCCGCGAGCTTTCGCCAGGCGGAGCTGTTGAGCGACCTCGGCCGCCGCCGCGAGGCGATCGCCGCCTGCAGCCGGCTGATCGCCGAGTTCGGCGCGCTGCCCGATGCCGCCGTGGTCGTGCCCTGTTGCCAGGCGCTGCGGCTGCTCGCGCACGTGCTGCGCCAGCTGCACCGCCCGGCCGACGCGCTGGCCACGCTCGACCGCCTGGTGGCCGCGCACGGCGGGCGCAGCGAGCCCGAGATCCGCGCGCACATCGCCCACGCGCTGTACCAGCGCACCTGGCTCATCGACGACGCGGCGGCGCGTTGCGAGGCCTGCGATTTCATGAGCGAGCAGCTCGACGCACAGGCCGATGCCGCGCTCGATGCGTGGCGGCTCGACGCGCGCCTGCTCAAGGCCGAGATCGAACACCACCGCGGCCTGCCGCAGGACGCATTGGCCACGCTCGAGGCGGCCATCGAACGCTTCGAAGGCGCCGCCGACGCCGGCGTGGTCCTGCGCGTGGCGCGGGCCCGGCTGGCCGCGGTGCTCAACCTGCGCGAACTGGCGCAGCACACGCAGGCGCAGGTGCTGTGCCTGCAGGTGGCCGACCAGATCGAGACCGGCCTGGCCGAGGCCGCGCCCGAGCTGCGGCTGGAGGGCGTGCGCGCGCTGGCCCTGTTCTTCGACGGCCTCGGGCTCGACGAGGTCGCGCGCCGCGCCGAGCTGGTCGGCTGGCTGCTCGACCGCTACGGCCACGACGCCTCCGCGCAGGTGCGTCGCCTCGCGGCCGTGCGCGCCCACGAATGGGCCGTGGGGCTGCGCGACCAGGGCGACGGCGAGGCCGCGCTGGCCGCCTGCGAGCGCCTGCTCGGCACCTTTGCGCGCGACGGCGACGCCGTGGTGCAGCGCACCGTGGCCACCACCTTGCTGCACAAGGGCTTCGTGCTGCTCGACCTGCTGGGGCGGCCCGAGGCGGCGCTTGCGGTGTACGAGCCGCTCGTGGCGGCGTCGCGCGACGGCGCCACGCCCGAACTGCGCGAGCTGCGCGTGAAGGCCATGGCCGGGCGCGAGGCCTGCCTGAAGCGCCTGCGCAAGACCGGCGGCCTTGACGTCGGCGAGCTGCCGGCCGAGCTCTTCGATGCGGCGTGCGATACCGTTCGCGAAGGCCGCAAGCTCGGTGACGCGGGCGCCCCGCGCGAGGCCATCGCGCTGTTCGACGAGGTGCTCGCGGCGCATGCCGCCTCGCCGCACCCGCTGATGCGCCGCCAGTGCGCGCGCGCCCTGTCGCACAAGACCTTCTGCCTGCTGGCGCTCGAGCACTTCGCCGAGGTCGTCGAGGCGGCCGACGCGATGGACGCGCGCTACGGCGCCGATGCCTCCACCGAGATGCAGTCGCAGGTGGCGCTGTGCCTGCAATACAAGAGCACCGCGCTCGATCGCCTCGCGCGGCCCGCGGACGAGATGCGCGTGCACGACGAGATCGTTGCGCGCTGGGGTAATTCCGAGCTGCCCGACCTGCGTGCGCGCGTGGCCGGCGCGCTGTTCCGCAAGGGCGCCGTGCTGCGTCGCGCGGGCCGCTTCGCCGAGGCCGTGGCCAGCTACGACGAGGTGATCGCGCGCACGGCGATGGCGCGGGACAGCGCCCTGCAGCTGTGGGCCGCCAAGTCGATGATCAACAAGGCCAAGGCCTTCGACAAGATGGACGACCTGCCTGGCCAGGCCAAGGCCTACCGCGTGCTCATCGCGCGTTTTGGCGAGTCGGGCGACGCGGCCTTGCGCGAGCGCGTGGCCAATGCCTGCGAATGGCTGGCCGAGGCCGAAGGCCGGCAGGGGCGGGTGGCGGCGCAGCGCGAGGCGCTGGAGCTGGCACTCGGGCGCTTCGGCACCGCGCTCTCGGCCGAGCAGCGCACGCGGCTCAAGCGCGAGCTTCAGGCGCTGAAGACGAAGGCCCTGGGACGGCGCGCAAAGCAGGCCTTCGACCGGGTGGTGCGGCGCAAGGCCTGATCGCCCGCCGCCCGCCCGGTGCTTCAGACGTTGAAGTACCAGCGGATCGAATGGAAGAAGATCGGCGCCGCGAAGCACAGCGCGTCGACGCGGTCGAGCAGGCCGTTGGCGCCAGTCACGCCCACGCCCTTCTGGCCCCAGTTCGGAATGCCGCGGTCGCGCTTGAGCGCCTTCATCACGAGGTGGCCCATCGAGCCCGCGACGCAGGCAATGATCGACACCGCGAGCGCCTGCCCGAACTTGAACGGCGTGATGAACGAGAACAGCGCGCCCACCAGGCTGGCCACGACGATGCCGACGCCCCAGCTGGTCCAGTTGAAGCTGCGGCTCACGTTCGGCGCGAACGGCGTGCGCTGCATGCGCCGCGAGATCAGGTGCTGCACCAGCACCGAGGTCTGCACCACGATCACCAGGAAGAACACGAGGAAGGCGCTCTTGCCTTCGTACCCCGGGAAGGTCAGCAGCAGCAGCGCGGGCACGTGGCTCATGCCGTAGACGCAGACCATGATGCCCCACTGCAGCTTGGCGTTGCGCTCGAGGAAATGGCTGGGGTCGTTCGCCAGCGCGCTCGCCACCGGAATGGCGAGGAACACGTAGACCGGGATGAACACCGTGAACAGGTCGAAGCGCGCGGTGGCCACCAGCCAGAACTGGATCGGCAGCACCACGAAGAACGCGAGGATCAGGCTGCGGTGGTCGCCGCGCCGCGTCGGCGAGAGCGTGATGAATTCGCGCAGCGCAAAGAACGCGATCAGCGCGAACAGCACCGTGGCCACCGTTTCGCCCAGCGCCCAGCCGATCCAGAACACGATCACCATGAACCAGGTGGTGCCCAGCAGCGCGCGGAAATGCGCCAGCTCGGCCTGCCACGATTCGTCGTGCACCGGGTTGCGCCGCTCCTTGAAGCTCAGGAAGAAGACGGCGGTGCTCACGATGACGAGCAGGCCGAAGACGATCAGGAAAAGGGCCGCGACCTGCTGGGTCGGGCTGAGGCTGCGCAGGAACTGGTTCATACCTTCAGACGTCGCGCAATGCGATCACGGCGGCGCGGGCGCGGTCGAGGAAAGGGCGGCGCTCTTCGCCTGCTTCGACACGGATCGGCGCGCCGAAGGTGACGGAGCACAGGATGGGCACGGGCACGATCTCGCCCTTGGGCATCACGCGCTGCACGTTGTCGATCCAGGCCGGCACGAGCACCACGTCGGGGAACATCGTCGCCAGTGCGTACAGGCCCGACTTGAATTTCTGCGGCTCGCCGGTGTGGCCGCGCGTGCCTTCGGGAAAGATGATGATCGAGTCGCCGCTGCGCAGCGCGTCGATGAGCGGGGCGAGTGGGTCTGCGGCGGGGGGCTCGGGTGTAGTGGCTGGCGCCTCGGGTTCGATCGCAGGCGGTGGAGTGACCGGTGGCGGGGGCGGCGGGGGCGCGGGAAGGTCGAGCTGTCCCTGAATCTCCTGCGGGCCTTCGGCGGCCGGTGCGTGAACCACCGTTTCGATTGGCAGCAGCGGCTCCATCGACGGCTCGATGCGCTCGGCCGGGACGATGGGTGTCGTGGGTGTCGTGGGTGTCGTGGGTGTCGTGGGTGGCGGTGCCTGAGGCGGTGCTTCCGGCGGCGGCGCCACCGGTGCAGCCCCCGTGGCCGCCCGCTCCACATACACCGCGTTGAACACCTCCGTCGTGATCCAGCGCTTGATCGGCGTGTTGGCCCAGTAGTCGCGCGCCGCGATGGGCCGCGTGATGCTGCGCAGCTCTTCGGGCAGCGCGGCCCAGATCATCACGAGGTCTGCGTGGCTCTGGTGATTCGCGAAGTAGATGCGCTGCTCGGCTTTCGGCGGACAGCCGTACCAGCGCGCCTGCGCGCCGGTGAGCAATCGGACGATTCCCAGCAGCAACCAACCTGTGAGCTTTGCCAGCATATGGAGGCGATGATACGGGCCATGCGATGGCGATTCGATCTTCTTTCCCTGGCGTGGGCGGTGGCCCTTTTTGTACTGCTCGTGCTGCTGGCCACCGTCGGCGCGCGCTGGGGCTGGGTGCGAAGCTTCTTCGGTGACGTGCTGGCCGTGGCGTGGGTGTACGTGGTGTTCAAGACCTTCGTCGCCGCGCGCGTGCTGCCGCTCGCGCTGGCGGCCTTCGGCGTGGGGCTGCTGGTGGAACTCGGGCAGTTCCTTGCGTCGACCTGGCACCTGCACATTCCGAACCGCGCGCTGCGCATCGTGCTCGGCGCCACCGCCGACTGGTGGGACGTGCTGGCCTACGCGATCGGCTTCGTCGCGGTGCTGGCGGTGGAGGGCGCGGTGCGCAAGCTCAGGGCAGGTCGACCGCCGGCATCCGCGCCACGATCGTCGATGCCCGTCCGTTGATGTACGAGGAGTTGGGCCGCCGCTCGAAGAACTTCGGGCTCGGCAGCATCACGGCCAGGCGCGCGGCCTCGTATGAAGTCAAGCGTGCGGCCGGCTTCCTGAAGTAGTACTGCGCGGCGGCCTCGGCACCGAACACGCCTTCGCCCCATTCGACGTTGTTCAGGTAGATCTCGAGGATGCGCCGCTTGTCGAGCAGCACCTCGAGCAGCGTGGCGAGCACCAGCTCCTGGCCCTTGCGCAGCATGGTGCGTTCGCCCGACAGCAGCAGGTTCTTCGCGAGCTGCTGCGTGATGGTGGAGCCGCCGCGCAGCGGGGCCGGCTGCACCGGCTTGCCGCGTGCAGCCGCGCGCGCCATGCGCTTGGCGGCCAGCTGTTCGGCGCGGGCGTTGCGCTGGCGCGCACGCTCGATGGCTTCCCACTCCACGCCGTTGTGGTCGACGAAGCCGGCGTCTTCGCTGGCGATCACGGCGCGCTTGAGGGTGTCGTTGATCTGCGTGTAGGGCACCCAGTCCTGGCGCCATCCGCCGTCGCGGCCCTGCGAGAGGGCGACACGCCAGGCTTCGGAGCGCTGGAAGGCCGTGCTCTGCGGATCGATCACCGCCATGGCCGCGATGCGCACCACGAAGAACAGCTCGAGGGCCAGGCCCGCCACCACGAGGCAGGCGATCAGGCGCAGCAGGCCCTTCATGCGCCGGCGGCGAGCGAGGCGCGCAGCTCGGCCAGCACCTGCGCCGACGGCGGGCGCACGCCGCGCCAGAATTCGAAGGCTTCGGCGGCCTGTTCCACCAGCATGCCGAGGCCGTCGCGCGCGACCGCGCCGTGCGCCTCGGCCCATGCCATGAAGCCTGCGGCGGCAGGGCCGTACATCATGTCGACGGCCAGCGCGCCAGGACGCAGCACCTGCGCGCGCACGGGCACCGCGTCGCCCGCGAGGCTGGAGGCCGTGGCGTTGACCACCACGTCGAAGTCGCCCGGCACCTCGTCGAGCGCCCAGGCCTCGAGCGTGGCGCCGTGGCGCAGCGCGAGCGCGGCGTGGCGCTGCACCAGCGCGATGGCCTTGTCGAGCGTGCGGTTGGCCACCACGACGTGCGCGGCGCCCGCGTCGAGCAGCGGCCCGAGCACGCCCGCCGCGGCGCCGCCGGCACCGATCAGCAGCAGCGACCGGCCCGCCAGCGGCACGCCGGCGTTGCGCACGATGTCGTTGACCAGGCCGATGCCGTCGGTGTTGTCGGCGTGGATGCTGCCGTCGGCCTCGAAGCGCAGCGTGTTCACCGCCTGCGCCAGCGTGGCGCGCTCGCTGGTGTGCTGCGCAAGCGCGGCGGCGTCGAACTTGAAGGGCACGGTGACGTTGCAGCCGCGTGCGGTGTCGCCCTGCGCGGCAGCCTCGCTGCGGAAGGCGGCGATGCCTTCGGCGAAGGCGCCGATCGGCACCAGCCGCCGGCCGTAGGCCATCGGTTGGCCGCAGAGTTCGGCAAAGCGCGCGTGGATGCGGGGCGAGCGGCTGTGCTCGACGGGGTTGCCCATGACGCAGTACTGATCCATGGCCGATGCTCCGTGTTCTGCTGGGGTGCTGTTGCTATTGGGACGACAGCTCGATGGTCTCGTCGCGCGTGAACTTGAAGCGCGACTGCAGCACGATCTGGTCGGTCTGCTTGCGCATGGCGTCGGTGAATTTGCCGAAGTTGCCGACGCTGCGCACGATGGCCTGGGCACGGCGGTCGAGCGTGGTGTTGCCCGAGCTCTCGTCGACCACGGTGTCGAGCACGCGCCCGTCGTGGTTGATGGTGACCGTCATCTTGAGTTCGCCGTAGAGCTTCTTGCCGGCCGCGGTCGGGAAGTTCTCGGTGCCCTTGACCTCGATGCGCCGGCGCAGCGTGTCGACGTACAGCGCGTAGGCCGCCTCGCGCGTGGCCGGGCTCAGGTAGCGTTTCTTGGGGCGCGCGTTTTCCTCGTTCACGCGGCGTTCGATCTCGGCGAGCAGCGCGACCATCTGGCGGCGCTTTTCCTCGCGCGCGGCGGCCTCGGTCGGGTCGCCGGCCTGGCGCGGATCGGGCACGGGCATGGCGGCCAGTTCGCGCTTGAGCTGCGCCAGCATCTGCATCTGCTGGGCCTGCATGGCCTCGACCTGGCGGCGCGACTCTTCGAACGAGTCGCCCATGGTGGTGAAGCTCGACGGCGGCAGCGGGCTGGTGGCGCGGCCCTTGTCGAGGTCGCCGCCGCCCGCCAGCGTGGTCTGCGCCATCACGCGGGCCGCGGGGTCGGGCTTGTCGTTGGTCTTGCTGTTGACCAGGATCACCTCGAGCGGGGTTTCGCTGAAGACCCGGTTGAACGATTCGGGATCGACGAAGCGCACCGCGAGCAACGCGGCATGCGCGATGACCGACACGCCCAGAGCGATCTGCAGCGTGCTGAGGTCCTTGAGATTCATTCTCGAAACTCCTCCAGGGGTCGCGTGTCTCCGGTCGTTCGACCGGGGGTCATGCAGGCGTGGTCGTCGCCGGGTCGGGTGCGGCCTCGGTGTCGCTCAGGTCGACCGCGATGGCGATCGGGCCGGCGACTTCTTCCTCGTCGTCCTCGCCGCCGTCAGCGGCATCGGCCTGCGGCACGTCGAAGCGCTCGAGCACGGTGCCGCTCACGTCGAGCGCGATCTCGTCGATCTCGCCGAGCTTCACGCGCACGCGCGCGCCGCGCTCCTGCTGGCCGGCCACCGGGAACACCAGCGGCAGCGTGTCGGCACGCACCAGCGCGCCGTTGGGAATGTCCTTGATGACCGTGGCCTCGAGCTCGGTGATGCCCTGCTGCTGCAGGTACTTCAGCGTCCAGAAGCGCTCCATGCCGCCCTGGTAGGCGTTGTACGTGGCGTAGGCCGCATCGAAGCCCGACAGGATCGAGAACAGGTCGGCGTCTTTCGGCTTGAACGGCGCGGCCAGTGCGGCGGTCTTGCCGTGGCGCGCGGCCGCGATGATCTGCCACTGGTTCACGAGGTCGGTGTAGCGGCGCAGCGGCGAGGTGCTCCAGGCGTAGCTCTTCACGCCCAGGCCCGCGTGCGGCAGCGCGCGCGTGCCCATGCGCACCTTGATGCCGGGCGCCAGGCTGGCCTGGCTGCGGTACAGGCCCGGCACGCCGAGCTCGCCCAGCCAGCCGCCCCAGCTGCTGTTGGCCAGGATCATGGCCTCGGACACGATCAGGTCGAGCGGCGCGCCGCGCTGGCGCGTGCTGATCTGCACCTGCTCGTTGCCGGTGGGCTCGGCGCCGTCGTTGCCGACGAGGCGGAAGTTGTAGTCGGGCCGGCTGAAGTTCTCGGGCTTGCCGCGCACCACTTCGCGCTGCGCCTTCAGGTGCTTGGCCAGGCGGAACAGGAAGGACAGCGGCGCGCGCAGCTTCGCGGCGGCGTCGGGGGTGTTGTCTGAATTGAAGGTGGCGTCTTCGAGCCAGGGCTGCGTGACGACGGCGTCGAGCTGGTCGTGGCGCAGGTTGGCGACGATCGGCACGCGTTCGAGCTTGGTCTCGGTGGCCTGCAGCTCGAGCGTGGCTTCGTCGAAGCGCGCATAGAGCGACACGGCCGGGCGGTCACCGCCTTCGAGCAGCGTGTAGGTGTCGACCACCTCGTCGGGCAGCATGGTGATCTTGTAGCCCGGCATGTACACGGTGGACATGCGCGCACGCGCCACGGCGTCGATGGCGCTGCCCGGCGTGAGCGCCAGGCCCGGCGCGGCGATGTGGATGCCGACCGTGATGGTGCCGCTGCCCATGCCCTGCACGGACAGCGCGTCGTCGATTTCGGTGGTCTGCGAGTCGTCGATCGAGAAGGCCCGCACGCCTTCGGCCAGCGGCAGGTCGTCGGCGACGGCCGGCGCCGCGAGCGCGGGGAAGCCGGTGCCCTTGGGGAAGTTCTCGAACAGGAAGCGCCGCCAGTGGAACTGGTAGGGCGAGTCGATGGCGCCGGCGCGCTCCAGCAGGTCGAGCGGCGGGCGCTGCGTGGCGCGCGCGGCGTCGACCACGGCCTTGTATTCGGGTGCGTTCTTGTCGGGCTTGAACAGGATCTTGTAGAGCTGCTCGCGGATCGGCGGCGGGCACACGCCTTCGGCCAGCTGCCCGGCCCATTCGACGATCTGCGCCTGGATGGCCTTCTTCTTCTCGATGGCGGCCAGCGCCTGCTGCACGATCTCGGCCGGGGCCTTCTTGAAGCGCCCCTTGCCCGCGCGGCGGAAGTAGTGCGGCGCCTCGAACAGCGCGAACAGCGCGGCGGCCTGCTGCGCCAGCGAGGGCTTGTCGCTGAAATAGTCGGCCGCCAGGTCGGCAAAGCCGAACTCGCCTTCGGCAGCGAATTCCCAGGCGAGGTCGAGGTCCATGGCGGCGGCGAGCGTGCGCGCCTCGGCCATCAGCTCGGCCGGGGCCGGCTTCTCGAAACGCAGAACGATGTTGGCGCCCTTGACCTTGACGCGCTTGCCGGTCTCGAGCTCGACCTGTGCCGAGGCTTCGGCTTCCGACAGGATGCGGCCGCCGAGGTATTTGCCGGCTTCTTCAAACAATACAAACATCCGGCGATTCTCCCACGCGGGATCGGGCGCGCTTCCGGGCCCGGGGCGGACGCTAGACGGGGTTGATGAACGCCATCACGTCGTCGAGGTGCGCTTTTTCGAAATCGGACAGTGCATGGTCGCCGCCCTCGAGCAGCTTGATGCGGCTGTCGGGGTAGCGCGCCGACATCTCGTGCCAGTCGAGCGCCTCGTCGCCCTTGGCGATGATCGCGAACAGGCGCTCGGGCCGCGTGAGCGCGCCGATTTCCATGGCGCGCAGCTCCTGGATGAATTCGGGCTGGAAATAGAAGTGCTCGGACGGGTCGTGCCAGGCGGTCTGGCTGCCGATGTAGCGCGTGAGGTCGCGCGCCGGGTGCACCGCGGGGTTGAGCAGCACGGCGCGGCAGCGGGTCATGCCAGCGACGTAGGTGGCGTAGAAACCGCCCAGCGACGAACCGATCACCGCCATCGACTTGCGCGGCCAGTGCGCGATGCCCTTCATCACCATGTCGATCGCATCGTGCGGCGACGGCGGTAGCTGCGGGCACCACCACTCCAGGTTCGGGTGCTCGCGCGCCACGTGCTTCGCCACCAGCCGCGCCTTGGTCGAGCGGGGCGACGAACGGAAGCCGTGCAGATACAACAGATGGGTGGTTTGCGGTTCCATGGGAGGAGGTGACTGGGGTGCGCTGGTCGCGCCCCGTGGCCGGATTCAGACAATTTTGCATGAGGTCCGCACCGCTCACGGCGCGGTGACCCCACAAATCCCTGCGAATCGGCCCCTGAAAAGGCCGCGAGGGCGTGGCTGGAATTCGAAAGTATTCACGGTGCGGCCGCGCAGGGGGCGGCGGTGCGGCGCAAGGGGAGAAAGAAGAGACAAGTTTCGTGACGCATCTGGCAGGGGGCATCCCATGAACGAGGGAGGCAGGTCCCGCGTGGCGGTGGGTGCCCAGGCTTATGCTCCATCCCATGAATACCGAGGTACAGGATGACGGGATGCCACGCCGCTGGGGCGTGCTCGTGGTCGAGGACGACAGCCGTGCACGCGCCTTCTTCGAGGCCAGCGTGCAGCGCAGCCCGCGCCTGTTCTGGCTCGGCAGCGCCGGTACGGTGCAGGAAGCGCGCAGCTGGCTGGCCGCAACCGCGACCATCCCCGACGTGCTGCTGGTCGACCTCGGTATGCCCGACGGCACCGGGCTCGACGTGATCCGCGATGCCGTTGCGCGCTTTCCCGGCTGCGAGCCGCTGGTGGTGTCGGTCTTCGGCGACGAGGAGAACGTGCTGGCCAGCATCGAGGCCGGCGCCGTCGGCTACATCCACAAGGACGCCGCACCGGAGGACATCGCGCAGACCATCGTCGAGATGAAGGCCGGCGCCTCGCCGATCTCGCCCATGATCGCGCGCCGCGTGCTCGCCAAGTACCGCAGCCTGCAGGCTGCCGTGCCGGGGACCGCCGGCGCGGCGCCGGCGGAGACGGCGCTCGACGAGGCCGACCGCGGCCTGCTCTCGGCACGCGAGCACGAGGTGCTGACGCTGATCGCGCGCGGCTTCTCGTACGCCGAGATCGCGCGCCTCAAGGGCCTGAGCGTGCACACGGTGCAGACCCACATCAAGAACCTCTACGGCAAGCTCGCGGTGCATTCCAAGAGCGAAGCGGTGTTCGAGGCCACGCGCCTCGGCCTGCTGTCCCACCCGGGCTGAGGGCGGATGCTGCGGCGGCTGGCGTTCCTGTGCCTGCTCGGGCTGGCGGCGCTGCTTGCCGCGGGGCGCGCCGCCGCAGGGGAGACGCAGGGGCCGATCGAGCTGCGCCACGCCAGGGTGACCACCACCATCGACGGTGTCGTGCAGACCGAAGCGGTCGACCTGTCCTACCACTGGGACCGCCGGCACCGCGGCCGCACCGGCTTCGCGAGCTTCGAGCTGCCGTTCCGGGTCGAGGCCCTGCCCGAGGTGCCCTGGGGCGTCTTCATTCCCCGCGCCGGCAGCGTCTTCGAGGTACAGCTCAATGGCGCGCTGCTGCAGTCCTATGGTGACCTCGGCCAGGGCAACCGCGCCGACTACGCCAAGGCGCCCGTCTACGTGCCGGTGCCCGGGCGGCTGCTGAAAGAGGGCGAGAACCTGCTGCAGATCCGCATCCGCGCCGACAGCGAACGGCGCGCCGGCCTGTCGCGCGTCACCATCGGGCCGGCGACGCCGGTGCGCACCGCGTTGTTCGAAGGCGCCTACGCCTGGCGCTTCACGGGGTCGGTGCTGCTGACGGCGTTCAGCCTCATCGTGGGCAGCATTGCGCTGGCGCTGTGGTTCACCCAGGTCGACACCGGCGCGACCGGCCGCCGCCAGCGCGACGCGCTCTACTTCTGGGCCGCGGTCGCCGAGTTCTGCTGGGCGCTGCGGGTGGCCGACGCCATGATTCCCGAGCCGCCGCTGCCGTGGCAGCTGTGGGGCGTGCTGATGGCCGGTTGCTACGCGGGCTGGGCCGCGTCCGCCATGATGTTCTGCTACCACCTTGCGGACTGGGCGCAGAGCCCGCGCACGCGCTGGGTGCGCTGGCCGACGGCGGCCGTGGTGGTCGGCACCGTGGTGTTCACCTGGCTGGCGCTGAACCGCGAGGAGCCGCGCTGGCTCACGGCCTGGCTGGCGGTCGAGATCACGATCGTCCTCGGCTTCGTGGCCGCCTTCGCCGTCGCCACGGTGCGCCGGCCCAGCGTCGAGCGGCTGCTGGTGGCCGGCGCCGCGCTGGTCACGGTGGCCTTCGGCACGCGCGACTGGCTGGTGATCCGCCTGAGCGACGCCTACGGCGAGACCACCTGGGTGCGCTATTCCTCGGTGATGTTCGGCGTGGCGCTGCTGCTGATCGTGCTGCGGCGCTTCCACTTCGCGAGCGTGCAGGCGCGCGGCTGGGTCAAGACGCTGGCCGACCGGGTGGCGCAGCGCGAGCGCGAACTGGCCTCCACCTACGCCGAGCTGGAGGAGGTGGCCCGCGACCAGGCGCGCACTCACGAGCGCGAGCGCATCCTGCGCGACATGCACGACGGCGTGGGCTCGCACATCAGCTCGGCGATCCGCCAGCTGCAGTCGGGCCAGACCAGCCCCGAGGAACTGCTGCGCACCCTGCGCGACTCGCTCGACCAGTTGAAGCTGTCGATCGACTCCATCCACCTGCCGCCCGGCGACATCGGCGCGCTGCTGGCGGCGCTGCGCTACCGGCTGGAACCCCGGCTGGCGGCCGCGGACATTGCCTTCGAGTGGGGCGTGGACGAACTGCCCCCGGTCACGCAGCTCGACGCCCACGCCACGCGGCAGCTGCAATTCTTGCTGTTCGAGGCCATCTCGAACGTGCTGCAGCACGCCCATGCGAGCGCGCTGCGCATCGAGGCCGACGCGCGCGACGGCGCCGTGCGCCTGCGGGTGATCGACAACGGCGTGGGCTTCGACGCCGCCGAGGTCCCGGAGGCGCTGTCCAAGCGCGCCGCCGCCATCGGAGCCCGGCTGGCGATCGAAAGCCGACCGGGGCGCACGGTCGTTCAGCTCGTTTTCGACTGAAGGGGCGAGCGGGGCGGGGATAATCCGCCCCCATCATGTCTGCCGTGTTCAACCAGCCCTCCCTGGCGCGTCGCATTGCGCCCATCTTCCAGGGCTTCGACGGCTTCCTGGCCTTTGCCGTGATGCTGCTCGCCTTTGCCGGGCTGCTCACCATGTATTCCTCCGGCTACGACCATGGCACGCGCTTTCTCGACCATGGCCGCAACATGCTGCTGGCCGGCGGCATCATGTTCGTGGTGGCGCAGGTGCCGCCGCAGCGGCTCATGGCGTTCGCCGTGCCGCTGTATGCGGCCGGGGTGGCGCTCCTGATCGCGGTGGCGCTGTTCGGCATCACCAAGAAGGGCGCCCAGCGCTGGATCAACGTGGGCGTGGTGATCCAGCCCAGCGAAATCCTCAAGATCGCGATGCCGCTGATGCTGGCCTGGTGGTTCCAGCGCCGCGAAGGCCAGTTGCGCCCGCTCGACTTCGTGGTGGCGACGCTGCTGCTGGCGGTGCCGGTCGGGCTCATCATGAAGCAGCCCGACCTGGGCACCTCGCTGCTGGTGCTGGCGGCCGGGCTGGCGGTGATCTTCTTTGCCGGGCTGCCGTGGAAGCTGATCGTGCCGCCGGTGGTGCTCGGCGCGGTGGCCATCACGCTGATCGTGGGTTTCGAGTCGCAGCTGTGCGTCGACGGCGTCGACTGGCGCGTGCTGCACGACTACCAGAAGCAGCGCGTGTGCACGCTGCTCGACCCCAGCAAGGACCCGCTGGGCAAGGGCTTCCACATCATCCAGGGGATGATCGCCATCGGCTCGGGCGGCGTGGGGGGCAAGGGCTTCATGCAGGGCACGCAGACGCACCTCGAATTCATTCCCGAGCGCACCACCGACTTCATCTTCGCGGCGTACTCCGAGGAATTCGGCCTGATCGGCAACCTGGCGCTGATCGCGGCCTTCATCCTGCTGATCTTCCGCGGGCTGACCATCGCGCTGAACGCGCCCACGCTGTTCTCGCGCCTGCTGGCCGGGGCGGTGACCATGATCTTCTTCACCTACGCCTTCGTGAACATGGGCATGGTCAGCGGCATCCTGCCGGTGGTGGGTGTGCCGCTGCCGTTCATCAGCTACGGCGGCACCGCCATGGTCACGCTGGGGCTGGGGCTGGGCATCCTGATGTCGATCGCGCGGGCCCGCAAACTCGCCCAGAACTAGAGTCCCCCGGGGCGGCACGGACGGGGGCGGCTGCCTAGAATGGCAGCCATGATCTCCCGCGAACCCACCATCGAGCGCCTCGCCACGGCGCAACAGCTCCTGCTCACGCCGTTCGGCCTGGACGAATCGCACCTGAGCAAGGCCCTGGCCGAGATCACCGCGCACCGCGTGGACGATGCCGACCTGTACTTCCAGTACACCCGCAGCGAAGGCTGGAGCCTCGAGGAAGGCATCGTCAAGACCGGCAGCTTCAGCATCGACCAGGGCGTCGGCGTGCGCGCCGTGAGCGGCGAGAAAACCGCCTTTGCCTATTCGGACGACATCTCCGAGGCCTCGCTGCTCGACGCGGCGCGCACGGTCCGCTCCATTTCCTCCGCCGGTCGCACCGCGCGTGTGAAGACCGTGCCGCGCAAGATCGCCTCCAGCCGCTCGCTCTACGGCGGCATCGACCCCATTGCCACGCTCGACAGCACGGCCAAGGTGAAGCTGCTCGAGAAGGTCGAGCAGCTCGCCCGCTCGCGCGACCCGCGCGTGGCGCAGGTCATGGCCGGCCTGGCCAGCGAGTACGACGTGGTGATGGTGGCGCGCGCCGACGGCACGCTGGCGGCCGACGTGCGGCCGCTGGTGCGGCTGTCGGTCACCGTGATCGCCGAGCAGAACGGGCGCCGCGAGGTCGGCTCGGGCGGCGGCGGCGGGCGCTTTGGCCTGGCCTACTTCACCGACGCGCAGATCGCCGAGTACGTCGACCACGCCGTGAAGGCCGCGCTGACCAACCTCGACGCGCGCCCGGCCCCGGCCGGCGAGATGACCGTGGTGCTCGGCTCGGGCTGGCCCGGCATCCTGCTGCACGAAGCCATCGGCCACGGCCTGGAGGGCGACTTCAACCGCAAGGGCTCGAGCGCGTTCTCGGGCCGCATCGGCCAGCGCGTGGCGGCCAAGGGCGTCACGGTGCTCGACGACGGCACCATCGCCGACCGCCGCGGCTCGCTCAACGTGGACGACGAAGGCCACGCCAGCCAGCGCAACGTGCTGATCGAGGACGGCATCCTCAAGGGCTACATCCAGGACTCGATGAACGCCCGCCTCATGAAGGTCAAGCCCACCGGCAACGGCCGCCGCGAGAGCTACGCCCACGTGCCGATGCCGCGCATGACCAACACCTACATGCTCGGCGGCGACAAGGACCCGCAGGAAATCGTCGCCAGCATCAAGAAGGGCCTGTACGCCACCAACTTCGGCGGCGGGCAGGTGGACATCACGAGCGGCAAGTTCGTGTTCTCGGCCAGCGAGGCCTTCTGGGTCGAGAACGGCAAGATCCAGTACCCGGTGAAGGGCGCGACCATCGTGGGCAACGGCCCCGACGCGCTCACCCGCGTGACCATGATCGGCAACGACATGGCGCTCGATTCGGGCGTCGGCACCTGCGGCAAAGAGGGCCAGAGCGTGCCCGTGGGCGTCGGCCAGCCGACCCTTCGCATCGACGGCCTGACGGTAGGTGGAACGGCTTAGGACTTTCGGCACTTGCCGGCTGTTTCATTCGGTTGCTAAGCTGCGCTCCTTTTTGCGAACGACGAATCAAGGAGCATTTCAATGGGGAACAGGATCAATTCGCCCGCCGTGCTGTGGGCCGCGACCGCCGTGATCGCGCTGGCCACAGCCGGTTGCGCATCGCGCGGCGGTTCGGGCAGCCAGCCCGCCGCCGCACCGGCACCCGCCCCGGCCGCTGCCGCGCCCGCGGCGCCCAGCGGTTCGAAGGCCGGCATGGACGCGCGCGGCAACGTGGTGGATTCTTCCAAGGTCGAGGCCGGCAGCGGCCGCACGGTCAAGGGCCTGAACGGTTTCGAAGGCGAGATCACCGGCAATCCGGCGCGCAACAGCAAGTTCACGCGCCTGCAGATCGGCATGAGCACCAAGCAGGTCACCGACCTCGCCGGCCAGCCCACTGACCAGGGTGCGTACATCACCGGCAAGGCCTGGATTCCGTTCTACTTCGGCAGCGATCGCCACCGCTTCGAGATGACCTACAAGGGCCAGGGCCGCCTGATCTTCGCGGGCGGCGGCATGGGCGATTTCAGCAGCGGCAACCTGATCTGGATCATCCACAACGCCAACGAATCGGGCTACAGGTAAAAACAACACCGACCCGGCCGCCTGGCCGGGTTTTTGTTTTCCGTGCTACATTCCGCCCACATGTCCGCCCTCCGCGCTTACTTTTTTGCCTACTTTTGGTTCCCGGTTTCCGGCGGACGAGAGGCGAGCGCGTAAAGCAAACGAACACCCTCCCAGAACCGCCGGTGGCTTCCAGCCCCCGGCGGTTTTTTTATGCCCTGACGATTTTTCATTCACACCAACAAGGAAGAGAACCATGAGCACGAACACCCCCCCCGCCGGCGACAGCTGGTATGCGAGCGTCGAAAAAACCAGCAAGACCGACGACGAACGCATCAAGGACATCAACGTGCTCCCCCCTCCCGAACATCTGATCCGCTTCTTCCCGATCCGCGGTACGCCGATCGAAACGCTGATCACCGGCACCCGCCGCGGCATCCACAACATCATGGCCGGCAAGGACGACCGGCTGCTGGTGATCATGGGCCCGTGTTCGATCCACGACCCGGCCGCGGCCCTCGAATACGCCCGCCGCCTCAAGGCCGAGCGCGACAAGTACGCCGGCACGCTGGAAATCGTGATGCGCGTGTACTTCGAGAAGCCGCGCACCACGGTCGGCTGGAAGGGGCTCATCAACGACCCGTACCTGGACGAGAGCTACCGCATCGACGAAGGCCTGCGCATCGCGCGCCAGCTGCTGATCGACATCAACCGCCTGGGCCTGCCGGCGGGCAGCGAGTTCCTCGACGTGATCTCGCCGCAGTACATCGGCGACCTGATCGCCTGGGGCGCCATCGGTGCGCGCACCACCGAAAGCCAGGTGCACCGCGAGCTGGCCTCGGGCCTGTCGGCACCCATCGGCTTCAAGAACGGCACCGACGGCAACATCCGCATCGCCACCGACGCCATCCAGGCGGCGGCGCGCGGCCACCACTTCCTGTCGGTGCACAAGAACGGCCAGGTCGCGATCGTGCAGACCAACGGCAACCGCGACTGCCACGTGATCCTGCGCGGCGGCAAGACGCCGAACTACGACGCCGCCAGCGTCGAAGCCGCCTGCAAGGACCTCGAGGCCGCCAAGCTGCCGCCCACGCTCATGGTCGACTGCAGCCACGCCAACAGCTCCAAGCAGCACCAGAAGCAGATCGACGTGGCCAAGGACATCGCCGGCCAGATCGCCGGCGGTTCGAAGCGCGTGTTCGGCGTGATGATCGAAAGCCACCTGCAGGCGGGCGCCCAGAAGTTCACGCCGGGCAAGGACCAGCTCTCGGGCCTCGAGTACGGCAAGAGCATCACCGATGCGTGCATCGGCTGGGACGATTCGGTGCAGGTGCTCGAGACGCTGTCTCAAGCCGTCAAACAGCGCCGCGGCTGAAGCGCACTAGTTAGTTAGAGCATGCTGGCCAAGTCGGGCCAGTGGTGCCGCATCGACGCCGCCTCGTCGCTGCCCTGTGGCACCAGCGAGAAGTCGGCGAAGTCGAAGCCCGGCCCGACCATGCAGGCGACCAGCGTGTAGTCGCCCGCCGCGTGGCCCTGGATCGGGCGCGCGGCCTGCCACTGGCCGGCGGGCACCACGTGCTGCGGCCGGGTGCCGTGCACATCGACCGGACCCAGCTTCACGTGGGCCGGCGCGGTCCGCATCGCAGCGTCGCAGGTCCACAGCGCGAGCGGCACGCCTTCCAGGTGCACCCAGACTTCGTCGGACAGCACCCGGTGCCAGCGCGAATGCTGGTGGACTTCGAGCAGGAAATAGATGCTGGTCAGCGCGCTGCGCGGCGCGCGGCCGTCGGCGGGCGTCACGCTCGCGGCCGACCGGAACACCTCGGCATACCAGCCGCCCTCGGGGTGGGGCTGGAGCTTCAGGGTGTCGATCAGCTCACGCGCGCGCATGCCGTTCATGATGATTGGGCGGCGCGCAGGGCGTCCAGCAGTTTCTCGTGCACCCCGCCGAAGCCGCCGTTGCTCATGCAGACGATGTGGTCGCCGGGCCGCGCCGCGGCCACGACCTGCTGCACCAGCGGCTCGATGGCGCCGGCGACCTGGGCGCGCGCGCCCATCGGTGCCAGCGCGGCGGCCGCGTCCCAGTCGAGGCCGGCCGTGTGGCAGAACGACAGGTCGGCCGATTCCAGGCTCCACGGCAGCTGCGCGGCCATCACGCCCAGCTTCATCGTGTTGCTGCGCGGTTCGAAGGCCGCGAGGATGCGCTCACTTTGCTTGCCGGCGTCGTCGAGCTTCTTGCGCAGGCCGTCGAGCGTGGTGCGGATCGCGGTGGGGTGGTGGGCGAAATCGTCGTAGACGGTGATCGCGCCGCCCTGGCCTTCGACCGTGCCGCGCAGCTCCATGCGCCGGCGCACGTTGCGAAAGCGCCCGAGCGCACGGGCCGCGTCGGCCGGCGGCACGCCCACATGGTCGGCTGCCGCGATGGCGGCCAGCGCGTTCATCTGGTTGTGCAGGCCCGAGAGTTCCCACTCGACCCGGCCGACCAACTCGCCCCGGTGCAGCACGTCGAAGGCGTCGTGCGTGCCGCGCGCCTGCCATTCCGTGGCCGGGCCGCCGTCGCCGAAACGGGCGAGTTCGCTCCAGCAGCCCTGGGCCAGCACGCGCTGCAGGCTCTCTTCGGTGGCGTTCACCACCAGGCGCCCGGTGCCGGGCACGGTGCGCACGAGGTGATGGAACTGGCGCTCGATGGCGGCCAGATCGTCAAAGATGTCGGCGTGATCGAACTCCAGGTTGTTCAGCACGGCGGTGCGCGGCCGGTAGTGAACGAACTTGCTGCGCTTGTCGAAGAAGGCCGTGTCGTACTCGTCGGCCTCAATCACGAAGGCCGGGCCGTCGCCGAGCCGGGCCGACACGCCGAAGTCCAGCGGCACGCCGCCGACCAGGAAGCCGGGCGCCTTGCCGCCCTGTTCGAGCACCCAGGCCAGCATCGAGGTGGTGGTCGTCTTGCCGTGCGTGCCGGCCACGGCCAGCACATGGCGGCCTTGCAGCACGTGCTCGGCCAGCCACTGCGGGCCGCTGGTATAGGGCTTGCCGGCGTCGAGGATGGCCTCCATCAGCGGGAACTTGGGGCTGCCGTCGGGCAGGCGGGCCCGCGAGACCACGTTGCCGACCACGAACATGTCGGGGGCGAGGGCCAACTGGTCGGCGCCGAAGCCTTCGATCAGGTCGATGCCGAGCGCGCGCAGCTGGTCGCTCATCGGGGGGTACACGCCGGCGTCGCAGCCCGTGACCCGGTGGCCTGCTTCGCGTGCGAGGGCGGCCACACCACCCATGAACGTGCCGCAGATACCCAGAATATGAATGTGCATCGGCCAATTCTAGGGAGGCGCTGCGGGTGCCCCGGCCGCTTCGCCCCGGGCGCCGTACTGATGTTCATGTGAGGGACGCTCGCAGCGGGCAAAATGCCCCGATGGACACGTCCAAGCGTGAGATCGCCGCCGTTGCCGCCCGACTCGTCGTCGAGGAGGGGCTCGAGTACGGCCCGGCCAAGCGCCGGGCACTGCGTGAACTCGGCCTCCCGACGCGCACCGCGCTGCCCAACAACGACGAGGTCGAGGCCGAGGTGCGCGACTACATCGCGGTCTTCTGCGCCGACACCCAGCCCCAGGAACTGCACGCGCTGCGCCTGCTCGCGCTCGAGTGGATGGAGCGCATGGCCGTGTTCCGGCCGCATGTGGGCGGCGCCGTCTGGCACGGTACGGCCACACGTTTGTCAGACATTTATATTCAATTGTTCTGCGATGATTCCAAGTCGGCCGAAATCGCCCTGATCGATCACCATGTGGACTACGAGCCGCGCATGGTGACCGGCTTCCATGGCGAGCAGGTCGAAGCCCTCAGCGTCCACGCGCCGAGCCGGGCGCTGGGCGAGGAAATCGGGGTCCACCTGCTGGTGTACGACCTCGACGACCTGCGCGGCGCCCTCAAGCCCGACGCCCAGGGGCGCGCGCCGCGCGGCGACCTGAACGCGCTGCGCCGACGCATTGAACAAGAAAAGGACCAGTAATGACTTCAACGCCCACACGACGCGGCATGCTGTATGCCGGCGTGGCGGCAGTCGCTGCCGCGGCCGGCATTGCCGGCGCCTGGTGGCGGGAGCGCAATGACAGCGGCGTCGCGGCCACCGGCGGCGAAAAGCTCGATGCCGCCATGTTCTGGGACCAGCGCTTCGAGCGCCCCGAGGGCGGCGAGCTGGCCCTGTCGAGCCTGCGCGGCAAGCCCGTGCTGCTCAACTTCTGGGCCACGTGGTGCCCGCCCTGTGTCGAAGAAATGCCGATGATCGACGCCTTTTTCCGCGAACACGGCGCCAACGGCTGGCAAGTGGTGGGATTGGCCATCGACCAACCCAGCGCCGTGCGCAAGTTCCTGCAGCGCACGCCGGTCACCTACCCGACCGCGCTGGCCGGGTTGCAGGGCATGGAACTGGTGAAGAATCTGGGCAACACCGGGGGCGGCCTGCCGTTCACCTTGGTGCTCCATGCCGACGGTTCGGTGCTGGCTCGTAAAATGGGCAAGCTTGAAACGACCGACCTGGACGCTTGGCGACGCCAACTTGTTCACGGTTAGAATTTAAATACACAAGCTGGCGTTAGACGCCAAACGCCGAAAATCGACGGTTTTCGGTCAAGTTCTTTCCTAAAGACCGGCAAAGCTGGCACTGGAGTCCCATGGATCTGCGCAAACTCAAGACACTGATCGATCTGGTGTCCGAATCGAATATTTCCGAACTGGAAATCACCGAGACCGAAGGCAAGGTCCGCATCGTCAAGGGTGGCGGTGCCGCCCCCGTGCAGTACGTGCAGACCCTGGCCGCCGCGCCCGCTGTTGCGGCGCCCGCCGTGGCCGGTGCTGCCGCTCCGGCCGCCGCGGCCCCCGCCGTCGAAGCCGCACCGAGCGGCCATGCCGTGAAGTCGCCGATGGTCGGTACCTTCTACCGTTCGTCCAGCCCGGGCGCCGCGGCTTTCGTCGAAGTCGGCAGCAAGGTGAACGAGGGCGACACGCTCTGCATCATCGAGGCAATGAAGATCCTCAACGAAATCGAGGCCGACAAGGCCGGCACGGTCACGCAGATCCTCGGCGAAAACGGCCAGGCGGTCGAATACGGCCAGCCGCTGTTCATCATCGAGTAAGCATGTTCAAGAAGATTCTGGTTGCAAACCGGGGGGAGATCGCCCTTCGGATCCAGCGCGCTTGCAGCGAAATGGGCATCAAGGCCGTGATGGTCTATTCCGAAGCCGATCGCGAAGCCAAGTACGTCAAGCTGGCGCAGGAAGCCGTGTGCATCGGCCCGGCGCCTTCGGGCCTGAGCTACCTCAACATGCCGGCCATCATCTCGGCCGCCGAGGTGACCGACGCCGAAGCCATCCACCCCGGCTATGGTTTCCTGAGCGAGAACGCCAATTTCGCCGAACGCGTGGAGCAAAGCGGCTTCCAGTTCATCGGCCCGACGCCCGACAACATCCGCACGATGGGTGACAAGGTCTCGGCCAAGCAGGCCATGATCAAGGCCGGCGTGCCCTGCGTGCCCGGCTCGGAAGGCGAACTCTCGGACGACGCCGCCACCAACAAGCGCATCGCCCGTGCGATCGGCTATCCGGTGATCATCAAGGCGGCAGGCGGCGGCGGTGGCCGCGGCATGCGCGTGGTGCACACCGAGGCCGCGCTGGTCAACGCGATCCAGATGACCAAGGCGGAAGCCGCCGCGGCCTTCAACAATCCGGCCGTGTACATGGAGAAGTTTCTCCAGAACCCGCGCCACATCGAAATCCAGATCCTCGCGGACAAGCACAAGAACGCGGTCTACCTGGGCGAGCGCGACTGCTCCATGCAGCGCCGCCACCAGAAGGTGATCGAGGAATCGCCGGCCCCCGGCATTCCGCGCAAGCTGATCGAGAAGATCGGCGAACGCTGCGCCACCGCCTGCAAGAAGATCGGCTACCGCGGCGCCGGCACCTTCGAGTTCCTGTACGAGAACGGCGAGTTCTACTTCATCGAGATGAACACGCGCGTGCAGGTGGAGCATCCGGTCACGGAGTTCACCACCGGCATCGACATCGTGAAGACGCAGATCATGGTCGCCGCCGGCGAGAAGCTGCCGTTCACGCAGCGCCAGATCGAGATGCGCGGCCACGCCATCGAGGTGCGCATCAACGCCGAAGACCCGTGGAAGTTCACGCCGTCGCCGGGCCGCATCACCATGTGGCACCCGCCGGGCGGCCCGGGCGTGCGCGTCGATTCGCACGTGTACACCAACTACTTCGTGCCCCCGAACTACGACTCGATGATCGGCAAGATCATCGTCTACGGCGACACCCGCGAACAGGCCATGGCGCGCATGCGCACGGCCCTGAACGAGACGGTGATCGAAGGCATCCAGACCAACATGCCGCTGCACCGCGAGCTGATGGTCGACGCCAAGTTCATGAGCGGCGGCACCAACATCCACTACCTGGAAGAGTGGCTCGCGGCGCACAAGCGCTGAGTCCACGCGCAACGCCCTGTATGTTTGAACTCCGCCTCATGGCGCCGGAAGACCGGGTCGAAATGCTCGGCGATGCGCTCGACGCTCTCGATGCGCTGAGCGTGTCGGTCGAAGACGCCGATGCGCAGACCGATGCCGAGCAGGCCCTGTTCGGCGAGCCCGGCATGCCGCCGCCCAAGGAGGGCTGGCAGCGTTCGCGCGTGATCGCGCTGTTCCCCGACGAAGCGGCCGCCCACGAGGCGGCCTCGGTGCTCGCGCTGCAGGACTTCTTCGAAGGCTGCGCGGTGCTCGGCGTGGCGCCGGTGCCTGACCAGGACTGGGTGCGGCTTACGCAATCGCAGTTCGCGCCGGTCGAGATCACGCCCGAATTCTGGATCGTGCCCACCTGGCACGAGCCGCCGGCGCAGGCCAAGCAGGTGATCCGGCTCGACCCGGGCCTGGCCTTCGGCACCGGCACGCACCCGACCACGCGCATGTGCCTGCGCTGGATCGCGACGCAAGGCGAGGGCGCTTTTGCCGACCAGCGCGTGCTCGATTACGGCTGCGGTTCCGGCATCCTGGCCATCGGCGCCGCCAAGTTCGGTGCGCGCAACATCGACGCCGTCGACATCGACGAAGCCGCGGTCTCCTCGACCCGGCTCAACGCCGAGGCCAACGGCGTGCAGCTGAACGCGGGCCTGCCCGAAGCAGCGAAGGGCGAGTACCAGACGGTGCTTGCCAACATCCTCGCGACGCCGCTCAAGGTGCTGGCGCCGCTGCTGCGCAGCCATGTGGCCGCCGGCGGCTCGCTGGTGCTGGCCGGCATCCTCGAGCGCCAGGCCGACGAGCTCAAGGCGGCCTATGCGCCGTACGCCGCGCTCGAAGTCAGCGACACCGAGGACGGCTGGATCCTCATGACCGCGCGCTGCTGAAGCGCGCGGCCGGGCGCTCGCACCGCGGGCGCCCCGGGCACCTGCCTGCGTGGCGAGGGCCCAACCCTACAATCGCCCGGTCATGAGCCTCGTCACGCGTTGCCCCGCCTGCACCACCACCTTCAAGGTGGTGCGCGACCAGCTTCGCATCTCGGACGGCTGGGTGCGCTGCGGTCGATGCAGCCATGTGTTCGATGCCACGCTCGACCTGCAGGAGGCGCCCGACGGTGCGGTGTCCGCGCCTGCCGCGCCGGCACCCGCACCCACGCCGGCAGCTTCGCCGATGTCGTCGATGGCTGCACTGGTGGCGTCTTTCGACGACGCGCGCCTCGACCTGGCGGCCGCACGGCCGGCGGTCGAGGAGGCCGACTTTCTCGACGACGAGTCCGAGCCGCAGGCGCCATCGCTTGCCCCGCAAGACGAAGCTGGGCTGTCGACCGCCGCCACCAATGTCGCGCCGGCTGCGTCCCCGCTGCCTTTCGAGCTGACGCTGCCCGCGCACGGCCTCGCCGCGGATGAGCCCTGGTCCGACCTCGACGCCACCGAGCCCGCATGGCGTCCGCCCGCGAGTTCGCTGCCACCGTTTCCGAACATCGACCTGAACCTCGGCGCGCCGCCTCCCGCATCGCCGCCGCCTGCGCCGCCTTTGCCCGACCTGCCGCGCAGCTCGGCGCTGCGCGGGCTGGTTGCAGCGACCGGCGAGAACGACGACGGCGCGGCCGCGGAGCGCGAGCAGGAAGAGAAGGACCACGACCAGCTCCTGATCCAGAAGGCGCTGCGCCGTGCGCGCGCCAAGTCGGCCAAGATCGCGAACGCCAAGGCCCGCGATGCGCAACACGAAGAGGCTGCCGCACCGCTGCCGGGTCCCGGCGTGCGGGCCGAAGGCGAGCCGGACTTCTCGCTCTCCGCGACCTTCGAGGCGCCTGAAGAGCATCCCTTCGCCGAAGAAGACGAGCCGACCGAAAAGGCTGTCGGCTTCTGGCAGCGCAAGGGCGTGCGTCGTCTGCTCGTGCTGCTGGCCGTGCTCGCGGCGTTGGCCCTCATCGTGCAGATCGTTCGCCACGAGCGCGACGGCATCGTGGCGCGCCAGCCGAACCTGCGGCCCGCGCTGTCGGCGCTGTGTCAGTACACCGGTTGCGAGCTCGCGGCGCTGCGCCAGATCGGCGACATCGTGATCGAGGGCGCGGCCTTCGCGCGCGAGAAGAGCGGCGGCAACGACTACCGTCTGAGCTTCACCTTGCGCAATGCGGCGACCGTGCCGCTCGCGATGCCGGCCATCGAGCTGTCGCTGCTCGACACGCAGGAACAAGCTGTCGTGCGGCGCGTGCTGACGCCCACCGACTACGGCGCGCCGGGCGTGCTGGCGGCGCGTGCCGACCGCGCGGCCTCGCTGCCACTGACCCTGTCGGCCAGCGAAGCGGCGGCACTGCCGCCGATCGCGGGCTACCGCGTCGAAGCTTTCTATCCCTGAGCGGAGCGCCGACACGCGCGCCGTTCGTTTCCTTTCTCATCCAACCTACGGTCCACCCATGGCAGCAGTGATTTGCGGTTCCCTCGCGTTCGACACCATCATGACTTTCGAAGGCCGGTTCGCCGACCAGATCCTGCCGGACCAGCTGCACATCCTGAATGTGTCGTTCCTGGTGCCGGGCCTGCGCCGTGACTTCGGCGGCTGCGCCGGCAACATCGCCTACAGCCTCAACGCCCTGGGCGGCACGGCGCTGCCGATGGCCACGCTGGGCAGCGACGGCGCCGACTACGCCGAGCGCATGCGCACGCTGGGCATCAGCACGGAGTTCGTGCGTCAGCTCGACGACACCTTCACCGCGCAGGCGATGATCATGAACGACACGGACAACAACCAGATCACGGCGTTCCATCCCGGCGCGATGCAGCAGGCGCACATCACGAAGGTGGTGCCGCGCGAGGACATCAAGCTCAGCATCATCGCGCCCGACGGCCGCGAGGCGATGCTGCAGCACGCCGAGCAGTTCGCCGCCGCCGGCATTCCCTTCGTGTTCGATCCGGGCCAGGGCCTGCCGATGTTCGACGGCGACGCGCTGCGCCACTTCATCGAGCTCGCGAGCTGGGTCGTCGTCAACGACTACGAAGGCAAGATGCTGTCGCAGCGCACCGGCTGGAGCCTGGCCGAGATCTCGCAGCGCGTGCGCGGCCTCGTGGTCACGCTGGCGGCCGAGGGCTGCGAGGTGTGGACCGGTGGCGAGCGCGAGCACGTGCCCGGCGTGACGCCCACGGCCGTGGTCGAGCCCACGGGCTGCGGCGATGCATGGCGCGGTGGCCTGCTGTACGGCCTGGAAAAGGAATGGCCGCTGGCGCGCTGCGCCGCGCTTGGCAACCGCATCGGTGCGCTCAAGATCGCGCAGCGCGGACCGCAGAACTACCAGATCGATCGCGCGACGCTCGACCTGTGATTCGCTGACGACCCGCCCACATCGCTTCGGCGATTCGGCGACAGCGGGCGCCCATGAAAAAAGCCCGGCACCTTGCGGTGCCGGGCTTCGTGCCTTTCAAGGCCGCTGAGAATTCACTCAGGGCTTGCTGGCCGTCGGAAACGGCCAGGCTGCCTGGGGATTCAGCGTCGTTTGCGCCGCAGGGGCAGGCGCTACGGCAGCCTTCGCAGGCGCGGCGGCCTTCTTGGCAGCAGGCTTCTTGGCAGCAGCGGCAGGCTTGGCAGCGGGCTTTTTCGCGGCTTTCTTGGCCGCGGCCTTCTTGGCAGGGGCCTTCTTGGCGGCAGCCTTCTTCGCAGGGGCCTTCTTGGCAGCAGCCTTCTTGGCAGGCGCCTTCTTCGCTACGGCCTTCTTGGCAGGCGCCTTCTTGGCGGCGGCCTTCTTTGCCGGAGCCTTCTTGGCAGCGGCCTTCTTCGCCGGTGCAGCCTTCTTCGCTACGACCTTCTTGGCTGCAACCTTCTTGGCCGCGACCTTCTTTGCCGGAGCCTTCTTCGCTACGACCTTCTTGGCGACAGCCTTCTTAGCCGGAGCCTTCTTGGCCGCGACCTTCTTGGCCGGAGCCTTCTTCGCGGCGACAGCCTTCTTAGCCGGAGCCTTCTTTGCAGCGGCCTTCTTGGCCGGCGCTTTCTTTGCAGTTGCCATTTCTATTTCTCCTTGATCAAGTTGAAAAAATCAACCTATTGAAGCACTCCACGCGCGTTGGGAGCGTGAAGCGATTCATGGCGTTGGAATCTGAGCCCCAGCACCATGAACACCTGAGCCCTCGTCCATGCCGCGCTCTTTGGCGCAGTCGGTGGCAAGGGCAATTCTTGAATTCATGAATTGTTGTGTATCGAAAAATTCAATCCCAGGAGAGCGCACCACCCGACTGGTACTCGATCACGCGGGTTTCGAAAAAGTTGCGCTCTTTCTTCAGGTCAATCATTTCGCTCATCCAGGGGAACGGGTTTTCCTCGTTCGGGAAGAGCGTTTCGAGGCCGATCTGCTGCGCGCGCCGGTTGGCGATGTAGCGCAGGTAGCCCTTGAACATGGAGGCGTTCATGCCGAGCACGCCACGCGGCATGGTGTCTTCGGCGTATTTGTATTCGAGCTCGACGGCCTTCATGAAGAGGTCCTTGATCTCGGCCCTGAACTCTGCGGTCCAGAGGCCAGGATTCTCGAGCTTGAGCTGGTTGATCAGGTCGATGCCGAAATTGCAGTGCATCGACTCGTCGCGCAGGATGTACTGGTACTGCTCGGCGGCGCCGGTCATCTTGTTCTGGCGGCCCAGCGCAAGGATCTGCGTGAAGCCGACGTAGAAGAAGAGGCCTTCCATCAGGCAGGCGAACACGATGAGCGACTTGAGCAGCGTCTGGTCGGTCTCGTGCGTGCCGGTCTTGAAGTTCGGATCGCTGATGGCGTCGATGAACGGGATCAGGAACTGGTCCTTCTCGCGGATCGACGGCACTTCGTTGTAGGCGTTGAAGATCTCGCTCTCGTCCAGGCCGAGCGACTCGACGATGTACTGGTACGCGTGCGTGTGGATCGCTTCTTCGAAGGCCTGGCGCAGCAGGAACTGGCGGCACTCGGGGGCCGTGATGTGGCGGTAGGTGCCCAGCACGATGTTGTTGGCGGCCAGCGAGTCGGCGGTCACGAAGAAGCCGAGGTTGCGCTTGACGATGCGGCGCTCGTCTTCGGTCAGGCCGTTCGGGTCTTTCCACAACGCGATGTCACGCGTCATGTTCACTTCCTGCGGCATCCAGTGGTTGGCGCAGGTGGCGAGGTACTTTTCCCAGGCCCACTTGTACTTGAACGGCACCAGTTGGTTGACGTCGGTCTGGCCGTTGATGATCCGCTTGTCGGAAGCCTTGACGCGCTGGCCTGCAGCGGCGGCCACCGGTGCGGTGGCAGTGGCGGGTTGTGCAAGCGACGAAGTCGGAGCGGCGACCGCGCGGCCAGCGGAAAGACCGCCGGTCGATGCGTGGTGCTGCTGCAATCCTTGTTGCATATCCTTTGGTAAGGAGGGCTTGACTTCTTCGTCCCAGGTCAACATAGAAAAATCCAATGCGCAATTATCGGAGCAACGATGTGAGTTGCAAAGTGCTCGTTCACATCGTGCGCCATTTATGGGGTTGTTATGTTGCTCGCATGCATCGCGCGACGTCAGTCAATGCCTTGATTGATTGAACGTCGCGCGCTTTTCACTTGTGCGAGCACCTCGCTGATCGATCGAAGCGTCTTGTGTGTTGACGCTTCACTTGCACATCACTGGCAGGCTTCGCAGGTCGGATCGTCGACACCGCAGAACGCGATGTCGGTGGCGGGCATCGCGCTCATCTGTGCCTTCGCTGCAGCAGCGGCGGCTTCGAGTGCGCTCATGCCCGAGGGTGCGTCGTTGCCCGACGACACCGCGTTGAGACGGCCCGATTGCACCGTCGACTTTTCAGCATGCGTCGCGCTCTGCGTGCGCAGGTAGTAGGTCGTCTTCAGGCCGCGCAGCCAGGCGAGCTTATAGGTGTCGTCGAGCTTCTTGCCCGAGGCGCCGGCCATGTAGATGTTCAGCGACTGCGCCTGGTCGATCCACTTCTGGCGACGCGCGGCGGCTTCCACCAGCCACGTCGTCTCGACTTCGAACGCGGTGGCGTACAGCGCCTTCACGTCCTGCGGCACGCGGTCGATGGGACGCAGCGAACCGTCGAAGTGCTTCAGGTCCATGACCATCACGTCGTCCCACAGGCCCAGGCGCTTCAGGTCGCGCACCAGGTAGTGGTTGATGACGGTGAATTCGCCCGACAGGTTCGACTTGACCGACAGGTTGCCGAAGCAGGGTTCGATCGAGGCGTCCACGCCGATGATGTTCGAGATGGTCGCCGTGGGGGCGATGGCCACGCAGTTCGAATTGCGCATGCCGTCGGCCTTGATCTTGGCGCGCAGCGAATCCCAGTCGAGGGTGGCCGAGCGGTCCACTTCGACGTAGCCGCCGCGGGCCTTCTCGAGCAGGTCGAGCGAGTCGATCGGCAGGATGCCCTTGTCCCACAGCGAGCCCTTGTAGCTGGAGTACTTGCCGCGTTCCTTGGCCAGCTCGGTCGAGGCCCAGTAGGCGTGGTAGCAGATGGCTTCCATCGACTCGTCGGCGAACTGCACGGCTTCCTGCGAGGCGTAGGGAATGCGCAGTTCGTACAGCGCGTCCTGGAAGCCCATCAGGCCCAGGCCGACCGGACGGTGGCGCAGGTTCGAGTCGCGCGCCTTCTTCACGGCGTAGTAGTTGATGTCGATCACGTTGTCGAGCATGCGCATCGCGGTCGAGATGGTGCGCTTGAGCTTGTCCTGGTCGACCTTGCCGTCCTTCAGGTGCTGCAGCAGGTTCACGGAACCCAGGTTGCACACGGCGGTTTCGGTGTCGCTGGTGTTCAGCGTGATCTCGGTGCACAGGTTCGACGAGTGCACGACGCCGGCGTGCTGCTGCGGCGAGCGCACGTTGCAGGCGTCCTTGAACGTGATCCAGGGGTGGCCGGTCTCGAACAGCATCGTGAGCATCTTGCGCCACAGGTCCGAGGCCTGGATGGTGCGCGCGGGCTTGATCTCGCCGCGGGCGGCCTTTTCTTCGTAGGCGACGTAGGCCTTCTCGAAGTCGGCGCCGAACAGGTCGTGCAGGTCAGGCACGTTGGAGGGCGAGAACAGCGTCCAGGTGCCCTTTTCCATCACGCGGCGCATGAACAGGTCGGGGATCCAGTTGGCGGTGTTCATGTCGTGCGTGCGGCGGCGGTCGTCGCCGGTGTTCTTGCGCAGCTCCAGGAATTCCTCGATGTCGAGGTGCCAGGTTTCCAGGTACGTGCAGACGGCGCCCTTGCGCTTGCCGCCCTGGTTCACGGCCACGGCCGTGTCGTTCACCACCTTCAGGAACGGCACCACGCCCTGCGATTCGCCGTTGGTGCCCTTGATGTGGCTGCCCAGTGCGCGCACACGGGTCCAGTCGTTGCCCAGGCCGCCGGCGAACTTCGACAGCAGCGCGTTTTCCTTGATCGACTCGTAGATGCCGTCCAGGTCGTCGGGCACGGTGGTCAGGTAGCAGCTCGAGAGTTGCGAGCGCAGCGTGCCGGCGTTGAACAGGGTGGGCGTGCTCGACATGAAGTCGAACGACGACAGCACTTCGTAGAACTCGATGGCGCGGGCTTCGCGGTCGATTTCATTCAGCGACAGGCCCATGGCCACGCGCATGAAGAACGCCTGCGGCAGCTCGATGCGGGTCTTGCGCACGTGCAGGAAGTAGCGGTCGTACAGGGTCTGCAGGCCCAGGTAGTCGAACTGGTTGTCGCGCTCGGCCTTCAGGGCGGCGCCCAGGCGGGGCAGGTCGTACTGCAGCAGCTTCTCGTCGAGCAGCTCGTTCTCGACGCCCTTCTTGATGAACTGCGGGAAGTAGTCGGCGTAGGCGGTGGCGCGCTCGACCGGCATCACTTCGCGGCCGATGATTTCCTTGAAGATCGTGTGCAGCAGCAGGCGCGCGGTGGCGAAGGTGTAGTCGGGGTCCTTCTCGATCAGCGTGCGGGCAGCCAGGATGGAGGCCTTGTAGACCTCGTCCAGCGGCACGCCGTCGTACAGGTTGCGCATCGTCTCGGCGACGATGGGGGCGGCGGTGATGCTGTCGCCCAGGCCCTGGCAGGCCGATTCGATCAGGCCCTTGAGCTCGTTCAGGTCCAGCGCCACGCGCTCGCCGTTGTCGAGCACGTGCAGCGCCGGTGCGGCGGGCACGTCCTGCTCGCCTTGCTTCGAACGCTCCTGCGTGCGGCGTTCGCGGTACAGCACGTAGGCGCGCGCGATTTCATGGTGGCCGCCGCGCATCAGGCCGAGCTCGACCTGGTCCTGCACGTCTTCGATGTGGAAGGTGCCGCCGCCCGGACGCGAGCGCACCATGGCGCGGATCACGCCTTGCGTCAGCGTGTCGACGGTCTCGCGCACGCTGGCGGAAGCCGCGCCCTGGGTGCCGTGCACCGCCAGGAAGGCCTTCATCATCGCGATGGCGATCTTGTTCGGCTCGAAGGGAACGACGGCGCCGTTGCGGCGGATGATCTGGTAGTGCGCGAGGTTCTGACCGGTGGGCGAGCCCGCAGTGTCTTGTTGCTGCTGCGGCGTCGCGGGGACGGCGCGGGGGGTCGACGGGGTGTTCAGTGCAGTTTGCATTCGCTTCCTCTCGGTTGTGCAATTCTTGTTGGTTGGCAAGGCCTCGCGGGCCTTGCGTCGGCGTTGTTGCCGAACGGGAAGACACTATATCTAGGGTGTCTGTGCCCTACAAGCCACTACAGGTAGTGTTTTCCTATGGACGCAACCCTTACAGGAATTGCGCCGCATCCAGCGCATCGCCAGCGATGCCGCGTGAATACTGGCCCATGGTGGCGCAACCCGCACGGGGCGCGGCTTGCAAGGCGATTTGGGCCTGCAGGCCGCATGGTTGCTACGTCGCGTGCCTGCGCTTGCGAGATTGCTGCGCTGCGAGAGCGGCGCATCGCGGGCCACGGAGCGATTGAAAAAATTAGCGCGCGACCACCTGCTCGGGAAACATCTGTGGATTCCAGCCGAGCTGTTCGCGCAGCAGGCGCCAGTCGAAACCGGCGCCGGGGTCCTGCTTGCGACCGGGCGCGATGTGCTCGTGGCCGGCGATGTGGGCGATGGCGTAGTGCTGCGCGAGCGCGGCGCAGAGGCTGGCCAGCGTCTCGTACTGCGCCTCCTCGAAGCGCTCGCCCTCGAGGCCTTCGAGCTCGATGCCGACGGAGTCGTCGTTGCAGTTGGTGCGTCCGCGCCACGACGACACGCCGGCATGCCAGGCGCGGTCCTCGCAGCTCACGAACTGCCAGAGCTCGCCGTTGCGCCGCACATAGAAATGCGACGACACCTCGAGCCCGCGGATCGACTGGAAGTACGGGTGCGCGTCCCAGTCGAGCCGGTTGGTGAAGAGCTGCTGCACCGCGTCGCTGCCGTATTCGCCCGGTGGCAGGCTGATGGAGTGCAGCACGATCAGGTCGGTCTGCGCGCCGACGGGGCGGGGGCCGAAGTTGGGCGAGGGCAGGGCCTTGGCGAAGCGATACCAGCCGGCGCGCCAGAGTCCGTCGTCGCCGGCCGGTGGGGTGGCGAGGTCGTCAGTCGTCGGCATGCGCGGTGGCACCGTCGTCGCCGTTGGGCGTGGAGATGCCCAGGCGCGCGATGCGGTAGCGGATCTGGCGCAGGCTCATGCCCAGCCGCGCGGCGGCGGCCGTGCGGTTGAAGCCGCTTTCGTGCAGCGCGCGCACGAGGATCTCGCGCTCCTGCTGGTCGAGCCAGGCTTGCAGATCGGAGGGCAGCGGCGGCGGTGCGGGCTTGGGCTCGACCGCCGGCGCGGGGGGCGCAGCCACCGCAACGGCGGCTGGCGCTTCAGCGGATTCGCTGCGCAGCGTGGCCGGCATCGGCGTCATCGCACCCATCAGGTCGATGTGCAGCTCGTCGCCGTCGTTCAGCGCGACGGCGCGGTGCAGCAGGTTCTCGAGCTCGCGCACGTTGCCGTCCAGCGGGTGCTGGGCCAGGCGCTGCAGCAGCGCGTCGGACAGGCGCGGCACGGGCAGGCCGCCGTCCTGGGCGATGCGCGCGAGCAGCGCGGTGCACAGCGCGGGCAGGTCTTCGCGGCGCTCGCGCAGCGCGGGCACGGCGATCTCGATCACGTTGAGGCGGTAGAACAGGTCCTGCCGGAAGCGGCCGGCCAGCACCTCGGCGTGCAGGTCTTTATGGGTGGCGCTCACGATGCGCACGTCGACCGCGTCTTCCTGCGTCGAGCCGATGGCGCGCACGCTGCGCTCTTGAATGGCGCGCAGCAGCTTCGACTGCATGGCCAGCGGCAGGTCGCCGATTTCGTCCAGGAACAGCGTGCCGTCGCGCGCCGCCTGGAAGTAGCCGTCGCGGTCTTGCGACGAGCCCGTGTACGAGCCCTTCTTGGCGCCGAAGAACTCGGCTTCGAGCAGGTTCTCGGGAATCGCGCCGCAGTTCACCGCGACGAAGGGACCTTCGCTGCGCTGGCTGCAGCCGTGCACGGCGCGCGCGACCAGCTCCTTGCCGGTGCCCGATTCGCCGCGCACCAGCACCGGTGCCATGCCGCGCGCCACCTTGGCGATGCGCGACTTGACGAGGCGCATCGGGTCGGAGTCGCCGACCAGCCGGTCGAGCGCGGTGGCGCCGCTGCGCGTCACGGCCAGCACATCGGGACGCTCGCCGCCCTGGCCGGCGGCCTGCGGCGGCGCTTTCTGCGGAACGACCACCGCCGCGCGGTTGGCCTGCACCGCCGACGCCACCACGGCGCGGAACTGCTTCAGGTCGACCGGCTTCGTGAGGTAGTCGAAGGCGCCGGCCTTCAGCGCTTCGACCGCGTTCTCGGCGGAGCCGTAGGCGGTCATGACCACGCAGCGCTCGCTGCGCTGGTCTTTCTGGATGCGGTGGATGATCTCCATGCCTTCGCCGTCGGGCAGCCGCATGTCGGTGATCACGGCGTCGAAGCGGCCGGCCTCCAGGTGCTGCCAGGCTTCGGACACGCTGCCCGCGGCTTCCACCCGGTAGCCTTCACGCAGCAGCGTGAGTTCGTAGAGCGTGCGCAGGTCGGGTTCGTCGTCGATGACGAGGATCTGCGCGGGGCGCGGGGCGGCGGCGGAAGGCGGGAGGGAGCTCACGGCCGCTATTGTGTCAGCCGGTTTTCGCTCGGTGCGAAGCTGACGAAGAATTCATTGCCCTCGGGGCCGCCCGGCACCAGCGCGCGCCGTTCATAGCCGATGGTGGCGCCGTGGCGCCGGCACAGCTCGCGGCACAGGAACAGGCCCAGGCCGCTGGAGCGGCTCTCGGACGAGAAGAAGGGTTCGAACAGGTGGCGCTGCACCGCCGGCTCCAGCGGCGCGCCGTCGCTCCACACCAGCAACGCGGCGCGCTGCACGCCGGCGCGCTGCACCGTGGTGATGACCTGGATCGCGCCGTCGCGCTGGCTGGCGTAGCGCGCGGCGTTGTCCAGCAGGTTCACCAGCAGGCGGCGCAGGTGCTCGGCCTCGAAGCGCACCTCGCTGCCCTGCGCGTCGAGCGCCACGCGCACGCCCTTGCGCTGGGTCTGGCGTATCCATTCCTCGGCCAGGATCTGCGCCGCCGGGTCGAGCACCAGCTGTTCGCCCAGCGAGAGCACGCGCTGCTGGCGCGCGCGCGAGACGTCGAGCACGTCGTCCACGATGCGCGCCAGGCGCTGCGCGTTGTGCTGCACCATGTCGGTCAGCTTGCGGTGCGCGGGGTCGGTCAGGTCTTCGCTGAGCAGCGCGCTGGCCTGCGCGATGGCGGCCAGCGGGTTGCGGATTTCATGCGCCACCGCAGCCGACATGCGGCCCATCGCGGCGAGCTTTTCGGTGCGGATGCGGGCTTCGAGCTCGCGCAGGTCCTGCAGGAACATCACGCACAGGCTGTCGGCGCGCCGGTCGTCGGTGGGCGTGAGCCGGGTGCGCACGCGCACCTCGCGCGCCGCGCCGCGCGCCTGCGCCACCGGGATCTCTTCGGTCTGCGGCGCGCGGCGCGCGAAGGTCTGGCGCGCCAGCGCGGCCAGCGCATGCCAGGCCGGTTGGGTGTGCAGCGGGAACGGCAGTGGCAGCTGCGCCAGGCCCTGGCCGAGGATCGCGTCGGCCGCCGGGTTGGCTGCGTGCACCAGGCCGTCGGTGTCGATCACCAGCACGCCTTCGCTGAGGGTTTCGATCACCAGGTCGTTGACCTGCGCCTGCATCTGCGCATGGCTGCGGCTGCGCTGCGCCACCGCTTCTTCGCGCGCCAGCCGGCGCGCGAGTTCGTGCGCGAGCAGCGCCACCACGAACAGGCCGGTGCCGGTGAGGGCGGCCTGCACGAAGCGCGCCGAAGGATCGCCGGGTTGCTGCAGCCAGTGCCAGCCGGCGTCGGCCAGCAGCAGCAGCGTCACGGTGGCCGTGGTGCCCAGGCCCACGAGCAGCGTGCCGAGCACCGCGCTCATCAGCACCGGCAGCGCGAACAGCGGCGTGTAGTTGACGCTGCCGCCCTGCAGCACCTGCAAGGCGCTGAAGATGCCCAGGTCGACCCCGATGGTCAGCAGCCAGAGCGTGGAGAAGCCGCGGATCGGTGGTTCGAAGTGCGCGTAGCGCATCTCCAGCCAGGCCAGCACGAGGTAGCCGCCCGACAGCACGATCGGCAGCGGCTGCACGGCCTGCCCGATGGCGAAGGCCACGCCCTGCAGCAGCACCAGCACCAGCGCCACGAAGCAGCGCGCCGCCATGAAGCCGCGCCACAGCCGCAGCAGCGCGGTGCTGTCGCCGGCGCCCAGGTCGAGCACGTCCCAGTCGGTGGCCGGCTCGCCGCGCGACCGGCGCAACGAACTCATGCGGCGGTGCCGGCCTGGCGGTGCGCGGCGCTGCAGAACACCGCGCCGTCCGGCCCGGGGAGTGCGTCGGCCGCGGGCAGGTGCAGTCCGCAATGGGCGCAGCGCACCATCGCCTGCGGCGGGCCGACGGCCGGCGTGCGCTGTTGTGCCTTTTTGGCGCGTTCCTGTTGTGCGTCGCGCATCTCTTCGCGCCGGTTCTTGCGCCAGAGCCAGATCGCGACCCACACCACCGCGAGGACGAGCAGGTACTTCATGCGGGCAGGCGCGTCAGCACGACTTCGAGCACGAAGCGCGAACCCACGTAGGCCAGCAGCAGCAGCGCCGCGCCCGCGTACAGCACGCGCCGCGCGGTACGTCCGCGCCAGCCGAAGCGCGCGCGGCCAGTCAGCAGGACGGCGAAGCTGAGCCAGGCGAGCACCGAGAAGATGGTCTTGTGGTCCCACTTCCAGGCGCGGCCGGCGGCGCCGTAGAGCTGTTCGCTGAACAGCAGGCCGGCCAGCAGCGTGGCCGACAGCAGCACGAAGCCCGCCGTGACGAAGCGGAAGGTGAGCCGTTCCAGCGTGAGCAGCGGCACGCCGGCCTGTGCATCGGCACTGGCCAGGCGGATCTGCTTTTCGGCCCGCGTGATCAGCCAGGCGTGCACCACGGCGGCGCCGAACAGGCCGTACGAGGCGATGCCCAGCGCCAGGTGCAGCGGCAGCCAGGGCGAGGCGCTGACATGCAGCGGCGTGCCCGGGAACAGCAGCGCCAGCAGCACGGCGGCCGCGCCCAGCCAGGCCAGCGCACGGCGTGCCTTCAGTTGCGGGTACAGGCGGCTTTCGACCGCGTAGACCGTGAGCACCAGCCACGCCGTGACCGACAGCGCCGGCGCAAAACCGAAGCGAGGGTCGCCGCCGATCAGCCCGTGGCCGAGCACCGCAGCGTGCAGCAGCCATGCGATGCCGAGCGCCCATTGGGTGGTCTGGCGGCTGAGCCGCGCACCGGCGGCAGCGGCAAAACCGTAGGCTGCCGCGGTGGCGATGCCCAGCGCCACGCCGAGTGGGGAGGGGATCGCTAAAATCATCGGTGGAGTGTATAGGCTCGCCCCCCGGCTTCGCGCACGTCGCGTCGCTTCGCCCACCCCCGCCGGGGGCACCCCCCGCGAGAGAGCGGGCCCACATACCGCTTCCAGGTTTTCACGACTTTCCATCGGTCCGCTGCCGCGGACAACAAGGTATTTCCTTCATGGCCACCGCCCTCACCGAAAAGTTCTCCCGCCTCGTCAAGACGATGAGCGGCCAGGCGCGCATCACCGAAAGCAACGTGCAGGACATGCTGCGCGAGGTGCGCATGGCACTGCTGGAGGCCGACGTGGCGCTGCCGGTGGTGCGCGACTTCGTCGCCCGCGTGAAGGAGAAGGCGCTCGGCCAGGAAGTGCTGGGCTCGCTCAAGCCGGGCCAGGCGCTGGTGGGCATCGTCAACCGCGAACTCGCCGCCACCATGGGCGAGGGCGTGTCGGACATCAACCTCGCGGCCCAGCCGCCGGCGGTGATCCTCATGGCCGGCCTGCAGGGCGCCGGCAAGACCACCACCACCGCCAAGCTGGCCAAGCACCTGATCGAGAAGCGCAAGAAGAAGGTGCTCACCGTATCGGGCGACGTGTACCGCCCGGCCGCCATCGAGCAGCTCAAGACCGTCACGAAGCAGGCCGGCGCCGAGTGGTTCCCGAGCACGCCCGACCAGAAGCCGCTGGACATCGCGCGCGCCGCGCTCGACCACGCCAGGCGTCACTACTTCGACGTGCTGCTGGTCGACACGGCCGGCCGCCTGGCGATCGACGAAGTGCTGATGACCGAAATCAAGCAGCTGCACGCCGAGCTCGATCCGGTCGAAACCCTGTTCGTGGTCGATGCCATGCAGGGCCAGGACGCGATCAACACCGCCAAGGCCTTCAAGGAAGCGCTGCCCCTCACCGGCATCATCCTGACCAAGACCGACGGCGATTCGCGCGGCGGTGCGGCGCTGTCGGTGCGCCAGGTGACGGGCGTGCCGATCAAGTTCGCCGGTGTGAGCGAGAAGATCGACGGCCTCGAAGTGTTCGACGCCGAGCGCCACGCGGGCCGCATCCTGGGCATGGGCGACATCGTCGCGCTGGTCGAGCAGGTCACGGCCGGCGTCGACGTGGCGGCGGCGCAGAAGCTGGCCGCCAAGGTCAAGAGCGGCGCCGGCTTCGACCTGAACGACTTCCTCGGCCAGCTGCAGCAGATGAAGCAGATGGGCGGCCTCTCCAGCCTGATGGACAAGCTGCCGCAGCAGATGGCCGCCAAGGCCACCGAGGCCGACATGACGCGCGCCGAGCGCGACATCCGCCGCAAGGAAGGGATCATCCAGAGCATGACCCCGCTGGAGCGCCGCAAGCCCGAGCTGCTCAAGGCCACACGCAAGCGCCGCATCGCGGCCGGTGCGGGCGTGCAGGTTCAGGAAGTGAACCGCCTGCTCAACGAGTTCGAGCAGATGCAGGGCATGATGAAGAAGATGAAGGGCGGCGGCCTCATGAAGATGATGAAGAAGATGGGCGGCATGAAGGGCATGGGTGGAATGCCCGGCATGGGCGGAGGCGGCGGCAAGCTGCCGTTCTGAGCTCGGCCGCTCGCACATACATATATATAGGCGCGCAGCCCCGCGATGTCCGCAGGCGACTGGAAAGAGCTCTACCAGGGCGCGCTGACCGGCGACCTCGACCTGGTGCGCTATCACATCGGCGCCGGCGTGAATCCGAACTACCAGCACCCCGAGATTCTGTGCACGCCGCTGGTGGCCAGCCTGGTCCAGGGGCACGGCGAGATCGCCAGCTACCTGCTGGACCACGGCGCCGATCCGAACCTGCTGTCTGAATTCGACGGGCTCACGCCGCTGCAGGCCGCCCGCAAGCATGGCCGCGAGGCGCTCGTCGCGGCGCTGGTGGCGCGCGGCGCCCGCGCACCCCGTCCGCCGTTCTGGCGCCGCTGGCTGCCCTTCTGAGATCTCGATGCGCATGGCGCACCGCCCAGCAAAAAGCCCGCCGAAGCGGGCTTTTTCTTTGGAGCGATCAGCCGCAGGGCTGAGATCGCATCAGGCCGTGGCCAGTGCCGCCGGGCGCGCCAGGCGCAGTGCATGCATCCAGGCGCGGCGCAACACGGCGGGCGAACGCGATTCCTCGGGAATCAGCAGGAAGCCGCGGTCGCGCAGCGTGGTGCCCAGCGCGATCTGGCTGGTCAGCACGGTCAGCGGGATCGCCAGCAGCAGTGGCAGGCCGACGGGCATGAGCCAGATCAGCGCGCTCGGGTCGATCATGGCGACGCCGACGGCGAGCATGGCGATCACCAGCGACATGGGGGCCAGCTGGGTTGCCGCGACCTTCCACGGCACGGCGTTGGCTTCACGCGGGGGCGACTTCCAGTCGAGCTTGATGCCGGTGAGGGCGACCAGCACGAACAGCGAGTGGGCCAGCATGCGTACCGGGGCCTGCACGATGGCCAGGCCGGCTTCGAGCACCGAGCTCTTCACCAGGCCCCACACACCGCCGTACTGGCGTTGTTCGCCGCGCATCAGCACGGCGGCGATGCCCAGCACGCGCGGCAGGAACAGCAGGCACAGGGTCCAGACCCACAGGCCGGCCAGTTCGGCAGGCAGCACGTTCCAGCTCGACACCAGGCTCGAGCCGCTCAGCCACAGGGCGGTGCCCAGCGTCAGGAAGGCGAGCCACAGCGGGGCCGAGACATACGCCATGGTGCCGGTCACGAACATCGCGCGGTGCACCGGGTGGATGCCGGGCTCGGCCATCAGGCGGGCGTTCTGCAGGTTGCCCTGGCACCAGCGGCGGTCGCGTTGCAGCTCGGCCAGCAGGTCCGGCGGTTGCTGTTCGTAGCTGCCGACCAGGTCGGAAACGAGCCACACGTGGTAGCCGGCGCGGCGCATCAGCGCGGCTTCGACGAAGTCGTGCGACATGATGCCGCCCGACATGCCACCGGTGCCCTTGATGGGGGCCAGCGCGCAGTGCTTCATGAAGGCTTCGACGCGGATGATCGCGTTGTGGCCCCAGTAGTGCGACTCGCCGAGCTGCCAGAACTGCATGCCCAGCGTGAACAGGCGACCCGTCACGCGCGAAGCGAACTGCTGGGCGCGGGCGTGCAGCGTGACGTGGCCGATGGCCTGCGTCGCGGTCTGGATGATGCCGGCGGTGGGGTTGGCTTCCATCAGCTTGACCATCGAGGCCAGGCAGTCGCCGCTCATCACGGAGTCGGCGTCGAGCACGACCATGTAGCGGTAATCCTTGCCCCAGCGGCGGCAGAAGTCGGCCACGTTGCCGGCCTTGCGGTGCGTGCGGCGGGTGCGCAGGCGGTAGTAGACCTCGACCTGCGGCTGGTTCGGGCTCTCGGCCAGCGCGGCGCGCAGGTCTTCCCAGGCGGCGCGCTCGGCGGCGGCGGTCTCGGGGTTGTAGCTGTCGGACAGCACGAACACGTCGAACTGCTTGGCGTGGCCCGTGGAGGCGACCGATTCGCAGGTGGCGCGCAGGCCGGCGAACACGGTGGCCACGTCCTCGTTGCAGATCGGCATGATGATCGCGGTGCGTGCCTCGGGGTTCATCGGGTGGTTGGCGACCTGCTTGGCCGACAGCGCGTGCTTGTCACCGCGCACGGAGACGTAGAAGCCCATGAGGGCGGTCACGAAACCGGTCACGACCCAGCCCGAGAGCAGGCCGTACAGGCCGATCTGGCCGTATTCGAGCCAGACGTTGTCGTAGTCGGGTTGCACGCTGGCGAACAGCGACGACGCGATCACGGTGCTCAGCAGCGTGAGCAGCATGAAGGCGAGGCGGCGCTGGCCGGCGGCGCGTTCCCAGGCCTGCGGGGTCGGGGCGGCCTGCTTGGCGGCGGGGGCGCTGTCGGCATTGCGGCCGGCGCCCAGGCGCACGAGCAGCGCGGTGCCGATGCTGTTCCAGAAACCGCGCCAGGGGCGCGGTGCCATGGAACCGCGGTTGACCGGCGGTGCGGTGACGGCGTTGGGGTGGCGTTCCTCGCGCAGCGCGCTGCGGCGTGCGAAATCGGATTCGGCGAGGACGTTGAGGTGGGAGAAGTCGTTCGGCTTCATCGGTTCATTCACCAACGTTGCTTGTCGAGGGGGGTGTCGCCAATGGCCGGAAGGCGCTTGAAGACGCAATCCGTGGCGGCGCCGCCAACGCCGGAGAGCGCGGTCAGCGAATGGCCCGCGGCACGGGGCCGCGAGGAGGAAAACTGCTTTTGACGCAGGCCGTCGCGCTGCGGACGCAGTGCGAAAGATGGGCTGGTAAGTGCTGTCATGCCAGTACAGGGGCAAACCCTGTGCCAGCCTGGAAAAACGCTTTCAAATCAACGACTTGGCGCGTTCCGAAACCGTTTTCCGTGGGGGAGGGGCCTGCCGGGCCCCCGAAACCCCCGTTTTTGTCGCCGAATCCCGACAAGCCCTGGGGGCCCTCGGGAAACAGCCTTTCAAATCAACGACTTAGGCCTGTCGCTACTCGGCGACAGGGTCCCCACCGGGAGCGACAACGTCGGCCTTGAAGTTGCCTGGCGTGAGTTCGTGCTTCTGCAGCAGGCGGTAGAACTCGGTGCGGTTGCGGTCGGCCAGGCGGGCGGCGTCGGCCACGTTGCCGTCGGTCAGCTTGAGCAAGCCGACGAGGTAGTCGCGCTCGAAACGCTGCTTGGCCTCGGCATAGGTGAGCACCTCCACGCTCGGCACGCGCAGCGCGCGCTGCACCAGCGCCAACGGGATCAGCGGCGAGCCCGACAGCGCGCAGACTTGCTCCACCACGTTGTAGAGCTGGCGCACGTTGCCCGGCCACGCGGCGGTGGTCAGCGCCTTCAGCGCCTCGGGCGCGAAGCCCGACAGCCGCTTGCCGTACTTGGTCGACAGCTTCTGCAGGAAGTGGTTGGCCAACAGCGGAATGTCCTCGCGCCGCGCCGACAGCGGCGGCAGCGTGAGCGTCACCACGTTCAGGCGGTAATAGAGGTCTTCGCGGAACTGGCCGGCTTCCATCGCGGCGTCCAGGTCGCGGTGGGTGGCCGAGACGATGCGCACGTCGACCTCGATCGACTGGCTCGCGCCCAGCGGGCGCACCGCGCGTTCCTGCAGTACGCGCAGCAGCTTGACCTGCAGCGCGGGCGGCATGTCCCCGATTTCGTCGAGCAGCAGCGTGCCGCCGTCGGCCTGCTGGAACAGGCCTTTGTGGTTCGCGTGGGCGTCGGTGAAGGCGCCCTTCATGTGGCCGAACAGCTCGGACTCGAGCAGCGCCTCGGGAATGGCGCCGCAGTTGACCGCCACGAAGGGCTTGTCGGCGCGCGCGCTGGCCTTGTGGATGGCGCGCGCCAGCAGCTCCTTGCCGGCGCCGGAGTCGCCGCGCAGCAGCACGGAGGCGTCCGACTTGGCGACCATGCGCGCCTCGGCCAGCAGCTCGGCCATGCGGTTGCTGCGGCTCACGATTTCCGAGCGCCAGCTGTCGTCGCCGGTCTTGCTCGGCGTGGCCGCCGGGGCGCCGAGCGCCAGCGCCTGCGCGATCTTCTCGAGCAGTTCGCGCGCGTCGTAGGGCTTGGTGAGGTAGGTGAACACGCCGCGCGCCGTGGCCTCGACCGCGTCGGGAATGGTGCCGTGCGCGGTCAGCAGGATGACCGGCAGCGTCGGGTGGCGCTTGCGGATCTCGTCGAACAGCTGCAGGCCGTCGCGCCCGGGCAGGCGCACGTCGCTGAGCACCAGCTGCGGGTGCTCGATCTCGAGCTGCGTGAGCGCGGTCTCGGCCGAGGTGACGGCCGTGACCTGGTAGCCCGCCGACACCAGCCGCATCGAGAGCAGCCGCAGCATGTCCGGGTCGTCATCGACCACGAGGAGGCGGGCACCAGTGGTACTCATGGATTCGTTCGGCTTCCGTTGGAGGGCGTGGGTGCCGGCGTGTTGGGCCGGGCGAAGCTGCGCTCGATGGCGCGCAGCGCCTCGATGCGCTCGTTGAGCTGGTCGATGCGGCGCTGGCTGTCGCGCAGCTGCTGCACCTGCTTGTCGCGGTCGTCTTCGACGCGGCGCTGCTCGACATAGCGCGCCGCCAGCGCCCGCGCGAGCGGGTGCAGCGGCTGCGCCTCGGGCGCGGGATTGGCGATCACGCGCTGCAGCAGGCCCAGCGCGCGCGCCAGGTCGGCCGGCACGCGGGTCTGTGCGAGCAGGATCGCCAGCTGCATCTGCGCCGCGGGCGTCTCGCCCTGTTCGCCGACGCGGGCGATTTCCGCACTCAGGTCGGCGCCGCCCAGCGGGCGCACCTTGTCGGCATAGGCCAGCATGGCCGTGACGGGGCCCTGCGTGAGCTGCGTGAAGAGCGAGGCCGGCTGCGTGGCCGGCGCGCGGGGCTCGGCCTCGACCGGCACGACGCGCGGCGCGGCCACGGGCGGCGGCAGCGCGTCGGCTTCGGCCGGCGGCTTGGGCTGGGAGGCGCAGGCCGCCAGCAGCAGGGCACATGGCACGGCCATGGCCCCGGCGAAGGTGAATCTGCGGACGAACGAAAGGAACATGGGTCGAAAAAGGCGCGGGGCGGTGTGGGTGGGGTGTCCGGGGTCAGGTCGTGCGCGGCAGTTCGATGCGAAAGCGTGCACCGGGGCCGTCCGGCAGCAGGGCGATGCGGCCCCCATGGGCTGCAATGTACTCCTGCACGATGGAAAGTCCGATGCCGGTGCCTTTCACCGTGTGCTCGGGCTGGCGCTCGCCGCGGAAGAAGGGTTCGAAGATGCGGTCGCGGTCGTTCACGGCAATGCCGGGGCCGGCGTCGCACACGTCGATGTGCACCGCCTCGGGCGTGCCCGACACGGCCAGCGTGATGACGCCGCCGGCGGCCGAGAAGCGGATCGCGTTCGACAGCAGGTTGGCGATGGCGGTGCCGAGCTTGGTGCGGTCGACCGTGAGGGCGATCGGCTCGCCCTCGGCGCGCACGCGCAGGCCGTGCGCCTGCCACTGCAGGCGCTGGGCCTCGATCTGCTCCTCGATCAGCGGCAGCAGCTCGGTGCGCTCGCGGCGCAGCTCGCGCGCCTCGAAGGCGGCGGCGTTGAAGCGCAGCAGCGCCTCGATCTGGTTCTGCAGCGACACGGTGTTCTGCTGCAGGATCTGCGCCACTTCGAGCTGCGCCGGATTCAGCGGGCCGGTCACGCCGTCCTCGAGCAGCGACACGCCCTCGCGCAGCGCCGCCAGCGGCGTCTTCAGCTCGTGCGACACATGGCGCAGGAAGCGCGCCTTGTCGGCGTCGAGTTCGGTCAGGCGCAGGCGCAGCCATTCGAGCTGCTGCGACACGCGCCGCACGTCGGCCGGGCCGCGGATGTCGATCGGTTCGTCGAGCCGGTTCTGGCCCAGGCCGACGATGGCGTTCTCGAGCCGCTTGAAGGGGCGCGCCAGCCAGATGCCGAAGGCCAGCGCCAGCGACACGGCCAGCACGCTGGCGGCCACCACCTCGCGCATCAGCCGGCGGCGCGCGTTCTCGATGCGCTTGGCCAGCGCGTCGTTCTGCGTTTCGATCAGGAACTGCGCCTGCTGGGCGATGTTGGTGTTCAGGGCGTCGAGTTCGCGGAACTGCATCGCCATCGTGCTTTCGCGCGCCAGGGCGCTGTCGGGGCTGCCGCCGAGCAGCCCTTCGATCACGCCGAGCTGGCTGCGCCACATGTCGATGCCGGCGGCCGGCAGGCCGTTGCGTTCCAGGCGCTCCAGCACCTGGTGGGCCTCGCGCGCCGCCTCGTCGAAGCGGCGGCGCAGCACGGCGTCGTTGAGCACCAGCGACTGGCGTCCCGCGCGCTCCATGGCCGCGCTGCGTTCGGCCAGCGACTGCGAGGCGCCCGACAGGCGCAGCGCGCGCGCGGCGGCGTCGCGGCTTTGCGTGACGAGCGCGTCGTACTGCAGCACCGAGCGCAGCGCCACGCCCACCAGCAGCGCGGTGATCAGCAGGAAGGCGAACAGCAGGAGCTGCTGGAACGAGCCCCGGACGGATGGACGTTTCGCCATCAGTGGGCGAGCGCCGTGGCGGCAGCCAGGGCCGATTCGCGCGTGACCACTTCGCCGCGCAGCGTGTACGCCAGCGAGCGGGTGATGCGCAGGTCGGCCATCTGGCCCACGAGGCGGGCGTCGCCCTCGAAGTTGACGACGCGGTTGCAGGCGGTGCGGCCCATGAGTTCGTTGGCGTCCTTGCGCGACGCGCCCTCGACCAGCACGCGCTGCGTGCTGCCTACCAGCGCATCGCCGAAGCGGCGCACGTTGCCGTCGATCACGCGCTGCAGCGTCTGCAGGCGCGCCAGCTTCACCTCGTGCGGCGTGTCGTCCTGTAGCGCGGCGGCGGGCGTGCCGGGGCGCGGGCTGAAGATGAAGCTGAAGCTGTTGTCGAACTGGCAGTCGTCGATGAGCTTCATCATCTTGTCGAAGTCGGCGTCGGTCTCGCCGGGGAAGCCGACGATGAAGTCGCTGGAAAGCGCGAGTTCGGGGCGGATGGCGCGCAGCTTGCGCACCGTGCTCTTGTATTCCATGGCGGTGTAGCCGCGCTTCATCGCCATGAGGATGCGGTCGCTGCCGTGCTGCACCGGCAGGTGCAGATGCGAGACGAGCTGCGGCACCTTGGCGTAGGCCTCGATGAGCCGGGGCGTGAACTCGTTCGGGTGGCTGGTGGTGTAGCGGATGCGTTCGATGCCGGGGATCTCGGCGACGTATTCAATCAGCAGCGCGAAGTCGGCGATTTCGGCGGTGTCGCCCATCTTGCCGCGGTAGGCGTTCACGTTCTGGCCCAGCAGCGTGATCTCGCGCACGCCCTGGTCGGCCAGGCCGGCGATCTCGACCAGCACGTCGTCCAGGGGGCGGTTCACTTCCTCGCCGCGGGTGTAGGGCACCACGCAGTAGCTGCAGTACTTGGAGCAGCCTTCCATGATCGACACGAAAGCGGTCGCGCCTTCGACGCGGGCGGGCGGCAGGTGGTCGAACTTCTCGATCTCGGGGAAGCTGATGTCCACCTGCGGGCGGTCGAGCCTTTCGCGGTCGTTCAGCATCTCGGGCAGGCGGTGCAGCGTCTGCGGGCCGAACACGATGTCGACGTAGGGCGCGCGCGCGATGATGGCCTGGCCTTCCTGGCTCGCCACGCAGCCGCCCACGCCGATCTTCACGCCCTTGGCCTTCAGGTGCTTCACGCGGCCGAGGTCGGAGAAGACCTTCTCCTGCGCCTTCTCGCGCACCGAGCAGGTGTTGAACAGGATGAGGTCGGCTTCGTCCACGTTCTGCGTGGGCTCGTAGCCCTGGGCGGCGTGGAGCACGTCGGCCATCTTGTCCGAGTCGTACTCGTTCATCTGGCAGCCGAAGGTCTTGATGAATACTTTTTTCATGGGGAGCTCTCTGTGCCCTTCGCAAAGAGGAAGGGCTGCGAGACGCGCGTGGCGCCCGCGGATTTTTGCTTGCTTGCGGCCCGGCCGCGTTACTGCGTGTTCAGCGTGTCGTTCGAGGTGAACGGCCAGATGTTCAGGAACGGCTTGTTCAGCGATTCGCGGCTGGCCATGGCCTCGTCGGGCGTCAGGATCCAGACCTCGCGCAGCAGCCCGGCGGCGTCGCGCGTGTAGTTCACGAGGTACTTCTGGCCGATGATCGCGCCGGGCATCACCAGCATGTTCTGCGGGCTGCGGATGCGCGCGCCGGCGCCCAGTCGGTCGGCCCGGCCGTCGAGCTCGACGTCGGGGGCGCTGGTCACCATGAACTTGCCGCGCAGCGTGCCGATGGGGAAGTTGCGCCCGCCGTTGAGCGACTCGTTCTGGGTCTGCGGACGGGGCACCTCGTCCTGGGCGCTGGCCTGGAGGGAGAAAAGACCGGCGGCGCCGGCAAGGGCGGCGCAGATAGCGAGGGAAGTGAGCGTTTTCGTGGGTGTCTTGCAGCGGTTCATGGGGTATATCCAGAGGCTGTGGACCGGCGATTTTAGCGAGGGGGTGTTTTCCCTCATACCGGGTGCAGCGGGTGGTGCGGGGGCTTTGCGTCGGCCTGCTTTACATTTCTTTACGGCGCCCGTGAACACTGTGCGCCGGCCACTGCTCCAATAGCTGCTGTCAGCCCAAAGTGCACAAGAACCCATGAAGAAATCTGCCGCCTTCGCCCTCGCGGGCGTGTTGATCGTAGCCGTCGCAGGCGGCTGGTGGCGCATGTCGGGCGATCGGCCGGCCGCGAAGGACGCCAAGTCCGCGAACGCCGGGCCTCCCGCCGCGCTGGTCACGCTGGCCACGGCCGAAAAGCAGGACGTGCCGGTCACGGTGCAGGTCAACGGCAGCGTGGTTTCGCTCAACAGCGTCGACCTGCGCCCGCAGGTCACCAACACCGTGAGCGCGGTGCACGTCAAGGAAGGCCAGTTCGTGAAAGCAGGGCAGTTGCTCTTCACGCTGGACGACCGCAACGACCAGGCCAATCTGGCGCGCGCCCGGGCCCAGCAGCAGAAGGACGAGGCCACCATGGCCGACTTGGAGCGCCAGTACAAGCGCAGCCAGGACCTGGTGGCACAGAACTTCATTGCCAAGAGCGCGGCCGACGCCACGCTGTCGCAGCTCCAGGCGCAGCGCGCCGCCGTGGCGGCCGACCGCGCGGCCGTGCAGTCGGCGCAGGTGGCGCTGGGCTACGCCACGCTGCGCGCGCCCATCGCGGGGCGCATCGGCGCCGTCAACATCTACCCGGGCACGCTGGTGCAGCCCACGCTGTCGCTGGTCACCATCACCCAGCTCGACCCCATCGCCGTGAGCTTCCCGGTGCCCGAAGGCAACCTGCAGGACCTGCTGGCCGCGTCGCGCACGCGCGCCAAGGTCGAGGCGCTGGTCACGGGCCGGCGCGAGCCGCTGTTCGGCACGCTCGATTTCGTCGACAACACGGTCGATCCGCAGATCGGCACCGTGCGCGCCAAGGCCGTGTTCGCCAACGCCGACCAGAGCCTGTGGCCCGGCCAGTTCGTCAACACGCGCATCACGGTGCGCATGCTCGACGGCGTCACGGTGGTGCCGGCCGCGGCGCTCATGATGCTGTCCGACGGCGCCACGCTGTACGTGGTCGATGCCGAGCGCAACGCGGCGCGCCGTCAGGTCAAGGTGCTCCACACCTTCGGCACCAAGGTGGCCGTGAGCGGCGTGACGCCCGGCGAGCAGGTCGTGATCGAAGGCAGCCAGAACGTGCGCCCGGGCGGCAAGGTGCGCATCGATGTGAAGGCGCCGGCCGGACCGGGCGGTGCGCCTGCCAACGGCACCACGGGCGTCACGCCCGGCAGCGCCGCTTCGTCGGATGTTCAGCCGGCACGAGAACGCGCATGAACATTTCAGAGCTCTGCATCCGCCGTCCGGCGATGACGGTGCTGCTGTCGGCGGCCGTCGTGGTCATCGGCATCTTTGCGTACTTCAGCATCCCGGTGGCGGCGCTGCCCAGCTACAACACGCCGGTCATCAACGTCAACGCGCAGCTGCCGGGCGCCAGCCCCGACACCATGGCGAGTTCGGTCGCGCTGCCGCTCGAAAAGCAGTTCTCGACCATCCCCGGCCTGCAGACCATCAGCTCGGTGAACACGCAGGGCGTGACCTCGCTCACACTCGAATTCGTCAGCAGCCGCGACATCGACGCCGCCGCGGTCGACGTGCAGGCCGCGCTGCTGCGCGCCCAGCGCCAGCTGCCGCAAGAACTGACGCAGCTGCCCTCGTACCGCAAGGTGAATCCGGCCGACGCGCCGGTGCTGTTCATCGCGCTGATCTCGCCGTCGATGAACCCGTCGGAGCTCAACGACTACGCCGAGAACCTCATTTCGCCCACGCTCTCGACCATCGACGGCGTGGCGCAGGTGGGCGTGTACGGGCGCAAGGCCTTCGCGGTGCGCATCAAGGCCAACGCCGACCTGCTCAACGCGCGCAACATCACGCTCGACGAGCTGGCCAAGGCCGTGAACTCGGCCAACGCCAACACGCCGGTCGGCACGCTCGACGGCCCGCGCCAGACGCTCACCATCCAGGCCAACCGCCAGCTCATGAAGGCGGCTGACTTCGCCAAGCTGATCATCGCGCAGCGCAACGGCGCGCCGGTGCGGCTGGACGAAGTGGCCATGCTCGAAGACAGCTTCGAGTCGGTCAAGACCGCCAGCAGCTTCAACGGGCAAGACTCCATCTCGCTGGCCGTGCAGCGCCAGCCCAATGCCAACACCGTGCAGGTGGTGGACGCGGTGCGTGCGCTCATCCCGCGCTTCAAGGCCGAGCTGCCGCAGTCGGTCGAGATCCACATGGTCAACGACCGCTCGCTCTCGATCCGCGAGGCGGTGCACGACGTTCAGCTCACGCTGCTGGGCACCATCGCGCTGGTGGTGCTGGTGATCTTCCTGTTCCTGCACCGGCTGGTGGCCACGCTGATCCCGGCGGCCACCATCCCGATCTCGCTGATCGGCGCCGTGGCGCTGCTGTACGCCTTCGGCTACAGCCTGGACAACGTGTCGTTGCTGGGCATCACGCTGGCCGTGGGCCTGGTGGTGGACGACGCCATCGTGGTGCTCGAGAACATCATGCGCTACGTCGAGAAGGGCATGGAGCCGATGGCCGCCGCGCTGCGCGGCGCGCGCGAGGTGGGCTTCACCATCGTGTCGATCTCGATCTCGCTGGTGGCCGTGTTCATCCCGATCTTCTTCATGCCCGGCGTGATCGGCCTCTTGTTCCATGAGTTCGCCGTGGTGGTGGCACTGGCGGTGCTGGTGTCGGCCGTGGTGTCGCTCACGCTGGTGCCCATGCTCGCGAGCCGGCTGCTCAAGCACGTGCCGCGCAAGGCCGGCGCGCTCGACCACGAAGAAGAGCACCCCGAGCCCGGCACGGCCATCGGCCGTGCCTTCGAGCGCGGCTACCGCGCCGTGCACGGCGGCTACATGCGCACGCTCGACTGGACGCTCGGGCATCGCCCGCTGATGCTGGTCATGGCGGGGCTGACCTTCGTGGTCACGGCCTGGCTCTTCGTCAGCATTCCCAAGGGCTTCTTCCCCGAGGAAGACATCGGCCAGATCCAGATCACCACCGAGGCGGCCGAAGACATCTCGTTCACCGCCATGAAGGCGCTGCAGGACCGCGTGGCCGCCGCGCTCAAGGCCGATCCGAGCGTGGACTACGTCAGTTCCTTCGTCGGCGTGGGCGGCCCGACGGCCACGCAGAACTCGGGCCGGCTGTTCGCGGTGCTCAAGCCGCGCAGCGAGCGCCCCAAGATGGCCAAGGTGCTCGAGTCGCTGCGCCAGCGCTTCCGCGAGATCCCGGGCATTGCCGTGTACATGCAGCCGGTGCAGAACCTGCGCCTGGGCGGACGCCAGAGCAAGGCGCGCTTCCAGTACACGCTGCAGAGCGTGAACGCCGGCGAGATGGTGCCGTGGTCGACCCGGCTCATGGAGCGCATGCGCGCCGACCCCGACTTCCGCGACGTGACCAGCGACTCGCAGAACCGTGGCCTGCAGGCCACGCTGGAGATCGACCGCGACAAGGCCGGCGTGCTCGGCGTGGCCGTGGGCGACCTGCGCACCGCGCTGTACAACGCGTACGGCGACCGCCAGATCGGCAGCATCTACGGCGCCAGCAACACCTATCAGGTCATCCTGTCGGCGGCCGACAGCGACCGCCAGTTCGAGGAAGACGTGGCGCGCCTGTCGGTGCGCAGCACCACCGGCAAGCTGGTGCCGCTGTCGGCCTTCTCGACCGTCAAGCGCACCGTGGGGCCGACCTCGGTCAACCACCAGGGCCAGCTGCAAGCGGTGACGGTGTCGTTCAACCTCGGCCCCGACGTGCCGCTGGGCAACGCCACCGCGAAGATCGACCGCTTCAAGGACGAGCTGAAGATGCCGCAGTCGATCATCACGACCTACGGCGGCGACGCGGCGGTGTTCCAGAGCTCGCAGGGCAGCCAGGCCGTGCTGCTGGTGCTCGCGGTGCTGGTCATCTACGTGCTGCTGGGCGTGCTGTACGAGAGCTACATCCACCCGATCACCATCCTGGCGGGCCTGCCCTCGGCGGCGGTGGGGGCGCTCATCTCGCTGAAGCTCTTCGGCTTCGACCTCACGCTGATCGCGACCATCGGCATCCTGCTCCTGATCGGCATCGTGAAGAAGAACGCGATCATGATGATCGACTTCGCCCTCGACGCGCAGCGCACCGAAGGCATGCAGCCGGTCGACGCGATCCGCGAGGCCTGCCGGCTGCGCTTCCGCCCGATCCTCATGACCACGCTGGCCGCGCTGATGGGTGCGCTGCCGCTCGCGCTGGGCCTGGGCGCCGGCGCCGAGCTGCGCCAGCCGCTGGGCGTGGCGGTGGTGGGCGGGCTGATCTTCTCGCAGGTGATCACGCTGTACATCACGCCCGCGATCTACCTGGCGCTCGACCGCTATAGCGGCAGCGGGCCGATGGTGGAGCTGCCGGGCGAGGCGAAGGCCGAGGCTGCGGCGGGGCACGCGGCCTCGCACGCTTGACGGCGATTCAAAAGATGCCGGATGGCCATGAGCGTGAGCCACCCGGCCAGGAAGGACTTGTGCAGTCCCGCGTGACGCCACACCCGGACCATCGCCCATTGAAGGCGCTCCGGCCTCTCTCCTCAACGGCTCTCTCCATTCCCTCCGCCGCTGCTCTTCCCATGTGTGTGACGGGATGAATGATCGCGAGGGGATGAGGTTGTCGACGGTATCCAGCGATACAGGAAGCGGGCTTTTTCCTTACGGTGTCGCGTCGCGGAAACGATGCAGGGCCGGCGCATTCGGGATGCTGACCTGCCGGGCCCGCGTTTCAATGAGCCCTTCTCTCGCCAGCGCATTCAACGTGCGCGTGACGGTGACACGGCTCAAGGCCGTCATGGCGCCGATCTGCTCGTGCGTCAGGTCCACGGTGAGTTGTTTCGGTGCCTGCGCCGATGGCGGGCGTGCCACCCGCAGCAGCAAGTCGATGACCCGCTCCTTGGGCGCCGCCGAGGCCACCCCGGCCAGCTTGGCGACGATCATGTGGTTCTTGAAGCCGAGCAGCTGGATCAACGAGGTCGCGAGCTTGGGTAGCGCTGAAAACTGCTGCGCGACATCCGCCGGGCGGTAGCGGCTGAGAAGGGCCGGCGCGACCGCCCGGGTCGTCGTCGGTCGGGGGCTGTCGGCAAACGCCGGGCCTTCGCCGAAGATCGCACCCGGCCCGAAGATCTCGAGCAGGAACTCCGAGCCGTTGCTTCGGTGGATCGTGGAATGCACGAAGCCCGACCGCAAGAGATAGAAGTAGTCGTGCCGTTCGCCTTCGCGCGCAATGGTGTCGCCGGCCTCCAGGGTGACGAAGCTTCCCAGGTGCGTGGCGTCGATCCACGGCGCGGACAGCGACTGGGAGGCGTCCCAACTGGCGTAGGCCGAGGGCGTGGGGTTCGTTCTTTTCATGGGAGCGTCTTGCCCGGGGCGAAGAAAGGCAAGCGGCTCACCCCACTAGGTCGTGGTCTCGTCCAGCGGCGCGTCCGTCGCCAGGTGGGCAATGTCGCTCCAGCCGACGAGGCTGAAGCCCTCGGGCGTCCACAGCATGCGGTTGATCGCCGCGTTACCGAGCTGCCAGGTGCGCGGCGCCTGCAGCTCCTGGCGCGTGGCGGCGCGGTAGAGCACGTCCATCACGCCGCCGTGGGCCACCAGCACCACCAGCTGGCCCGGGTGGCGCGCGGCGATGGCCGAGGCGGTGCCTGTCACGCGGTCGCGAAAGGTCAGCAGGCTCTCGCCGCCGCCTTCGGGCTCGAACTCGGGGTCGCGCTCGCGCCAACGGCGGGCGTCCTCGGGCAGCGTGGCCTCGATCTCGGCGAAGCTCATGCCCTCGAAGCGGCCGAAGGCGCGCTCGCGCAGGCCCAGGTCGGGCTGCACGGCGAGGCCGTGGGGCTCGGCGATGGCCTGGGCGGTCTGCCAGGCGCGCGAGAGGTCGCTGGCATAGACCGCCGCAATCGGCTCGTCGGCCAGCGCCTGTCCGGCGCGCTGCGCCTGCCAGAGGCCGGTGGCATTGAGGCCGATGTCGAGGTGGCCCTGGATGCGGGTGTCGACGTTCCAGGCGGTTTCGCCGTGGCGCACGGCGATCAGGCGGGTGAGATTGGCTTCCATCCGTCCGAATTCTAGAAGTGCGTCATTTTTTGGCGGCCGGCGCGAGCTCGATGTTCACGCGGCGCTCGCCGGGCGGCGGGTTCGGAAAGCCCTGCAATGCGGCCTCGAACATCACCGGCAGGATCGCCGCGCTCGAGCTGTACGGGCCGTCGTTGCGCGCGCGGGTCTCGTACACCACGCGGTGGCTGCCGCCCGCCTCGCGCAGCACGAGGCTCACCTCGCGCTGGTACCAGGGGTTGGCCGGCGGCGTGAACATCGGGCCGCCGTACCAGCCGCTGCCATACCAGCGGTGACCGTAGTAGCCGCCGTAGCCGTAGCCCCACGGGCCGGGCCCGTACAGCCACGGATCGGCCCAGGGCGACAGCGCCGCCGTGACGCGCGCGCCGATCTGCGCCGTGTACTGCGGCCTTGTGTCGTCGCGGCGCAGGCCGACCTTGTCGAGCGCGGCCGCGGCCATGGCCTCCAGGCCTTCCTGGCGCGCCGTGTCGGCCTGCTGCGAAGGCAGGCGCTCGAAGCGGTAGGTGGCGCCGGGCGGCACGGTCGTGCCCGGCGTGGCAAAGCTCTTGACGTTGCTGTCGACCACCCAGGAGGTGGCGCAGCCGCTCAGGGTTGCTACCAAAAATAGAGCTGAAAACGCACGATACATAAGGGTCTCCGGGCCTTAGGCCCTCAAAGTCCCCTGGGTTGCCCGAGTCAGCCCTGGACGATGCGCAGGGCCGAGGGTGCCTGGGAGAGCAGGTCGAAAGCGGGCGTGTCGAAGGCCTTGTCGCCGTTCTCGTCGGCCACGCCCGTCGCCTTCAGACCCTGGAAGTCGTGCAGCGTTCCGTCCAGCAGGTGCGAAGGCACGACGTTCTGCAGCGCGGTGAACATGTTTTCCACGCGGCCGGGGTACTTCTTGTCCCACTCGCGCAGCATCTCGCCGACCTGCTTGCGCTGCAGGTTCTCCTGGCTGCCGCACAGCGTGCAGGGAATGATCGGGAACTCGCGGTGCTGCGCCCAGCGCACCGTGTCTTTCTCGGCCACGTAGGCCAGCGGACGGATCACGATGTGCTTGCCGTCGTCGCTCACCAGCTTGGGCGGCATGCTCTTGAGCTTGCCGCCGAAGAACATGTTGAGGAAGAAGGTCTGCAGCATGTCGTCGCGGTGGTGGCCCAGCGCGACCTTGGTGGCGCCCAGCTCGTCGGCCACGCGGTACAGGATGCCGCGGCGCAGCCGGCTGCACAGGCCGCAGGTGGTCTTGCCCTCGGGGATCACGCGCTTGACGATGCTGTAGGTGTCCTGGTTCTCGATGTGGAAGGCCACGCCGAGCTCGCTCAGGTACTTGGGCAGCACCTCTTCGGGGAAGCCGGGCTGCTTCTGGTCGAGGTTGACCGCGACGATGTCGAAGTGGATGGGCGCGCGCGCCTTCATCTTGAGCAGGATGTCGAGCAGCGCGTAGCTGTCTTTTCCGCCCGAGACGCACACCATGACCTTGTCGCCCTCTTCGATCATGTTGTAGTCGACGATGGCCTGGCCGACCTGGCGGCACAGGCGCTTCTCGAGCTTGTGCGTCTCGCGTTCGATCTTCAGCGAGTTGGAGGGCGCACCGGCTTCGGGCGTATCGTCGATCCAGACGGCGTTCATTGGGGGGCTACTTCGGGCAAATCGGGGGAAAGAGCCCCGATTTTGCCTTGGATCACCATTCCCCGGCTTCGATGCGGATGGCGACTTCGCAGTCGTCGAAGATTTCGAGCTTGGCGATCTTCACGCGCACGCCCCGCACGCCGGGCAACTGCAACAGGCGCTGCGCGAGCTTGCCGATCAGGCTTTCGAGCAGGTTGACGTGCTCGGCGGTGCACTCGTCGATGATGATGCGGCGCACCTTGCGGTAGTCCAGCACGTGGAAGATGTCGTCGTCCTGCGGCAGCAGTGGCTGCGGGCCGAGGTTGAGCTCGGCGTCCACCAGGATCGGCTGCGGCGCGGTCTTTTCCTGCTCCAGGATGCCCAGGTTGGCGTCGAAGCGCAGGCCCTGGAGGGTGAGTGTCTGGTGGCCGTGCGGTGTGTTCGTGGACATGGTGGTGGTGCTCGTCACATGAGCGAGAAGTCGCGCTCGAATTTCATGAGGTGCTGGCCGCCGTCGACGAGCAGCGTGGTGCCGGTGATCGAGCTGTTTTCCAGCGCGAACTTCACGGTGGCGGCCACGTCTTCCGATGTGGACGAGCGGCCCAGCGGCGACAGCTTGTGCAGCTGCGCGAACTTGTCGTCGTCGAGCATGTGGCTCGCCAGCGTGAGGCCGGGCGCCACGCCCACCACGCGCACGCGCGGCGCGAGCGCCAGCGCGAGCATGGGGGTGGCGGCTTCGAGCGCGGCCTTGGAGAGCGTGTAGCTCAGGAAGTCGGGGTTCGGGTTCCACAGCTTCTGGTCGAGCAGGTGCACCACGGCGCCGCCGTGCGCGTCGCGCCGGGCCAGGTGGTCGTGCAGCGCCTGCGCCAGCAGGATGGCCGCGCCGGTGTTGCTGCGCGCGTGGCGTTCCATGAGCGCGTAGCTGAAGCTGGCGGCGTCGTCGTGTTCGAAGAGGGCGGCGCTGTGCACCACGGCATCGACGGCGCGAAAGCGCGCCGCCACGCGCGGCAGCAGGGCGCGCGTGGCCTGTTCGTCGGCCAGGTCGGCCTCGAACAGGGCCGAGTCGCCCGAGCGCGCGGCGCAATCGGCCACGGTCTGCTCGGCCTCGGCACGCGAGCTGCGGTAGTGCACCGCCACCTGCCAGCCACCCGCCGCGAGCGCCAGCGCGATCTCGCGGCCCAGCCGGCGGCCCGCGCCCGTGACGAGGACGGTGCGGCGGCGATCGGGGGAGGAGGGTGGGATGGCGCTCATTCGGAGGAAGAAGACAGAAGACAGGAAGAGGACAATGGCGCCGTGACGACGCCAACGACAAACAGTTTACCCATCGCCCTCGACCATCTGATTGCCCGCTCCGTCGAGCGCGCGGGCGGATGGATCGGCTTCGACCGCTTCATGGCCCTGGCCCTGTATGCGCCGGGGCTGGGCTACTACGCCAACACCTCGGCCAAGTTCGGCCACATGCCCTCGTCCGGCAGCGACTTCGTGACCGCGCCCGAGCTGACGCCGATGTTCGGCCACACGCTCGCAGTGCAGGTGCTCGAGGCGCTGGAGAAAACCGGCACCGACACCGTGTGGGAGTTCGGCGCGGGCTCGGGGGCGCTGGCGGTGCAGCTGCTGCATGCGCTGGGAGAGATGGGGCGCAGCGATGTGCGCTATCGCATCGTCGACCTGTCGGGCACCTTGCGGGAGCGGCAGCAGCAGGCGCTGGCGGGGCATGCGGGGCGGGTTGAATGGCTGGGGGAGCTGCCTGAGTCCATGGAGGGCGTGGTGGTCGGTAATGAGGTGCTCGATGCGATGCCGGTGCAGTTGCTGGCGCGGGTGAAGGGGGCTTGGTTCGAGCGGGGGGTGGTGCGGAATTTGGCGGGGGATGGGTGGACGTGGGCGGACCGGGCTACCGAGCTGCGGCCGCCGGTCGAGGTGCCTGGGGTGCACGACTACCTCACCGAGGTGCATCCGCAGGCGCAGGCTTTTATTGCGACGCTGGCGGACCGGCTTGAGAAGGGGGCGGCTTTTCTCATCGACTATGGGTTTCCCGAGGGCGAGTACTACCACCCGCAACGGCACATGGGGACGGTGATGTGCCATCGGGGGCATCAGGCGGATGGCGATCCTCTTTCGGAGGTTGGGTACAAGGACATCACGGCGCATGTCGACTTCACGGGGATTGCTGTGGCGGGGCAGGAGGCGGGGCTTTCTGTGCTCGGCTACACGAGCCAGGCGCGGTTTCTCTTGAATTGCGGGATCTTGGGGCGGATGGAGCGGGGGACTGTGGCGCAGCGGGGGATGGCGGCTCGGTTGATTCATGAGCATGAGATGGGGGAGTTGTTCAAGGTGGTGGGGTTTGCTGTGGGCGAACCTTGGGACGCCGTCGGGTTCTCTGAAGGGGATCGGAGTCATACGCTCTGAGATCTTTGGTCTTGGCTGAGTGATTGCTTCCCGGGGCCGGGACTCGCCCCGGCGGGCGACTTACTTTCTTTTGCTTCGCCAAAAGAAAGTAAGCAAAGAAAAGGCGACCCCACTGTCTGCGTCCCTCCGCTTCGCTGCGGGCAACCTGCGGTGCTCGCGTTTCGCGGGGTCTCGCCCAAACTCGCTTCGCTCAAACAAGGGCGAGCCCTGATCCGCGAAACGCTGCGCTCCTCGGCGCAGCCAGAGGGGCTGGGATGCCGGGCGGGCCATCGCTGCGCTCGGCCACCATGGCGCCAAAGGCGCTGCGCGCTTTGGGCGCCTGGGGCTTGTGCTTTCAACGGGGAAACTTGGTCATAAGCAAGCAACAAAGACTTCGTTGGGGAATGGAGGGCGCGCTTCTACATTCGCGGCATGACTGCCGTTCTTTCCCGCGCTACCTCCACCACAGAGGCTCCCGCGCAGCACTTCGAGGTGCGGCCTTTCGATGCGCCTGTCGGTGCGGAGATCGTCGGGCTCGACATCGCTGAGCCGATCAACGCCGCCGACTTCCAACGCATCCACCGCGCGCACCTCGACCACCATGTGCTGGTCTTTCGCGACCAGCGCATCATGCCCGCGCAACACATCGACTTCAGCCGCCGCTTCGGGCCGCTCGAGATCCACGTGCTGCACCAGTTCCAGCTGAAGAACCACCCCGAGATCCTGATCGTCTCGAACATCAAGGAGAACGGCGAGCCGATCGGTCTCGGCGACGCGGGCGTGTACTGGCACTCCGACATCTCGTACAAGCCTCATCCCAGCCTGGGCTCGCTGCTGCACGCGCAGGAACTGCCGAGCGAAGGCGGCGACACGCTGTTTGCCGACCAGCACCTGGCGTGGGAGGCGCTGCCTGCCGAGCTGCAGCAACGCATCCTGCCGCTGAAGGCGGAGCACAGCTACCTCGCGAAGTACGAGGAACTGCGTGCGAAGAATCCGTGGCGGCCCAAGTTGTCGCAGGCGCAGATCGACCAGGTCGCACCCGCCGTGCAGCCCGTGGTGCGCACGCACCCGGAAACGGGGCGCAAGGCGCTGTTCGTCAGCGAGCACTTCACGACGCGCATCGTCGGCCTGCCGCAAGGCGAGAGCGACGCGCTGTTGGCTGAGCTGTTCGCGCACAGCACGCGGCCGGAGTTCGTGTACCGCCATGCGTGGGCGCCGCACGATCTGGTGTTCTGGGACAACCGCTCGCTGATGCACCTCGCGGCAGGCACGCCCGACCATCTGCGCCGCCGGCTCAACCGCACCACCATCGTGGGCGACACGTCGTTCTGATTTCTTCCTTTTCTCCTTTCCGGACTTTCCAATGAACCGCTTCACCCGCCGCGCCGCCGCGCTCGTCACCGGCCTCGGCCTTCTCGCTGGCAGCCTGGCCGCGCACGCCGAAGGGCAGATCCGCATCGCCGAGCAGTTCGGCATCGTCTACCTGCTGCTCAACGTGGCGCAGGAGCAAAAGCTGATCGAGAAGCACGCGAAGGCCGCGGGGGTCGATGCGAAGGTGGAGTGGGTCAAGCTCTCGGGCGGGTCGGCGGTGAACGATGCGCTGCTGTCGGGCAACATCGAGATCGCGGGCGCCGGCGTGGGGCCGCTGCTCACGCTGTGGGACCGCACCAAGGGCAAGCAGAACGTGAAGGGCGTGGCTTCGCTGGGCAACTTCCCGTACTACCTGGTGAGCAACAACCCGAACGTGAAGTCGATCGCCGACTTCACGGACAAGGACCGCATCGCGCTGCCCGCCGTGGGCGTTTCGGTGCAGTCGCGGGTGCTGCAGATCGCGTCGGCCAAGCTGTGGGGCGACAAGGAATTCAACCGGCTCGACAAGATCAGCGTGGCGCTGCCGCACCCCGATGCGGCGGCGGCCATCATCAAGGGCGGCACGGAGATCACGGGACACTTCGGCAATCCGCCGTTCCAGGAGCAGGAGCTCGCGGGCAACCCGAACGCGCGCATCGTGCTGAACTCGTACCAGGTGCTGGGCGGGCCGTCGTCGGCCACGGTGCTGTACGCCACCGAGAAATTCCGCAACGAGAACCCCAAGACCTACAAGGCGTTCGTCGACGCGCTCGACGAGGCGGCGAAGTTCGTCACGGCCAACCCCGAGAAGGCGGCCGACATCTACCTGAAGGTGAGCAACGCCAAGCTCGACCGCGAGCTGCTGCTCAAGATCATCAAGAACCCCGAGGTGCAGTTCAAGACCGCGCCGCAGAACACCTACGTGTTCGCGGAGTTCATGCACCGCGTGGGCGCGATCAAGAACAAGCCGGCGTCGGTGAAGGACTATTTCTTCGACGACGCACACACCGCCTCGGGGAACTGACGCGATGCTGTCCCGGCTCGAGCGCCTGGCAGGGCCGCCCGCCGCGGCCTTCCTTGGCGGCGCGGTGGCGCCGCAGCGGCCGGCCCGGCGGCGCGGCGTGGTGGCCACGGGCGACGCGGCACCGCCGTACGTGCACGAGGCGCTGCTGCAGGTCGACGGCGTCAGCCTCGAGTACCGCACGCCCGAGCGCGTGGTGCGCGCCACGCACCGCGTGAGCTTCGACGTGCATGCCGCTGACCGCTTCGTGCTGCTCGGGCCTTCGGGCTGCGGCAAGTCCACGCTGCTCAAGGCCGTGGCCGGGTTCATCCCGCCGGTCGAGGGCGAGATCCGCCTCGACGGCCGGCGCGTGACGCAACCGGGCCCCGATCGCATCGTCGTGTTCCAGGAGTTCGACCAGCTGCCGCCGTGGAAGACGGTCAAGCAGAACGTGATGTTCCCGCTGCTCGCCTCGCGCACGCAGGGGCGCAAGGAAGCGGCCGAGCGCGCGCTGCATTACCTGGACAAGGTGGGCCTCTCGAAATTCGCCGACGTGCACCCGCACCAGCTCTCGGGCGGCATGAAGCAGCGTGTGGCGATCGCGCGTGCGCTGGCGATGCAGCCGCGCGTGCTGCTGATGGACGAGCCCTTTGCCGCGCTCGACGCACTCACGCGCCGCCGCATGCAGCAGGAGCTGCTCGAGCTGTGGGACGAGGTGCGCTTCACGCTGCTGTTCGTCACGCACTCGATCGAAGAGGCGCTGGTGGTGGGCAACCGCGTGGCGCTGCTGTCGCCGCATCCGGGGCGCATGCGCGCGGAGCTCAATAGCCACGGTTACTCGCTGGACAGCCTGGGCGGCGCCGACTTCCAGGCGACGGCGCGGCGCATCCACGACATGCTGTTCGAGGAAGAACAGGGCACCCCATGAGCACCCTGACGCCACCCATCCGCCCCGAGTACGAACGCACGCTCGAGCCCTTCACCGAGCTGCCGGTCGAACGCGCGCTGCCGCTGGCCACGCGCCTGGCCTCGCACACCTGGCTGCGCAAGGGCCTGATCCTTGCCGTCATCGCCGTGCTGTGGGAGCTGGCGGCGCGCTGGCAGGACAACGACCTGCTGCTGCCCACCTTCACCGCCACCGCCCGCGCACTGGCCGAGGGACTGGCCAGCGGCGAGCTGGTCGAGAAGGTGCGCATCTCGCTGGCCGTGCTGCTGCAGGGCTACCTCGCGGGCGTGCTGCTGGCCTTCGGGCTCACCACGCTGGCGGTGTCCACGCGCATCGGGCGCGACCTGCTGGACACGCTGACCTCGATGTTCAACCCGCTGCCCGCGATCGCGCTGCTGCCGCTGGCGCTGCTGTGGTTCGGGCTGGGCCGCGGCAGCCTGGTGTTCGTGCTGATCCATTCGGTGCTATGGCCGCTGGCGCTCAACACGTACGCGGGCTTCCAGGGCGTGCCCGAGACGCTGCGCATGGCGGGGCGCAACTACGGGCTGAAGGGGCTGCGCTACGTGCTGCAGATCCTGGTGCCGGCCGCGCTGCCGTCGATCCTGTCGGGACTGAAGATCGGCTGGGCCTTTGCCTGGCGCACGCTGATCGCGGCCGAGCTGGTGTTCGGTGCCTCGTCGGGCAAGGGCGGGCTGGGCTGGTACATCTTCCAGAACCGCAACGAGCTGTACACCGACCGCGTGTTCGCCGGTCTTGCGCTGGTGGTGCTGATCGGCCTGCTGGTGGAAAGCCTGGGCTTTCGCACGCTGGAGCGGCTCACGGTGCGGCGCTGGGGCCAGCAGCGCTAGCCCACAGGTGAAGGGGCCGGGCGGACGAATGCCCCGGCGATGGCGCAAGGGCGGCGGGCTCGGGTCTAATCGCAGCTTTTGGCACGCGTTCTCCTTCCCATGAGCTCTTCCGCCCCCGACCTTTCCGCGATCGCCGGTGCGCTGGCCGATGCCGCCGCCGCCCAGTCGATGCGCTACTTCCGCACGCCGCTGGACATCATCACCAAGGCCGACGAAAGCCCGGTCACGCTGGCCGACCGCGCCGCCGAGACGGCGATGCGCGAGATCCTCGGTGCGCGCGTGCCCACCGACGGCATCTTCGGCGAGGAGCACGGCCCCGAGCGGCTCGACGCCGACCGCATCTGGGTGCTCGACCCGATCGACGGCACGCGCAGCTTCATCACCGGCTCGCCGCTGTGGGGCACGCTCATCGGCGTGCTGCAGGGCGGGCGCGTGGTGCTGGGCATGGTCGACATGCCGGTGCTCAAGGAGCGTTGGATCGGCGAGGCCGGCAAGGGCGCCACGCGCGACGGCCAGCCCGTGCGCGTGAGCGGCTGCACCGAGATCGCCAAGGCCCGCATCGTCACCACCTCGCCCGACATCTTCTCGCCGGCCGACTGGAGCGCCTTCGATCGCCTGAGCCGCCAGTGCGCGATGCGCCGCTTCGGCGGCGACTGCTACGGCTACGCCCAACTCGCGGGCGGCACCATCGACCTCGTGGTCGAGACCGGCCTGCAGCCCTACGACTTCCTGGGCCCGGCGGGCCTGATCGAAGCCGCGGGCGGTGTCGTCACCGACTGGGAAGGCCGGCCACTGGGGCTGAACCCCGACCAGCGCGTGATCGCGGCGGCCACACCCGAACTTCACCGACAAGCCCTGGCCGTGCTCGCGGCCTAGACTGTCTGCATGTTCCGCTGGCTGATCGTCGTCGTCCTGGCGCTGGTGCTCATGAGCGGCCTGACCGCCTGGCTGCGCCGCTTCGGCTTCGGACGGCTGCCCGGCGATTTCGAGTTTCGCGCCTTCGGCCGCGACTGGCAGCTGCCGATCGCGAGCACGGTGGTGCTCAGCATGATCGCGGCGCTGGTGGCGCGGCTGCTCTGAGCACGGCGCGGCGACGATTGAGAAAGAAGAGAACCCCGCAATGAGAGCCTGCGTAGACATCGGCGGCACCAAGGTCGCCGTGAGCCTTTCCGCTTCGAGCGACGCGCCGCTGATCGGCCGCCGCAGCGAGCCCACCGCCAAGACCGGCGACAACGACGCCGTGGCGGTGCAGATCCTGCGGCTCATCGACGAGGTGTGCGCCGAGCAGGGCGTCGATCCGGCGAGCATCGACCGCGTGGGCGTGTCGTCGACAGGGCCCTTCGAGCTGCACGACGGCATGGTCGAGCTGGCCACGCCCAACATCTGCGGCGGCATCGCCGGCCCCTCGCGCGGGCTGCCCAACAACTGGATGACGGCCATCGTCGAGGCGCCGCTGGCGCGCCGCTTCGCCCGCGTGCGCGTCGAGAACGACGCCGTGGCCGCGCTCGAGGCCGAGCGCCACTGGGGCGCGCTGAAGGGGCTCGACAACTGCGCCTACGCCACCTGGAGCACCGGCGTGGGCGTGGGCCTGTGCGTCGACGGCAAGGCGCTGCGCGGCAAGAACGGCAACGCGGGCCACGCGGGCCACAGTTTCGTGGTCGACGACGACAGCGGCGCGCTGTGCGGCTGCGGCAACCTGGGCGACGTGGAAGCGCTGGCGGGTGGCAATTCGATCGCGCACCGCTTCGGCCAACCCGCGGCCGATCTGTTCACGGCCGCCGCGGCCGGTGACGCTGCGGCACTCGAGAAGGCCGACGCGCTGTGCCGCGTGATCGGCCGCATGCTCTACAACCTGGTCATCACGCTCGACCTGCAGCGCATCAGCCTGGGTGGCAGCGTGTTCTGGCACCACCGCGACTTCGTGCTGCCGCGGCTGCAGGCGCAGGTCGACGGCAAGCTGCCGCCGCTCACGCGCGGCGTGCTGCTGGTGCCCGCCGGGCTCGGCGACAAGGTGGGCGACTACGCGGCCCTGGCGCTGCTCGACTGAGCCGCGGCGCGCGGCGATCGCACCCCCGTCGCCGGCGGGTGCTTCTGCGCCGCGCAGCCTTCCTCGACGATCCGTCCCAACCGACGCAGCCCTGCGTCGACCGCTTCGCTGTAGGGCCAGCCGCAGTTGATGCGCAGGTAGTGGTCGAAGCGCGAGGCGTTCGAGAACTGCGCGCCCGGCGCCACCAGCATGTGCTCGCGCAGCGCCGCCTCGAACACCGCCACCGACGACAGCCGATCGGGCAGCTCCACCCACAGCTGGAAGCCGCCGCGCGGCAGGTTCAGCCGCGTGCCGGCCGGAAAGTAGCGGGCGATGGCATCCGCCGTCTGGTCGCGCTGCGTGTGCAGGCGTTCGCGCAGCCGGCGCAGGTGGCGGTCGTAGCCGCCGCTGGCAATGATCTCGCCCGCGGCGATCTGCGCCAGCGCCTCGTTGTTGCGCGTCTGCGCGTACTTGAGCATCTCGACCTGCGCGTGCCAGCGCCCGGCTGTGATCCAGCCCAGCCGCAGGCCCGGCGCCAGCACCTTGTGCAGCGAGGCGCAATACACGACGTTGCCCGTGCGGTCCCAGGACTTGATGGCGCGCGGCGGCACCTCGGTTTCCACCAGGTCGCTGTAGGTGTCGTCCTCGACCAGCGCGATGCCGTGGCTTTCGCACAGCTGCACCAGCCGCTGCTTGTGGGCATCGGGCATCACGCTGCCGATGGGGTTCTGCAGGTGCGGCACCACCACCACGGCCTTGATGTCGTCGTAGGTGTGGATGGCCAGGTCGAGCGCTTCGAGCGAAATGCCGGTCTGCGGGCTGGTCGGAATCTCCAGCCCGCGCAGGCCCAGGCTCTCGAGCACCTGCAGCAGGCCGTAGAAGGTGGGCGATTCGACCGCCACGGTGTCGCCGGGCTTGGCGATGGCGCGCAGCGCGAGGTTCAGCGCCTCGATGCAGCCGTTGGTGACCAGCACGTCGTCGGGCGCCACCGTCATGCCCACGCGCAGGTTGCGCTGGGCCACGACCTGGCGGAACTGCTCATGGCCTTTTTGCGAAGAGGCCGTGGTCAGCAGCTCGGGGCGCTGGCGCAGCGCGCGCGTCATGGCGTTGCGCAGCGCCTCGGCCGGGTAGAGCTCGGGGGCTGCGCGCGAGATCGCGAAGTTGAGCTTCACGTCGTTGAGGCGTCCGCGCGCCATGAAGTTGGCCATGCGCGTGCGCATGTTGACGAACTGCGCCGGGTCGGGCGGCAGGCCGGACACGGGCTCTTCCATGGCCGCGATGGCCAGCCGCTGCGGGCGGCGCACGAAGTAGCCCGAGCGGTCGCGCGCCTCGACCCAGCCTTCGCTTTCCATGGCGCGGCACACCTGCAGCGCGGTCGAGAGGCTGATGTCGTGCAGCCGCATCAGGCTGCGCAGCGAGGGGAGCTTGTCGCCGGCCTTGAGCGAACCGGCGTGGATCGCGTCCACGTAGTGCGCCGCGAGCTGGCGGTAGAGCGGTAGCGAGTCCATGGGTCGATGTTCCCCGCATCGGGCATCCGAAAACAGATGCAGTTGACTGGGAAAAAGACCATAACAGATGGCGTGGCGGCCCGGCTGTTCCGGTCGCAATAGCCACTGGGTGTGCCTGTTTTTCGGGCGGCGGAATTCCTACGATGAAGCCCACATCCACCCGAGGTCCGCCATGATCACCACCCTGTCCGAAGCCCCCGATTCCATCGTCCTCGAACCCGGCCAGTCGCTGCGCACCGCCGTCGATGCGGGCGCCTGGCTTCAGCTGGCCGAGGGCCGCGCCCGCGTGGTGTCGCCGCCGGGCTGGCTGGGCGAGACGGTGTTCATGACCGAGACACTGCTCGGCGAGGGCGACATGCACTGCGTGCCGCAGGGCGGGTGGATCGAGGTGTCGGCGGTGACGGCGGTGCACCTGCGGGTGCATGCGCCCCAGCGCACGGCCCGGGCCACGGCGCCGGTGGCGGCGCGGCCGGTGATGCGCTTCGTGCGCCTGCTGACGGGCTGGTGAGGTCCGGGGCAGGGCGCCTGTCCCGAACCAGAGCCCGAAGCCGCCGTCAGTTCTTCGGCAACTTCTGCGGCCGCTTCCAGTTCGCGAAGCTGACCTGCTTGCCCCGCGCCACGGTCAGCGCGCCGGGCTCGGTCGACTTGTTCACCGTCGAGCCGCCGCCGATGGTGCCGCCCGCGCCGATCGTCACGGGCGCCACGAGCACGCAGTTGCTGCCCACATGCACGTCGGCCTCGATCACGGTGCGGTGCTTGTTGGCGCCGTCGTAGTTGGCCGTGATGCTGCCCGCGCCGTAGTTCACGCGCTCGCCCACCGTGGCGTCGCCCAGGTAGGCCAGGTGGTTGGCCTTGGCGCCCGCCGCCAGCGTGGAGTTCTTGACCTCGACGAAGTTGCCGATGTGCACTTCGGCGCCCAGTTGGGCACCGGGCCGCAGCCGCGCAAACGGCCCGACCAGCGCGCCCGTGCCCACCGTCACGCCGGCCTTCTCGCCGTCGATGTGGGTGAAGGGGTGGATCACCGCGCCGGCCTCGATGCGCACGTTGGCAATGACGCAGTTCGCGCCGATGCGCACGCCTTCGCCCAGCGACACCGTGCCTTCGAACACGCAGTTGACGTCGATGTCGACGTCGGTGCCGCAGCTCAGCGTGCCGCGCAGGTCGAAGCGCGCCGGATCGGCCAGGCGCACGCCCTGTTCCATCAGCGCGTTGGCCTGGCGCAGCTGCCAGGCGCGTTCCAGCGCCGCGAGCTGGGCGGGGCTGTTGATGCCCGCCACCTGCAGCGCGTCGGTCGTGACATGCGCCACCACCGGCACGCGGTCGTCGGCCGCGAACTTCACGATGTCGGTCAGGTAGTACTCGCCCTGGGTGTTCTTGTTGTCCAGCCGCGCGAGCCAGCCCTTGAGCAGCCGCGCGGGCGCGGCCATCACGCCGCTGTTGATCTCGCGCACGGCGCGCTGTGCCTCGGTGGCGTCCTTGTGCTCGACGATGGCCGTCACCTCGCCACCGGCACGGGTGCGGATGATGCGGCCGTAGCCCGTGGGGTCGTCGAGTTCGATGGTCAGCAGCGCGAGCCGCTCGCCACCGCTGGCGGCGATGAGGGTGCGCAGCGTGTCCTCGGCGATGAGCGGTACGTCGCCCGAGAGGATCACCACGGTGCCGTCGTCCGGCAGCTGCGGCGTGGCCTGCTGCACGGCGTGGCCGGTGCCCAATTGGGGCTCCTGGCGCGCGAAACCGAGGGCGGCGGCGTTCACGGCGGTGGCCTTGATGGCGGACTCGACCTGCTCGGCGCCGTGGCCCGTCACGACCACGACATGGCGCGCGCCGATGCGCGCAGCGGTGTCGGTCACGTGGGCCAGCAAGGCGCGGCCGGCCAAACGATGCAACACTTTGGGCAGCTTGCTCTTCATGCGCGTGCCCTTGCCGGCCGCCATGATGACGACGTCGACCGGTCCCTGGTTGCTCTGCTGCGGAGTCTGATTCATGCGCTTTTCTTCCCGGATTCGTTGTGCTGGACTGGCCCGAATTATCGGTGTGCTGCTGCTGGCCGCTGCCCTGGGGGCTTGCAGCGCGGTCAAGCTCGCCTACAACAACCTGCCCGAGCTGAGCTACTGGTGGCTCGACGGTTACTTCGACTTCGACGGCGCCCAGACCCCCAAGGTGCGCGACGAGCTCGCCCAGTTGCTGGCCTGGCACCGCCAGAACGAGCTGCCGCGCATCATCGGCCTGCTGCAGGAGGCCCAGGGCCTGGCGAGCGCCGAGGTGACGCCGGCCCAGGCCTGCCAGCTGGCCGACCGCGTCCGCGAGCGCCTGCTCGCCGTCACCGAGCGCGCCGAGGCCGCCAGCGCCGAACTCGCACTGAGCCTGAGCGACGCGCAGCTGCAGCAGCTCGAACGCAAGTACGCGAAGAACAACACCGACTACCGCAAGGACTGGCTCGATCGCAGCCCCGCGCAGGTGCAAGAAAAGCGCTACGACCAGTTCCTCGAGCGCCAGGAAGACTTCTACGGGCGCCTGACGACCGAGCAGCGCGCGCTGCTGCGCCAGCAGGTGGCGCAGTCGGTGTTCAGCCCGAAGCTGGCGTACGAGGAGCGGCGCCAGCGCCAGCAGGAGGCGCTGGTGCTGCTGCGCGGCTTTCTGGGCGGCAACGGCGGCCCGCGCGCTTCGCCGGCCGAAGCCCGCGCCGCACTGCATGCCTACATCCAGCGCATCGCCGATCCGCCGCCCGGCCCCTGGCGCGACCAGCAGCAGGCGCTGCTGCAGGAAGGCTGCCGCAACCTGGCGGCGCTGCACAACACCACCAGCGCCACGCAGCGCGAGCAGGCGGTGCGGCGGCTGCAGGCCTACCTGGGCGACCTGCGGCAGCTGGTGGCGGCGCGCTGAGGCAGGCGGCGCCTTCAGATCATGGGCACCGGCCGCAGCGGGCGCTCGAAGTAGTCGCCCAGCGTTTCGAGCGCGTGCGGCTCCAGGATGCGCAGCCAGCCGCCGTCGAGCTTGTACAGGCCCAGGCGCTGCAGCCGTCGCATCGTCTTGTTGGTGTGCACCAGCGACAGCCCCAGCGCGTCGGCGATGTGCTGCTGGTTGAACGGAAACTCCACCCAGCCGTCGCGCACCATGCCCACGCGCTGGGCGCGGCGGTACAGGTGCATGAGCAGCATGGCCACGCGCTCGCCGGCGTTGCGGCGCCCGGCGGTGACGAGGTGGTCGTCCACCAGCTTTTCCTCGCGCGCGGCCAGCCAGGTGATGTCGTAGCCGAGCCGGGGCTGGGTCTGGAACAGGGCCCACAGCCGCTCGCGGGCAAAGGCGCACAGCGTGGCGTCGGTCACGGCCTCGACGCCGTGGGTCTGGCCGTCGGCAAACTCGTCCTGCAGGCCGATGAAGTCGCCGGGCAGCAGGAAACCCAGGATCTGCCGCCGGCCGTCGCTCAGGGTCTTGTAGCGGAAGGCCCAGCCTGCGTAGAGCGTGAACAGCTGCGGGCTGGCGCGGTGCTCGTCGACGATGGTGCCGCCCGCCTCGACGCGCCGGGTGCCGGTGCGAAAGGACTGGATCGCCTCCAGCTGCTGCGCCGTCACCGGCAGGAAGGCCTCCAGGCGCCGCAGCGCGCAGTGTTCGCAGGGGTTCGCACCCTGCGGCGGGGAGGCGGCAACGGGGTAGTCCTCGAGCTTCACGCCGCACTATAGGCTGGCGGGGCTATGTCTTTTGACATTTCGGGGTGCAGGATGGCCCCCTAGACTCGAAACGATGTCCCCTTTTTGCACCGCATGACACCAGAACAAGCCTCTGCAGAACTCCTGTACGAATTCCTCTACTGCAGCCTGCTCGCCCCCGACCTGCCGCCCGCCACCGTGGGCGCGATCGTCACCCAGGCCCGCGCGCGCAACGCCGAGGACGGCATCTCCGGCCTGCTGGTGTTCGACGGCCAGTGCTTCTGCCAGCACTTCGAGGGGCCGCGCGAGGCGGTGCAGGCGCTGATGGCGCGGCTGCAGCGCGATCCGCGCCACGTGGCGCTCGTGGTGGTCCACGACGGCCCGCTGGCCGCCCGGCGCTACAGCGGCTTTGCCATGGGCCTGGCCGAATGCGAGGGCCCCGACCCGGTCTCCGGCCTGCGGGCCCTGCGCGGCGAGGCGGCGCTGGCGCACTTCCTGGCGCTGCGCGCCAGCTTCGACATCAGCACCTGACCGGCTGACTGACTGACCGATTTGACCGATTGAAAACGACGGGCAAAGAAAAAGGCGGCCGAAGCCGCCTTTGTTCAGAAGAGCCGGGAGTGCAGGCGGTCGGTCAGACCGGGTCCCACACGTAGGTGGCACCGTAGCCATCCCAGGCTTCCATGACGATGCGCTGGCCGGCGGCCACGGTGAGCGATTCGCCCGGGGCCAGCACGATGTCTTCGCTGGGGCCATGGGCGGTGGCGTCGGGCGTGACCCACACGCGGCCCTGCTTGACGCGCAGCACGCTCGCCGACCGCGCCTTCAGGCTCATCGCCTCGCCGGGCGCAATCTGCCAGGCGCCACGGCGCACGGCCGGCGGAATGGCCGCGGTGCGGGTGGAACGGGACAGGGAAGCGAGCGATTCGTTGGTGCAGACGGCGGTGGACATGATGAGGACTCCTTGGCTGATCCGAAGCGCCTTTGACAGACAGAGAGGTTGGCGCAGTTCGGGAATGAATGATCGTTTTTGCGGCCTTGGAGGTCCAATGAAAACGAGGTAGCCTACTGATGCGATTCCCGCATCAATCAACTGGGCGCCGGGAACGCACACCAAAGTCATACCCATGCAACATTCGCAAACCCACCTGCGCTCCCGGCCCATCTCGGCAGGGCACCTGCGGGCCTTCGAGGCGGTCGCGCGGCACCTTAATTTCCGCGCCGCGGCCGAGGAAATGGCGCTCACCCAGTCGGCCGTGAGCCGGCAGATCCAGTCGCTCGAGGAAGAGGTGGGCGTGTCGCTGTTCCTGCGCCACACGCGGGCGGTCGAGCTGACCAGCGCCGGGGCGCAGTTGCTGCTGTCGGTGCAGCAGGCGCTGCCGCGTATCGACATGGCCGTGCGGCAGATCCGCCAGAGCGCGGGGCGCAAGAGCGTGGCGCTCACCACGTTTGCCTCGTTCGCCTCGATGTGGCTGATCCCGCGGCTGGAGGCCTTCCAGCGCGACAACCCCGAGATCGACATCCGCATCGACGCCAGCGACATCGCGGTCGACCTCGACGTGGCCGACGTGGACATCGCGCTGCGCTACGGCCCGCCCGAAGGCATGCCGCCCGGGGCCGTGCGGCTGTTCGGCGAAACGCTGACGCCGGTGGCTAGCCCGTGGCTCATCAAGAGCAACCCGCCGATCAAGACGCCGGCCGACATCGCCCGCTTCACGCTGATCGAGGCGGGCGACGCGCACCGCACGCACCTCGAGTGGCTCACGTGGCGGCGCTGGTTCGAAGTGAACGGGCTGGAGCGCGCGCAGCCCAAGCGCTGGCTCTATTTCAACTATGCCTACCAGATGGTGCAGGCCGCGCTCACGGGCCAGGGCCTGGTGCTGGCGCGCAGTTCGCTCATTGCCGAAAGCCTGGCCAACGGCGACCTGATCGAGGTGCTGCCGCAGCACCGGCTGGATTCACCGATGGCCTACTGGCTCATCTCGGGGCCGCGCAATGCGCTGCGGCCCGAGATCAAGGCCTTTTCCGACTGGCTCGAGGCGCAGGCCGTCACCACGCGCCAGACCATCGGCGAGGTGCCCGACCCCGACACCGTCGACAACCTCGACTGAGCCGGCTCAGGAGGTCGGCCAGACGACGCCGTTGTCGTTCAGGATGGCATCGAGCGGCAGGTCGTGCGCCTCGGGCTCGAAGTCTTCCAGGAAGCCGTTCGTGAAGCCCAGCCCCACCGTGAACGGCCGCGGCTCCAGCGCCGCCAGCGTGCGGTCGTAGAAGCCGCCGCCATAGCCCAGCCGGTAGCCACCCGCGCTGTAGCCCACGCAAGGCACGAACAGCAGGGTCGGCACGATCAGCTCGGTGTCCTTGGGCTTGGGAATGCCGTAGGCGTCTTCTTCCATCTGGCAGCCCGGGTACCAGGCATGGAAGGTGAGCGTCTTGTGAACTTTGTCGATCACCGGCAGTCCGATGCGGCGGCGCTGCGTTTCTTCCATGAGTTCGCCGTCTTCCTTCCAGCGATGCAGTGCGGGCAGCGGGTCGAACTCGCCCTTGATCGGCCAGTAGGCGCCGATCACGGTGTCGGGCCGGCCGACCAGCCAGATCCGCATCACCCGCTGCAACAGGTCGGCCCGCGCCAGGCGGTCGGGCAGCGCCAGGCGTTGCTCGATGAGTGCCTTTCGCAGTTGACCCTTCAGAAAACTCGCCGTGGCCGAGGTGTCGGCATCCTTTGACTTGTCCATAATCCCCCGATGCAGTTCCCAAGCATTTTGGCATCCGCGCGCGCTCGTCAGCGTCGCGGCGCGCCCGCCCTGGTTTTTTCCGCCGTTCTCGCACTCGCCGCGCTGCTCTCGCAACAGCCCGCCGCCGCGCAGAACAACACCAACGACGACGTGCTGGTCCAGATGAAGCAGGCCTTCCAGCGCGGCGACAAGGCCCGTCTCACGGCCCTGCTGCCGCAGGCCCGCGGCCACGCGCTCGAACCCTGGGCCGCCTACTGGGAGCTCAAGGCCCGCCTACAGGAGGCCGCGCCCAACGAGGTGCAGGACTTCTACGCGCGCTACCCCAACACCTACCAGGAAGACCGCCTGCGCAACGACTGGCTGCTGCTGCTCGGCCAGCGCCGCGACTGGGACGGCTTCGCCGCCAACATCGCCGGCTTCCGCATGGGCGACGACGCCCAGGTGCGCTGCTACGCGGTGCTGGTCGACACGCTGCGCACCGGCACGGCCACGCAGGCGCAGGCCGACGAGGTGCGCCGCAACTGGTTCGCGCAGAAGGACAGTGACGACGGCTGCCTCACCGCCGCCGACCGCATGGTCGCGGCCCGCCTGATGACGACCAACGACGCCTGGAAGAAGGCGCGCCTGGCCATCGAGGCCAACCGGCCCGCCGCCGCACGCGGCGCCGTCACCATCGCCGCACCCGACGCGCTGCCGCTGTTCGAGGAGGTGAACGCCAGCGCCGCCAAGTTCCTCACGGGCCGCGCCTTCGTGGCCGCCAAGTCGCGCAAGGAACTGGTGGTGCTCGCGCTCATCAAGATCGCGGTCGCCGACCCCGACCAGGGCGCCGCGCAGCTCGACGGCAAGTGGGGCCCGATGCTCTCGGCCGAAGAGCGCAACTGGGTCTGGGGCACCATCGGGCGCGCGGCCGCGAACAAGCTCTCGCCGATGGCCGTGAGCTATTTCGGCAACGTCACGAAGAACAGCGACCTGTCCGACGACATGCTCGGCTGGCGCGTGCGCGCCGCACTGCGCGCCAGCCAGTGGAAGGACGTCGCGCCCGCCATCAATGCCATGAGCGACGCCGTCCAGCAAGACCCGACCTGGGTCTACTGGAAGGCCCGCGCGCTCAGCAGCGCCGGCGGCGACGAGCGCCGCGCCCAGGCCCGCGAGCTGTACACCAGCATCGCCGGCACGCGCGGCTTCTATGAAATGCTGGCGCTCGAAGAGCTGGGCCAGCGCGTCGTGGCGGCCACGCGGCCCGCGCCGCTCACGCCCGAAGAAAAGAACGCCGCGCGCACCAACCCGGGCCTGCAGCGCGGCCTGCAGGCCATCGGCATGGGCCTGCGTTCCGAAGGCACGCGCGAGTGGAACTACGCCACCAACCTGCACGACAAGGGCGGCATGGACGACCGCGCCCTGCTGGCCGCCGCCGACCTGGCCTGCCAGCGCGAGGTGTGGGACCGCTGCATCAACACCAGCGAGCGCACCAAGGGCGTGATCGACGTCGAGCAGCGCTTCCCCATGCCCTTCCACGACACGGTGCTGCGCAAGAGCCAGGACATCGGCCTGGACCCCGCATACGTGTACGGCCTGATCCGCCAGGAAAGCCGCTTCATCATGGACGCGCGCTCGGGCGTCGGCGCCTCGGGCCTGATGCAGGTCATGCCCGCCACGGCGCGCTGGACCGCCCGCAAGATCGGCCTGACCGACTTCACGCCCGGCCAGATCAACGACCGCGAGACCAACATCACCATCGGCACCAACTACCTGAAGCTCGCGCTCGACGACTTCGACGGTTCGATGGCGCTGGCCGCCGCGGCCTACAACGCGGGCCCGGGCCGCCCGCGCAACTGGCGCAACGGCCCGGTGATCGACGCGGCCATCTGGGCCGAGAACGTGCCCTTCAACGAGACGCGCGACTACGTGAAGAAGGTGCTGGCCAACACCACCAACTACGCCGCCATCATCAGCGGCAAGCCGCAGTCGCTGAAGGAGCGCCTGGGCCGCGTGGGCCCGCGCAACGCCAACGAGCCGGAACCTAACAAGGACCTCCCCTGATATGAGCTGGCGCGACGAGGTGCTAGACACCGTCGCGTCCGAATTCTCGGACGTGGGCGATGTCGCGCAACTCACGCGCATCTCGGTGCGGCTGCTGCTGGCGGCCGTGCTGGGCTTCCTGCTCGGCTTCGAGCGCGAGCAGCAGGGCAAGGCGGCCGGCGTGCGCACGCACATGCTGGTGGCCATCGGCTCGGCGCTGTTCGTGCTGATCCCGCAGCAGACCGGCATCGTGCCGGCCGACATGAGCCGCGTGATCCAGGGGCTGGTGGCCGGCGTGGGCTTCCTGTGCGCCGGCACCATCCTCAAGCAGGGCAAGGACGAATCCCACGTGCAGGGCCTCACCACCGCCGCGGGGCTGTGGATGACGGCCGCCATCGGCATGGCCTGCGGGCTGGGCCGCGAGGTCACGGCCGTGTTCAGCGCGCTACTGGCGCTCGCCGTGCTGTCGCTGGTGCCGCGCCTCGTGAGCCTGATCGAGCGCGTCGTGAAGCCCTCGCCGGACACGAACGCCTCCGGCCCGCGCGTGATCGTCCCGCCCGAATCCCGCCAGGACGGCGACCGCTGAAGCGGCCCGCATCAATTCGCGCCGCCTTCGTCATCAATCGCAGCGCGCCGCCCGGCTAGCATCGACGGCTTTGCCCCGCATTCCCGCACTGACCCGGAGACCCTGACAGATGTCCAAGCTCTACATCGGCAACAAGAATTACTCGTCGTGGTCCATGCGCCCCTGGGTGCTCATGACCCAGGCCGGCATTCCCTTCGAAGAGGTGATGGTGCGCTTCGATTCGTTCGACGCCACCTCGCAGTTCAAGCACGTGATCGGCGCCATCAACCCCGTGGCCAAGGTGCCGGTGCTGGTCGACGGCGACCTGGCCGTCTGGGACACGCTGGCCATCGCCGAGTACCTGGCCGAGCGCTTCCCCGAGAAGCAGCTGTGGCCCCAGGGCGTGGCCGAGCGAGCCCGCGCGCGCAGCATCTGCGCCGAGATGCACTCGGGGTTCACCAATCTGCGCGGCAATTGCCCGATGAACATCGAGGCCTCGCTGCCCGAGGTGGGCGCGCGGCTCCTGGCCGAGCAGCCCGGCGTGCAGGAAGACCTCGACCGCATCGTGCAGATGTGGACCGAGCTGCTCGACACGCACGGCGGCCCGATGCTGTTCGGCGCCTTCACCATCGCCGACGCCTTCTTCGCGCCGGTGGGCATGCGCATCCGCGGCTACGGCCTGCCGGTGCCGCCGGCCATCGACGCGTACATCGCGCGCGTGGCGGCCCTGCCGGGCGTCGCCGCGTGGATCGCGGGCGCCCTGGCCGAGAAGACCTTCGTGGCTTTCGACGAGCCCTATCGCACTTCACGCGACTGAGGCCCGTCGGACTTCGTCAGAACCGGTACGTCGCCGCCAGGTAGGTGACGATCGGGTTCAGCTTCAGGCTTGCCTCGCTGCGCGCCACCGGCAGGCCGGTGATGCTGGTCGTCGTGAGCTTGGCCTTGGTCTTCAGCGGGATGTAGGACACCGAGAACGACACGCCCCAGTGCTTGTCGAACTGGTAGGCCACGCCGGCGTTGAGCACGGGCGCGAACGAGCTGTCGAGCTTGGCGGTGGTGTTCACCGAAGACGGACGCACGTGGAACTGGCTGGCCAGCGCGCCCTGCAGGTTCGACGTGAGCTTCACGTCGCTGTACCAGACGTAGGTGGCGCCCAGGCCCACGAACGGACGGAAGGCGTCGTTGCCTTCGTTGAAGTAATACTTGGCCAGCACGGTCGGGCTCCACTGGCGGGCCTGGCCGAGTTCGCCCACGCGCGCCAGCGTGCCACTGCCGTTGAGCTTGAACTTGGGCGGCACGCCGAGCACGCCCTCGACGGCCCAGTGGGGGTCGATGAAGTACGCGACGTTCAGGCCCAGCGTGTCCGAGTTGGTGACGCTCGCGCCCGAGCCGGCCAGCACGCTGTGCACGGGCGAGGTCACGGTCAGCGGCTTGCTCGAATCCTGCGGCGACAGGTGGAACCAGCCGGTGCCGACGACCCAGTCGCCGGCGTTCTGCGCCACGGCGCTGCCCGATGCCAGGACCCCGAGTGCCGCCAATGCCAACGATGCTGTTGTTGTGAGTTTCTTCATAGCTGTGAATGCTCCTTGGGTGTTGAAAACAGCCCCGCGCACGGGGGCACCGGCCAGCGACCGGTGCTTCGCGCGACACGAATTTACGAACGGTCGTTCGCATCGCTCGGCGATTATCGAACGACCGTTCTTTTTGTGCAGGGAGAGTATCCCTACACTGCACTCATGAACATTTTTCTCGTCGGCGGTGCACTGCGCGACCGGCTGCTGGGCCGCCCCGTGTCCGACCATGACTGGCTGGTAGTGGGCGCCACGCCCGAGGCCATGGTGGCGCGCGGCTACCTGCCCGTGGGGCGCGATTTCCCCGTGTTTCTGCACCCGCGCACGCGCGAGGAGTACGCGCTGGCCCGCACCGAGCGCAAGAGCGCGCCGGGCTACCGCGGTTTCGTCGTGCATGCGGCGCCCGACGTCACGCTGGAGCAGGACCTCGCCCGGCGCGACCTGACCGTCAACGCCATCGCGCTGCCCGCCGAGCACGTGGCCGCCGACGGCAGCTTCGAGGCGCGCCCCGAAACCCTGGCCGATCCCTTCCACGGCCAGCGCGACCTGCGCGACAAGGTACTGCGCCACGTCACCGACGCCTTCCGCGAAGACCCGGTGCGCATCCTGCGCGTGGCGCGCTTTGCCGCGCGCTTCGACGACTTCACCGTCGCGTCCGAAACCATGGCGCTCATGCGCGAGATGGTCGCGGCCGGCGAGGTCGATGCGCTGGTGCCCGAGCGCGTGTGGCAGGAGCTCGCGCGCGGCCTGATGGAAACGCGGCCCTCGCGCATGTTCGAGGTGCTGCGCGACTGCGGCGCGCTTGCCGTGCTGCTGCCCGAGGTTGACCGGCTCTGGGGCGTGCCGCAACCGGCGCAGCACCACCCCGAGATCGACACCGGCGTGCACCTGATGATGGTGCTGGACACCAGCGCGCGGCTGGGCGCCACGCTGCCCGTGCGCTTCGCCTGCCTGATGCACGACCTCGGCAAGGGCACCACGCCGGCCGACATGCTGCCGCGCCACATCAACCACGAGCTGCGCAGCGTCGACCTGCTGCAGGCCGTGTGCGAACGCTGGCGCGTGCCGGTGGAACTGCGCGAGATGGCCGAGGTGGTGGCGCGCGAGCACGGCAACATCCACCGCAGCGGCGCGCTCGACGCGACGCCGCTGGTGCGCCTGCTGGAGCGCTGCGACGCCTTCCGCAAGCCGGCGCGCTTCGCCGAGGCGCTGCTGGCCTGCGAATGCGACGCGCGCGGCCGGCTCGGCTTCGAGGACACGGCCTACCCGCAGCGCCCGCGCCTGCTCGCGGTGCTCGCCGCGGCCCAGGCCGTGGCCACCGACGTGGTGGCGCGCGAGGCGCAGCAGGCCGGCGCCACGGGGCCGCGCATCGGCGAGGCGATCCACCGCGCGCGCATCGCGGCGGTGAAGGCCTCGTTGCCGGCCACGGCCGACTGAATCCCCGCCATCGGCGCACGCCGGGACTTTGGCCGACACGCGCCGCGTGCGAGCCGTGCTATGGTTTTTCCCAATGCCAAAGTCCTCCAGCAGCAACGCCCAGTTGCCACCTCCGCCGGGCCGGGACGCCGCCCTTTTTCTCGACTTCGACGGCACGCTGGTCGGCCTCGCCGCCACGCCTGAAGCCATCGAGGTGCCGCCCGCCCTCGTGCCCCTGCTGAGCGACCTGCGCGACCTGCTCGGCGGCGCGCTCGCCGTGGTGTCGGGGCGCCAGATCGATGCCATCGACCGCTTTCTCGCGCCGCTGCGGCTGCCCGCGGCCGGCGAGCACGGCGTGCAGCGCCGCGATGCCAAAGGCGGCATGCAGGAGCAGCGCCCGCCCGACCTCGTCCCGATCCTGGACGTGGCCAACGAACTCGCGCGCATCCACGAAGGCCTGCTGGTCGAGCGCAAGCACGGCGCCATCGCGCTGCACTACCGGCTCGCGCCGCAGCTGGAGGCCGTGTGCCGCGACGCGATGGCGCGCGCCATCGAAGGCCGTCCGCAGCTCGAGCTCATGCACGGCAAGTTCGTGTTCGAAGTGAAGCCTTCGGGCGTGAACAAGGGCCTCGCCATCGAAGCCTTCATGACCGAAGCGCCGTTCGCGGGCCGCACGCCGGTCTTCGCGGGCGACGACACCACCGACGAGAGCGGCTTCGCCGTCGTGCAGCCGCGCGGCGGCGTCGCGATCAAGGTGGGCGCCGGGCCGAGCCTGGCGCTGCACCGGCTCGAATCGCCGCGCGCGGTCTACGAATGGCTGGTGCAGGCACGCGACCTGCTGGCCGCACCCGACCATCCCCAGACACCACCGAGGAGCCCCGCATGAGCGAACAACAACTGCCGAAGGCTCCGGAGGACCGCGCGGGCAACGCCCTGGCCGGCGCGGCGGGCCCCGACGACCAGGCGCCCGTCGACGCCGCGAAGGTGGCAGCAGCCCCGCCGCGCGGCTTCGCGCCGCCGGCCGAGCCCTCGCTCAATGTCGGCGTGATCGGCAACTGCGCCTACAGCGCGCTCATCGATGCGCGCGCCCGCGCCGTCTGGTGCTGCCTGCCGCGTTTCGACGGCGACCCGGTCTTCAACGCGCTGCTGCACCCCGGCGAGGAGGCCGGCGCCTGGGCCATCGAGATCGAGGACTTCGCCTCCAGCAAGCAGTGGTACGAGCCCAACACCGCCGTGCTGCGTACGCAGCTGTTCGACAGCGCGGGGCAGGGCATCGAGATCACCGACTTCGCGCCGCGCTTTCACAGCCGCTCGCGCTACTTCCGCCCGCTCATGATGGTGCGCCGCGTGCGCCCGATTGCCGGCGCGCCGCGCATCCGCGTGTCGCTCGACCCGCGCTTCCAGTGGGGCGCCTCGGCGCCGACCGAGGTCACGCGCGGCAGCAACCACATCCGCTATGTCGGGCCCGATGTGACCTTGCGGCTGAACACCGACGCGTCGATCTCGCACATCCTGTCGCGCCAGCCCTTCGTGATCTCGCGCGAGTACAACTTCATGTTCGGCGTGGACGAGACGCTGCTCGAAGGCATTGCCGACACCGCGCGCAAGTTCGAGCAGGAAACCATCGCCTACTGGCGCACCTGGAGCAAGCGCCTGGCCATTCCCTTCGAATACCAGGACGCGGTGATCCGCGCGGCCATCACGCTCAAGCTCTCGCTGTACGAGGACACCGGCGCCATCGTGGCCGCCATGACCACCAGCATCCCCGAGGCGCCGGGCAGCCAGCGCAACTGGGACTACCGCTACTGCTGGCTGCGCGACGCGTTCTTCGTGGTGCGCGCGCTCAACTCGCTGAGCGAGGTGGGCACGATGGAAGACTACCTGCGCTGGCTCGGCAACGTGGTGATCGGCTCGCACGGCGAGCACATCCAGCCGCTGTACGGCATCGGGCTGGAGCGCGAGCTGCCCGAGTCCTTCGTCGAGGGCCTGCCCGGCTACCGCGGCATGGGTCCGGTGCGCGTGGGCAACCAGGCGCAGGAGCACTTCCAGCACGACGTGTACGGCAACATCGTGCTCGGCGCAGCCCAGGCTTTTCATGACCACCGGCTGCTCAGCCGCGCGGGCGTGGCGGAGTTTCCGCACCTGGAGGCGGTGGGCGAGCAGGCCGTGCGCGTGTACGGCACGCCCGACGCCGGCATGTGGGAGCTGCGCACGCGCGCCCGCGTGCACACCAGCTCGGCGCTCATGAGCTGGGCCGCCTGCGACCGGCTCGCCAAGATCGCGCGACGGCTCGAGCTGCCCGAGCGCGCCGCCTACTGGCATGGCCATGCCGCACGCATGAAGGAAGAGATTCTTGCCAAGTCATGGTGCGAAGAGCGCCAGGCCTTTGCCGAAAGCTTCGGCGGGCACGAGCTCGATGCGAGCATCCTGCTGATGGTCGAGGTGGGCCTGATCGACGCGCGCGACCCGCGCTTCATCTCCACCGTCGACGCGATGGAAAAGTCGCTGTGCGACGGCCCCTACATGCGCCGCTACGAAGCGGCCGACGACTTCGGCAAGCCCGAGACCGCCTTCAACATCTGCACCTTCTGGCGCATCGACGCGCTGGCCAAGATCGGCCGCAAGGCCGAGGCGCGCCAGATCTTCGAGACCATGCTCGCCGCGCGCAACCCGCTGGGCCTGCTGTCGGAAGACACGCACCCGGTCACGGGCGAGATGTGGGGCAACTTTCCGCAGACCTATTCGATGGTCGGCATCATCAATGCGGCCGTGCGCCTGTCCGCTCCCTGGGATTCGTGCATATGAGTCGTCTCGTCGTTGTTTCGAACCGCGTGGCCGACCCGCGCAAGCCCGCCGCCGGCGGCCTGGCCGTGGCCCTGGGCGAGAGCCTGCAACAGAGCGGCGGCCTGTGGTTCGGCTGGAGCGGGCAGATCGTCGAAGGCGGGCCCACGGGCGAAGGCGAGCTGCACAAGCAGCAGGCCGGCAAGGTGACGCTCGCCACGCTCGACCTGAGCCGTGACGACCACGACAGCTACTACCTGGGCTACAGCAACGACGTGCTCTGGCCGGTGTTCCACAACCGCCTGGACCTGGCGCATTTCGATGCCGGCTTCATCGGCGGCTACCGGCGCGTGAACCAGCTGTTCGCGCGCAAGCTGATGCCGCTGCTGAAGGACGACGACATCATCTGGATCCACGACTACCACCTGATGCCGCTGGCCGCCGAGCTGCGCGCCATGGGCTGCAAGCAGCGCATCGGTTTCTTCCTGCACATTCCGCTGCCACCGCAGATCATCATCGCGGCCATTCCGCAGCACGAATGGCTGATGCGTTCGCTGTTCTCGTACGACCTGATCGGCTTCCAGGCGCAGCAGGACGTGCAGCACTTCGAGCACTACGTGCGCAACGAGGCCCATGGCGAATACCTCGGCAACGACATGTACCGCGCCTACGGGCAGACGGTGCGCTGCAACGCCTTCCCCATCGGCATCGACGTGGACGAGTTCGCGGCGCTCACGCACGCCAAGGAATCGCGCGACATGTACGAGACCATGAAGCGCGAGTACTCGAGCCGCCGGCTGCTGCTGGGCATCGACCGGCTCGACTACTCGAAGGGCATCCCGCAGCGCGTGCGTTCGTTCCGCGAGCTGCTGGCCAACTACCCCGAGAACCGCCGCAGCGCCACGCTGATCCAGATCGCCTCGCCCACGCGCGAGACGGTCGATGCCTACGCCGACATCCGCAAGGAGCTCGAGTCGCTGTGCGGCGCCATCAACGGCGACTACGGCGAGCTCGACTGGATGCCCGTGCGCTACATCCACCGCATGGTGGCGCGGCGCCGCGTGCCCGGCCTGTGCCGCGCGGCGGCCGTGGGGCTGGTGACGCCGCTGCGCGACGGCATGAACCTCGTGGCCAAGGAATACATCGCGGCGCAGGACCCGGCCGACCCCGGCGTGCTGGTGCTGTCGCGCTTCGCCGGCGCGGCCGAGCAGCTGAAGGAAGCGCTGCTGGTGAATCCGTACGACACGCACGGCACGGCGGAGACGGTGCAGCAGGCGCTGCAGATGCCGCTGGAAGAGCGGCGCGAGCGGCACCAGAAGCTGCTGTCGCGCATCCGGGCGCAGGACATCCACTGGTGGCGGCGCACCTTCCTCGAAGCGCTGCGCGAGGCGGCGAGCGAGCGCTGATCGCGCACAGAACCGGCGTCAGCCCAGCGGAACGCGGGCCCCGAACTTCGCGCGCTTGAGGCTGAAGAACGCCTTCACGTTGCGCACGTTGGCGTCGGCCGTGAACAGCCGCTGCGTCAGCGCGCCGTAGCCGGGCATGTCGCGCGCCACTACCACCAGCACGAAATCGGGCCCCGGCGACACGCGCCAGCACTGCTGCACGGCGTCGTCCGCGATCACGCGGGCCTCGAAGGCGTCGAGCGCGGCGGCGTCCTGCCGGTCGAGCGAAATCTCTACCACCGCCTGCAGGCCGTGGCCCAGCACCGTGGCGAGGCGGTCGGGCGAGAGCAGGGCGACCTGGCGCTCGATGAGCCCTTCCTGGCGCAGCCGCTGCACGCGGCGCAGGCAGGTCGGCGGCGAGATGCCCACCTCGGCGGCCAGGCGCTGGTTGGTCTGCGAGGCGTCGTTCTGGAGCGCGTCGAGCAGCTTGAGGTCGATGGCGTCGAGAGAGATTGATTCCATATGAGTTGAAATTATGGAATAAAACTCCATCTACAGGTTTGAGTGAAATAAAACTCCAAAACTGTGGAAATTTAGACGCCATATTTCTCGAAGGGCTCCCTACCATCGAGCCCTTCTGTTCTTCAAGACAAGGTACACCCCATGTGCGGCATCGTCGGCGCAGCCTCCCATCGCGACATCGTTCCGGTCCTGGTCCAGGGCCTTCAGCGGCTCGAATACCGCGGCTATGACTCCTGCGGCGTCGCGGTGCATGCCGGCGGCCTGAGCCGCGCACGCACCACCTCGCGCGTGGCCGACCTGCTGACGCAGGTGCGCGACGACAAGGTCGAAGGCCTCACCGGCATCGCCCACACCCGCTGGGCCACCCACGGCGCACCGGCCGTGCACAACGCCCATCCCCACTTCAGCCACGGCGTCGGCGCCGACGCGCCCGCCGCGCGCCCGGGCCGCATCGCGCTCGTGCACAACGGCATCATCGAGAACCACGAACCGCTGCGCGCCGCGCTCGAGGCCAAGGGCTACGTGTTCGAGAGCCAGACCGACACCGAGGTCATCGCCCACCTCGTCGACAGCCTCTACAACGGCGACCTGTTCGAAGCCGTCAAGGCCGCCGTGCTGCAGCTGCACGGCGCCTACGCCATCGCCGTCATCTGCCGCGACGAGCCGCAGCGCGTGATCGGCGCGCGCGCCGGCTCGCCGCTGATCCTGGGCGCCGGCAAGGACGGCACCGAGAACTTCCTGGCCAGCGACGCGATGGCGCTGGCCGGCGTGACCGACCAGATCGTCTACCTCGAAGAAGGCGACGTGGTCGACCTGCAGCCCGGCAAGTACTGGATCGTCGACAAGAACCACAAGCCCGTCACCCGCACCGTGCGCACCGTGCACGCCCACAGCGGCGCGGCCGAGCTGGGCCCGTACCGCCACTACATGCAGAAGGAAATCTTCGAGCAGCCGCGCGCCATCGGCGACACGCTCGAAGGCGTCGAGGGCATCGTGCCCGAGCTGTTCGACGGCATCGGGCAGGACGGCGCCACCGGCGCGAGCGCGCACCGCGTGTTCCAGGACATCGACAAGATCCTCATCCTGGCCTGCGGCACCAGCTACTACAGCGGCTGCACCGCCAAGTACTGGCTCGAGAGCATCGCGAAGATCTCCACCCAGGTCGAGATCGCCAGCGAGTACCGCTACCGCGACTCCGTGCCCGACCCCAAGACGCTGGTCGTCACCATCAGCCAGTCGGGCGAAACCGCCGACACGCTGGCCGCGCTCAAGCACGCGCGCTCGCTGGGCATGGAGCAGACGCTGACCATCTGCAACGTCGCCACCAGCGCCATGGTGCGCGAGTGCAAGCTGGCCTACATCACGCGCGCCGGCGTCGAAATCGGCGTGGCCTCGACCAAGGCCTTCACCACCCAGCTCGCGGGCCTGTTCCTGCTCACGCTGGCCATCGCGCAGTCCAAGGACCGCCTGAGCGCGCTCGACGAGGCGCGCTACCTGAAGGAAATGCGCCACCTGCCCGTCGCGCTGCAGTCGGTGCTCGCGCTCGAGCCGCAGATCATCGGCTGGGCCGAAGACTTCGCGCGCAAGGACAACGCCCTGTTCCTGGGCCGCGGCCTGCACTACCCGATCGCGCTCGAAGGCGCGCTCAAGCTCAAGGAAGTGACCTACATCCACGCCGAGGCGTACGCCGCCGGCGAACTCAAGCACGGCCCGCTCGCGCTCGTCACGAGCGAGATGCCCGTGGTCGCCGTGGCGCCGAACGATGCGCTGCTCGAAAAGCTCAAGAGCAACCTGCAGGAAGTGCGCGCCCGCGGCGGCGTGCTCTACGTGCTGGCCGACGGCGACACGCAGATCGCCAGCGGCGAAGGCCTGCACGTGATCCGCATGCCCGAGCACTACGGCGCGCTGTCGCCGCTGCTGCACGTGGTGCCGCTGCAGCTGCTGGCGTACCACACGGCGTGCGCGCGCGGGACCGACGTGGACAAGCCGCGCAACCTCGCGAAAAGCGTGACGGTGGAGTGAGCGTGCGTGGGCGGCGCGATTCCAATGATCTCGCCAAATAAAGTCTTGAACGCGCAAATAGCGTCGTAAATACTTTGAATTTGTTGATTTCCGTTTACGAGTAATCCACTCCTCCATGCGAACAACGGCCGCAAGACATTGCGGCCGGTCAGTTCGCGATGGAAAGGTGGATCAAGCGTCCACGGAAATCAACAGGGAGTGATCCGACGAGCTGGATCTTTTCCAGCGCTGTCGTCGAATGCAACTCACAGAGGCGACAGCACCCAAGGGCTCCGTTCATCGGTCATGAGATCTTCGGCAATACCGATGATTCCGCCCAGCGTCATATTTTGACCCGCCCAGCTGGCCCGGCCGATGATGTAGCTCTTTGCAAACTGCGGCCAGGACGAAAAATTCGAGCGCAATTCCTTGTCTGCATGCGAAAGAATGCGATCGAATTCAGCCTGCTCGATGTATTTGCAGTCCAATGACATCCTCGCAACCGTGACGAGGCGGCCCAGATCCCAGGCAAGGATGCCGGCGCTGTAATCCTTGGGAAGGTACGAGCCATTGACCTTGTCTTCGAGAAGACGAAAAACGGATCGCAGATTCTCCAGCATCTCCATCGCCTGCGCCAAAGCCGAGAAAACGAGATCTTTTTCCTCACTCGGCCCCTGCGCGGCAATCTGCTCGCGCACCGTTTCCGGGGAGCCGTATCGACCGCTGGCGATCAAGGCCTCGAGAACCTCCTGGCGCTCCTCTCCTGAAGCACCATCGCTGTAAATACGAAAAACAATGTCGTAAAAAAAGCGATGGCCATGGCGACCGAGTGACGCCAGGGTTTCAGCAGCCTCCTGGGGCGAGCGTATGCCCCAGTGCGAGCCAAGTCCCTCGGAGAGAGTTTCGTCAGACAACCCCGTTGCGTAGCTGTCGCAATACGCCATGATCTGTTCGGAGTTGATGAGCCCCGCTTGAAGTGCTCGCTGCGCCGCCGGATCCGCTGCGGCCCCATCGGGGCAATTTCTGTATTTTTTGGCAGAAACTATCTGGAACAACTTCTTCAAGAAACCCATGGGTCAGATTTGCTTGAAGGTGGCGTTGACGGCGCGATGCTTGAGCGCATTCACAAGAACTTCAAAGTCTGAATCCTTCACCATGTGAATGGCATCGAACTCGTGCTTCTTGGGTGCCATCGACGGCGTGCTGATTTCTATTTTTTTCTCCGCACTCGATGTGGAGGTTTCCGGGATGTCCGTGATGGTGACTTGATTGATGGCGTCATAGCCCACGGTGGTCAGTACGCCCGAGAATTTCTTGACGGTCGTGAAAGACATGCCCTTTTCATCAAGAACAATGTTGGCGCCCTGGCTGTTGGCTGCGCGCTTCTTGAAAAGTGTTCCGACCGTAAGATACGTGACGTACGCCCCGATCAACATGAGAACGCCATTGGCCACGCCGGTCGGCAGGTGAAGCCGAAGGGTGCCTATTTTCAGATCCGCAATCGGATAAAAAATGGCGGCAATGATAATTGCCGGGCCAATCAGGCCGAAAACGTACTCGAGAATCGAGTACTCCATCTTGTAATTGATGGTGTGCATGTAGCATTTTTCCTTATAGTTGATTTGGCCGGGCGATCGCCCGGTAGGTAGTCGGTCCTGCAAAATTCCTCCAACCCCCGGACTAATGTAACAAATCGCGTCTTGGTGCCGCCGGCCTGCTGTACCTCCAATGCGCCTGCAGAGGCTTCGCCTGCCTTCGTGCGCAACACGTGCATCGCGATGGCGGTAAGCGCACTTCTGGCTGCTTGCGGTTCACACGATTCCCAGCCGCCCGAGCGAACGCGACCCGCGCCTGCTGCCTCCACCACGGTGGTGCTGCCGCCCGTCGCGTACGGACATGACCAGGGCCGCCAGATGTCCGAAGCCGATGACGCGTGCGGTGTGCCGGACCCGCTGCGTCAGGCCGTGCAAGATCAGTTGAAGGCGCGGTATGAGGTTGTGGGCTCCGTGCCGGGTCCCGGCAGGGAGGCCGCCCTTGTGCTGAAGATCGACATCATGGACATCGTGACCGTCAGCGCTGGCGGCCCCACGATCGTGGTCATCCATGCGGTGCTTGAACGACCGGGACTGCCCCCTGCGCAATTCAAAGCCCTGCGCCAAGTGCGCACCCCCTACGCGGATATCACGGCGGAGACGACCGAATGCAGCGCAATGGATGCAGTGATTCACGGGTTGGGCGTGGACGTTGCGAAATGGATGCGCAAGCCGGAAGACGGGGTGTCTCTGGTGAACGGAGAGTGAGCGTGGTCTTCGACTTGATGGGGCCAGGTCAGCTCCTCGCGCACGCGACCACGCGACCACGCGGCTTCATGGACAAACGGTAATGAAGCGCAGGCCTTTCCCGCTTCCACCTGGGCTAGCATTTGCGTTGCAGGCCCCCGCATCCCAGGGGGCGCAACGTGAGCACAACCGCACCGCCATCCATGGGTATTTCTTGCCGTGGCCGCACCGACTGACGTGCTCGGCCCCACCGTCATCTGGAACTGCCTCATCGTCGAGGACGATGCCGACAACGCGCGCTACATCGCCGAAGGCTTCCGTTCGCTCGGCCATGTGGCGGTGATCAGCCGCGACGGCGCGGATGCGTTCGCGCGCGCGACGGGCGAGACGTGGGACCTCGTCATCCTCGACCGCATGCTGCCCAACGACGTGGACGGCCTGTCGATCCTCACCACGATGCGCGCGCTCGGCAAGAAGACGCCGGTGCTGGTGCTCAGCGCCTTGAGCGCGCTCGACGAGCGCGTGCGCGGGCTCAAGGCCGGCGGCGACGACTACCTGGCCAAGCCCTTTGCCTTCTCCGAACTCGCGGCGCGCGCCGAGGCGCTGGTGCGGCGCTCGCGCAGCGGGCCCGAGATCCGCACGCTGCAGCTGGCCGACCTCACGCTCGACCTGGCGCGCCGCCACGTGGAGCGCGGCGGCCGGCCCATCGCGCTGCAGCCGCGCGAGTTCAGGCTGCTGGCCTATCTCATGATGCATCCGGGCCAGGTGGTCACGCGCACCATGCTGCTCGAGGCCGTGTGGGACTACCAGTTCGACCCGCAGACCAACGTGATCGACGTGCAGGTGAGCCGCCTGCGCGGCAAGCTCGATGCGGGCGGCGCGCCGACGCTGATCCACACCGTGCGCGGCGTGGGCTACACGCTGGCCGCGCCGCAATGACCCGGGCCCTGCGCCAGCTGTGGCGCTCGGTCGGCTTCCGGCTCGCCTTCTACTACGGGCTGCTCGTCGCGATCACCATGCTGGCCGCGCTGGCCATCGTCTACATGCAGACCGTCGGCGTGCTGCAGCAGCGCATGGTGCGGCAGGTGGCCGCCAGCGTGCAGCAGCTGGTGGTGCGCTACGAAGCGCGCGGTGCCGAGGGTGTGGCGGGCGAGATCGCCCATGCGCTTTCCGACGGCCGCAACTCCGACAACGAGATCTACCTGCTCACCGATCGCGACGGAAACAAGCGCGCGGGCAACCTCGACCAGATGCCCTCGCTGGCGCCCGATGCGGGCGACGGCGTGCACCGCCGCGTGGTGCGCGCGGGCCAGACCGTCATCGCCTACCTCGTGATGCGCCCGCTGCCCGACGGCGGCATGCTCGTGGTGGGGCACGACCTGCGCGACCAGGAGTCGATCGAATCATTGGTGGCGAGCGCCAGCGCGGCGGCGGGCATCGTGGCGGTGCTGCTGCTCATCGGCGGCACCTTCGTCTTCCGCCAGGAGCTGGAGCGCAGCGTGGGCGCGGTGCGGCGCACGGCCGCGCGCATCGCGGCGGGCGAGCTGCAGGAGCGCGTGGCGCCTTCGGGCCAGGAAGACGAGTTCGCGCTGCTGGAGGGCGACATCAACGCGATGCTCGACCGCATCCAGTCGCTGATGGACGGCGTGCGCCATGTGTCCAACACCATCGCGCACGACCTGCGCACGCCGCTCACGCGCGTGCTGGTGCGCCTGCGTGCGGTGGAGGCGGGGCTCGGCGACGCCCACCATCCGCAGCGCGAGCCCGTCGCCACCGCCATCCGCGAGCTCGAGGAGCTGGCGGTGATGTTCGAGAAGCTGCTGCAGATCGCCGAGGTCGAGGCCGGCGCGCGGCGCCAGCAGTTCGCGCCGGTGGCGCTGCACGTCATTGCCGACGACGTGGCGGAGCTGTACGAGGCGGTGGCCGAGGTGCGGGGCATCGCGCTGCTGCGCGAGCCGGCCGACCGCGCCATCGCGCTGGGCGACCGCGACCTGCTCGCGGGGGCAGCGGCCAACCTGCTCGACAACGCGCTGAAGTACGGCGGGGCCGGCGCCACCGTGCGCATCGGCACGCACACGGTCGACGGGCGCGCGCAGCTGTTCGTGCAGGACGACGGCCCCGGCATTCCGAGCGCCGAGTACGAGCGACTGGGCGTGCGCTTCCATCGGCTGGACCACAGCACGCCGGGCCACGGCCTGGGGCTCGCGAGCGTGCAGGCGGTGGTGGCGCTGCACGGCGGTCGCCTGCAGTTCGGCGATGCCCGCCCGGGCCTGCGCGCCTGCATCGACCTGCCGACCGCGGACGCCTGAGCGGCGCCTTCTTCGTTTCCTCGCGCCTCGAACATTGCCGAATGGCAATGCTTTGTTCATACACACCGCCGCGCTGAATTCCTAGGATCGCTGACGCACATCGTGTGCCGATCAACGCAGTTCCAGGAGACATCAACGGTGAGAATCAAGAGTCAGAGAGACTTCTGCTCGGGCGTGCTTTTCAGCGCCTTCGGCGTGGCCTTCGCATGGGGCGCCACGACCTACAACGTGGGCACCGGCGCCCGCATGGGCCCCGGCTACTTTCCGCTCATCGTGGGCATCCTCATCGCGTGCATGGGCGTGCTGATCACGTTCAAGGCCCTCACGGTCGAGACCGCCGACGGCGAACCCGTGGGCCGCATCGCATGGAAGCCGCTGCTGTTCATCATCGGCGCCAACCTGGTGTTCGGCGTGCTGCTGGGCGGTCTGCCGAGCATCGGCTTGCCGTCGATGGGGCTCATCGTCGCGATCTATGCGTTGACCTTCATCGCGAGCCTGGCGGGCGACAGCTTCGGCTGGAAGGGCGTGACCCTCCTGGCGACCGTGCTCGCGCTCGGCAGCTACCTGGCCTTCGTGGTGGCGCTGAAGCTGCAGTTCCAGGTGTGGCCCACCTTCATCGCCGGCTGACCCGCGCAGAACAACAAGAAATCCAAGAGAACAATGGACCTGATTACCAACCTCTCGATCGGCTTCGGCGTGGCCTTCACCGCGCAGAACCTTGTCTATGCCTTCGTCGGCTGCCTGCTGGGCACGCTGATCGGCGTGCTCCCGGGCATCGGCCCCGTGGCCACCATCGCGATGCTGCTGCCCGCCACGTACGCGCTGCCGCCCGTGTCGGCGCTGATCATGCTGGCCGGCATCTATTACGGCGCGCAATACGGCGGCTCGACCACCGCCATTCTGGTGAACCTGCCGGGCGAATCGTCGTCGGTGGTGACCGTGATCGACGGCTACCAGATGGCACGCAAGGGCAGGGCCGGGCCGGCGCTCGCCGCGGCGGGCCTGGGCTCGTTCTTCGCGGGTTGCGTGGGCACCTTGATTCTTGCGGCCTTCGCACCGCCGCTGACCGAGCTGGCCTTCAAGTTCGGCCCGGCCGAATACTTCTCGCTGATGATCCTGGGCCTGATCGGCGCCGTGGTGCTGGCCTCGGGCTCGTTGCTCAAGGCCATCACGATGATCCTGCTCGGGCTGGCGCTGGGCCTCGTGGGCACCGACGTCAACTCGGGCGTGGCGCGCTACAGCTTCGACATTCCCGAGTTGACCGACGGCATCGGCTTCATCGCGATTGCGATGGGCGTGTTCGGCTACGGCGAGATCATCGCCAACCTGGCCGTGCCCGAGCATGAGCGCGAGGTGTTCACCGCCAAGGTCAAGGGCCTGTGGCCGACCAAGGAAGACTTCCGGCGCATGACGCCCGCTGTGCTGCGCGGCACCGCGCTGGGTTCGGCCCTGGGCATCCTGCCGGGCGGTGGCGCGCTGCTGTCGGCCTTCGCGGCCTACACGATCGAGAAGCGCATCAAGCTCAAGCAGGGCGAAGTGCCCTTCGGCAAGGGCAACATCCGCGGCGTGGCGGGACCGGAGTCGGCCAACAACGCCGGTGCGCAGACCTCGTTCATTCCGCTGCTGACGCTGGGCATTCCGCCCAACGCGGTGATGGCGCTGATGGTCGGTGCGATGACCATCCACAACATCCAGCCCGGCCCGCAGGTGATGACCAGCAACCCCGAGCTATTCTGGGGCCTGATCGCCTCGATGTGGATCGGCAACCTGATGCTCATCGTGCTGAACCTGCCGATGATCGGCATCTGGATCAAGCTGCTGACCATTCCCTACAAGTGGCTCTTTCCGTCGATCGTGCTGTTCTGCGCGGTGGGCGTGTACTCGGAGAACAACAACACCTTCGACGTGTGGATGGTCGCGATCTTCGGCATCGTGGGCTACCTGTTCCTCAAGCTCAAGTGCGAGCCCGCACCGCTGCTGCTGGGCTTCATCCTCGGGCCGATGATGGAAGAGAACCTGCGCCGCGCGCTGCTGCTGTCGCGCGGCGACTGGAGCGTGTTCGTCATGCGTCCGCTGTCGGCGGGGCTGCTGGCGGCGGCGGCGCTGCTGCTCATCGTGGTGCTGCTGCCTTCGGTGAAGGCCAAGCGCGAAGAAGCCTTCGTGGAGGAGTGACGATGCGGCGGCCGTGGCGCGGCGTCAAAGCCGCGTCAGCCGCCGAACAGGCGCCGCATCCACCCCATCTTGACCTGCCCTGCGGCGCCGCCTTGCTGCACCGCCTTGCGCACCTGCGCGTGCACCAGCACTTCCGCAGACGAATCGGTCGTGTGCAGGTGCGCTTTCACGGTCGGCACGTACGCGCCGTCTTCATGGCGGATGTGGTTGAACAGCCAGCGCGAGAGCATGTCGTGCAGCTCGGCCAGCACCTCTTCGCCGTGCTCGAAGCGCGTGCGGAATTCGGTGACGCGGCGCACGAAGATCTCGTGCACCTTCCGGTGCGGGCCCGTGAAGGGGTAGCCCGCGTCCTCGATCATGGCCTCCTCGAACGCGAAGTGCGAGGCGGTGTAGTCGATGGTCTCCTCGATGATCCGGCCCACGACTTTGCGGTCGTTCGTGCGGCGGGCGTCGTCCAGCGCATTGATGTACTGCACGATGCGCTGGTGCTGCGTGTCGATCTCATGGATCCCCGTATTGAGCTCGGTCTTCCATACAAGGTGGGCCTTGGTCTTCAGAACTTTGCAGGTGGATGTAAAAGTCCAGTATCGGCAGCCGAAAGCGGCGCGCGGTTGATCTGAATCAAGCGCGTCGGTGCGGTGAAAGAGAAAGAAAGACAATCGGCCCGTGACGCCCGCCGAAGACCCCCAGAACCCGCCCGCTGCCGTGGAGCCCCGGCCGTTGCCGCTGCTCGTGCGCTGGCTGCTGATGGTCTTTGCCGCGTTGTGCCTGGTGCTGGCCGCCATCGGCGTGGTCGCGCCGGGCATGCCGACCACGGTCTTCGTGCTGATGGCCGCCTGGGCCGCGGCGCGCAGTTCGCCGCGGCTGCACCGCTGGTTGCTGAACCACCGGCTCTTCGGTCCGCTGCTGCGCAACTGGGAGAACGGCCGCACCGTGAGCCGGCGCGCCAAGTGGAGCGCCACCGCGGCGATGGCGTTCTGCGCGGTCGTCATCGTGTTGACGGCGCACAAGCCGTGGCTCGCAGGCGTCGCCATCGGCTCGATGGCGGTCGTGCTGACGTGGCTGTGGCGGCGGCCGGAGCCGCCGCAGGGCGGCTGATCAGCCCTTGGCCAGCTCCGCGCAGATCGCCGGGTTCCAGTGGAAGCTGCGCGCCTTGTAGGCCGTGTCGAAGATCACCTTGTAGCGGCAGCTCGTCGCACCGCCGCCCGAGCGGAAGTGAAAGACGTAGTCCCACTCGCGCACGGCGGCCATGCCTTCGTCGAAGTGCGGGCGGCCGATCAGGGCGTAGAGCTGGTCCTTGGTCGCGCCGGGGCCGACGGCGCGCAGGTTCTCGCGGTTCGGAAAGCTGCCTTCGGTCTGCCACGTTTGCTGCTGGTCGGCGCCGGGCCAGACGAGTTCGGTGGCCTTGCCGTCGCTGTCGAGGCCGCGGCTCACGTACGAGGTGCAGCCGGCGAGGGTGAGCAGGGCCAGCAGCGCGGCGGTGGGCAGAAAAAAGGTGCGTGTCATGAAGGAAGAATGCGTGGGGCCTGGAGCGATGGCGGTTCTGGGGTTCATGCGGCTCACCACTGGTAGCCCGCGCCGGCCGAGACGCCGACGTTGCCGCGCGAGTTGGCCGAGCCGGTGAACTTCATCACCCACTTGCCGTTGTCCGAGATGCTCGAGAAGCCGACCGCGAGCGCGCTCTGGCCCTCGTAGCCGGCGATGCCGGCCGCGATCATGTTCTTGCCCGGCATGTAGGCCTGCGGCATGCCGGCCATGGCCATCGCACCGGCGGTGCCGGCGTTGGCATCGCGCTGGTTCACGCGGATGGCGTCGCGCCACTGCGCGCTCTGCGCGTTCAATTGGTTGACGTTGACCGCATCCGTGCCGGCCACGCCGGGCGCCACGTTGGACACGGTGGTGCCGTTGGGCGCCTGTCCGTTGCCCAGCACGATCTGGTTGTGGTTCACGCTGCCGTCCACGTTGGTCACGTAGTTGACCGCGCCGGCCTGCACGGCCTGCAGCTGGCGCACGTTGACCGCGTCGGTCGCCTGCGTGCCGCCCGCGACGTTCGTGATCTGCCGCTCGCCGCCCGCGCTGCCGACCGAGACCGCGCCCTGCGTGGAGCCCACGGCGACGTTCGAGAAGCGCTCTTGCTGGCCGCCCATGCCCGCGCGGTCGGCGACGGCGCCGGCGCCGAGTGCCACGCCATTGACGGCGCTCGCTGTCGCGCCCGTGCCGATGGCCACGGCGGACGTGGCCGATGCGGTGCTCTGGCGGCCCACGGCCACGGCCGACTCGGCACCCGCGGTGGCGCGGTCGCCCACGGCCACGGCGCTGTCGGCCAGCGCCTGCGTGTTCGCGCCCAGCGCGGCGGCGTTGATGCCGTCGGCGATCGCCTTGTCGCCGGCTGCGAGGCTGCTCTTCTTGCGCGCCTGCGTGTTGGCGCCGAGGGCGGTCGAATTGATGTCGCTCGCGGTGGCGCGGTCGCCCACTGCGACGCTGCTGGTGGCCACGGCCGTGCTGTTGGCGCCGATGGCGGTGGCGTTGGTGCCGAAGGCCTGGGCCACGTTGCCTACGGCCGTGCTGCTGACGCCCGCAGCCACGGTGGTGGAGCCGATGGCGGTGGCGTAGGTTTCGGTGGCGCGTGCATCGGAGCCCGCCGCCACGCTGCCGAAGCCGGTGGCCTTGGCGGCCGTGCCGCCGAGCAGCAGCGCGTCGCCGCCGAGGTTGCCGCTCACCATGCCTTGCAAGGCCGCGGCATCGGGGCCGCCGTTCACGGGGTCGGTCGGCACGCCGGTGATGAGCGCGAAGCCGCCGCTGGCGTTGGGCACCTGGCAGGCCCACGTGGGACCGGCGCCGCCCGAGCTGCACACTGCGCCCGAGCCGGTGGTGTAGCTGGCACCGCCCAGGCTCACGTCGGCCCAGGCCGACGGGCCTGCGAGGCCGGCGGCCAGTGCGAGCACGGCGCCCGCGATGTCTCGGGTTTTCTTCTTGCAGACGAATGCGGCGCGCGCACCGCCCCCCACGTGCTGTGTGACGTGTTCCATGGTTCTCTCTTCTCCCTGAGATGGCGCCTGATGGCGCGCTTGATGTGTGACGCTTCGACTGTATGAACCGCAGGGCGCGTGAACCTAGGACCTAATTCACAATAAATGTGAAGGTACCGAAAGCAAATGTTGCTTTCCATCGCGCATTCACACTTCAGGAGATCGCATGAAACCCCAGCCCATCGAGCACGCCGCCGCTTCCGACGAGGTCCGCGCGGTGTTCGACGACATCAAGGCCTCGCGCAACGTGCCCGACGTCAACAATTTCTGGAAGTACCTGGCCAACGACCCGGCCACGCTGAAGCGCACCTGGGCCAGCCTCAAGGAGGTGATGGCGCCGGGCGCGCTCGACCCGGTGGTCAAGGAAATGATCTATCTGGCGGTGAGCGTCACCAACAACTGCGGCTACTGCATCGCGAGCCACCACGCGGGCGCGGAGAAGGCCGGCATGACGCCGGCCATGTTCGCCGAGCTGATGGCCGTGGTGGGCATGGCGAACGAGACGAACCGGCTGGTGAACGGCTACCGCGTGCCGATCGATCCAGCCTTCGACAAATAAGCCCGTTCACCCGATCGTCATCAGGCTCGCATTGCCGCCGGCCGCGGCCGTGTTGACGCTCAGCGCGCGCTCCAGCACCAGGCTTTCGAGCGGGATGCCGGTGTCGCCGGGCGCGAAGCCGCGCACGCCGACGATGGGGCCGGGCCGCGCCGCCACCTGCTGCAGCACGCTGGCAAGGTGGCCGGCGTCGCCGTGGTGCAGCACGGCATCGAAGACCACGGTGGGCGCGCGCCAGTCGTTGGCGAGCACGACCGCGTGGCGCGCTTCGTCGGGCAGCGCTGCCAGCAGCGCGTGCGCGCCGGGCGCATCGGCGGGCCAGATGGCGGTGCTGCCGACGGACAGCACGGCCGCCAGTTGCACGAGCCGGTCGGCTTCCGCATCGGCGAGGCACAGCACGGCCTCGCGCGGCTGCAGCGTGTAGACGTTGCGCTCGCCGGTCGGGCCGGCCAGCGTGCGTGCGCGGCCGACGTGGGCCAGGCCGGCGAAGCGGCGGCATTGCGCGGCCAGCGCGTCGCGGCCCGTGTCGCGCGCCCAGCCTTCGAGCGCCGCGAGGCCGCTGGCAGGTGCCACGGGACGGTCTTCGGCCACGGCGCGCGCCAGCACGTCGTCGGGCCGCGCCGACAGCAGGCGCGCCATGTACAGCGGCCCGCCGGCCTTCGGCCCGGTGCCCGACAGGCCTTCGCCGCCGAAGGGCTGCACGCCCACCACGGCGCCGACCATGTTGCGGTTCACGTACACGTTGCCCGCCTGCGCCTGCGCCACCACCTGCGCAATGGTCTCGTCGATGCGCGTGTGCACGCCCAGCGTGAGGCCGTAGCCGCTGCCGTTGATCTGGCCGATGAGCGCGCCCAGGTCGCGGCGGCGGTAGCGCAGCAGGTGCAGCACGGGGCCGAACACCTCGCGCTGCAGCTCGCCCAGGTGTTCCAGCTCGACCAGCGTGGGCAGCACGAAGGTGCCGTGGCGCGTGTCGTGGCCGAACTCGCGGCCCTGGCGGAACACGCGCCGGCCGCGCCCGCGCATGCCGGCGATGTGGCGCTCGATGCCGTCGCGCGCCTCGTCGTCAATGACCGGGCCCACGTCCACCGCGAGCCGCGCGGGGTTGCCGATGCAGCTCTCGGCCATCGCGCCCTGCAGCATCGCCACGAGGCGGTCGGCCGCTTCTTCCTGCACGCACAGCACGCGCAGCGCCGAGCAGCGCTGGCCCGCGCTGTCGAAGGCCGAGGCCATCACGTCGGCCACCACCTGCTCCACGAGCGCGGACGAGTCCACGATCATCGCGTTCTGCCCGCCGGTCTCGGCGATCAGCGGCACCGGCGCGCCGTGCGCGCCGAGGCGCGTCGACAACGTCTTCTGCAGCAGGCGCGCGACCTCGGTCGAGCCCGTGAACATCACGCCCTGCACGCGCGCGTCGCCGACCAGCGCGGCGCCGACGGTCTCGCCGCGGCCCGGCAGCAGCTGCACCGCCGCGCGCGGCACGCCGGCCTCCCACAGCACGCGCACCGCTTCGGCGGCGACCAGCGGCGTCTGCTCGGCCGGCTTGGCCAGCACCGGGTTGCCGGCCGCGAGCGCGGCGGCCACCTGGCCGGTGAAGATCGCGAGCGGAAAGTTCCACGGGCTGATGCACACCACCGGCCCGAGCGGGCGGTGCGTGGCGTTGGCGAAGTCGGTGCGCGCCTGCGCCGCGTAGTAGCGCAGGAAGTCGACCGCCTCGCGCACTTCGGCGATGGCGTTGGCGCCGCTCTTGCCGGCCTCGCGCATCAAGAGGCCGAGCAGGCGCGGCTGTTGCGCTTCGAGCAGGGTGGCGGCGTGCTCGAGCGCGGCGGCGCGTTCGGCGGGCGGCGTGGCGGCCCACGCGGTGGCGACGGCTTCGGCCTGCGCAATGGCCGAGGCCACGTCGCCCGGCACCGCGTCCTGCACCTGGCCGACGAGGTCGCGGCGGTCGGCGGGGTTGCGCACCTCGGCCCAGGTGCGACTGGCTTCGTCTTCGGCGCGTGGCGCGGCGAGCATCGGCGTCGCGCGCCAGGGCTCGCTCGCGCTGGCCTGCAGCGTGGCGGCGAGCGCATGCAGCGTGGCTTCGCTCGCGAGGTCCAGGCCCTGCGAGTTCGCACGCTGCGTGCCGTAGAGCGCGGCCGGCAGCGGAATGGCCGCGTGCGGCAAGCCCATCGCGCCTTCCTGCGCAGCCATGCGCTCGACCGTCGCGACCGGGTCTTCCACCAGCGTGTCGAGCGGGATCGACGCATCGGCGATGCGGTTCACGAACGATGTGTTGGCGCCGTTCTCCAGCAGCCGCCGCACCAGGTAGGCCAGCAGCGTCTCGTGCGTGCCCACCGGCGCGTAGATGCGGCAGGGCCGCCCGAGCGGGCCCACCACCTGCTCGTACAGCGGCTCGCCCATGCCGTGCAGGCACTGGAATTCGTACTGGCCCGGCGTGTAGCGCGACGGGTCGGCCATCGTGTAGATCGCGGCCAGCGTGTGGGCGTTGTGCGTGGCGAACTGCGGGTACACCGCGTCGGGCGCATCGAGCAGCCGGCGCGCGCACGCCAGGTACGACACGTCGGTGTAGGCCTTGCGCGTGTAGACCGGGTAGCCCGCCAGCCCGTCGAGCTGCGCGCGCTTGATCTCGCTGTCCCAGTAGGCGCCCTTCACCAGGCGCACCATGAGCCGGTGGCCGCTGCGGCGCGCGAGGTCGATCACCCAGTCGATCACGAAGGGGCAGCGCTTCTGGTAGCCCTGCACCACGAAGCCGATGCCCTGCCAGCCCGCCAGCGCGGGCTCGAAGCACAGGCGCTCCAGCAGGTCGAGCGAGAGCTCGAGCCGGTCGGCTTCTTCGGCGTCGATGTTCAGGCCGATGTCGTAGTGCAGCGCCAAGAGTGCCAGGTCGCGCAGCACCGGGTACAGCTCGGCCATCACGCGCGTGTACTGCGCGCGGCTGTAGCGCGGGTGCAGCGCCGACAGCTTGATCGAGATGCCCGGCCCGCCGTACACGCCGCGCCCGTTGGAGGCGCGGCCGATGGCGTGGATCGCGTCTTCGTAGGCCGCGCGGTAGCGGCGCGCGTCGTCGGCCGTGAGCGCGGCCTCGCCGAGCATGTCGTACGAATAGCGAAAGCCCTGCGCCTCGAGCGTGCGCGCATGCGCCAGCGCCTGGGCGATGGTTTCGCCGGTGACGAACTGCTCGCCCATCATGCGCATCGCCATGTCCACGCCCTTGCGGATCAGCGGCTCGCCGCCCTTGCCGATCAGCCGCGTGAGCGTGGCCGACAGGCCCGTCTCGCTGTGCGTGGCCACCAGCTTGCCCGTGAGCAGCAGGCCCCAGGTCGCGGCGTTGACGAACACCGACGGGCTGTGCCCCGCGTGCGCCTGCCACTGGCCCTGCGCGATCTTGTCGCGGATGAGCGCGTCGCGCGTGTCGGCGTCGGGAATGCGCAGCAGCGCCTCGGCCAGGCACATCAGCGCCACGCCTTCCTGCGACGACAGCGCGTACTCCTGCAGCAGGCCCTGCACCAGGCCCGAGCGGCCGCCGCCATTTTTGCGCTGGCGCAGCTGGTGGGCGACGCGGTGGGCGAGGGCGTGGGCTTCGGCGGCCTGGTCGGCGGGCAGCCGGGCCTGGTCGAGCAGCGGCTGCAGTGCCTCGGCTTCGGGCGGCCGGCAGGCGGCGGTGATGCGGGCGCGCAGCGCGGACGGCGCGGCGGGGCCGTCGGCGAAGGTGGCGAAGGTCGAGGGCAGGGGGGCGGGATCGTTGGCGCTCATGGTGCGTCGGTGGTGGTGATGTGTTGGATGATTTCAGCGATTGGCATGAATATTTCTCCAAAGAACAGTCACTTCGACGAGCAAGTCTCTGCGGACTGGACGACCGGCTTTCGCCCCGGGGTTGACGGAATTTCTATTTCATTGGATATTTCATCCAATATGAAAGAAGAATCAGCGTCACCCCCCAGCCTCAACGACCGCATCGCCCAGCGCGTGCGCGCCCTGCGCGCCGCGCGCGATCTCTCGCTCGACGCCCTGGCCACGCACTGCGGCGTCAGCCGCTCCATGATCTCTCTGATCGAGCGCGGCGAGAGCAGTCCGACGGCCGTGCTGCTCGAAAAACTCGCGACCGGCCTGGGCGTGCCGCTGGCCTCGCTGTTCGAGTCCGACGCGCCGGCCGCCAGCCCGGTGTCGCGCCGTGCCGACCAGCTCGAATGGCGCGATCCGCATTCGGGCTACCTGCGCCGCAACGTCTCGGCCGGCGGCGACGCCTCGCCGATCCAGATCGTCGAGGTGCTGTTTCCGCCCGGCGCGCGCGTGGCCTATGAAACCGGTGCGCGCGAGCCGCGCATCCACCAGCAGGTGTGGGTGCTCGAAGGCTGCATCGAACTCGCGGTCGGCGACCAGCAGCACCGGCTCGAGGCCGGCGACTGCCTGGCGCTCGTGCTCGACCAGCCGACGAGCTATTTCAACCCCACCCGCGAGACGGCGCGCTACGCGGTCGTCATCACCAGCGCGCCTTCTCACGCCAACCGGAAATGACCATGACTGCTGCCACCACCCCGCGCCTGCGCGCCCTTTCTTCCGTCAGCGAGGCCGAGCTGAACGCGCTGGCCGACGTGCTCATCGACTGCGTCGATGGCGGCGCCTCGGTGAGCTTCATGCAGCCGCTCACGCCCGAGCGCGCGCGGGCCTTCTGGCGCCACGTGGCCGACGGCGTGGCGCGCGGCGAGCGCGAGCTGCTCGTGGCCGAGGACGACGCAGGCATCGTCGGCACCGTGCAGCTGGTGCTGGCGCAGCCCGAGAACCAGCCGCACCGCGGCGAGGTCGCGAAGATGCTGGTGCACCGCCGCGCACGCCGCCACGGCCTCGGCGCGCTGCTGATGAAGGGCGCCGAACAGCGCGCGCGCGACCACGGCAAAACGCTACTCGTGCTCGACACCTCCAGCCCCGAGGCCGAGCGGCTGTACACCCGCTGCGGCTGGCTGCGCGTGGGCACCATCCCCGGCTACGCGCTGCTGCCCGACGGCACGCCGTGCGGCACCACCTACTTCTACCGCGCGCTCGGCGACTGACGGCCGTGCGGTCTACAGTCGGCCGGTCCTTTCATTTCCCGTCGCCATGAAACACCCCTTCGCCGAACTGATCGACCTGCGCTGCGAGCAAGCCACCGCCGGCGCCAGCACCATGACGCTGGTCGTCGCGCCGCAGCACCTGAACCCGCACGAGGTCGTGCACGGCGCCGTGCTCTATGCGCTGGCCGACACGGGCATGGGCACGGCGCTGTACCCCACGCTCGAGGCGGGCGAGATCTGCGCCACCATCGAGATCAAGATGAACTACTTCAAGCCCGTGTTCGAAGGCCAGGTCGTCTGCAGGACCACGCTGCTCAACCGCGGGCGCACCGTCGCCAACCTGGAGTCGCGGCTGTACGTGGGCGAGGTGCTCGTGGGGATGGCGAACGGCAACTACGCGATCTTCCGGCGCAGCCGCGCCGAGGGCTGAGCGCTGTTCATGGCGTGACGCCGCAGGTGCGCTGGCCTGGCGACGGCACGCGAACCGGGGCCACCGGCGTCGCCGCCCGCTTCGCTGCCGCCACATGCAGCAGCAGCGCCACCACCACCATCGCCACGCCGACGATCTCGTGCGTCGCGGGCGGCTTGCCCAGCGCCACGCCCATCAGCAGCGCCGACACCGGCACGAAGTTCAGGAAGGCCGTGCCCGTGACCGCGCCGAGCGCGCGCACGCCGTGGTTGAAGGCCAGCACCGCGAGCGCCGACGGCACCAGCCCTACGTACAGCAGCACCTGCCACGACAGGCGCAGCCCCTGCGCGTCGGGCGCGGGCGATGCGCCCAGCACGGTCATGCCCACCGCCACAGCCAGCAGCAGTGGCCACGAGGCCAGCACCGTGAGCGCGGTGTAGTCCACCGTGTCCAGCGTCGGGAAGCGCGCCGCGCCGCGCGTGTAGACGACCCAGCCCAGCGTGCCGACGAAGGCGATGGCGTCGCCGAGCAGCGTGTCGTGCGACAGGCCTGCGCCACCGGGCGACAGCAGCCCGGCCACCGTCGCCACGCCGGCCAGCGCCAGCGCGGCGGTCAGCAGGGTCGTGCGCGTCGGGCGCACGCCATCGAGCCACCAGCGCAGCAGCTGCGTGGTGATCGGCGTGGTGGCGATCAGCACCGCGCCGTGCGAGGGCACCGAGTGCGAGAGCCCGACGAACAGCAGGATGCTGAACACGCCGAAGCCCGCAAAGCCGTGCAGCGCCAGCGGCACCGCGTGCTGCCGCAGCTTGTGCCAGCCGCCGCTGCCGCGCAGGCCCAGCAGCGCGGCGAACACCAGCGCCGACAGGGTGTAGCGGATGAGCGTGAGCCACACCGGCGCCACGTGCTGCAGCACGCCCTTGCCGACGAGGAACAGGCTGCCCCAGCTGGCGGTGGCGAAGAGCAGGGCCGCAATGCCCGGCAGGCGTGAGGAAGGGGAGGACACGGGAAGGCCTTTCAAGAAAAAAGAGGAAGCGCGTGGCCTGAAGGATGGGGACGGGCCGCCGCGAAGGCCATTCGTTTCTTTGGACAAGGGCTTCCGAAAAAGCGAACGGACGACTGCGTCGCACGCGCTCACAATCCGCGGTCATGGAGCTGTACCAACTGAAGACCTTCGTTGCCATCGCGAAGGAGGGCAACCTGACCCGCGCCGCCGAACGCGTGTTCACCAGCGCCCCGGCCGCCAGCGCGCAGCTCAAGGCGCTCGAAGACGAACTCGGCGTGCGCCTGTTCGAGCGCACGCCGCGCGGCATGTCGCCCACCGCGGCCGGCCGTCGCCTGCTCGAAGAGGCCGAGCGCACCCTGGCCTCGGCGATGCGCATGCAGTCGGCCGCCGACCAGCTGCGCGGCGCGGCGCAGGGCGTGGTGCGCTTCGGCACGGTGGTCGATCCGGTGGCGCTGCGCCTGGGCAGCGTGCTGGTCACGCTGGCGCAGCAGCATCCGCAGGTCACGCTGCAGCTCAAGCAGGGGCTGTCGTACGAAACCCTGGCGGCCGTGCAGCGCGGCGAACTCGACTGCGCCTATGTGCTCAGCGATGCCGAGCGGCTCGAAGGCTTCGAGCTGCGGCGCCTGGGCGTGGTCGACCTGGCCGTGGGCCTGCCGCTGGCGGTGGCGCAGGCGCACCCCGAGCTCACGCTCGCGCAGCTCACCGACCTGACCTGGGTCGGCACGCCGCCCTCGTGCATCCTGCGCGCGCACCTCGAAAAACTGTTTGCCTCCGCCGGGCGCGACTACCGCCAGGGCGTCACCGCCGACGGCGAGAGCGCCATCCGCAGCATGGTCGCCAGCGGCATGGGCGCGGGCCTGATGCGGCTGGACCAGGCCGAGCAGGGCGAGCGCCAGGGCGAGCTCGTGGTCTGGAACGGTTGGCGCTCACACACCTGGCTGTGCTGGGTCGCGCCGGCCGGCGGCCAGCGCTCGGCGGCGGTCGAGGCCGTGCGCGGCGCGGTGTTCGACGCCTGGGCCTGACCCGGACCTGGTGCGCCCCGGATTTCCGCAGTGGCAGGCCGCGCCGTGGCCTGTCATCATTCGCGGCGCATGACTCACCAAGCTCCCGTCCCCCTCGCCGATCTGTTGAACCGCGCCAGGCAGGCCCTGGCCACCCCGGACGGGGCGCTGCCCCCGGCCCCGCCCGCCACCGACGAGGCCGGCTGCGTGGTGTTCCTCGCGATGGGCGAGGGCGAAAGCCGCGCCCGCGTCGTCATGGGCCGCGGCCCCGACACCGAGGCCGCGTGGCAGGCCGCGGCCGAGGCGCTGGCCGTGAAGGCCCAGCGCGCCGAGCGGCCCGCGCAGCGGCTGCGCGCGGAGATCGTCGAGCACGCCACGCCCATGAGCTGGGGCGAACTGAAGGCGCGGCTGGCGCAGACCAAGCGCAACTACTTCAACGAAGGCATCGCGCTCGACGCGCGCTTCGAGACCGCGCTGCTCGCGCAGGAGATGCACGGCAGCGCCGTGCTCTACAACGGCACGGTCGACCACGCGGAGCCCAACAACGGCAACCTGCGCACGCACACCAAACGCCGCTTCGGCGACGAGCGCGACTTTCCCACCGACGACGCCGCGCCCGTGTGGTGCTTCACCACGCGCGCCGTGTACGTCGATGCCGAGGGCGCCTGGCCGCTCACCGCGCAAGGGCAGGCCGCGGGCTTTCGCACGCTCACCGACTGGAACGCCGCGCAGGTGCGCGCGCTGGTCGATTCGGCAAGCGATTACCTGGCCGAACAGGTCAAGCCCACGGGCGAGTTCCACTACGGCTGGTTCCCCTGCTTCGACCGCGCGATTCCCACCTACAACACGCTGCGCCACGCCAGTTCCACCTACGCCATGCTCGAAGGCTGGGAGCTCGCGCGCAGCGACGTGCAGAAAGCCGCCATCGACCGCGCGCTGGCCTTCCTGAGCCAGCGGCTGATCCGCCGCGCCACGCTGGCCGACGGCACGCAGGCCGCGTTCCTGGTCGACATCGGCAACGAGATCAAGCTCGGCGGCAACGCCGTGTGCCTGCTGGCGCTGGTGAAGTACACCGAGCTCACCGGCGATGCGCAGTACCAGCCGCTGATGGAGCAGCTCGCGCTGGGCATCCGCTCCATGCAGGACCCCGAGACCGGGCGCTTCGTGCACGTGCTCAACCACCCGGGGCTCGACGTGAAGGAGCCCTACCGCATCATCTATTACGACGGCGAGGCGGCCTTCGGGCTGATGCGGCTGTACGGCCTCACGCGCGACGCGCGCTGGCTCGCGGTGGTCGAGAAGGCCTTCGAGCATTTCATCGCCGCGGGCCACTGGCGCGCGCACGACCACTGGCTGAGCTACTGCGTCAACGAACTCACGCGCTTCAAGCCCGAGACGCGCTACTACCAGTTCGGCCTGCAGAACATGGCGGGCCACCTGGACTTCGTGCTGGAGCGCATCACCACCTTCCCCACGCTGCTCGAGCTGATGATGGCCGCGCGCGAGATGGTGCTGCGGCTGGAAGCCGACCCGGCGCTGCGCCCGCTGCTCGCGGGGCTCGATCGCCACAAGTTCGACCGCGCGCTGGAGCACCGCGCGCGCTACCTCGCCAACGGCCACTTCTGGCCCGAGCTGGCGATGTTCTTCCGCCACCCCGACCGCATCGCGGGCTCGTTCTTCATCAAGCACCACAGCTTCCGCGTGCGCATCGACGACGTGGAGCACTACCTGTCGGGCTACGTGGCCTATCACCGGCTGCTCGAAGCGCGTGAGGCGCAGCAGCAGAGCGCGCAGCTCACGCAGGCCACGGCCGAACCGGCCGCGCCGCGCGGCGCCGAGGGCATCGTGCTGTGGGGCGGCGACGTCAACCTGGGCCGGCGCCAGCACTACCGCATGCACGACCTCGGCGGCCCCGCCCGCATGCTCGGCGACATCGCCGCGCTGCGCGAGGCCGACCTGCGCATCGTGAACCTCGAATGCGTGGTCGCCACCACGGGCGAGCAGGGCGTCGAGAAGGACGAGGGCGGCCCTTACTACTACCGTGCGCGCCCCGAAATGCTGTCGGTGCTGACCGAGGCCGGCATCGACATGGTCGCCACGGCCAACAACCACAGCGGCGACTACGGCCCCGAGGCGCTGCTGGAGCAGCACGGGTTGCTCAACGCCGCCGCCATCGCGTTCGCCGGTACGGGGCCTGATCTCGACTCGGCGCTGCGCCCCGCCTTCCGGCAAGCCGGTGGGCTGCGCGTCGCGTTGTTCTCGCTCGACGCCACGCAGCCGCGCTTCGCCGCCACCGCGCAGCGCCCCGGCGCGGCCTGGCTGTCGCTCGACGACCCGGCGGCTTGGCGCGCCACGCTCGCGCCGCGCATCGCCGCCGCACGCCAGGAGGCCGACGTGGTGCTGGTGGCCGTGCATTGGGGCGAGAACCTGGAGACCGCGCCCTCGCGCGCCGAGATCGCCGTCGGCCATGCCATCGTCGAAGCCGGCGCCGACGCGGTGCTCGGCACCTCGGCGCATGTGCTGCAGGGCATCGAGGTCCATCAGGGCCGGCCGATCCTGCACGACGCGGGCGACCTGCTGTTCGATGCCGTCCGCAACGACCTCGCGGACTCCGGCGTGTTCTCGCTGCGCCTCGGGCCGCACGGCGTGGAAGAGGTGGTGTTCACGCCGGTGGGCGTGGGCTTCGGCTTCTCGCAGCAGCTCGCGGGCGAGGCGGCGCAGGCCGCGAGCGCGCGCTTTGCCGAACTGTGCCGCGCGCTCGGCACCGAGATGACGGCGCGGCCCGATGGGCGCTGCGCGCTGCAGCTGTCGCCGCCCGAACGCACCGCGCCGGCCGGGCGCCCGCCACTGGCGCCGCTGTCGGCGTCGCGCCCGCCCGCGCTGGTCGGCCCCGTGCTCGCGCCCCGGCCCGAGTGGTCGGTCGATGTCGTGCCCGAGGACGCCAGGATGCGCCCGCTGCAGTTCGGCCCGCTGCGCCTCGTGGGCATCCGCCTCGCGCCGACGCAGATCATCGGGCGGCGCCTGCTGTGGGTCGAGTCGTTCTGGACCGCCGATGCGCCCGTGAGCGCCGACCTGCGCGTGCAGTTCCGCGCGCTGCCGATGCGCAGCACCACCATGCCGGCCTGGGGCGAGGCCATGGACCACGACCCCTGCGACTGGATGTGGCCCACCAGCCGCTGGACGCCGGGTCGCATCTACCGCGACCGCTACGGCCTGCGCGCGCCGCGCCTGGGCCTGCTCGAGAACGACGCGCTGCAGATCGAGGCGCGCGTGCGCGGCAGCATGCCCGATCTGCCGGGCGCGCGCCGGCTGCCCGTGTGGTGCGGCCTGCGCGTGCCGAAGTTTCCGACGCCGCTGCCCGAACGCCCCGCGCCCGTGCTCGCGGCGCTGCGCCCCGGTGCGGCGCCGCAGGCGTCGCCCGTGTGGACCGCCGACGAGCTGCAGCGCGTGGTCGGCGGGCAGTGGCTGGTGCCGCCGCCGCCGGGCTGGTTCGTCAACGCGGTGGTGCGCGGGCCGACGCACATGGCGCGGCTGCCGAAGCCGGCGCTGTTCATTGCATCGGACTACCGCACGCTCGCCAAACACGAGAACTACAGCAAGCCGCGCGCCGACAACCCCGACCGCCACGAAGACGTGCCCGTGCTGCAGCACGCGCTCGCGGGCGCCGTGGTCGCGCACCCGGTGGACGGGCTCGACCCGTCGTTCCCGCTGCTGCAGGTGGACGACCCGATCCGCGCCATGATCGAGCTGGGCGTGGCCGCGCGTGCGCGCTTCCAGGGCCGCGTGGTGGGCGTGACCGGCACGGTCGGCAAGTCGTCCACCATCGCCATGCTGCGCGACCTGCTGCCCGAGGCGGCGCGCGTGCACACCACCATCGACAACTACAACTCGCGCGTCGGCGTGCCGGCGATGCTGGCCAACCTCGCGGCCGACGCCGACGTGTGCGTGCTCGAGATGGCGCAGAGCGCGCTGTGGATGGACCGCGGCCCGATCTCGCTCGTGGCGCGCCCGCACGTGGCCATCCTCACCGAGATCGGCCTGTCGCAGACCCGCCAGACCGCCACGCTCGAGCAGACGGCCGAGTTCAAGTCGCGCATCTTCCTCGGGTTGGAGCCCGGCGGCGTGGCCATCGTGCCCGACCACATCCCCTGCCTGATGCAGGTGGTGCGGGCGGCCGCGCGCACCGCGGGCGCCATCTGGGTGGTGGGCAGCAGCCCCGACGCCAACATCCGCATCGTCGACACGCGGCCCGAGCCCGACGGCGGCTGCCGCGTGCGCATCGCGCTGCCGGGGCGCACGGTCGAGTACCTGTTCCCGATCGCGAGTGCAGGACTGGTGCGCAATTCGGCGCTGGCCTTTGCCGCGCTGCTGGCGCTGGGCTTCGACGCCGAGGCCGCGTGCGCGCGCATGCCTTTCGTGCGCCTGCCGGCCTCGGTGATGCAGCTGCGCCCGCTGCGCACGCAGGGCGGCGTGCAGGCCACGCTGATCGACGACAGCTGGAACGCCGAGGTCATGTCGATGCGCAACGCGATGGAGTTCGTGCGCACCTGCCAGCATGCGGCGCACGGGCCGGTGACGCGCAAGATCGGCGTGCTCGGGCGCATCATCAACCTCGACAAGGAAGCAGAAGCGATGCACCGCAGCCTCGCCGCGCCGCTGCTGGCCTCGGGCATCCAGCACCTCGTGACGCACGGCGCCGAGATGCGCTGGCTGCGCGAGGAGGTGCCGGCCGAGCTGCTCGGCCCGCACTTCGAAGACGCCGCGCAGCTCACCGGCTACCTCGGCGAGTTCCTGCGCGATGGCGACCTGGTGCTGGTGAAGGGCGACCGCCAGCAGTCGGACTTCGGCCTCATCTCCGAACTGCTGCAGAAGCTATGACCCCGAGCGCGCGCCTGGCCTGTGTGCTCCTTGCCCTCGTGCAGACGGCCTGCGCGCAACGTGCCGATGCGCCGAAGGCCGCGGCGCCGCGCGAGCCGGCGGCCTCCGCCTCGGCCGAGGGCGCGCTGCTGCACTGGAACCAGCCCGCCGTGCGCGCCAACTGCCCCGACCGCCCGGGCTTTCTCTGGGTGCAGGCGGTCGAGGGGCCGTCGTGCATCCGCTACTTCGCGAGCCGCGACATCGACGACGCGCGCATCGCCATCGTGCAGTTCTCGGGCGACCGCGACAGCGTGATGAACCTGTCGCCCACGCGCATCCCCGGCAACACCGAACCGCTGCGCACGCTCGACGCGCAGGCCGCGAGCGACCGCGCGGGCATGCCGTGGATCTTCATGGCGCGCCCCGGCACCTACGGCTCCTCGGGCGACCACCGCCAGCGGCGCGAGGCGGTGGAGTTCCATGCGCTCGATGCGGCGCTCGAAGCGCTGATGCAGCGCCACCGGCTGCAGCGCGTGGTGCTCTTCGGCCACAGCGGTGGCGCCACGGCCGGTGCCGCGCTGCTCACGCTCGGGCGCACGCGCGTGGCCTGCGCGGTGCTCACGTCAGGCGCCTTCGATCTGCTGGAGCGCGCGCGGCTGCTCGGCCGATCGAAGAACGGGCGCACCGACACCACGGGCAGCATGCAGGTCTACGACCCGCTGGACCATGTGGCCGGCATCCCGCGCGACCCGCAGCGGCGCATCGTGCTCATCGGCAACCCCGGCGACCGCAACACGCCGTTCGCGCTGCAGCAGCGCTTTGCCGACGCGGTGGGCAAGGCGGGCCATCGCGTCGAGGTGATGACGCACGACGCCGAGCCACCGACCTTCCACGACCTGAAAGACCGCATCGGCCTGCGCACCGCATCGCAGTGCGCGCGCGAGGCGCTGCAGTCGCAAGCCCGATGACCGAACCCCTCACTTCGCGCCCCTTCGGCGCCATGCCCGACGGCCGGCCCGTCACCGAGTACACGCTCGACAACGGCCACGGCCTGCGCCTGAGCGCCATCCACCTCGGCGGCATCGTCACCGCGCTGCACGTGCCCGACCGGCAGGGGCGCAGTGCCAACGTGGTGCTGGGCTTGCCGTCGCTCGATGACTACCTGAAGCCGCACCCGCACTTCGGCACCATCGTCGGCCGCTACGCGAACCGCATCGCGGCGGGCCGCTTCACGCTCGATGGCACCGCTCACCAGCTGGGCCTGAACGACGGCGTGAACACGCTGCACGGCGGCGCCACGGGCTTCGGCAAGCGCTACTGGGAGATCGTGCCGGTGCCTCATGAACTCGCCCTCGAGCTGCGCTACACCAGCGCCGACGGCGAAGAGGGCTATCCCGGCGAGGTGCAGCTGACGGTGCGCTACACCTTGAGTGCCACCGCCAACACCTGGCGCATCGACTACCGCGCCACCACCGACCGGCCCACGGTGCTCAACCTGAGCCACCACGACTACTTCAACCTCGCCGGCAGCGGTTCGGTGATGGACCATGTGCTGACGCTGCCCGCGAGCCGCTACTGCCCGGTCGATGCCACGCTCATTCCGCTCGGGCTGGGCGAGGTGGCCGGCACGCCTTTCGATTTCCGCACGCCGACGCGCATCGGCGAGCGCATCCGCGACAGCCACGAGCAGCTGCTGCGCGCGCATGGCTACGACCACAACTGGGTTCTCGACGGCGATCGCAGCGGTACGGGCCTGGCGTTTGCCGCGCGCCTCGCCCACGAGGCCTCGGGCCGCGTGATGGACGTGCACACCACCGAGCCCGGCGTGCAGTTCTATTCGGGCAACTTCCTCGACGGCAGCCTGCTCGGCAGCGCGGGCGCGAGCCTGCGCCAGGGCGACGGCCTGTGCCTGGAGACGCAGCACTTTCCCGATGCGCCGAACAGGCCGGCGTTTGCGTCGACCGTGCTGCGCCCCGGCGAGGTGTTCGCCAGCACGACCGAGCACCGCTTCGGCATCGGCTGACCACGGATCAGCGCTGCGGGCTCTGCACCGTCGCCGCGACGATCCGGCGCACCACCGGCAGCACCACGAGCAGCGACGGAAACGCGGCCAGCCACGACACGCCCCATGCAGCCATCCACATCTGGAAGAGGCCCGAGGCCAGCCCCACGCTCTTGAGCGTGGAGATGCCCGCCACGATGCACGACATGAAGATCGACAGCAGGAAGGGCATGGCGATGCCCGCATAACGGGCCGGCAGTTTTCGGGGGGTCATGATGGGGCAAGCTCCTGGATGTGGTTGTTCAAGGTGCGCGGACGAGGTTGCAGCCCCTCTGCGCCGTCGGTGTCGACCACCCGCACGGTGGGCCTGTGTCGTTGTTTCATGGAATGATTCCTTCGTTTTTTGGCAATGCGATCTGCGACCGCGAGGCCTCGAAGATACGAACGGCAGGCGCCATCGGGAATCCACGCGTGCCGCCATAGACCTTCATCCAGACCGAGAGAATCCATGGACCAGATTCAGGACATCCGGGCCTTCGTGGCCATCGTCGACCACGGCAGCCAGAGCGCGGCGGCCCGGCAACTGGGGCGCTCGGTGCAGTCCATCAGCCGCTCGCTGAGCGTGCTCGAGCGCAGCCTCGGCGTGCAGCTCCTTCGCCGCACCACACGGCAGTCGTCGGTCACCGAAGTGGGGTTGGCCTACCACCGCCGCGTGCGGGCCGCGCTGGCGGAGTTCGATGCGGCGGCCGTCGAGGCCAGCAGCCAGCTCGACTCGCCGCGGGGCCTGCTGCGCGTGGCCGCGCCGGTGCAGTTCGCGCCGGCCTTCGTGGTGCCGCTGATCGGCGCGTTCATGCAGCGCTACCCGGACATGGAGGTCGAGCTCACGGCCTCCGACCGTTTCGTGGACCTGATCGAAGGCGAGCTGGACCTGGCCATCCGCATCGGCGAGCTGCCCGATTCCGAACTGGCTGCCAAGCCGCTCGGCGAGCTGCGGCTGGTGGTGTTCGGCTCGCCGGCGTACTTCGCGCGGCACGGGCGGCCGCAGCGGCCCGAAGACCTGGCCGACCACCAGTGCGTGGTGCGCACCACGCACGGCAGCGACGCGCACTGGCCCTTCACGGTCGACGGCACGCTGCAGCGCGTCAAGGTGACGGGGCGCTTCCGGGCCGACAACACCGCCGCGATCTATGCGGCCGTGCTGAGCGGGCTGGGCTTGTTCTTCACGCCGCTGTGGCAGATCCGTGACCTGCTCGACAGCGGGCAGGCCGAACTGGTGCTGACCGAGTTCGAGTCGCCGAGGATTCCGGTCCACGCGGTGTGGCCCTCGTCCCGTGGCAGCTTCGCGCGGGCCCGGCTGTTCGCCGATTTCGCGGCGGCGCACCTGCCGTCGCTGCAGCCGCGCGAGGGGCCCGGGGTGGCCTAGCCCGCGAACAGCGCCGCCGGCACGCCCGGGCTGTCGATGCGCACCGAGAAGAGCCCACCGGCCAGCGGCTCGCTCTTCAGCTGTGCTTCGGTGCGGCCGTTGCGCGCCGTCGTGATGTAGAGCGTCTGCATATCCGCGCCGCCGAAGGCGCAGTCGGTCACGTTGCTCGCGGGCAGCGCGATGCGGCACAGCTCGGCGGCGCTCACCGGGTCGTGGCAGGTGACGCAGGCGCCGTCCCAGTGCGCGATCCACAGGCGGCCGGCCGCGTCGGTGGTCATGCCGTCGGGCAGGCCGTCGCCCTTCGGGAAGCGGTGCCACAGGCGCTTGTTCGACACCGCGCCGGCGTCCATGTCGAAGTCGTAGGCGTACATCGTGTTGATCGCCGTGTTGTTGAAGTACATGGTGCGGCCGTCGCCCGACCACGTCGGCCCGTTGGTCACCTCGAAGCCGTCGTCGTGCCGGGTGCATTGGCCGTCGGCGTCGAAGCGGTAGAGCGCGCCGGTGGGCGCCTTGCAGTCGAAGTCCATGCTGCCGGCCCAGAAGCGGCCGCGGCTGTCGCACTTGCCGTCGTTGAAGCGGTTGTTGATGCGCTCGGGCTCGGGCTGGTGCAGGTAGCGCGGCTTCGTGGTGTCGCCGGGCGCGGTGGTGTCGAACAGCGCGAAGCCGCGGCGCAGCGTGAGGAACAGGCCCGGCGCCGACGCACGCTCTGCGATGGCGGTGATCTCTTCGTCGAAGTGCCAGGTGCGCTGCGCGCCCGTGGCCGGGTCGTAGCGGAACAGGCGCGGCAGCAGGATGTCGATCCAGTACAGCGCCTGCTCGCGCACCGACCACAGCGTGCCTTCGCCGAGGTCGGCGGCGGCCGGCCAGAGGCATTCGGGGGTGCCGAGCACGCGGGGCGCTGCGAGCGGCGAAGAAGGGGCGCTTGTCTCTTGCATGGTCATTTGTTCTTTCTGTAGGTCATGTCGCCTTGACGCGGCGGATCGTATCAAGGCATATTGATAATAGAAATTGAAAATAACCGCATCGATTGATATGTGTTTTGCAATGTCATGAGATGCCCCTGGAGACCTCGCCCTTGAATTCCCCCCAGCTTTCCATCCATCCCAGCCTGAAGGGCCGCACCGTGTTCGTCACCGGCGGCGGCAGCGGCATCGGCGCGGCCATCGTCGCTGCTTTTGCGGCGCAGGGCGCGCGCGTGGCCTTTGTCGACATCGCGGAAGCTGCCAGCGCGGCGCTTGCCGCGCAGATCGCCGAAGCCGGCCACGCCGCGCCGTGGTGGCGCGCCTGCGACGTGCGCGACATCGGCGCGCTGCAGCAGGCCATGGCCGACGCGGCCGCCGAGCTCGGCGACTTCGCGGTGCTGGTCAACAACGTGGCCAGCGACGACCGCCACACGCTCGCATCGGTCACGCCCGACTACTACGACAACCGCATGGCCATCAACGAACGGCCCGCGCTGTTCGCGATCCAGTCGGTGGTGCCGGGCATGAAGCGCCTGGGCTTCGGCTCGGTGATCAACCTCGGCTCCACGGGTTGGCAGACCAAGGGCTCGGGCTACCCCTGCTACGCGATCGCCAAGTCGTCGGTGAACGGCCTCACGCGCGGGCTCGCGGTGGAGCTGGGCCGCGACCGCATCCGCATCAACACCGTGTCGCCCGGCTGGGTGATGACCGAACGGCAGGTGGCGCTGTGGCTCGACGAGGAGGGCGAGAAGGCGCTGCACCGCAACCAGTGCCTGCCCGACAAGCTGATGCCGGAAGACATCGCGCGCATGGTGCTGTTCCTCGCGTCGGACGACGCGAAGATGTGCACCGCGCAGGAGTTCACGGTGGACGCGGGTTGGACCTGATCAGTCCATCTCGAGCTTGCGTCCGTAGACGCTCATGCTCGCGGTCTTCAGCGCCTTCATCATCACCTTCGCGGCCGGCGACAGCAGCCGGTCGGTGCGCGTGATGATGCCGAAGGCGTCCATGTGGCAGGGCATGTCCAGCGGCAGCAGCGACACGATGCCGTGCGCCGCGTAGTAGCGCGCCACGTCGGTCGCCAGCACCGCGACCATGTCGCTTTGCTGCAGCATGCGCGTGATGAACAGCAGCGCCGGGCTTTCGATGATGTTGCCCGGCGGTGCCAGGCCTTCCTCCTGGAACATCAGCTCGAAGCGGTGGCGCAGCACGCTGCCCGCGGGCGGCACGATCCAGCCGGCGCCCACCACGTCGCGCAGCGTGAGGCCGCTCACGCCCAGCAGCGGATGGCCGGGGCGCACCAGCGCGCACACGGGCTCCTCGGTGAGCGCCTCGTAGCGCAGCTGCGACTTGTCGTGCTCGGCGAACAGCCGCGCCACGAGGATGTCGAGCTTGCCCTGCTCGAGCCGCTCGAGCAGCACCGGGCTGGTCTCGATCTCCAGTGACACGCGCAGGTCGGGCTGCTCGCGCTTGACCATCGCCACGGCCGGCGGCATCAGCGTGAGGCCCGGCGCGGTGATGGCGCCCACGTTCACCTGGCCGAGGCGCCCGGCCTTCAGGGCGGTGAGCTCGTCGTGCGCCTGGTTCAGGCTGGCCAGTGCCACGCGGGCGTGGCGGATCATGGTCTCGCCGTACCAGGTGGGGCGCATGCCGCGCGGCAGCCGCTCGAACAGCGGCACCTCGAGCACGTCTTCCAGGTCCTTCAGCAATTTCGACGCGGCGGGCTGCGTCATGTTGAGCACCTGCGCCGCGCGGTGGATGTTGCCTTCCTCGGCCAGCGCCACCAGCAACAGCAGCTGGCGGGTCTTGAGGCGGGCGCGGATGAACCAGTGGTTGTAGGTGTTCATGAAGAGGGTGCGAACGAAGGTCTGACGGGGTTTTCCAGAATCCACCGATTGATATGCATTTTGTCTAAAAAACGATTGGATCGATATCGAAATCATTCCTAGACTTCCGCCCCAGTCCCATCACAACAGAGACAAGGCAACGCCACGGTGATCCACGGCGAGCTTCGGCAGAGCGTGCGCCAGTACATCAACGGCCGCTGGGAAACCAGCGCGACCACCGGTGTCAGCGTCAATCCATCGGACACCAGCGAAGTGGTGGCCGAGTACGCACGTGCCGACCGGCGCCAGGTCGAGCTGGCGATCCGCGCGGCCAGCGAAGCCTTCGCGCACTGGAGCCACAGCACGCCGCAGCGGCGCGCCGACGTGCTCGACCGCATCGGCGCCGAGCTGCTCGCCCGCAAGGACGAGCTGGGCCTGCTGCTGGCGCGCGAGGTCGGCAAGACGCTGCCCGAGGCCGTGGCCGAGGTGGCGCGCGCCGGCCAGATCTTCAAGTTCTTCGCGGGCGAGGCCCTGCGCGGCGGCGGTGGCGAGAACGTGGCCTCGGTGCGCGCCGGCGTGCAGGTCGACGTCACGCGCGAGCCGGTCGGCGTGGTGGGCCTCATCACGCCGTGGAACACGCCCTTCGCGGTGCCGGCCTCGAAGATTGCCGCGGCGCTGGCGCACGGCAACAGCGTGGTCTTCAAGCCGGCCGAGCTGGTGCCGGCCTGCGGCTGGGCGCTCACCGACATCATCGGCCGCGCCACGCTGCCGGCCGGCGTGTTCAACCTCGTGATGGGCAGCGGCCGCGAAGCGGGCCAGGCGCTGGTCGACAGTCCGCTGGTCGATGCGCTGAGCTTCACCGGCTCGGCCGCCAACGGCGAACGCGTGCTGCAGGCCGCGGCGGCACGGCGCGCCAAGGTGCAGCTGGAGATGGGCGGCAAGAACGCGCTCGTGGTGCTGGCCGACGCCGACCTGGATCGCGCCGTCGACTGCGCGGTGCAGGGCGCCTACTTTTCCAACGGCCAGCGCTGCACCGCATCGAGCCGCCTCATCGTCGAAGCCGCCGTGCACGACGCCTTCGTGGCGCAACTGCGCCAGCGGTTGAAGACACTGAAGATCGGCCACGCGCTGGAACGCGGCATCGACATCGGCCCCGTGGCCGACGAAGAGCGGCTGGCGCAGAACCTCGCGTGGATCGACATCGCGCGCGAAGAGGGCGCGGAGCACGTGTGGGGCGGCGAAGCACTGCAGCGCGCCACCGCCGGCCACTACATGAGCCCCGCGCTCTTCCTGGCCCAACCCGAACACCGCATTGCGCGCGAAGAAATCTTCGGGCCGCTGGCCTGCGTGCTGCGCGCCAGCGACTACGACGAAGCGCTCGCACTGTGCAACGACACGCCCTTCGGCCTGTGCGCGGGCATCTGCACCAATTCGCTGAAGCACGCGATGCACTTCAGGCGCCATGCCGTGGTCGGCATGACGATGGTCAATCTGCCGACCGCGGGGGTGGACTTTCATGTGCCCTTCGGCGGCCGCAAGGGGTCGGGCTACGGGCCGCGCGAACAAGGGCGCCACGCCGCGGAGTTCTACACGACGGTGAAGACCGGCTACATGCTGGCCTGACCGAACACATCACAGACTCATCAAGAAGGAGACAACCATGACCATGAATCGCCGCACCCTCAACACCGCGCTCGCCGCCGCAGCCCTGGGCAGCATGCTGCCCGTGTCCGCCCTCGCGCAGAAGAAACTCGTGCTCGGCTTCGCGCAGGTGGGCGCCGAGAGCGAATGGCGCACCGCCAACACCGAGTCGATCAAGTCCTCGGCCAAGGAGGCGGGCATCGAGCTCAAGTTCTCCGACGCGCAGCAGAAGCAGGAGAACCAGATCAAGGCGATCCGCTCGTACATCGCGCAGAAGGTCGACGTGATCGCGTTCTCGCCCGTGGTCGAGTCGGGTTGGGAAACCGTGCTGCGCGAAGCCAAGGCCGCCAAGATCCCGGTGGTGCTGACCGACCGCTCCGTGAACACCAAGGACGACTCGCTCTACGTGACCTTCATGGGCTCCGACTTCACCGAGGAAGGCCGCAAGGCCGGCCGCTGGCTGGTCGAGAAGATGAAGGACCAGAAGGGCGACGTGAACATCGTCGAGCTGCAGGGCACCGTGGGTTCGGCCCCCGCCATCGACCGCAAGAAGGGCTTCGAGGAAATCATCAAGGCCGACCCGAAGTTCAAGATCACCCGCTCGCAGACCGGCGACTTCACGCGCGCCAAGGGCAAGGAGGTGATGGAAGCCTTCCTCAAGGCCGAGGGCAAGAAGATCAACGTGCTCTACGCGCACAACGACGACATGGCCATCGGCGCGATCCAGGCGATCGAAGAGGCCGGCATGAAGCCCGCGAAGGACATCACCATCATCTCGATCGACGGGGTGAAGGGCGCCTTCGAAGCCATGATCGCCGGCAAGCTCAACGTGTCGGTGGAATGCAGCCCGCTGCTCGGGCCGCAGCTCATGAGCGCGGTGAAGGAAATCAAGGCGGGCAAGACGCTGCCCAAGCGCATCGTCACGGAAGAAGGCATCTTCCCGATGGAAGTCGCGGCCAAAGAGTTTCCCAATCGCAAGTACTGAGGACCGACCGACATGAAACGCAACTTCCTCAAGGCCTCGCTCGCGGGCCTGGCCTTCGCCGTCGTCGGCTTCACGCCGCTGGCCCACGCGCAGGACAAGGGCCTGATCGCCATCTCGATGCCCACCAAGTCGTCGGCGCGCTGGATCGCCGATGGCGCCAACATGGTCAAGTACTTCAAGGACAAGGGCTACAAGACCGACCTGCAGTACGCCGACGACGACATCCCGAACCAGCTCGCGCAGATCGAGAACATGGTGACCAAGGGCTCGAAGGTGCTGGTCATCGCGGCCATCGACGGCACCACGCTCTCCGACGTGCTGCAGAAGGCGGCCGACAAGGGCGTGAAGGTCATCGCCTACGACCGGCTCATCAAGGGCTCGAAGAACGTCGACTACTACGCCACCTTCGACAACTTCCAGGTCGGCGTGCTGCAGGCACAGTCCATCGAGGCGGCGCTGGGCCTGAAGGGCGGCAAGGGTCCGTTCAACATCGAGCTGTTCGGCGGCTCGCCCGACGACAACAACGCCTTCTTCTTCTACAACGGCGCGATGTCGGTGCTCGACCCGTACATCAAGAGCGGCAAGCTCGTGGTGCGCAGCAAGCAGATGGGCATGGACAAGGTCGGTACGCTGCGCTGGGACGGCGCGGTGGCGCAGGCCCGCATGGACAACCTGCTGTCGGCCTTCTACACGAAGGACCGCGTCGATGCGGTGCTGTCGCCGTACGACGGCCTGTCCATCGGCATCCTGTCGTCGCTCAAGGGCGTGGGCTACGGCTCGGGCTCGCAGCCGATGCCGGTGGTGTCGGGGCAGGACGCGGAGATTCCGTCGGTCAAGTCGATCCTGCGCAAGGAGCAAAGCTCCACCGTGTTCAAGGACACGCGCGAGCTGGCCAAGGTGACGGTGGCCATGGCCGACGCCATGCTCTCGGGCAAGGCGCCCGAGGTGAACGACACCAAGACCTACAACAACGGCATCAAGGTCGTGCCCTCGTACCTGCTCAAGCCGGTGAGCGTGGACGGCTCCAACTGGAAGCAGGTGCTGGTGGACAGCGGCTACTACAAGGAAAGCCAGGTCAAGTGAGCCAGGCCGGCGAAGCGCGCACGATCCTCGCGATGCGCGGGATCACCAAGACGTTCCCGGGCGTGAAGGCCCTGAGCAACGTCAACCTCGCCGTGCGCGCGGGGGAGATCCACGCGGTGGTGGGCGAGAACGGCGCGGGCAAGTCGACGCTCATGAAGGTCCTGAGCGGCGTCTACCCGTGCGACTCCTACACCGGCGAGATCCATTTCGAGGGCGAGCTGCGCCGCTTCAAGGGCATCGCCGACAGCGAGAAGCTCGGCATCATCATCATCCACCAGGAGCTGGCGCTGGTGCCGCTGCTCTCGATTGCCGAGAACATCTTCCTGGGCAACGAGATCGCGAGCGGCGGCGTGATCGACTGGTTCGCCGCCTACGCGAAGACGCGCGAGCTGCTTGCGAAGGTGGGCCTGAAGGAGCCGCCCACCACGCTGGTGACCGACTTGGGCGTGGGCAAGCAGCAGCTGGTGGAGATCGCCAAGGCGCTGGCGAAGGAGGTGAAGCTCCTGATCCTCGACGAGCCCACCGCGAGCCTGAACGAGAACGACAGCGATGCGCTGCTGGCGCTGCTGCTCGAACTGAAGCGCCAGGGCATCGCGTCGATCCTCATCTCGCACAAGCTCAACGAGATCGCCAAGGTGGCCGATTCGATCACCGTGCTGCGCGATGGCGCGACGGTCGAGACCATGGACTGCGCGCGGCAGGCGATCAGCGAAGACCGCATCATCCGCGGCATGGTGGGCCGCGACATGGAACACCGCTACCCGCAGCGCTCGCCGAAGATCGGCGAGACCGTGCTGGAGGTGCGCGACTGGCGCGTGCACCACGCGCTGCACGCCGACCGCGAGCAGATCAAGGGCGTGAACCTGCAGGTGCGCCAGGGCGAGATCGTCGGCATCGCGGGCCTCATGGGCGCGGGGCGCACCGAGCTGGCGATGAGCGTGTTCGGCAAGTCGTACGGCCGGCGCATCAGCGGCACGGTGCTGATGCACGGCAAGCCGGTGGACGTGAGCACCGTGCGCAAGGCCATCGACCACGGCATCGCCTATGTCACCGAAGACCGCAAGGGCCTCGGGCTGGTGCTGGAGGAGGGCATCCGCAAGAACATCAGCCTCGCGAACCTCGATGCGATTGCCGAGCGCGCGGTGATCGACGACGGCCGCGAGTTCAAGGTGGCCAACGACTTCAAGAAGGCGCTGAACATCCGCTGTTCGGGCGTCGAGCAGCAGGTGGTCAACCTGTCGGGCGGCAACCAGCAGAAGGTGGTGCTGAGCAAGTGGCTCTTCACCAAGCCGGAACTGCTGATATTGGACGAACCCACGCGCGGCATCGACGTGGGCGCCAAGTACGAGATCTACACCATCATCGACCAGCTCGCGAGCGAGGGCAAAGGCATTCTCATGATTTCTTCCGAACTGCCCGAGTTGCTGGGCATGTGCGACCGCATCTACGTGATGAACGAGGGCCGCTTCGTGGCCGAGTTCACCGCGGCCGAGGCGTCGCAGGAGCGCATCATGCATGCGATCGTGAGCGCGGGGAGTTCCGTTCATGTCCCTGCCTGAAGCCAACGCGGTGCAGGGCGCCGCACCTGCCGCCACCCCGAAGCTCCATGTGGGCTTCCTGAAGAACAACCTGCGCGAATACGGCATGCTGATCTCGCTGGTCGCGATCATGGCGCTGTTCCAGGTGCTGACCGACGGCACGCTCTTGCGCCCGCTGAACCTCACCAACCTGCTGCTGCAGAACAGCTACGTCGTCATCATGGCGCTGGGCATGCTGCTGGTGATCGTGGCGGGGCACATCGACCTGTCGGTGGGCTCGGTCTGCGGCTTCATCGGCGCGCTCGCGGCGGTGCTGATGGTGGAGTACGAGTGGCACTTCGTGCCGACCGCGATCATCAGCATCGCGGCCGGTGCCGTCATCGGCGCTGCGCAGGGCTGGTTCGTCGCGTTCCGCAAGATTCCTTCGTTCATCGTCACGCTCGCGGGCATGCTGGTGTTCAAGGGGCTCACGCTGGCGCTGCTGGCGGGGCAGTCGGTGGGGCCGTTTCCGGTGGAGTTCCAGCGCCTGAGTTCGGGCTTCATTCCCGATCCGCTCGGCGGCGACACGCTGCGCACCACCTCGCTGATCGTGGGCGCGCTGGCCGCTGCGGCGCTGGTGTTCTTCAAGCTGCGTGGGCGCGCCAAGCTCAAGGCGCACGGCATGGAGCAGGAGCCGTATGCCTTCTTCCTCGTGAAGAACCTGTTCTTCGCGGCGATCATTCTTTTCTTCAGCTACCTGCTCTCGACCTACAAGGGCCTGCCCAACGTGCTGGTGGTGATGGCGGTGCTGATCGTGGTGTACGACTTCGTCACGAACCGCACGACCATCGGCCGGCGCATCTATGCGCTGGGCGGCAACGAGAAGGCGGCGCGGCTGTCGGGCGTGAAGACGCAGCGGCTCGCGTTCCTCACTTTCGTGAACATGGGCGCGCTGGCCGCATTGGCGGGGCTCGTGTTCGCGGCGCGGCTCAACACGGCCACACCCAAGGCGGGCCTGGGTTTCGAGCTCGATGTGATTGCTGCCTGCTTCATCGGCGGCGCCTCGGCCTCGGGTGGCGTGGGCCGGGTGATGGGTGCGGTGATCGGCGCCTTCATCATGGGCGTGATGAACAACGGCATGTCGATCCTCGGCATCGGCATCGACTACCAGCAGGTCATCAAGGGGCTGGTGCTGCTGGCCGCGGTGTTCATCGACGTCTACAACAAGAACAAGTGAACGCATGACCGACGGAACCGCCAGCCCCGTGCTCGAACTGCGGGGCATCCACAAGCAGTTCGCCGGCATCCCGGTGCTGAACGGCGTGCAGCTGAAGCTCTACCCGGGCGAGATCCATGCGCTCATGGGGCAGAACGGCGCGGGCAAGTCCACGCTCATCAAGGTGCTCACGGGCGTGTTGCCGTCCAGTGGCGGCGAGATGTTCCTGGGTGGCGAAGCCATCCGTCCGGGCTCGCCGCTGGAGGCGCAGAAGCTGGGCATCAGCACGGTCTACCAGGAAGTGAACCTGTGCCCGAACCTCTCGGTGGCGGAGAACGTGTTCGCGGGACGCTATCCGCGCTGCGGTGCGCTGCAGGGCTTTCGCATCGACTGGGCGGCGGTGAACCGCCGGGCTTCGGAGCTGCTGGCGCGCATCGGGCTCGACATCGACGTGACGCGGCTCCTGTCGAGCTATTCGGTCGCGGTGCAGCAGATGGTGGCGATCGCGCGGGCGCTCGGCGTGTCGTCGAAAGTGCTGATCCTCGACGAGCCGACGTCGAGCCTCGATGACGATGAAGTCGAGAAGCTGTTCGAGGTGCTGCGGCGCTTGCGCGGCGAGGGCCTGGCCATCGTCTTCGTGACGCACTTCCTCAACCAGATGTACGCGGTGTCCGACCGCATCACCGTGCTGCGCAACGGCAATTGGGTGGGCGAATGGAAGGCTGCGGACCTCGGTCCGCAGGCGTTGATCGCGGCGATGCTGGGTCGCGAGTTGGCTGCGCAGTCGGCACGACCTGCCGCGCTGCCCGCGTTCGATGAAGCGGCGCCCGCGCTGCTGCAATCCGAAGGGTTGGGGCAGGCGGGGCAGTTGCAGGCCACCGATCTGCGCGTGCGTGCCGGCGAGGTCGTCGGCATCGCCGGCCTGCTCGGCGCGGGCCGCACCGAACTGGCGCGCCTGCTGTTCGGCCTCGAATCGCCCGACCGTGGCGTGCTGAAGATCGACGGCCGCTCCGTCAGCTTTTCGAATCCGGCCGATGCAATCCGCGAAGGCCTCGCGCTGTGCCCCGAGGAGCGCAAGACCGACGGCATCGTGGCCGAGTTGTCGGTGCGCGAGAACATCGCGCTGGCGCTGCAGGCCCGCCTGGGCACGCGGAAATTTCTCTCGCATGCCGAGCAGACCGCGATGGCCGAGCGCTTCGTCGCCTCACTGGGCATTAAGACCGCCAGTGTCGAAACGCCCATCGGCCTGCTTTCGGGCGGCAACCAGCAGAAGGCCATGATCGCGCGCTGGCTCGCGACCGAGCCGCGCCTCCTGATCCTGGACGAGCCCACGCGCGGCATCGACGTGGCTGCCAAGCAGGAAATCATGGAAGAGATCCTGCGGCTCGCGCGCGCCGGCATGGCGGTGATCTTCATCTCGTCGGAGATGAGCGAGGTGGTGCGCGTGGCGCATCGCATCGTGGTGCTGCGCGACCGGCAGAAGGTGGGCGAACTGCCGGGTGGTTCGACCGAGGACGAGGTCTACGAAATGATCGCTGCAGCATGAACCGCCTCTCGTCCCTCATGAGCCACCGGCTCGCCTGGCCGGTCATCACGCTGCTGTTGCTGCTCGCCATCAACACCGCGTTCAACGCGAGCTTCCTGAGCCTCGAATGGCGCGAAGGCCATCTCTACGGCAGCCTGATCGACATCGTGAACCGCGCGGCGCCGCTGGTGCTGGTCTCGCTCGGCATGACGCTGGTGATCGCCACGCGCGGCATCGACATCTCGGTGGGCGCGGTGGTGGCCATCGCGGCGGCGGTCGCGGCCTGGATGATCGGCGGCTCGGTGTCCAGCGACGTGAGCCGCTTCCCGATGCCGCTCGCGATCCTCGCGGCGCTCGGTGTCGCGCTGCTGTGCGGCCTGTGGAACGGGTTGCTGGTCGCCAAGGTCGGCATGCAGCCGATCATCGCGACGCTGATCCTCATGGTGGCGGGGCGCGGCATCGCGCAGCTGGTCGCGGACGGGCAGATCATCACGATCTACTACAAGCCCTTCTTCTTCCTCGGCAGCGGCTACCTGCTGGGGCTGCCGTTCTCGCTGTTCATCGTGGCGGCGGTGTTCGCGCTGCTGTACCTGGCGATCACGCGCACGGCGCTCGGCCTGTTCATCCAGGCGGTGGGCATCAACCCGACGGCGGCGCGCGTGGCGGGCATCCAGGCGCGGCGGCTGGTCGTCGGCGCGTATGCGTTCTGCGGCGTGTGCGCGGGCGTGGCGGGCCTGCTGATCAGCTCGAACGTGAAGAGCGCGGACGGCAACAACGCCGGCCAGCTGCTGGAGCTCGATGCGATCCTCGCGGTCACGCTCGGCGGCACGGCGCTCACGGGCGGGCGCTTCAGCCTCGTGGGCAGCGTGATCGGCGCGCTCATCATCCAGACGCTCACCTACGCGATCTACTCGCTGGGCGTGCCGCCGGAGATCAACCTCGTGGTGAAGGCGGTGGTGGTGTTCGTGGTGATGCTGATGCAGTCGCCGGAGTTCCGGGCGGAGGTTCGCACGCTGGTGCAGCGGCCGGTGCATGACGGGAGCAGGGCATGAGTGCAGTGATCGAGGCCGCACCCTCGGCGCCACCCGCTCCCGTGCGCGGGAGCAAGGCAAGGCTCAATCCGAAGTACCTGCCGCTCACCGCAACCATCTCGCTGTTCGTGCTGATGGCGACGCTGGGCTCGGTGTTCTACGACGGCTTCTTCTCGGCGCAGGTGTTCCTCAACCTGCTGATCGACAACGCCTTCCTGATCGTCGTCGCGGTCGGCATGACCTTCGTGATCCTCTCGGGCGGCATCGACCTCTCGGTGGGCTCGGTGATCGCGCTCACGACGATGGTGTCGGCCTCGCTGGTCGAGAAGCACGGATGGAGTCCGGCCATCGTGATCCCGCTGGTGCTCGCGATGGGCACGGCCTTCGGCGCGTTCATGGGGCTGCTCATCGAGCGCTTCCGGCTGCAGCCTTTCATCGTCACGCTCGCGGGCATGTTCCTCGCGCGGGGCCTGTGCTACCTCATCAGCATCGACTCGATCAGCATCACCAACGCGTTCTATTCGGAGGTCTCGCAGATCCGCATTCCCATCTGGGGCGAGGCCTCGGTGTCGGTCAGCGCGGTGATCGCCATCGCCGTGCTGCTGGCCGCGGTGTTCATCGCGCACTGCACGCCGTTCGGCCGCGCGGTGTACGCCATCGGCGGCAGCGAGCATTCGGCGATGCTCATGGGTCTGCCGGTGCGCCGCACGCTCGTGGGCGTGTACACGCTCTCGGGTTTCTGCTCGGCGCTGGCCGGCGTGATCTTCACTTTCTACATGCTCTCGGGCTACGGCCTGCATGCGCTCGGGCTGGAGCTCGACGCCATCGCGGCGGTGGTGATCGGCGGCACGCTGCTCACGGGCGGCGTGGGTTATGTGGCGGGCACGCTCTTCGGCGTGCTGATGCTCGGGATCATCCAGACGCTGATCTCCTTCGACGGCACGCTGAGCTCGTGGTGGACGCGCATCGTGGTCGGCGCGCTGCTCTTCGTGTTCTGCCTGCTCCAACGCTTCTTCACCTCGCGCGCCCCGCGCCGCTGACCACCTCCCCATGACAAAGAAACTGCGCTCGACCGAATGGTTCGGCTCCGCCGACAAGAACGGCTTCATGTACCGCAGCTGGATGAAGAACCAGGGCATCCCCGACCACGAGTTCGACGGCCGCCCCATCGTCGGCATCTGCAACACCTGGTCGGAACTCACGCCGTGCAACGCGCACTTCCGCAAGATCGCCGAGCACGTCAAGCGCGGCATCTCGGAGGCGGGCGGCTTCCCGGTCGAGTTCCCGGTGTTCTCGAACGGCGAATCGAACCTGCGGCCCACCGCGATGCTCACGCGCAACCTCGCGAGCATGGACGTCGAAGAGGCCATTCGCGGCAACCCGGTGGATGCGGTGGTGCTGCTCACGGGCTGCGACAAGACCACGCCCGCGCTGCTGATGGGCGCGGCCAGCTGCGACATCCCGGCCATCGTGGTCACGGGCGGGCCGATGCTCAACGGCAAGCTCGACGGCAAGGACATCGGCTCGGGCACGGCCGTGTGGCAGCTGCACGAATCGCTGAAGGCGGGCGAGATCAACCTGCACCAGTTCCTCTCGGCCGAGGGCGGCATGTCGCGCTCGGCGGGCACCTGCAACACGATGGGCACGGCCTCCACCATGGCCTGCATGGCCGAGGCGCTGGGCACCTCGCTGCCGCACAACGCGGCGATCCCGGCGGTCGATGCGCGGCGCTACGTGCTGGCGCAGATGTCGGGTGCGCGTGCGGTGCAGATGGCGAAAGACGGGCTCACGCTGTCGAAGATCCTCACGCGCGAGGCCTTCGAGAATGCGATCCGCGTGAACGCGGCGATCGGCGGATCGACCAACGCGGTGATCCACCTGAAGGCCATTGCGGGGCGCATCGGCGTCGAGCTCGAACTGGAAGACTGGACGCGCATCGGCAGCCACACGCCGACGATCGTCGACCTCATGCCTTCGGGGCGCTTCCTCATGGAAGAGTTCTATTACGCGGGTGGCCTGCCCGCCGTGCTGCGCCGCCTCGGCGAGCACGGGCTGCTGCCGCACCCCGGCGCGCTCACCGTCAACGGCCAGTCGCTCTGGGACAACGTGCGCGAGGCGCCGAGCCTCAACGACGAGGTGATCCGGCCGCTCGACAACCCGCTGATCGCCGACGGCGGCATCCGCATCCTGCGCGGCAACCTGTCGCCGCGCGGCGCGGTGCTCAAGCCCTCGGCCGCCACGCCCGAGCTGCTGAAGCACCGAGGCCGCGCCGTGGTGTTCGAGAACCTGGAGCACTACAAGACACGCATCGTCGACGAAGACCTCGACATCGACGCGAGCTGCGTGATGGTGCTGAAGAACTGCGGCCCCAAGGGCTACCCCGGCATGGCCGAGGTCGGCAACATGGGCCTGCCGCCGAAGCTGCTGCGCCAGGGCGTGAAGGACATGGTGCGCATCTCCGACGCGCGCATGAGCGGCACGGCGTACGGCACGGTGGTGCTGCATGTTGCGCCCGAAGCAGCCGACGGCGGGCCGCTCGCGGCGGTGCGCGATGGCGACTGGATCGAGCTCGACGGCGATGCGGGGCGGTTGCACCTGGACATCAGCGACGAGGAACTGGCGTCGCGCCTGGCCTCGTTGTCCGCGTCCGATGCGCAGCCGATGAGCACGCGCGGCGGCGGCTACCAGAAGCTCTACGTCAACCATGTGCTGCAGGCCGATGAAGGCTGCGACTTCGATTTCCTGGTCGGCTGCAGAGGCTCGGCCGTTCCCCGCCACTCCCACTGACCCCACACCATGACCCCCCGATACCGCGGCATCTTCCCGGTGGTGCCCACCACCTTCACCGAACAGGGCGCGCTCGACCTGGAAAGCCAGAAGCGCTGCGTCGATTTCATGATCGACGCGGGCTCCGACGGCCTGTGCATCCTCGCGAATTTCTCCGAGCAGTTCGTGCTGTCCGACGAAGAGCGCGAGGTGCTCACGCGCACCATCCTCGACCACGTGAAGGGACGCGTGCCGGTGATCGTGACCACCACGCACTACAGCACCCAGGTCTGCGCCGAGCGCAGCCGGCGCGCGCAGGCCATGGGGGCGGCGATGCTGATGGTGATGCCGCCGTACCACGGCGCGACCTTCCGCGTGCCCGAGCCGCAGATCCACGAGTTCTACGCGCGCCTCTCGGATGCGGTGTCGATTCCGATCATGATCCAGGACGCACCCGCGAGCGGCACGGTGCTGTCGGCGCCGTTCCTCGCACGCATGGCGAAAGAGATCGAGCAGGTCGCGTACTTCAAGATCGAGACGGCCGGTGCCGCGTCGAAGCTGCGCGAGCTGATCCGTTTGGGCGGCGATGCCATCGAAGGGCCGTGGGACGGTGAAGAAGCGATCACGCTGATGTCCGACCTCGATGCCGGCGCGACCGGTGCGATGACCGGCGGCGGCTACCCGGACGGCATCCGCCCCATCATCGAGGCGCACCGTTCAGGCGACCGCGATCAGGCCTTCGCGCTGTACCAGCGCTGGCTGCCGCTCATCAACTGCGAGAACCGCCAGGCGGGCCTGCTGGCCTGCAAGGCGCTCATGAAGGAAGGCGGCGTGATCGCCTGCGAGGCGCCGCGGCATCCGCTGCCCGCGCTGCATCCCGAGACGCGCGCCGGCCTCATCGAGACCGCGCGGCGGCTTGATCCGTTGGTGTTGCGCTGGGGGAAATGAAAAAAGGCGGGCCCGGGTACGCCAGGTACCGGGCCGCCATGGGACGGGCTCAGGAAGCGGCGCTGTTGCCCGCTTCGAGCTCGGTGACTTGCAGCGAGAGATCGAACAGCTTGGACTTGCTGGCGTAGTAGCGGTCCAGGCGCCACTCCTTCAGGATGTCCATCGCAAGCTGGAAGCTCTTGTAGTCGAGGCTGTAGAGCGTGATCAACTCGAAGCTGCGTTCGGCTTCGAGCGCCAGCACGAGTTGGGCAAGGATCTTGGCCGATTCGTTGGCCGGGTCCGTTTCAATGAATCGGCGAGCGACCTTGATGGCATTCATGGGAAAGTGTTCCTCGGTTGGCAGGGACCGGGAACTATAGCTAGCACATGCCTGTATTTTGTGACGATTTGATGACAAACGAGGGCATCGCCCGCGAACGTGTCGTCGGTGTTATCACCGAGGCGCATTCCGGGCGATGCGCACCGGGTCACTGCACCGGCACGGGGCGCGGCATGGGCATCGGCATCGGTTCCGCAGGCATCGGTGCCGGCATCGGCGCGGCCATCGGCGGCGGCAGCGTGGCGGCCGGTATGTTCACCACGCGGGTCGAGACCGATTCGCGGATCACGCCGCCACCCATCACGCTGCCATCGACATTGCTGCGGATATTGCCCGCGCTGCCCAGCACGCGGGCTTCGCAGTCGGCACGCTCGGCCGGCGGCTGCAGCCCGCAGCGGGCCACGGCGTTGGCGCGGTAGTCGGGCGCGGAGGTGAGGCCACCGCGCGCCGCGGCCTGGCGCGCGGCGCCGGCTTCGCGGATGCAGGCGGCACGGTCCTGCTGGTTGTGGCCGCAGACCGCAACCTCCTGCTGGTAGGTGCTGCCGCCGCCGTCGCCACGGGCGGCCGTGGCGATGGTGGTGGTGGCCAGCCCGCTGAGTGCGAGCAGGGCAAAGATCATCGAACGCGCATTGTTTGGCATGGTGTGCTCCTTGTTGGCGTATCGGGGTGAAGGCCGGCCTCGCTCGATCAGCGCGCCGGCTGTACGGGCTGCGGCGGCAGCGGGGTGACGGTTTCGCGGATCACGCCGCCGCCCATCACGCTGCCTTCGGTGGAGGTGCGCGCACCGCCGCGGATGCGCGCTTCGCAATCGGCGCGGTCGGCCACGGGTTGTTCGCGGCAGCGTGCGAGTGCGTTGGCGTCTTCGCGTTCCGCACCGGGGGTGGTCAGGCCGTGGCGACCGGCTTCCTGGCGCGCGGCGCCGGCTTCGCGCAGGCACGCCGCGCGGTCCTGTTGCACGCCGTCACAGGTGGCGCGTTCCTTTTGCATCCGCGCGTCGCTGCCGGGCGCCTGGGCCGAGGCCAGCGGCGCACAGGCCATGAAGAAGCCGCCGAACGCCACGAGGGCGGCGGTCGACACGGTGGAACGGAGGGAATGGGTCGTCATCGGGGCTCCTGGAAAGGCGCGCCGTGCGAGCGGACATGAGGAAGACAAAAGCACGCAGGGCGCGACCGGTCCCCAGTGTGGGGCGGGCGCCCGGGCCGGGCTGTGGGACAAGCCGCACGCCGTGGAGCGGGCCGGACGCGCCCCTGCGTGTGGGACACGTCCGTCAGCGCCAGGAGGGCGGGCCTCCTGCGCTGCGGGGCGGGCGGATCAGCCCTGCGCGATGCGCTGCGCGAGGTGGGCCAGCGCCTCTTCGACCTGGTCGACGAGGATGAGCGACAGGTCGCCCGGCTGCAACCGCGCCAGCGCCGTGTCGATGGCGACGAACTCGCCGCGGATCTCGTCGATCTGGCGCGTGCGCGATGCGCCCTGCAGGCCCTGGCGCAGCAGCGCCATGACCTCGCCGTCGGCGCGGCCGCGCTGCGCCGCGTCCTGGTACAGGATCACGTCGTCGAAGGCCTGGCCGAGGATCGCGGTCTGGTCGCGGATGTCGGAATCGCGCCGGTCGCCCGCGCCGCTGATGACCACCGAGCGCTTGTTGGCGGGCATGGTGTCCACGGCCGACACCAGCGCCTTCATGGCGTCGGTGTTGTGGCCGTAGTCGGCGATCACGGTGGCGCCGCGGTAGTCCATGACGTTGAAGCGCCCGGGCACGCCGGCCGCGTCGTTCATGAAGCTCGACAGGCCGCTGCGGATGGTGTCCCAATCGAGGCCCACGGCCCAGGCTGCGGCCACCGAGGCCATCACGTTGTCGACCTGGAAGCCGATGGTGCCGCCGCGCGTGATCGGCACGTCGCGCAGTGCGATGCGTTCGCGCCACGAGCCTTCGGCGGCCACCAGCGTGTCCTGGTCGACGTACACGGTGCGCTTGCCCTGCGCGCGGTGCGTGGCCATCACCGGGTGCATGCGGTCGGCGGTGAAGAAGATCACGTTGCCGGGGCAGCCGGCCGCCATGGCGGCGACGTTCACGTCGGCCGCGTTGAGCACCGCGTAGCCGTCGGGGGCCACGTTGCGCACGATCACGCGCTTGAGCACCGCGAGGTCTTCGACCGTGGTGATGTAGTTCAGGCCCAGGTGGTCGCCGCTGCCGATGTTGGTGACCACGGCCACTTCGCAGCGGTCGAAGCCCAGGCCTTCGCGCAGCACGCCGCCGCGGGCCACTTCGAACACGGCCGCGTCGACGTCGGGGTGCATCAGCACGTTGCGCGCGCTCTTGGGGCCGCTGCAGTCGCCGCTGTCGGTCTGGCGGCCGTTGACGTACACGCCGTCGGTATTCGTCATGCCGGTGCGCAGGCCGCTGGAGGCAATGATGTGGTTGATCAGGCGCGCGGTGGTGGTCTTGCCGTTGGTGCCGGTGACGGCCACCACGGGAATGCGGCCGTCGTCGCCGGGGGCGAAGAGCGTGTCCATCACCGCCTCGCCGACCGCGCGGCCGCGGCCGAACGAGGGCGAGATGTGCATGCGCAGGCCGGGCGCGGCGTTCACTTCGACCACGCCGCCGTGCTGTTCTTCGAGCGGGCGCAGCACGTTCTCGCAGACCATGTCGACGCCGCAGATGTGCAGGCCGACCATCTGCGCCGCATCGACCGCGCGCGCGGCCACTTCGGGGTGCACGGTGTCGGTGACGTCGGTGGCGGTGCCGCCGGTCGAGAGGTTGGCGTTGTTGCGCAGCACCACGCGCTGGCCCAGCTCGGGCACGCTCTCGGGCGTGAGGCCCTGCGATTCGAGCCGGCCGATGGCGATGTCGTCCAGGCGGATCTTGGTGAGCGAGGTGGCGTGGCCCTCGCCGCGGCGCGGGTCGAGGTTCACGGTGTCGACCAGCTGGCGCACGGTGGAGCTGCCGTCGCCGATCACCTGCGGCGGGTCGCGCCGCGCGGCGGCCACGAGGCGGTCGCCCACCACCAGCAGGCGGAAGTCGAAGCCGGGCAAGAATTTCTCGACCATCACCTCGCCGTACACGGCGGCCGAGTCGTAGGCCGAAGTGAGTTGCTCGCGCGTGGTGATGTTCACCGTCACGCCCTTGCCCTGGTTGCCGTCCTGCGGCTTGACCACGACCGGCAGGCCGATTTCCTCGGCGGCGGCCCAGCCGTCGTCGGCGCTGCTCACGGGGCGACCCAGCGGCACCGGCACGCCGGCGGCGTTGAGCAGCTGCTTGGTGAGTTCCTTGTCCTGCGCAATCGATTCGGCCACGCCGCTGGTGCTGTCGATCTCGGCGGCCTGGATGCGGCGCTGCTTGGAGCCCCAGCCGAACTGCACCAGGCTGCCGCTGGTGAGGCGGCGGTACGGAATGCCGCGCGCCACGGCGGCGTCGACGATGGAGCCGGTGCTCGGGCCCAGGCGTTCCGATTCGTCGAGGTCGCGCAGCTCCGTGATGGCGGCGTCGGCGTCGAAGGCGGTGTCGGCCAGCGCGGCCTGGATCAGCGCTTCGGCCAGCGCGAGGGCGCGGCGGCCCACGTCTTCCTCGGTGTACTGCACGGTGACCTGGTAGACGCCTTCTTCGGTCGTGGGCGCGGTGTTGCCGAAGTTGACGGCGCAGCCGGCCTGGGCCTGCAGCGCCACGGCGGCGTTCTCGAGCACGTGGGCCAGCGCCAGCGGCTGGCCGAGCACCATCGGATGCAGCTCGCCGATGGTCGGGAAGCGGGCGCGCAGGCGGGCTTCGAACCCGTCGAGCTTGCCGACGGCGTTCTCGTCGCCTTCGCAGGCCACGACGGCCTCGATGGTGGTGTGGCGGCTCCAGAGATTGGGGCCGCGCAGGGCGCGGATGCGGGTGACTTTCATGGGGCTACGGCACGGGGCGCGCGGTTGCGGTGATCTTGCGGTGTGACCAGGGCGCCGGCCCCGCGGGTGGCGGGGCGGCGCATCGTGTCATGCCAGTTGTTGTTGCGAAGGCGAAAGCGGCGAGGCCTGCGACAGCTGCAGCGAGGCCAGGGCCGCCTGCAGGTCGGCTTCGAAGGCTTCGACGCCGGCGCCGATCAGGTTGAGCGGAATGCCCATGGCCCAGGCGGCGGCCACGGCGGCCAGCAGGCTTTCGAGGCTCACGCCGACGTGGGTCGCGCGCCAGATGGTCAGGCGGCCCAGGCCGGGCAGGAACGATTCGCTCGTGCCGTTGGCCAGCACCACGCGGTCCTGGCGCACCAGCACGGCCTTGCCGCCGGCGGCCTGGTGCGCGGACAGCGCGGCGGCCTGCGGGTCGGCGGCATAGAGGATGACCGAGCCGTCGCACAGCGGCGCCAGCGCGGCGATGCGCGGCTCGTCGGCGTTGAGTACGGCCGTGCCTTCGCCCAGCACCACGTCGACCTGGGTGCGCAGCACCTTGACCATCTGGTCGCTCTCGGTGATGTCGTAGTCGGCCAGGGCTTCGCAGCCTTCGAGGTCGGTCACGATGCCGACTTCGCAGCGGTCGTAGGCCAGGCCGTCGCGCAGGATGGTTTCGGCACCGTTCTCGATCACCACGGCCTCGACGGCGCGGTTCACGAGCAGGCGGTGGCCGGCGTCCCAGTTGGCGCTGTCGCGTGCATCGACGCGGCGGCGTTCCAGGAACAGGCCGTCGCGGCAGGCCAGGCCGGTGTGGCGCCCGCCGAGGTTGATGAGCCAGGCCACCAGCCGCGCGAGCACGGCGGTGTCGCGCGAGCCGGCCACGCCCACCACGGGGATGCGGCCGGGCGCGTCGTTCGGGAACAGGTGGTCGCAGATGGCGCGGCCCACGGGGCGCGGCGAGCCGATGGCCGGCTTCAGGTGCATCAGCAGGCCGGGGCCGGCGTTCACTTCGACGATCGCGCCGCCCTGCGGGCCCAGCGGCTTGGAGATGTCCTGCGCGACCATGTCGATGCCCGCGATGTCCAGGCCGACCACGCGGGCGGCGAGCACGGCGGCGTGCGCCACCTCGGGGTGCACGAGGTCGGTGCAGTCGTAGGCCATGTTGCCGTTGCGCTGGATCGTCACCACGCGCCCGGCGGCGGGCACCGAGTTGCCGTCCAGTTCCTGGCGCTTGAGCTCCAGCTGCAGCTTGGCGTCGGTGGCCAGCACGATCACGTCGAGCGGGAATTCTTCTTCGGCGCCGCGGCGTGGGTCGCTGTTGAGCTGCTTGTCGATCAGCCCGGCCACGGTGTTCGTGCCGTCGCCGGTCACGGTGATGATCTCGCCGCGCGCGGCCGCCACCACCTCGCCGCCCACCACCAGCAGGCGGTGTTCGTGGCCGCGGATGAAGCGCTCGACCATCACGTCGCTGCCCTCGGGCTCGGCGACCGCGAAGGCGGCCATGACTTCCTCGCGCGTGGTCAGCTCGAGCGACACGCCGCGGCCGTGGTTGGCGTCCGACGGCTTCACGACCACGGGCAGGCCGATGTCCTCGGCGGCTTCCCAGGCTTCCTCGGGCGACTCGACCACCTGGCCGTGCGGCACGGGCACGCCGCAGCTCGCGAGCAGCGACTTGGTCAGCTCCTTGTCGCTGGCGATCGATTCGCCGATGGCGCTGGTGTAGTCGGTTTCCGCGGTCCAGATGCGCTGCTGGTTGGCGCCGTAGCCCAGCTGCACCAGGTTGCCGCTGTTCAGGCGCATGTGCGGAATGCCGCGGTCGGTGGCGGCGGACACGATGGCCGCGGTGCTCGGGCCGAGGTAGCAGTCCTCGACCTTGGCCTTGACGGCTTCGACGGCGGTCTGCACGTCGGCGGCGGTGAACGGGTCGTTGTTGATGGCCGCCATCAGCAGGCGGTGGCCTTCGGTGAGTGCCACGCGGGCGACCTGCTCGTCACGCGCGCGGAACACCATGCGGTACACGCCGTGCTCCGAGGTGCTGCGGGTTTGCCCGAAGCCGGTCGGCATGCCGGCCAGGTTCAAGAGTTCGATCACGACGTGTTCCAGCACGTGGCCCGACCAGGTGCCTTCGGTCAGGCGCTGGATGAAGCCGCCGCGCTCGCCCACGCCGCAGTGGTGCTCGATGAGCGCCGGCAGCAGGGTGGTCAGCCGGTCGGTGAAACCGTCGATCTTGTTGGAGGGGAAGTCTTCCAGTTGGCCCAGGTCGAGCCAGACTTCGAGCACCGGACGGTAGGTCCAGAGGTTGGGACCGCGCAAATAGTTGATGCGCAGCAATTGGATGTCGTCGAAACGGGTCATGCAAACGTTCGATGTGCTTTGGCCGAGCACCACGGCGCCTTCAAGCGCACCCATGGCGATCGGTCAGAATCGGCGCCCGACCAAGGACGCCATGACGCGGTCCCAGCGGCCCGCGACGGGCAAGAGTCAAATAAACACAATGCAACATCACGATCCAGTCGGCGCCCAGGCGGGCGAAACGGAGGCGGTCTCAGGCGTGCTGAAAAGCCGACTCGCAGGCGCTGAAAACGTTTCGGTAACACTTGCGGTTGACCTCGACGACCAACTTCGCTTCGCCACGGGCCTCGTCGCCCTGACCGACCAGCGGCTCATCGCCCTGGAACCCGGCGGCGAGTGGCGTGAGTGGCCACTCACCGATCAGGCCTTGGAAATGCGTCTTTCCGACCATGCAGGCGTCGGAACCCTCGACCTCATCGGCCCCGCCGGACAGCTCGCCCGCTGGCGCTACACCCTGGCCGGCCAGCCGGCGGCGCTGAAGCTGCTCAAGCTGTTCGGCCAGCGCGCCGCGCCCGCTGTCGCGAAGGCGACAGAAGAGGTGCCCGAACTTCTCGACGTCGACGGCACCGACACCGAACTCCAGACCCCGCCCTCGACCTGGGTGCTGCTGCGCCTGGGCCGCTTTGCCGGGCCGTACCGCAAGCAACTGATCCTCGGGTTTGTCCTGACCCTCATTTCCACCGCCGCCACGCTGGTGCCGCCGTACCTGACCATCCCGCTGATGGACGACATCCTGATCCCGTTCCAGAACGGGCAGAAGATCGACTCCGCCCGGGTCGGCCTCTACCTGGGCGGCCTGCTGATCGCGGCGCTGGTCGGCTGGGGACTGGGCTGGGCGCGCACCTACCTGCTGGCGCTGGTGTCCGAGCGCATCGGCGCCGACCTGCGCACCACCACCTACGAGCACCTGCTGACGCTGCCGCTGGACTACTTCGGCGGCAAGCGCACCGGCGACCTCATGGCGCGGATCGGCTCGGAAACCGACCGCATCAACGTCTTCTTGTCGCTGCACGCGCTCGATTTCGCCAACGACGTGCTGATGATCGTCATGACGGCGGCCATCCTCATCTCGATCAACCCGCTGCTGGCCGTGGTCACGCTGGTGCCGCTGCCCTTCATCGCCTGGATGATCCACGTCGTGCGCGACCGCCTGCGCACCGGCTTCGAGAAGATCGACCGCGTCTGGTCCGAAGTGACCAACGTGCTGGCCGACACCATCCCCGGCATCCGCGTGGTGAAGGCCTTTGCACAGGAACGCCGCGAGGCCGAGCGCTTCCGCGTCGCCAACGCCTACAACCTGCAGGTCAACGACAAGCTCAACCGCACCTGGTCGCTGTTCACGCCGACCGTGTCGCTGCTGACCGAAATCGGCCTGCTCGTGGTCTGGGCCTTCGGCATCTGGCAGGTGGCGCGCGGCAGCATCACGGTGGGTGTGCTCACCGCCTTCATCGCCTACATCGGCCGCTTCTACACGCGGCTCGACTCGATGAGCCGCATCGTCTCGGTCACGCAGAAGGCGGCCGCCGGCGCCAAGCGCATCTTCGACATCCTCGACCACGTGAGCAACGTGCCCGAGCCGGCCAACCCGGTGAAGGTGGAGCGCGTGCAGGGCCGCATCGAGATGAGCGGCCTCGGTTTCCGCTACGGCTCGCGCGCCGTGATCCACGACCTCGACCTGACCATCGAGCCCGGCGAGATGATCGGCCTCGTGGGCCACAGCGGCTCGGGCAAGAGCACGCTGGTCAACCTGATCTGCCGCTTCTACGACGTGACCGACGGCGCCATCAAGGTCGACGGCACCGACATCCGCCGCTTCGCCGTGGCCGATTACCGCCGCCACGTCGGGCTGGTGCTGCAGGAGCCGTTCCTCTTCTTCGGCACCATCGCGCAGAACATCGCCTACGGCAAGCCCGACGCCACGCGCGAAGAGGTGGTGGCGGCGGCCCGCGCGGCCCACGCGCACGACTTCATCCTGCGCCTGCCGCACGGCTACGACTCGTTGGTGGGCGAGCGCGGCCAGGGCCTGTCGGGCGGCGAGCGCCAGCGCATCAGCATCGCGCGCGCACTGCTCATCGACCCGCGCATCCTGATCCTCGACGAGGCCACGTCGGCCGTCGACACCGAGACCGAAAAGGAAATCCAGAAGGCGCTCGACAACCTCGTGCAGGGCCGCACCACCATCGCCATCGCCCACCGCCTGTCCACGCTGCGCAAGGCCGACCGCCTCGTGGTCATGGACCGCGGCGAGGTGGTCGAGGTCGGGCCGCACGACGCGCTCATGGCCAAGCAGGGCGCCTACTGGCGCCTCTACCAGGCGCAGCTGCGCCAGGGCGACGAAGACGACGTGAGCGAGGGCGCCGCCGACGAACGCGCCAACGCCCAGGCGCCGCTGGCCGTGAGCCACGCGGCCCATCCGGCAGGGGACGTGTGATGAGCAGCACCAATACCACCATCAGCTTCGAACTCGCACGCGACACGTTCGGGCGCCTCGTGCTGACCGACGCGCAGGGCGAGCACCATGTGGGCGTGACGCCCGTGCGCGCCTTTCCGCTCAGTGCGCCGAACGAGGGCGTGTCGCTCGTCGGCAGCGAAGGCCGCGAACTCGTGTGGGTCGACCGCGTCGACCAGCTGCCCGCGCCCACCCAGGCGCTGCTGACCGAAGAACTCGCCGTGCGCGACTTCGCGCCCACCTTGCTGAAGCTGCACGGCGTGTCGAGCTTCGGCGTGCCCAGCACCTGGACCGTGAGCACCGACCGCGGCGACACCAGCTTCGTGCTCAAGGCCGAGGAAGACATCCGCCGCCTCGACGGCGGCGCGCTGCTCATCGCGAGTGCGCACGGCGTGCAGTTCCGCATTCCCGACGCGAAGGCGCTGGATCGCGCCTCGCGCAAGCTGCTGGAGCGCTTTCTCTAGAAGCACCAGAGAACGCCGCCGCCGGTGCGCGGCGCGCTTGAGCGCGGAATCAAAAATAAAATCGCCCGCCATGGTCAACCTCTACCTCGTCTCCAGTGCGCTCAACACGAAGATCGGGGTTTTCGACAGCGACCAGCGCCTGGCGCAGACGCTCTACACCCTGGCCAGCATCCGCCTGCAGGACCCGCAGGCCCGCATCTACCTGGTGGAGATGGGCGCCGTGCCCTACAACGACCTCCAGCGCGCCGTGCTGGCGCGGGCGGCGGACCGGGTGCTCGACTTCACGGGCGACCGCGAGGTGCAGCAGATTGCCGCGTCGCAGGACCTCAGCATCGTCAAGAACGTGACCGAGACCCTGTGCCTGGATGTCGTGTTCGGCTTCCTGCGCTCCGAGGGCCTGCTGTCCGACGTGTCGCGCGTGTTCAAGGTCAGCGGCCGTTACCAGCTCACCGAGCGCGCCGACATCGGCCGCTATGCCGATGCCCGTTTTTCGGGCAAGGTGGTGTTCGCCCAGCGGCGCCCGCCGGGCGACGTCAAGGCGGTTGCCGGCATTCCGGGGCAGTACATGAGCCGTCTGTGGAGCTTCGACGCGATGCTGATCGACCACGTCGTGACCGTCTACCAGCAGATCCTGGCCCACATGCTGGCCGTGATCCATGCCGGGGAGTACATCGACATCGAGCATTGCTTGTGCAAGTTCTTCCCGGCGGAGCGGATCGCGGAGGTCGAGTCCATCGGCGTGCGCGGCCCTGCCGGCGGCAGCGGCGCGATGCTCGAAGATTGACCGCGCGGCGCGCCGACCGTTTTCCTTTCCCTATTTTTCCGGAGGCCCCATGCCCCTGCACACCACCGCCCTCGTTCTCTTCTCCGGCGGCCAGGACTCGGCCACCTGCCTGGCCGAGGCCCTGTCCAAGTACCAGCGGGTCGAAACCCTGGGCTTCGATTACGGCCAGCGTCACCGCGTCGAGCTCGACGTGCGCGGCACCGTGCTCGCGAAGATGCGCGAGCGCTTTCCCGAATGGGCGCCGCGCCTGGGCGAAGACCACGTGCTCACGTTGGCCGCGCTGGCGCAGCTCGGCGGCTCCTCGCTCACTGAAGAAGTCGCCTTCGCCATGCAGGCCGACGGCCTGCCCAACACCTTCGTGCCGGGGCGCAACCTGCTGTTCCTCACGCTCGCGGGTGCGCTGGCCTACCGGCGCGGGCTGCAGGTGATCGTCACCGGCGTGTGCGAGACCGACTTCTCGGGCTACCCCGACTGCCGCGACGACACCATGAAGGCCATGCAGCTGGCGCTGTCGCTCGGCCTGGAGCGCCGCCTCGTCATCGAGACGCCGCTCATGTGGATCGACAAGGCCGAGACCTGGGCGCTGGCCCACCGCCTGGGTGGCCAGCCGCTGGTCGACCTGATCGTGGAAGAAACCCACACCTGCTACCTCGGCGACCGCGAACACCGCCAGGCCTGGGGCTACGGTTGCGGCGAGTGCCCGGCCTGCGATCTGCGCAAGAAGGGCTGGGAGCGTTACGTCGCTGCGGCCTGAGCAGCTGTAGAGGTATCGAGCCGGTAGCGCGCGCCGCCGGCTGCACTTTCGTCCTGCGGCACCAGCGTCCACCGCTGGCCATGGAAGTCGCCCACGGCGGGGCGGTGCGCGATCGACACCATCGCACCGCCACCCGCGCGCACCGTGTCGGCCAGCCGTTGGTAGAGCACGGCTTCGGCCGGTGCATCGAGCGCGCTGGTCACCTCGTCGGCGAAGAGCCACGCCGGCTTCTTCAGCAGCACCCGCGCGATGGCCAGCCGCTGCTGCTCGCCGCCCGAGAGCTTCTGGCTCCAGGCGTCGCTGTCGTCGAGTCGGTTCACCAGGTCGGGCAGCAGCGCATCGGCCAGGGCCTGGCGCAGCTGGTCGTCGCTGAAGCCGGCGGCCGGGTGCGGGTAGGTCAGCGCCTCGCGCAACTTGCCGTCGGGCAGGTAGGGGCGCTGCGGCATGAAGACCGCGTCGGCCGGGGCCTGCACCTTGCCGCGTGCAAACGGCCAGATGCCCGCGAAAGCGCGGAACAGCGTCGACTTGCCGCTGCCCGAGGGGCCTTGCAGCAGCACGCTGTCGCCGGGGCGCACCGCCAACGCGGCGCCGGCCAGCAGCTGCGTGCCGTTGGGCAGCGCGAGCGTGAGGTCGCTGGTGCCCAGCGCGGTGGCGCCTTCTTCGCGCTGCAGGGCGTCCTCGCGCGCGGCGTGGGCGCGCATCGCGTCGTCGAAGCTGATCAGGCGGTCGGTGGTGGCGCGCCAGACGGCCACGCGGTCGTAGTTGGCGACGAACCAGCTCAGCGACTCCTGCACCTTGTCGAAGGCCGATGAAATCTGGATCAGCGCGCCCAGCTGGATGGCACCGCTGAAGAAACGCGGCGCCGACACGATGAACGGAAAGATCACCGACGCCTGTCCGAACATCGCGGTGAAGGTGACCAGGTTCTTCTGCTTCTTGATCAGCTGCAGGTAGTTGCGCAGCACGGCGCCGAAGCGCGTGTCGAGCTGGCCGCGCTCCACCGTCTCGCCGCGGTCGAGCGCGATGGCTTCGCTGTACTCGCGCACGCGCACCAGGTGGTGGCGGAAGTCGGCCTCGAAGCGCTGCTGGCGGAAGTTCAGGCCGATCAGCGGCCGGCCGATGAAGTGCGTGATGACCGTGCCGACCACGCAATAGACCAGCGCCAGCCACACCATCGAGCCGGCGACCTGGTAGGTGCTGCCGCCCAGCGACAGGTCGAAGGTGCCCGACAGGCCCCACAAGATGCCGATGAAGCTCAGCAGCGTGACCACCGCGTTCAGGATCTCCATCGACAGCGTCATCGTGGCGTTAGTGAACATCTGCATGTCCTCCTGGATGCGCTGGTCGGGGTTGTCGGGCGTGGCGCCGTCGGCCTGCGCGTAGCGCGCCAGCTCCAGGTGATAGAAGGTCCGGTCGGCCATCCAGCGGTCGAGGTAGTTCCGGGTCATCCAGGCGCGCCAGCGCAACTGGAGCATCTGCGTCACGTAGAACTTCGCCACCTGGATCGCGATGTTGAAGAAGGCCAGCACGGCGAACACGCGGATCTCGCGCCAGAAGACCACCGCGTCCTTGTTCTGCAACGCATCGTAGAAACGGCCGTACCACTGGTTGAAGAGCACCAGCGCGTACACGTACGCCAGGTTCAGCGCCACGATGCCAGCGAACATCAGGCGCGCCCGCCATTTCTCCTCGTCCGAGTTGAAGTAGGGCGCCGCGAGCCGCAGCACGCGGCGCACGACCTGGACGAACGTGCTGACACGCGCCGCGACAGTGGGGGATGGAGCAGATGACATGCGGATTTCCTCGCAGGCGCCGATGCGCCGGACCTCGTGAGGCGCCCATCGTAGACAAGTGCGTCTTAAGCGGGGCTGAAGGCGGCTCCCGCCGCCCCGCCGGCCCTCAGCGCAGCATCACGCGCGCCGCCGTCGCCAGGAAATGCGCGAGCGGCGGCGTTCGCAGCCCCTCGGCCTTGGCCGCTTCGTCCCACAGCCGCAGCCGCACCGCGTCGCCCGACCACGGCAGGCCGGCAAAGCGCTGCGCCGCGTCGTCGTCCATCACGCCGCCCTGCAGCGCCAGGCTGCGCACCGAATCGGGCGAGAGCATCGACACGTAGCCCGGCCGCGTCGCGCACAGGTAGCGCTTGGCGTCCACGTGCAGGCGGATCGGTTCGCGCACCGCCACGTCGAAGGCGCCGCGCAGCAGCGGCAGCGCGATGTACTGGTGGCGGTCGTCAATGCCCAGTTCGGTGGGCGAGAGCGACAGCGTCTGGTGCTCGGCGATCAGCAGGTGCCCCAGGTCGTGCAGCAATGCGGCCGTCACGAGCGTGTCGCCGGCGCCCGCCTGTTCGGCCAGCCAGGCGCATTGCAACGCGTGTTCGAGCTGCGACACCGGCTCGCCCGCGTACGCCAGGCCGCCGCGTTCGGCGAACAGGCGAGCGATCTCGGCGAGGTCGAGTGTCATGGGATTGCAAAAGAACGGTGTGCGACAGCCTGTACAGGCTCGCGTCGCTCGATGACAGCCGTGTGACGAAAGTGCAAACGCCGCAGCGCGGGTACGGCCGTGTGACAAACCTTTGTCACATAGCGCTGCGAGCATCGCTGCGTTCACGGCCCCGGCCGTGTTTTCTTTTTGCGTACACCGCCTGTTCTTACCTCGAGGGAATCTCCCATGCTGCATCGTCGTCTGATGTGGGCCGCCGTGCCCGCCGCCTTGTTCTCGCTGGCCTTCGCCGCCTCGGCCCAGGGCCGCACCGAGCTGCTGGTCTACACCGCGCTCGAAGCCGACCAGGTGCAGGCCTACAAGGCCGCCTTCGAAAAGGAGAACCCCAACATCGAGCTGAAGTTCGTGCGCGACTCCACCGGCATCGTCACCGCCAAGCTGCTGGCCGAAAAGGCCAACCCGCAGGCCGACGTGGTGTGGGGCCTGGCCGCCACCTCGCTGATGCTGCTGGACAAGGAAGGCATGCTCCAGCCCTACGCGCCCAAGGGCCTGGATGCCATCAAGCCCACCATGCGCGACACGGCCAACCCGCCCAAGTGGGTCGGCATGGACGTGTGGTCGTCGGCCATCTGCTTCAACACCGCCGAAGCCACGAAGAAGAACCTGCCCAAGCCCACCAGCTGGGCCGACCTGACCAACCCGGTCTACAAGGGCCAGATCACCATGCCCAACCCCGCGGCATCGGGCACCGGCTACCTCATGGTGTCGGGCTGGATCCAGATGATGGGCGAGGACAAGGCCTGGAAGTACATGGACGCGTTGCACCAGAACATCGGCGTGTACAGCCTCTCGGGCAGCAAGCCCTGCCGCCAGGCCGGCGCCGGCGAGTTCGCGCTCGGCATGTCCTTCGAATACCGCGCCAACAAGACCAAGCGCGACGGCGCGCCCATCGACATCGTGCTGCCCAAGGAAGGCCTGGGCTGGGACATGGAAGCCACCGGCATCATGAAGACCAGCAAGAAGCAGGACGCCGCCAAGGCCCTGGCCGACTGGGCCGTGACGAAGCAGGCCAACGAGCTGTACGCGAAGAACTTCGCCGTGCTCGCACTGCCGGGCATCCAGGAAAAGCTCGAGTTCGTGCCGGGCGACGTCGAGAAGCTGCTGGCCAAGAACGACTTCAACTGGGCTGCCGCCAACCGCGACCGCATCTTGACCGAATGGTCGAAGCGTTACGACGCCAAGGCTGAAAAAAAGCCAATGTGATCGGGGTTCCGGGTAGCCGCACATGACCAGCTTTCTCTCCCTTCGCGGCATCGGCAAGTCCTTTGGCGCCACGCGCGTGCTCGACGGCATCGACCTGGACATCGAGCCCGGCGAGTTCGTCTGCCTGCTCGGTCCTTCGGGCTGCGGCAAGACCACGCTGCTGCGCATCGTGTGCGGCATCGAGCGCGCCGACAGTGGGCAGATCCTGCTCGGTGGCCAGGACATCGCGGGCCTGCCGCCCGCGGCGCGCGGCTTCGGCGTGGTGTTCCAGTCGTACGCGCTGTTCCCCAACCTCACGGCGGCGCAGAACATCGCCTACGGCCTGCACCCCACGGGCGCCCTGGCACGCGAGATGGCCAAGCGCTCGCGCGAAATGCTCGACCTCGTCGGGCTCACCGCGCATGCCGACAAGTACCCCGTGCAACTCTCGGGCGGCCAGCAGCAGCGCATCGCGCTGGCGCGCGCCCTGGCGCCCAACCCGCGCCTGCTGCTGCTCGACGAGCCGCTCTCCGCGCTCGACGCGCAGGTGCGCGCCACGCTGCGCAGCGAAATCCGCGCGCTGCAAAAGCGCCTGGGCATCGTCACCATCATGGTCACGCACGACCAGGAAGAAGCCCTCTCGATGGCCGACCGCGTGGTGCTGATGCACAACGGCCGCATCGAGCAGGCCGGCACGCCCGACGAGCTGTACCGCAGGCCGCGCACCCGCTTCGTGGCGGGTTTCGTGGGCCGCATGAACATGCTGCCCGCCACCGTGCTGGCCGACGGCAAGGTGCGCGTGCGCGACAGCGAACTGTTCTGCGCGCCCGGCAGCCTCAGCGTGGGTTCGCAGGCCACCGTGGGCATCCGGCCCGAGCATGTGGTGGTGAAGCGCTTCGGCTCCGAACTCGGCACCAACAGCTTCGCCGCGCGCCTGCTCGACACCGAGTTCTTCGGCAACCGCACCTCGGCCCGCCTGGCCTGCGAGCCGCTGGGCATCGAGATCGAGGCCGAGCTGCCCGCCGATGCGCGCAGCGGCGGCGAAGAGCCGCTGGTGCCCAGCAGCATGGTGCACATCCAACTGCCTTTGAACGCGCTGTCGGTCCTGGCGCAATGACATGACATCGCGTGTGCGGGGTTCTCGTCGCGAGGTGCGCAGTCCTTCGGGGCGCGCTCCCGCCGACGGGGTACCTTGCTCCGCGAATGTCCCCCGGCCTGCGGCCTCCTCCTTGATTTCGCTGCGCAAGGCACCCCATCGGCGTGAGCGTGACGCAGTGCGGTGGTTGATCGAACAGCACCACGACCGCGCCCATCGTGCGCAGGACACCGGGTGCTTCCCGCAGCGAAATCAAGGAGGAGGGCGAAGCCCGGGGGACATTCGCGGAGGGAAGTGCCCGGTGGCCTGTGCACACGCCCTGAACAACGACACCAGAAGAACAACAACATGAGCACCCCTTCCGAAGCCCTCGCCCCGATCGCCATCCCGCGTTCGAATCACTTCGACCGCGAACGCTGGCTCACCGGCGCCGCCGTGCTGCTCGTCGTGCTGCTGCTCGTCGTGATCGTCGCGCTCCCCGTCGGCGCGCTCGTCGGCCAGAGCTTCTACGACCGCGCAGGCAGCTTCGTCGGCCTGACCAACTTCGCGCGCTACCTCGAGAGCCCCGCGCTCGTGCAGTCGGCTTTCAACAGCGTGCTGCTCGCGGTGATCAGCGCCGTGCTGTGCACCGCCATCGCCTACGTGTACGCCTACGGCCTCACGCTCTCGTGCATGCCCGCCAAGGGCCTGCTGCGCGCCGTGGCGCTCATGCCGCTGCTCGCGCCCTCGCTGCTGCCGGCCATCAGCCTGATCTACCTGTTCGGCAACCAGGGCCTGTTCAAGGGCCTGCTGGGCGACCTGTCGATCTACGGCCCGCTGGGCATCGTGCTCGGCTCGGTGTTCTGGACGCTGCCGCATGCGCTGCTGATCCTCACCACCGCCATGGCCACGTCCGACGGGCGTTTGTACGAAGCCGCGCAGACGCTGGGCGCCTCGCGCTGGCGCATCTTCCGCACCGTCACGCTGCCCTCGTCGCGCTACGGCCTCATCGTGGCCGCGATGGTCGTGTTCGTGCTCGTCATCACCGACTTCGGCGTGCCCAAGGTCGTGGGTGGCCAGACCGGCGTGCTCGCGACCGACATCTACAAGCAGGTGGTCGGCCAGCAGAACTTCCAGATGGGCGCGGTGGTCGGCCTCGTGCTGCTGATTCCGGCCGTGCTGTCGTTCCTCGTCGAGCGGCGCGTGCGCCGCAAGCAGGCCGCCGCGCTGTCGGCACGCGCCACGCCCTACCAGCCCGAGCCCGTGAAATCGCGCGACCGCGCGCTGCTCGTGTTCTGCACGCTCACCGCCATCGCCATCGTCGTGATGATCGGCATGGCCGTGTTCGCCTCGCTCGCCAGCTACTGGCCCTACAAGCTCACGCCCTCGCTGAAGAACTACGACTTCAGCAACATGGACGGCGGCGGCTGGGGCAGCTACGGCAACTCGCTGCGCCTGGCGCTGTGCGCGGCCGTGGCGGGCGCGCTCGCCACCTTCGTGTCGGCCTACTTCGTGGAGAAGCCGCGCCACTTCGGCCTGCTGCGCGAGCTGCTGAACCTGCTGGCCAACCTGCCGCTCGCGGTGCCGGGGCTCGTGCTCGGCGTGGGCTACATCTTCTTCTTCAACTCGGCCGCGAACCCGCTGCACGGGCTGTACGGTGGCATGGCGATTCTGGTGATCTGCACCGTGGCGCACTTCTTCTCGGTGGCGCACCTCACCTCGCTCACCGCGCTGCGCCAGCTCGACCGCGAGTACGAACTGGTGTCCGAATCGATGGGCGTGCCGTTCTGGCGCACGCTGTGGCGCGTGCACCTGCCGGTGGCGCTGCCCACGGTGCTCAACGTGGCCGGCTACTTCTTCGTCAACGCGATGACCACCGTGTCGGCCGTCGTGTTCCTCTATTCGCCGCAGACCACGCTGGCCGCCATCGCCGTGCTCAACATGGACGATGCCGGCGACGTGGCACCCGCCGCCGCCATGGCCTCGCTCATCATGCTCACGGCCGCCGTCGGCCGCGGCCTGTTCGCGCTGGCCGGGCACTGGGCGCTGAAGCGCACGCAAGCCTGGAGACGACGTTGATGAACCCCAGCATGTCCGTCGACAGCTTCGACGTGATCGTGGTCGGCGCCGGCATCGTCGGCCTGGCCCATGCCTACACCGCCGCACAGCGCGGCCTGCGCGTGTGCGTGGTCGAGCGCGATGCCGCGTGCCTGGGCGCATCGATCCGCAACTTCGGCTTCATCACCGTCACCGGCCAGGCGCCGGGCGACATGTGGCGCCGCGCCATGCATTCGCGCGACGTGTGGCAGGCCGTTGCGCCGCAGGCCGGCATCGACATTGTGCACCGCCACCTCTGGCTCGCGGCCTACCGTCCCGAGGCGCATGCCGTGCTCGAAGCCTTCCTGCGCACGCCGATGGCCGAGGCCTGCGCGCTCATCGACGCCACCGATGCGCAGGCGAGGGCGTCCGGCCTCAACCTCGCGCAGGCGCGCTCGGTGCTGTTCAGCCCGCACGAGCTGCGCGTCGAATCGCGCACCGCCGTCGGCCTGCTCGCGCGCTGGCTGGCCGAAGTGCACGGCGTGGTGTTCCGCTTCGGCGAGACCGTGCACGAGGTCGAAACCCCGCGCGTGCGCACCTCGCGCGGCACCCTGCGCGGCGAGCGCGTGGTGGTCTGCACCAACACCGAATTGCACGGCCTGTTCGCCGGCCGCATCGCCGCGCACGACCTCACGCTGTGCCGCCTGCAGATGCTGCGCGTGCAGCCCGAGGCCGGCTTTCGCCTGCCGGGCGCGGTCATGACCGACCTGAGCCTGGTCCGCTACGAGGGCTACAGCAGCTTGCCCGAAGCGGCGGCGCTGCGCGCGCGGCTGATGCAGGAAGAGCGCGCTTCGCTCGACCACGGCATCCACCTCATCGTCGTGCAGAGCGCCGACGGCTCGCTGGTGGTCGGCGACTCGCACCACTACGGCGACGCACCCGAACCCTTCGCCATCGAGGCGGTCGACCAGCTCATCCTGCGCCACCTGCGCAGCACGCTCGACCTCGAGACCGCGCAGGTCACCGAGCGCTGGACCGGCGTCTACCCGTCGTCCAAGACCACGCCCTGCGTGATCGACGCGCCCGACGACGCCACGCGCGTGGTGCTGGTCACCAGCGGCAGCGGCGCGAGCACGGGCTTCGGCATTGCCGCCGACGTGTTCGACGCGTGGTGAGCATCACCGCCTTCTTCATCCCTTTTCTTCTTTCGTCGCCATGAACGCCCATCACCATGCCAGGCTGCAGGCCGTCGTCTTCGACTGGGCCGGCACCATCCTCGACTTCGGTTCCTGCGCGCCCATGGGCGCCTTCGTGAAGCTGTTCGCACAGTCCGGCATCGACATCACCATCGACGAGGCCCGCGCCCCGATGGGCATGGCCAAGTGGGACCACATCAAGGCCCTGGGCACGCAGCCGCGCATCGCCGCGCAGTGGGAAGCCAAGCATGGCCATGCCTTCAGCGACACCGACGTCGACCGCCTGTACGAGGTGTTCACGCCGATGAACGCAGCCAGCGTGCGCGACCACACCGACTTCATTCCGGGCGCGATCGAGGCCGTCAACGCGGCGCGTGAGCGCGGCCTGAAGATCGGTTCGACCACCGGCTACAACCGCCCGATCATGGACGTCGTCACGCCGCTCGCCGCAGCCGGCGGCTACGAGCCCGACAACCTCGTGTGCGCGGGCGACCTCGCGGCGGGCCGCCCGTCGCCGCTCATGATGTACCGCTGCTTCGCCGACCTCGGCGTGTGGCCGCCGCACACCGTCGTCAAGGTCGACGACACCGGCGTGGGCCTGCAGGAAGGCCTCAACGCCGGCACCTGGGCCGTCGGCGTGTCGGTCAGCGGCAACGTCAACGGCCTGACGCTGGCCGAGTGGCAGGCGCTCGATGCCGACAGCCAGCAGGCCCGCCGCGCCCGTGCCACCGCCGAGCTGCAGGCCGCCGGCGCGCACTACGTGATCGACAGCGTGGCCGACCTGCCGAACGTGCTCGAAGACATCGAGCGCCGCCTGCAGGCCGGCGAGCGGCCGGAAGTCCTTTTGCGCTGAAGCAGAAAGCTCGCTTTACCGACGGTGGCTGGCGCTGCCGTCCGACTTGACGCGTCACTTCGCGGGCTTAGCATGCGCCGCATGCGAAGCACAGCCTTTGTTCTTCTGCTCTGTCTCGGCCTGCTGACCGCGGCCTGCGACGGCAAGCGCAAGCCCGGCATTCCGATGCCGAAGGCCTTCTTGTCGTCGAGCGTCGTGGTGGTGATGGCACCTGCGCCGTTCGTGGGCTGAGGCTGCCGGCGCGTCCAGCGCACCGGCCGCGGCGAACGTCTCAGGACGGGACGTACGCCAGCACTTCATCGCCCGCTGCATCGAATTCGCCCGTGGGCTTCCAGCCCAGGTGCCGGTAGAAGCCGTGCGAGCGCACCCGCGGATCGGGCGAACAGCCCAGGAAGAGCCGCTGGAAGCCCAGCCCCTTGAACTCTTCGACCATCAGCGCGAGCAGCGCCTTGCCGATGCCCAAGCCTTCGTACGCAGGCAGCAGGGCCAGCACCGCGATCTCGCCGGTGTCGCGCTCGCCGAAGCAATAGCCCGCCAGCTCGCCGTCGACGAGCGCAACGTAGCCGGGCAGGGAGCCGTCGGCGATGCCGGCCTGCCAGCTCTCCAGGGTGATGCCGAGCGCCTCGAGCTCGTCGACCGAGAAGGCGTTCTCTCGCGTGCGGCCGCGCAGGTCGAGGCACGCGGACGTGCCTTCGGGAATGGCTTGTCTGTAGGTGATGGGCATGCGTCGGGTGCTCGAGGGCGCACGCAGCAGGCGGCGCGGCCTTCCGCGAGAATGCCACACGACGTGCGCCACCCGATGCACGCGTGGAGACAAGAAGAATGAAGACGACCCCAGAGACAACCATCGTCCACCAGCCCGACTCGCGCTACGCCATGGTGCGCCTGGCGCTCACGCTGCTGGTCATGACGGTCGGCAGCAGCGGCATGTACGTGGTGTCGGTCATGCTGCCCGCCGTGCAGGCCGAGTTCGGCGTGGCGCGCGCCGATGCCTCCATGCCCTACACGCTGCTGATGCTGGGCTTCGGTTTCGGCGGCGTGCTCATGGGCAAGCTGGCCGACCGCATCGGCGTGATGAAGCCGCTGCTGATGGGCTCGGTCTTCCTGGCCGCCGGCTACATCGCCACGGGCCTGTCGCAAGGCATCGTGTCCTTCACCATCGCGCAGGCGCTGCTGGTCGGCCTGCTCGGCAGCTCGGTGGCCTTTGCGCCGCTGGTGGCCGACACCTCGCTGTGGTTCGTCAAGCGGCGCGGCATCGCGGTGGCCGTGTGCGCCAGCGGCAACTACCTCGCGGGCGCGGTGTGGCCGCCCATCGCGCAGCACTTCGTCGAGCAGGTGGGCTGGCGCCAGACCTACATCGGCATGGGCATCTTCTGCGGCGTGACGATGGCGCTGCTGGCGCTGTTCTTCCGCGCACGGCCGCCAGCACTGGCCGAGGTGGCGCCGGTGTCGCAGGTGGCGGGCAGCACCCTGGTGCGCGACATGACGCGCCCCTTCGGCCTGAGCATGGGCACGGCGCAGGGCCTGCTGTGCGTGGCGGGCGTGGCCTGCTGCGTGGCGATGGCGATGCCGCAGGTGCACATCGTCGCCTACTGCGGCGACCTGGGCTACGGCCCGGCGCAGGGCGCGATGATGCTGTCGTTGATGCTGGGCTTCGGCATCGTGAGCCGGCTGGTGTCGGGCGCCATCTGCGACCGCATCGGCGGGCTGCGCACGCTGATGCTGGGCGGCGTGCTGCAGTGCGTGGCGCTGCTGTTGTTTTTGCCCTTCGACGGGCTGGTGCCGCTGTACGTGATCTCGGCGCTGTTCGGCCTGTTCCAGGGCGGCATCGTGCCCTCGTACGCGATCATCGTGCGCGAGCATTTCCCGCCCAAGGAGGCCGGCGCGCGCGTGGGCACGGTGCTGATGTTCACGCTGTTCGGCATGGCGCTGGGCGGCTGGATGTCAGGCAAGGTGTTCGACCTGACGGGCAGCTACCACGCAGCCTTTTTGAACGGCATCGGATGGAACCTGCTGAACGTGAGCATCGCGGCGTTCCTGCTGTTCAGGGTGCGCCGGATGCGGCGGGGTGGGGTGGCGGTGGCTGCTTGAGGCCGGAGGTATCGAATTGACGGGCGGACTACGCTTCAGTCACAGAGGCGTCGCTGTCCTCCTCATCAGATGACGGCTTGAAATCCCCTTTTCGAATTGCTCGGAGTTGAACGAGGACCGCATCGCCGTATGTGGTGAGACTCCAAAACGTACGTGTGTCTTTAACACTACGGGCTTTCTTGCTTTGCTCGATCAGTCCAAGTGCGCGAAGCTGTATTTTTATCGTCTGCTCATCGCGAGCTGCGACAGAAAAGTTTCGAGGACTGTTGTAGCTCTTGAGCTGAGTATCGGATTTCCATCCCTCGATGATCGGAGACCTGACTAGCTGATTAAGTCCCGATCGGAGGCGTTCGTCTGCGGCCTCATCAAGCATGAGTGGACCAAGCTCTTCAAAAATCTCGTTCCAACTCCATTCCATCTGGCGACTGAAGGTCCACATTTCACGTTTGGCATCAGACGCATCGAACGTGAAATCGATTGGAAATGCCTCATCACCTTGAGCTAGCTCTTCACTTCCCTTCGGAGCCGACAGTTGGCTTTCTTCAAGTTTGGCTTGCAGTTCCTCGATTGTCTTGCGAAGACGCAGGACCTCGGTTGCCGCTATGGCCGCAGCTGCCTTGTCGGCTCTGATCCAGCCGGGCATTGGGTGGGTATTGATGAGACGCACGATGCTGCGGCTGACTGCGGACCCGAGATCGGTCGGGTTCTCCCAGAACTTGCAAACTTTGTTTTGTGCAAGAGACCGAAACGCCTTCAATTTCTCAACCGACTCGGGCACAGATTCCGATTTTCCTACTGCGATCAGCGACGGATTTTTGTGCAAGAAGGCGATGACAGGTTTCCCTGTTTCGATCGAGTATCGATACTCCTGCTCCGTGTAGCTGATGCCTTTCGGTCCAATTGAGCCATACCTTCCTCCGATCACGACGATGTAGTAATCACACTCATCGATTACTCGCTTGATGAGGGTCCATTGGTCATCGTCCGTCGCGGGGAAGAGTTCCATCCCGGCGGGTATGCAATCTAGTTCCAGAAGTGCTTGCATGACTTCTTGACGTTCTTCTCGGAGGTCTTCGTAGGTTGAACTAACGAAGACTTGATATCGACGGTCGTTGGACATTTTCTTGAACGCCTAGTTTTGAAGATTACTCACAGCTAGCGAATGGTTTGGAGCAGATTACAAGCGAAATTTGCCCTGACATGACCCAGCCAACCTAATTCATCGTCGGCTGCTGCGGCGGCGACGTGATGAAGAACCGGATCGGCACTTCCCGCCACACCACCGTGCCATCGTCCGGCGTCGGCTTGAAGCGCCATGTGCGGACGGTCTCGACGGCCGAGCGGTCCAGCAGTGCATGGCCGCTCGATTCCTTCACCTCGACGCTCGCCGGAAGGCCGGCCGGCGTGGTGCGCACGCGCAGCAGCACCATGCCTTGCTCCCCGTTCATCCGCGATTCGGCCGGGTAGGGCGCGTTCGGGTTGGGGGGCTGCGGCGACCATTCGCCGGGCGCCGGCGGCGGCGGTGCCGCGCAGGCGGCGAGCAGCGCGGCGGTGGCAGCGACCGCCAGGAGCGCGTGTCGGGGAGCGTGGCGTGGTGTCTTCATCGGTGTTCCGCAATCCTTCGAAAGGAGGCCCCGCGCATTGTGACCCGGGCGCGTTCACCGCCTTCGCGCCCGGTACGTAGTTCCCCTCGCGCCTGCGTCAGATTCCGATCAGCTTGCAAAAAGAGCATCGATCCGTCCGGAATTTCCCTCCGGACGGAGACACGCCCGCGCCGGTTTTGCCGGTCGCGGGCGCATTCGAATCACAACACTCCGTGAGCGTATGAATGAAAAATAGAAACCTTGTCAGAGGTCTGTTCCTCATGGCGATCGCGCTGGCCTTCGGCCTGACCGCGCTGCGCTATCCCATCGGCGATTTCAGCCGGGCGGGGCCGGGCCTGTTCCCCGTGATGGTGAGCAGCCTGCTGCTGCTGATCGGCGTGGCCACCGTGGCCCGGTCGTTCGTGGTGGCGCCGGTGGTGCTGGACCTGAACTTCAAGAACATCGGACTCATCCTGTCGAGCCTGTGCGGGTTCGCGCTGATCTCGATGTACGTGAACATGATCGCGGGCATCGTCTTCATGGTGTTCTGTTCGGCCTTCGCGGGCAGCTCCAATTCGTGGGTGCGCAACGTGAAGATCTCGGCGGGCCTGATCGCCATGGCGCTGGCGCTGCAGAAGCTGCTCGGCCTGAACCTGCCGCTTTTCTGAGGCCACGACCATGACGGAAGTCCTGAACAACCTGGCGTTCGGTTTCTCGCACGCCCTGACACTGCACAACCTGATGTACTGCGCCATCGGCTGCACGGTGGGCACGCTGGTCGGCCTGCTGCCGGGCCTGGGGCCGCTGGCCACCATCAGCCTGCTGCTGCCGCTGACGTATTCGATTCCCACCACCGGCGCGCTGATCATGCTGGCCGGCATCTACTACGGTGCGCAGTACGGCGACAGCGTGAGCGCGATCACGATGAAGATTCCGCACGCCAGCAGCATCGTGGCCTGCATCGACGGCTACGCGATGACGCTCAAGGGCCAGACGGGCCTGGCGCTGTTCACGGCGGGCTTCTCCAGCTTCATCGGCGGCACGGTCGCGATTTTGGTGCTGTCGTTCCTGGCGCCGACGCTGGGCGAGGTGGCCTTCCTGTTCGGCCCGGCGGACTACGTCGCGATGATGCTGGTGGGCTTCGTGTGCGTGAGCTTCGTGACCACGGGCAGCCTGCTGAACGGGCTGGCGATGTGCATGATCGGCGTGCTGCTGGGCACCATCGGCACCGACGTGAACAGCGGCATGGCGCGCTTCACGATGGACATGCCGTTCCTGACCGACGGCGTGGGCATCGTGAGCATTGCGCTGGGCTGCTTCGGCATCGCCGAGATCACCAAGAACCTCGACTCGCGCGAGGAGCGCTCGCCCTTCAATGGCAAGATCAACCTCATTCCGACCTGGGCGGAGTTCAAGCGGATCATTCCCAGCGCGCTGCGCGGCAGCGTGGTCGGCTCCATCCTGGGCATCCTGCCCGGCGGCGGCCCGACCATTGCGCAGTTCGCGGCGTACGCGCTCGACAAGAAGGTCAGCAAGTACAAGCACGAGATCGGCACCGGCTGCATCGAGGGCGTGGCCGGCCAGGCGGCGGCCGACGAGGCGGCGGCGCGCACGAGCTTCATTCCGCTCATGAGCATCGGCATTCCCGAGAACGCGGTCATGGCGCTGATGCTGGCGGCCTTCATCATCAAGGGCATCCAGCCGGGCCCGAACATGATCGCCAGCCACCCCGAGCTGTTCTGGGGCCTGGTGGCCAGCATGTGGATCGGCAACGTGTTCCTGCTGGTGCTGAACGTGCCGCTGGTGCGCTACTGGCTGTCGGTGTTCAAGATCCCGTACAGCGTGCTGTTCCCGTCGATCCTGTTCTTCTGCTGCATCGGCACCTACAGCGTGAACAACAACCTGCAGGACGTGTTCATCACCGCCGCGTTCGGCTTCATGGGCTACATGTTCATGCGGCTGGAGCTCGACGCCGCGCCGCTCATGCTGGGCTTCATCCTCGGGCCGATGCTCGAGGAGAACTTCCGCCGCGCGATGCTGCTCAGCCGCGGCGGCTTCGGCACCTTCGTCTCGCGGCCCATCAGCGGCACGCTGCTGGGGCTGATCGCGATCTTCGTGGTGTGGCAGCTGGTGGCGTTCGTGCTGCAGGCGCGCAGGAAGAACGGGGCGCGGGCGCCGGTCGCGCTGGAACCGCAAGAGTAGGTCGACAGGCCCGCACAACGCCCGCCCCTTCGGCGGGCGTTGTCGTTTCAGCTCGCTTCTTCTGCCACCAACCGCCCGAGCGTCTGCAGGGCCTGCTCGCTGTGCGCGTCCCACGCGTGGCCGTAGTTCAGGCGCAGGCAGTTCGAGAACGCACGCGTGGCCGAGAAGATCGGCCCGGGCGCGACGCTGATGCCGCGCTCCAGCGCCAGGCGATGGATCTCCAGCGCATCCACCTGCGCCGGCAATTCCACCCACAGGAAGTACCCGCCCAGCGGCCGCGTGGCGCGCGTGCCGGCCGGAAAGTAATGGCCCACGGCCTGCGCGAAGCTGGCCTGCTGCATCGCCAGCGTCTGGCGCAGCTTGCGCAGGTGCTTGTCGAAGCCGCCCTTCTCGAGGTAGTCGGCCAGCGCCAGCTGCGCGGGCACCGAGGTGCTGAGCGTGGTCGTGAGCTTCTGGCGCGCCACCTTGCGCGCGAAGCGCCCGGCCGAGGCCCAGCCGATGCGGTAGCCGGGCGCGAGGCTTTTCGAGAACGACGAGCAGTGCAGCACCAGCCCCTGCGTGTCGAAGGCCTTGGCCGGCGGCGGGCGGCGCTCGCCGAAGTAGAGCTCGGCGTACACGTCGTCTTCGATGAGCGGCAGCTCGTGCCGCGCGAGCAGTTCGACCAGCGCCTTCTTCTTCGCGTCGGGCATGAGGCTGCCCAGCGGGTTCTGGAAGGTGGTCATGAGCCAGCAGGCGGTCGGCTTGTGGGCGGCGATGGCCTGCGCGAGCGCGTCGAGGTCGATGCCTTCGCCCGGGTGCGTGGGCACCTCGATGGCGCGCAGGCCCATGCGTTCGAGCGCCTGCAGCGCGGCATAGAAGGTGGGCGACTCGACGATCACCGCGTCGCCCGGCCGCGTCACGGCCGAGAGGCACAGGTTGAGCGCCTCGAGTGCGCCATTGGTGACCACGATCTCCTCGGCCGGCACCGGCAGGCCGTCGGCCAGGTAGCGCAGCGCGATCTGGCGGCGCAGGGCCGCGCTGCCGGGCGTGAGGTCGTCCACGGTGCGCCACGGGTCGAGCGACTTGGCGCTGGCCGCCATGAACTGGCCCAGCCGCGCCAGCGGAAACAGCAGCGGGCTCGGAAAGGCCGAGCCGAAGGGTACGACCAGGCGCGACATGCTGGCTTCGAGGATGTCGAAGACCTGGTCGCTCACCTCGAGCGCGCGCGGGCCTTCGGCGGGGCGTGAGGTGAGGGTGGTCTCGGGTGGCGCGTCGCGCAGGCCGCCGCCGGCCACGTAGTAGCCCGAGCGGTCGCGCGCGCGCACCAGCCCGCGCGCCTCCAGCAGGTAGTAGGCTTGGAACACGGTGGAGGCGCTCACGCCGCGGCTGCTGCCCGTGTGGCGCACGGAGGGCAGGCGGTCGCCGGTCTTGAGGGTGCCGTTGCGGATCGAGGCCTCGATGTCCGAGGCCAGGGCTTCGTAGCGTTTCATCGGGGCTTCATCGGTGGGCCGTTGTCATTCGCGGGGACTCTAATCTGATATGGTGAATCGAGCTGGATCTGCATCTGTTTTTTTTGGCCCGTTTGCGCGACAGTGGACCCATGTTCAATCTGATGCGCGCGGTGCGCGCCGTACTCTGGAGCTTCATCGGGCTGGGCGGCCGCCGGGCCGACGCCGACAAGCGGACCGCCCAGCTGGGCATCCTGCCGCTGATCGGCGTGGGGCTGTGCATGGCCCTGCTGCTGATCGCGGGCCTGCTGGCCCTGGCGCATTTCGCGGCAGGCACGTGATGAAGGCCGTGCTCCACCGGGCAGCGCTGGCCCTGGCGCTGCTGTTGCCGCTCGCGCCGGTTGCGGCGCAGGCCGCGACCACCACCGTGCCCGACACCATCGAGCAGCGCGTGGCCGCCTGCATCGCCTGCCACGGGCGCGAGGGCGCCACCACCAATGCCGGTTTCTTTCCGCGCCTGGCGGGCAAGCCGGCGGGCTACCTGTTCAACCAGCTCGTGAGTTTTCGCGACGGGCGCCGCTTCAACAGCGACATGACCTACATGGTCCAGCACCTGTCGGACGACTACCTGCGCGAGATGGCCGAGTACTTTGCGAACCTGTCGCTGCCGTACGCGGCGGTTTCGCCGCAGAGCGACGCCTCGCCCGAGCAGCTGCGCCGCGGCCGCCAGCTCGCGCTCGAAGGCGATGCCGCGCGCCAGATCCCGGCCTGCGTGCAGTGCCACGGCGCCGCCCTCACGGGCGTGCAGCCGGCCATTCCGGGCCTGCTGGGCCTGCCGCGGCTGTATGTGTCGTCGCAGCTCGGCGCCTGGCTCACCAAGGAGCGCCACGCGCCCGCGCCCGACTGCATGGCGCAGATCGGCCAGCGCATGACCACCGCCGACATCAACGCCGTGGCCAGCTGGCTGGCCGTGCAGCCGATGCCGGCCGACACCCGCCCGGCGGCCTCGCTGCCCGCGCCGCTGCCCGTCACCTGCGGCGGCATGCCCACCGCGGCGAAACCCTGAGAACCCGATGACCGCGCGACTGAGACATTTCGGCTGGGCCCTGCTGGGCCTGGTCACCCTGGCGGCCGTGCTGGCCGGCGTCGTGCTGGCGCTGAACCTGCGCGGCGAAGACCCGCTGCCCGAACACGCCGAAGCCTTCGAGGCCACGCCTCAGCTCGTCGAGCGCGGGCGCTACCTCGCGCTGGCGGGCAACTGCGCCGGCTGCCACACCACGCGCGGCGGCCAGCCCTATGCGGGCGGCGTGCCGCTCGAAACGCCGTTCGGCACCATCTACGCGACCAACCTCACGCCCGATGCGACGCACGGCATCGGCGGCTGGAGCAGCGCGCATTTCTGGCGCGCCATGCACAACGGCCGCAGCAAGGACGGGCGCCTGCTGTATCCGGCCTTCCCGTACCCGAACTTCACGCAGGTCACGCGCGAAGACTCCGACGCCCTGTACGCCTACCTGCGCAGCGTGGCGCCGGCCAACACCGAAAACAAGGCGCACCGCCTGCGCTTTCCGTACGACACGCAGGCCGCGCTCGCGGTGTGGCGCGCGCTCTCGTTCAAGCCGCAGCCCTTCGTGGCGAACGCGAACAAGCCGGCCGAATGGAACCGCGGTGCCTACCTCGTGGGTGGGCTGGGCCACTGCATCGCCTGCCACGGCAGCCGCAACTCGCTGGGCGCGACCGAAACCAAGCTCGGGCTCTCGGGCGGCCTGATCGCGGTGGAGAACTGGTACGCGCCCTCGCTGGCCGACCCGCACGAAGCGGGCGTGGCCGACTGGCCCGCGGCCGATGTCGTGGCGCTGCTCAAGTCGGGCACCGCCCCGCGGGGCTCGGTGATGGGCCCGATGGCCGACGTCGTGTTCCGCAGCACGCAGTACCTGAGCGACGCCGACCTGGGCGCGATGGCCATCTACCTGAAGGACCTGCCCGAGGCCGTGAAGAAGGACGCCCCCGAAGCAATCAAGGCCCCCGCCGCGCCGGTGCGGCGCGATGCCGGCGCGATGGTGCGCGGCGCGAAGATCTACGACCAGCGCTGCGCCTACTGCCACGGCGACCAGGGCCAGGGCGCGGCCGGCGCCTACCCGCCGCTCGCGGGCAACCGCGCGGTGACGATGGCGCGGCCCACCAACCTGATCCAGGTGGTCGCGCACGGCGGCTTCCTGCCCGCGACGGCCGGCAACCCGCGCCCCTACGGCATGCCGCCGTTCGGACACGCGCTCGACGCCACCGAGGTGGCCGAGGTGCTCACCTACATCCGCGGGTCGTGGGGCAACAACGCCGCGCCGGTCACGCAGCTGGACACCATGCGCCGCTGACGCGCACGGCGCACCGCTTTTTCAGGCGGTGTGCGGATGCCGCACGCTGTCGTACAGCGTGCGCGCCAGGTCGCGGTGCGTGGCCAGCAGCGGCGCCAGCTCGAAGCCCGTGAAGCGCCCGTCGCGGATGCGGACCACGCCGTCGATCACGCTCAACGCGGCCGCCACCGGCGTGCAGAACACCAGCGCCGCGACCGGGTCGTGCCAGGCGCCCGCGTGGTCCACGCCGCGCATGTCGAAGGCCACGAGGTCGGCCGACATGCCCGGCGCCAGCGCGCCGATGTCGTCGCGCCCGAGCACGCGGGCGCCGCCGAGCGTGGCGATCTCCAGCGCCTCGCGCGCGGTCATCGCAGCCGGGCCGTAGCCCACGCGCTGCAGCAGCATGGCCTGGCGCGCCTCGCCCAGCATGTGCGCGCCGTCGTTCGACGCGCTGCCGTCCACGCCCAGGCCCACGGGCACGCCCGCGCGCCGCATCGCGCCGATGGGCGCGATGCCCGAAGCCAGCCGCATGTTCGAGCACGGGCAGTGCGCCACGCCGGTGCCGGTGCGCCCGAAGAGCGCGATGCCGGCGTCGTCCAGCTTCACGCAGTGCGCGTGCCACACGTCGTGGCCGACCCAGCCCAGGTCTTCGGCGTACTCGGCTGGCGTCATGCCGAACTTCTCGCGCGAGTACGCCACGTCGTTGTCGTTCTCGGCCAGGTGCGTGTGCAGCGACACGCCGCGTGCGCGCGCCAGCTCGGCCGACAGCCGCATCAGGTCGCGCGACACCGAGAACGGCGAGCAGGGCGCCAGCACGATGCGGCGCATCGAATGGCGCGCGGGGTTGTGCCAGCGGTCGATGAGCCGCTCGCTGTCGCGCAGGATCGCCGCCTCGGTCTCCACCACCTCGTCGGGTGGCAGCCCGCCGGCGCTGCGGCCCACGCTCATGCTGCCGCGCGCCGCGTGGAAGCGCATGCCCATGGCGTCGGCCGCCTCGATCGAGTCGTCGAGCCGCGAGCCGTTCGGAAACAGGTAGAGGTGGTCGCTGGTGGTGGTGCAGCCCGAGCGCATGAGCTCGGCCATGGCGGTCTGCGTCGACACGCGGATCATCTCGGGCGTGAGCCGCGCCCACAGCAGGTACAGGTTGGTGAGCCAGCCGAAAAGCTCGGCGTCCTGTGCCTCGGGCACGGCACGCGTGAGGCTCTGGTACATGTGGTGGTGCGTGTTGACCAGTCCGGGCATCACGACATGGCCGTGCATGTCGATGGCCTCGGCCTGGCCGCTGCGCAGCGCGTCGAGGTACGGTGCCGGCAGCTCGGCCGTGGCGCCCACCCAGGCGACGGCGGGGCCGTCCATCACCACGGCGCCGTCGGCGATCTCGCGCCGCGCGGCGTCCATGGTGACCAGCACGTCCGCGTGGCGCACGATCAGCAGCGGCGGGCGCTGCGGTGAAGAGGACGAAGGATTCTGGAAGGTCATTCGGTACCGTGCGAAGTGCGCGCGGCCATCGCGAAGGAGCGTTCCTTCGACAGCACGCCGTTGTAGAAAAGATTGAGCAGCACCGCGGCCAGCGTGCCCAGCACGATGCCGCTGTGCGTCAGCGGATGGGTCCAGGCGGGAAAGTGCTGGAAGAAGTTGGGCGACAGCGTGGGGATCAATCCGAGCCCGATGGAGATGGCGATCACGTACAGCGCGTGGCGGTTGTGCGCATAGTCGATCGCGCCCAGGATGCGCACGCCCGTGGCCGCCACCATGCCGAACATCACGATGCCCGCGCCGCCGAGCACGAACTGCGGCACCGAGGCCACGATGTGCGCGATCTTCGGAAAGAGCGCCAGCGCGATCAGCATCAGGCCACCGCCCGCCGCCACGTAGCGCGAGCGCACGCCCGTCACCGTGACCAGCCCCACGTTCTGCGAGAACGAGGTGTACGGAAAGGTGTTGAACACGCCACCGATGACCGTGCCCAGACCGTCGGCGCGCAGCCCGCGCGTGAGTGCATCGGTCGTCACCTTGCGGCCGGTGATCTCGCCCAGCGCGAGGAACATGCCGGTCGATTCGACCAGCGTGATGAGCATCACGATGCACATCGAGGCAATGGCCGTGAGCTCGAAGCGCGGCAGGCCGAAGTGGAAGGGCGTTGTCACGGCGACCCAGCTCGCTTCTTCGAGTCCATCGAAGTGCATGCGCCCGAGCGCCAGCGACACGCCCACGCCGAACACGATGCCCAGCAGCACCGCGATGTTGGCGATGAGGCCCTTGCCGAAGCGCGTGATCGCGATGATCACCGCCAGCACCGCCGCGGCAATCGCCAGGTTCACCGGCTCGCCGTAGGCCGGGTTGGCCACCGCGTGCGCCACGCCGTCGACCATGCGGGTCGCGGTGGGCTGGCCGCCGGCGGCCCAGTTGATGGCCACGCCCATGAGCGACACGCCGATCAGCGTGATGACCGTGCCCGTGACCAGCGGCGGAAACACGCCCAGCACGCGCCCCATGAGCGGCGCGACGAGCATGCCGAACACGCCCGCCACGATGGTCGCGCCGTAGATCGCGGGCAGCCCGAGCGAGGGGTCCATGCCGATGGCGATCATCGGCCCGACCGCCGCGAAGGTCACGCCCATCATCACCGGCATGCGGATGCCGAAGCGCCAGAAGCCGATGGCCTGCACCAGCGTGGCGATGCCGGCGGCGAACAGGTCGGCGTTGATGAGGAAGGCGATGTCGGCCTTCGAGAGGCCGAGCGCACCGCCCACGATGAGCGGCACGGCCACCGTGCCCGCGTACATCACGAGCACGTGCTGCAGGCTCAATGCGCCGCAACGTGCGAGCGGAAGCTTCTGGTCGACCCCTTCGCCGTCTCCTGCGGGGGTCTTTTTATCGTTCGAGAACATGGGAACCTTTCCTGCCGATGAACCGGCGCGGCAGTCTAGGAGCGATGTCTTTGCACATGCAAAGTCAATAAATGACGCGCCCTGTGCACAAAAAGTGGACGGTCATCCAGGGTGCATGTCAGGGCGCCAGCAGGTCGTCCAGGCAGGCCACGACATGGTTCGCGAACAGCTCGGCCGCCGCGCTCGGCGCCTGCGCGGCGCGGGTCTCGAGCGTGAGCGTCTGCGCGCGCAGCGTGGTGTCGCGCAGCGGCACGAAGACCAGGCTGCCGTCGTTGCGCTCCTCGTCCACGTCCAGGCGATTGAGCAGCGTGATGCCGCCGCCGTCGCGCACCAGCCGGCGCATCAGCGCGGTGGAGGTGGTCTCGACCACCGGCGACACGCGGATGGCCGAGCGCTCGAACGCGGCATCGAGGATTGGGCGGATCGACAGCGAAGGCGCGGGCAGGATCAGCGGGTAGCCCACGCACTCCGCCAGCAGTGCGGTCGCATGCGCCGTGAGCGGATGGCCCGGCGGCACCACCGCGCCGATCGGCCACTCGCTGCTGAACAGCGTGCGAAAGCCGGCCGTGCCGGGCACGTCGTAGGCCAGCGCCAGGTCGGCATCGCCTTCGGCCACGCTGCGCAGCACGGCCGCGATGGGCAGGCCCAGCAGCTTCAGCTGGATGCCCGGGTGCGCGGCGCGAAAGCGCTGCACCACGGCCGGCAGGAAGGCGTCGGCCAGACCGGCCGTGGTGGCCAGCGTGACCTCGCCCTGGCGCAGGCCGCGCACGTCCTCGATGCGCTGGCGCACGAGGTCGAACTCGCGCAGCGTGCCGCGCGCGTGCGCCAGCACGATCTCGCCCACAGGCGTGAGCTTGAGCGTGTTGTGGATGCGCTCGAACAGCGGTGCGCCCAGTTCTTCCTCGAGGTTGAGGATCTGGCGGTTGACGGCCGTGGGCACCACGTGCAACTGCTCGGCCGCCTTGCGGATCGAGCCCGCGCGAACCACTTCGACGAAGTACCGGATGACCTTGGCGTGCATGAATTCCCCCGCGCCGCTGGCGGGCGCGGGGGGATCATGCCTACGTCTTCAGAGGTCGGGCAAGCCCATCGCCGGATCGCTGACCGTGTGCTTGCCGGTTTCCACGCGGCCGGCGAAGCGGCGGTAGAAGGCCGGGTCGCTGTCGCAGGTGACGGCGAAGTCGTACCACTGGCCGCTGGCGGCGAGTTCCCAGTGCTGCTCGGCCTGGGCGCCGCCGTTCACCGTCGCGTTCCACGGGCCGTCGTCGCGGTAGGCCTTGGCGCGCACCGTGAACTTGCAGGCGGCCTTGCCGTCGTTGCGCATCTGCAGGTACACGTTGCCGTTGGCGATGTCGTAGCAGACACGCACCTCGGGCGCGGCCACGCCGCCGGCGCGCAGGCGGTTGAGGTCGCCCTTGAAGTGGCGGTGGTAGCCGTTGGGGCCGAGCACCCACAGGTCGTAGAAGCCGCTGTTGTCGATCGCAGCGGTCCAGCTGTCGTCGAGTGTCTTGCCAGGCTCGACCATGTAGCGGCGCGGCAGGCGGTCGAGGTTGAGCTTGTCGTACACATGGAACACGGCGGCGGCCTTGCCGGTGTTCGAGAAGACCAGCTTCACGGTGCCGGCGAGGGTGTCGGCCCTGGCGCTCGTGTGCAGCTCGTAGGGCAGGGCACGCGACGGGCGTGTGCCGGTGGCCTGGCGCGGCAGTTGCGGGTCGGTCGGCAGCGGCACCAGCGGCAGCGCCTGCTGGTCGTTGCGCACCTTGTCGGCATCGGTTCGGCTCAACTTGCCTGCGAGTTGGGGCGGGGCCTCGGTGTTCGGCGTGGCGAAGTTGAAGGCGCTCGTGAGGTCGCCGCACACCGCGCGACGGAACGGCGAGATGTTGGGCTCCTTCACGCCGAAGCGCGTTTCGAGGAAGCGCAGCACCGAGGTGTGGTCGAAGGCCTGCGAGCTGACCCAGCCGCCGCGGCTCCAGGGCGAGATCACGTACAGCGGCACGCGCGGGCCGGGGCCGAACACGCGGTTGTCGGGCTTGGGCTGCGAGGTGCTGCCGTCGGGCGCCGGCTGCGTGAAGTACTCGTGCTTCAGGGCGTCGGCGGCGAGTGTGGTCTTGCCGGCCGGTGTCTTGTCGGGGTTGAGCGAAGGCGCCGACGGCGAGGGCATGTGGTCGAAGTAGCCGTCGTTCTCGTCGAAGTTGACCAGCAGCACGGTCTTGCTCCACACCTCGGGCACGGCGGTGAGCGCATCGAGGATTTCCTGGAGGAACCATGCGCCCTGCACCGGGCTGGACGGGCCCGGATGCTCGCAGTAGGCCGAGGGCGCGTTGATCCAGCTCACCTGTGGCAGGCGGCCGGCCTTGATGTCGCGCCGGAACGCGTCCAGGTAGTCCTCGGGCTTGTCGCCGGGCAGCGTGTTGGCGATGCCCTTGTACAGCGGGTTGCCGGGGTTGTCGCTGGCCGCGTCGTAGGCGTGGAAGGGAAGCTTCTGGCCCGTGTCGGAAAACGGCGCCTTGTAGTAGCCGCTGGTCACCGGGTAGGGCGACGCGCGGTTGGCGCGGCGGAACTGGCGGAACGCGCCCAGCATGTTGTCGCCCCATTCGTCGGGCATGTTCTGGTAGCAGATCCAGCTCACGCCGGCGTCTTCGAGGCGCTCGGCGTAGGTCTTCCATGTGTAGCCGGTGTCGACCTTGCTGGGGGTGGCGTCCAGCCAGTCCCACTCGTTGCTGACGAAGGCCACGTTCTGTGCGGTCGGGCCGTTGGTGCCGGTGATGTGGAACGAGCGGTTCGCGTCGGTGCCGGTGTGCATCGCGCAGTGGTACGCGTCGCACAGCGTGAAGGCGTCGGCCAGCGCGAACTGGAACGGGATCTCGGCCTGCTTGTGGTAGCCCATGGCCTTGGGCGTCTTGTAGCGCGCCCATTCGTTCATGCGGCCGCCGCCCCAGGCCTGCTGGCTGTCGTCCCAGTCGTGCGGCGTGCCGCCGTCGCGCTGTGCGTTGCCCTTGCGGCTGTCGAAGTGGTATGGCAGCACCACGTTGCCGTTGGCATCGCTTTGCTGCCAGACGTTGAGGCCCTTGGGCAGCGGAATGGGGAAGCGGTCGCCGAAGCCACGCACGCCGGCCAGCGTGCCGAAGTAGTGGTCGAACGAACGGTTCTCCTGCATCAGGATCACGACGTGCTCGACGTCCTTGATCGTGCCGGTCTTGTTGTTGGCCGGAATGGCCAGCGCGCGGCGGATGCTCGGCGGAAAGGCCGAGAGCGCGAGCGCGGCGGCACCGGTGGTGGCGGTGCCGGTGAGGAAGGTGCGGCGGGAGGTCATGGTGTCACCCCGGCCTCAGGCGGCGGCCGTGCCCATGGCCGGGTCGCTCACCGAATGCCGGCCGGTTTCCACGCGGCCCGCGAAGCGCCGGTAGTAGCTGGTGTCGGCGTCGCAGGTCACTTCGAAGTCGTACCAGGCGCCGCTGGCGGCCAGGTCCCAGTGCTGCTCGGCCGAGGTGCCGCCGGCCACGGTCGCGGTCCACGGGCCGTCGGTGCGGTAGGCCCGGGGACGCACGGTGAACTTGCAGGCGTTGCGACCGCCGTTGAGCATCTGCAGGTAGACATTGCCGTTGGCGATGTCGTAGCACACGCGCACTTCGGGGTTGGGCGCATCGCCGGCGCGCAGGCTGTTCAGGTCGCCGCGGAAATGACGGTGGAAGCCGTTGGGGCCGAGCACCCACAGATCGTAGAAGCCCGTGTTGTCGAGCATCGCGTTCCAGGTGTCGTCCAGCGTCTTGCCGGCCTCGACCATGTAGCGGCGCGGCAGGCGTTCCAGGTTGAGCTTGTCGTACACGTGGAACACGGCGGCGGCCTTGCCGGTGTTGGCGAACAGCAGCCGCACCTTGCCGCTGGTGGCGTCGTTGCGCGCGCTCACGTGCAGCTCGTAGGGCAGGGCGCGCGAGGGGCGTGTGCCGGCGGCCTGGCGCGGCAGCTGCGGCGTGGCGGGCATCGGGACCTGCGCCTGGGCTTCCTGCGCCGCGCGCTTGTCGTTCGCCTGCGTGCGACTCGTGCGGCCGGCCAGCGTCGGCAGCACTTCGTTGTTGGGCGTGGCGAAGTTGAAGGCGCTCGTCAGGTCACCGCACACCGCGCGACGGAACGGCGAGATGTTCGGCTCCTTCACGCCGAAGCGGGCCTCGATGAAGCGGATCACCGAGGTGTGGTCGAAGGCCTGCGAGTTCACCCAGCCGCCGCGGCTCCAGGGCGAGATCACGTACATCGGCACGCGCACGCCGGGGCCGTAGACGCGGCCATCGGGCGCGGGCTGCCTGGTGGTGCCCGGCGGCTTGGGGTGCGTGAAGCGTTCGAAGGCGATGTCGGCCTCGGGCAGCGTCGTCTTGCCGGCGGGCGAGCCGTCGGGGTTGAGCGAGGGCGCGGCGGGCGAGGGGTAGTGGTCGAAGTAGCCGTCGTTCTCGTCGAAGTTGATGAGCAGCACGGTCTTGCTCCACACCTCGGGCACAGCGGTGAGGGCATCGAGCGTTTCCTGGATGTACCAGCCGCCTTCCACCGGGCTCGACGGTCCGGGGTGCTCCGAGTAGGTGGCGGGCGCGATGATCCACGACACCTGCGGCAGCTTGCCGTTCTTCACGTCGTTGCGGAAGGCGTTCAGGTACTCGTCCACGTTGGCGCCGGGCATCGTGTTGGCGATGCCCTTGTACAGCGGGTTGCCGGCGTCGTCGCTGGCCGGGTCGTAGGCCGGCACCGGGCCGGTGTTCTTGATCGGCTTGCCCGAGGCCTCGCTGGCCTGGCGGTACTGCTTGAAGCCGACCAGCGGGTTGTCGCCGAAGTTGTCGCGCATGTTTTCATACACGATCCAGCTGACGCCGGCGGCCTGCAGGCGCTCGGGGAAGGTCTTCCACTCGTAGCCGGTGGTCGAGGGCGGCGTGTAGCTGTCGTCCCACTCGTTGGTGACCGAGGCCACGTTCGCACCCGTGGGGCCGTTGGTGCCGGTCCAGTGGAACATGCGGTTCGAGTTGGTGCCGGTGTGCATGCTGCAGTGGTAGCCGTCGCACAGCGTGAAGGCGTTGGCCAACGCGAACTGGTACGGCAGTTCGGCCTGCTCGAGGTAGCCCATGGCCTGGGTGTACGGCGCGGTGCCGGTCTTCTTGTACTTGACCCACTGGTACGCACGGCCGCCGTCCCAGGCGTTCTGGCCGTCGTTCCAGTCGTGCGGCGTGCCCGCGACGCGCTGTGCGTTGCCCTTGGTCTGGTCCAGGTGGTAGGGCAGCACGGGCGCGCCCGTCTCGTCGGCCTGCTGCCACACGTTGCGACCGCCCGGCAGCGGAATGGTGAAGCGGTCGCCGAAACCACGCACGCCCATGAGCGTGCCGAAGTAGTGGTCGAACGAACGGTTCTCCTGCATCAGGATGACGATGTGCTCGACGTCCTTGATGGTGCCGGTCTTGTTGTTGGCCGGAATGGCCAGCGCGCGGCGGATGCTCGGCGGGAAGGCCGAGAGGGCGAGGGCGGCGGCGCCGGTGGTGGCGGTGCCCGTGAGGAATTTGCGGCGTGAATTCATGGTCTTGTCGTGGGATGTCATGACGTCGCGGGTCACGGTGCGCAGCGCATTTCGGGCTTCACGCCGGGCTCGGGCTGGGGCTGCGGTGGCGGCGTGATGACGGGCGGAATGCCGCCGCCGCCGTTGTCGCTGCCACCGCAGGCGGACAGCGTGCAGGCCAGGAGGAAGGCGGCCAGCAGGCGCGCGGGGAGGGAAGCTTGAAGCAGCATGGGGTGATCCTCTCTTTGTGATGTCGTGGAGATCGGGGTGATCGGAGTAATCAGGGCGCCAGTGCCGACAGCGGCTGGCCCGAGGTGTAGATGGCCGTGAGCTCTTCGGCAGTGAGCGCGCGGTTCCAGATCGCGAAGTCGTTGAAGTCCATCGCGCCGCGTGGCGAAGCCGACCAGCGCTGGTAGTACAGGCCGGTGGCGTCTTCGTTCAGGGCGATGCCCTTGCCCAGGCCGCCGAGAGCGGCGACCAGCGCATTCGAGAGCGCGACGCTGCCGGTCTGCGTGCCCTTCACGGGGTCGAACACATAGCCGCTCATGTTCTTGCCGGCCTTGTCGACGACCATCGCCACGTAGGCCCAGCGGCCCGCGCTCAGGAAGTGCTTGCCCTTGATCTCGCCGCGGCCGCTGCCGGTGCCGGTGTTGAAGCGCAGCTCGCAGTTGCTGAACAGGCCGAGTGCCAGGCCGGCGTTGTCGCCGGTGTCGTAGTTCTTGTTGGCGATGACCGAGGCGCCGTTGCTCACGCCCTGGCTGCAGGTGGCGTCGGTGCGCAGCCAGAAGCCGAAGGTGAAGGCGGCCACGGCGGGGGCCGTGGTCACGTCGCGCGTCTGCAGCAGCTTGTAGCCGGCCATGCCGCTCGCGTTCTTGATGCGGCTGTCCACGCGCAGCGCCTGCACGCGGTAGGGCGGCTGGAAGTTGTCGTCGGCCACGAGCGAGCCACTGTCGGCATCCGCGGCCATGGGCGCGAGCGTCGCGGTGGCGTTGAGGTCCAGCGCGGGCAGTGCGTCGAGCGGGAAGAGGTTGACCAGGCCCACCTTCACGTAGGCGATCTGCGCGGAGACCGAGACGTTGGCGCCGCCGGCGGCGACCGTGTACTGGAACGCGTAGAGGCCGTCGGCCGCGGCCTTGACGGGGTCGGTGTAGCGCGTGGCGCCGGCCGGCAGCGTGGCGATGGGCTTGCCGTCGCGCAGCACCTGCACCGGGCCGCCGAGGTCGCCCGCGAGGGTCCACGAGAGTTCGATGCTGCTGCGGTCGGCGCTGGTGCGGGCCGCGAGCTGCTGCACGGCGGTGGTGGCCTGCAGGGCCTGGCCGTTGAGGTTGTAGGCCGCGGTCGCGGGCAGTGCGCCAAGGTGGCGCAGCACCGTGGGCGCGATGTCGGTCGCGGCGGCCGATTGGCGCAGCGCGGTGTCGTCGGCCGGCGAGGCGGCGCTGACGGCGGGCAACGCGGGCAGGGTCTTGTTGCTGGCGATGAAGACGGTCTTGTTGTCGACGTCCTTCAGGCTGGTGACGCCGCCGAAGGCATCGAGGCCGTGGCCGGTCGTGAGGATCACGAGCCAGTCTTCCTTCGCATCGTTGGCCGTGCGTTGCGCGATGCGCGCGAGCAGCTGGCCGACGGCCGTTGCGGTGTCGGAGACGGCGCGCTGGTAGCTGTCGCTGCGCAGGCCGTTGGCGGCCGCGGCGGCGGGCGCGCTGTACTGCGCCACGAGCAGGTCGTAGCCTGCGCCGATGAGGCGCGTGGTGTTGGCGGTCACGCAGGCGTCGGCACCGGCGCAGTCGACGGCGGTGTCGAGCGTGCCGGTTTCCGCGAGCAGCAGGTTCGGATACAGCGTGTTGGCGGTGACCGATGCGGTGAGGTAGCCCGCGTCCTTCTTCTGCTTCGCGAAGGCGAAGACCGAGGGCGCGAGCTTGGCGTCGATGCGTTGGTCCGCGGTGTCGGCGCGCACCGCGTGGCGCGGCACCCAGGTGCCGGTCAGCAGCGTGGCCCAGCCGGGGCCGTCGGTGGCGGGCTGCTCGCTGAGCGCGCCGTCGGTGCCGCCGGTCCATGCGGGAGCGAGCTGCAGCGATTGCAGCGCGGCCGGCACCTTCTTCTGTGCGATGGCGTCGCGCAATGCTGCATGCGTGAGGCCGTCGATCTCGACGATCAGCGCCTTCGGGCCGCTCTTGCCTTCGTTGGGCGTGCTGGCCGGGGGCGGCGTCGGGGTGCCGCTGATCGGGGGAAAGGCAACGCCACCGCCGCCTCCACCGCCGCAGGCCGCGAGCGCGGCGGAAATCGCAAGGGGCAACAGCCAGCGCGTGAGAGGCGCGGCGTGCGTGAGGGAGTTCGGACGCATCGGAAAAGCCGTTCGGTTCTTGTTGTCTGTCGAGGGAGGTGAAAGGCCGGCGCGAAAAAAAGTGCCACGAAGGCACTGCGCACCGGACAGGCGACAAGACTAGGGAGAACCCGTTACTCGGCAGTGAACGAGCGATGACAGTGGGACGAAACGCGTGTGACAACGCGCTGGTCTGCGGCTTCGTGGAGACCGCGAAAGAGGGGCGGGGGCGCGTGCACAGGACACCGGGTACTCCCCTCCGCGAATGTCCTCCGGCCTGCGGCCTCCCCCTTAATTTCGCTGCGGGGAGTACCCAGTGCCCTGCGCACGAGAGGCGCGGCTGTGGTGTTGGCCAATCAACGACCGCACTGCCCATCGATCACGTCGATGGGGTGCCTTGCGCAGCGAAATCAAGGAGGAGGCCGAAGGCCGGAGGACATTCGCGGAGCAAGGTGCCCCGTCGGCGGAATCGCGTCCTGAACGGCGTCAGGACTCGTTGCTGATGCCGCTCGACACATGCCCCGCAGGCACATGCCGCGAGGCCGCATCGACGTGACCGGTCTGGTCGTCGAAGAAGAAGTCGGGCTCGAACTCGCGCAGGAACTCGCCCTTGGGCAGGCCGCCGAGGAACATCGCTTCGTCGACGCGGATGTTCCACTTCATGAGCGTGCGGATCGCGCGCTCGTGCGCCGGTGCACTGCGCGCCGTGACCAGCGCGGTGCGGATGCGCATCTGCGCGTTGCCCGCCATCTGCAGGCGGTGCAAGGCCATCAGCAGCGGCTTGAACGGGCCTTCGGGCAGGGGCAGGTCGGCCTTGCTGAGTTCGTGCGCCTGGAAGGCGTCGAGGCCCTCGGCCTGGAACACGCGCTCGGCTTCGTCGCTGAAGAGCACGGCGTCGCCGTCGAAGGCGATGCGCACTTCGTTCGGCCACGCGTCGCTGGCTTTCACCGATTCGACCAGCACGCGCGCGGCCGGAAAGCCCGCGGCGAGCGCTTCGCGCACGTCCTGCGCGTTGACCGACAGGAACAGGTGCGCGCGCAGCGGGCGCAAATAGCCGAAGGGCGGGCGGCCTTGGGTGAACACGCCGCGCTGCAGCTTGATGTCGGCCGCGGCGCTCGACTTGAAGATGCGCATGCCCGACACCGGGTCGTTGCGCGAAAGAATGACCACCTCGACGCGCTGCACGCCGTCTTCGTTGAAGCGCAGCAGCTTGCGGATCAGCGACGACGCGATGCCGGGGGCGGCCGGCTCATCGATGCGGTCGAGCTGCAGCTTCATGTAGCCCTCGTTGTCGCCGGCCTCGAAGATCTTGTTTTCTTCTTCGAGGTTGAACAGGGCCCGCGAGGAGATCGCGACCACGAGTTTGTCTTCGAGCGTTACGGGCATGTGAGGGGCTCCCCGTCCGTCGTCACTTGACGAACTGATTGAGCTGGATGATAGGCAGCATCACGGCCAGCACGATGAGCATCACGACGCCGCCCATTGCGACGATGAGCAGCGGCTCGAGGATGGTGGCCAGGTGCATCGCGCGGCGCTGCACTTCGGCGCCCAGCTGGTTGGCGGCGCGTTGCAGCATCACGGGCAGCGTGCCGGTCTGCTCGCCCAGGCGCGCGAACATCGACACCAGCCCCGGGAAGCGTTTCTTCTGCGCCAGCGCGGAGGCCAGCGGCGCGCCTTCGCGCACCAGCACCAGCGCGTCGAGCGCGTCGGCGCGCATGGCGCGGTTGCCCAGCGTTTCGGAGGCGGCCTGCAGCGCACGCAAGATGGGCACGCCGGCCGTGGCCAGCATGGCGAGCGTGCTGGCGAAGCGCGCCGCGTTGTAGCCGCGCGCGAGCTTGCCGACCAGCGGCAGCTTGAGCCAGGCGGCATCGAACTTGAGACGGAAGGCCTCCTGCGCCAGCGCGATGCGCGCACCGATGGCCGCGATCACCACGGCGCCCAGCATCCACCAGCCGTAGTTGCGCACGGCCGCGCTCAGCGACAGCATCACGGTCGTGAGGAAGGGCAGCGAGCGCTTGGTGCCCGCGAACACCTGCGCCACCTGCGGTACCACGTAGCTCACGAGGAAGATCACGATCACGATCGCCACCAGCGTGACGATGGCCGGGTACAGCGCCGCGCCGATCAGCTTCTGCTGCAGCACCTGGCGCTCTTCGAGGTCGTCCGCGAGGCGTTCGAGCACGAGCCCGAGGTTGCCGCTTTGCTCGCCGGCGCCGATCACGGCGGTGTAGATGGGCGAGAACTCGCGCGGGTGCGCCGACAGCGCGCGCGCGAAGGGCGAGCCCGCGTTGACCTCGGCGCGCAGCGAGGCCACGAGGTTGCGTTGCGGTTCCGATTCGGCCTCGTCGGTGAGGGCCGTGAGTGCGCGTTCCAGCGGCAGGCCGGCCGAGATGAGGCCCGCGAGCTGGCGCGTCCACACGGCGAGGTTCGTCGAGCCGAAGACCCGCTTGCCGCCGCCGAGCCAGCGCGTGAGCGCGTTGCTTCCGGCGCCGCCGCCACCGGCCGCATCGCCGCTGCCGACCGGCTTGACCGACAGCGGAATGAGCGCCTGCGCCCGCAGCAGGCCGCGTGCGGCGCGTGCGGTGTCGGCCTCGAGCACGCCTTCGCGCGACTGGCCGCTGGCATCGATGGCTTCGAAGGAATAGGCGGGCATCGCGGGTTGCTACTCGCGGGTGACGCGCAGCAATTCGGCGCGCGAGGTGATGCCGGCCTGCACCAGCCGTTCGCCGTCTTCGCGCATGGAGCGCAGGCCGCCGCGCGCGCCGGCTTCGAACAGCGCGCTCTCGGCGGCCTTGCCGTGGATGAGGGCCTGCACTTCGTCGTCGGCCACGAGTAGCTCGAAGATGCCGGTGCGGCCCTGGTAGCCGGTCTGGCCGCAGGCCTCGCAGCCCGGGCCGCCGCAGGCCGTGCAGACCTTGCGCACGAGGCGCTGCGCCAGCACGCCGAGCAGCGACGAGCTCAGCAGGAAGGGCTCCACGCCCATGTCGGTCAGGCGCGTGACGGCACTCACCGAGTCGTTGGTGTGCAGCGTGGCCAGCACGAGGTGGCCGGTGAGCGAGGCCTGGATGGCGATCTGCGCGGTTTCGAAGTCGCGGATTTCGCCGATCATGATCACGTCGGGGTCCTGCCGCAGGATGGCGCGCAGGGCCTTGGCGAAGGTGAGTTCGATCTTGGCGTTGATCTGCGTCTGGCCCACGCCCGGCAGCTCGTACTCGATCGGGTCTTCCACCGTCATGATGTTGCTGCGGCTCGCATCGAGGCGGGCCAGCGCGGCATACAGCGTGGTGGTCTTGCCCGAGCCGGTGGGGCCGGTCACGAGGATGATGCCGTGCGGCTGCGCAATGAGCTTTTCGAAGCGCGCCAGCGAGTCGCCCTGCATGCCGACCGATTCGAGCGTGAGCTTCGATTCGCTCTTGTCCAGCAGGCGCAGCACGGCGCGTTCGCCGTGCGCGCTGGGCAGCGTCGACACCCGCACGTCGACCGCGCGCGTGCCGATGCGCAGGCTGATGCGCCCGTCCTGCGGCAGCCGCTTCTCGGAGATGTCGAGGTCGGCCATGATCTTCAGGCGCGAGATCAGCGCGGCGTGCAGCGCGCGGTTGGGCTGCACCACTTCGCGCAGCGTGCCGTCGATGCGAAAGCGCACCGACGACGTGCGCTCGTAGGGCTCGATGTGGATGTCGCTGGCGCCGTCGCGCGCGGCCTGCGTGAGCAGCGCGTTCAGCATGCGGATGATGGGCGCGTCGCCGGCGCTGGCCAGCAGGTCTTCGACCGCCGGCAGCTCCTGCATCATGCGCGAGAGGTCGGCGTCGTTCTGCACTTCGCTGACCACCGCGGCGGCGCTCGATTCGCCCTGCGCGTAGGCGGCGCTGATGCGCTGCGCGAGCGGGCCGTCGTCGAGCACCTCGAAGGCCTGCACGCCGTACTTGCGGGTCACTTCACCGACCGCGCTGCGCGCCGGGTGGGAAGACATCCACAGCGTGTGGCGGCCGTCGTCCGTGGCTTCGAGCAGCAGTTGCTGGCTGCGTGCGAACGCGTAGGGCAGGGGATAGCGCATGGGTGGCTGGCGTGTGCGAAACGGGGCTCAGGGCAGCTCGCGCGAGCTGGTCGGGTCGGCGGTGGGCGGCAGCGCGCCGCGCAGCGGGCTGGGCGCGAGCCGGCGGTTGTCGGTGGCGGGGCGCGGCGGCGGGATGAGCTGCGTGCCTTCCATGCGGGTCTCGCTGCTCTTCTTGCCGCTGTCGTTGCTGTTGAGGCGGTTGATGCGCACCAGCGGCGCCTCGGGCAGCACGGGCGCCGAGTCGACACCGCGCAGCATGATGTTGTCGGTGTTGGGCTGCGTGCGCTGCTGCATGCCGCGGATCTCGTCGTAGCGGTCGTAGGCGAAGGCTTCGGTGGAGGCGCCGTCGCGCATCACGGCGGGGCGCAGGAACATCATGAGGTTGCTCTTGTCGCGCGTGCGCACCTCGTTCTTGAACAGGTTGCCGAGCACCGGGATGTCGCCGGCCACGGGCACCTTCTCGACGGTGTTGCCGTAGTTGTCCGACAGCAGGCCGCCGAGCATCACGAGCCCGCCGTCTTCCACCAGCACGCTCGACTCGATGGAGCGCTTGTTGGTGGTCGGGCCATTCGGGTCCTTGGCCGTGTTCTGGTCGACCGTGGAGGTCTCCTGGAAGATGGTCATCTTCACGGTGCCGTTCTCGTTGATGGTCGGGCGCACGCGCAGCGTGAGGCCCACGTCCTTGCGCTCCACCGTGGTGAACGGGTTGATGCCGACCGAGCCCGAGGTGCTGGCGTACTGGCCGGTCACGAAGGGCACGTTCTGGCCGATGACGATCTTGGCTTCTTCGTTGTCCAGCGTCAGCAGGTTGGGCGTGGACAGCACGTTGGCGTCGCCGTCGCTGTTGAAGAAGTTGGCGATGGCGCCCAGGATGTACTGGCCGCCGATCTTGCCGGCGATGCCCAGGTTCAGGCCGGTGGAGGGCCGCACGTTGGCGACGTCGCGCGTGGCCAGGGCCTGCGTCAGCGCCAGGATGTTGGCGCTGGCCAGGCTGGAGTTGGTGCCGATGACGGCGTTGTTGCCCAGCGCGCTTTGCCACTGCACGCCGAAGTTGGCGGCCTTCTTGGCGCTGACTTCGACGATGAGCGCCTCGATCATCACCTGCGCGCGGCGGCCGTCGAGCTTGTCGATCACGGCGCGCATCTGGCGGTACTGCGGCTCGGGCGCGGTGATGATCAGCGAGTTGGTGCTCGGGTCGGCCTGGATCTGGCCGCCGGTGGACGGCTGGTTGGCGTTGTTCAGCGGCGCGTTGGCCGCGGCCGAACCGCCGCCCTGGGTGTTGTTGCCGCCGAAGCCGGCCTGCGTCATCGGCATGCTGGCCGGCGGCACCGACGAACCGGCGCTGCCCGTGGCGCCGGGCGCGCCCGGCACCTGCGACTGCTGCTGGCTCGCGGCCATGGCGGCGCGCAGCGTGGCGGCCAGGCGCACCGCATCGGCGTTTTTCAGGTAGACCACGTAGATGTTGCCGGCCGCGCCGTTGCTGCTTTCGGCCGGCGCACGGTCGAGCTTCTCGACCAGCGTGCGCACGAGCTGCGCGCGCGCGGGGTTGGCGGCGCGAAGGATCAGCGAGTTGCTGCGCGGGTCGGCCATCAGCGTGGTGCGGAACGACGCGTCGGCCCCGCCCGGTGCGGCGGCGCCCGGTGCACCCGCACCACCACCTTCGACCAGGCGCGTGACCAGCGGCACCATGTCGGTGGCGACCGAATGCTTGAGCTGGATGACTTCGATGTCGGACGCGTTGGGCACGTCGAGCGACGCGATGATGCGCGCCAGCCGGCGCATGTTGTCGGCGTAGTCGGTGATCACGAGCGAGTTGTTGCCCGGGTTCACGTTGATGGTGTTGTTCGGCGGGATCAGCGGGCGCAGCACCGGCAGCAGGCTGTTGGCCGACTCGTAGTTCAGGCGAAAGATCTGCGTGACGATCTGGTTGCCCGCGGCCGCGCTGGCGCCGCCGATGGAGGTGTTGACGGTGCTGGTCTGCAGCTTGGCGTCGGCCTCGGGCACGACCTTGTACAGGCCGTCGGCTTCCACCACCGCGAAGCCCTGCAGGCGCAGTGCGGCGGCGAACTGGTTGAACGCGGCGGCCGGCGCCAGCGGGCGGTCGGTGACCAGGTTCATGGTGCCCTTGACGCGGGGATCGACCACCACGTCGCGCCCCGTGACCACGGCCATGGTGCGGGCCACGGCCTCGATGTCGGCGGCGGCGAAGTTCAGCGTGATCGGTTCGCCGCGCCGGGGGGCGTCGCCGGTCTGCGCGTAGGCGGGCGGCAGCACCGGCACGAACGACGCAGCGATCAGCAGGCGCACCGCGAGTGCGACGAGGCCGGGGCGGGCGCCGGACGAGGACAGAGGCTTCTTCATGGTCGGATCAACCCAGGGTGATGATCGAGCGCGCACCGTCGCGCCGCCCGATGATGTTCAACAAATTGGAAAGTGCGTCTTCGCGGCCCGGTGCCGCGCTGGCTTCGCCGTTGAAGCGCAACGCGGTGCCGCTCCAGTCGCCGCTGCCGTTCAGTTCGAGGCTGCCTTCGCGCGTGCTCAGCAGCAGCGTGGGGCGCGTGCCGCCTTCGAGCGACAGGCGGTAGCTGCCCATCGGCCGCAGGGTCGACAGGGCGGATGACACATCGGTGGCGTCGAGCGTGGCCTGGCCTTCGATGCGCAATGCGGGGCCGTCCCACTGCATGGCGAAGGCGCGGGTGTTGAGGTCGAGGGCGCCTTCGAGCTTGAGCGTGTTCCAGGGCGCGCCCAGGCCGGTGAGCAGCGTGGCGGGCCAGCGCGAGCGGGCGTCCTGCCAGGCGAGCTGCAGGCCGTTGGCGCGCGGGCTGGCTTGCAGGCCCAGCGGTTGCGCTGCGCAGCAAGAGAGGTCAAGTCGCGCCGAAAGGCCGCGCCAGTTCGGCCACATGCGCCAGTTCAAGAGGCCGGGCAGCGAGACGGCCTGCGTGCCGCCGGCGCCGCTGGCGAACACGACGGCGGCGGTGCCGTTCCAGACCGTGCCGCGCGGGTTGACCAGCAGCAGGCGGCCTTGTGTCCAGCCCGAGAGCGCCGAGGCGAGCCAGCGCGCCGGCGCGAACAGCACGACCGCGACCAGCATGCCGGTGGCGGCGCCGAGCACGGCCCAGCGCCAGCTGCCGCGGCGCGGCTGGAGGTCGGGGACCGGGGGACGTCTCGCCATGCCGTGCGGTGCGTGGGGCTGCTTCAGCGCGGGGCGGGCAGCGCCATCACGAGCGTGCCGTCCCAGCGGGGTTGCGGAGGTTGGTCGGGCGTGGCGGGTGCGGGCTTGGCGCCCGGCGGCGGCGGTGCGACGGGCGCGCGCGTCAGGTGCACTTCGCGCGGCACGGCGTGGGCATTGCCGCGCGCCTGTGCGAGCCATTGCGCCAGGTTCTGGGCGGGCGCGCCGCGCAGCGTGACGGTGGCGGCGCCGTCGCCACCGGCCGTCATGAGCTGGGCGTTCGTGACGCCGAGGCCGTCGCGCACCGAGCTTTCGAGCGCGCGCAGGGCGTCGTCGCGCGCCAGGCGCGGTTGCGACTGCAGCGCCTTCGCGCGGTTCTGCAAGGTGGCCATCTGCTGGAGCTGGGCGTCGAGCCGCGCGTGTTCGGCCGGTGCCGCGGCCAGCGTGCGCAGCGCGGGGGCGAGCGCAATCCACCAGAGCAAGGCCAGTGCCACCAGCGCGACGGCGCCGATGACGAGGCGGCGCTCGCGCATCCCGAGGACGGCCCAGCGGGCCTTGAGTTGTTCGCTGAAGTTCATCGGTTGGCCTCGGCCTGCACCAGCAGCAGGTCGCCTTCGGTGCGCACCTGGTAGCCGCGCGGCGACAGCGCGGCGGTGATCTGCGTGACCTCCTGCGGCTGCAGCCCGAGGCCGCGCAGGCGCAGCTGGCCGGCGCTGAAGTCGATGGCGCTCGGCGAGCGGCCGGGCGGCAGGGCGGTGGCGATGGCGCCGACCATGGGTTCGAAATCGCTCGGTGCCACGTCGCCCACGGCCTGTTGCAGGGCGGCGACCTCGCGGCCCATCTGGAGCGGCGCGTCGACCACGATCTTCACCGAGGGAAAGGTCTGCGTCAGGATGGCGCGCGTGGCCTGGCGCTTGGACTCGAGCGCGTTGCGCTCCTTCCAGGCCCAGGCGTTCAGGCCGATCAATTGCGTCAGCAACAGCACCACGACGCCCCAGCGCGCGGCGCGCCATTCGGGCGCGAAGCGCAGCGTCTGCAGCACCGAGGCGAATTTCTTGCCGGCGCGCGCGCGGCCCGTCACGGCCAGGTCGAACTGCGCGAGCTCCCAGGGCGTGCGCGTGGCGTGCAGCCAGCGCTGCGGCGCCTGCACGATCGGCACGCGGCGCTGCAGCAGGTGCTCGGCGGCTTCGGCCACGGCGGGTTCGGTGGTGATGACGGCGGTGTCCAGCGGCAGGCCGTTCGACAGGGCCAGACCCGCGCCGGCCAGCGGCAGCGAGACCACGCCGTCGCCGTCGCAGACCGTGAGTTGCGGCGCCTCGGGCTCGCCCGTGACCTGCAGCAGCGGCGGCGCGTCGGCCGGCTGCGGCGTGAATTCGGGAACGATGCGCACGACGCGCCGGCCGGCGGCTTCGAGCCCTTGCACGACGCTGCGCAGCCAGATGCGGTTGCAGGCCGCGACCCACACCGGCTCGCCGGCCTTGGCGTCGGGCGCGAGCGCGAAGTGCAGGGCTTCCGGGTCGTCGAGCAGGTGCTCTTCGAGCAGGCCGTCGAGCACGGCGCGCAGCTTCGAGGTGCTGCCCATGCTGCCCTTGGGCAGCGTGACGCGGTGCCACGACAGCGCCGAGGACGGAATGCCGAGCGTGACCTCGGGGCCCGACGGCAGCAACGTCAGCAGCGCGCGGCCCTGGTCGCGCAGGGCAATGCCGTCCTCACCGGCCTGGGCCCAGTCGTACTCACCCGCGGCGTCGGCCGGAGGGAGGGGGGCAAGGAGCAGCAGCGGGGTCATGTCGGGGGGTGTCGGAAAAGCCGGTGATTGTAGGAGGGTGGCTTACAAGTTGTTGCTATTGTTTGAATAGCATATCTTGCAGAGACTACGTGCGTTTGACGGTGTTTTGATCAGAGAAAAGGAAACCGGCGTCAGGGTTTTGCCGGGGGCATGGTGGCGCCCGCGCCACGGGTGCGCCAGACGGTGGTCACGGCCAGGCCCTTGCGAAAGAGCAGCGAATGCTCCTCGACCCAGGTGCGGTCCAGCCGCAGCCGGCCGTACACCTCGAAATACTGGGTGCCCACACCGTGCTGGGCCGCATTGAAGCGCGAGCCGCCGCTGGGCAGGCCGGCGTTGGCTTCCTCGATGTTCTTGAAGAAGGAGCGGGTGCGCCGCTCCACCAGCTGGCGCGCGCTGGCGATGCCCAGCGATTCGACGCTCGCGCTGATGGCCTCGGCGCTGGCCGTGTTGAGGTTGAGCGTGGTGCGCTCCGGCAGGATCGTCACGTAGGGCTCGAGCGCGGCGGCGGTGGCGGGCGAGAGGCCGAGCCACACCAGCTGCGCGACTTCCTGCGGCATCAGCGGGGCGGCGCCGGTGTCGGCGCTGGCATCGCTGCTGCCGCCGCCGCTACCGCCGCCACCGCCTGAGGCTGCGTCGGTGCTGCCGGTGTGCAGCGCGCTCGCGAGCCGCGCGGTCATCTGGGTCAGCTCGCCGGCCGGCAAGCCCAGCAGGTTGAAGAGGCGCGTGAAGGTGGCGACGCTCGCCGGCACCGGCTTGCCGGCGTCCACCAGCGACAGCACGTTGAGCTTGGACTGCGCGTCGATGATGCGGCCCGACAGGAAGGCGTCGGGCAGGCCTTCGAGGTTGTCGCTCGCCACGTTCTTCTCGGCCGACAGGAAGCTGGTGAGGCGGGCTTCCTCGAGCGGCACGGCCCACGGCTCGCCGAGGTGGTCGGGGCCGCCGGCACGGCCGTCTTCGCCGAGGATCAGGCGCGACCAGTCGAGCGCGCCGATCAGCACCCAGGCCGCCTGCACGCGCGCGCGCTCGGCGCCTTCGACCTCGGCGGAACGCCACTGCTGCCAGAGCGCGGCGGCGGAAAAGGTGGCGACCAGCATCACGGTCAGCATGGCGGCGAGCAGCGCGGCGCCGCGCTGGCGGCGTGTGCTGGTCACGCGATGGCGTTGCGGCGCGGTCATGAGCGCGGCCCCCCGAGCGTCGGGCGCACCCAGTCACGCGTGAGCGTGCCCGAGAGCCCGTCGCCGGGTGGCAGGGTCAGCACCAGCCGCACGCCGTCGGGCATGGCGATGAGCGCGCCGGCCGGGTTGGACGGGTTCGCCGCCGCCACGGGCAGCGGCTCCGCCGGCACCCAGGCGTTGTTGCGGAAGTACGCGAGCTGCCAGCTGTTGACCGGCATCAGCGCCACGTCGGTGGCGCCGCCGGTGGGCGCGGCGCCGTCCTGTGCCCACGCGGCCGCGAGGTTCCAGGCCTGCACCCATTCGCCGCGCGTGGCGAAGGGCGCCGACTGCCAGCGCCGCCAGCGTGTGCCGTCCGCGCCGGGGCGCAGCGTCCAGGCGACGACCTGCACGGTCGGCGTGCTGGTGTCGCTGCCGCGGCGCGTCATGCGCAGCACGCGGCCGTCCCAGTCGATCGGGCGGGTCTGCGCGAGCAGGGTGATGGCGTCGAGGTCGGCGCTCCACTGCGCGAGCGTGGCCTGCAGCGTGAGCACCGCGTCGGCGCGCTGCTGGTTCTGCGTGGTGGCGCGCGACATGCTGTCCAGGCCGCGCCAGCTCACCAGCGCGAGCAGCGCCATCACGGCGATGGCGACCAGCAGCTCGATCAGCGTGAAGCCGCGCGCGCGCGAAGGCTTCGTCATCAGACGCGCCCCACCACGGTCGACACGCGCAGCAGCGGTGCGCTGCCTTCGTCGCGCACTTGCACGTCGACGCGCCGGAAATTCGGGTTGAGCGTGGGCACCGTCGTGGTCGTCACCAGGAAGGTGAGACCGGCCTGCAGGCAGATGGAGCCCGAGTCGCCGACGGCCGGCATCTGCCGCGACAGGCGCGCCTTGGCGAGTTCGTTTTCGGCGCACAGGCCGGCCAGCACGAGGTCGGACTGGCGCTGCGCATTGCGCGTGAGCGACATCGTGGCCTGCGAGCCGGCCGCCAGCGCGAGCGCGACGATGCCCAGCGCGATCAGCACCTCGACCAGCGTGAAGCCGTGGCTGGAGCCGGCGCGCCGCAGCCGTTGTCTCATGGCACGGCGAACACGGTGAAGGGCCGCAGCCCGTCGGTGGCGACGCGCAGCACGCGCGCGGGTGGGCCGTCGCTGTGCAACATGACCTGCTGCGCCGGAATGATGGGGTCGGGCCCGAGCTGCAGCGCCGCCACCGGGGTGTCGCCGCCCAGCAGGGGCTGGGCCGTGATGCCTGCGTGGGTCCAGCCGGTGGGCAGCGCGTCGGCGGGCAGGCCGTCGAAGACGAAGCCGCCGCCTTCGACGAGGCGCCAGCGCACCATGACGCCGCTGGCGCGCGACTGGGCGCGGGCCGATTCGAGCAGGGCGGCGAGGCGGTCGGCCTCGCGGTCGAGCGCGGCGGCGTTGGTGTCGCGCATCGCGAAGCTCACGCTGGCGGTCGCGATGGCGATGATCGCGATCACCACGATCAGCTCCAGCAGCGTGAAGCCGCGCGCTGCGTGAGGCGGTGGCAGCACCACGCGGCCGGGGGCGATGCGCTTACTGCCAGCTGCCGATGTCGGCATTCTTGCCCTCGCCGCCGCTCTGTCCGTCGGCGCCGAAGGAGAGCACGTCGATTTCGCCCTTGATGCCCGGGTTCATGTACTGGTACGGATGGCCCCAGGGGTCGTTGGGCAGCTTCTCGACGTAGGGTTTCCAGTTGGGCGCGGCCGGGCCCGCGGTGGGGCGGGTCAGCAGCGACTGCAGGCCCTGCTCGGCGGTCGGGTAGCGCTGGTTGTCGAGGCGGTAGAGCTTGAGCGCCTGCATCAGGTTGTTGATGTCGGTGCGGGCGGCGGTGACGCGGGCGTCGTCGGCGCGCTCGATCACGTTCGGCACGATCAGCGCAGCGAGCACGCCGATGATGACAAGCACCACCATGAGTTCGATCAGCGTGAAGCCGCGTTGTGCGGTGCGGGAGACGGAACGAAGGAGTTTGTTCATAGCTTGCGGGGACATGAGGCGGTAAGCGCGCTGCATGATAATCCGCGGCCATGACAAGTCCTTACTCCGCAGCCCGCTGGCATGCCCCACTTGCAACGACGGGGCTTTGGGCGTTGGCCGCGGGCGCCGCGGTGTTCTGGGCGCTGCGGCTGGCCTCGCCGGCCGACGCCGTGGCCGCTGCGGCCACGATGCCGCGCGCACCGGTCGCGGCCGATGCCGAGGCGGTGGCCCGGTTGCTGGGCGTGGTCACGGTGACCTCGAACGCCCCCGTGGCGCCGGAGGCCGCGAGCCGCTTCGCGCTGTCGGGCGTGGTGGCCGATCCGTCGAACCAGGGCGCGGCGCTGATCTCGATCGACGGCAAGCCGCCGCGGCCGTTCCGCGTCGGCTCGAAGGTCGGTGAGAGCTATGTGCTGCAGTCGGTGGGCGTGCGCGCGGCGACGCTCGGTGCCCAGCGCGACGGGCCCGCGGCGTTCACGCTGCAGCTGCCGGTGCGTGCGCCGCTGAGCATGGGGCTTCCGACGCCGCCTGCCGGTCTGTCGTCGGTGCAGTCAGCTGCGCCAGCCGGGCCGTTGCCGGCCACGATGCCGACGATGGTGATGCCGCCGCCGCAGCAGCAGCAACTTCCCGCCACGGCGGGCGCCGCGATGGAGCCACCGCCGCAGGCGCAGACCCCCGCGCAGTAAGCGCGGCGGTTTTTTTCTTTCTCTTCTCTTCTTTTCTTCAGGCCTGGAGGAACAGGCGGTAGGCCGGGTTGGCCGTTTCCTCGACGCAGGGATAGCCCAGCGTTTCGAGGAAGCTGTCGAAGGCCGCCGACTCTTCGGCCGGCACCTGCAGGCCCACGAGGATGCGCCCGTAGTCGGCGCCCTGGTTGCGGTAGTGGAACAGGCTGATGTTCCAGTTCGGCCGCATCAGGCTCAGGAACTTGAGCAGCGCACCCGGACGTTCGGGGAACACGAAGCGCAGCAGGCGCTCGTCGTGCGCCAGCCCCGTGCGGCCGCCCACCAGGTGGCGCAGATGCTCCTTGGCGAGCTCGTCGTGCGTGAGGTCGAGCGCGTCGAAGCCGTGTTCGATGAAGACCTTCGCGATGGTGGCCGACTCGCCACGCGCCGAGGTCGTGAGGCCGACGAACACGTGGGCCTTGGCGGCATCGCTGATGCGGTAGTTGAACTCGGTCACGTTGCGCGGCGCGCCACCGGCCGGCAGCTGGCTGATGAGTTCGCAAAAGCGACGGAAGCTGCCGCGCTCTTCGGGGATGGTCACGGCGAACAGCGCCTCGCGCTCCTCGCCGACCTCGGCCCGCTCGGCCACGAAGCGCAGCCGGTCGAAGTTCATGTTGGCACCGCACAAAATCGCCGCGTAGGTCTCGCCTTGCCGGCCATGCTCGGCCGCGTACTGCTTGATCGCCGCCACGGCCAGCGCGCCCGCCGGTTCGACGATGCTGCGCGTGTCGACGAACACGTCCTTGATGGCGGCGCACACGGCATCGGTGTCGACCGAGATGTAGCCGTCGACCAGGTTCTGCGCGATGCGGAAGGTCTCCTCGCCGACCAGCTTGACGGCCGTGCCGTCGGAGAACAGGCCGACGTCGGGCAGGTTCACGCGCTGGTGCGCGGCGACCGATTGCATCATCGCGTCGGAGTCGTTCATCTGGACGCCGATCACCTTGATCTCGGGCCGCACGGCCTTGATGTAGTTGGCCACGCCGGAGATGAGGCCGCCGCCGCCGATCGCCACGAACACCGCGTCGAGCGGGCCCTGGTGCTGGCGCAGGATTTCCATCGCGATGGTGCCCTGGCCCGCGATGACGTCGGGATCGTCGAAGGGATGGACGAAGGTCAGGTTCTGCTGCGTCTGCAATTCGAGCGCATGCAGGTAGGCGTCGGAATAGCTGTCGCCGTGCAGCACGATCTCGCCGCCGAAACCACGCACTGCATCGATCTTCAATTGCGGTGTGGTCACGGGCATCACGATCACGGCGCGCGTGCCGAGCTTGCGCGCGCCGAGCGCAACGCCTTGCGCGTGATTGCCGGCCGATGCGCAAATCACGCCGCTCGCCAATTGCGCTTTGCTCAGGTGCGCCATCTTGTTATAGGCGCCGCGCAGTTTGAAACTGAATACGGGTTGCTGGTCCTCGCGCTTGAGCAACACGGTATTGCCGAGCCGCTCGCTGAGCGCGCGCGCCTTCTCCAGAGCGGACTCGACGGCCACGTCGTAGACCCGCGCATTGAGGATTTTTCTGAGATAGTCGGCGGGCGTTAACGCCGCAGTAACAGGTGCATTGCGCAAGATCTTTTCCAGGGAGTTTTCATTTGCTAACCATCAATCATAAGAGGCATCGGTATTGCATGCGGGGAATGGCATGGACACAAATGTCATAAACCTATTCCGCAAGGCTCCTGCTGCAAATGATTCCGGTTTTTTTGCGCGCACCTATCCCGCGATTCATACGCCCGCTAATTCACTAACAGTTGGGCAGAATTTGTTATCAGTTTCTGTCAGCGACCTTTCGAAGGGACTGATGCAGGCCGAGGCCGCGCGCGTGCAACGCGGCGAAATCGGACGGCCCACATGGCAGGTCATGGGCAACAGATTGCGTGCGCACATCGTTCCGTTGCTGGGCGATGTGCCGGTGGCTGTGTTCGCGACCGCAGACGTGCAGCGCCTGATCGATCACCTCGGCGAACAAGGCTTTACCAGCACGACGATCGCGCAGTACCTCGTGTTGCTGCGCAAGGTGGTCATGCATGGCGTGCACGTCGGTGCATTGCGCGAGGCCCCCGTGTTCCCGAAGGTCAAGGTGCGCAGCCAGCCGCGCGGCAGTTTCAGCGTGGCGGAGTACCGTGCGCTGATCGCGGCGGCGCGCAGCTTGCGCGGCCATTCGCACCCGGTGCTGGACCGGTTGACGGCCGGCGAACGTTTCTGGATTGCTCGCGAATTGCTCGTCATGCCCGACGAGCTGCCGTGGCTGATCCGCTGGATGGTCAACACCTTCGTGCGTCCCAGCGACATCAAGCTCATGAAGCACAAGCACATTGAGGTGGTGCGAGGCAAGCACGTCTACCTGCGGATGAACCTGCCGGAGACCAAGCGGCACAGCCAGCCCATCGTGAGCCTGCGACCTGCCGTTCGTGTCTATGAATGCCTGCGCGCGTACCGCGAGACGCATGGCTTCGGCGGGGCGGAAGACTACATCTTCATGCCGCACCTGAAGAACCGCGAGCACGCGCTGGCGGTTCTCAATTTCTTCTTTCACTGGGTGCTCGAAAAGACCGGTCTCGAGAAAGGACCGCTGGGTCAGTCGAGGACGCTGTATTGCTTGCGCCATACGGCCATCACGTTGCGGCTCTTGTATGGGCAGGGGATCGACATGCTGACACTGGCGCGCAACGCGCGAACGAGCGTCAACATGGTCGAGCGTTTCTACGCATCGGTGCTGAGCGGAGAAATGAATGTGGGGCTGCTGCAGAGCAGGCGTGGCCGGATGAATTGAGGAAGGACAAAAAGCCGCCCGGCTTGAACCGGGCGGCTTGTGCGTTTGCAGATTCAAACTGGCGTGGGCCAGCATGTGAATCGACAGCGAACGATCAGAAGGCGTGACGGATGCCGAAGTCGTAGCCCGTCGAGGTCTTCGGCGTGAAACCGTTGCCGGTACCTTGGAAGCCCGTGCCGCCGACGGTCAGCGATGCGCCGTTCTTGTTGCTCACGCGAGCAACGGTGGCGTACAGGGCAGTGCGCTTCGACAGGTTGTGCACGTAGCCGATCGCCAGCTTGTTGGCCTTCTTGTCTGCGGGCAGCACTTCCCACGGGTTGCGGGCAACCAAGTTCTCGTCGTACTTGACGCTCGAGTACGAAGCGCGGATCAAGCCAGCACCGACCGGCACGGTCACGCCGAGCAGGTAGCCGGTCAGGTCGATGTCCGGACGGCCGCCGAGGTACGGTTCGACTTCGTAGTCGATCTTGTTCTTGGCGCGCGACAGTTCACCGAACAGCTTCACGGGGCCGAAGTCGTACGAAGCGCCCAGGTTCAGCGTGTTGACCTTGGTGGTCGTGCCGACGTAGAACTGGTCACCCACGGTGCTGCTGCCATAGGCCAGCGCAACGTCCAGCGGGCCGTTGGCATAGCCGAAGCGACCGCCGACATAGCGACCGGTGCGCGATGCGTTTTCCGCGAGGGGCGTTGCGGTGCCGGGGCTGTACTTGGTCTTCTCGTGGAAGCCGTACATCACCTGGCCGTAGAAGCCGCCCAGGTTCGGCGGCAGGAAGTAGCCGATGCTGTTGCCGGCGCGAACGTAGTTGCTTCCACCGGCATCGGGGAGCTGCGGAACGTTCTTGAGGGCGTCGGGGAGCTTCTTGCCGTCGGCATAGCCGGTGAAACCGCCGAACGAGCCGTTGGCCGTCGAGACCAGGTTGGTGCCCACGCCGTTGGTGCCGAACGGGTCGAACACGGTGTCGTTCCAGAACGTCGGGGTGTAGTCGCGGCCGAGGCGGACTTCACCGAACCCGCCCGACAGGCTCACGGTCGAACGGCGCGTGAATGTCGAGACGCCCGTCTGGCCGTCGTCGTTGCTGATCGGGGCTTCGAGCCAGAAGCTGGCGGCCAGGCCACCACCGAGGTCTTCCGTGCCACGGAAGCCCAGGCGGCTGGAGTTGTAGCCCGAGTGGGCCAGTTCGCGGCGGCTCGCCTTGATGCTGCCGCGGTTCAGGTAGAACGGGTTGTAGATGGGGAAGCCGAGCCGGTCGTACGTGACGCCATTGCCCAGGTCCCGCGAGGTGGACGAGTAGCCGCTGATCGACGCGTCGACCACACCAAACAGCGTGACGGACGACTGAGCCGAGGCAACACCGGCAACAGCCAGGGCAGCCAGAGCAGCTGCCCTTTCGGAGTGGACGGCTAGAGTGGCGCGGCCATCGGGGCGCACAAAGAAAAAAGCCCCGAGTCTTGCGACTCGGGGCTAAATCCACCAATTGGAAGGGTGGAGGAGACAACTGGGTGCGCACCATGAAGTGCGCAGCAATGAAATAGAGTATACCCACCCTTTGTTGCGATGCAACAAGCAGGCGATGCTTTTCCCACACACAAACCGATGTTGGCGTGCACTTTTGCGCACCAATTCATCCCAATTGGAGCTGAAACACCATGGAATGCACAGTAAGTTGGACTGGTGACGCAGGCACCCGATCGGCCATGGGCTTCGTGGCCGAGACCGGCAGCGGCCATGTCCTGATGATGGACGGCGCTCCGGATGCGGCCAAGCCCGAGAACGGCGGCCAGAACCTGGCCGCGCGGCCGATGGAAACCGTGCTCGCTGGCACGGGTGGTTGCACGGCCTACGACGTGGTGCTCATATTGAAGAGGGGGCGCCATCGTGTCGAGCGCTGCAGTGTCAAGCTGACCAGCGAGCGCGCCGAAAAGGACCCCAAGGTCTTCACCAAGATCCACATGCACTTCACCGTGGCGGGCAAGGGCATTCCGGCCATCGCCGTGGAGCGGGCGATCGCTCTCAGCCACGAAACCTACTGCTCCGCCAGCATCATGTTGGCGAAGACGGCGGAAATCACGACCAGCTTCGACCTGATCGAGACCTGAAACGCCGGGTGGCGGTGCGCCGGAGCCTCAGATCCGGTGGGCGACGGTCGTCATGACCCGCGATGCCAGGCGCATCAGGGCCTTGGCCGGGGCCGGCAGTTCCGCTGCGCCCGCGTCGACGGCCTGCGTGGCATGGCGGGCCTCGTCAATCTTCATCTGCTCGACCACGGCGCGGGACGCGTGATCGGTCGGCGGCAGCCGGTCCAGGTGGCTTTCGAGGTGTGCTTCCACCTGCCGTTCGGTTTCGGCGACGAAGCCGAGGCTCAAGGGATCGCCCAGGCGTCCGGCAATCAGGCCGAGACCGAAGGCGCCTGCATACCAGAGTGGGTTCAGGAGGGACGGGCGGGCGCCCAGGTCGTCCAGCCGCTGCCGGGTCCACGCCAGGTGATCGGTTTCCTCATGCGCGGCTTCCAGGAAGTGCGCGCGCAACGCCGGGTCCCGCGCCACGGCGGCCTGGGCGGTGTACAGCGCCTGTGCGCAGACTTCGCCGACATGGTTCACGCGCATGAGCGCACCGGCTTCGCGGCGCTCCGATTCGCTCAATTCACCTTGCGGCTGGATCGCGGACGGAAGCGCCCGGGTGGCGTGAGATCGGGCAAAAAGCGTGCGCAAAGCCGCATCGGCGGCAGTCAGGGCGGGGTCGAGCAGGGCGGTCATGGGTCTATTTGAACGCACCTGTCCGGCGATGCAAGGACAGCACATTTCGTTTCATATCGTGGCAAAACCACCCGTCTAAGTCCTTTGTTGCACGACTGCAACGAAACACACGGGGCTTCCAAGATTTAGGGCGATTTGTTTTGCCCTGCCGCAGCGGCTCTGGTGCAATAGCATCAACTTCCCAAAAGGAGGTTGGCCCGGGGTCCGGTGGGAGCACAAAAGTGCCAGTCACGGTGAGCCCTTCGCACCGGAGCCCTATGTTTAACCTTGGAGAAACTTGCAATGAAAAAATCTCTAGTTGCTCTGGCTGCCCTGGCTGTTGCCGGTGTTGCCTCGGCTCAGTCGTCCGTCACGCTGTTTGGTGTGGTCGACGCGTCGATCAGCGGCTACTCGTCCACCTCGCGTGACCTGAACGGTGCCACCTTCCTGAACCCGTTCTACCTGAACAAGGGCAGCGTCAAGGCAAGCCGTCGCGAACTGGCTAACTCGGGCTACAACTCCAGCCGTCTGGGCTTCCGTGGTACGGAAGACCTCGGTGGTGGCCTGGCAGCCAGCTTCTGGCTCGAAGCTCCGATCAGCAACGACAACGGCCAAGAAGGCATCGCCACGTTCGCACGTCGTTCGACCGTGAGCCTGTCGGGCGGTTTCGGTGAAATCCGTCTGGGCCGTGACTACACCCCGACGTTCTGGAACGACACCGTGTTCGATCCGTTCGGCACCAACGGCGTTGGCACCAACCTGATCTCGACGGCCAATGGCTCGTTCGGCGCATTCGGTACCCCCGCTGCTTCGACCGCTCCGTTCACCAACGTTGGCTCCAGCAACTACGTCCGCGCCAGCAACACCATCGGCTACTTCCTGCCGCCGAACCTGGGTGGTTTCTACGGCCAAGTGCAGTACGGCTTCGCTGAGAAGACCAAGTACAGCCCTGGCCTGGCAACGCCTGATGTGGCTAACAGCCAGCGTCAAGGTCGTTACGTCGGTGGCCGCTTCGGCTACGCCAACGGCCCCCTGGACGTTGCTCTGGCTTACGGCAGCAGCACCGTTGGTGACCAGTTCTACGTCGGCACGACCACCAAGGTCAACACGCTGAACCTGGGCGCTTCGTACGACTTCGGTCCCGTGAAGCTGTTCGGTGAACTGTCGCGCGCCAAGAACAAGGTTGACTACGAAGTCACCCCGTTCGCTGGTGGCCGTCCTGACATCGACCTGACCGGTTACCTGCTCGGCGTGACCGTGCCGGTCGGTGCTGGCCTGATCCGCGCTTCGTACTCGAGCGTCAAGTACGACTACAACCAGCCCGCAGTGCTGTTCCAGCCCGCAGTTGCTGACCCGAAGGCCAACAAGCTGGCTATCGGCTACGTGCACAACCTGTCGAAGCGCACGGCTCTGTACGCTACCGTTGCTCGCGTGAGCAACAAGAACGGTGCAGCTCTGACCGTCGGCGGCCCGGCTTTCGTGACCACGGGTGGCTTCACCCCGAAGACCTCGACCGGCTACGACTTCGGTATCCGTCACGCTTTCTAATTTGATGCTGGCGCAAGCCAGCTTCGAATCGAAAGACTGAAAGCCACCCGGCGCAAGCCGGGTGGCTTTTTCTTTTGGCGCGCGCCTGTTCTCACTCGTAAAAATTGCGCCTCCACCCCCGGGGAACCCCCGTGCGGGCACGCTGCTTGCACTGCTAGCATGCCGCGATCACTCTTGTTGCTGAATGACTGCCTTTGTACTGCGCCGCCTGATCCAGGCCGTGATCGTGATGATCGCGGTTGCGTTCATTGCCTTCCTCCTCTTTCAATATGTCGGCGACCCGGTCGTGTTCCTGCTGGGGCAGGATGCCAAGCCCGACCAGATCCGTGAAATGCGCGCCGCATTGGGGCTCGACCGACCCTTCTTCGTGCAGTTCTGGCACTTCCTCGTCAACGCCGCGCAAGGCGAATTCGGACTGAGCCTGCGCCAGGGCGCCAAGGTGTCGCGCCTGATCGGCGAGCGCTTCCCGGCCACGCTCGAACTCGCACTCGTGGCCGCGGCCCTGGCGCTGTTCGTCGGCATTCCGATGGGCGTGTACACCGCCCTGCGCCGTGGCACCTTCATGAGCCAGGTGTTCATGACCGTCTCGCTGCTCGGCGTGTCGCTGCCCACCTTCCTGATCGGCATCCTGCTGATCCTGGTCTTCGCCGTGACGCTGGGCTGGTTCCCGAGCTTCGGGCGCGGTGACACGGTGCAGTTCGGCTGGTGGACTAGCGGGCTCTTCAAGGCCGACGGCTGGCACCACATCATCCTGCCGGCGGTGACGCTGGCGATCTTCCAGCTCACGCTGATCATGCGGCTGGTGCGCGCCGAGATGCTCGAGGTGCTGCGCACCGACTACATCAAGTTCGCGCGCGCACGGGGCCTGTCGAACCGCGCGATCCACTTCGGCCACGCCCTCAAGAACACGCTGGTGCCGGTCATGACCATCACCGGCCTGCAGCTCGGCGGCCTGATCGCTTTTGCCATCATCACCGAGTCGGTGTTCCAGTGGCCCGGCATGGGGCTGCTCTTCATCCAGGCCGTGACCTTCGCGGACATTCCGGTGATGGCCGCCTACCTGTGCCTGATCGCGCTGATCTTCGTGGTGATCAACCTCGTGGTCGACCTGCTGTACTTCGTGGTCGATCCCCGGCTGCGCGTGGGCAAGGCGGGAGGCCACTGAGGTGAGTGTCGCAACAGCTGCCGCAACGCCGCGCCTGCAGGCCTCCGGCCGGGCCTTCGCGCACATCGCCAGCTTCTACCCCGAGATCACGGCCTTTCGCCGCGACCTGCACGCCCACCCCGAGATCGGCTTCGAAGAGGTCTACACGGCGGGCCGTGTGCGCGAGGCGCTGCGCGCCTGCGGCGTGGACGAGATCCACGAGGGCATCGGCAAGACCGGTGTCGTCGGCGTCATCCGCGGCAAGTCGACGGCCAGCGGCCGCATGATCGGCCTGCGCGCCGACATGGACGCGCTGCCCATGCGCGAGGACAACGACTTCGGCTGGCGCTCTGCCAACGACGGCCTGATGCACGGCTGCGGCCACGACGGCCACACCGCCATGTTGGTCGGCGCCGCGCGCTACCTGGCCGAGACGCGCGACTTCGACGGCACCGCCGTGCTGATCTTCCAGCCCGGCGAAGAAGGCTTGGCCGGTGCGCGCGTGATGATCGAGGACGGCCTGTTCGACCGCTTCCCGGTGAACGCCGTCTACGCCATGCACAACTGGCCCGCGATGCCGGCCGGCACCGTCGGCATCAACCGCGGCGCGATGATGGCTGCGGCCGACCGCGTGACGATCGAGATCAAGGGCAAGGGCGGCCATGGTGCGCATGCCTACCAGACCATCGATCCCGTCGTGGTGGCTGCGCACATCATCACCGCGGCGCAGACCATCGTGTCGCGCAGCGTGCGCCCCATCGACGCGGCCGTCGTCAGCATCTGCGCCGTGCAGGCCGGCGACCTCGGCGCGATGAGTGTGATCCCGGGCGAGGCCACGCTGGTCGGCACCGTGCGCACCTTCAGCGCACGCGTGCAGGCGCAGGTCGAGCAGCGACTGAGCGAGCTGTGCACGGCCATTGCCACCGGCTTTGGCGCGACCGCGACGATCAAGTACGAACGCATCTACCCGGCCACGATCAACACCGCGCCCGAAGCGATGTTCGCGGCCGACGTGGCGCAGGCGCTGGTCGGCGCGAAGAACGTCGATCGCAACCTGGAGCCCAGCATGGGCGCCGAAGATTTTTCCTTCATGCTGCAGAAGAAGGCCGGTGCCTATCTGCGCATCGGCCAGGACGCCCGCAGCGGCGCCTTCCTGCACAACAGCCGTTACGACTTCAACGACGAGATCCTGCCGCTGGGCGCCGCTTTGCATGCGGGCCTGATCGAGCAGGGCATGCCGCTGGCTGCTACCCGCAGCCTGCAGCCAGGGAAAGCCGCCGCCACCGCGGCGCCGTGATGTGTTCGATTTCAACCCGAGGAGTGTTCCCATGAGTTTCAAGAAGCAAGCGGCTGCGGTCGCTGTCCTGTGCGCCCTGGGCGCCGTCAGCATGGTCGCCAGCGCGCAGACCATCCGCATCGCGAACCAGGGCGACGCCCTGTCGCTCGACCCGCACTCGCTCAACGAGTCGCTGCAACTGAGCGTCACCGCCAACGTCTATGAAACTCTCGTGGGCCGCAACAAGGACCTGAGCCTGGCACCGCTGCTGGCCACGAGCTGGAAGCAGACCTCGCCGAACGTGTGGCGCTTCGAGCTGCGCAAGGGCGTGGTGTTCCATGACGGCACGCCGTTCAGCGCCGACGACGTGGTGTTCAGCTTCGCGCGTGCGCAGGGCGACGGCTCCGACATGAAGGCCACGCTCAGCGAGATCAAGGCCGTGCGCAAGGTCGGCGACCTCGCCGTCGAAATCGAAACCAACGGCCCGTTCCCGATCCTGCCCGACGTGATCTCGCTCACCATGATCATGAGCAAGAAGTGGTGCGAGGAAAACCAGGCCACCAAGCCGGTCGACCGCCGCAAGGGCATCGAGAACACCGCCTCGTTCAAGGCCAACGGCACCGGCCCGTTCCGCGTGCGCGAGCGCCAGCCCAACGTGCGCACCGTGTTCACACGCAACGGCACCTACTGGGGCAAGATCGACGGCAACGCGCAGGAGATCGTGTTCACGCCCATCGCCAACCCCGCGACCCGCGTGGCCGCGCTGGTCTCCGGCGAAGTCGACGTGATGGAGCCCGTGCCCGTGCAGGACATCGCGCGCATCAACGCCGCGCCCAACGCCCGCGTCATCACCGGCCCCGAGATGCGCACCATCTTCCTGGGCATGGACCAGAAGCGCGACGAGCTGCAGTACTCGAACGTGAAGGGCAAGAACCCGTTCAAGGACAAGCGCGTGCGCCAGGCCTTCTACCAGGCCATCGACATCGCCGGCATCCAGCGCACCGTGATGCGCGGCGCCTCCAAGCCCACTGCGCTGCTCGTCGGCCCGGGCATCAATGGCTGGACCGCCGACCAGGACAAGCGCTTGCCCTTCGATGTCGATGCCGCCAAGAAGCTGCTGACCGAAGCCGGCTACCCCAACGGCTTCGAAGTCTCGATGAACTGCCCGAACGACCGCTACGTCAACGACGGCCAGATCTGCCAGAGCGTGGCCGCCAACCTGGCCAAGATCGGCGTCAAGATCAACCTCGTGGCCGAGACCAAGGGCACCTACTTCCCGAAGATCCTGCGCCGCGACACCAGCTTCTACATGCTGGGCTGGACCCCGACCACCTACGACTCGCACAACGCGCTGAGCTCGCTCACCTCGTGCCCCGACGACAAGGGCACGGGCCAGTTCAACCTGGGCGCCTACTGCAACCCGAAGCTGGACGAGCTGACCAAGAAGATCCAGTCCGAGTCGGACAAGGCCAAGCGCAACGAGATGATCAAGGAAGCCTTCAAGGTCCACACCGACGACATCGGCCACCTGCCACTGCATCAGCAGTCGCTGGCCTGGGGCGTGAGCAAGAAGGTCGAGCTGGTGCAACTGGCCGACAACTTCATGTACTTCAAGTGGATGAGCATCAAGTAAGTCGACCGTGGGCCGCTGCCTGAGCGGCCCGACCATGGGCCCGCTTCTTGCGGGCCCATTCCTTTTTTGCTTCACGATGAAAAATAACCCCCACGCGGCCCGGCGATGAAAAAAACCCTTGCTCGCTGGCTCGACAGCGATGTCGGCTACAGCTTCCGCACCTCGCCGGTGGCGATCGCCGCCGCCGTCATTGCGCTGGTGTGCGTCTTCTGTTCGGTGTTCGCTGGATGGGTGTCGCCGCACAACCCCTTCGACCTCGCCACCCTCGAACTCGGCGACGCCCGCCTGCCGCCGGCGTGGAGCGCCGAAGGCTCCACCAAATACATCCTCGGCACCGACGACCAGGGCCGCGACATTCTTTCGGCCGTGATCTACGGCGCCCGCATCTCCCTGATCGTCGGCGTGGTGTCGGTGGTGCTGTCGGTCGTGGTCGGCGTGGTGCTCGGCCTGCTGGCCGGCTTCTTCGGCGGCTGGCTCGACTCCTTCCTCATGCGCGTGTGCGACGTGATGCTGTCGTTCCCGCCCATCCTCGTCGCGCTGCTCATCGCCGGCGTCGGCCGCGCGCTCTTTCCGGGCGCGCACGAGTCGCTGGCCTTCGGCGTGCTGATCATCTCGATCTCGCTCACGGGCTGGGTGCAGTACGCGCGCACCGTGCGCGGCTCCACGCTGGTGGAGCGCAACAAGGAGTACGTGCAGGCCGCGCGCGTCACCGGCGTGGCGCCGCTGCGCATCATGCTGCGCCACGTGCTGCCCAACGTGATGGGTCCGGTGATGGTGCTGGCCACCATCCAGGTCGCGACCGCGATCATCACCGAGGCCACGCTCTCGTTCCTGGGTGTCGGCGTGCCGCCGACCTCGCCTTCGCTGGGCACGCTCATCAGCATCGGCAACCAGTACCTGTTCTCGGGTGAATGGTGGATCACGGTGTTCCCGGGCCTGATGCTGGTGCTCATCGCACTCAGCGTGAACCTGCTCGGCGACTGGCTGCGCGACGCGCTCAATCCGCGCTTGCGCTGAACAGAAAAGGAGAACGCCTCATGACGCTGCTCCAGGTCAAAGACCTCGTCGTCGAATTTCCGAACCGCCGCGGCACGCTGCGCGCGCTCGACCGCATTTCCTTCGACATCGCGCCCGGTGAAATCCTCGGTGTGGTGGGCGAATCGGGTGCGGGCAAGTCGCTCACCGGCGCGGCCATCATCGGCCTGCTCGAACCGCCGGGCCGCGTGGCCAGCGGTGAGATCCTGCTCGAAGGCCAACGCATCGACAACCTCGGTTTCGATGCGATGCGCCCCATCCGCGGCCGCAAGATCGGCGCGATCTTTCAAGATCCGCTGACTTCGCTGAACCCGCTGTACACCGTGGGCCGCCAGCTCATCGAGACCATCCGCACCCACCTGCCCGTGACCGAGTCGGAAGCGCGCAAGCGTGCCATCGGCCTGCTGCAGGACACCGGCATTCCCGCCGCCGAACAGCGCATCGACCACTTCCCGCACCAGTTCTCGGGCGGCATGCGCCAGCGCGTGGTGATTGCCCTGGCGCTCGCGGCCGAGCCCAAGCTCATCGTGGCCGACGAGCCGACCACCGCGCTCGACGTGTCGATCCAGGCGCAGATCATCCAGCTGCTCAAGCAGGTCTGCAAGGAGCGTGGCGCGGCGGTGATGCTCATCACGCACGACATGGGCGTGATCGCCGAGACCTGCGACCGCGTGGCCGTGATGTATGCCGGCCGCATCGCCGAGATCGGCCCGGTGCACGAGGTGATCCACCAGCCCGCGCATCCCTACACCTCGGGCCTGATGGCGTCGATCCCCGACATGACGAGCGACCGCGAACGGCTCAACCAGATCGATGGCGCCATGCCGCGGCTCAATGCCATTCCGACCGGTTGCGCCTACAACCCGCGCTGCCCGCGCACCTTCGCACGCTGCCTGACCGAACGGCCCGAACTGATGCATGCGGGCGCCACGCGCGCCTCCTGCTGGCTGCACGACGCCGCCGACCCGCATGCGGGCCAGGCCGAGATTGCCGCGCAGCACCACGACGCCCTGGCGGCCGGCGAGCGCGCCACGCCCGAGGCGGCCGAACCCCTGGCAGAGGTGACCCGATGAGCGCCGTGATCGAACCCCGCAAGGACGCCGCGGCGACAAAGACCGGCGAGCCGCTTGTGGTCGCGCACGACCTCGCGCGCACCTTCGACGTCTCGCCGCCCTGGCTCAACCGCGTGCTCGAACGCAAGCCGCGCGTGCTGCTGCATGCGGTCGACGGCGTGAGCTTTTCCATCGAGCGTGGCAAGACGCTGGCGCTGGTCGGTGAATCGGGCTGCGGCAAGAGCACCGTGGCGCGCCTGCTGGTGGGCCTGTATGCGCCCACGCGCGGCGGCCTGCAGTTCGACGGGCAGGACGCGCACGCCGCGTTCAAGACGCCCGAAGGCCGTCAGCTGCGCCGGCGCATCCAGATGATCTTCCAGGACCCCTACGCGAGCCTCAACCCGCGCTGGATCGTCGAGGACATCATCGGCGAGCCGCTGCGCGAGCACGGCATCCTGAGCGACAAGGACGCGCTGCGCCAGCGCGTGGGCGAGCTGCTGCAGTCGGTCGGCCTCTCGCCGCTGGACATGAGCAAGTACCCGCACCAGTTCTCGGGCGGCCAGCGCCAGCGCATCTCCATCGCGCGCGCGCTCGCCACGCAGCCCGAGTTCCTCGTGTGCGACGAGCCCACCTCGGCGCTCGACGTGAGCGTGCAGGCGCAGGTGCTCAACATCATGAAGGACCTGCAGCGCGAGCAGGGCCTGACGTACCTGTTCATCTCGCACAACCTCGCCGTGGTGCGTCACGTGGCCGACCAGGTCGGCGTGATGTACCTGGGCCGGCTGGTCGAGGTGGCCGACAAGCAGAAGCTCTTCGCCGAGCCGCAGCATCCGTACACCCGCATGCTGCTCGACGCGATCCCGCAGATGAAGCACACCGGCCGTGCGCGCACGCCAGTGCAGGGCGAGGTGCCGAACCCGCTGAACCCGCCGACCGGCTGCGCCTTTCATCCGCGCTGCCCGCATGCGAATGCGCGCTGCTCGACCGAGCGGCCGCAGTTGCTGAGCCTGAAGGGCGTGCAGGTGGCCTGCCATGCGGTGGAGGAAGGCCGTGTGTGAATGAGGGCGGCAGCCCGCAGGGCTGGCCGGCGGACTTTCCGTACCGGCCGCACCTGCGCTTCTGCTCGCTGGGCAACGAGAACGTACGGGAGGTGATGGAGGGCTTTCGCCTCGCCTGCGAACGCCTCGGCTACACCACAAGCATTGCGCCGGGGCCGGGTGTCGACAACGACGACATCAATCTCTTCTTTTTCGCGATGGGCCTGAGCCTGCCCTCGGACGACGAGCTGCCGCCGAACGCGATCGTCGTCAACTTCGAGCCGGCCCTGCCCGCGTTGCTTGCGGAGATGCCCGGCTACCAACGGCTGCTGCAGCGCGCCCACGTGTGGGAGTACAGCCTCGAGAACATGGTGCACCACCCGGCGCTGGGCATCCATCGATCCGACTACGTGGGCCCGGGCTTCGAGCCGCTGGCCACGCCGCTGCTGCCGGCGTCCGCGGTGCTGGACGACGCGCAGCAGGACATCGACGTCATCTTCTTCGGTGAGACGACGCCCCGGCGGCTGCAGGTGCTGGAGGCATTGACGGCTGCGGGACTGCGGGTGGCCTACCCCTTCGGCACCGCCTGGACGCCGGCGCAGCGCGACGCCTTGCTGCCGCGCGCCAAGGTCGGGCTGAACATGCGCAAGGCCGATCACTCCAGCACGGTGGAGCTGCCGCGCCTGTCGATCCTGCTGCGGCATCGCAAGGCCGTGGTGTCGGAGCTGTATCCGCATTCCGAGATTCCGCCCGTGTTGCGCGACGCGGTCGAAGGGTGCACGAAGGACGAGCTGGTCGACCGCGTGCGCGCGCTGGTGGCCGATGCGCCGCGGCGGCGCGCACTGGAAATCGCCGGACCGCGGGCGTTGCAATCCTTGCCGCCGCAGCATGAGGTGCTGGCGGGGGCGATGCAGCGTTATCTTGCGGCGGCTCGGCAGCGATGGGTGGGGCAGCAGGCGCTGAACGACGACGGACCTGCTTCGCAGGTGTCGGTGCTGATGGTGATGCGCGACGACGAGGCAAACGTTGCAGAGACCCTGGCATCGATCGCTGAGCAAACCCTGCAGCCGCACCAGATCATCGTGGTGGACGACGGCTCCACCGACGCCACCGTCGACGTGATTCGCGCGCGCATGGCCGCCGACCCTCGGCTGGCTGGGCTGCTGCTGTTGCAGGCGCCCGTCCCGATGGGCTGGGCCGCCGCCGCGCAATGGGGGTTGATGCAGGCGCGCGGCAACGCGCTGGCGCTGTGGGCGCCGACCGTGCGCTGTGCGCCCGAGCGCCTGCAGGTGCAGTCTGCGTTCCTGCGCGCGTCGCCGGAGATCGGCGCGGTCGGTGCCTGGTTCGTCCGCGATGGCGACGCGGAACCACCGATGCAGCGCCTGCCGGAGATGCACGACCAGATCCTGGCCGCGTTGCTGGCCCACTTGCCGCACGAACAACCGCTGCTGATGGGCGGCCTGATGCTGTCGCTGCCGCGCATCCAGCAACGCGGGCTCGGCTTCGACGACACGCTCGGCCGGTTCGCATGGCTCGGCCTGTTGCTGGAACTGGTGCGCGGCGGCGCACGGCTCGCCAACCTCGGCATGAGTCTGAGCCGACTGACGCGCCGCCACGCCACGGGCGTGGCGGAAATCGATGTGAGGGCGCTGGCCCATGTGCGAGAGCGTCTGCTGCCCCTGGTCTTCCCCGAAGTGCCGTCCGCCGAGGCGCAACGGCTGGCCCGGCTCTATGGCCAGCAATGGGCGCCCGACGCCGACGATGCCACGGCGCTGCTGCGCGACATGGCGAGCGCCTGCGAGCGTCAGGGCGACGTCCACGCGACCACCGTGCTGCGCGGCGAGAGCCTGCGCGTGCTGGCGGTGTATGCGGAGAACGGGCGGCTGGCGCCGGGCTACCTCGGCACGCTGATGCGCGAGCCCTTGCTGCGCGATTTCCTGGCGCCGCTGGGCGAGCGCCTGCGTGCATTCGTGCCGTGAACCATGGTGCTTGCGCCGGGCGGTGTGCGTAAACGCACTTTCCAAGCCCTCACTCTGTTGCACAGTCTTGGGTTGGCCCCGAATCCACACCCCCCCGACACGATGACCTCCTCCCCGATGACCCGCCTGCTCGGCCGCCGCGGCTTTCTCATGGGCTCGGCGCTGGGCGCGACCGCCGCGCTGGCGTCGATGACCGAGATCGCACACGCGGCCGGCGCAACCCCGACGCGCCGCATGCCCGTCATCTTCATCGGCCACGGATCGCCGATGAACGCGCTGGCGGACAACGCCTTCACGCGCCGCCTCGCCGCCTGGGGCCGCGAGCTGCCGCGCCCCACGGCGATCCTCAGCGTGTCGGCGCACTGGCTCAGCCAGGGCGCGACCGGGGTCACGGTGCAGACACGGCCCAAGACGATCCACGACTTCGGCGGCTTTCCGCAGGCGCTGTTCGACATCGAATACCCCGCGGCCGGTCATCCCGCACTGGCGCGCGAAACGATCGGCGCCGTCAAGCAGGCGCCGGTGATCGCCACCGAGCAGTGGGGGCTGGACCACGGCACCTGGACCGTGTTGAAGCACCTGTACCCGAAAGCCGACGTGCCGGTTTTCCAGCTCAGCATCGACTACGACAAGCCGGCGGCGTTCCACCATGCGGTGGGGCGCGACCTGGCGGCCTTGCGCGACCAGGGCGTGCTCGTGATGGGCAGCGGCAACGTGGTGCACAACCTGCGTGCCACCGACCGCGGCACGCCCGATGGGCTCAAGGCGAGCCGCCCGTGGGCGCAGTCGTTCGACGAGGCGGTGAAAGCCGCGCTGGCCGGCCGGGACGACCGCGCGCTGATCGGCTACGAAAAACTCGAAGGGGCGTCGACCGCCGTGGCCACGCCGGACCACTACTTTCCCTTCCTGTATGCCCTGGGCGCTGCGGCGCCGGGCGAGCGTGCGAAGACGGTCTACGAAGGCTTCCAGTCGGGCACGCTCAGCATGCGCTGCCTCCAGTTCGGTTGAAGGCGCGGCGCATTCGGCGTCGGCCTTACTGCTCCTCGCCCCAGGCGAAGCCGTCGCGCGCGATCATGGCGCTCGACGCGCTGGGGCCCCAGGTGCCGGCCGCATAGGGGCGCGGACCGCCGTCGGATTCCCAGGAGTCGATGAGCGGCTCGACCCAGCGCCAGGCTTCTTCCTGCTCGTCGCTGCGCACGAACAGGTTGAGGCGCCCGTCGATCACGTCCAGCAGCAGGCGCTCGTAGGCACCCACGCGCTCGGCGCCGAAGCGCTTGTCGAAGTCCAGGTCGAGCTGCACCGGCGCCAGTTGCGCGGCGCTGGCGTGGCCGTTGCCGCCGCGCTGGCGGTTGTCCTGCGCCTGCGCGAGCATGTGCAGCTCCAGGCCGTCCTTGGGCTGCAGGTTGATCACCAGCTTGTTGACGTTGCCTGCGGGTGCGCGGTAGATGGCATGCGGCGTGGGGCGGAAGTTGACCTCGATGCGCGCGTCGCGCGAGGCCAGCCGCTTGCCGGTGCGGATGTAGAAGGGCACGCCGGCCCAGCGCCAGTTGGCGATCTCGGTGCGCAGCGCCACGAAGGTCTCGGTGCGGCTGTCGGGGTTCACGCCCGGCTCGTCGCGGTAGCCCTGCACCCGCTCGCCGTAGGCCGTGCCGGCCGTGTACTGGCCGCGCACCGCGTGCAGGCCCAGGCTCTCGGGCGTCCAGGGCTTGAGGGCGCGCAGCACCTTGAGCTTCTCGTCGCGGATGGCGTCGGCGTGCGCGTTGATGGGCGGCTCCATGGCCACGGCGCACAGCAGCTGCAGCGCGTGGTTCTGCACCATGTCGCGCAGCGCGCCGGTCTGGTCGTAGAAGGCGCCGCGCTTTTCCACGCCAAGGTCCTCGGCCATGGTGATCTGGATGTTGGCGATGTGCTCGCGGCGCCAGATGGGCTCGAACAGGGCATTGCCGAAGCGCATCGCGAACAGGTTCTGCACCGAGGGCTTGCCCAGGTAGTGGTCGATGCGAAAGACCTGCTTCTCTTCGAGCACCTTGCCCACCGCGGCGTTGATGGCGCGGTTGGAGGCCAGGTCGTGGCCCAGCGGCTTCTCGAGCACGACGCGGGTGCGCGGGCCGTTGAGCCCGGCGGCGGCGATCTGCTCGACCACCTGCGTGAAGAGCGCGGGCGCCGTGGCCACGTACATCACGACCGTCTTGGCGTCGCGCTGCTTGAGCAGGTCGGCCAGGCTGGCGTAGTCGGCGGGCTTGGACAGGTCCATGCGCAGGTAGTGCAGCATGGAGGCGAACTTCTTGAACTCCTCGGGGGAGGGGCGCTTGGCGCCTTCGACGGCGCTGAAGCGCGACTGGATCAGCTCGCGGTACTGGTCGTCCGACAGGTCGTCGCGCGCCACGCCGACGATGCGCCCGTCCTGCGGCAGGCTGCCGTGCCTGAAGGCCTGGAACAGCGCGGGCATCAGCTTGCGCCACGCAAGGTCGCCAGTACCGCCGAACAGAACGAGATCGAAGCTCATGAGAAAACTTTCCTTTGTCTGAATGCCGAGCAGGCAACGTGCCAGTCGCGATGGTACTTGTACCGATTCGGCACACCTGTACTAAAGCTACGCTGTCCCATGGCCGCGAGGCCTTTTTTTATTGCCGAGGCAGGGGAATACCAATGAAGAAGCTTTTCACGGCAGCCGCGCTGCTGGGTCTGTCGGCCGCCGCGTCGGCGCAGACCGTCAACGTCATCTGCTCGGTCCAGGCCGAGTGGTGCAACGTGATCTCCACCGTCTACGCCCGCACCACGGGCGTGCGCATCAACATGGCGCTCAAGGGCTCGGGCGAGGCGCTGGCCCAGCTCATCGCCGAGAAGGACAACCCCAAGACCGACGTCTGGTTCGGTGGCACGGGCGACCCGCACCTGCAGGCGGCCGAGCAGGGGCTCACGCTCGAATACAAGTCGCCCACGCTCACGCAGCTGCATCCCTGGGCCCAGCAGCAGGCCAAGCAGTCGGGCTACAAGACCGTGGGCATCTATTCGGGCCCGCTGGGCTTCGGCTACAACCCCGAGCTGCTCGCCAAGAAGAAGCTGCCGGTGCCCAAGACCTGGGCCGACCTGCTCAAGCCCGAGTACAAGGGCGACATCCAGGTGGCCAACCCCGCCTCCAGCGGCACGGCCTACACCATGATCGCGACGCTGGTGCAGCTCATGGGCGAGGACAAGGCTTTCGACTACCTCAAGGCGCTGCACAAGAACGTCGGCCAGTACACGCGCTCGGGCACCGGCCCGATCAAGGCGGTGGCGCGCGGCGAAACCGCGATCTCCATCAGCTTCGTGCACGACGGCCCGGGCGAGAAGATGCAGGGCTTCCCCGTCGAAACCATCACGCCCGCCGACGGCACCGGCGCCGAGATCGGCTCCATGAGCGTCATCAAGGGCGCGCGCAACCTCGACGCCGCCAAGAAGTTCTACGAATGGGCGCTCACGCCCGCCGCGCAGGAGCTGGGCGCCGCCAACAAGCAGTTCCAGCTGCCCAGCAATGCGAGCGCCAAGCTCGACCCGCGCATTCCTGATTTCAAGAAGATCAAGTTCATCAACTACGACTACGCCAAGTACGGCGCCAGCGCCGAGCGTCGCCGCCTGATCGCGCGCTGGGAAAAAGACGTCAACTCGCTGCCGCGCTAAGTGCAGGCGCGTTCCAACGAAGGCGCGCCGGCCAACCCGGCGTCCCTGGCCGCCGCCCGGCGCGCGCGGCGATGGATCTGGGCCTGGGTCGCGCTGGGCCTGGCGGCCTATCTCGTGCTGCCCTGGTATGCGATCCAGGATGCGACCTGGTACGAAGCCGTTCCGCAGGTCTTCGGGCAGGCAGAGGGCGCCAACGGCCTGATGCAGGCCGCGACGCAGGGCCGCAGCTGGCTCTTCATCGGGCTGGCCGGGCTGCTGCTGTGCGCCGTCGGCGCGGCCTTGCCGGCCGGCAAGGCGCAGGGGCGCTGGCTGCTGGCGGGCGGCGCGATCGGCGCCATCGGCCTGGCCGTGGCGGGCTTCACCATCGGGGCGCGCGGCTGGAGCGTCGCGGCGCTCAACACCCAGTTCGGCGAACTGGCGGTCAACCAGTTCGGCATCGGCGCGGGCGGCTTCGTGGCGCTCACGGCGCTGGTGCTGCTGGCGGCCTTCGGCATGGCGCGGCTCGGCCTGTTCAAGGGCGACCTGTTCGTCTCCGCCTCGGTGGTCGGCTGCGGCGTGCTGATGGCGCTGTTCATCGCCTACCCGGTGAGCCGGGCGCTGTCGGGCGCCTTCTTCAACGAAGACGGGCAGTGGTCGATCACGGCCTTCGCGGCGCGCGTGTTCACCGAGCGCATCTGGGGCCTGGGCTGCCTGGCGGGCGGGGTGCGCTGCGGCGTGGCGTGGAACACGCTGGTGCTGGCGCTGCTCACCGCGGCCGGCACCACCTTCCTGGGCACGCTGATGGCGCTGATGGCCGAGCGCGGCAACCGGCGCGGGCAGGGCGCATTGCGCGTGCTGGCGCTGCTGCCGATCATCACGCCGCCGTTCGTGGTCGGCCTGGGCCTCATCTTGCTGTTCGGCCGTGCGGGCATCGTCAACCAGGTGCTCGAAAACGTGTTCGGCATCGAGCCCACGCGCTGGTTCTACGGCATGCCGGGCGTGCTGGTGGCGCAGCTCTTCGCTTTCACGCCCATCGCCTTCATGATCATGCGCGGCGTGGTGCAGGGCATCGCGCCCAGCCTGGAAGAGGCCGCGCAGATGCTGCGCGCCGACCGCCGCCGCGCCTTCTTCACCGTGACGCTGCCGCTGCTCAAACCCGGGCTGGCCAACGCCTTCCTGGTCGGCTTCATCGAGAGCATTGCCGACTTCGGCAACCCGGTGGTGGTGGGCGGGCAGTTCTCGGTGCTGTCGACCGACATCTTCTTTGCCATCGTCGGCGCGCAGTACGACCAGGGCCGCGCCGCGTCGCTGGCCTGGGTGCTCACGCTGTTCGCGCTCGGCGTGTTCGCGCTGCAGCGCGGCCTGCTCGGCAAGCAGAACTACACGACGGTGAGCGGCAAGGGCGACGCCGGCATCGCGATGGCGCTGCCCGACGGCGTGCGCCGCACCATCCAGTGCATCGCGCTGCCGTGGATCGCCTTCACCGCCGTGGTCTACCTGTTCGCCTTCGCGGGCGGCTTCGTGCAGACCTGGGGGCGCGACTACAGCTTCACGCTCAACCACTTCAAGAGCGCCTTCGCGCTGGAGTGGGGCCAGTTCGGGCTGGTGTGGGCCGGCACGGCGTGGAACTCGCTGATCACCACGCTGAAACTGGCCGGCATCTCGGCGCCGATCACCGCGGCGCTGGGCCTGCTCATTGCCTGGCTGCTGGCGCGCAACGAGTTCAAGGGGCAGGGCGCCTTCGAGTTCGGCGCGCTGCTGGCCTTTGCGATCCCGGGCACGGTGCTGGGCGTGAGCTACATCCTGGCCTTCAACGTGCCGCCGTTCGAGCTCACGGGCACGGGGCTCATCATCGTGCTGTGCTTCATGTTCCGCAATCTGCCGGTGGGCGTGCGGGCTGGTACGGCGGCCTTCAAGCAGCTCGACCGCTCGCTCGACGAGGCCTCGTTGATGCTGCGCGCATCGACCTCGCAGACGCTGTTCAAGGTGGTGCTGCCGCTGCTCAAGCCGGCGCTGGTGGCCGCGCTGGTCTACAGCTTCGTGCGCGCCATGACGACGGTGAGCGCCGTGATCTTCCTGGTCACGGCCGAGAACGAGCTGGCCACCACCTACATCATCGGCCGCGTCGGCAACGGCGACTACGGCATTGCGCTCGCCTACTGCACGGTGCTCATGGTGCTGATGTCGCTGGCCATTGCGCTGGTGCAGTTCGTGGTGGGGGAGCGCAAGCTGGGTCGGCGTGGGGCGGTGCCCCCGCATGAGGGACATCACAAAATGGAAAGCCTGGCAGCATGAACGGCATCGAATTTCGCAACGTCACGAAGCGCTACGGCACCGATAAAAGCGGCCCGATGGCCGTCAAGGGCATCAGCTTCGAGGTGCCCGTGGGCACGCTCACCACCATCCTCGGCCCCTCGGGCTGCGGCAAGACGACCACGCTGCGCATGATCGCGGGGCTCGAATCGCCCACCTCGGGCTCGATCTTCATGGGCGGGCGCGACGTCACCACGCTCGGCCCGGGCGAGCGCAACGTGAGCATGATGTTCCAGAGCTACGCGCTGTTCCCGCACATGAACGTGATCGAGAACGTGGGCTACGGCCTGCGCATGAGCGGCGTGAAGAAGGACGAGGCCACGGTGCGGGCGCGCGAGGCGCTCAGGGGCGTGGGCCTGGTCGGCTTCGACGAGCGCCTGCCCAGCGAGCTGTCGGGTGGCCAGCAGCAGCGCGTGGCCCTGGCGCGCGCGCTGGTGCTCGAGCCGGCGGTGCTGCTGTTCGACGAGCCGCTGTCCAACCTCGACGCCCGCCTGCGGCGCGAGATGCGCGAGGAAATCCGCTCGCTCCAGCAGCGCTTGAAGCTCACCGTGGCCTACGTGACGCACGACCAGAGCGAGGCGCTGGCTGTGAGCGACCAGATCATCGTGATGGACCACGGCGTGATCGCCCAGCGCGGCACGCCCGAGCAGCTGTACGGCCGGCCCGAGAGCGAATTCGTTGCCGGCTTCATGGGCGAGGCGATGGTGTTCCCGGCCGTGGCACAGGCCGACGGCAGCGTCACGCTCGGCCCGCTGCGGCTGCAGCCGCGCTACGCGGTGGCGCCCGGCACGGTGAAGGTGGCGGTGCGGCCCGAGGCCTGGGACATCGGCGCGCTCGACGGCCTGCCTGCCACGCTGCGCAAGTCGGCGTACCTGGGCAGCTTCTACGAATACGGCTTCGACACCCCGCTGGGGCCGGTCTTCGTGGTCTCGACCGACCTGTCGCGCCCGCTGGCGGCCGGCACGCAGACCACCCTGTCGCTCGGAACCCATGGCGTGAGCGTGGTGCCCGGCGCATGAAACAATGGCGCCATGAACGTGGTTTTCGATCTTGGCGCCGTGCTGTTCGCCTGGGAGCCTGCACGGCTGGTCCAGGCCCATCTCCCCTCTCACGCCCCCACTGACGCCGCCGCCACGGCCCTGGGCCGGGCCCTTTTCCATCATGACGACTGGACCGGCTTCGACTGCGGCACCCGCACGCTCGACGATGCCATCGCCCGCATGTCGGCGCGGCTGGCGCTGCCTGCCGAGTCGCTGCACGCCATGCTCGACGGGCTCGGGGAGCGGCTGGCGCCGATCGACGTCACGGTCGCGATGCTCGAAGAGCTGCTCGTGCAGCGCGATGCCGGCGAGCCGCTGCGGCTGTACTACCTGTCGAACATGCCCGTGCCGTTCGCCCGCGCCCTCGAGCGCCGGCACGCCTTCATGCGGCGCTTCGACGGCGGCGTGTTCTCGGGCGACGTGAAGTTTCTCAAGCCCGAGCGCGAGATCTACGAGCTGCTGGCCATGCGCCACGGCCTCGACCCCGAGCAGACGGTGTTCATCGACGACTCGGCCGCCAACGTCGAGATGGCCCGTGCGTTCGGCTGGCACGCCATCCACTGCACCGCGCCCGACAAGCTGCCGGCGCAACTGCAGCGCTACCTGCCGGTGAGCACCACCTTGTCGGTGTCGAACCCCAGGCTGCGGGCGTAGTCCAGCTCGGCCTGCAGCGCGTCGTCCTCCAGGCGCGGCGCGCGCGACAGCACCCAAAGGTACTCACGGTCGGGCGTGCCGACCAGCGCCACCTGGTAGTCGCGGTCGAGCTTCAAAATCCAGTAGTCGCCCCACACCAGCGGCAGCCAGCCCATCCAGGCGGGGGCGAAGCGCACCTGCAGCCGTCCGGCGCCGGGTTGGCCGGCCACGGGCACCACGCGCGCGCTGCCGATCGCCTCGTCGAAGTTGCCGTCGTCGCGCACGCAGCGGTTGCGCACCTGCACGGTGCCGTCGGGCTGCGGCGTGTACTCGGCGCTCACCGGGCCGGCGCACTGCTTCTGGAACCGGTTGGGCAGCCGCGCCTGTTCGTGCCAGACGCCGGCGTAGCGGTGCAGGTCGACCGGCGCCACCACCTGCAGCGGTGCGCGCATCAGCGGGGCGCCGTCGGCCGGGCCGGCGGGCCGGACACGGGCCGTGCGTGCGGCGCCCAGCGCGTACCAGGTGGCCACGCCGCCCACGACGAAGGCGGTGGCCATGGTGCCGATCGCGTGGCTGGTGCGGCGGTCGTCGAAGGCGCGGCCGGCGGCGGTCGCGGGGCGTGGGGGGCGAGGGGTCATGAGGGCTCCTGGGGAAAGTCGTTCTCGGCGTGGATGTCGCGTCCCGTTCAGGGTGCCCCGGGCCGCGGCCGGCTGCCGTCAGCCGGGGACCACAGCCCCTGTAGGGCAGGGCGGCCGACAACCCTTCGCGCTGCAGGCCGATGGAGCTTCGCGAAAACCCGTGCTACGGTTCGCATGAAAACATCGACCGCCGCGCAACTGCGTGCAGGACTTGTCACACCCCTCCCCGGATAATTGATTTCATGAACCAACTCGATGCACTCCGCCAGTGGACCACCGTGGTTGCCGACACCGGCGACTTCAAGCAGCTCAGCATTTCCAAACCGCAGGACGCGACCACCAACCCGTCGCTGATCCTCAAGGCCGTGCAGAAGGCCGAGTACCGGCCGCTGCTCGATGAAACCGTGAAGGCCCACGCCGGCAAGCCGCTCGACGAGGTCATCGACCGCCTGCTGGTGCGCTTCGGCACCGAAATCCTCTCCATCATCCCGGGCCGCGTGTCCACCGAAGTCGACGCACGCCTGTCGTTCGACACCGCCGCCACCGTGGCCCGCGGCGAGCGCATCGTGGCGCTGTACAAGGCCGAAGGCATCGACACCGAGAAGCGCCTGCTGATCAAGGTCGCCTCCACCTGGGAAGGCATCGAGGCCGCGCGCCTGCTCGAGCAGAAGGGCATCCGCACCAACCTCACGCTGCTGTTCTCGTTCGCGCAGGCCGTGGCCTGCGGCGCGGCCGGCGTGCAGCTCATCTCGCCCTTCGTGGGCCGCATCTACGACTGGTACAAGAAGTCGGCCGGCGCGAAGTGGGACGAAGCCGCCAGCGCGGGCGCCAACGACCCCGGCGTGAAGTCGGTGCGCGAAATCTTCAACTACTACAAGCAGCAGGGCATCAAGACCGAGGTCATGGGCGCGAGCTTCCGCAATGTCGGGCAGATCCAGGCGCTCGCCGGTTGCGACCTGCTGACCATCAGCCCCGAGCTGCTGGCCGAGCTGGCCGCGAGCAACGAGCCGCTCACGCACGCGCTCGACGCCAAGGCTGCCGCGAGCGGCAACGCAGAGAAGGTGAGCTACGACGAAGCCGGCTTCCGCTTCGCGCTCAACGAAGACGCCATGGCCACCGAGAAGCTCGCCGAGGGCATCCGCGCCTTCGCGGCCGACGCCGTGAAGCTCGAAAAGCTCATGCAGGAAAGCGGCAAGTAAACATGACCATGACCCTGCGCTGTGACCGCGCGCCGGCCTGGGCGCAACTGCAGTCCAGCTTCGACACGGCCGGTCGCCAGTTCGATCTTCGCCATGCCTTCGTGGAGGACGCCGGGCGCTTCGCGCGCTTCAGCCAGGAGGCGCCGCACGTCTTCGCCGACCTGTCGAAGAACCTCATCGACGCGCGCACCGAGGCGCTGCTGTTCACGCTGGCGCGCGAATGTGGCCTCGAGGCCCACCGCGACGCCATGTTCGCGGGTGCGCACATCAACAACACCGAAGACCGCGCCGTGCTGCACACGCTGCTGCGCGCGCCGGCCGACGCGGCCACCGGCCGCCAGACGGCCCACGAGCTGCGCGAAGTGCACGCCACGCTCGACGCCATGCTGGCCTACGCCGAGAAGGTGCGCAGCGACCACACGATCACCGACGTGGTCAACATCGGCATCGGCGGCTCCGACCTCGGCCCGCAGATGGCGGTGCTGGCGCTCGCGGAGTTCGTGGCGCCGGGCAAGCGCTTCCACTTTGTCTCGAACGTCGACGGCCACGAGCTGGCGGGCGTGCTCAAGGGCCTGGCGCCCGAGCACACGCTGTTCCTGGTCGCCTCCAAGACCTTCACCACGGCCGAGACGATGACCAACGCGCTCTCGGCCAAGCGCTGGTACGAACAGTCGGGCGGCACCGACATCGCGGGCCATTTCGCTGCGCTCACCACCAACGTCGAGGCCGCGAAGCAGTTCGGCATCGACACCACCTTCGGCTTCTGGGACTGGGTGGGCGGCCGCTACTCGCTGTGGTCGGCCATCGGCCTGCCGATCGCGCTGGCCATCGGCGCCGACGGCTTTCGCCGGCTGCTGGCGGGCGCGCATGCGATGGACGAGCACTTCCGCACCGCGTCGCTCGAGCAGAACCTGCCCGTGCGGTTGGGCCTGCTCGATGTCTGGTACCGCAACTTCCACCACTTCACGAGCCGCAGCATCGCGCCGTACCACAGCGCGCTGAAGCGCGTGCCGGCCTACCTGCAGCAGCTCGAGATGGAGAGCAACGGCAAGCAGGTCGATGCGAGCGGCGCGCCGCTGGCCTTCGGCACCTCGCCCGTGCTCTGGGGCGAGCCCGGCACCAACGGGCAGCACGCTTACTTCCAGATGCTGCACCAGGGCACCGACGTGATCCCGCTCGAGTTCATGGCGGTGCGCGACGCCTCGCACGACCTCGACGGCCACCACCCCAAGCTGCTGGCCAATGCGCTTGCGCAGGCGCAGGCGCTGATGGTCGGCAAGCTCGACGAAGGCGGCCACAAGAACTTCCCGGGCAACCGGCCGAGCACCTTCTTCGTGTTCGAGAAGCTCACGCCCGAAGCACTGGGCGCCTTCCTCGCGATGTACGAGCACCGCGTGTTCACCAGCGGCGCGCTGTGGGGCATCAATAGCTTCGACCAGTGGGGCGTGGAGCTCGGCAAGGTGCTGGCGCGCGACATCGAGCCGCGCCTGGCTTTGGGCGATGTCTCGGGGCTTGATGCCTCGACGGCCGGCCTTTTAAAGCGGCTGAGCGCCTGACGGCACACGTCACCGCAAGGCTTGCGAGCCTTGGCCAAAGGCTCTATCCACTAGGCCTTTAGGCCATTGGTTTGCAGCGCGGTGGCCGGTTTGGCCGAGTTTGTCGTTGCACAGTGCGCCGATATGATGGCCCCGGGGAAATTTCCCTGGGATTCATCAAGAGGAGCGAGTCAATGGACTTTCAAACAGCGGTCAAGACGTGCATCGCCAAGTACACCGATTTCACGGGTCGTGCGTCGCGTTCCGAGTTCTGGTGGTTTTTTCTGGCCCAGTTCGGCGTGCTCGTCGTGACGGGCCTGATCCATGAGTACGTGTACTTCATTGCAGCGCTGGCCCTGCTTCTGCCCGCCCTCGCGGTGGGCGTGCGCCGCCTGCACGACATCGGCAAGAGCGGCTGGTTCCTGCTGCTGTCGATCATCCCGCTGATCAATCTCGTGCTGATCTATTTCTTCGTTCAGCCGACGCAGCCTGAGAGCAACGCTTACGGCGAACCGCCGAGCGCCTGAACTTTCTGCCAAAGGGCCGCACATGCGGCCCTTTTCTTTTGGGCGTTAGCAAGCGGCTCAGGCCACCGCCGCCTCCACGGATGCAGGCGCTGGCGCACCGCTTGCCATCCGCACGCACAGGTCGAAGGCCTGCTGCAGCCCTTCGATCTGCGCCACGCCCTGGCCGGCGATGTCGAAGGCGCTGCCGCTGGCCGAGGTGGCCACGGGCACGGGCAGGCCACCGTGCAGGGTCACGCCCTGTTCGAAGCCCATGAGCTTCATCGCGATCTGGCCCTGGTCGTGGTACATCGACACCACCGCGTCCACGTCGCCGCGCCGTGCGCCGATGAACACGGTGTCGGGCGAGAACGGGCCGCGCGCGTCGTGGCCTTCGGCGCGCAGCTGTTCGATGGCGGGCGCGATGATCTCGATCTCTTCCATGCCGATCGAGCCGCCGTCGCCCGCGTGCGGGTTGAGTCCGGTCACCGCGATGCGCGGGTGTGCCACGCCGGCGCGGCGCAGTGCCGACGCGATGATCTTCACGGCGTCGCGCACGCCCTCCACGGTGATGTGCCGCGCCACGTCCTTCAGTGGAATGTGCGAGGTCACGCGCGAGGTCCACAGCGAGCCGGTGAGGTTGAACTCGCAGACGAAGCCCGTGACGGCGAAGCGCTCCTGCATGTAGCGCAGTTCGTCCTCGTGCACGAGGCCGCCCAGGCGCAGCGAATGCTTGTTGAGCGGCGCGAAGAGGATCGCGTCGGCCTGGCCGTTGCGCACGGCCTGCGTCGCCAGCTCCAGCGCCTCGAACGAGGCCCGGCCCGAGCGCTCGTTCGATTCGCCGAGCACCGGTTCCTCGCCTGCCATCCAGTCGCGCACGAGGAGGCTCGGACGGCCGTCCTCGAAGCGCAGGCTGTCGAGGGTGTTCACCTGCAGCGGGGCCAGCTTCGCGCCCGCCACGCGCTCGCCCGCGGCCAGCACGACGGGGTCGGCGATCAGCAGCACGCGCGCGGCGTCGAGGTTGCGCTGGCGCGCGAGCAGCTTCACGGCCATCTCGGGGCCGACGCCGCTGGGGTCGCCGAGCAGCACGGCGATGCGGGGTTTAGCGGAGGTCACGCGCGGGGTTGTCGAGGGGGTAGACATGGTCGGCAATGGAGGTGGAGAAAAGAGAAAGAAGGGACGGCCTCACTCGGCCTTGATGCGCGCATCGCGCACGAGCCGGCCGTAGTGGTCGAACTCCTGCCGGTTCATCGCCGCGAAGGGTTCGCCGGTCAGCGTGCCGGGCTCGCCGCCCAGGGCCTTGATGCGCGACTGCACGTCCGCCAGGCCCATCGTGCGCGTGAGTTCGGCGCTCAGCCGCTCGACCGCGGGGCGCGGCGTGCCGGCCGTCACGTACAGGCCATACCAGGTCGACACGTCGGCGCCCTTGACGCCTTGCTCGGCCAGCGTGGGCACGTCGGGCAGCTCGGGCGAACGCTGCGGTGCGCTCACGGCCAGCGCGCGGAACTTGCCGGCGCGGATCTGGCCCATGGCCGAGGAGGTGCTGTCGAACATCATCTCGACCTCGCCCGAGATGATGTCGATGTGCGCCTGCGAGCTGCCCTTGTAGGGCACGTGGATCGAGGTCATGCCCGTGGCCAGGTTGAAGGCTTCGCCGCCCACGTGCTGCGTGCTGCCGATGCCCGACGACGCGTACTTGAAGCCGCCCGGCCTGGCGGCCATGGCCGCGAGCAGGTCCTTCACCGATCGGTAGGGTGAGTTCGCCGACACCACCAGCACGTTGGGCATCACGGCCACGAGGCCGATGGGTTGCAGGTCTTTCAGCGGGTCGTACTTGAGCTTGAGGATGTGCGGCGCCACGGCCTGCGCCGTGTTGGTGGCCAGCAGCAGCGTGGCGCCGTCGGCCGGCGCGCGGGCCGTGAGTTCGCCGGCGATGGTGTTCGATGCGCCGGGGCGGTTCTCCACCGTCACGGGCTGCTTCAGCACGGGCGAGAACTTGTCGGCCAGCACGCGCGCGAGGATGTCGGTGCCGCCGCCGGGCGAGGCGCCGACCAGGATGCGCAGCGGCTTGTCGGGGTAGGCCGGCTGCGCACCCGCGTTCAGGCAGGCGGCCAGCGCCAGGAGCGCCGCCAGGCCGGCACCGCGGGCCAGGGGAAAGAGAGTCATCGCGTCGTCTCCTGCTTGTTGTGGGCCCGAGCCTACGGAGCTTCGGTCGCGCGATCCAATCGAAAAAGGCCGAAGCTCCATATACTTTTGTGCATGAAACCTGGCCTCACCGACGCTTCGCTGATGCTGCATGTGAGGCCGCGCCAGCTGCTCCTGCTGGCCCGGCTCGACGCGCACCGCCACCTCGGCCGCGCGGCCGAGGCGATGAACATCAGCCAGCCGGCCGCCACCAAGCTGCTGCAGCAGCTGGAGGAGTCGCTGGGCGAACAGCTCTTCGAGCGCCTGGCGCGCGGCATGGCGCCCACGCCCTACGGCGAGATCCTGATCCGCTACGCCCACCGCGTGCTCAGCGACTTCGGCACCGCCCGCGAGGAAATGCTCGCGCTGCGTTCCGGCCTGAGCGGTGCGCTGCGCGTGGGCAGCGTGCCGGGTGCGGTGCCCGAGCTGCTGGCGCCGGCGCTGGTCGCCTACCATCTGCGCCATCCGCAGGTGGCCGTGTCGGTGGTGGTCGAGACCAGCGACCTGATGCAGGCGCAGCTGGAGCAGGGCGACGTCGACCTCGTGCTGGGCCGTCTCACCGACGGCCACGACGAGGCCAAGTACGCGAGCGTGCCGCTGCTGGGCGAGTCGCAGGTGGTCGTGGTGCGCGCCGCGCACCCGGTGTTCGAGCGCGCGGCCACGGTCACGCTCGCCGAGATGGCGACCTGGTCATGGGTGCTGCAGCCGCCGGGCTCGCCGCAGCGCGGGCGCTTCGAGGCGGCGATGCGCGAGGCCGGCATCCAGGCGCGGCTGGACATCATCGAAACGGCATCGCCCATCGCGATCACGGCGCTGCTGGAGAACTCCGACATGGCCGCCGTCATGCCGGCCTCGCAGGCCAACCATTACGGCCGGCTGGGCGTGCTGCGCACCGTGCCGGTCGAGCTGCCGGTGCGCGTGCCGCCGATCTGCCTCATCACCCGCGAAGACCGCCCGCTGTCGCCGGCGGCGGCGCAGTTCCGGCGCCAGCTGCTGGGTGGGCACGCGTGACGGGCGAGAACTTCAGTCGGACGTTTTCCATCCTGAATTGCGTTAACTAGGGATTTCACTAGCCAACTGGTGCAAGAGAGTACTGGTTGGGCCGCTCGAAATACCAAAATCGCAAGCGCGTTTCTCCAGAATCCGGGCACGGCGACCACGATACCGAGGCGTCGCTCACCCAAGGAGACACCATGAAGCGCTTTCTGAAAGCGGGCCTCGCCCTCGCACTCATCGGCACGGGCCTTGTGTCCCACGCCGCCACCGAACTCGTGATCGCGACCGTCAACAACGGCCACATGATCGAGATGCAGAAGCTCACGCCCTTCTTCGAGAAGGCGAACCCCGACATCAAGCTCAAGTGGGTCACGCTCGAGGAAGGCACGCTGCGCCAGCGCGTGACCACCGACATCGCCACCAAGGGCGGCCAGTTCGACGTGATGACCATCGGCCTGTACGAAGCGCCGATCTGGTCGAAGAAGGGCTGGCTGCAGCCCATCGCCACCGATGCCGCCTACGACGCCGACGACCTGCTGCCCGCCATCCGCGCCGGCCTGTCGCACGAAGGCAAGCTGTACGCCGCGCCCTTCTACGGCGAGAGCTCGATGCTCATGTACCGCAAGGACCTGGCCGACAAGGTCGGCTTCAAGATGCCCGAGCAGCCCACCTGGGCGCAGGTGAAGGAGCTGGCCGGCAAGATCCATGACCCCAAGGGCGGCCTGTACGCCATGTGCCTGCGCGGCAAGCCGGGCTGGGGCGACAACATGGCCTTCCTGACCACGCTGGTCAACACCAACGGCGGCCAGTGGTTCGACATGCAGTGGAAGCCGCAGATCGACACCAAGCCCTGGAAGGACGCGATCGGCTTCTACGTCGACCTCATGAAGGCCTACGGCCCGCCGGGCGCCTCGGCCAACAGCTTCAACGAGAACCTGGCGCTGTTCAACGAAGGCAAGTGCGGCATGTGGGTGGACGCGACCATCGCGGCCTCGTTCATCAGCGACCCCAAGCAGTCGAAGGTGGCCGACAAGGTGGCCTTCGCGCAGGCCCCCGTCGCCGTGACACCCAAGGGCGCCAACTGGCTGTGGACCTGGAACCTGGCCATTCCCGCCAGCTCGACCAAGGGCGCCGCAGCACAGACCTTCGTGAAGTGGGCGACCTCCAAGGAATACGTCAACCTCGTGGCCAAGGAGCACGGCTGGGGCACGGTGCCCACCGGCACGCGCAAGTCGACCTACGCGAACCCCGAGTTCCAGAAGGTCGCCAGGTTCGCCGCCGCCGAGAAGAAGGCCATCGACAGCGCCAACCTCAGCGACAGCACCTTGCCCAAGTCGCCGTACGTCGGCGTGCAGTACGCGGCCATTCCCGAGTTCCAGGCCATCGGCGTGGCGGTGGGCCAGCAGATGAGCGCGGCGCTGTCGGGCAAGGTCACGGTCGACCAGGCGCTGAAGACCTCGCAGCTCGCTGCGGAGCGCGAGATGAAGAAAGCGGGCTACTACAAGTAAGCCGCGCTTCTTCCCCTCTCCCCGCGGGGAGAGGGCCGCAGCCTGAGAGGAACAGACCATGAAAAGACTCCTGCCCCGCGCCCTCATGGCGCCCGCCGTGCTCACGCTCTTCCTGTGGATGATCGTGCCGCTGCTGATGACGTTGTACTTCTCGTTCGTGAACTACAACCTCATGCAGCCCGGCGAACGCACGTTCGCGGGCATCGAGAACTTTCACTACTTCGTCACCGACCCCGACTTCTGGCCGGCCACGTGGAACACGCTGCTGCTTATCGGCAGCGTGATCGTCATCACGGTGGTGTTCGGCGTGCTGCTCGCGCTCCTGGTGAACGAACCCTTCCCGGGCCGCGGCATCGTGCGCGTGCTGCTGATCTCGCCCTTCTTCGTCATGCCTGCAGTGAATGCGCTGCTGTGGAAGCACATGATGATGAACCCCATCTACGGCATCCTGGCCGACGTGTGGCGCTTCTTCGGCGCGCAGCCGGTCGACTGGCTCACCGACGTGCCGCTGTTCTCCGTGATCATCATGGTGGCCTGGCAGTGGCTGCCTTTCGCCTGCCTGATCTTCATCACCTCGCTGCAGTCGCTCGACCGCGAGCAGATGGAAGCCGCGCGCATGGACGGCGCGAGCTCGTTCCAGCGCTTCTTCTATCTCACGATTCCGCACCTGGGCCGCCCGATGGCCGTGGTGATCATGATCGAGATGATCTTTCTGCTCAGCGTGTTCGCCGAGATCGCCATCACCACCAATGGCGGCCCGGGCAACGAGAGCACGAACATGACCTACATGATCTTCAAGCAGTCGCTCATGAACTTCGACGTGGGCGTGGCGTCGGCCGGTGCGCTGTTCGCAGTGGTGCTGGCCAACATCGTGGCCGTGTTCCTCATCCGCATCATCGGCAAGAACCTGGACTGAAGGAACGACCATGCAACCCAGCAACCTCCTTCCCCAGCTGCTGCGTACCGTCGGTGCGTGGGCCGTGGCGCTGCTTCTGTTCTTCCCGCTCGGCTGGCTGTTCCTCACGGCCTTCAAGACGGAGCTGCAGGCGATCCACGTGCCGCCGCTGTTCATCTTCGAGCCCACGCTCGACAACTTCGGCGAGGTGCAGCGCCGCAGCGACTACCTGCTGTATGCGCGCAACTCGCTGATCACCAGCCTGGGCTCGACCATCCTGGGCCTCTTGATCGCCGCGCCCGCCGCGTACTCGATGGCGTTCTTTCGCACGAAGAAGACGCGCGACATCCTCATGTGGATGCTCTCCACCAAGATGATGCCGGCCGTCGGTGCGCTGGTGCCGATCTACGTGCTCGCGCAGACCGCCGGCATGCTCGATTCGCTCACCGCGCTCACCATCGTGTTCACGCTGTCGAACCTGCCGATCATGGTGTGGATGCTCTACAGCGCCTACAAGGACATTCCGAACGAGATCCTCGAAGCCGCGCGCATGGACGGCGCGAGCCTGTGGACCGAGTTCCGCCACGTCGTGATGCCGCTGTCGGTCGGCGGGCTCGCATCGACCGGCCTGCTGTGCCTGGTGCTGAGCTGGAACGAAGCCTTCTGGGCGCTCAACCTCACCTCCGCCAAGGCCGGCACGCTGGCCACGCTCATCGCGTCGTACTCCAGCCCCGAGGGCCTGTTCTGGGCCAAGTTGTCGGCCGCGTCGCTGATGGCCATTGCGCCCATCGTCGTGTTCGGCTGGTTCAGCCAGAAGCAACTGGTGCAAGGCCTGACCTTCGGCGCCGTCAAGTAAAGAAAGGGAGACATCTCATGGCCTACCTCGAACTCAAGAACATCAAGAAGAGCTTTGGCGACGTCCACATCATCAAGGGCGTCGACCTGCAGATCCAGAAGGGCGAGTTCATCGTCTTCGTCGGGCCTTCGGGCTGCGGCAAGTCGACGCTGCTGCGCCTGATCGCGGGGCTCGAACCCATCACCAGCGGCAACCTGCTGCTCGACAGCAAGGACATCACCTGGACGCCTTCGGGCAAGCGCGACCTGGCGATGGTGTTCCAGAGCTACGCGCTGTACCCGCACATGAGCGTGTACGACAACATGTCCTTCGCGCTGAAGCTCGCGGGCGTGGCCAAGGACGAGATCAGGACCAAGGTCGAGTACGCGGCCAAGACGCTGAACCTCACGCAGTACCTGGACCGCACGCCGAAGGACCTGTCGGGCGGTCAGCGCCAGCGCGTGGCCATCGGGCGCGCGATCGTGCGTGCGCCGAAGGTGTTTCTCTTCGACGAGCCGCTGTCGAACCTCGATGCGGCGCTGCGCGGCAACACGCGCGTCGAAATCCACAAGCTGCACCGCGCGCTCGGCGCCACCACCATCTACGTCACGCACGACCAGGTCGAGGCCATGACGCTGGCCGACCGCGTGGTGGTGCTGAAGGACGGGCTCATCGAGCAGGTCGGCACGCCGCTCGAACTCTACGACCGACCGGCCAACCAGTTCGTCGCGCAGTTCATCGGCATGCCGTCGATGAACATGGTGGCGGCGAGCGCCATCCCGAGCTTTTCCGCCGCCACCGGCGGGCGCCTGCCCAGCGACGGCTTTCTGGGCGTGCGCCCCGAAGGCCTGCGCGTGCATCCGAAGCAGGGCGCGGCCGCCGGCGTGCCGGGCCGCGTCGAGCTCATCGAGGCGCTGGGCGCCGACACGCTGATCCACGTGGACGTGGGCGGCGTGCCGCTCATCGCGCGCCAGAACGAACGCACGCCGCTGCAGGCCGGCGACGACGTGGCGGTCGAGCTCGACCCGTCCGTGCTGCACCTGTTCAGCCGCGAAGGCCGCGCCGTCGCCGCCTGATCCGACGCCCCTCACTTTCAACGGACCTTCCCCGTGACCCTCGCAGCAGCGGGCCTCGTGCCCACCCCACCGGCGCCTTCGGAATTCACGGTGCTTCACCTCGGCCTCGGCTCGTTCCATCGCGCCCACCAGGCCGTCTACCTGCAGCGGCTGATCGATGCGGGCGACACCCGCTGGTCGCTGTCGGGCGCCAACATCCGGCCCGACATGGCCGAGGTCGTCGCGGCGTTGCAGGCCCAGGGCGGGCGCTACACGCTCGAGACCGTGTCGCCGGCCGGCGAGTACCGCTACGAGCAGATCGAAGCCATCCGCGAGGTGCTGCCGTACGAGCCCTCGCTGGCCCCGGTGATCGCGCGCGGCGCGGCGCCGTCCACGCGCATCGTCTCCTTCACGGTGACCGAGGCGGGCTACTACCTCGACACCAAGGGCAAGCTCGACCTGTCGTTCACCGACCTCGCGGCCGACATCGAACGCGCACGGCGCGGCGAGGCCGGCGAGACGATCTACGGCGCGGTCTGCGCGATCCTGCGGGCACGGCGCGCCGCGCAGGCGGGCCCCGTGACGCTGCTGAACTGCGACAACCTGCGCCACAACGGCGACCGCTTTCGCGCGGGCCTGCTCGAGTTCATCGCGCTGGTCGGCGATGCGCCGCTGCAGGCCTGGGTCGATGCCAACACCCGCTGCCCGAACGCGATGGTCGACCGCATCACGCCGCGTCCGCCGCCCGAGTTGCGCGCGCGCGTGCGCGCCGCCACGGGCCGTGACGACGGCGCGGCGGTCACGGGCGAGAGCTTCATCCAGTGGGTGATCGAAGACGACTTCGTCGCCGGGCGCCCCGACTGGGGGCGCGTGGGTGTCGAGTTGGTCGAATCGGTGCAGCCGTATGAAGAGGCCAAGATTCGCATCCTCAACGCCACGCACAGCTGCATCGCCTGGGCCGGCACGCTGGCGGGGCTGGGCTTCATCCACGAAGGCACGCACGACGCGGCCATTCGCCGCATGGCCTTCGACTACGTGACCGACGACGTCATCCCGTGCCTGAGCCCCAGCCCCATCGACCTGGCGGCCTACCGCGACGTGGTGCTCGACCGCTTCGGCAACCCCGCGATCCGCGACACCAACCAGCGCGTGGCGGCCGACGGCTTCTCGAAGATCCCGGGCTTCATCGCGCCGACCGTGCGCGAGCGGCTCGCGGCCGGGCAGGGCATCGACAGCGTGGCGATGCTGCCCGCACTGTTCCTCGCGTTCCTGCAGCGCTGGCACCGGGGCGCGCTGCCCTACGCCTACCAGGACCAGAGCATGGACGATGCTGCCGCGCACGCCATCTGCGACGCGGCCGACCCCGTGGCGGCGCTGTGCGCCGATGCCGGGCTGTGGGGCAGCCTCGCGGGCGATGCGCGGCTCGTCGATGCGGTGCGTCGTGCCGGCGAGCGCGTGGCCCGCTTCATCAAAGAGAAGGCCGCGCCATGAGCGGCCGCCTGCAGGACCGCCATGTGCTGCTGACTGGTGCCGGCGGCGGCATCGGCCTGGCCGTGGCCGAGGCCTGCATCGCCGAGGGTGCGCGCTGCAGCGTGATCGACCGCGCGACCGCCGCGCCCGAGGCCGTGCGCGCACTGCAGCAAGCCCACCCCGACACGCTCGCCTACATCGCGGCCGACGTGACCGACACGCAGGCCATCGCGCACATGCTGGCCGAGGCGCAGGTCGCCTTCGGTCCCGTCCACACGCTGTTCAACAACGCCGCCGTGTTCGACCTCGCGCCGCTGCTCGACAGCGACGAAGCCTCGTTCGACAAACTCTTCGCGGTCAACGTGAAGGGCATGTTCTTCGTGATGCAGGCCGTGCTGCGCCACATGGGCGAGGCCGGCACGCCGGGCGCGTCGGTCATCAACATGGCCTCGCAGGCCGGGCGCCGCGGCGAGGCGCTGGTGTCGCACTACTGCGCGACCAAGGCGGCCGTCATCAGCTACACGCAGAGCGCCGCGCTGGCCATGGCGCCGCACGGCATCCGCGTCAACGGCATCGCCCCCGGTGTGGTCGACACGCCGATGTGGGACCATGTCGACAGCCTGTTCGCCAAGGCCGAGGGGCTGGCGCCGGGCGAGAAGAAGCGGCGTGTCGGCCTCGCGGTGCCGCTCGGGCGCATGGGCGTGCCGGGCGACATTGCCGGGGCGGCGGTCTTTCTCGCCAGCGACGAGGCGCGCTACATCACGGCGCAGACCCTCAATGTCGACGGCGGCAATGTCATGAGCTGAACCCTACCTTCCTTCCGCATTTCTGCATGAACGACGACTTCCACCTGTACCTCGACAGCGCCGACCTGGCCGAGCTGCAGGCCTGCCTGCCGCATCCGGTGGTGCACGGCGTGACGACCAACCCGACGCTGCTGCAACGCGCCGGCGTCGGGCGTGCTTACGTCCCGGATCTGCTGAAACGCTGCATCGATCTGGGCGCGCGCCAGGTGCAGGCCCAGGTGTATTCGAGCGAGGTCGACGGCATGCTGGAAGACGCCGCCGTCCTGCTGCCGCAGTTCGACCCCGGCCAGCTCGTCATCAAGATTCCCGCCACGCGCCAGGGCCTGGACGCCGGCGCGCGGCTCATCGCCCAGGGCGTGCCTGTGACGTGGACCGCCGTGTACGCGCCCGAACAGGCGCACTTTGCTGCACAACTGGGCGCGGCCTATGCGGCGCCGTACCTCGGGCGGCTCGAAGACGCCGGCATCGACGGGCTGGCGCTCATCGCGCAGATGCAGTCGCTGGTGGCGCAACGGCCTTCTTCGGGCACGCGGCTGCTGGTGGCGAGCATCCGTTCCCGCTCGGCGTACCTGTCGCTGCTGGCGCTGGGCGTGGGCGCCATCACCATCCCGCCGCGCCTCTTTGTCGAGCTGCTCGACCATCCCGCCACCCTGGCTGCCGAAGCGGGTTTCCTGGCCGACGCCCGCGCCTTGCCCTGACAGAAGAAGAAAATCCAAGCACCATGCGCATTGCACTCACGGGCGAGGCCCTGATCGATTTCACCGCCGGCGAAGGCGCCGCCCTGGCGTTCCTCGGCCACGAAGGCGGTTCGCCGCTGAACACGGCCGTGGCCTGTGCGCGGCTCGGGCAGCCGACCGGCTTTCTCACGCAGCTGTCCACCGACCTGTTCGGCGAGCGGCTGATGGCCTTTCTCGAACGCAACGGCGTCGACACCCGGCTCATTTTGCGCAGCGACGCGCCGTCGACGCTGGCGTTCGTGGAGCGCACGCCGCAGACCAACCGCTACGCCTTCTACACACGGGGCAGCGCCGACGCCACCTGGGCGCCCGAGCCGCTGCCGCAGCTGCCCGCGGAATGCCGCTTCCTGCACTTCGGCTCGATCTCGCTGCTGCAGGAGCCGGCGTCGTCGCGCATCGCCGACCTCGTGGCCGCCCACACGGGGCGCTGCGTGATCGTGTTCGACCCCAACGTGCGGCCCAGCCTGATCCCGGACATGGCCGCTTACCGCGCCCGCGTCACCGAGTGGTTCGCCATGGCCGACCTGGTCAAGCTCAGCGACGAAGACGCCGCGCTGCTCGCCCCCGGACGGCCGGTCGATGTGCTCGCGGCCGAATGCCTCACGGCCGGCGCGCGCGCCGTGGTCGTCACGCGCGGCGGTGCCGGCGCCACGCTGTGGCGCACCGGCAGCGCGCCGCTCACCGTGGCCGCGCCGCGCGTCGAGGTGGTCGACACCATCGGCGCGGGCGACACCTTCACCGCCGGGCTGTCGGTGGCGCTGCTGGCGCATGGCGTCGAGCACCCGGCGCAACTGGCCGAGCTCGGCGACGACGCCTGGCGCGCTGTGATGCGCTTTGCCGCCACCGCCGCGGCCCTGAACTGCACCCGCGAGGGCGCCGATCCACCGACGCTGGAAGCTGTTCGCACGGCGCTTTCGCAGGAAGACAACGAGGCCGTCGCTTCCCGGCCCTGATCGATCCGTGCCGCCATGACCACGACCACCCGCAAACGCGCGATCCCTCGTCAACGCCAACCCGAACTGGAGCGCGACTTCGCGCGCTCCCCGTCGCTGGGCTACGAGGCCCCGGAAGAAACCGGCCTGGTGCGCTGCCTCGCGCACGGCTTTCCGAGCCCGCTGGTGCGATGGCACTTCCATGAAGACTACGAGCTGCACCTGATCACCGAGACCTCGGGCAAGGCCTTCATCGGCGACTGGATCGGGCCGTTCCAGCCCGGCCACCTCGTGCTGTGCGGGCCGCGCCTGCCGCACAACTGGATCTCGCTGGACGTGCCCGAAGAAGGCGCCGCCGGGCGCGACCGCGTGATCCAGTTTCGCCACGAGCCCATCGAGCGCGCGGCCGCCGAGATTCCCGAGCTGCGCGACGTGATGCCGCTGCTCGATCGCGCGCGCCACGGCATCGAGTTCTTCGGCATGTCGGCGCAGGCGCTGGCGCACTGGGATGCCATCAAGGCCGCGCGCGGCGTGCGCCGCCTGGGCCTGTTCTGCGAGTTCATGGCCGACCTGGCGCAGTGCACCGACTACCGGCTGCTGTCGAGCGTGCAGATGCAGGGCGTGCAGGGCAGCGACGGCGATGCGCAGGTCGACCAGATCAACGACATCGTGAACCGCATCACCAACAACATGACCGACTCGATCTCGATGTCGGACGTGGCCGCCGAGCTGGGCATGAGCGAGAGCCGCTTCAGCCGCTTCTTCCGCCGTTCGACGGGCAACAGCTTCACCGACTTCGTGAACCGCGTGCGCATCAACAGCGCCTGCCACCTGCTGATGCAGACCGACCACTACGTGACCGACATCTGCTACCAGGTGGGCTTCAACAACGTGGCGAACTTCAACCGGCGCTTTCTCGAAATCAAGGGCATGACGCCGAGCGAGTTCAGGCGCCAGGCCGACACGCGCTTCGGCTGACTTCTTTCAAGGCGAACGCGCCCGCTCCGAAGGCGCCATCAGGGAGACCATCTTGTATCTGGGACTCGACCTCGGCACGTCCGAGCTCAAGGCATTGCTGCTCGCGGACGATCACCGCATCGTCGGCGTGGCACGCGCGCCGCTCACGGTCGACCGGCCGCACCCGCTGTGGTCCGAGCAGGCGCCTGCCCAGTGGTGGCAGGCGCTCGAGGCGGTCATGGCCGAGCTGCGCACCACGCACGCCGAGGCGCTGCTGCAGGTGCGCGCCATCGGCTTGTCGGGCCAGATGCACGGCGCCACGCTGCTCGACGCGGTGGGCGAGGTGCTGCGCCCGGCCATCCTCTGGAACGACGGCCGCAGCGGTGCGCAGTGCGAGGCGCTCACGCGCGCCGTGCCGCGCCTGGGCGAGATCGCGGGCAACCTCGCGATGCCCGGCTTCACCGCGCCCAAGCTGCTGTGGGTGCGCGAGCACGAGCCCGAGGTCTTCGTCCGCGTGGCGCGCGTGCTGCTGCCCAAGGACTGGCTGCGCTTCATGCTCAGCGGCGAAGCGGTCAGCGAGATGTCCGACGCGGCCGGCACGCTCTGGCTCGACGTGGGCGCGCGCGACTGGTCCGACGAACTGCTCGCCGCCACGGGGCTCACGCGCGATCACATGCCGCGGCTCGTGGAAGGCAGCGAAGTCTCCGCACTGCTCAAGCCGGAACTGGCGGCGCGCTGGGGATTGCGCGAGGGCGTGAAGATCGCCGGCGGCGCGGGCGATAACGCCGCCAGCGCGGTCGGCATGGGGCTCGTGGAGCCGGGGCAGGGCTTCGTCTCGCTCGGCACCTCGGGCGTGGTGTTCGTCTCGACCGACCGCTTTTTGCCGAACCCCGCGCAGGCGATGCACGCCTTCTGCCACGCGCTGCCCAGGCGCTGGCACCAGATGTCGGTGATGCTCTCGGCCGCGAGCGCGGTGAGCTGGGCGGCGAAGACCTTCAAGTTCGCGGACGAGGCGGCGTTGCTCGAAGCGGCTGCGTCGGTTGCGTTGGCGGACCGGGCGCGCTGCCCGCTGTTCCTGCCGTACCTGTCGGGCGAGCGCTCGCCGCACAACAACCCGAATGCGCAAGGGGTGCTGTTCGGCCTCACGCATGCGCACGGCCCCGCGGAGATCGCCTATGCCGTGGTCGAGGGCGTGAGCTTCGGTTTGCGCGATGGCTTCGACACGCTGCGCCTGCCGGCCGACATGCCTTTGCGTGAAGTCGCGCTGGTGGGGGGCGGTGCGCGCAGTGTGTGGTGGGGGCAGTTGCTGGCCGACATCTTCCAGGTGCCGCTGACGCTGTATGCGGGCAGCGAAACGGGCGGGGCGCTCGGTGCGGCGCGGCTGGCGTGGCTGGCCGATGGGGGCGAGGTCGCCGAGGTGTGCACGCTGCCGCCGGTGAAGCAGACGCTGACGCCATCATCCGAAGGCGCTGGCGCACACAAGACGCGGCATGCGCGCTTCCAGGTGCTCTACATGGCGCTGCGCGACCAGTTCCGCTGAACCTTCCGCACAAAGAAAAAGGGCCGCTTGCGCGGCCCTTTTTACTTTGGTGAGCAGAGCTCAGCCGGGCATTACATGCCCATGCCGCCCATGCCGCCCATGCCACCCATGTCGGGCATGCCGCCGCCGCCGGCGCCGGACTCGTCCTTGGGTGCGTCAGCAACCATGGCTTCGGTCGTCAGCAGCAGCGAGGACACCGAAGCGGCGTTCTGCAGTGCGGTGCGGGTGACCTTCGTCGGGTCCAGGATGCCCAGCTCGAGCATGTCGCCGTACGTGTCGTTCGCAGCGTTGAAGCCGTAGTTGCCCTTGCCGGCCAGCACAGCGTTCACCACCACCGAGGCTTCGCCGCCGGCGTTGTTCACGATTTCGCGCAGGGGGGCTTCGATGGCCTTCAGCACCAGCTTGATGCCGGCTTCCTGGTCAGCGTTGTCGCCCTTGACCGACTCGCCCACGGCTTGCTTGGCACGCAGCAGTGCCACGCCGCCGCCAGCCACAACGCCTTCTTCCACTGCAGCGCGGGTGGCGTGCAGGGCGTCTTCGACGCGAGCCTTCTTTTCCTTCATTTCGACTTCGGTGGCAGCGCCAACCTTGATCACTGCCACGCCGCCGGCCAGCTTGGCCACGCGCTCTTGCAGCTTTTCACGGTCGTAGTCGCTGGTCGCTTCTTCGATCTGAACGCGAACTTGCTTCACGCGGGCTTCGATGTCACCAGCAGCGCCAGCGCCGTCGATGATGATCGTGTTTTCCTTGCCCACTTCGATGCGCTTGGCTTGACCCAGGTCGGCCAGCGTCACCTTTTCGAGCGTCAGGCCCACTTCTTCAGCGATGACCTTGCCGCCCGTCAGGATGGCGATGTCTTCCAGCATGGCCTTGCGGCGGTCGCCGAAGCCAGGTGCCTTCACAGCCACGACCTTCAGGATGCCGCGGATCGTGTTCACGACCAGGGTCGCCAGGGCTTCGCCTTCGACTTCTTCGGCAATGATCAGCAGCGGACGGCCCGCCTTGGCGACTTGCTCCAGCACCGGCAGCAGGTCACGGATGTTGCTGATCTTCTTGTCGAACAGCAGCACGAAGGGGTTGTCGAGCAGCGCCGATTGCTTCTCGGGGTTGTTGATGAAGTAGGGCGACAGGTAGCCGCGGTCGAACTGCATGCCTTCGACGACGTCGAGTTCGCTGTCCAGCGACTTGCCGTCTTCCACGGTGATCACGCCTTCCTTGCCGACCTTGTCCATCGCGTCAGCGATGAGCTTGCCGATGGTTTCGTCGCTGTTGGCCGAGATGGAGCCGACTTGCGCGATTTCCTTGGAGGTGGTGGTGGGCTTGGAAGCCTTCTTCAGCTCAGCGACCAGGGCCGTGACAGCCTTGTCGATGCCGCGCTTCAGGTCCATCGGGTTCATGCCGGCAGCCACCAGCTTGAAACCTTCGCGAACGATGGCTTGGGCCAGGACCGTGGCGGTCGTGGTGCCGTCACCAGCGTTGTCGCTGGTCTTGGAGGCCACTTCCTTCACGAGCTGGGCGCCCATGTTCTGCAGCTTGTCCTTGAGTTCGATTTCCTTGGCCACGGACACACCGTCCTTGGTCACGGTGGGGGCGCCGAACGAACGCTCGAGCACCACGTTGCGGCCCTTGGGGCCCAGGGTCACTTTGACTGCGTTGGCCAGGATGTTGACACCCTCGACCATGCGTGCGCGGGCTTCTCCGCCGAAGACTACGTCTTTTGCTGCCATGATGAATTAACTCCGAATGGATTGAATTTGGATGAGATCGAAAGGGAGGAGAAGAATTACTTCTCGACGACTGCGAACAGGTCGTCTTCCTTCATCACGAGCAGTTCGTCGCCATCGACCTTGACGGTCTGGCCGCTGTACTTGCCGAACAGGACGCGGTCGCCGACCTTGACGGTCAGTGCGGCCAGTTCGCCCTTGTCGTTGCGCTTGCCCGGGCCCACGGCCAGGACTTCGCCCTGATCGGGCTTTTCGGCGGCTGCGTCGGGGATGACGATGCCGGAGGCGGTCTTGGTTTCGCTGTCAACACGCTTGACGATCACGCGATCGGCCAAAGGACGAAGTTTCATTGCATCTCCTGGAAGGGTAAGAAACGGGTTTGTTTGTGGTCGGGCGCCGGAGAAACCGGCGACCTGTCGACTGGATGGGAGGGCTGTTAGCACTCGTCAGCAGCGAGTGCTAATCATAAGGGCATTCGATGACCTTTCAAGGGCGGCGCCCTTGCCGCCGTTTGGCACCGCCGTGCTTTTCCGGGGAAACACCGGGTGGCCGGGTGCCTTCGGTCGTGGAGCTTTGAGGTATTTTGCCCGGACAAAATAAGGCCGTGCCCATGTCGCCGATGCACGTAGGTCGCGCGCGCAGATTGCTTTTTTGTAATCCGGGTGATCGGTGGTGGATGGGCTTGGCTTCCTAGAGTCGCGGCATCCCGGCAACCTCCAAGGACACCATGACACACACCTTCCGCAACACCGTCTTCGCCGCAGGAGCCGCACTGGCCGCTGCCGGCGCCTTTGCTTCGGGCACCCATGCAGGTGGCCACGGCCACGGCCACGATGCCGAAGCCGCCGTCGGCAAGCCCGGCGTGGCCGCCAAGGTGACGCGCACGGTCCAGGTCGACATGACGGACTCGATGCGCTTCACGCCGGCGGACATCAAGGTCAAGCAGGGGGAGACGGTGCGCTTCGTCGTCAAGAACTCCGGCGTCCTGAAGCACGAGCTCGTGCTCGGGACCGAGAAGGCGCTGCTGGCGCACTACGAGGCCATGAAGAAGAACCCGGAGATGGAGCACGCCGATCCGAACATGGTCACGCTGGCCGCGGGCAAGACCGGCGAGATCGTCTGGCAGTTCACCCAGGCCGGCAAGGTCGACTTCGGCTGCCTGCAACCGGGCCACTACGACGCCGGAATGAAGGGCGCGGTGCTGGTGGGCAAGGCCGGCAAGTGAGCGTGATGCGCGCGCGTCTTTCACGCGCCGGCCGCCATGCCGGCGCTTTTTCTTCCAGGGGATCGCGCGACAGGGCTTGACCTTCACATCGTGTCAACCTGGACACTGATCGCTTCCCCCTCAAGGGCTTCCCCCTTTCCTGTCGGAGAACGCGAATGAACGACACGTCCACCAGGCACGCAGGACACCCCCCCGGTCATCACGACCACCACGATCACCACGCATCGCACGGGCATGCGCCCGCGGACCCTGCGCAGCCCGCCGCGCAAGGCACGGTCTACACCTGCCCCATGCACCCGGAGATCCGGCAGGACCACCCGGGCAACTGCCCCAAGTGCGGCATGACGCTGGAGCCCGAGATGCCGACCCTCGACGAGGGCGAAGACCCCGAGCTGAAAGACTTCAAGCGGCGCTTCTTCTGGACACTGCCGCTCAGCGTTGTCGTCACCGTGCTCGCCATGGCCGGCCACCGCCTGCAGTGGTTCGAGATGGGCACGCAAAGCTGGATCGAGCTCGTGCTCAGCATGCCGATCGTGCTGTGGGCCGGGTGGCCGTTCTTTGTGCGCGCGGTGCAGTCGGTGGCGAACCGCAGCCCGAACATGTGGACCCTGATCGGCCTGGGCACGGCCGCCGCCTTTGTCTACAGCGTCGTGGCCACGGTGGCGCCCGGCGTGTTCCCCGCATCGTTCGTGTCGATGGGGCGCGTGTCGGTCTACTTCGAGGCGGCCGCGGTGATCATCTCGCTCACCTTGCTGGGCCAGATCCTTGAGCTCAAGGCGCGCTCGCAAACCTCCGCGGCCATCAAGTCGCTGCTGGGGCTCGCGCCCAAGACGGCGCGCCGGATCGGCGCCGACGGCACCGAGGAAGACGTGCCCATCGGCCATGTGCATGTCGGCGACAAGCTGCGCGTGCGCCCCGGAGAGAAGGTGCCGGTGGACGGCGTGGTGATCGAAGGCGGCAGCGCGGTCGACGAGTCGATGCTCACCGGCGAACCGCTGCCCGTGACCAAGCGCGTGGGCGACAAGCTCATCGGCGCGACGCTCAACACCAACGGCGCCCTCGTCATGCAATCGGAAAAGGTCGGCTCGCAGACCGTGCTCGCGAGCATCGTGCAGATGGTCGCGCAGGCCCAGCGCTCGCGCGCGCCGATGCAGCGGATGGCCGACCAGGTCGCCGGCTACTTCGTGATGACGGTGATCGCCATCGCGGTGCTGACCTTCTTCGCCTGGGGGTTCTTCGGGCCGCAGCCCAGCTGGGTCTACGGCCTCATCAATGCCGTGGCGGTGCTCATCATTGCCTGCCCCTGTGCGCTCGGCCTTGCGACGCCGATGTCGATCATGGTGGCCACCGGCAAGGCGGCCACGCAGGGCGTGCTGTTCCGCGATGCCGCGGCGATCGAGAACTTCCGCAAGGTCGATGCGCTCATCGTCGACAAGACCGGCACCCTGACCGAAGGCCGGCCGCAGTTCGAGCGCGCGGTGCCTGCGCCCGGCTTCACCGCCGACGAGGTGCTGCGCCTGGCCGCCAGCCTGGACCAGGGCAGCGAGCACCCGCTGGCCGACGCCATCGTGCGGGCGGCGCGCGAGCGCCAGCTGGCGCTGGACACGCCCGAGGGTTTCGAATCCAGCAGCGGCATCGGCGTGAGCGGCGCCGTGGCCGGCAGGAAGCTGGCGCTCGGCAACACGGCGCTCATGGAACAGCTGCGCGTGCGGGTCGACGCACTCAAGCCGCAGGCCGAGGCGCTGCGGGCCGAGGGCGCGAGCGTCATGTTCCTGGCGGTGGACGGCCAGGCCGCCGGCCTGCTCGCGGTGTCGGACCCGATCAAGCCCACCACGCTGGAGGCGCTGGCCGCGCTCAAGGCTTCGGGCCTGCGCGTCATCATGGCCACGGGCGACGGGCTGACCACCGCCCGCGCCGTCGCCGCGAAGCTGGGCATCGACGAGGTGCACGGCGAAGTGAAGCCCGCCGACAAGCTCGCGCTGGTCGACAGGCTGCAGCGCGAGGGCCGCATCGTCGCGATGGCCGGCGACGGCATCAACGACGCGCCCGCGCTCGCCAAGGCCGACGTGGGCGTGGCGATGGGCACCGGCACCGATGTCGCGATGAACAGCGCCCAGGTGACGCTGGTCAAGGGCGACCTGCGCGGCATCGCGCAGGCGCGCGTCATCTCCGAGCAGACCATCGCCAACATGAAGCAGAACCTGGGCTTCGCCTTCCTCTACAACGCCCTGGGCGTGCCGCTGGCCGCGGGCGTGCTGTTCCCGTTCACGGGCTGGCTGCTGTCGCCGATGATCGCGGCGCTGGCGATGAGCCTGAGTTCGGCGTCGGTGATCACCAATGCCTTGCGCCTGCGCGGCGCTACCTGGCGCGAGGCTTGAGAAGGCCCGCCAGGGCCTTCTGGTCTTCGGCCAGCTGGATGCGCATGAGCTGGAGCACGCGCACCGCCAGGCCGGACAGCGGCTGTCCCGGCGGCAGCACCAGCATGCCCGCGAAGGACACCTCCAGCGACAGCGGGCGCACGGCCAGGCCGCGCTGCGCGTACTCCAGCGCGGTGACCGGGTTGACGACACCGATGCCCATGCCGCTCAGGGCCATCTCGCACACGCTGGCCGCGTACGGGGTCTCGACCAGCACGCTCAATGCGACGTTGCAGTCCGCCAGCGCCCGCTCCAGGCGGCGCCGGGACGCATCTTCCGGGTTGAGCGCGAGGAAGGGCTCTTCGGCGAGTTGATGCGGCTGGATGGTCCTGGCGCGGGCCAGCCGGTGCTTGGCATGCATCACCACCACGCCCGGAAAGCGCGCGAATTCGGAGTGCTCCAGGCCGGTCGTCGGCATTTCGTCGGCCATCAGCCCGAAGTCGACCTGGCGCCCCAGCACGGCCTCGTGCACCTCCCGCGAGCTGAGCACCTGCAGCGAAATCTGCGGGCGGGCATCGGCGTCGCCGCGCTCGGCCACCAGCCGCGACAGCACCCGTGGCACGAAGCTCAGGCCGAAGGCCGGATACACCGCCATGCGCAGCGTGTTGACGCCGAAGCGCTTGAGGCTGCGCATGCGGTGCTCGATGCTGCTCAGGCCCACGAAGACGCGCTCGACCTCGGTCAGCAGCGCCTGCGCTTCGGGCGTGGGGTGCAGGCGGCCGCGCAGCCGGCGGAACAGGGGAAAGCCCGCAGCTTCCTCCAGCCTGCGCAGCGACTGGCTGATGGCCGGCTGCGTCACGCCCAGGAGTGCGGCCGCCTTGCTCGCGGAGCCCACGGACATCACGGAACGGAACACCTCGATCTCTCGGAGCAACATATAACAACCGCTTATGGAGAAAGAATTTCGGGCGCGATCCGGATTATCTCCAGCGTCCTAGAGTTGGTGTCTTCAGCCACTTCCCGAAAGACGCGAGATGAACCTTCGAACAGCGCTTGCAGTGACGGTCCTGGCGTGTGCGGCGCCCGCATGGGCGCACGATTTTTCCAGCGACGTCGCCAGGTTCCAGACCCTTGCGGCCACCCGCAAGCCAGACAGCCCGCAGGCGGTGGCCGCCAGGCTGGCGCTGGAGCGGGCGCAGGGCGAGATGGAGCAGTCGGACGTGAAGATGCTGCTGCGCATCCGTTCGATGACCAACGCCGGCCTGCGTGCCCTCGGCGAGCAGCCGGCCTTGCTCACCAGCGAGTACAAGCGCCTCGAGGCGGCGCTGGCCAACCCGAAGACCCAGGACCCGGCCCGGATCGCCACCGCCCGCGAAACCTTCACCCGCCTGGGCGTGGAGATGAAGGTCTACACCGATCTCGAAACCATGGCCGTCGAGCAGATGAAGCATGCGCTGCAGCTCATCGAATCGGCCCCCGCGAACTGACGTCCATCGTGAACCCTTCCATTTCCCATCCCGGCACGTCCTCTGCAGACGCCGCCTTCGCCAGCCTGGCGCCGCCGGTGTGGCGCGCCTCCACGGTCGTCTTCGACTCGCTCGACGATTTCGTGCATCGCCGCACCCGCCTGCCGGACGGCTTCAGCTACGGCACGACGGGCACGCCGACGCAGCGCGCCCTCGAGGCGCGCATCGCCGAGCTGGACGGCGCCGCGCACGGCATCGTCTTTCCTTCCGGACAGGCGGCCATCTGCGGCGTGCTGCTCGCACTGCTCAAGCAGGGCGACCACCTCTTGATGACCGATGCCGCCTACGGCCTGGCCAAGTCCTTCGCCGTCGAGCGGCTGCAGGCACTGGGCATCGAGGTCGAGTTCTATGTGCCGCGCATCGGCGCGGGCATCGAGCGCCTCGTGCGCCCGAACACGCGGCTCATCTGGCTGGAGTCGCCCGGCACGGTGACGATGGAGGTGGAGGACGTGCCGGCGATCACCGCCGTGGCGCGGGCCCGTGGCGTGCTGACCGCCATCGACAACACTTGGGCCAGCCCGCTGGGCTTTGCCGCGCTGGCGCACGGCGTCGACCTGTGCGTTCACGCATGCACGAAGTACATGGGCGGGCATTCGGACGTGCTGATGGGCAGCGTCACCACCCAGGACGAAGGCCTGTACCGGTCCTTGCGCGGCCTGCAGTCGCTGATGGGGCTGGCCGTGAGCCCGGAAGACTGCTTCCTGGTGGCCCGGGGCCTGGACACGATGCAGGTGCGCATGGAGCGCCAGGCCACCAGCGCGCGCCTGATCGCCGGGCAACTCGCCGCGCACCGCCTCGTGCGCCGCATGCTCTTTCCGGCGCTGCCCGGCGCGCCGGACCATGCGCTGTGGGCGCGCGATTTCGCGCAGCCTGGCTGCGTGATGTCGCTGCAGCTCGTGGACTGCCCCTACGACGCCTACCGGACGCTGTTCGCAGGCCTGAAGCGCTTTGCCATCGGCGCCAGCTGGGGCGGCGTGCGCAGCATCGCGGCCTTCTACCCGGCGGAGGAACTCGCCAGGCGCAATTTCTGCGACGTCGAAGGGCCGGTCATCCGCCTGTCGATCGGCCTGGACGACCCCCAGGCCCTGCGCGACGAGCTGCTGGGCGCGCTGGACGCCTGCGCCACGCGTTTCGATCTCTGATCCCCGACACCTGGAGCCTGCGATGACTTTCAAGCCGACCCTTCACGCCGCATTGACCCGTTCCTTCCTCGCCATGACCGGCCTCGCGCTGTGCGCAAGCGTTGCCGCGCAGACCGCATCGCCGCTGGACGGCACGCTCAAGAAGATCAAGGACACCGGGGCGATCACCGTGGCCACGCGCGGCGCCTCGATCCCGTTCAACTACCTGGACGACCACAACAAGCAGGCCGGCTTCGCCTGGGAAATTTCGCAGCGCGTGGTCGCCCAGGTGAAGAAGGACCTGCAGCTCGCCCGGCTGGAGGTCAAGACCCTGGAAGTCACGCCGCAGACGCGCATTCCGCTGGTGGCCAACCAGACGGTCGACCTGGAGTGCAGCTCGACCACCAACAACGCCGAGCGGCAGAACCAGGTGTCGTTCTCGACGACCTTCTTCGTCGTGGGCGCGCGCCTGCTGGTGCGCAAGAACTCCGGCATCAAGCACTGGGCCGACCTCGTCGGCAAGAACGTCGTGGTCAGCGCGGGCACCACGGCGGAGCGCATGCTGCGGCAGCTCAACGAGAAGAACAAGTGGGGCATCCAGATCATCCTGGCCAAGGACATCAACGAGAACTTCCTGACCGTGGAGACGGGGCGCGCGGTGGCCGCGACGCAGGACGACATCATTCTCTTCAGCAACATCGCCCGCGCCAGGAACCCGGCGGACTGGGAGGTGGTCGGCGTGCCGCAGCAGAAGGAGGCCTACGGCTGCATGCTGCGCAAGGGCGACGCGGCGTTCAAGAAGCTTGTCGACGGCGTGATCACCGGGATGATGCGATCGGGCGAGTTCACCGCGTTGTACGAGAAGTACTTCCTCAAGCCCATCGCGGTGAAGGGCAGCGTGACGGTCAACTTCCCGATGTCGCCCGACATGCAGGAGCTCGTGCGCCATCCGAGCGACCAGCCGCTGTAAGGCGCGGGCGCGGCGACCCCTTCACGAACCGAACCGCCTCCCGGCACCTTTCGCGATGCACTACACCTGGGATTGGTTGATCTTCTTCAAACCCTCGGTCACGGGGGAGGGCCTGTACGGCCTGATGCTGGTGCGCGGGTTGCTGTGGACGGTCGCGCTGTCGCTGCTGGCCTGGACGCTGGCATTGGGCCTGGGCCTGATCGCCGGCGTGGCCCGGACGCTGCCCCACCGGACGGCGCGCACGCTGTCGGCGGTGTACATCCACTGCTTTCGCAACACGCCGCTGCTGGTGCAGCTGTTTCTCTGGTACTTCGTGGTGCCCGAGCTGTTGCCGACCGCCTGGGGCCATGCGATCAAGCAGATGAACCCGACCGCGAACCAGTTCCTCACCGTGCTGGTGGGCCTCACGCTCTACACGGCGGCGAAGGCGGCCGAGCAGGTGCGCGCGGGCATCGAGTCGGTGCCGCGCAGCCAGAAGCAGGCGGCCATGGCGATGGGCCTGGGAACCGTGGCGGCCTACCGCTACGTGGTCCTGCCGCAGGCCCTGCGCATCGTCATCCCGCCACTGACCTCGGACTTCCTGAACGTGTTCAAGAACTCGGCCGTCGCGCTGACGATCGGGCTCATGGAGCTCACCGGGCAGACGCGCCAGCTCAGCGAGTTCAGCGCCCATCCCTTCGAGGCCTTCATCGTGGCGACGCTCATCTACATGGCGATCACCTACGGCGTGATCGTGCTGATGCGCCGCATCGAACACCGGGTGCGCGTGCCCGGCCTGCTGGGTGCCGCGTGATGGGCTACGACTTCGATTGGGTCGCCCTGCAGCGCGCCTGGCCCTACCTGCTGCAGGGCCTGCAGATGACCGCCTTGCTGGTGGCGGCCTCCATGGCCGCGGGCATCGGCCTGGGGACCTTGCTGGCGATCACGCGGATCTTCGCGCCGCGGCCGGTGGCGGCGCTCGTGGCGGGGTACGTGAACCTGTTCCGCTCGATCCCGCTGATCCTCACGATCCTGTGGATCTACTTCCTGATGCCGGTGGTGCTGCGCGCCGTGACCGGCGACCCGAACCTCGGCGTCGGGCCGATCTATGCCGCGCTCGTGGCCTTCGTGCTCGCGGAGTCCGCCTACTACTGCGAGATCATCCGCGCCGGCATCGGCAGCGTGCGCGCCGGCCAGATGCAGGCGGCGCAGTCGCTGGGGATGTCGCCGGGGCAGGCCATGCGGCACGTGATCCTGCCGCAGGCCTTTCGCAACATGACGCCCTCGCTCATCAACCAGACCATCGCGCTGCTCAAGGACACCTCGCTGGTCTACGTGATCAGCCTGAACGACTTTCTCGGCGCCGCCAGCAAGGTGGGACAACGCGACGGGCGCGTGGTCGAGGTCTACATCCTGGTCGCCGTCGTCTACCTGGTGCTGTGCACGGCGGGCGCCTGGTGGGTCACCTGGCTGCAGCGGCGAAGGACGGCGGCGGCGACCTGAGGCCTTCTCAGAACTTGGCGCGCAGCGTCAGCTGCACCTCGCGCCCCGGTCCCGGCAGGATCAGGTTGTCCACGCTGCCGTGGGCCGACACGTAGTACTTGCGGTTCGCGATGTTCTTCAGGTTCAGCGCGATCTCGTAGCGCTCGGTCTTGTAATTGGCCGCGAGGTCGGCGGTCAGGTACGAGGGCAGCGTGACGAGGTTGCTCAGCGAGGCATAGCGCGCGCTGACGTAGTTCAGGCCGCCGCCGGCGCTGAAGCCGTGGCCCAGGTCCTTCATGGCCCACACGAAGGCCGAGTGGCGCGGCGTGAGCGCGGCGGTCTTGCCCTGCACCGGGATCGCCGCGCCCACGGGCAGCTGCAGCGAGCTCACGGTGGCGAGCGACTTCGTCATCTTCGCGTCGAGGTAGGCATAGCCCGCGCTCACGTCCCAGCGGCCCGGCAGGCGGCCGTTGAGCGCAAGCTCCAGGCCGTTGGTGCGCTGCGTGCCGACGTTGATCTGGCGGCGCGGGTTGTTCGGGTCGGTGTTCTTGATGCCCGAGCGCTCCAGGTTGAACAGCGCGGTCGTGAGGTTCAGGCCGCCGTCGAGCAGGTCGAACTTGGCACCGATTTCCTTGTTGACGGTGATCTCGGGCGCGTTGTCGATGTTGCCGGTGGACAGCGCGAAGTTCTCGCCCGAGGGCTGGAACGAGCGGCTGTACGACACGTAGTACGACTGCACCGTGTCGGGCTGCCACACCACGCCGGCGCGCGGGCTGAACTTGCGGTCGGTGCGTTCCAGCGGCGCGAGCTTGCGCTCGAAGCTGGTGTCCTGCTTGAACACGTCGTAGCGCCCGCCGATCAGCGCCTTCCAGTGCGGCGCCAGCGTGATCTGGTCCTGGAAATACACGGCCGCGGTCTTGAACTCGCTGTTACTCGGGATCGCGCCGTCGGCGAGGTAGGTGGCCAGCGGGATCGGCAGCGGGTCCGCCACCGGGCTGAACAGGTTCACGCGTTGCGCTCCTGTGGCGGAAGACACGCTGAAGAGGCGCTTGCGCTGCACGCCGAACTCGGCGCCCACCAGCCACTCCTGCTTGAAACCGCCCAGGTCGTTGCGCCAGGTCAGGTCGGTCTGGTTGAACCAGCCGCTCTCGTCGCGGTCGACGATGCCGCGCGTGCGGCCCACCGTCAGGCGCACCGGGTCGGTGGTGCCGCTGGGCAGCGTGTTGTTGCGGTCCAGGTGGTAGCTCGCATAGCGCGTGGTGTTGCGCAGGCTCAGCGCGTCGCTGAAGCGGTGGTTCAGCGTGGCGGTGAAGGTCTGCACCTTGCTGGTCACGGTGTCGTCGCGCTTGCCGTGCGCCGAGCCGTAGTAGGCGCCGATGGGCACGTCGACCGGGCGGCCGTTGAGCGCCGGAATGCCGAAGTCGGTGAGGCGCTGGTCGCGCAGGTTCGTGTACTGCAGCAGCAGGTCGGTCTGCGGGCTGAACTTGATCGCCAGCGAGGGCGCGATGTTGTGGCGGTCGGTGAACTGCTGGTCGCGGTAGCTGTCCGACTGCTCGCCCGCCACGTTCAGGCGGAAGGCCATGTTCTCGCCGATGGGCGTGTTCAGGTCGATCGTGCTGCGCGTGTAGTGGTGGCTGCCCAGGCCCAGCGAGACCTCGCCGAAGCGGCGTTCGAACACGGGCTTCTTGGTCACGCGGTTGATCAGGCCGCCCGAGGAGCCGCGGCCGTAGAGCACGGCGGCCGGGCCCTTGAGCACTTCGATGCGCTCGGTGTCCGAGAGGTCGCGGAAGTACAGCGCGTCGTCGCGCACGCCGTCCACGAACCAGTCGGAGATGCCGCTGAAGCCGCGGATCACGACCTGGTCGCGCTGGCCGTCGCCGTGGTTGAAGCTCACGCCCGGCACGTTGCGCAGGGCGTCCTGCATCGACACGGCGCCCTGGTCGCGCAGCAGCTGCTCGGGCAGCACGTTGACGGCCTGCGGCACGTCGCGCAGCGGCGCGCTGCCCTTGGTGGCGGTGCTGGCGGCGGCGGGGGCGTAGCCCTTGTCGTCCTCGGCGCTGACGGTGACTTCCTTCAGGGTCGAGGCGGCGGTCTGTGCCAGCGCGACGCCCGACAGCGACGCGAGGGCGGCGCCGGCCAGCAGCGAAAGGGGCCACAGCGGGCGCGAGGGGGTGGCGGTGCGGGTGGCTGTGCGAGAGGAGGGCTTCATGTTGTCCGGTTGTGCTTGTTCTTGGAGGGCGGCGCCGCGCAGGGGCAGCCGTACGCGACAACGCCCTTCGTCGCGAGAGACGAAGGGCGTTGTCGTGCCCTGCCTTGAACTGGAAATGTCTGGGTGAGGCAATGGCGCAGCGCGGACGGAAGAAGCTCCGTGGCGGGACGCCATGACGGCCGCTGGACGCGGCGGGCTGAATTCTAAAGAGCTAAATGCGAGGCGTTTGCATTTGTGGCAAGGATGCGACGCGGGGCCGCCCGCTCGCCGCTCACAGCTGGTCGGTCGGCACGAACCACGAGAACAGCAGCAGCTGTAGGCGCGTGAGCATGCTGGAGTCGGGCTCGCTGTCGAGCACCTCGTTGTGCACGTCGCCGGTGCCGATCCATTGCACGTTCTGGCCGTCGGGCTTGAGCACGACGCGGTACACGCCTTCCATGTCGTCCAGCTGGTAGGCGAAGAGCAGCGCCTGCGTCAGCTCGAAGCTGCGCACGCGCACGCCGAACTCGGTGTTCAGCAGGGCCGAGCGCGGGTCGAGGTTCATCGAGCCCAGCAGCACCCATTGGCGGTCGACCAGCGCCAGCTTGGCGTGCAGGCGACCGCGCGCCTTCTTGAGCAGGCTGCGGAACTGGCCGCTGCGCTTGAGCTGCTGCGTGCTCACCTCGTACAGGTTCACGCCCAGCTTGAGCATGTCGACGCGGTAGCGGTTGTAGTTGATGTTCACCAGCGGCTCGTCGCTGTCGGCCAGCGAGTTGGTGACCACGGTGATGCTCAGGCCGTGGTCGCGGCCCATGCGGATGCGCTCCATGCCCTCGTCGCCGGGAATGAAGTAGGGCGAGATCACCACCACGTTCGACTTCGCGGCGCCCAGCATCTCGTGGAAGCGCTGGGCCAGCGACTCCTGCGGGCGCGCCATCGTGCCCAGGGCCTTGTTCGGGCTGTCGGCGGTGGCGGCGGCCTCGGCGCGGATCCAGCGCGTCTCGCCGATGTTGTCCAGCTGCGCGCCCAGTGGCAGGTCGCCCAGCAGGTCGGTGGCGGCCAGCGGATCGGGCAGCGGCGCGAAGGCGGGCGAGGTCGCGGCGTCGAAGGCGGCCTTGAGCTCGTCGGGCGTGAGCGTGGTGCCGGCCATGCGCTGCAGCGGGTAGACCACGTCGCTGTTCCAGTAGGCGTCGAAGATCCCGGCCGACTGCGGCACCACAGGGCCGGCCAGCAGCAGCTCGAAGTCGATGAAGTTGGCGCTCTCGCTGCGCAGGAAGTACTCGTCCGCGAGGTTGCGCCCGCCGGCGATGGCCATGGCCCCGTCGGCGATGAACAGCTTGTTGTGCATGCGGTGGTTGAGCCGCCGGAAATCGCCGAAGAACTCCAGCCAGCGCAGCGACGAGTGATCGCGCGCGTTCACGAAAGGGTTGAACAGCCGAACCTGCGCGTTCGGCTCGGCGGCCAGCCCGAGCAGCAGGCGGTCCATGCCGGCGGTGTAGAAGTCGTCGAGCAGCAGCCGCACGCGCACGCCGCGCCGGGCGGCGTCGCGCAGTTCGCGCAGCAGCAGGCGGCCGGTCTTGTCGTTGCCGAGCTGGTAGGTCTGCACGTCGAGCGAGGCCCGGGCGCGGCGGATGAGCTCCAGCCGCGCATCGAGCGCGAACGAGGCCTCGATCAGCGGCCGCATGCTCGACAGGCCGTCGGGCGGCGAATCGAGGCTGGCGGCGGCATGGCCGAGCGGGGTGGCGGCCGAAGCGGGAATGGCGATCGAGGGCGGCCCATCGGGCAGGCGCGGCGGCAGGCCGGCGCAGCCGGTGAGCACCAGCACGACCAGCACCAGCGCCGGGCCGCGCAGCGCGGGAAACAACGAGGCGAGGAGCTTGAGCATGGGGCCTGTCAGCGCACGCAAGGGCGTGCGGGCGGCATCGTAGCCCGGCTCGCGACGGCGACCGCGGCGGTTTTGCAACGCTTCGCCCCCGTGTGCTGGAAAACCCGTGGACCGCGACTTTCTTGACAATAGAATGCGAATTGTTATCAATAGTGTTCAATGAGCAATAAAAACATGGCAAGAATGAGGGCGCGGCGCAGGGCCGCTTCGGTGCTGGTGGGCTGTCTGGCGATCTACGCGCAGCAGCACGTTCTGGCGCAAACGGGCGGCACGGGCTCGCTGCCCGAAGTGCGCGTCGATGCGAACGCCGAAGCCGAGACCGCCACCTCGCCCGTGATCGGCTACCGCGCGAAGAACGCCGTCACCGCCACCAAGACCGACACGCCGCTGTCGGAAACGCCGCAGTCCGTCACCGTGATCACGCGCGACCAGATGGTCGACCAGGGCGCCAACAACCTGCAGGACGCCCTCAATTACGCGGCGGGCGTGCGCTCCGACGCCTACGGCGTCGACTCGCGCACCGACTCGATCCGCGTGCGCGGCGCCTACCCCGACATCTACCTCGATGGCCTGCGCCAGGCCTACGGCTACTACACCAGCACCACGCGCACCGAGCCCTACACGCTGGAGCGTCTCGAAGTGCTGCGCGGCCCCTCGGGCATGCTGTTCGGCGCGGGCACCGCGGCGGGCGTGGTCAACATGGTCAGCAAGCGGCCGCTGCAGGAGGCCCAGCGCGAGGTGGGCGTGCAGTTCGGCAGCTTCGGCCGCAAGCAGGTGCAGGCCGACCTGACCGGCCCGCTGAACGCCGACGGCTCGCTGTCGTACCGACTGATCGCGCTGCAGCGCAAGTCCGACTCGCAGGTGGACAACGTGCCCGACGACCGCAGCGTGATCGCGCCCTCGCTCACCTGGCGGCCCAACGCGGCGACCTCGCTCACGTTGCAGGGGCTGTGGCAAAAAGACAAGAGCGGCAGCAGCTCGCAGTTCCTGCCGTGGGAAGGCACCTTGCTGCCGAACCCGAACGGCCGCGTACCGGCCAGCCGCTTCATCGGCGAGGCCGGCGACTACTACAACAGCGAGCGCCAGACCTTCGGCTGGCAGTTCGAGCACAAGTTCAACGACAGCTGGACCGTGCGCCAGAACTTCCGCTACGCGAAGAACGAGAACGACAACCGCTACCACTACGGCGGCGCGTTCAGCGGCTTCGACAGCTGGTCGACCGACCCGATCTTCAAGCGCGTGTTCCCCCGCTACTTCGACAGCCAGCTGACCCGCAACCGCACGCAGACGCTGGACAACCACGTCGAGGGCCACTTCCAGACCGGCGTGCTCAAGCACACGCTGCTCGTGGGCGCGGACTTCGCGCGCCAGCGCGAGAACGTCTGGGGCGGCACCACCGTCGACACCATCGACCTCTATGCGCCGGTGTACGGCCACGTGGACGAGCCCGAGCGTGTGGCGCGTCCGCGCACCCGCCAGCGCCAGACCGGCCTGTACCTGCAGGACCAGATCAAGCTCGACAACTGGATCTTCGTGGCCGGCCTGCGCCACGACCGCGCCGTGTCCAGCGCCGCCGGCAGCGACGAGCAAAAGAGCAGCGCCACCACCAAGCGCCTGGGCGTGATGTACGCCCATCCTTCGGGCTGGTCGCCGTACCTGAGCTACAGCGAGTCGTTCACGCCGCAGTCGCCGCGCGAAGGCCGCATCTTCTCGCCGCTGCGCGGCGAGCAGTGGGAAGTGGGCCTGAAGTACGAGCCGAAGAACCGCGCCATGGCCTTCAGCGCCGCCGTGTACGACCTGCGCGAGAAGAACCAGATCGTCGAAGAGCAGCCGAAGGTGTTCTCGCAACGCGGCCTCACCAAGACGAAGGGCGTGGAGCTGGAAGCCAAGGGCTCGGTGGGCGCCAACCTCGACCTGATCGCCCACTACAACTACACCGACGCCGACGCGCAGATCGAAGGCCTGCCCAAGCACCAGGCCAGCTTCTGGGCCAAGTACAGGTTCTCGGTGGCCGGCATGAGCGGCTTCTCGGCCGGCGCCGGCGTGCGCGTGATGAGTTCGTTCCGCGACACCCAGTTCGGCACCGGCCCGCGCATTCCCGGCGTGGCACTGGCCGACCTGGTGTTTGCTTACGATACGGCCCAGTGGCGCTATGCGCTCAACATCAACAACGTGACGGACAAGGTGTACTTCAGCACCTGCCTGTCGCGCGGTGACTGCTGGTACGGTGCGCGACGCAACATCGTGGCGAGCGCCACCTACCGCTTCTAGCCTTTTCCCCACCCAACGACGCACGACGACATGGACAGCCGAAAGATCAAGACCTGGGCCTGGGTGCACAAGTGGAGCAGCCTTGTCTGCACGGTGTTCATGCTGCTGCTGTGCATCACCGGCCTGCCGCTGATCTTCCACCACGAGATCGGCCACCTGCTGGGCACCGAGGTCGAGGCGCCGAAGATGCCGGCGAACACGCCGCGCATCAGCCTGGACAAGGTGGTCGAGATCGGCCGCGCCAAGCACCCCGACCGCGTGGTGCAGTTCGTCTCGCAGCCCGAGGACGACGACGGCCTGTGGTTCGTCACGCTCACGCCCACGCCCGAGCCCACCGAAGACTTCAAGTCGGTGGCGGTCGATGCGCGCACCGGCGTCGTGCTGGCGCAGCCGGAGTTCAGCCAGGGCTTCATGTACATCATGTTCAAGCTGCACGTCGACCTGTTCGCCGGGCTGCCGGGCAAGCTGTTCCTGGGCTTCATGGGGCTGCTGCTGCTGGTGGCCATCGTCTCGGGCGTGGTGCTGTATTCGCCGTTCATGCGCAAGCTCGACTTCGGTACCGTGCGGCGCGAGAAGCGCCCGCGCCTGAAGTGGCTCGACCTGCACAACCTGCTGGGCATCGTCACGCTGGTGTGGCTGTTCGTGGTGGGCTCGACCGGCATGATCAACACCTGGGCCGACCTGATCATCAAGTACTGGCAGTACGACCAGCTCAGCACGCTGCTCGCGCCCTACAAGAACGAGCCGGTGGTGCCGGTGGCCGAGCGCGGCTCGCTGCAGCGCTCGATGGAAGGCGCGATGCAGAAGGCGCCCGGCATGAAGCTGTCGTTCATCGCCTTCCCGGGCACCTCGTTCTCGAGCCCGCACCACACGACCTTCTTCCTGCGCGGCAACGAGCCCTTCACCTCGAAGCTGCTGCAGCCGGTGCTGGTCGACGCCAAGACGGCGGAGGTCACGGCGGCGCCGAAGATGCCGTGGTACCTCACGGGCCTGCTGGTGTCGCAGCCGCTGCACTTCGGCGACTACGGCGGCATGCCGATGCAGATCCTGTGGGCGCTGCTCGACATCGCGACCATCATCGTGCTGGGCAGCGGTCTGTACCTGTGGCTCAAGCGCGGCAACACCGTACCGGCCCGGACGACCACGACGACTGCGGCGCCCGCCACGGTATCGGGCCCGCAGCCCGACCCGGCACCGGCCATGAAGGTGCAGGCATGACGACGCACCACAAGGCACCGCACCAGTCCTTCTGGCGCATGTGGGGCTGGCCCATCGCGCTGGGCGTGATGACCACGGTCGGCCTCATCACCGCGCTGTTCAGCGACGGCGGCCTCGGCGACATGGTGGCCTGGGTGGGCCTGGGCATTCCGGTGCTCGTGTGCGCCTGGTACGGCTGGCGCCGGTCGCCGCGCACGGGTTCGCGCTAGGCGAAAGGGGCAGGGCACCGACGCAGAATCGGTGCCGATGAATGCCGCACTCTCCTACCCGCTTCGCCTGCTGATCCTGGGCGCTCCGCTGGCCGTGCACGGCCAGCAGCCCGCCACGTCGCCGGCTGGCACGCTGCGCGATGTCACCGTTTCGACGCCGCGCGGCACGCTGTCTCCGTTTCTCGTGCCCGGCTCGGTCGACCGCGTCGATGGCGACGAGATGCGCGACAGCCGGATGCAGGTCAACCTGTCCGAGAGCCTGGGCGCCGTGCCCGGCCTGCAGGTGCAGAACCGCATGAACTACGCGCAGGACCTGCAGCTGTCGGTGCGCGGCTTCGGCGCGCGCTCGACCTTCGGCGTGCGCGGCGTGCGCCTGTACGTCGACGGCATTCCGGCCACCTTGCCCGACGGGCAGGGGCAGACCTCGAACATCGACATCGGCTCGGTCGACCGCGTCGAAGTGCTGCGCGGGCCGTTCTCGGCGCTGTACGGCAATTCGTCGGGCGGCGTGGTGCAGGCGTTCACGGCCTCGGGGGAGGGCGCGCCGCGCCTGTCGTACTCGCTGGCGGGCGGCAGCTTCGGCAGCTGGCGCCAGTCGCTGCAACTCAGCGGTTCGCAGGGCGCGGTCGACTACCTGCTCGGCGCGAGCCACTTTCGCACCGACGGCTGGCGCGAGCAGAGCGCCGCGCGGCGCAACATCGCGAACGGTAAGCTGGGCATCGCGCTGGACAACGGCGACAAGCTCACGCTGGTGTTCAACAGCGTGCGCATCGAGGCGCAGGACCCGCTGGGCCTGACGGCCGAACAGGTCGCGCAGGCACCGCGCAAGGCGCCGCTCGCGCTGCAGTACGACACGCGCAAGACGGTCGAGCAGACGCAGGTCGGCCTGCGCTACGAGCGGCGCCTGAATGCCGAGCAGGCGCTGCAGTTCATGGTCTATGGCGGCGAACGCAAGACCGTGCAGTTCCAGTCGATCCCGCCATCGGCGCAGCAGAGCCCGCTGCATGCGGGCGGCGTGATCGACCTCACGCGCCAGTACGGCGGCGTCGACCTGCGCTGGACCGCCGCGCTGCAGCTGGCCGACCGGCCCTTCGACCTCGTGGCAGGCCTGGGCTACGACAGCCTGCGCGAGCGCCGCCGCGGCTACGAGAACTACCAGGGCCCGGTGGCCGCGCCCCTGCTGGGCGTGCAGGGGCGGCTGCGCCGCAACGAGCGCAACGAGGTCTGGAATCTCGATCCGTATGCGCAGGCCGCCTGGCGTTTCGCGGAGCGCTGGACGCTCGAGGCCGGCGTGCGCCGCAGCCGCGTGCACTTCGATTCGCACGACCTGTACATAGCCGGTGCCAACCGCAACGACAGCGGCAGCGCGAGCTACAGCAAGACCCTGCCCGTGGCCTCGCTGCGCTACCAGGCCACGCCCGATCTCGCGGTGTACGGCTCGGTCGGCCGGGGCTTCGAAACGCCGACGCTCAACGAACTGTCGTACCGCCCGGGCGGCGCGAGCGGGCTCAACTTCGGGCTGCGGCCGTCGGTGAACGACAGCCTCGAGGTGGGCGCGAAGGCCCGGCTGGGCGGCGGCCTGCTGACGGCGGCGCTGTTCCACACCCGCACGCGCGACGAGATCGTCACCGCCACCAACAGCGGCGGCCGCGCCACCTTCCAGAACGCGGGGCGCACGCGGCGCAACGGCTTCGAGCTGGGCTGGCAGCACGAAACGGCCGACCACTGGCGCACGCAGGTCGCCTACACCTGGCTGGACGCGACCTACCGCGATGCGTTCTGCTCGCCGTCGCCCTGCGCGGGTGGCAATGCCGTGAACGCGGGCAACCGCATCCCGGGCATCGCGCGGCAGTCGCTGTTCGCCTCGCTCGGCTGGGTGCCGCCCGAGGGCTGGCGCGCCGGTGTCGAGATGCGCGCGCTGAGCCGCATCCAGGCCAACGACCTGAACACCGCGAGCGCGCACGGCTACGCCGTGGCGGCGCTGTACGCCGGCTATCTGAAGAGGTGGGAGCGCTGGGACTTCAACGCCTTCGCGCGCGTCGACAACCTGTTCGACCGGCGCTATATGGGCTCGGTCATCGTCAACGAAGGCAATGCGCGCTTCTACGAGCCCGCGCCGGGGCGCAACTGGACGGTGGGTCTGAGCGGCGCGTACCGCTTCTGAGCGAACGCGCCATGAAAGGAAAAGGCCCGCCGCCCCGAGGGGACGGCGGGCCTTGAGGCCCGGTAGTCGCAGTGCTTACTTGAGGCCGGCCGCAGCGCGCAGTGCGGCCGCTTGCGTCGTGGCTTCCCAGGTGAACTCGGGCTCTTCGCGGCCGAAGTGGCCGTAGGCGGCGGTCTTCTGGTAGATCGGGCGCAGCAGGTCGAGCATCTGGATGATGCCCTTCGGGCGCAGGTCGAAGTGCTCGCGCACGAGTTCGGCGATCTTCTCGTCGGGGATCACGCCGGTGCCTTCGGTGTAGACCGTGATGTTCATCGGCTGCGCCACGCCGATGGCGTACGCCACCTGGATCTGGCACTGGCGCGCCAGGCCGGCGGCCACGATGTTCTTGGCCACGTAGCGCGCGGCGTAGGCGGCCGAGCGGTCGACCTTCGACGGGTCCTTGCCCGAGAACGCGCCGCCGCCGTGCGGGCAGGCGCCGCCGTAGGTGTCGACGATGATCTTGCGGCCGGTGAGGCCGCAATCGCCCTGCGGGCCGCCGATGACGAAGCGGCCGGTCGGGTTGATCAGGTAGCGCGTGTTCTGCAGCCATTCCTTGGGCAGCACGGGCTTGATGATCTCTTCGATGATGGCTTCGTTGAACGAGGCCTTCATCTTGGTCGGCGTTTCGCTCTGGTCGGGGCTGTGCTGCGTGGAGAGCACCACGGTGTCGATGCTGTGGGGCTTGCCGTCCACGTAGCGCATCGTGACCTGGCTCTTGGCGTCGGGACGCAGGAAGGGCAGGCGGCCGTCCTTGCGCAGCTGGGCCTGGCGCTCCACGAGGCGGTGCGCGTAGTAGATCGGCGCGGGCATCAGCTCGGGCGTCTCGTCGCAGGCGTAGCCGAACATCAGGCCCTGGTCGCCGGCGCCGGTGTTCAGGTGGTCGTCCGAGGCGTGGTCCACGCCCTGGGCGATGTCGTTGGACTGCTTGTCGTAGCAGACCATCACGGCGCAACCCTTGTAGTCGATGCCGTACTCGGTGTTGTCGTAGCCGATGCGCTTGATGGTGTCGCGCGCGACCTGGATGTAGTCGACGTGCGCGTTGGTCGTGATCTCGCCGGCAAGCACCACGAGGCCGGTGTTGGTCAGCGTTTCGGCGGCGACGCGGCTGCGGGGGTCTTGTTCGAAGATCGCGTCGAGGATCGCGTCCGAGATCTGGTCCGCGACCTTGTCGGGATGGCCCTCGGAGACCGATTCGGAGGTAAAGAGAAAGTCGTTCGCCACTGTGGTCACTCCTTGAAGTTCAATTGGCGCGTTGCCAACTCTGCGGAGCCCTGGCGAACGCTTTAGCAGATGTCGATGAATCGACGGGACACAATCGCATTCGCGCTTGTGGGTGTCGCCCTGCAAGTTGTTCCGTAACTCGGCGACAATTTGCATTCTATTCGAGCCGCGCAATACCATGCGCGCGCGTCCGCCTTTTGACCCTCCCTGACTCTCTCCCCCTCCCCGTTCAATGATCACCCTGTTCCGCCTGCTTGCCCGCGTGCCGATGCCGTTGATGCATCGGCTCGGCGCCTTGCTGGGATGGCTGGTCTGGTGGTGCGCGCCGGATTACCGCCGCCGCTTCAAGGCCAACGCCGAGAGCGCCGGCTTCTCGCCCGCGCAGTACCGTCCCGCCATCGCCGCCGCCGGCCACATGGCGTCCGAGCTGCCCTGGCTGTGGCTGCGCCCGCAGGGCGAGAGCGTGCTGACGCGCGTGGTGCGCTGGGAAGGCGTCGAGGCCTTCGAGGCCGCGATGCGCGCGAAAAAGGGCGTGATCCTCGTGGCGCCGCACCTGGGCAGCTGGGAGATGTGCGGCCAGGCCATCGGCGAGCGCTTTCTCGCGGACTTCGGGCCGATCACCGCGCTGTTCCGTCCGGCGCGCAAGAAATGGATGGCCGACCTGATCGCCGCGGGCTCGCGCGACCGGCCCGGCCTGCAGACCCTGCCGACCAACAACACCGGCGTGCGCGGCCTGATCCGCACGCTGCGCAGCGGCGGCTACACCGGCATCCTGCCCGATCAGGTGCCGCCGCTGGGGCAGGGCGTGTGGGCGCCTTTCCTCGGCCGCCCCGCCTACACCATGACCCTGCTTCCCCGTTTGGCCCAACAGACCGGCGCCGCCTGCTTCCTCAGCGTGTGCGAGCGCCTGCCGCGCGGCGCGGGCTACGTGATCCGCTTCGAGCCGATCGTCGGCACTGCGCTCACCGACCCCGAGGCCTCCATCGAGGACGCCGCCGCCGCCATGAACGACGGCATCGGCCGCCTGATCCACAGCCTGCCCGGCCAGTACGTGTGGGACTACGCACGCTACAAGGAGCCGCGCGGCGAACCCGCCGTGGTGGCCAACGCCGCAGGAGGGGCTGCGCCATGAGCCTGAGCTCCCGACTCGGTATCGGCTTCATGCGGGTGCTGGCCCCGCTGCCCCTGCCGCTCGTGCGCGGTTTCAGCAGGGTCCTCGGCCGCCTGCTGCACACCATCGCCGTGCCGCGGCGGCGCGTGGTCGACCGGAACCTGGCCCTGTGCTTCCCCGGGAAATCGGAGGCCGAGCGCCGCGCCATCGCACGCGAGACCTTCGTCTTCGTCGCGCAGTCGTGGCTGGACCGCAGCTGGCTCTGGCATGCGCCCGAAAAGGTGGTGAAGAGCCGGCTGAAGATCGTCGGTTCTGCCTCGGAGATCCGCGAGATCGCCGAGGGCGACGCGCCGATGATCCTGTTCGCGCCGCACTTCTACGGCCTGGACGCCGCGGCCACCGCGCTCACCATGCACACGGCGCGCCCGTCGGCCACGATCTACACGACCCAGCGCGACCCGATGGTCGACGCCTGGATCCGCGAAGGCCGCACGCGCTTCGGCGACGTGGCGGCGCTCAACCGGGTGGACGGCATCAAGCCCATCCTCTCGGGGCTGCGCAAGGGCGGTTTGCTGTACCTGCTGCCCGATATGGACTTCGGGCGCGACCAGACCATCTTCGTGCCCTTCTACGGCGTGCAGGCGGCCACCGTGCCCTCGCTCTCGCGCTTCGCGCGGCTGGGCAAGGCCAAGGTGGTGCCGGTGGTGGCCAAGCTCACGCCCGGTGGCTACGAGATCCAGGTGCTGCCGGCGTGGCAGAACTTCCCGACCGACGACGTCGAGGCCGACACGGCGCTCATGAACGAGCGCCTGCAGGGCTACATCGACACGATGCCGTCCCAGTACTACTGGGTGCATCGGCGCTTCAAGACCCGCCCCGAGGGCGAGCCTCCCATTTACTGAGCGCGCTGGAGGAAGCCCTCGATCTCGCGCGCGACCAGCTGCGGCTGCTCGTGCACGATCCAGTGGGTGGCGTTCGGCACCTTCTTGACCTCGAGCTTCGGCACGTACTCTTCCAGCCCTTCGAGCAGGCCTGGCAGCAGCGCCGCGTCGTCGAGCGCCCAGAACACGAAGGTCGGCATGGTCACCGTGAGGCGTTCGCGCGGCAGCACCGGAATGCTGTCGATGGACTGGCCCGGCAGCGGCGGCTTCATCGGCGTCACGCGGTACAGGTTGCAGGCGCCCGTGAGGCCCGCGCTCCAGACTTCGCGGTACTGCTGCTTCACTTCCTCGGTGAGCCAGCCGAAACCGTCCGGGCCAGCCTTCATCAGCAGGAAGAAGGGCCACATGCGCTTGAAGTCGTCGGCCGCGAGCAGGGCTTCGGCGTCGGGGCGCGCCAGGAAGTGCATGTAGGCGCTGGCCTGCTGCTGCGCCGGGTTGTTGCGTAGCTCGCGCGTGAACGTGCCCGGGTGCGGCGAATTGATGATGACCAGCTTGCCGACCTGCTGCGGGAAGGCGTTGGCGTAGCCCCAGGCGAAGGCGCCGCCCCAGTCGTGAGCCACCAGCGCGGCCATGGTGCCGTCGGCGCTCTCGGTGGCCACGAGCTGCTGGATGTCCTGGATCAGCAGGTGGGCCTTGTAGTCGGCCACTTCCGTGGGCGCGCTGGACTTCTCGAAGCCGCGCAGGTTCGGCGCCACGCAGCGGTAGCCGCCGTGGGCCGGGTCCGAGAAGTAGGCGAGCAGTTCGTCCCAGATGAACGCGGCTTCGGGAAAGCCGTGCAGGAACACCATCAGCGGCTGGCCCGGCTTGCCGGCGGCGCGGCAACTCAGGGTGGTGCCGTTGGGCAGGCTGCGTTGGAAGGTCTCGATCATGCTTCGTGTCTCCTTGGGTTGACTGTCGCTATTGTTTTGATAGTGAACTTCGCAGGCGAGGCGCTCGATGCAGCCGGTTCCTCTAGCGCATCAGGCGTCGTCGGCCGGTGGCGGCGCGGGCGCTGGCGCGGCGTCGTCGGGGTGCACCCAGCGCCACAGCAGTTCGGCCGCTTCGCCGACCCCTTGCTTCTTCAGGGCCGAGAACAGTTTGACCTCGCCGCCGCCGGCGTTCAGTCGCGTAATCGACAGCACCTTGGCGGCTTCGGTGCGGGTGAGCTTGTCGGACTTGGTCAGCAGCACCAGGAATTTCAGGCCTTGCTCGACGCGCGGACGGATCACGTCGAGCAGGATCTCGTCGAGCTCGGTCATGCCGTGGCGCGGATCGCACATCAGGACAACCCCGCGCAGACTTTCGCGCGTCATGAGGTAGTTGCCCATCACGCGCTGCCAGCGCAGCTTGGCTTCCTTCGGCACGGCCGCGTAACCGTAGCCGGGCAGGTCGGCCAGCACGGCGTCGTCGACCTTCTGCTTGCCGATGCCGAACAGGTTGATGTGCTGCGTGCGGCCGGGCGTCTTCGAGGCGAAGGCCAGGCGCGTCTGCTGCGTCAGGGTGTTGATGGCGGTCGATTTGCCGGCGTTCGAACGGCCGACGAAGGCGATCTCGGGCAGGTCGACCGGGGGCAGGTGCTCGAGTTGCGGAGCGCTGGTCAGGAAGTGGGCGGTGTGCAGCCAGCCGAGGGCCACGCGCTCGCGTTCAGCGACCTGCGGGTCCACGGCAGGGGCCGCGCGGGGAGGATAAGCGGCGGACTTGGCGCGCGGGGAGGTCATCAATGGGCTTTCGGAACGGGGCGCCATTGTAGAATCGCGGGGTTTTGCGCCATAAATTCGAAGCCCCCGATATGAAGTTGTTTGCCAATATTCTGCTTGCAGCCCTCATGGGCGTCGCAGCCAGCGCGAGTTTTGCAGTCGATGAGCATGCAGCTGCCCCCGCAGCGGCAGCCGCCAAGCCGGCCAAGCCCGATCCCGCCAAGGGCGACACGCTGTTCAATGCGACGCCGGCCAACAGCCAAAGCTGCGCTTCGTGCCACAACGCGGACGGCAACTCGGCCATCGCAGCCAACCCCAAGCTGGCGCAACAACACCCCGAATACATCCTCAAGCAGCTGCAGGACTTCAAGTCCGGCAAGCGCAAGAGCGCCATCATGAAGCCGCTGGCGTCGGCGCTGTCCGAAGAAGACATGCGCAACATCGCCTGGTTCGTCGGCTCCAAGAAGATCAAGCCGGGCTTCTCGAAGGAGAAGGACACGGTCGCCCTCGGCGAGAAGATCTACCGCGGCGGCATCGGCGATCGCCAGATCCCGGCCTGCGCCGGCTGCCACAGCCCGAACGGTGCCGGCCTCCCGGCCCAGTACCCGCGCCTGGGCGGCCAGCACGCCGACTACACCGTGACCCAGCTCGTGGCCTTCCGCGACAACGTCCGCCTGAACAGCTCGCCCATGAACGGCGTGGCCGCCAAGCTCAACGACCGCGAAATCAAGGCTGTCGCCGACTACATCGCCGGCCTGCGCTGATTTCCGCCGTCGCGCTGTCCAGCGTGAACTAACCGCCGATAAAAATCCCAAACAAAGGGCGGGCCGATCCAGGAGGATGGCCCGCCCTTTTGTTTTTTTCCTCTTTCCTGGTTCCCTCCCGATGACCGTTTCCACCCATGGCCTTCGCGTGCATCGCGGCCCGCAGCTGCTTCGCGCCGCGGTGGAACTGCTGTCGTCGATGCGCTTCGCGATCGCGCTGCTCACGGTCATCTGCATCGCCTCGATCATCGGCACCGTGCTCAAGCAGCATGAGCCGATCAACAACTACATCAACCAGTTCGGGCCCTTCTGGGCCGAGCTGTTCCGCACGGCACGGCTCGACTCGGTCTACAGCGCCTGGTGGTTCCTGCTGATCCTGCTGTTCCTGGTGATCAGCACGTCGCTGTGCGTCGCGCGCAACACGCCGCGCATCCTGATCGACCTGCGCACCTTCAAGGAAGACATCCGCGCCCAGAGCCTCAAGGCCTTCGGTCAGCGCGCCGAGAACCGGCTGGCGGAAACGCCCGACATGGCGGCCAACCGCATCGGCCAGCTGCTGGTGAGCGGCGGCTGGAAGGTCAAGCTGCAGCAGCGCAACGCCAGCGCCGACGGCAAGGCCTCGGCCGGCTGGATGGTCGCGGCGCGCGCCGGCGGTGCCCACAAGCTGGGCTACATCGCGGCCCACAGCGCCATCGTGCTGGTCTGCATCGGCGGCCTGCTCGACGGCGACCTGGTGGTGCGCGCCCAGACCTGGTTCAACGGCAAGAGCGTGTTCACGGGCGGCGGCATGATCGCCGACGTGGCGCCCGAGCACCGCCTGTCGGCCGCCAACCCGACCTTCCGCGGCAACATCCTCGTGCCCGAAGGCGGGCGGGGCAACGTGGCCATCCTGAACCAGGCCGATGGCGTGCTGCTGCAGGAGCTGCCGTTCACCATCGAGCTGAAGAAGTTCATCGTCGACTACTACTCGACCGGCATGCCCAAGCTGTTCGCCAGCGAGGTGGTGCTGCACGACCGCGAGAGCGGTGAGCAGGTGCCGGCGCGCATCGAGGTGAACCACCCGGCCAGCTACAAGGGCGTGGAGATCTACCAGTCGAGCTTCGACGACGGCGGCTCCACGGTGAAGCTCAAGGCGGTGCCGATGGCGGCGGCGGCCAAGCCCTTCGAGGTCGAGGGCATCATCGGCGGCCCGAGCACCGAGATCACCAACGGCACCGACAAGCTCACGCTCGAGTACGCCGCGCTGCGCGTGATCAACGTCGAGAACTTCGCCGACGGCGGTGCGATGGGCAGCGGTGCCGACGTGCGCAAGGTCGACCTGCGCCACGGCATCGAGTCGCGCCTGGGCGCCGCCAACAAGACCAACAAGCCCAAGGTGCTGCGCAACATCGGCCCCAGCATCGGCTACAAGCTGCGTGACGCGGCCGGCCAGGCGCGCGAGTACCAGAACTACATGGTGCCGGTCGACGCCGGCGACGGCCAGCCGGTGTTCCTGCTGGGCATGCGCGAGAAGCCCGAGGAGCCGTTCCGCTACCTGCGCGTGCCGGCCGACGAGCAGGGCTCGATGGACGGCTTCGTGCGCATGCGCACCGCGCTGGGCGACGCTGCCACGCGCGAGCGCGCCATCCAGCGCTACATCGCCAAGGCGACCGACCCGAAGCGCCCCGAAATGGCCGAGCAGCTGCGCGTGTCGGCCGCCCGTGCGCTGGCGCTGTTCTCGGGCGCCGAGCGCGCCAAGGCCGACGCCGCGTCGCAGGGCGGCTGGCAGGCGATTGCCGAATTCATGGAAGCCAACGTGCCCGAGGCCGAGCGCGAGCGCGCCGGCACGGTGCTGGTGCGCATCCTCAACGACGTGCTGTTCGAGGTGCTCAACTTGAGCCGCGAGGGCGCCGGCCTGGCCGCACTGCCGAACGACGAAAAATCGCAGGGCTACCTGACGCAGGCCGTGCTGGCCCTGAGCGACGCGCACTTCTACCCGGCGCCGGTCGCGATGATGATGACCGACTTCACCCAGGTGCAGGCCAGCGTGTTCCAGGTGGCACGCGCCCCTGGCAAGAACATCGTCTATCTGGGGTGTCTGTTGCTGATCGTCGGTATTTTTGCCATGCTGTACGTGCGCGAGCGCCGCCTGTGGGTGTGGCTGACACCCGGCGGCGGCGCCTCTGGAGACAACGACGGCCGCGAAACGGTCGCCACGATGGCGTTCTCGGTCAACCGCAAGACCCTGGACAGCGATCGCGAATTCGAGCACCTGAAGCACAGGTTGCTCGCCCTGAAGAAAGAAGAACCGGCGTCACCATGAACACCACGACCCTCACGCTCCACGAAAGCTGGCTCTCCCGCCGCAACCTGTTCGACTGGGTGTTCGCGGCGCTGGTGCTGGCCGGCGGCGCGTTCGCCTTCATGCGCCACGCCGGCTCGATGGACAGCTACGAAAAGCCGATCCTCGTGGCCGCGCTGATTTCGGTCATCGGCATCTGCTGGTTCTGGCGCCCGTTGCGGGTACTCGCGCTGGTGGTGGCCGCGGCCTCGCTGCTGGCCATCAGCTCCTACCAGGGCGACCTGGCGCGCGCCGATTCGGTGTTCTGGCTCAAGTATTTCCTGTCGAGCCAGTCGGCCATCCTTTGGATGAGCGTGCTGTTCTTCATGAGCACGCTGTTCTACTGGATCGGCTTCGCCGCCGGCAAGCAACAGGCCGACACCTTCGACCTGATCGGCTCCCGCCTGGCCTGGGCGGCCGTGACCATGGCGCTGATCGGCACCATGGTGCGCTGGTACGAAAGCCACCAGCTCGGCCCGGACATCGGCCACATCCCGGTGAGCAACCTGTACGAAGTGTTCGTGCTGTTCTGCTGGCTGACGGCGGCGTTCTACCTGTACTTCGAAGAGCGCTACAACACGCGCGCACTGGGCGCCTTCGTGATGCTGGTGGTCAGCGCGGCGGTCGGCTTCCTGCTCTGGTACACGATCGTGCGCGAGGCGCACGAGATCCAGCCGCTGGTGCCCGCGCTGCAGAGCTGGTGGATGAAGCTGCACGTGCCCGCCAACTTCATCGGCTACGGCACCTTCGCGCTCGCGGCCATGGTGGCCTTCGCCTACCTCATCAAGGAACAGGCGAGCGAGACCCGCTGGTACAAGCTCACGCCGATCTGGCTGCTGGGCGTGGCGCTGTGCTTCGTGCCGGTGGCCTTCCGCCAGCGCGTGCAGGAAGCCGGCGGCAGCTACTGGGTGATCTACGCGGGCATCTCGGCGCTGATCGCCGCGGGCATCCTGCTGGGCCGCAAGCGCATCGCGGCGCGCCTGCCGGCCAACGAGGTGCTCGACGACGTCATGTACAAGTCGATCACCGTCGGCTTTGCCTTCTTCACCATCGCGACCGTGCTCGGCGCCCTGTGGGCGGCCGATGCCTGGGGCGGCTACTGGAGCTGGGACCCGAAGGAAACCTGGGCGCTGATCGTCTGGCTCAACTACGCGGCCTGGCTGCACATGCGCCTCGTGAAGGGCCTGCGTGGCACCGTGGCCGCCTGGTGGGCGCTGGCCGGCCTGGCCGTGACCACCTTCGCCTTCCTGGGCGTGAACATGTTCCTGAGCGGGCTGCACAGCTACGGCACGCTGTAGGCGCAGGCCTAGCGCCTTTTGCGAAGAATTGAAACCACGCGCCGCCATGGCGCGTAACCAAACCGGGGCATGTCACGAACTACCCTGAGCACAACGATTCACGCGAAAGGCCTGCCATGTCGTTCCCTTCCCGTTCGCACCGTCGCGACACCCACGGTTTCAACCATCCGCTGTCGAGCGAGATCACGCCGCGCGCGGCCTACGAAGGCCGGCGCGACCTGCTCAAGCTGATGGCCGGCGGTGCCGCGGGTGCGGCGCTCGCCACCTTCGCCGGGCGCGAGGCCTTCGCCCAGGCGGCCGGCCCGCACAAGCTGGCCCTGCTGCCGGGCGCCCGATCGGCCGTGCCGGGTGCGCAGACCATGGAAAAGCTCACCGACTACAAGGACGCGAGCAGCTACAACAACTACTACGAGTTCGGCGTCGACAAGGGTGATCCGGTGAAGAACGCCGGCACGCTCAAGACGCGGCCGTGGACCGTGGAGGTCGAAGGCCTGGTCAAGAAGCCGGGCAAGTACGGCATCGAAGACCTGCTCAAGCTCAGCGCGCAGGAAGAGCGCATCTACCGCCTGCGCTGCGTCGAGGGCTGGTCGATGGTGATCCCGTGGGTGGGCTATTCGCTGGCCGAGCTCATCAAGAAGGTCGAGCCGCAGGGCAACGCCAAGTTCGTCGAGTTCGTGACGCTGGCCGACCCGAAGACCATGCCCTTCGTCGGCTCGCGCGTGCTCGACTGGCCCTACACCGAGGGCCTGCGCATGGACGAGGCGATGCATCCGCTCACGCTGCTGGCCTTCGGCATGTACGGCGAGGTGCTGCCCAACCAGAACGGCGCGCCGGTGCGGCTCGTGGTGCCATGGAAGTACGGTTTCAAGTCCGCCAAGTCGATCGTCAAGATCCGCTTCGTCGAGAAGGAGCCGAGCACCGCCTGGAACAAGGCGGCGGCGCAGGAGTACGGCTTCTATTCGAACGTGAATCCGAACGTCGACCACCCGCGCTGGAGCCAGGCGACCGAGCGCCGCATCGGCGACGGCGGCGGCCTGTTCGCAAAGCGGCGCAAGACCGAGATGTTCAATGGCTACGAGGCGCAGGTCGGTCAGCTCTACGCCGGCATGGACCTGAAGAAGAACTACTGAGCGGGTGCGCCCGCCCGGTCGTTGCGCCATGCTGAACAAGCTGCTCATGCACCCGGCGACCAAGCCGGTCGTCTTCCTGCTGTGCCTGCTGCCGTTCGCGCGGCTGGCCTTCGGTGCCTTCACCGACGGGCTGGGCGCGAACCCGGCCGAGTTCCTGATCCGCGCGACGGGCGACTGGACCCTGCGCTTCCTGTGCATCGTGCTGGCGGTGACGCCGCTGCGCGTGATCGCCAAGCTCAACGCGCTGGCGCGGCTGCGCCGCATGCTGGGCCTGTTCGCGTACTTCTACGTGGTGCTGCACCTCCTGTGTTACAGCTGGTTCGACATGGGTTTCGAGTGGGGCGAAATCGCCAAGGACATCGCCAAGCGGCCGTTCATCCTGGTGGGGTTCTCGGCCTTCGTGCTGCTGACGCCGCTGGCGGCCACGTCGTTCAACCGCGCGATCAAGGCCCTGGGCGCCAAGCGCTGGCAGCTGCTGCACAAGCTGGTCTACGTGATCGCGGGGCTCGGGCTGCTGCACTTCTTCTGGATGCGCGCGGGCAAGAACAACTTCGCCGAAGTGTTCGTCTATGCCGCGATCATCGGGGTGCTGCTGGCGTGGCGCGTCTGGAATTTCGCGCGCAAGCGCCAGGCCAGGCCCGCAGTGGCCGTGCGCGGCAGCGAGAAGCCGCTGCGCACCGGCTGAGACCGGATCAGCCGTCGATCTCGGCGCGCAACTGGTCTTCCATCGTCTCGCGGCGACGGATCAGCTTCGTTGTGGCGCCGCTCACCAGCACCTCGGCGGCGCGGCCGCGCGTGTTGTAATTGCTCGCCATGCTCATGCAGTACGCACCCGCCGACAGCACGGCCAGCAGGTCGCCGGCCACCACGTTGAGCGCACGGTCGCGGCCGATCCAGTCGCCGCTTTCGCAGACCGGGCCCACCACGTCGTAGGTCGGCGCGTCGCCGGCGCGCGCGCGCAGCGGCACGATCTTCTGGAAGGCCTGGTACATCGCGGGGCGCGGAAGGTCGTTCATGGCCGCGTCGACGATGCAGAAGTTCTTGTCTTCGCCGGGTTTCGTGTAGAGCACCTCGGTCACGCACACGCCGGCATTGCCGACCAGCGAACGGCCGGGTTCGATCACCAGCTTGCGCTGGCCGAAGCCGCGCGCGTCGAGCTTGGCGAGCAGCTGCTGCCACAGTGCATCGGCCTTGGGCGGCACTTCGCCGTTGTAGTCGATGCCCAGGCCGCCGCCGAAGTCCAGGTGATGGATCGGCACGCCGGCCGCCTCGATGGCTTCCACCAGGTCGAGCACGCGGTCGCAGGCGTCCAGGTAGGGCGAGGCTTCGGTGATCTGCGAGCCGATGTGGCAGTCGATGCCGACCACCTCGAGGCCCGGCAGCCGGGCGGCGTGCTGGTAGGCCTGCACCGCACGGTCGTGCGCGATGCCGAACTTGTTGCCCTTGAGGCCCGTGGAAATGTAGGGGTGTGTCTTCGGGTCGACGTTCGGATTGATGCGGATGCTGATCGGCGCGCGCACCTTCTCGGCGAGCGCCACCTCGTTGAGCACGTCGAGCTCGGCTTCGCTCTCGACGTTGAAGCAGGCGATGCCGGCCGCCAGGGCCTGGCGCATCTCGGCGCGCGTCTTGCCGACGCCCGAGAAGATGATCTTCTTGGGATCGGCGCCCACTGCCAGCACGCGCGACAGTTCGCCGCCCGAGACGATGTCGAAACCGCAGCCGGCTTCGGCGAATACGCGCAGCACGCCGAGCGAGGAGTTGGCCTTCATGGCGTAGCAGATCAGTGCCTCGCGGCCCTCGAAGCCGCGCTGGTAGGCGGCCAGGGCGTCGAGCATCCACTGCTTCGAATAGACGAACAGCGGCGTGCCGTGCGCGCGCGCCAGCGCGTCGAGCGTGACGCCCTCGACGTGCAGGGCGCCGTCGCGGTGGGCGATGTGGGGGTGGCCGGGCAGGGGGGTGTTCGTCGTCATTTCTGGGGGGAGGCGGGGGCGCTGCTGGCTGCGGCGGGCTTGGGGGCCGCTTCGTTGTCGGAGGCTTTGGAGCCGCCGGGGGTGAGCAATTGGGGCAAGGTGGCGCGCTGGGCGGCCGCCGGATCGGTCGGCAGATAGAGCGCGCCGCGCTGTCCGCACGCCGCAAGGCCGGCCGCGCTGGCGGCAAGGCAGACCATGAGCGCGGTGCGGGCGCGAGCGCTCACTAGAATTTGGCGAACATTCAACATGCTGAAATTGTAATGACCGACACCGAGTACATGGACCGCGCCGAGGCGGCGCTTGCTGCCATCGAGCAGGGCTGCGACCGCATCAACGACGCGACCGACGCCGACATCGACAACCAGCGGGTCGGCGGGATGATCACGATGTCGTTTCGCAACGGCAGCCAGCTGATCGTGAACCTGCAGAAGCCGCTGCAGGAAATCTGGCTGGCGGCACGCTCCGGCGGCTACCACTACCGGCACGACGGCCGGGTGTGGGTGGACACCAAGACCGGGGAAGAATTCTTCGGCAACCTGTCGCGCGAGGCGACCCTGCAGGCGGGGCAGCCGCTGGTGTTCGCGGCGGCCTGAGCCGCCGCTCTGTCTTTCTCGATCAGTTCCTGAACAGGTCGAGGATGCGGTTGCGCTCCTCGGGTGGCGCAGGCGCGCTGATCGCCGGGCCGCTCAGGGCTTCGGCGGGGGCCACCGGCGCGGAAGATTCCACGCCCAGGCTCGACACGCCGCGGCCCGGCGCGTAGTCGTCGTAGTACCACTCGCCGCCGACGCTCACGATGCCCGAAGGCGGCGTGGTCGACAGGTCGGTCACGGGCACGCCCTTGAGGGCAGTTTCCATGTAGTTGATCCAGATCGGCAGGCTCAGGCCGCCGCCGGTTTCGCGGTCGCCCAGGTTGCGCGGCGTGTCGTAGCCGATCCACGAGATCGCCGTCATGGTGGGCTGGAAGCCCGCGAACCAGGCGTCGAGCGAGTCGTTGGTGGTGCCGGTCTTGCCGTAGAGGTCGGGGCGCTTGAGCATCGCCTGCGCCTTTGCGGCCGTACCGGCGCGCGTGATGGACTGCAGCAGCGTGTCCATGATGAAGGCGTTGCGCTGCGGGATGGCGCGCGACGCTTCGTTGAGCAGTGGCGGCTGGACGTCGACCAGCACGCGGTCCTTGTGGTCGGTGACGCGGGTCACGAGGTACGGATTCACGCGGTAGCCGCCGTTGGCGAACACCGAATAGCCCACCGCCATCTGCATCGGCGTGACGGCACCGGCACCGAGCGCCATCGGGAGGTAGGCGGGGTGCTTGTCCTTGTCGAAGCCGAAGTTGGTGATCCAGTCTTGCGCGTAGCGCGTGCCGATGGATTGCAGGATGCGGATCGACACGAGGTTGCGCGACTTCATCAGCGCCGTGCGCATCGACATCGGACCGTCGAAGCCGCCGCCGTAGTTCTTGGGCTCCCAGGGCTGGCCGCCGGTGGTGCCGGCGTCGAAGAACAGCGGGCCGTCGTTGATGACGGTGGCGGGGGTGAAGCCCTTTTCGAGCGCCGCCGAGTAGATGAAGGGCTTGAAGCTCGAGCCCGGCTGGCGCCACGCTTGCGTGACGTGGTTGAACTTGTTCTTGCCGAAGTCGAAACCGCCGACCAGTGCCTTGATGGCGCCGTCGCGCGGGTCCATGGCCACGAACGCGCCTTCCACCTCGGGCAGCTGGGTGATTTCCCAGGTGTTCTTGGGCGTCTTGGCGACACGAATCACGGCGCCGCGGCGGATCTTGATGTTGGGCGGTGCCTTGTCCGACAGGCCGGACTGCGCGGGCTTGAGGCCGTCGCCCGTGATCTGCACGGCGTCGCCGTTGGCGCGGATGGCCTGGATTTCCTTGGGCGTTGCCTTGAGCACCACGGCCGCCATGACGTCGCCGTTGTCGGGGTGGTCGTTCAGCACGTCGTCCACCGCCTCGTCGAGCTCCTTGGGGTCGTTCGGCAGGTCGATGAACTTCTCGGGGCCGCGGTACACCTGACGGCGCTCGTAATCCATGATGCCCTTGCGCAGCGCCTTGTAGGCCGCGGCCTGGTCGGCCGCGACCAGCGAGGTGTAGACCTTGAGGCCGCGCGTGTAGGTGCTGTCGCCGTACTGGGCGTACATCAGCTGGCGCACGGTTTCGGCCACGTACTCGGCGTGCAGGCGGTTCGGGTCGGCGGCGTCGCGCAGGTGCAGCTCTTCCTTCTTGGCCTCGGCCGCCTGCTCGGCGGTGATGAAGCCGGCTTCCTGCATGCGATCGATCACGTAGAACTGGCGCCCGCGTGCGCGCTGCGGGTTGTTGACCGGGTTGTTCGCGCCGGGTGCCTTCGGCAGGCCGGCCAGCATGGCGGCCTGGGCGATCGTCATCTCGGACAGCGGCTTGCCGAAATAGGCTTCGGAAGCGGCGGCGAAGCCGTAGGCGCGGTTGCCCAGGTAGATCTGGTTCAGGTAGATCTCGAAGATCTGGTCCTTCGTGAGCAGATGCTCCAGCTTGAAGGTCAACAGCACCTCGTAGATCTTGCGGGTCAGCGTCTTCTCGGAGCTCAGGTAGACGTTGCGGGCCACCTGCATCGTGATGGTGGAGGCGCCCTGGCTCTTCACGCGGTTCAGGTTGGCGAGGCCGGCGCGGACCAGCCCCTTGTAGTCGACGCCGCCGTGGTCATAGAAGCGGGCGTCTTCGGCGGCCAGGACGGCGTCCTTCACGACCTTGGGGATCGCCGCGATGGGGGTGAGGTTGCGTCGCTCTTCCCCGAACTCGCCGATCTGCGTGCCCTCGGCCGAGAACACGCGCAGCGGCAGCTTGGGGCGGTAGTCGGAGAGTTCCGAGATGTCCGGCAGGTTGGGATAGGCCACTGCCAGGGCCACGGCCACCACGCACAGGATGGAAAGCAGGCCCGCCGCAGCGATGCCCGCCCCCCAGAACACGAAACGCAACAGCCATTTCAGCCAGAAGGGGCGTTCGGGTGGAGGAGTCTTGGCGCGCCCTTTCGGGCTGGAAGTTTCTTGCATGGGGGCCCGGAGAGTCACCGGACATTATAAAAAGCCGCCCCCTCGGCGCCTCCGGATCTTTGTTACCTCGCGCATTCCCTCTCCAGGGGCTAAGCAGAAAGTTACAGAATGCGGCTTTGACGTCACGTTTTGACAACGGTTGTCGGTTCCGGGCTTTCTGCACGCTTGGTGGGCGCTGTGCCTGCTGCTAGCATGCAACCGAACGCATATTTTTCCATTGGTTACAAATAACAGGGGGAGAGGGACCTAACTTGGCTGCTCTTGGATCATTGTTTCGTCGTCAGAACGCCCCCCTGCTGGGACTGGACGTCAGTTCGTCCAGCGTGAAGCTGGTGGAGCTCGGCCGTGAGGCCAGCGGCAAGCTGGTCCTGGAGCGCTGCGCCATCGAGCCGCTCGAACGCGGCTGGATCACCGACGGCAACGTCGAAAAATTCGACGAAGTCGCCGAAGCCGTGCGCCGCGTCGTGCGCAAGAGCGGCACCAAGACCCGCAACGTGGCGCTGGCGCTGCCGCCCTCGGCGGTCATCACCAAGAAGATCATTCTCCCGGGCGGGATGAGCGAGCAGGAGCTCGAGATCCAGGTCGAATCCGAAGCCAACCAGTACATCCCGTTCTCGCTCGATGAGGTGAGCCTCGACTTCTGCGTGACAGGACCGAGCACGACCTCCGTCGGTGACGTGGAAGTGCTGATCGCCGCCTCCCGCAAGGAGAAGGTGCAGGACCGCGAAGGCCTGGCGGAAGCCGCGGGCCTGAAGGCCATGATCCTCGACGTCGAGTCGTATGCCTCGCGCCTCGCAACCGCACGCCTGATCGAGCAGCTGCCGGGCAAGGGCGTGGACGCCATCGTGGCGCTGTTCGAAGTCGGCGCCTTCACGACCAGCATGCAGGTGCTGCGCAACCAGGAAGTGCTGTACGACCGCGACCAGGCCTTCGGCGGTGCTCAATTGAGCCAGCTGATCGTGCGCCAGTACGGTTTTTCCGCCGAGGAAGCCGAAGCCAAGAAGCGCAGCGGCGACCTGCCCGACGACTACGGCTCGGGCGTGCTCAAGCCCTTCGTCGAAAGCATCGCGCAGGAAATCGCGCGGGCGCTGCAGTTCTTCTTCACCAGCACGCCGCACAACCGTGTGGACTACGTGCTGCTGGCGGGCGGATCGTCGTCGCTGCCGGGGCTGACCAATGCCGTGACCCGCCAGACCTCTTTTGCCTGCTCGCTCGTGAATCCGTTCGACGGCATGGACTTCGGCCCCAGCATCCGCGAGAAGAAGGTCCGCCGCGAAGCGCCTTCCTATCTGACCTCCTGCGGCCTGGCCATGCGGAGGTTCCTGCAGTGATCCTGATCAATCTGCTTCCACACCGCGAAGCTGCGCGCAAGCGCCGCCGCGAGGCTTTCTACGGCACCCTGGGTGGTGCCGCGCTGCTGGGCGCCCTGATCGCCGGCCTCGGTTACCTGTGGTTCGAGGCCCAGATTTCGGCTCAGCAATCGAAGAACGGTTTCCTTCAGGCCGAGATCAAGAAGCTCGAAGTCGAGATCAAGGAAATCTCGACACTGCAGGAGGAAATCGCAGCCTTGCGCGCGCGCCAGCTGGCTGTGGAAGACCTGCAAGGCGACCGCAATCTGCCCGTGCACCTGCTCAACGAACTCGTCCGGCAACTGCCCGACGGCGTCTACCTCACCAGCATGAAGCAGGAGAACCAGACCGTGACCCTGCAAGGCATGGCGCAGTCGAACGAGCGCGTGTCGGAACTGCTGCGCAACCTCGGCAACAACAGCCCCTGGCTGGTGAAGCCCGAGCTGGTCGAAATCACCTCGGCCAACGTGAACCTGAGCCAGCGCGACCAGCGCCGCGTGGCGAACTTCACGATGCGCATCGGCCTCAAGCGGCCCACCGACGCGCAGAAGGCGGAGGCCGAGAAGGCCCTGGCCGCCAAGGCGCAGGCGAAGGGGTAATCGATCATGGCCATCAGCAACCGATCCCTCCCCAAAGTCGACGTCGCCACCGCATTGCGCAACTTCGGCGACCAGTTCCGCGGACTGAATCCGAACGATCCTTCCATGTGGCCGGCGGTGCCGCGCTACGCCCTGTGCCTGGCCCTGGCCGCCCTGGTGCTGGTCGGCCTGTGGTTCGTCTGGCTGACCAATTCCAACGACGAACTCGAGGCCGAGCGCGCCAAGGAGGTCACGCTCCGGACCGACTACCAGAAGAAAGTGGCGCAAGCCGCCAACCTCGACCTGCTGAAGAAGCAACGCGAGCAGGTGCAGCAGTACGTGATCCTGCTCGAGAAGCAACTGCCCAGCAAGGCGGAAATGGACGCACTGCTCTCCGACATCAACCAGGCCGGCCTCGGCCGCAGCCTGCAGTTCGAACTGTTCCGTCCGGGCCAGGTTTCGGTCAAGGACTACTACGCAGAGCTGCCGATCGCCGTGCGCGTCACGGGCCGCTACCACGACATGGGCGCCTTCGCTGCCGACGTGGCCAGCCTGTCGCGCATCGTGACGCTCAACAACGTGACCGTCACACCGCAGAAGGACAAGGACAAGGACGTGCTGACGATGGACGCCACCGCGCGCACCTACCGCTACCTCGACGAAGACGAGCGGGCCGCCCAGAAACGCGCCACGGCGCCGAAGGCGAAGAAATGAAGCCGGTCGCCAAAGTCCTGTGGCTGGCACTGGCCACGCTGGGCCTGAGCGCCTGCGGCGATTCCGACCAGGAAGACCTGCAGCGCTGGATGGTCGAGCAGCGCGCGCAGGTGAAGCCCTCTGTGCCGCCGATCTCCGAACCCAAGAAGTTCACGCCGCAGGCCTACACCGAGGCGTCGTCGTTCGAGCCCTTCAACATGCTGAAGCTGACCCAGGCACTGCGCCGGGAGTCGAACCAGCCGAGCACGTCCGAGCTGATCGCGCCGGAGCTGGCGCGCCGCAAGGAAGCCCTCGAAGCGTTCCCGCTCGACACGATGGCGATGGTCGGCAGCATGAACCGCAACGGCCAGCCGGTGGCGCTCGTGCGTGTGGACAAGCTGCTCTACAAGGTGCGCGTCGGCGAATACCTGGGGCTCAACTACGGGCGCATCACCCGTATCAACGAAACCGAAGTTGCCCTGCGCGAGATCGTGCAGGACGCCGCGGGCGAATGGATCGAACGCGTAGCCACGCTGCAGTTGCAAGAGAGTGCGAAATGAACCATAAAAAATCAACGATGGCACAGTGGCTGCGCGCCGCCGGGCTGGGTCTGCTGGCTTTCGGTGCCCTGGCCGTCGCCCATGCGCAAAACGCGATCGAGTCGGTGACGAGCTCGACCCAGTCGGGCGCGGAAGTGATCCGCATCGACCTGGCCCAGCCGCTCACCGCCGTGCCTGCCGGGTTCTCGGTGCAGACGCCGGCGCGCATCGCGCTGGACTTCCCGGGCGTGACGAACGCCATCGGGCGTTCGGCCATCGAGGTGAACCAGGGCAATCTGCGCTCGGTCAACGTGGTGCAGGCTGGCGATCGCAGCCGCGTGGTGCTGAACCTGAAGCAGGCCACGGCCTACAAGGCCGAGATCCAGGGCAAGTCGCTGCTGGTGGTGCTCGAGCCGGTGGCTGGCACGGCGCTCGTCGCTTCTGCGGCGACCACTTTCGCCGAGAACCGCAACCGCGACACGCTGCCGCTGCGCGATGTCGATTTCCGCCTGGGCGCCGACAACACCGGCCGCGTGCTGGTCGACCTGCCGAATAACCAGGTCGGCGTCGACGTGAAGCAGCAGGGCAAGAGCCTGGTCGTGGAATTCACCAAGTCGACGCTGCCCGAAGGCCTGCGTCGCCGCCTCGATGTGGCCGACTTCGGCACGCCGGTGCAGCTGATCACCTCGCAGCAGTCGGGCGACCGCGTGCGCATGACGATCGATGCCAAGGGCGACTGGGAGCACAGCGCCTACCAGAGCGAGAACCAGTTCGTGGTGGAAGTCCGCGCGCGCAAGGTCGACCCGAGCAAGCTCACGCAAGGCGTCGGCTACAACGGCGAGAAGCTGTCGCTCAACTTCCAGAACATCGAGATCCGCTCGCTGTTGCAGGTGATCGCCGACTTCACGAACTTCAACATCGTGACCTCGGATTCGGTCAGCGGCGCACTGACGCTGCGGCTGAAGGATGTGCCCTGGGACCAGGCGCTCGACATCATCATGCAGGCGAAGAACCTGGGCATGCGCAAGAACGGCAGCGTGCTGTGGATCGCGCCCAAGGACGAGATCAACGCCAAGGAAAAGCTCGAATTCGAAGCCAAGGCGGCGATCGAGAACCTGGAGCCGCTGCGCACGCAGTCGTTCCAGCTGAACTACACGAAGGCCATTGCGATTGCACAGGGCCTGACGGGGACTGGTGCATCGGCGGGCGGCGGCGGTGGTGGCGGTGGCGGCGCGACCTCGCGCATCCTGAGCCCCCGCGGCAGCGTGATCGCCGAATCGCGGACCAACCAGCTGTTCGTGTCCGACATTCCCTCGCGACTGGCCCAGGTCACCGATCTGATCCAGAAGCTGGACATTCCAGTCCGCCAGGTGCTGATCGAAGCGCGCATCGTGGAAGCCTCCGACACCTTCGGCAAGTCGCTCGGCGTGCGGATGGGTGGCGGTATCTCCCGCGAACGCGTCGCGTCGGCCAACGGCAATCCGGCCTACGGCACCTTCGGTGTCATGCCTGCCACCACCAACGCCGGCGGCGTCGGCGGCGCAGCAGCCACCTGGACCAACTCCAACTTCATCAACCTGCCCGCCGGCGACGCTGGCGGCACCGGCAACGCCGCAGGCACCTTCGCGATCTCGCTGTTCAACTCGAGCTTGTCGCGCATGCTGAACCTCGAAATCTCGGCCCTCGAAGCCGATGGCAAGGGCAAGCTGGTCTCCAGCCCCCGCGTCATCACGGCCGACCAGACCAAGGCGCTGATCGAGCAGGGCGAGGAAATCCCCTACCAGCAAGCCACGTCCAGTGGCGCGACCTCGATCTCGTTCCGCAAGGCGGTGCTCAAGCTCGAAGTCACGCCGCAGATCACGCCAGAAGGCAACATCATCCTGACGCTGGACGTGAGCAAGGACGCCCGCGGCGTCAACACTTCGGCGGGCCCGGCCATCAACACCAAGCACGTGCAGACCGAGGTGCTGGTCGAGAACGGTGGCACGGTGGTCATCGGTGGTATCTTCGAACTCACCGAAACCAATGACGAATCGCGCGTGCCGGTGCTGGGTGAAATCCCCTACATGGGGGCATTGTTCCGCAAGCGCGAACGCATTGCCAACAAGACCGAAATGCTCGTCTTTATCACTCCGAAGATGATTACCGACCGCAACGCCGCGCGCTGACGCGCGGGCGTAGCAGCCACCGCGTGGCGGTCGCACTTGTCGGGTTGCCCGGCGCCGGAAAGTCCGCAGTGGGCCGGCGCCTGGGTGCTCGGCTGAACACTCCCTTCATCGACACCGATCACGTGATCGAGCAGCGCATCGGCTGCACGATCCGTGACTTCTTCGACCGCGAGGGCGAAGCCGCCTTTCGCGACATCGAGCAGGCGGTCATCGCCGACCTGGCCGCCCACCCCCACGGCGTGCTGGCGACCGGCGGCGGCGCCGTGCTGCGCGAGGCCAACCGCCAGCAACTGCGCGACCATTTCCACGTCATCTACCTACGCTCCTCGCCCGAAGACCTGTTCCGGCGCCTGCGCCACGACGTCAAGCGCCCGCTCCTGCAGGTGGCCGACCCGCTGGGTCGGCTGCGCGAACTGCACGATGCGCGCGACCCGTTCTACCGGGAAACCGCCCATGACGTGGTCGACACCGGCCGGCCGTCCATTGCGGTGCTGGTCAACCTCATCGTGATGCAGCTCGAACTGGCCGGAGTGGTCGAACCCGGCGCCCATCCGGAAGAGCCCTCGGACTGACCCTGGCAGGCCCGAGCGCCTAAACTCGTGGCCATGTCCCTGTCTGTTTCGCCCGCACTTTCCGCCCCGCCAAAGCCCGAACGCGTCGAGATCCAGCTCGGCGAGCGCAGCTACCCGATCCTGATCGGCGGCGGCCTGCTGGAAGACCCCGCCAGCTTCGGTGTCGTTCCGGCGGCGGCGAGCGCGCTGATCGTCAGCAACACCACCGTGGCGCCGCTGTACGCCCGGGCCCTCCAAACCGTGCTGGCCGGCCGCTTCCGCACGGTCCATCTGCTCGAACTGCCCGACGGCGAGGCGTACAAGAACCTCGAAACCCTCAACCTCATCTTCGACGCCCTGCTGGGCCACGGCAGCGACCGCAAGACGGTGCTGTTCGCGCTCGGCGGCGGGGTGGTGGGCGACATGACCGGCTTCGCGGCCGCCAGCTACATGCGCGGCGTGCCCTTCGTGCAGGTGCCGACCACGCTGCTGGCGCAGGTCGATTCCTCGGTGGGCGGCAAGACGGCCATCAACCACCCGCTGGGCAAGAACATGATCGGCGCGTTCTACCAGCCGCAGCTCGTGCTCTGCGACCTGGACACGCTGCAGACGTTGCCCCCGCGGGAACTGAGCGCCGGCCTGGCCGAGGTCATCAAGTACGGCCCGATCTACGACATGGCTTTCTTCGACTGGATCGAGTCGAACATCGAGGCGCTGGTGGCGCGCGACCCGGCCGCGCTGGCCCATGCCGTGAAGCGCAGCTGCGAGATCAAGGCGCTGGTGGTCGGCCAGGACGAGCGCGAGACCGGCCTGCGCGCCATCCTCAACTTCGGCCACACCTTCGGCCATGCCATCGAGTCGGGCCTGGGCTACGGCGAGTGGCTGCACGGCGAAGCCGTCGGCTGCGGCATGGTCATGGCGGCGCAGCTGTCGCAGCGGCTCGGCGGCGTCGACGCGGCCTTTGTCGCGCGGCTCACCCGCCTGATCGAGCGCGCCGGCCTGCCCACCGTGGGACCGGCGCTGGGCGCCGAGCGCTACCTGGAGCTGATGCGCGTCGACAAGAAATCGGAAGCCGGCGAGATCCGCTTCGTGGTGATCGACCGACCCGGCTCCGCCGTCGTGCGCAGCGCGCCCGATGCGATGGTGCGCGACGTGCTCGCGCAGTGCTGCGCGGCATGAGCGCGGCGCGGCACGCGGAGATCCGGCCGTGAGCCTTGCGGCGTACGCCTGCCACCCCGCGCGTTCGCGCGGACGGCGCCACGCGGAGCCGCCCGCGCCCACGCGCGACGCCTTCCAGCGCGACCGCGACCGCATCGTCCATTCCACCGCCTTCCGACGGCTGGTCTACAAGACCCAGGTGTTCCTGAACCACGAGGGCGACCTGTTCCGCACGCGGCTCACGCATTCGCTCGAAGTCGCGCAGCTGGGCCGCTCCATCGCGCGCGCGCTGCGGCTCAACGAAGACCTGGTCGAGGCGATCGCGCTGGCCCATGACCTGGGCCACACGCCCTTCGGCCACGCGGGCCAGGACGCGCTCAATGCCTGCATGGCCGAGCACGGCGGCTTCGAGCACAACCTGCAGAGCCTGCGCGTGGTCGATGCGCTGGAGCACCGCTACCCGCAGTACGACGGCCTGAACCTCAGCTTCGAGACCCGCGAAGGCATCCTCAAGCATTGCTCGCGCGCCAACGCCGAACGCATCGAGGCCGCCGAGCCGCAGGGCGTGGCCCGTCGCTTTCTCGACCGCACGCAGCCGGGGCTGGAGGCGCAGCTGTGCAACCTGGCCGATGCCATCGCCTACAACGCGCACGACATCGACGACGGCGTGCGCTCGGGCCTGATCAGCGTCGAGCAGCTGGCCGACGTCGAGCTGTTCGAGCGCTACCGCCGCGAAGCGCTGGCCGAGCATCCGCACCTGCAGGGCCAGGGCCGGCGCGTGCTCTATGAAACCATCCGCCGCATGCTCAGCGCGCAGGTCTACGACGTGATCGACACGACGCGTGCGGCCATCGAGGCGCTGGGCCCCGTCGATGCCGACGCCGTGCGCCAGGCGCCGCCGCTGGTGGCCTTCAGCGGCGTCATGCAGGCGCAGTCGGAGGCGCTCAAGCAGTTCCTGTTCCGCAACCTCTACCGCCACCCGCAGGTCACGCAGACCACCGACCAGGCGAGCGAGGTCGTGCGCGGGCTGTTCGATGCCTACCTGGCGCGCGGCACCGAGATGCCCGTCTCGTACGCCGAGCGCCGCGACCGGCACCGCGCCGTGGCCGACTACATCGCTGGCATGACCGACCGCTTCGCCATGCGCGAGCACGAGCGGCTGACTGGCCGGCGGGGCATCGCATGACGGCGGCCGTGCGCTCGAACAGCGCGTCGGCCCGCGTGCCGGCCGCGGCCTTCGCCGTCGTGCTGGGCGGCGTCAGTGCCGCGCTGCACCTGGGCAAGCTGCCGCCCGCCGTGCCGGCGCTGCAGGCGTCGCTCGGCATCGACCTTGTCGAGGCGGGTTTCCTGCTGTCGCTGGTCCAGGTCGCGAGCATGACGCTCGGCTTGCTGGCTGGGCTCGCCGCAGACTCCATCGGCCTGCGGCGCAGCATGCTGGTCGGGCTGGCGGTGCTGACGACGGCCAGCCTGCTCGGGGGCGCCGTCGGTGCCGGTTTGCTGGGCGGGTCTCACGCGGTGCTGTGGCTGTTCGTGCTGCGTGCGGCCGAAGGCATCGGCTTCCTGATGGCGGTGATGCCTGGCCCGGGACTCATCCGCGCACTGACGCCGGCGGGCGCCGACAAGGCCGCGCTGGGCCTGTGGGGCGCCTACATGCCGTTGGGCGTGGCGCTGGCGCTGCTCGTCGGTCCGGCCCTGATCGGCTGGGGCGGATGGGCTGATTGGTGGTGGACGCTGTCGCTGGTGTCGGCGGGTGCGGCACTCTGGGTGTGGCTGGCGGTGCCGCGCGACCGGCCCCGCACGGCCGGCGCGAGCCTGCAGCCCGCGTCGGCCGGTTGGGCGTCGCGGCTGCGCGAAACGGTCGGTGCGCGGGCGCCGTGGCTGGTCGCGTTGACCTTCGCCGTGTACTCGTCGCAGTGGATGGCTGTGATCGGTTTCCTGCCCGCCATCTATGCCGACGCCAAGGTGCCGGCCGCCTGGAGCGCGGTGCTGACCGCGCTGGCCGCGGCGATGAACATCGTCGGCAACCTCATGGGCGGCCGCTGGCTGCAGCGCGGCGTGGCGCCCGAGCGCCTGCTGCAATGGGGCTTCCTGACCATGGCGCTGGGCGGTGTCGCTGCCTTCGCGCAGGTGGGGCAGGGCGCCGACGCGCTGGGCCTGCCGCCCGCGCTGCGCTATGCCGCGATCTGCGCCTTTTCACTCGGCGGCGGCATGGTGCCGGCCACGCTGTTCCTGTTGGGCGTGCGGCTGGCGCCGGGGCCGAGCACCGTCTCGACCACCGTTGGCCTGATGCAGCAGGCGTCGTCGCTTGGCCAGTTCCTGGCGCCGCCGGCGGTGGCCTGGCTGGCGCATCGCGTCGGTGGCTGGCACTGGACCTGGACCGCCACGCTGGCCTGCTCGCTCGCCGGCATGGCGGTCGCCGCGCGCCTCGGGCGCATCCGCCGACTGACGGAGGCCACGGCATGAGCGACCCGATGGTCATCGACGCCGCGCAGGCCGAAGCCGACACCCGCCGCTGGCTCGAACGCGCCGTGATCGGCCTCAACCTGTGCCCCTTCGCCAAGGCGGTGCATGTGAAGGGCCAGATCCACTATGTCACCTACCTCGACACCCACGAAGGCCGCCTCATCGATGCGCTGCTGGCCGAAGCCCGCGCGCTCGTGGCGCTCGATGCCGAGGTGCGCGACACCACCTTGCTGATCGTCCCCCGCGCGCTGGCGGACTTTCTCGACTTCAACGATTTCACCGAGCGCGCAGAGCGCAAGCTCGCCCGCGCGGGCTTCGACGGCGTGCTGCAACTCGCCAGCTTCCATCCGCATTTCCAGTTCGCCGGCACCGAGGCCGACGACATCACCAACGCCACCAACCGCGCGCCGTACCCCACGCTGCACCTGTTGCGCGAAGACAGCGTGGACCGCGCGGTCGAGGCCTTTCCCGAGGCCGAGGCGATCTTCGAGCGCAACATCGAGACGCTCGAAGTCCTGGGCCCTGACGGCTGGACCGCGCTCGACGTCGGCCCGGGAAGCGCCACGCCATGAACAACAAGAACACCATGCCCCGTCCCGCGAAAGCCCACCCCACCAACAAGGCTGCGAAGGCCGAAGCCGAGCTGGCCGAAGTCCTGCGGCCGGGCCAGTCCGTCGAGCTGCTCAAGGAGCTGCACATCCTCACGCGCGAAGGCCGGCTCAACCAGGATTCGCGGCGCAAGCTCAAGCAGGTCTACCACCTGTTCCAGTTCATCGAGCAGCTGCTGCGCGAGCTGCCGGGCGAGGGCGCCGAGGCCACGCTGGCCGACCACGGGGCGGGCAAGTCGTACCTCGGTTTCATCATCTATGACCTGTTCTTCCGCGCGCGGCAGGGTGGCCATGTCTACGGCATCGAGACGCGCAGCGAGCTGGTCGAGCGCTCTCGTGCGCTGGCGCAGCAGCTGGGCTTCGGGCGCATGTCGTTCCTGAACCTCACCGTGGCCGAGTCGGCGCAGGCGAGCGAACTGCCGGCGCAGATCGACGTGGTCACCGCGCTGCACGCCTGCGACACCGCCACCGACGACGCCATTGCCTTCGGCCTCGCCAAGAAGGCGCGCTGCATGGTGCTCGTGCCCTGCTGCCAGGCCGAAGTGGCGGCCTGCCTGCGCGAGACCAAGGCGCTGGCCCTGTCGCGCACGCCGCTGGCCGAACTGTGGCGCCATCCGCTGCACACCCGCGAGATCGGCAGCCAGCTCACCAACGTGCTGCGCTGCCTGTACCTGGAAGCCAACGGCTACAGCGTCACCGTCACCGAGCTGGTCGGCTGGGAGCACAGCATGAAGAACGAGCTGATCCTGGCGCGCTACACCGGCCAGCGCAAGGCGAGTGCGGCGACGCGGCTGCGCGAGCTGCTGGCGCAGTTCGGGCTCGACACGCTGGGCGACACGCGCTTCCGCCTCGCGGATTGAGTGCCCGGACGGCGTCGTCCATCGTTCCCATGGCCCGTCTCCCCCGTCTCACGCTGGCCGGCATGCCGCACCACGTGATCCAGCGCGGCAACAACCGCCAGCCGATCTTCGTGGACCGCGCCGACCACGAGAAGCTGCTCGGCCTGCTGGCCGAGAATGCCGCGCGCTTCGGCATCGCGCTGCACGCCTACGTGCTGATGGACAACCACTTCCACCTGCTGGCCACGCCTGACAGTGCCACGGGCCTGCCGCAGTTCATGCAGTCGGTCGGGCGCAGCTACGTGCGCTACTTCAACGACCGCCATCGTCGTAGCGGCACCTTGTGGGAAGGGCGCTACAGATCGACCCTGATCCAGACCGAGCGCTACCTGCTGACCTGCATGGCCTACATCGACCTGAACCCGGTGCGTGCCGGCATGGTCGCCGAGGCGCGCGACTTCCCGTGGTCCAGCCACGGCCACTACGCCGGCCTGCGGCAAGACCGCCTGCTGACGCCGCATCCGCTGTACTGGGAGCTCGGCAACACGCCCTTCGCGCGGGAGGCGGCGTATGCCGAACTGGTGCGTGGCGGGGTTCGCGCGGCCGATCAGCAGGCCCTGACCGAGGCCACCCTGCGCGGCTGGGCGGCTGGCGACGACGGTTTTCTGGACACGTTGCAGAAGTCCACCGAGCGCCGGGTGATCAAGGCCAAGGCCGGCCGGCCGCCCGCGCCCGCCAAAGATCCGGACTGAAAGCGGCTGAAAGTCGCGCCCTTGTTGGGAGTTGTGCTCCTGCTTTTAATATGTCCCCAATTTAATTCTGACAAGAAAACTCAAGATTTAATAGGAATCTGACCCCCATTAAAGTGTTTGGCATTCTTTGTGCATCGCAATATGCTCCCTTTCCCTGCGAAAACTGAAGGAGCGCGCCATGACGACGGCTGCCGAGATTCAACACCTCCAAGAACACGGTCTGTATTCCGGTGCCGATGAGCACGACGCCTGCGGCGTCGGCTTCGTCGCCCACATCAAGGGCGAGAAGAGCCACGCCATCGTGCTGCAGGGCCTGAAGATCCTCGAGAACCTCGACCACCGCGGCGCCGTCGGCGCCGACAAGCTGATGGGCGACGGCGCGGGCATCCTGATCCAGCTGCCCGACCTGCTGTACCGCGAAGAAATGGCCAAGCAGGGCGTCACGCTGCCCCCGCCGGGCGAATACGGCGTCGGCATGATCTTCCTGCCGAAGGAACATGCCTCCCGCGAAGCCTGCGAACAAGAGATGGAACGCGCCATCAAGGCCGAAGGCCAGGTGCTGCTGGGCTGGCGCGACGTGCCGGTCAACCGCGACATGCCCATGTCGCCCACCGTGCGCGAAAAGGAACCGCTGCTGCGCCAGATCTTCATCGGCCGCGGCAACGACGTGATCGTGCAGGACGCGCTGGAGCGCAAGCTGTACGTGATCCGCAAGACCGCCAGCGCCAACATTCAGCGCTTGAAGCTCAAGCACAGCAAGGAATACTACGTTCCGAGCATGTCCAGCCGCACCGTGGTCTACAAGGGCCTGCTGCTGGCCGACCAGGTCGGTACCTACTACCTCGACCTGCAGGACAAGCGTTGCGTCTCGGCCCTGGGCCTGGTGCACCAGCGCTTCTCGACCAACACCTTCCCCGAGTGGCCGCTGGCCCACCCGTACCGCTATGTCGCCCACAACGGCGAAATCAACACGGTCAAGGGCAACTACAACTGGATGAAGGCGCGCGAAGGCGTCATGTCGTCGCCCGTGCTCGGCGCCGACCTGCAAAAGCTCTACCCGATCAGCTTCGCCGGCCAGTCCGACACCGCCACCTTCGACAACTGCCTCGAGCTCTTGACGATGGCCGGCTACCCCATCAGCCAGGCCGTGATGATGATGATTCCCGAGCCCTGGGAACAGCACGCCACCATGGACACGCGCCGCCGCGCGTTCTATGAGTACCACGCCGCCATGCTCGAGCCGTGGGACGGCCCGGCCTCCATCGTGTTCACCGACGGCCGCCAGATCGGCGCCACGCTCGACCGCAACGGCCTGCGCCCCTCGCGCTACTGCGTGACCGACGACGACCTGGTCATCATGGCGTCGGAGTCGGGCGTGCTGCCCGTGCCCGAGCAGAAGATCGTGCGCAAGTGGCGCCTGCAGCCCGGCAAGATGTTCCTGATCGACCTGGAGCAGGGCCGCATGATCGACGACGAGGAGGTCAAGGCCACCCTCGCCAACAGCAAGCCCTACAAGCAGTGGATCGAGAACCTGCGCATCAAGCTCGACAGCGTCAAGGCCGAGCCGGCCGCGATCCCGGTGAGCCAGGTGGCGCTGCTCGACCGCCAGCAGGCCTTCGGCTACACCCAGGAAGACATCAAGTTCCTGATGAGCCCGATGGCGCAGGCCGGCGAAGAAGGCATCGGCTCCATGGGCAACGACAGCCCGCTGGCCGTGCTCTCCAGCAAGAACAAGCCGCTGTACAACTACTTCAAGCAGCTGTTCGCGCAGGTGACCAACCCGCCGATCGACCCGATCCGCGAAGCGATCGTGATGTCGCTGGTGTCCTTCATCGGTCCCAAGCCGAACCTGCTGGACATCAACCAGGTCAACCCGCCGATGCGGCTCGAAGTGAGCCAGCCCATTCTCGACTTCGCCGACATGGCGAAGCTGCGCGACATCGGTCGCTACACGCAGGGCAAGTTCAAGAGCTACGTGCTCGACATCACCTACCCGCTGGGCTGGGGCGATGAAGGCGTCGAAGCCAAGCTGGCCTCGCTGTGCGCCGAAGCGGTCGATGCCATCAAGGGCGGCCACAACATCCTGATCGTGAGCGACCGCGGCGTGGGCCCGACGCAAGTGGCGATCCCCGCCGTGCTGGCGCTGTCGGCCGTGCACCAGTACCTCGTGCGCGAGGGCCTGCGCACCACGGCCGGCCTCGTGGTCGAGACCGGTTCGGCGCGCGAAGTGCATCACTTCGGCGTGCTCGCCGGCTACGGCGCCGAAGCCGTGCACCCGTACCTCGCGATGGAAACGCTGGCGGCCATGCACGCCGACCTGCCGGGCGACCTGAGCGCCGACAAGGCGGTCTACAACTACGTCAAGGCCATCGGCAAGGGCCTGTCGAAGATCATGTCGAAGATGGGTGTCAGCACCTACATGAGCTACTGCGGCGCCCAGCTGTTCGAAGCCATCGGCCTGAACACCGAGACGGTGAACAAGTACTTCACCGGCACCGCCAGCCGCGTGGAAGGCATCGGCGTCTTCGAGATCGCCGAAGAAGCCATCCGCATGCACAAGGCCGCCTTCGGCGACGACCCGGTGCTCGCCCACATGCTGGACGCCGGCGGCGAATACGCCTGGCGCACCCGCGGCGAAGAGCACATGTGGACGCCCGACGCCATCGCCAAGCTGCAGCACAGCACGCGTTCCAACAACTGGAACACGTACAAGGAATACGCGCAGCTCATCAACGACCAGAACCGCCGCCACCTCACGCTGCGTGGCCTGTTCGAGTTCAAGATCGATCCGGCCAAGGCCATTCCGGTCGACGAGGTCGAAGCGGCTGCCGAGATCGTCAAGCGCTTCGCCACCGGCGCGATGTCGCTGGGCTCGATCAGCACCGAGGCGCACGCCACGCTCGCCATTGCCATGAACCGCATCGGCGGCAAGAGCAACACGGGCGAAGGCGGCGAAGACCCGGCGCGCTACCGCAACGAACTGAAGGGCATCCCGATCAAGCAGGGCGACACGCTCAAGAGCGTGATCGGCGCGGCCAACGTCGAGGTCGACCTGCCGCTGAACGACGGCGACTCGCTGCGTTCGCGCATCAAGCAGGTGGCTTCGGGCCGCTTCGGCGTCACCGCCGAGTACCTGCACTCGGCCGACCAGATCCAGATCAAGATGGCGCAAGGTGCCAAGCCGGGCGAGGGCGGTCAGCTGCCCGGCGGCAAGGTCACCGAGTACATCGGCAAGCAGCGCTATGCCGTGCCGGGCGTGGGCCTCATCTCGCCGCCGCCGCACCACGACATCTACTCGATCGAAGACCTGGCTCAGCTCATTCACGACCTGAAGAACACCGCGCCGCACGCCAGCATCAGCGTGAAGCTGGTGAGCGAAATCGGCGTCGGCACCATCGCCGCGGGCGTGGCCAAGTGCAAGAGCGACCACGTCGTGATCGCGGGCCATGACGGCGGCACGGGCGCATCGCCCTGGTCGTCGATCAAGCACGCGGGCAGCCCGTGGGAAATCGGCCTGGCCGAGACGCAGCAGACGCTGGTGCTCAACCGCCTGCGCAGCCGCATCCGCGTGCAGGCCGACGGCCAGATGAAGACCGGCCGCGACGTCGCCATCGGCGCGCTGCTGGGCGCCGACGAGTTCGGCTTCGCCACCGCGCCGCTGGTGGTCGAGGGCTGCATCATGATGCGCAAGTGCCACCTGAACACCTGCCCGGTGGGCGTGGCCACGCAAGACCCGATCCTGCGCAAGAAGTTCTCTGGCAAGCCCGAGCATGTCGTCAACTACTTCTTCTTCGTTGCCGAAGAAGTGCGCCAGATCATGGCCCAACTGGGCATCCGCAAGTTCGACGACCTGATCGGCCGCGCCGACCTGCTCGACATGCGCAAGGGCATCGAGCACTGGAAGGCGTCGGGCCTGGACTTCAGCCGCCTGTTCGCGCTGCCGATCGTGCCGGCCGACGTGCCGCGTTTCCATGTCGAGAACCAGGACCACGGCCTCGAGCGCGCGCTCGACGTGAAGCTCATCGAGAAGTCGCGTCCTGCCATCGACAAGGGCGAGAAGGTGCAGTTCATCGAGGTGGCGCGCAACGTCAACCGCTCGGTGGGCGCCATGCTTTCGGGCGCGCTGACCAAGGTGCACCCGCAAGGCCTGCCCGACGACTCGATCCGCATCCAGCTCGAAGGCACGGGCGGCCAGTCGTTCGGCGCCTTCCTGGCACGCGGCATCACGCTGTACCTGATCGGCGATGCCAACGACTACACCGGCAAGGGCCTCTCGGGCGGCCGCGTGGTGGTGCGCCCCAGCCTCGACTTCCGCGGTGAAGCCGCGCGCAACACCATCGTCGGCAACACCGCGCTGTACGGCGCGACCACTGGCGAGGCCTACCTGTGCGGCGTGGCCGGCGAACGCTTCGCGGTGCGCCTGTCGGGCGCCACGGCGGTCATCGAAGGCACCGGCGACCACGGCTGCGAATACATGACCGGCGGCACGGTGGCCGTGCTCGGCAAGACGGGCCGCAACTTCGCGGCCGGCATGAGCGGCGGTGTCGCCTTCGTCTACGACGAAGACGGCCAGTTCGCCTCGCGCTGCAACCTCTCGATGGTGTCGCTCGACAAGGTGCTCACCTCAGCCGAGCAGACCGCCAGCGTGCATCGCAAGATCTGGCACGGCGGCGAGACCGACGAAGCGCAGCTCAAGAAGCTGCTCGAAGAGCACCACCGCTGGACCGGCAGCAAGCGCGCGCGCGAGCTGCTCGACAACTGGGCCGAGTCGCGCACCAAGTTCGTCAAGGTGTTCCCGAACGAGTACAAGCGCGCGCTGGCCGAACTGCACGACCGCCAGGTCGAGCTGGCCAGCAGCGGCAACAACGCCCACGTCGGCCTCGAGCCGCACGCACTGGCCGCGCCCGCCACGGCCGCCGTCTGAGCGCGCCATAGATACGAAGAACAGAGGAAAGCACGATGGGAAAAATCACCGGCTTCATGGAGCATGAGCGCATCGAAGAGGGCTACAAGCCTGTCGAAGAGCGCGTCAAGCACTACAAGGAATTCGTCGTCGGCCTGAACACCGACCAGGCCAAGGTGCAGGGCGCACGTTGCATGGACTGCGGCACGCCGTTCTGCAACAGCGGCTGCCCGGTCAACAACATCATTCCGGACTTCAACGACCTCGTGTACCGCGACGACTGGCAGAACGCCTTCGCGGTGCTCGATTCGACCAACAACTTCCCCGAGTTCACCGGCCGCATCTGCCCCGCGCCCTGCGAGGCGGCCTGCGTGCTCAACGTGAACGACGACGCGGTCGGCATCAAGTCGCTGGAACACGCGATCATCGACCGCGCCTGGGACGAAGGCTGGGTGGCGCCGCGCGTCGCCAAGCACAAGACCGGCAAGAAGGTCGCCGTGGTGGGCTCCGGCCCGGCCGGCATGGCCGCCGCGCAGCAACTGGCGCGCGCCGGCCACGACGTCACGCTGTTCGAGAAGAACGACCGTGTCGGCGGCCTGCTGCGCTACGGCATTCCCGACTTCAAGATGGAGAAGTCGCACATCGACCGCCGCGTCGAGCAGATGAAGGCCGAGGGCGTGACCTTCCGCACCGGCGTGATGGTCGGTGCTGCGAAAGACCCGCTGGGCAAGGGCTCCAAGGTCACCAACCTGGCCAAGGAAACCGTCACGCCCGAGCAGCTGCAGAAAGACTTCGACGCCGTGGTGCTCACCGGCGGCGCCGAGCAATCGCGCGACCTGCCCGTGCCGGGCCGCGACCTCGACGGCATCCATTTCGCGATGGAGTTCCTGCCGCAGCAGAACCGCGTCAACGCAGGCGACAAGGTCAAGGGCCAGCTGCGCGCCGACGGCAAGCACGTCATCGTGATCGGCGGCGGCGACACCGGCTCCGACTGCGTGGGCACCAGCAACCGCCACGGCGCCGTGAGCGTCACGCAGTTCGAACTGATGCCGCAGCCGCCGGAAGAAGAGAACCGTCCGCTGACCTGGCCCTACTGGCCGATCAAGCTGCGCACCAGCTCCAGCCACGAAGAAGGCTGCGAGCGCGAGTTCGCCATCTCGACCAAGGAATTCATCGGCGAGAAGGGCAAGGTCACCGGCCTGAAGACCGTGCGCGTCGAGTGGAAGGACGGCAAGATGCAGGAAGTGCCCGGCAGCGAGCAGATCCTCAAGGCCGACCTGGTGCTGCTGGCGATGGGCTTCATCAGCCCCGTGGCCACCGTGCTCGACGCCTTCGGTGTCGAGAAGGACGCCCGCGGCAACGCGCGCGCCACGGTCGACTTCATCGGCGGCTATGCCACCAATGTGCCCAAGGTGTTCGCCGCAGGTGACATTCGCCGCGGCCAATCGCTGGTGGTGTGGGCAATTCGCGAGGGCCGTCAAGCGGCGCGTTCGGTCGACGAATTTTTGATGGGATTCAGCGACTTACCGCGCTGATTTTTGTTTCAGTGAAGCGGCGCCGTTCGCGGCCCCGTTATCATCCGCGGAAACCGCATGCCGGGATGCCTGAGAAGGCGCCCGGCTTTTTTATTGAGATGGACCCAGCCACACCCACGTCTTCCTCCTTCGTCGAATTCCGCGATGTCACGTTCGGCTACGGCGCGCGCGCGATCCTCGACGGCGTGTCGTTTTCCGTGCCGCGCGGCAAGGTGACGGCGTTGATGGGGGCATCGGGTGGCGGCAAGACCACCGTGCTGCGCCTCATCGGCGGCCAGCAGCGCGCCCAACGCGGCGAGGTGCTGTTCGACGGGAAGGATGTCGGCCACTTCGATGTCGCGACGCTGTATGCGGCGCGGCGCCGCATGGGCATGCTGTTCCAGTTCGGCGCGCTGTTCACCGACATCAGCGTGTTCGACAACGTGGCCTTTCCGCTGCGCGAGCACACGCAGCTGTCGGAGGCGCTGGTGCGCGACATCGTGCTCATGAAGCTGGACGCTGTCGGCCTGCGCGGCGCGCGCGACCTGATGCCCAGCGAGGTGTCGGGCGGCATGGCGCGGCGCGTGGCGCTGGCCCGCGCGATCGCGCTCGACCCCGACCTCGTGATGTACGACGAGCCCTTCGCGGGGCTCGACCCGATCTCGCTCGGCACGGCCGCGCGGCTGATCCGCCAGCTCAACGATGCGCTCGGCCTCACCAGCATCATCGTGTCGCACGACCTCGAGGAAACCTTCCGCATCGCGGACCACGTGATCATCCTGGCCAACGGCGGCATCGCTGCGCAGGGGCGGCCCGACGAGGTGCGCGAGAGCGCCGATCCGCTGGTGCATCAGTTCGTCAATGCGCTGCCTGACGGGCCGGTGCACTTCCACTATCCGGGCGTCAGTATCGAAGACGATTTCGGGAACCGGGAAGGGGGGCGCTCATGACCTGGTGGAAGCCCGCCGACGTCGGCTTTGCCGTGCGCAGCCAACTGGCCGACATGGGCCATGCGGCCAAGCTGTTCCTGCGCCTGCTCGGCCCGGGCGCGCAGATCATGCGCCGCTTCGGGCTGGTGCGTGACCAGATCCATTTCCTGGGCAACTACTCGCTCGCCATCATCGGCGTGTCGGGCCTGTTCGTGGGCTTCGTGCTCGGGCTGCAGATGTACTACGCGCTGCAGCGCTACGGCTCGTCCGAGGCGCTCGGCCTGCTGGTGGCGCTGAGCCTCGTGCGCGAACTCGGTCCCGTGGTGGCGGCCCTGCTGTTCACCGGCCGGGCCGGCACCTCGCTGACGGCCGAGATCGGCCTCATGAAAGCCAACGAGCAGTTGAGCGCCATGGAAATGATGGCGGTCGACCCGGTGCAGCGCATCCTCGCGCCGCGCTTCTGGGCCGGCGTCATCACCATGCCGCTGCTGGCGGCCGTGTTCAGCGCGGTCGGCATCATGGGCGGCTATGTCGTGGGCGTGCTGATGCTGGGCGTCGACCCGGGCGCGTTCTGGGGCCAGATGCAGGGCGGCGTCGATGTCTGGCGCGACGTCGGCAACGGCGTCATCAAGAGCATCGTGTTCGGTTTCACCGTGACCTTCGTCGCGCTGCTGCAGGGCTTCGAGGCCCAGCCGACGCCCGAGGGCGTGTCGCGCGCCACCACGCGCACCGTGGTGATGGCGTCGCTGGCGGTCTTGGGGCTCGATTTCTTGCTCACCGCCATGATGTTCAGTATCTAAAGGGGCCCCGGCTCCATCGTTCTAGACAGAGAGTGCAAACCATGCAACGTTCCACCAACGACATCTGGGTCGGCCTGTTCGTGCTGATCGGCGGCGCCGCATTGCTGTTCCTGGCGCTGCAGTCGGCCAACCTGCTGAGCCTGAACTTCCAGAAGACCTACACGGTCACCGCACGTTTCGACAATATCGGCGGGCTCAAGCCCCAGACCGCGGTCAAGAGTGCTGGCGTGGTGGTCGGTCGTGTGGAATCCATCGCGTTCAACGACAAGGCCTTTCAGGCCGATGTGACGCTGGCGCTGCAAAACCGTTACAGTTTTCCCAAGGACAGCTCGCTCAAGATCCTGACCAGTGGCCTGCTCGGCGAGCAGTACATCGGCATCGAGGCGGGCGCCGAGGAAAAGAACCTGCAAGCCGGCGACACCATCACCGCGACCCAATCGGCCGTGGTGCTGGAGAACCTGATCAGCCAGTTCCTGTACAGCAAGGCCGCCGAGGGGAATACGGCGCCGGGAACAGCCAACAAGAAATGACCACACGACTTTTTTCGTCGACTGCTATTAAAAGTGTAGCTAGCTCCGCCCGTTGGGCCACCGCCACCGTCGGTTTCGCCCTCGTGGCCGGATGCGCCACCGGATCCGGCGCAAGCCCGACCGACCCCTTCGAGCCGTACAACCGCGGCATGACGCGCTTCAACGACACCGTCGACGAAGCCGTGCTGGAGCCCGTGGCCACTGCCTACCAGAACGTGGTGCCCTCGCTGGTGCGCCAGGGCGTGACCAACTTCTTCAGCAACCTCGGTGACATCTGGAGCCTGGCCAACAACGTGGCCCAGCTCAAGCTGCAGAACAGCGCCGAGACCTTCATGCGGCTGAACGTCAACACCTTCTTCGGCCTGGGCGGCCTGCTCGACGTCGCCTCCGAGGCGCGCCTGCCGCGCCACGAGGAAGACTTCGGCCAGACGCTGGGCTACTGGGGCGTGGGCGCCGGTCCGTACGTCGTGCTGCCGTTGCTCGGCCCCTCGACGCTGCGCGACACGATCGCCCGGCCGCTCGACATGTACGGCGACGCGCAGGGCCATATCCACGACATCGCTTGGCGCAATTCGCTGGCGGGCCTGCGTGTCGTGGACACCCGCTCGCGCTACCTGGGTGCCACTCGCCTGCTCGACGAAGCCGCGCTCGACAAATATTCGTTCACGCGCGATGCGTTCCTGCAGCGCCGCCGCAACCAGGTCTACGACGGCAACCCGCCGGACGACGACAACGCCGGCAAGTGACGGCAAAAGAGGGCGGACGGGGTGGTCCTGCTTGCATCCGGTTGCAAGGCTTCACCTCCGCTTCAGGAACCCGGTCGGCCTGGCGCCTGTCGAAACCGTTCCTGTCTCAGCACGGGGCCATTGGCTGCACCGTGCAGGGAAGACAATTCAACCTGAGGGACTCACCATGAACAACAAGATCTTGCTGCAACGACGCGACCTGGGCCGCCTGGCATTGGCCGGCGCGCTGCTGTTCGGCGCCGCCACCGCTTTCGTGCACCAGAGCGCATTCGCGGCCGACGAAGCCCCCGATGCGCTCGTCAAGCGCCTGTCGACCGACGTGCTCGAGACCATCAAGGCCGACTCGTCGATCAAGGCCGGTGACATCAACAAGATCATGCTGCTGGTCGACAGCAAGATCATGCCCAACGTCAACTTCCAGCGCATGACCGCCTCGGCCGTCGGCCCGGCTTGGCGCCAGGCCACGCCCGAGCAGCAAAAGCGCCTGCAGGACGAGTTCAAGACCCTGCTCGTGCGCACCTACGCCGGCGCGCTCGACCAGGTGAGCGACCAGACCGTCACCATCCGCCCGTTCCGTGGCGCGCCCACCGACACCGACGTGCTCGTGCGCACCGAGGTCAAGGGCCGCGGCGACCCGGTGCAGCTGGACTACCGCCTCGAAAAGACCCCGGGGCAGGGCGCCGGCTGGAAGGTCTACAACCTGAATGTGCTGGGCGTCTGGCTGGTCGACACCTACCGCACCCAGTTCGCGCAGGAAATCAACAAGAGCGGCATCGATGGCCTGATTGCCGCGCTGGCCGCGCGCAACAAGGGCAACGGCAAGGGCTGACGGGCGCACGCCATGCTGGTCCTTCCCTCCCGACTCACCCACGACGAAGCTCCTGCCTGCATGCGCATGCTGCAGCAGGGGCTCAAGGGCCAGACCGATTCGTCGTCCACCGTGGTCGACGCCACGGCACTGGCCCAGTTCGATTCCTCCGCGCTGGCGGTGCTGCTCGAGTGCCGGCGCGAATCCAGCGCGCTGGGCCGGGGGTTCTCGGTCAAGGGCCTGTCGCCGCGCCTGCGCGAGCTGGCCGCGCTGTACGGCATCGCGGGCCTTCTGCCCGCCGCACCCTGACACCCTAGCGCGTGCGTGGCACCGCTGCGGTCAGCAGCGAGAGCGCCTTGTTCAGGGTTGAGGTCGCGAATCGCTCCCCCTTGGAGTGGCCGATGCGCACGACCACAAGATCGTGCGACGGAATCACGAGCACGAACTGGCCCCCTGCGCCGAGCATGTAGTAGGCCGTCGTTGGCACCGCCAGCGCTCCCGTTCCATTGATCCAGAAGAATCCCCCGTAGATGGGGCGCTGGTCTGCGGCCCAGGCTGGTGCGGCCGTGCTCACGAAGTTGACGAACCCCTCGGGAAGAATGCGTTCCCCGTTCCACACCCCGTCCTGCAGGTAGAGATTGGCCAGCCGGGCCCAATCGCGCGCCGACATGAAGTCGTAGCCTTGCGTGAGGAAGTTGCCGTAGGGATCGGTCTCGATCACCATGGAGCGGATGCCGATCTTGTCGAAGATGGCGCGCTGCGGGAACGAGAGGTACTCTTCGCCGCGCTTCTCGACCGCAAGGCGGACCAGGTAGTTGGCAAGCACCGGATCGGTGTTGCGGTAGCGGCCCACCGTGTTGGGTGGCCATTGCTGCGGTCGGGTCGCAGCGTAGTTGAAGGCGTTGATCCGGCCCGTGTAGTAGTAGATGTGATCGGGGTAGGTGCCGTTGGGATCGAAGTCCGGATCGTCCGGGGCCTTGATGCGCAGCCCGCTGGACATGCGCAGGATGTCGGCAATGCGGATCTGCTGGCGGCCGTCGCCGGCACCTTGCCATTCGGGAATCGGCGCGGGCTGGTCGAGCTTGTACACGCCCTGCTTGATCAGAACGCCCATCATCGTGGCCACGACGCTCTTGCCCATCGACCATGATTCGAGCGGCGTTGTCGCGCTGATGCCGCTCATGTAGCGCTCGCCGATGAGCCGCCCCTTGTGCGTGACCACGAAGGCCGCGGTGTAGGCCTCCGTGGTTTCAAAGGCGGCGCCGATGGCCTGGTTCACCTTGGCCATGTCGACGTCGGCGGGCGGCGGGTCGTTCGACAGCACATCGCCCATGGGCCAGGGCACGGTCGTGGGGTCGGCCAGCGCGCTCTTGACATTGACGGGTGTGAAGAAAACGTCGTCCTTGCCGGGCGGCAGCGTGATGCAGCCCTGCGATCCGAAGTGGCGAGCCACCAGCGTCGGACCGCCGTTGGGCATCGTGATCCGCACCTCTTTCTTGGTGCGGTCGACGACCGGCGCCCCTACCTTCTTGCGCTGTTCGTACGGCCCCGTGAAGTACCCGATGGTTTCGGCGGCGACCGCAGGATCGAGTCCGGTGATGAAGACCGCCGAGCACATGGCCTTGGCATAGCCGGACGTGTTGTGCTCCAGCACATCGCCGGGTGGTGGCACGTAGGGCGTGTCCAACTCCAGGCACTTGGCGCGCGCAATGAGTGCATCGCGGGCTGGCAGCTGGGCCGAACCGGCAGATGAAGTGCAAGGTTGGGCGGTGCCGCCCCCTGCGCCAGCGCCTGCGCCGCCGCCAACAAGGGCGATGCCGCCACCTCCGCCGCCACCACCTCCTCCCCCGCAAGCAGTCAGCACCATCGCCAGGAGCAGGGCGGCAACGGTTGGGAGGGGGCTGCGGGTCAAACACTTCATTGGCGTTCCTCGCGATGGGCGGTTGCGGTGCGCAAAATCGGCACCGGCGGGATTGTGGGTGAACTCCGGGCCGATGCCTAGCGCGGCCGGCTTCCCACGTTCACCCCTGAGCAGCGCCGAAAAACCCATCGCCCGTAAAATCGCGGGCTCCCATGCCCGCGATCTCATTCCAGTCGGTCTCCAAGACCTACCCTCCCTCCCGTCAGCAACGCGCCCAAGGCAAGCAGGGGCTGCGTGCGGTCGACGAGGTTTCCTTCCAGATCGAGCCGGGCGAGTTCTTCGGCCTGCTCGGCCCCAACGGCGCGGGCAAGACCACCCTCATCAGCATGCTGGCGGGCCTGTCGCGGCCCACGGCGGGCGCGATCAGCGTGCACGGTTTCGACGTGCAGCGCGACTACGCCGAAGCCCGGCGCCAGCTCGGCATCGTGCCGCAGGAGCTGGTGTTCGACCCCTTCTTCAACGTGCGCGAGTCGCTGCGCATCCAGTCGGGCTACTTCGGCATCAAGAACAACGAAGCCTGGATCGACGAGCTGCTGCAGAGCCTGGGCCTGGCCGACAAGGCCACGGCCAACATGCGCCAGCTCTCGGGCGGCATGAAGCGCCGCGTGCTGGTGGCGCAGGCGCTGGTGCACAAGCCGCCGGTCATCGTGCTCGACGAGCCCACGGCCGGCGTCGACGTCGAGTTGCGCCAGACGCTCTGGCAGTTCGTCGCCAAGCTCAACAAGCAGGGCAGCACCGTGCTGCTCACCACCCATTACCTCGAGGAAGCCGAAGCCCTGTGCAGCCGCATCGCGATGCTCAAGCTCGGCAAGGTGATCGCGCTGGACCGCACCAGCGAGCTGCTGAAATCGGCCGCGAGCAATGTGCTGCGCTTCAAGACCGATGCCATGCTGCCCTGGGCCATCGCCCAGCACGCGCGCATCACCGGGCGCATCGTGCAGCTGCCGGCGCAGAACGCGCATGAAGTCGAACAACTGCTGGCCGCGATCCGCGAAGCCGGCGTCGCGGTGGAAGACGTGGAAATGCGCAAGGCCGACCTGGAAGACGTGTTCATCGACCTGATGGCGGGCGAGCAGACGCCGCTGGAGGTGTCGCGATGATGGCCGTCACTGGGTGGCGAGCGCTGCTCTACAAGGAAACGCTGCGCTTCTGGAAGGTCGGCTTCCAGACCGTCGGCGCGCCGGTGCTCACCGCGCTGCTGTACCTCATGGTGTTCGGCCATGTGCTCGAAGGCCGCGTGACGGTCTACGGCTCCGTGGGCTACACCGCTTTCCTGATCCCCGGCCTCGTGATGATGAGCGTGCTGCAGAACGCATTCGCGAACAGCTCGTCCTCGATCATCCAGAGCAAGATCATGGGCAACCTCGTGTTCGTGCTGCTCACGCCGCTGTCGCACTGGGGCTGGTTCTTCGCCTACGTGGGCTCCTCGGTGATCCGCGGGCTGGCGGTGGGCGTGGGCGTGTTCGCCGTGACCGTCTTCTTCGCCGTGCCGAGCTTCGTGGCGCCGGTGTGGATCCTGGTGTTCGCGCTGCTGGGCTCGGCCATGCTGGGCACGCTCGGCCTCATCGCCGGGCTCTGGGCCGAGAAGTTCGACCAGATGGCCGTGTTCCAGAATTTCCTGATCATGCCCATGACCTTCCTGTCGGGCGTGTTCTATTCGATCGGCTCGCTGCCGCCGTTCTGGCAGAGCGTGAGCCACCTGAACCCCTTCTTCTACATGATCGACGGCTTCCGCTACGGCTTCTTCGGGGTGAGTGACGCCTCGCCCTGGCTGAGCTTCGGCATCGTCGGTTCCGCCTGGCTGGTGGTGAGCGCGATTGCCGTTCACCTCCTGCGCATCGGCTACAAAATCCGCGGCTGAACCCGCCTTCCAAGACCCCATGACCGCTGACGAACTCCAAGCCATCATCGCTGCCCATCTGCCGTGCGAGCACATCACGCTCGAGGGCGACGGCCGACATTGGTACGCGACCATCGTCTCGGCCGAATTCGAGGGCAAGCGCGCCATCCAGCGCCACCAGCGGGTCTACGCCACCCTCGGTGCGAAAATGCACACCGACGAGGTGCATGCGCTCTCGATGAAGACCTACACGCCGGCCGAATGGGCCGCCGTGGACAAATGACTTTCCGGCCCCTGCGGGCCTCCTGATTTCGCTGGATCCTTCATGGACAAACTTCTGATTCGCGGCGGGCGTGAGCTTCGCGGCGAAGTGCTCATTTCCGGCGCCAAGAACGCCGCGCTGCCCGAGCTGTGCGCGGCGCTGCTGACCGACCAGCCCGTGGTGCTGCACAACGTGCCGCGCCTGCAGGACGTGTCGACCATGCTCAAGCTGGTGCGCAACATGGGCGTGACGGCCGAGGCCGACGACAACGGCACCGTGCGCCTGAACGCCGGCGAGCTCGGCAATCCCGAGGCCCCCTACGAACTCGTGAAGACCATGCGCGCCTCGGTGCTGGCGCTGGGCCCGCTGCTGGCGCGCTTCGGCCACGCCAAGGTGTCGCTGCCCGGCGGCTGCGCCATCGGCTCGCGGCCGGTCGACCAGCACATCAAGGGCCTGCAGGCGATGGGTGCCGAGATCGTGGTCGAGCACGGCTACATGGTCGCGCGCCTGCCCGAGGGCCGCACGCGGCTGAAGGGCGCGCGCATCCTGACCGACATGGTCACCGTCACCGGCACCGAGAACTTCCTCATGGCCGCCGCGCTGGCCGAGGGCGAGACGCTGCTCGAGAACGCCGCGCAGGAGCCCGAGATCGTCGACCTGGCCGAAATGCTGATCCGCATGGGCGCGAAGATCGAAGGCCACGGCACCAGCCACATCCGCATCCAGGGCGTCGAGAAGCTGCACGGCTGCGAACACGCCGTGGTGGCCGACCGCATCGAGGCCGGCACCTTCCTGTGCGCCGTGGCGGCCACCGGCGGCGAGGCCTTCCTGCGCCACGCGCGCGGCGACCACCTCGACGCCGTGATCGACAAGCTGCGCGACGCCGGCTGCACCGTCGTGACCGAGCCCGACGGCATCCGCATCGGCTCGCAGGGCCCGGCCTACGACCACCTGAAGGCGCAGAGCTTCAGCACCACCGAATACCCCGGCTTCCCGACCGACATGCAGGCCCAGTTCATGGCCCTGAACGTGATCGCGCGCGGCGCTTCGATGGTCACCGAGACCATCTTCGAGAACCGCTTCATGCACGTGAACGAGATGGTGCGCCTGGGCGCGCGCATCCACGTCGAAGGCAAGGTCGCGATGGTCGAGGGCGTGCAACAGCTCTCGGGCGCCACCGTGATGGCCACCGACCTGCGCGCCTCCGCCAGCCTCGTCATCGCCGGCCTTGTGGCCGAGGGCGAGACGCTGGTCGACCGCATCTACCACCTCGACCGGGGCTACGACCGCATGGAATCGAAACTGCGCGGCCTCGGTGCCGACATTGAACGCGTGACCGGAGCCGCCGCATGATCACCCTGGCTCTTTCCAAAGGCCGCATCTTCGAAGAGACGATGCCCCTGCTGGCCGCCGCCGGCATCGAGGTCACCGAAGACCCCGAGAAGTCGCGCAAGCTCATCCTCGACACCACCCGCCCCGACGTGCGCGTGGTGCTGGTGCGCGCCTCCGACGTGCCCACCTACGTGCAGTACGGCGGCGCCGACCTGGGCGTGACCGGCCTGGACGTGCTGCTCGAGCACGGCAACCAGGGCCTGTACCAGCCGCTGGACCTGCGCATCGCGGCCTGCCGCCTCAGCGTGGCCGTGCGCGCCGACTACGACTACGCCTCGGCCGTGAAGCAGGGCTCGCGCCTGCGCGTGGCGACCAAGTACGTGGGCCTGTCGCGCGACTTCTTCGCCAGCAAGGGCGTGCACGTCGACCTGATCAAGCTCTACGGCAGCATGGAACTGGCGCCGCTCACGGGCCTGGCCGACGCCATCGTCGACCTGGTCTCGACCGGCAACACGCTCAAGGCCAACCACCTCGTCGAGGTGGAACGCATCATGGACATCAGCGCCCGGCTGGTCGTCAACCAGGCCGCGCTCAAGCTCAAGCGCGAACCCATCCGCCGCATCATCGACGCCTTTGCGTCCGCCATTCCCTCCGCCTGAACCTCACGCCCATGACTCTGCAAGCAGCCCCCGCCCGACTGTCCACGAACTCAGCCAGCTTCGACGCTGAATTCAAGGCGCGGCTGCATTGGTCCGCGGACGCGGACGCGGCGATCGAGAAGGTGGTGGCCGACATCCTGGCCGACGTGCAAAAGCGCGGCGACGAAGCGGTGCTGGAGTACACGAACCGCTTCGACAAGCTCGACGCGAAGACGCTGCCCGAGTTGGAGCTCACGCAGGCTGAACTGAAGGCCGCGTTCGAAGGCCTCCCCGCTGTGCAGCGCGACGCGCTCGAAGCCGCCGCGCGCCGCGTGCGCAGCTACCACGAGGCACAGAAGAAGGCCTCCGGCGAAAGCTGGAGCTACCGCGACGCCGACGGCACGCTGCTCGGCCAGAAGGTGACGCCGCTGGACCGCGTGGGCATCTACGTGCCGGGCGGCAAGGCCGCGTACCCGTCGAGCGTGCTGATGAACGCCATTCCCGCGCACGTCGCCGGTGTGGGCGAAATCATCATGGTCGTGCCCACGCCGAAGGGTGAGAAGAACCAGCTCGTGCTCGCCGCCGCCTACGTGGCCGGCGTGACGCGCGGCTTCACCGTCGGCGGTGCGCAGGCTGTGGCCGCGCTGGCCTACGGCACGGCCACCATCCCGGCCTGCGACAAGATCACCGGCCCCGGCAACGCCTACGTGGCCGCCGCCAAGCGCCGCGTGTTCGGCACCGTGGGCATCGACATGATCGCGGGCCCGAGCGAGATCCTGGTGCTGGCCGACGGCTCCACGCCGCCCGACTGGGTGGCCATGGACCTGTTCAGCCAGGCCGAGCACGACGAGCTGGCGCAAAGCATCCTGCTGTGCCCCGACGCCGCCTACATCGACCGCGTGCAGGCCGAGATCGACCGCCTGCTGCCGACCATGCCGCGCGCCGAGATCATCGCCGCCTCCCTCAACGGCCGCGGCGCGCTGATCCACACGAAGAGCATGGAAGAGGCCTGCGAGATCAGCAACCGCATCGCGCCCGAGCACTTGGAAGTCAGCAGCAGCGAACCGCACCGCTGGGAACCGCTGCTGCGCCACGCCGGCGCGATCTTCCTGGGCAACTTCACCAGCGAGAGCCTGGGCGACTACTGCGCCGGCCCGAACCACGTGCTGCCCACGAGCGGCACGGCGCGTTTCTCGAGCCCGCTGGGCGTGTACGACTTCCAGAAGCGCTCCAGCCTCATCGAGGTGAGCGAGGCCGGCGCGCAGGTGCTGGGCCCGATCGCGGTCACGCTGGCCGAAGGCGAGGGCTTGCAGGCGCACGCCGAAGCCGCGCGCATGCGCCTGCGTAAGATCTGAGGCTCCAACAACCCCGCTTCAGGGAGGAGCACGCCAGATGATTCAACGCCTCTATCGCTCGCGATTTTTCCGTTTCGCCACCGGCCTCGTTGCCGGTGCCGCCTTGCTGGCCGCCTGCACCCAGATGCCGCAGAACCGCGCCGAGACGACGGCGATGGCGGCCACGTCCAGTGCTGCAAAGCCCGCACCGGCGCCCGCCCAGCTCGGCACGCAATGGGGCGAAGGCATCGAGTCGAAGACTCGCACGGTGGCTGCCAAGCGCCTGTCCGACCAGCCCGACGACGTGGCCTCGATCGGCTACAACGATGCGGCCAGCGTGCGCCGCGACGCGGGCAGCAACCCCGAGCGCCGGCTGAACCTGCAGCTGGCCCAGGGCGACATCGAATGGTCGGTGCTCGACGAGAACGACCGCCCGCTGCCGCTGCAGCGCGCACGCCGCAGCGGCAATGACATGTTCCGCCTCGCCGGCGTCGAAGGCGCGCGCTACACGCTGCGCTTTCGCAACCTCAGCGACCGCAGCTACGAGGTGATCGCCACCGTCGACGGCCTGGACGTGCTCAATGGCAAGCCTGGCAGCCTGCGCAACGGCGGCTACGTGCTGCGCCCGCAGCAGACGCTCAACATCGAGGGCTTCCGCAAGAGCCAGAGCGAAGTGGCCGCCTTCCGTTTCGCCACGCAGGGCCGTGCCTACGCCGCGAACACCGAGGCCGGCGACGTGCGCAACATCGGCGTGATCGGCGCCGCGCTGTTCGAGCTCGAAGAGCCGAACGCCCCGCGCCGCACCCGCCGCGACGCCTCGCCGTCGCAGCCCAGCGCCTTCCCGGCCGACGGCGCGTACGCGCCGCCGCCGCGCTACCGCAAGTAAGCCAGCGAGGCCATGCAACGCGCCGCCGTCCTGCTGTTGCCGCGCCTGCCGGCGCTGCTGCTCGCCCTGGCGGCCGGTGCGATCGGCGCCGGCGCGCAGGCGATGAGCATCCGCGAGCTGCGCACGCTCGAAGCCAACGAGAAGGACGGCAAGGCCTACGCCAGCTACTACCTCGTCGGCGTGCTTGAAGGCCTGCGCGAGGGCGTCGAGTCGTCGCAGCGCAACGGCCAGGTGCCGCCGTTCTGCATCGAGGGCCGCCGCCTCGAACCCTCGATGGCCCGCTCGCTCTACCAGACCGAGCTGAGCCGCAACGCCGACAGCTACGAAGCCGACATGCCCGTGCAACTGGTCATGGCCGGCGCCCTCCGCAACAGCTACCGCTGCACCCGATGACCGTTTCCGATTCCTCCGCCTCCGACACCCGTCTGCCGCTCGACCGCATCCGCGCCGACGTGCGCGCCATGCATGCCTACGCGGTGCAGGACGCGCGCGGCTTCCTCAAGCTCGACGCGATGGAGAACCCCTACGGCCTGCCGCCCGCGCTGCAGGCCGAACTGGGCGTGCGCCTGGGCGCGCTGTCGCTCAACCGCTACCCTGGCGACCGCGGCGCCGACCTGCAGCGCGCGCTGGCCGCCCATGCCGGCTTGCCCGAAGGCTTCGGGCTGATGCTGGGCAACGGCTCGGACGAACTGATCTCGCTGCTGGGCATCGCCTGCGACCAGCCCGGCGCCGCCGTGCTGGCGCCCGTGCCCGGCTTCGTCATGTACGCGATGAGCGCCCAGCTGCAGGGCCTGCGCTTCGTCGGCGTGCCGCTGACGGCCGATTTCGAACTCGATGAGGCTGCCATGCTGGCCGCTATCGCGCGCGAGAAGCCCGCCATCGTCTACCTCGCCTACCCGAACAACCCGACCGCCAACCTCTGGGACGACGCCGTCATCGAGAAGATCGTGCGAGCCCAGGGCGCACAGGGCGGCCTGGTGGTGATCGACGAGGCCTACCAGCCCTTTGCCGCCCGCAGCTACATCGACCGGCTCGCGAACCACCGCCACGTGCTGCTGATGCGCACCCTGAGCAAGTTCGGCCTGGCCGGCATCCGCCTGGGCTACCTCATGGGCCCCGCCGCGCTGGTCGCCGAGATCGACAAGGTGCGCCCGCCGTACAACATCAGCGTGCTCAACTGCGAGGCTGCGCTGTTCGCGCTGGAGCACGCGGCCGTGTTCGAGGCCCAGGCGCGCCAGATCCGCGAAGGGCGCGACCAGCTCATGGCCGCGCTGGCCCGGCTGCCGGGCGTGAAGACCTGGCCCAGCGACGCCAACATGATCCTGCTGCGCGTGCCCGATGCCACCCGTACCTTCGAGGGCATGAAGGCCCGCGGGGTGCTGGTGAAGAACGTTTCTAAAATGCATGAACTGCTCGCCAACTGCCTGCGCCTCACCGTCGGAACGGCCGACGAGAACGCGCAGATGCTGGCGGCGCTCGAAGCCTCACTATGACCACCCCCACGACCCTGGGCAGCACCGATCGCATCGCGACGGTCACCCGCAATACCGCCGAGACGAAGATCACGGTCAGCGTCAACCTCGACGGCACCGGCAAGGCCAAGCTCTCCACGGGCATCGGCTTTTTCGACCACATGCTCGACCAGATCGCCCGCCACGGGCTGATCGACCTGGACATCGACTGCGAGGGCGACCTGCACATCGACGGCCACCACACGGTGGAAGACGTGGGCATCACGCTCGGCCAGGCTGTGGCCAAGGCCATCGGCGACAAGAAGGGCATCCGCCGCTACGGCCATGCCTACGTGCCGCTGGACGAAGCGCTCAGCCGCGTCGTCATCGACTTCTCGGGCCGCCCCGGCCTCGTGATGCACGTGCCCTTCACCAGCGGGATGATCGGCACCTTCGACAGCCAGCTCACCTACGAGTTCTTCCAGGGCTTCGTGAACCACGCCTTCGTCACGCTGCACATCGACAACCTGAAGGGCGTGAACGCGCACCACCAGTGCGAAACGGTGTTCAAGGCCTTCGCGCGCGCCATGCGTGGCGCGCTGGAGCTCGATCCGCGCTCCGTCGGCGTCATTCCCTCGACCAAGGGTTCGCTCTGAAATTCCTCAGCGAACAGCTATGAAATCTGTAGCAAAGAATTCCGTCGCGGTCGTCGACTACGGCATGGGCAACCTGCATTCCGTGTCGCAGGCCGTGCGCCATGCGGCCGACCAGGTGGGCGTGGAGGTGTTCGTCACCTCCGACCCGGACGTGGTGCGCCAGGCCACCCGCGTGGTGCTGCCGGGGCAGGGCGCCATGCCCGACTGCATGCGCGAGCTGCGCGACTCGGGCCTGCTCGAATCGGTGCTCGAGGCCGCGGCCAGCAAGCCGCTCTTCGGCGTGTGCGTGGGCATGCAGATGCTGCTGTCGCGCAGCGACGAAGGCCCGACCGACGGCCTGGGGCTCATTCCCGGCGAGGTCGTCAAGTTCGACCTGGCCGGCCGCCTGCAGCCCGACGGCAGCCGCTTCAAGGTGCCGCAGATGGGCTGGAACCAGGTGCGCCAGGCCCAGCCGCACGCGGTGTGGGCGGGCATTCCCGACCAGAGCTACTTCTATTTCGTGCACAGCTTCTACGCGTGTCCGGCCGATGCCCGGCACAGCGTGGGCGAGGCCGATTACGGGGCATGCTTTACCGCGGCCATCGCACGCGATAACATTTTTGCAACCCAGTTCCACCCGGAGAAGAGTGCGGACCATGGGCTGCAGCTGTATCGCAACTTCCTCCACTGGAATCCCTGACCTTATATTCCCGCCCGGGCCGCACCGTTGGCAGCCCGGCTTTCGCACACTCGCGTCACTTCCATGCTCCTCATTCCCGCCATTGATCTCAAAGACGGCCACTGCGTTCGCCTCAAGCAGGGCGACATGGACCAGTCCACCATCTTCAGCGAAGACCCCGCCGCCATGGCCCGCAAATGGGTCGAGGCCGGCGCCCGTCGGCTGCACCTGGTCGACCTGAATGGCGCCTTCGCCGGCAAGCCGCAGAACCACGCGGCGATCAAGGCGATCCTGAAGGAAGTCGGCGACGACATCCCGGTGCAGCTGGGCGGCGGCATCCGCGACCTGGACACCATCGAGCGCTACATCGACGACGGCCTGCGCTACGTGATCATCGGCACCGCCGCGGTCAAGAACCCGGGCTTCCTGAAGGACGCCTGCAGCGCCTTCGGCGGCCACATCATCGTGGGCCTGGACGCCAAGGACGGCAAGGTCGCCACCGACGGCTGGAGCAAGCTCACGGGCCACGAGGTGGCCGACCTGGGCAAGAAGTTCGAGGACTACGGCGTCGAATCGATCATCTACACCGACATCGGCCGCGACGGCATGCTCTCGGGCATCAACATCGACGCCACCGTCAAGCTCGCGCAGGCGCTGACCATCCCCGTGATCGCCTCGGGCGGCCTGTCGAACATGGCCGACATCGACCAGCTCTGCGCGGTCGAGTCCGAGGGCGTCGAGGGCGTGATCTGCGGCCGCGCCATCTACTCGGGCGACCTCGACTTCGCCGCCGCCCAGGCGCGCGCGGACGAGCTGGCCGGCGCCTGACGCCTTTGCCGTAACGGCGCGTGCTCTCCGCGCTCGCCATTGCCAACTACCGCTCGCTGCGCCAGCTGACGGTGCCGCTGGGCCGCCTCACGGTGGTCACGGGCGCCAACGGCAGCGGCAAGTCGAGCGTGTACCGCGCGATGCGGCTGCTGGCCGACATCGCCAACGGCGGCGTGATCCGCTCGCTGGTGCGCGAGGGCGGGCTGTCTTCCACGTTGTGGGCCGGGCCCGAGCGCTTTTCGGCGGCCATGCTGCGCGGCGAACAGCCGGTGCAGGGCACCACGCGCAGCGAGCCGGTGGCGCTGAAGCTGGGCTTCGCCGGCGCCGAGGCCGAGGATTTCGGCTACGCCATCGACATCGGCCTGCCGCCGCCGGTCCCGTCCTCGGCCTTCTCGCACGACCCGCAGATCAAGCACGAGGCGATCTGGAGCGGCCCGCTGCTGCGCCCCTCCACGCACCTGGTCGACCGCAAGGGCGCCGCGCTGCGCCTGCGCGACGGCAAGGGCTGGCAGGCCATCGGCCGGCCGATTCCCGCCTTCGCCAGCATGATGACCGAGCACGCCGACCCGCGCGACGCGCCCGAGATGCTCACGCTGCGCGAGCAGATGCGCTCCTGGCGCTTCTACGACCACTTCCGCTCCGATGCCGACGCCCCGGCGCGTCAGCCGCAGCTGGGCACCTACACGCCCGTGCTGGCGAACGATGGGGCCGATCTGGCCGCGGCCCTGCAGACCATCCGCGAGATCGGCGACGGCGAGGCGCTCGACAGCGCCGTGGACGATGCCTTCCCGGGCGCCCGCATCGAGGTGCAGGCGAACGGCGACCGCTTCGAGACGCTGATGCACCAGCACGGCCTGCTGCGGCCCCTGACGGCAGCCGAACTGTCGGACGGCACGCTGCGCTACCTGCTGTGGATCGCGGCGCTGCTGACGCCCCGTCCGCCCGCGCTGCTGGTGCTCAACGAGCCCGAGACCAGCCTGCACCCCGACCTGCTGCCGGCGCTCGGCCGCCTCATCGCGCAGGCCGCGCGGTCGTCGCAGGTGATCGTGGTGTCGCACGCGGCGCGCCTGATCGCCGCCCTGGACGACAGCGACGGCCTGCAGCCGGTGGTGCTCGAAAAGCGCTTCGGCGAGACCCGCATCGCGAACCTCGACATGAGCGAGATGCCGCGCTGGGAGTGGCCGGCGCGGTAGAGAAGGGCGGGCCGGCCTACTCGGCCTTCACCGCCATCGTCTGGATGATCGTTTCCAGCTGCGCGCTCATCGGCAAATTGAGGCTTTCTCCCGAAGGCAGCTTGCGCATGAACCAGCGCTTGTACTGGCGGTGGATCTCGCCGTCTTCCGCCAGCACCTGGAAGGTGTCGACCACCACCTTGTTGAGCTGCGGGTCGCCCTTGCGGTACATGACCGCGTACGGGTCGTAGGAGAGGAAGTCGCCCACCACCTCGTACTGCGCCTTGGCGGCGTCGCGGGCGATCAGGCCGTAGAGCAGCACGTCGTCGGTGGCGAAGGCGTCGGCCTGGCCTTCTTTCACGAGCGCGAACGACTCGGCATGGTCGCGCGCCACCTTCAGCTCGATGTTGAGCTTGAACTTCTGCGACAGGTCGCGCAGCGTCTTCTCGTTGGTGGTGCCGGCCGTCACGGCCACCTTCTTGCCGGCCAGGTCGCGGAACGACTGGATCGGCGAGCCCTTCTTCACCAGCACCTTGGTGCCCGAGACGAACATGGTCGGCGAGAAGGCCACGCGCTTCTGGCGCTCGAGGTTGCTGGTGGTGGAGCCGCACTCGAGGTCGACCTGGCCGCTGACGACCGCGTCGATGCGCGAGTCGGAGGTGACGGGCACCCACTTGATCGTGAGGCTCTTGTTGACCGTGTCCTCGATGGCCGTGACGAGCGCGCGGCACAGCTCGATGGAATAGCCGATCGGCTCCTTGCGCGCATTGAGGTACGAAAAGGGCACCGAGGCCTCGCGGTGGCCGATGGCGATGGTACCGCTCTCGCGCACCTTGGCCAGCGTGCCGGTGAGGAGCTCCTGTGCCTGCGCGGGGCCGCCCGGCAAGGCCAGGGCCACGGCCGCCAGCAGCCATGCGGCGACGGCGGAGGGCAGCGTGGCGATGCGCGTCATGGCGTGGCGCCTCACGCGTGCGCCGGGTGGGCGAGGGTGGCGGCGGCTTCCTCGTCGAGCACCTTGGCGTTGGCCTCGGCATCGCTCTCGGACAGCAGCTCGCCTTCCCACTTGGCGACCACGGCGGTGGCGATGGAGTTGCCCACCGCGTTGGTGGCCGAGCGGCCCATGTCCAGGAAGGTGTCCACGCCCAGGATCAGCAGCAGGCCGGCCTCGGGAATGTCGAAGTGGTTCAGCGTGGCGGCGATCACCACCAGCGAGGCGCGCGGCACGCCGGCCATGCCCTTGGAGGTGAGCATCAGGATCAGCAGCATGGTGATCTGCGTGCTGATCGGCATGTGGATGTCGTAGGCCTGCGCGATGAACAGCACGGCGAAGGTGCAGTACATCATCGAACCGTCGAGGTTGAACGAGTAGCCCATCGGCATCACGAAGCTGGAGATCTTGCGCTTCACGCCGAAACGGTCGAGCGCCTGCAGGATCTTCGGGTACGCGGCCTCGGAGCTCGCGGTGGCGAACGACAGCAGGAACGCCTCCTTGATGAGCACCAGCAGCTTGAACACGCGCGGCCCCAGGAACAGCAGGCCGGCCATGATCAGCACGCCCCACAGCACGAACAGGCCCAGGTAGAAGTCGCGCATGAACACGGCGAACTTGACGAGAATGCCCAGCCCGTTCACGGCCACGGTGGCGGCCATGGCCGCCAGCACCGCCAGCGGCGCGAGCTTCATGACGTAGCCCGTGATCTTGAGCATGGCGTGCGACAGCTCCTCGATGGCGGCCACCAGCGTCTTGGCCTTGTCGCCGAGCGAGGCCAGCGCCACGCCGAAGAACATCGAGAACACCACGATCTGCAGGATCTCGTTGTTGGCCATCGCCTCCACGAACGACTTGGGCACCGTGTGGCTCACGAAGTCCTTGAAGGTGAACTTGTTGGTCGCCAGGTTGGCCGAGGCGCCGATGTCGGGCAGCGGCAGGCCCAGGTTCTCGCCGGGCTTGAGCAGGTTGGCCATGACCAGGCCGATCACCAGCGAGATCAGCGAGGCCGTGAGGAACCAGCCGATGGCCTTGCCGAACACGCGGCCCACCGACTTGGCGTCGCCCATGTGCGCGATGCCCACCACCAGCGTGGAGAACACCAGCGGGCCGATCAGCATCTTGATCAGGCGCAGGAAGACGTCGGAGACGATGGAGACGTAGTCCGCGATCTCCTTGGCGGCCTTCTTGTCGGGAAAGCTGGTGAAGATCATGTAACCGACGATGATGCCGAGCACCATGGCGATCAGGATCCAGGCGGCCATGGGCAGCTTTTTCTTCATGCGTATCCCCTTTGTCGTGTGAGAGTGGTTCTTTTCGAGTGCACGGGACCGACCCGGCACAGGGTATCCAAGAAAGGCGGATGCACGCAATGGCCCGCTGCCAGGATGCGGCGGCTGCCTACAATTCCTCACATGGATATCCGCTCGATCGAGTTTCGAGGCCAGCCGGCGTTGCACGCCGTGGCGGCCGATGGCAGCACGCTGACGGTGGCGCTGCATGGCGCCCAGTTGCTTTCCTGGGCCCCGGCCCGCGGTGGGGAGCGACTGTATCTGAGTCCGAAGGCCGTTTTTGACGGCCAAACTGCCATCCGCGGCGGCATTCCCCTGTGCTGCCCCCAGTTCAACCAGCGCGGCATGCTCCCCAAGCATGGCTTCATGCGCAATCTGCCTTGGATTCGCGAGGAATCGGGCGCGCCCGACACGCTGCGGCTGGTGCTGCGCGACAACGACGCCACCCGCCGGCTCTGGCCGCATGCCTTCGAAGCGCGGATGGACGCCACGCTCGCCGCCGGCCGGCTGCGCACCGCGCTCACCCTGGCCAACAACGGCGACGCGCCCTGGCCGTTTTCGGCCGCGCTGCACACCTACCTGCGCGTGGACGACATCGCCGCGGTGCGCCTCGAAGGCCTGCAGGGCGCCGCCCGCTGGGACGCGGTGCGCGACGTGCGCCAGACCGAAACCGCCGCCGCGCTGCAGTTCGACGCCGAGTTCGACAGCGTCTACACCGCCCCGGCGCAGCCGCTGCGGCTGGTGCAGCCCGACGGCACGCTCGAAATCACCCAGAGCGAAACCTGCACCGAAACCGTGGTCTGGAACCCCGGCGCCGCGCTCGGTGCGACACTCGCGGACATGCCCCCAGAGGGCTTCCGCCACATGCTCTGCGTCGAGGCGGCCCGCATCGACGAACCCGTCGTGCTGGCGCCCGGCGCCCAATGGCAGGGCTGGCAACAGCTTTGCGTTCTCTGATTTCTCTCTGGTTCACCACCCCATGCTTGCCAAACGCATCATTCCCTGCCTCGACGTCACCGGCGGCCGCGTCGTCAAGGGCGTCAACTTCCTCGAGCTGCGCGATGCCGGCGACCCGGTCGAGATCGCGGCGCGCTACAACGCGCAGGGCGCCGACGAACTCACCTTCCTGGACATCACGGCCACCAGCGACGGCCGCGACCTGATCCTACCGATCATCGAGGCGGTGGCCTCGCAGGTCTTCATTCCGCTGACCGTGGGCGGCGGTGTGCGCACCGTGGCCGACGTGCGTCGGCTGCTCAACGCGGGCGCCGACAAGACCAGCTTCAACTCGGCCGCCATCGCCGATCCGCAGGTGATCAGCGACGCGGCCCAGAAGTACGGCTCGCAGTGCATCGTGGTCGCCATCGACGCCAAGCGCCGCAGCCCCGAAGACGCCGCCACGCGCGGCGCGGGCTGGGACGTGTACAGCCACGGCGGGCGCAAGAACACCGGCCTGGACGTGGTGCAGTGGGCGACCGAGATGGCGCGCCGCGGCGCGGGCGAGATCCTGCTCACCAGCATGGACCGCGACGGCACCAAGAGCGGCTTCGACCTGGCCCTGACGCGCGCCGTGAGCGACGCGGTCAATGTGCCGGTGATCGCCTCGGGCGGCGTCGGCAACCTCGACGACCTGGCCGACGGCATCCAGAAGGGCGGCGCCGACGCGGTGCTGGCCGCGAGCATCTTCCACTATGGCGAGCACACCGTGGGCGAGGCCAAGGCGCGCATGGCCGAGCGCGGGATTCCCGTGCGCATCGACGCCTGAGCGGGACCGGAAGGGTCTTTTCCTATCCTCGACAATATCCCCATGAATTGGCTCGATGAAGTGAAGTGGGACGCGAACGGGTTGGTGCCCGTGATCGCCCAGGAACAAGGCACGAACGACGTGCTCATGTTCGCGTGGATGAACCGCGAGGCGCTCGAAAAGACCGCCGAGCTGGGCCGCGCGGTGTATTTCAGCCGCTCGCGCAGCAAGCTGTGGTTCAAGGGCGAGGAGTCGGGCCACGTGCAGACCGTGCACGAGATCCGCCTCGACTGCGACAACGACGTGGTGCTGCTCAAGGTGACGCAGCTGGGCCACGAGCCCGGCATTGCCTGCCACACCGGCCGCCACAGCTGCTTCTTCAGCAAGTACGAGAAGGGCCAGTGGACCGTGGTCGAGCCGGTCTTGAAAGACCCGGAGTCGATCTACAAATGAGCGCCACAGTGAACGATTCGAACACCTCCGACGCGCTCGCCCGCCTGGCCGCGGTGCTCGAGAGCCGCCTGCCCGCGAACGGCGGCGACCCCGAGAAGAGCTACGTCGCCCGGCTGCTGCACAAGGGCCCCGACGCCTTCCTCAAGAAGATCGGCGAGGAAGCCACCGAGGTCGTGATGGCCGCCAAGGACGCCGACCACGGCGGCGACCGCTCGAAAATAGTGAACGAAGTGGCCGACCTGTGGTTCCACACCATGGTGGCGCTGGCCCACTACGGTTTCTCGCCAGCCGACGTCGTCGCGGAGCTCGAGCGCCGCGAAGGCACCAGCGGCATCGAGGAAAAAGCCCTGCGCAAGGTGCAGGCCCGCGAAGCTTCCAACGACTGAATGATCGATTGAAAGGGCATCGACCATGGCCAATGACATCGTGAACGTGGAACCCGACGACTCCCTCAAGACCTGGGGCTGGGTCAGCTACGTGCTGCACCTGATCGTGGCCATCGGCGCGGTCGTGCCGGGCGCGCAGGCCTCCGTGCTGCTGCTGCTCATCGCCCTCCTGATCGATTTCGTGAAGCGCGACGACGCGGCCGGCACCTGGCAGGCCTCGCACTTCAGCTGGCGCATCCGCTCGGTGCTGTGGGCCGGCCTGCTGTACATCGTCACCTCGTGGCTCTGGCTGCTGCTGTTCGTGCCGGGCTGGATCGCCTGGAGCCTGATTTCGCTGTGGTTCCTCTACCGGATCGTGAAGGGCATGATCCGGATGAACGACGGCCGTCCCATGGAACCCAAAGATGTCATCTGATCCGAACTGCGTCTTCTGCAAAATCATCGAAGGCAAGATCCCCTCGCGCAAGGTCTACGAAGACGACGACCTGTTCGGTTTCCATGACATCTCACCCTGGGCGCCGGTGCATTTCATGCTGGTGCCGAAGAAACACATCGCCTCGATGGCGCAGCTCACGCCCGAGGATTCGGCGCTCATGGGCAAGATCATGACGCTGGCCCCCCAGCTGGCGCTGGAGCAGGGCTGCCGGCCCTATCCGGACGGCGGCTACCGCGTCGTCGTGAACACCGGCGCCGAGGGCGGGCAGGAGGTTCACCATCTCCATGTGCACGTCATGGGCGGCCCTCGCCCCTGGCTTCGCGGCTGAGCAGGGTTAAGCCAAACTGTCACATTCCCCCCGACTAAAATCGGACACATTCTTAGGAGTTCTCCATGGGTTCTTTTTCCATCTGGCACTGGCTGATCGTGCTGCTCGTCGTGGTCATGATCTTCGGCACCAAGAAGCTGCGGAACATGGGTTCGGATCTCGGTGGCGCCGTCAAGGGTTTCAAGGACGGCATGAAGGACGGCTCGGCCTCCCCTGACGCCTCCGCTGCACCGGCCCCCACGCAGCAAGTGACCGGCCAGCCGGCCAACAGCGACAAGTCGACGATCGACGTCGAAGCGCGCCAGAAGTCCTGAGCACCGCAGGCACACATCCGTGATCGACCTCGGCATTGAGAAGCTGGCGCTCATCGGCGTCGTGGCGCTGATCGTGATCGGGCCGGAGAAGCTGCCGCGCGTTGCACGCACGGTGGGCGCCCTGCTCGGCAAGGCGCAGCGCTACGTGAACGACGTCAAGGCCGAAGTCAACCGTTCGATGGAGCTCGACGAGCTCCGCAAGATGAAGACCACGGTCGAGGACGCGGCGCGCGACGTGGAGCACAGCATCCACACCGGCGCCAGCGAGTTCGAGAAGCAGTTTTCCGGCGCGTCCGGCGACACCCTGTCGGCACTGGCCGAGCCCGAGCAGGCGGTGCCCGAATACAGGCACCCCCGCAAGAACTGGCGCCTGAAGCAGGGCGCCACGCCGAACTGGTACAAGGCGCGCAACGGCGTGCGTACCAAGGCGCTGTCGGGCGCGGCGCGGGTCGCCCGCTTCCGCCCCCACAAGATCAACTGACGCACGCGCACGCCCCGCGGCGTTCCCGGGCGCCCCGTGCGCCTGTGTCTTCTCCCACGCTTTCTCCTTTCCCATGGCCGATTCCGACAACAAGAACAAAGAAGACGAGCTGGCGGGCACCGAGCAGCCGTTCGTGCAGCACCTGGTCGAGCTTCGGGACCGGCTGCTGTACTGCGTCTACGGCCTCGTGGTCGCGGGCATCCTGCTGGCGATCTGGCCCGGCCCGAGCGGGCTCATGGACATCATCGCCATGCCGATCCGCGCGCACATGCCGCCGGACGCCAAGCTGATCGCCATCGGCGTGTTCTCGCCGTTCTTCGTGCCGCTCAAGGTGCTGATGATGGCGGCCGTGCTGCTGGCGCTGCCCTGGCTCATGTACCAGGCCTGGATGTTCGTCGCGCCGGGCCTGTACAGCCACGAGAAGCGCTTCGCCTTGCCGCTGATCTTCTTCGGCAGCGTGCTGGCCTACGGCGGCATCGCCTTCGTGCAGCTGTTCGTGCTGGACAAGATGTTCGGCTTCATCCAGAAGTTCACGCCCGCGGCGGTGGCGGCCACGCCCGACATCTCGTCGTACGTGGAGGCCATCCTGTCGCTGTACATCGCCTTCGGCGTCGCCTTCCAGGTGCCGATCGTGGTGATGCTGCTGGTGCGCTTCGAGATGGTCACCATCGAGAAGCTGCGCTCGTTCCGCGGCTACTTCATCGTGATCGCCTTCGTGGTGGCCGCGGTGCTCACGCCGCCCGACGTGGTCTCGCAGCTCGCGCTGGCGGTGCCGATGTGCCTGCTGTACGAGGTAGGGATCATTGGGGCGCGCTACTTCGCAGGAACGGGCAAGGCGCCCGAAGGTGAAGAAGAGGGCGCGGGTTCGGGGTCTTCCGGCAGTTCCTGATCCGCCGGATCGATCGGCTCCTGCCCCCCAAACAAAAGCGGCCCTCGGGCCGCTTTTTTGTTGCTGTCTGATCTGCGGCCGGAGCCGCTGTCGTTTCTCGCCTACTCGTTGTTGGGCAACTGCTGCCGGATCGGACTCTTCGGTCGCAGCCCCGGTGTCACGTCCAGTTCCATCTTGTCGGTGCCGCGCTGCAGGGCGAAGCGTGCGGTGTCGCCTGGCTTGAGGCCGGCGACGGCGGTCAGCAGGGCCTGCACGCTGTCGGTCTTCTTCTCGCCCACCGATGTGATCACGTCGCCGGGGCGGATGCCGGCCTTGGCGGCGGGGCCGTTCTGCAGCACGCCGGTGATGATCACGCCCGCGTCGGCCTTCACGCCGAAGGTCTCGGCCAGTTCGGGCGACAGGTCGCTCGGCTCGACGCCGATCCAGCCGCGGCGCACCTGGCCTTCTTTCACGATGCCCTCGAGCACGATCTTGGCCATCGACACCGGAATGGCGAAGCCGATGCCCATGCTGCCGCCCGAGCGCGAGTAGATGGCGGTGTTGATGCCCTGCAGGTTGCCGTTGACGTCGATCAGCGCGCCGCCCGAGTTGCCGGGGTTGATGGCCGCGTCGGTCTGGATGAAGTTCTCGAACTGGTTGATGCCCAGCTGGTTGCGGCCTAGCGCCGAGACGATGCCGCTGGTCACGGTCTGGCCCACGCCGAAGGGGTTGCCGATGGCCAGCACCTGGTCGCCCACCAGCAGTTCGTCGGAGTTGCCCAGCACGATCACCGGCAACTTGTCGAGCTCGATCTTGAGCACGGCCAGGTCGGTGTCGGGGTCGGTGCCGATCACCTTGCCGCGCGCGTGGCGGCTGTCGTTCAGGGTGACCTCGATTTCGTCGGCGCCCTCGACCACGTGGTTGTTGGTGAGGATGTAGCCGTCGGTGCTCACGATCACGCCGCTGCCCAGGCCCACCTGGGGCTGGTCGGCCTGGTCGCCGAAGAAGAAGCGGAACCAGGGGTCGTTGCTGCGCGGGTGGCGCTGCGCGGCCTTGCTGGTGTTGATGCTCACCACCGCCGGCGAGGCCTTCTTGGCCGCCGCGCTCAGGCTGCCCGCGGCGGGCACGGCCGGCGCGCCGCTGGGTGCTTCGACGATCGACACCACGCCGCCCAGCGAGGTCGAGCGCTTGTGGATCCACTCGGGCTTGAGCGTCGCGACGACGAAATAGGCCGCCAGCAGGACGGTCACGGCTTGGGCAAAGAGCAGCCAGGTGCGTTTCATGAAAGCTTGAAGAAAGAGCGTTGGAAAAGCGCTGAAAGACGGCGCCGGTTGCAATTGTCCCTCAACCGGCCTGGCGCCATAGACCGCGCGGCAGGGTCGAGATTGCGCGGCCTGCGGGGCGTGAATACGGGCTAACCCTTAGTATCGGCAGGCGATCCGACCCGGATCGCCCCCTCAGGCCTTCCGCGCCGCCCACCCGGCGGACGCGGCCAGGCGATCCCTTCGTCGGCGCGCCACGCTCTGCCCCTATCCGGTTCAAGGCAGGCGAGCGGCCACGATACCCCTGCTGCCATGACCTCAGAAGCTACCTACACGGACGGCGCCACGCCCGCTCCGGCGCGCACGCTCGATGCGCGCGACTACAAGACCCTGGCCCTGTCCGCACTCGGCGGCACGCTCGAGTTCTACGATTTCGTCATCTACGTCTTCTTCGCGACCGTGCTGGGCGCGCTGTTCTTCCCCGCCGACATGCCCGACTGGCTGCGCCAGCTGCAGACCTTCGGCATCTTCGCGGCGGGCTACCTCGCGCGGCCCGTGGGCGGCATCGTCATCGCGCACTTCGGCGACCTGTTGGGGCGCAAGCGCATGTTCACGCTGTCGATCTTCCTGATGGCGGCGCCCACGCTGGTGATCGGCCTCTTGCCCACCTACGCCAGCATCGGCGTCGCTGCGCCCCTGCTGCTGCTGGCCATGCGCGTGCTGCAGGGCGCGGCCATCGGCGGCGAAATGCCCGGTGCCTGGGTGTTCGTGGGCGAGCACGTGCCGGCCAAGCGCTACGGCTTCGGCATCGGCACGCTGACTTCGGGCATCACCGGCGGCATCCTGCTGGGCTCGCTGGTGGCCGTGGCCATCAACCGCCATTACTCGCCGGAGCAGGTGAACGACTTCGCCTGGCGCATTCCCTTCATCCTGGGCGGTGTGTTCGGGCTGTTCTCGGTCTACCTGCGCCGCTTCCTGCACGAGACGCCGGTCTTCAAGGAGCTGGCCGGCCGCAAGACGGTCGCCCGCGAGCTGCCGCTGCGCACCGTGCTGCGCGAGCACCGCCTGGCGAGCGTGTACGTGGGGCTGCAGACCTGGGTGCTGTCGGCCGCGATCGTCGTGGTGGTGCTGTACACGCCCACCTACTTGCAGAAGGTGCACCACATCCCGGCGGCGCTGGCGCTCGAAGCCAACGCGCTCGCCACGCTGACCCTGACCATCGGCTGCGTGATCGTCGGCTGGGCCAGCGACCGCATCGGCACGCGCGCCGTGATGCTCATCGGCTGGGGTGGCCTCTTTGCCACCGCCTACCTGTTCTACACCGGGCTGCCCGGCACGCCGGCCACGCTGTTCTGGCACTACGGGCTGGTGGGGCTCTTCGTGGGCACCATCGCCACGGTGCCGATCGCGGGCGTGCGCGCCTTTCCGGCGCCGGTGCGCTTCACGGGGCTTTCTTTCGCCTACAACATGTCCTATGCCGTCTTCGGCGGCCTGACGCCGGTGATCCTCACGCTCTGGCTGCAGCACGACACCATGGCGCCGGCGCACTACGTCGCCGCGCTGGCGGCGCTGGGCTTCCTGCTGGCCCTGTGGCCCCTGGCCGCACGCGGCCACCCGATGCGCGATGGCGCGCCGGCCGCAGGGAGCGCGACAATGTCGCGATGAGCACCACACGCCACGAACTGCTTCACGCATTCGACCTGCTGCTGGCCCCCGGGCGCTTCAAGGATTACGGACCCAACGGCCTGCAGGTCGAAGGGCGCACCGTGGTCCGCAAGATCGTCTCGGGCGTGACCGCCAGCCGCGCGCTGATCGAGGCCGCGATCCACGCCGAGGCCGATGCCATCTTCGTCCACCACGGCCTGTTCTGGCGCGGCCAGGACGGCTGCGTCACCGGCTGGATGAAGCAGCGCCTGGGCCTGCTGCTGGGCGACGACGTCAACCTCTTCGCCTACCACCTGCCGCTCGATGCGCACCCCGAACTGGGTAACAACGCGCAACTCGGCCTGCAGCTGGGGCTCGTGGCGCACCCGGGGTCGGCAGGACGCTTCGGCGAACAGGAGCTGGGCTTCCTGGGCGCGCGCGAGAACGGCGAGAACTTCGCCAGCGCCAAGGCCCTGGCGACCCATGTCGAGAAGGTGCTGAAACGGCCTGTCACGCTGGTCGACACGGCCCATCGCCCGATCAAGAACATCGCGTGGTGCACGGGCGGCGCCCAGGGTTACTTCGAGGCCGCCATCGCGGCCGGCGCCGACGCCTTCATCACCGGCGAGATTTCCGAGCCGCAGGCGCACTACGCCCGCGAGCTGGGCGTGGCCTTCCTGGCCTGCGGCCACCACGCCACCGAGCGCTACGGCGCGCAGGCCGTGGCGGCCCATGTGGCGGCACAGCTCGGGCTGAAGCACGAGTTCATCGACATCGACAACCCCGCATGAAGGCGCCGATCGCGATCACGCTCGGCGACCCGGCGGGCATCGGCCCCGAGATCATTGCCAAGGCCTTCCGCGACGCACCCGACGCTGTGCGCGGGGCGTTCGTGGCTGGCGACGTCGGCACGCTGCGAAAAGCCTCGCAGGCGCTCGCGGCGCCGGGGCGGCTGGGCTGGCCTGTCGTGGAGATCGCCAGCGTCGCTGAAGCGGTTGCCGTGCCGCCGGGGTGCATCCCGGTGCTGCAGGTGATTGCATCGCCGAAGGGCATCGTGCAGGGACGCATCAGCGCCGAGGCCGGGCGCGCCGCCGGCGACTGCGTGGTGTGGGCCGCGCGCGCCGCGTTGCGCGGCGAGATCTCGGCCCTTGTCACCGCGCCACTGCACAAGGAAGCGCTGGCCGCGGCCGGCTTTCCGCACCCCGGTCACACCGAGCTCCTGCAGGCCGAGGCCGCCGCCCACCTGGGCCGCACCGTGGCCGATGTGCCCGTGCGCATGATGCTGGCCAACGACGAGCTGCGCACCGTGCTCGTGAGCATCCACATGTCGCTGCGCGACGCCATCGAGGCCGTGCGCTTCGACGGCGTGCTGGACACGCTGCGCATCACCCATCGCGCGCTGACCCACGCGCTCGGGCGGCCGCCGCGCATCGGCGTGGCTGGGCTCAACCCGCACGCGGGCGAGGGCGGCCTGTTCGGTTCGGAAGAGCGCACCGTCATCGCGCCGGCCATCGAGGCCGCACGCGCCGAGGGCATCGATGCCCAGGGGCCCCATGCGCCCGACACCGTTTTCATGCGCGCGCGCGCCAAGGCCGGCGTGCCGTCCAGCGGCGAGTTCGACGTGGTGATCGCGATGTACCACGACCAGGGCCTGATCCCGGTCAAGTACCTCGGGGTGGAGAAGGGTGTGAACGTGACGCTCGGGCTGCCGTTGGTGCGCACCAGCCCGGATCACGGCACGGCGTTCGACATCGCGGGCCAGGGCGTGGCCGATGCCTCGAGCCTCGTCGAGGCGCTGCGCATGGCGCGAACGCTGGCCGGCGCCTGAGCGCGCGGCCAGAAAGAAAAGCTCAGGGGCGCTTCAGGCTGTCGCGGATTTCGCGCAGCAGCGTGATGTCTTCCGGCGTGGCAGCCGGCGCTGCGGGGGCCGCCTCTTCGGTCTTGCGCAGCTTGTTGATCTGCTTGACCATGATGAAGATGATGAAGGCGAGGATCACGAAATTGACAGCAATCGTGATGAAGTTGCCATACGCCAGCACCGGCACGCCGGCCTTCTTCAACTCCGCCAGCGTGTTCGTCACGCCCGGCGGCACCGTGCCCAGGATCACGTAGAGATTCGAGAAGTCGAGCTTCCCGAACACCATGCCCACGAGCGGCATGATGATGTCGGCCACGAGCGAGTCGACGATCTTGCCGAACGCCGCCCCGATGATCACGCCGACGGCGAGGTCGATGACGTTGCCCTTGACGGCAAACTCCTTGAATTCACTGAGGATGCTCATGATTCAGAAAGGGTGCTGAAGACCTGCTGTTGAAAGGGGTGCCAGTATGCCTGCGGAAGCGGGAGGGCAAGACGGCGGCGCGGCGGGTGATGCTGGACTGCAACTGAGGCATGACCGCTGGCGGCTCTTGCCTGGAACGGACGGAGGGTACCCAATCTCCGTAGCTAACCCTTGCCGACTACGCTTTGGAACGTCTTGTTTCCAATTTCGCGGGATGGGTAGAACCGGTCGGATACGCCGTGTTTTGCTCTCGAAAAGAAGGCAAAACGGCGCGGTGCGGGCATTCCGGAAGCATCCTGGAACGCAGGCAAAGCCCCATTGACAGTGCACTGCACTGGTACGATGAGAGGGGAGCAGTGGGGAGCGGCCGCGCGAAATCGACCTTCAAGACTTCTGTCTGTCAGAGCGCATTCGCCCCGGGTGCGCCAGATTCTTGCGTGACCCCGCGATGAATTCTGCACCTTTGTTGCCTGAATTTGCCAGTTTCAGCGCGACTATAGCTGTTCAAATTTTTACATAAATGGTGCCGCGTAGTGGTGGCGATCACAAGTGTTTGAAAAAGAAGCGCGATACAAGAGAGCGGATGTGCGAGCCTCGCATGCCTCCGGGAATTGCCGTTCTTTCGCCGCTTCGTTGTTGATACGACTGACTGACTTTCAAGGGACCTGAATTGAGAAGAGATGCGAAAGCCCTCGCGTGGGTAGCGCTTGCCGGCGCGGTATTGCTCCAGGGCTGTGCCGTGGTGCCCGGCATGGGTTCGGTGGAGCCATACGAAGCAGGCGGCGAGTTGCCGTCGCAGTTCCGCTACCTTCCCGATGAAGCGCCTGAGGGCGAAATCACTCCTATCTCGCTGGCGTTGGTGCGTACGCTGGCAGAGGTGTCGCCGAAGGGCGTGCCGCCTGAGGTGCAGGCGTTGTTTGGCAAGGGGGCGCGCTACACCATTGGGTCGGGCGACGTCGTGGGCGTCATCGTGTACGACCACCCTGAGCTGCTGCCCAATGCGGGTGCTGTGATTTCGCAGTCGGCCGACCCGACTGGTGTGCAGGTGGCGCCAGGCTTTATCGTCGATGCTGACGGCGAGATCGCCTTTCCCTATATCGGTCGTGTGCGCGTGGCAGGCTTGAGTGAAGGCGATGCTTCCGACCTGATCGGCAAGCTGCTGCGGCCCCACGTTCGTGATCCCCAGGTGACGGTGCGAATTCAGTCCTTCCGAAGCCGTCGCGCCTATGTGGAAGGCGAAGTGCGCACCCCGGGGTCGCAGATCTTCACCGACGTGCCCATGACGCTGAACGAGGCGATCAACCGCGCTGGAGGCATGACCTCGAACGCCAATCGTTCGGCGGTCACGCTCATTCGCGATGGCCGTTCGGTCCCGATCGATATGACGCGGCTGCGCGAGGCTGGCTACGACGGGAACAACATCCCTCTGAAAAACGGCGACACCGTTCGCGTGGCGCATCGGGAAGACTCCAAGGTCTTCGTGATGGGCGAAATCATGGCGCCTGTCGCTCTGTCCATGCGCAGCAACGGGCGTTTGAGTTTGAGCGAGGCCTTGGGCGAGGCGGGTGGTCCGATGACGACCACCTCCAACGCCGGCCAGATCTACGTGATTCGCCAAGGCGCGACGGGCGCGCCGGCCATCTTCCATCTGAACGCGAAGAACCCTGCGACGATGGCATTGGCAAGCCAGTTCCGGCTGCAGTCGCAAGACGTCGTGTATGTCGACCCGGTGCCGCTGGTCAAGTGGAACCGCGTGGTCAGTTTGATCCTGCCGTCTGCGCAAGTGGTCAACAACGCCAGCGAGGTTTACATCAGGCATCGCTAGCCAAGCTTGGCCCCAGACCGAGTTCTCGAGGTTCGCGTCACAGGCCTCCCTACTTTTGAAGTCAGCGGCCGTGAATGCGGTGTGGCGGCATGGCTCTGGACTGAGTCTGTCGCCAATTTTTCGTCTCCAGTGCTTTCAATATGCAAGTCATTCAATCAACTCAACCTATCGCGATCATCGGCCTCGGCTACGTGGGCCTTCCCCTCGCTGTGGAATTTGGCAAGAAGCGTCGGGTGGTCGGCTTCGATATCAATGCCAAACGCATCACGGAGCTGCAGGGTGGACACGATCACACGCTAGAAACTACCGGCGAAGAGTTGAAGGCAGCGACGCAGCTGGCATTCACGTCGTGTGCCGATGACTTGCGCGAATGTGCTGTCTTCATCGTGACGGTACCCACACCCATCGACAACGCGAATCGGCCGGACCTGACGCCGTTGATCAAGGCGAGCGAAACCGTTGGCAAGGCCTTGTCGAATGGTGCGATCGTTATCTTCGAATCAACGGTCTATCCCGGTGCGACGGAGGAAGTGTGCGTGCCTGTGCTGGAGAAATTCAGTGGCAAGAAATTCAATGTCGATTTCTTCTGCGGTTACAGCCCGGAGCGCATTAATCCCGGCGACAAGGAGCACCGCCTGCCCAACATCAAGAAGGTGACTAGTGGCAGCACGCTGGAAGTCGCCGAGGTTGTAGACCAGTTGTACCGGCAAATCATCACCGCCGGCACTCACAAGGCCAGTAGCATCAAGGTGGCCGAAGCTGCCAAAGTGATTGAGAACACGCAGCGGGATGTGAATATTGCGCTGATGAATGAACTCAGCCTCATCTTTCACCGACTCGGGATTGACACACTTGAAGTATTGCAAGCGGCTGGCACCAAATGGAACTTCCTGCCTTTTCGTCCGGGACTGGTGGGTGGCCACTGCATCGGGGTGGATCCGTACTACCTCACGCACAAGGCCGTGGAAGTTGGCTACCACCCCGAAGTGATCCTGGCTGGCCGACGCATAAACGACAACATGGCCAACCACGTCGCGGACGAAGTTATCAAACTGATGCTGCGCAAGAACGTGCCAGTGCTGGGCAGCAAGGTCTTGGTGTTGGGCCTGACCTTTAAGGAAAACTGCCCCGACGTGCGCAATACCAAGGTGGTGGACATAGTCCGTACTCTGAAGGGCTACAACACGCAAGTCGATGTGTTTGATCCGTGGATCGACGTGGCCGAGGCCGAGCATGAGTATGGCCTACATTGTCTTGCCGAGATGCCCACAACTGGACGGTATGCGGCTGTCGTTCTGGCTGTGGGCCATCATCAGTTTGTGACCCTAGGAGAAGCCGGTATTAAGGCGCTGGGACTGCCCGACGCCGTGCTGTTCGACGTGAAGAGTCTGCTCCCTTTGGGCGCTGCAGATGGCCGACTGTGAGCGAGGCAGATCCTATGAGCCAACCTAGTACCAATCTGTCGGCCTACGACAAGCTTTGTGCTCGCTTAGTTACGGAGCGTCATGTGTGGCTCGTCACTGGGGTGGCAGGCTTCATTGGCAGCAACTTGCTTGAGAACTTACTCAAACTAAACCAGCGCGTGGTGGGGATTGACAACTTTGCCACAGGTCACCGGCGCAACCTGACTGAGGTTCAGGCCCTGGTGACGGCCGAACAATGGGCCAATTTTCACTTCATCGAGGGCGACATCCGAAGCCTCGATGATTGCCGACGTGCCATGGTTTTCTTGCCGACTGCATTTTCCGAAATTGCTCCAGGGATGGGTGAAAGCGACGACGGCAACCTCCCTGTTGAATACGTTCTTCACCAAGCCGCACTCGGCAGCGTTCCCCGTAGTTTGGCCGATCCGATCACGACAAACGGAGTCAACATCGCTGGTTTCCTAAATATGCTGGTGGCTGCGCGCGACGCCAACGTCAAGAGCTTTACATATGCAGCCAGTAGCAGCACTTACGGGGATCATCCGGCACTCCCCAAAGTCGAGCATACGATCGGTAAACCGCTGAGCCCTTACGCAGTCACCAAGTATGTGAATGAGTTGTATGCGGATGTCTTTGCTCGAAACTATGGATTTAATGCGATCGGCCTGCGCTATTTCAACGTTTTTGGCCCTCGCCAAGACCCAAATGGTTCGTACGCTGCGGTGATCCCAAAATGGACCGCTGCCCTCCTGCAAGGAGATGAAATATTCATAAACGGGGACGGAGAAACTAGTCGTGATTTCTGTTTTGTACTGAATGCTGTTCAGGCCAATTTGTTGGCTGCGACCTCCGAGGTAGGAGAGAGCCGAAATGAAGTCTATAACGTGGCAGTAGGCGACCGAACAACATTGAAGGACTTGTTTTTTCAGCTTCAAGAAAATCTAAGAAGAATTGGAATTGAGTCAAAAAGTAAACTGACTCATCGTGAATTTCGGGCGGGAGATGTACGACATAGTCAGGCCGACATAGAAAAAGCCAAGCGCCTTCTCGCATACGCGCCAAATTATAATTTGAAGAATGGCTTGAAAATTGCAGTGTCGTGGTACGTGTCTGAATTTAAGAAAAACAACAAGGCTGCGGCAGCTCAAGAGTGAGGTGTGGTTTCCAATTTCTGCCTCAACCCGTCTTGTTCGATGGGATTTGAATGTTTGCGCAGTTAAAAAAGCTAATCATCGGAAACGGCGCGGCACAAGCGTTGCAATTAATTTCGATTATCCTGTTGTCGAGAATATACAGCCCTGCTGATTTCGGATTGTTGGCGCAGGTGCAAGCCATCGCAACTGTAGGCGCCATTGTAGTTACTTTGCAGTTGCATTTAACTATCCCGTTAAATAGAAACGAGCCAGAGGCGCGCGCCAGGGTTGAGCAAGTTCAGCTGATCGGTTGTGCAATTTTCGCGATTTTTTTTATTCCTGCGTTTTATTTTGGGAAAGTAGCTGCGTTTTCGGTCCTACTCGCTTTTTTTCTCGGGTTGACCAATACCTATAGTTCGTTTTTAATTTTTTGCGGGAATTTTGGGGGGCTGTCGATTTTCTATATCGCGCGCGCTCTTTTGATTGTCGGCTTACAGATTGGATTTTCAGCACTCGCTGTCCAAGATGGCCTTGTACTGGGCGCTGTGATTTCCGAAGGGGTTGTTGCCCTATATCTAAAATTATTTTCTATTGGGCCACTAGAAAAGCGGAGGTTTGGCTTGACTGGAGCTTGGAGAATGGCTCTCGAGAACAGATCATTTTCAATATACGGAACTTTACAGGAGCTGATCTCAGTGGCAGCGTTTTATGCACCATTGATTTTGTTCTCGCATAAGTACGGCGAGGCTATTGGGGGGCAATACGCAATGGCAAATCGACTAATATGGGCGCCAACTGCATTGCTCTCTAGGAGTTTTGCTCAAGTCTTGTCCCATCGGTTTGGGAAAAATCCGTTAACCAGTCGACCCGATTTTTTGACGGCCCTGCCGAGTAATTGGATTTACCTTCTTTTGGCGATAGGCTGCTGCAGCGCTTTTTATTTGCCAAACATCTTTTTATTTGTGCTGGGCGCGCAATGGAGTCTGGCTAGTGAATTAATGCCTCTGCAATTGACTTGGTGTTGCTTTTTTCTGTTCGCAACACCTTTTCGTGTTGCGTGTCGCGCACTTCATTTGCAAAAATATCAGCTCGCAATCGATTTCGGTATGCTGGTTTCGATTTTCCTCTTGTTTAATTTTTCTTCGCTGACGCCGTTGCATCTAATGATTGCGTTGGTCGGAATGGCATTGATTCAAAATGCATTGCTCTGCCTCGTTGTGTGGCGACTGGGGTGGCGAAATTCGGCGTCTTAGTCCTCACGATTTGTTGAACTTGATGCTCGGCGCTTTTGAAAAAATATGATTGAAGTCACTGAGTTAGTTTTGAGCATGCTCAGCGCCCTAATTTTGGGGGTGGGGATGTGGCGTTCAATGCGGAAAAACCCAGACCCTTTTTCGCCGATTAAAATCTACATTGTATTTAATACTTTTTTCTACGCAGATATTTTTTTTGGGGAGCATAACTTCCTCGTGAGGGCGATCTATCTGGCGCAGTGCTCAATTATTTTAATTTGCGGATTCTTCGAGCCTAAAGGAGTAGGTCTTAATTGGGAAGGGGTGAGAAAGCAGGCGGTAAAAACAAAAAAAATGGTGCTTCTGGTCTGGGTGCTGAGTGTTTTTCCTATCGCAACCCAATTGATGGTAATAGGAGAGTTGGGGGGGGTGGCTTCCGCAATTTCTAATATTGCACTCCGAGTTAAATACTTCGAGGGGCGGGGTTATATATTGATAATAAATTCCTCCTTCATTGTGTTGAATCTGATCCATTTTTGCGCGGTTCTGATATCCAAGAGTAAGCGGAATTTGATCCTATATGTATTTCATTTTTCAATTCTTGTTCTCATTGGATTGCTCTCAGGTTCTCGCTCCTTCATCGTAATGACGCTGCTGGCTGCTGTTGTTATTTACAGCTATCTCTTTAAAAGAATTAAGAAATCAAAGTTGCTATTGATTTTCTTTGCCTTCGCCTCCTTGGTTGCGATTTTAGGTGAGTTGAGAAACACCGTTAGTGTTGCAGACGATGTGGTTTCTTTTGAGAACTACGGATCTTCAGGCGGCTTGGAGGGGTCGCATTTTAAATATGGATTAATCCCGTTGGATATCATTACGGCATCAAATTTGTCGGAATTGCAGTGGGGGAAAACCTACCTATCTCTTTTGACGAACTTTATACCGCGGGCAATTAACTCGGACAAATTGGAGTCGGGTGGGGTTTATTTCACACGGGTTTACGCTGACAACGCTTGGGGTGGAGACTCAAATTTGGCGACTGGAGCGGTCACCGAAGGAATTATCAATTTTGGCTTTGGATTTGGATTGATATTTGGGTTGGCAGGAATCTTTGTCTTTTACATCTTAGGCATACTTGCGTATAAGAAATTAATCCTTAGAGGGATGAATGAGAAGACATTTATGTTCCTGATTCCTTATATTTATTTCATCCTTTTGGCGGCCAGATATTCCTATTCTGAATTTTCGTACGTTATATTTTCTTTTGTGCTGACTGTGATTTTTCCTTGGTATTTGTTTCGATTTCTCTATGGGAAATCCGTTAGATTAAATTGAATTTAAAATGAATAATCCAGAGAAAAGGAATAAAATTCTTTACACGGGTGCGTTCAGATTTCCGAATGGTGACGCGGCCGCTTCTAGGGTTTACGGCGTTGGGTTGCTCTTTAAAAATTCCGGATTCCAAGTTGATTTTGCAGGGTGGGAGCAATCAAGCACGGAAAATGGTTTCTATAAATATAACGGGCACGATTGCTACTCTCAGTCCGAATTTAGAACTAAGGAGTTAAACGGGGTTTCTCGATTGTTTGGATTTTTTTTCCGTGGAATTAAAACCATAAGATGGCTTTGGAATCATCGAGAATATAATGTTGTTGTGCTATATAACCCGCCGGCATTGTTTTCCATCGGCGTGTGGTTGCTTTGCCGATTTTTTAGAATCAAAGTCGTTCTCGACAGCACTGAATGGTTTTCAGCAAATCACCTTCCCGGTGGTCGATATGGGCCTGCAGCCTTTGAAAATTGGTTGAGGATGCATGTCGCCTACAAGGTTTTCGATAATGTTATTTGCATAAGCAGTTTCTTGGTGCGGCATTATAAAAAGAGAAACGTTGTATATATTCCTCCTCTTCTGCTCGGTCGATGCGGAATCGCTAGTCGCCCAAGAATAAAGAATCGCATAGACTTTATATATGCCGGAAACGCGGGAAGGAAAGATAAGCTGCACCCGTTTATTTTTGCATTGCCGGGGTTGGCGGAAGGCCTAAATAAGTCTGTCGTTTTGCATATAGCAGGTTTGTCGTGGACTGCTCTTGCGGCCATCATTAAATCGAATGGCAAAGATCCCGAAATTTATAGGTCTTTTGTGGAGTGCTATGGGCGTCTCAACGCCGAGGAGGTTGAGGGGTTGTATGGCGCGAGTAATTTCTCAATACTTCTTCGAGAAAATGAGCGTTACGCTCTAGCCGGTTTTCCCACGAAGGCCGTTGAAAGCTGGGGCTTTGGATGTCCTGTCATTATGAATTCAATCGGTGATGTGGCAGATATCGCGACCGACATGAAAGATGCAGTTTTTGTGGACGAAGGAAATATTCTCCCCTCATTGATGAAGAAGATTGAGTTGATTGCTAATGGCGATGCCTATGAGCAGATGTCCGTGAATAGTAGGTTGTTGGCGGAAAGAAATTTTTCTATAAATGCACACCAATCAAGGTTCGATGAATTCTTAACAAATTTAATGATTTTTGATAAAAATGGCAGGCAATAAAAATGAAGAAGATAAGGGAATGGTTGTGGCCATCGATGCCTCTCGAAATCGCTCAGGCGGCGCGAGAGCGCATTTGTTGGGCATTCTCAAGGCTGGAGACCCTCGGATTCATGGCATCAATGCTATACATGTTTGGTCATATAAGCAGTTGTTAGATGCTATTCCTGACGCTCCCTGGCTGGTAAAGCATTCACCTCCGGAATTGGAAAAATCTCTGCTTCGACAAATTTGGTGGCAGTACAAGAAGTTTTCGCGTGAAATCCGGAGCGCCGGTTGTGATGTTTTATTGAGTACGGGCGCAGGGACTTTTTGCCGATTTTTCCCTTCTGTAGTTATGAGTCGGGACATGCTTTCATTTGAAGGCAAAGAGATGCAACGATATTCTGTTTTTTCGTTTGCCCGCTGGCGACTTCAATTTTTGAAATGCTTGCAAATAAACTCGATGAGGCAGGCGGCGGCGGTGCTTTTTTTGACAAAATATGCGTCAAATACCATTCAAAAGTTCACGGGGGTTTTGAGTAAATTCGTAATTATTCCGCACGGAATTGGTGAGGAGTTTAGAATTGCCCCTGCTTCTTTGATGGATGGGCCGGGCGAAAGCATTCGGTGTCTCTATGTTTCGAATGCGGATTTGTACAAACACCAGTGGCACGTAGTCCGTGCAATTTCTCGATTGCGAAAAGCCGGCTATCCGATTTTTTTGGATTTGGTTGGCGGCGGTTCGGGCAAAGGGAGGGCGCTACTTGATAAAGCAATTGCGGCAGAAGACCCTGAGGGGAAATTTGTCGAGTTGTTTGATTCAGTGCCGCACGCGAAGATTCCAACTTATTTGAAGAAGGCCAATATATTTATATTTGCCTCAAGTTGCGAAAATATGCCAAATACCCTCGTTGAGGCCATGGCGGCAGGGTTGCCTATCGCATGTTCTGATCGTGGACCTATGCCTGAAATATTGCAAGACGCGGGAATATATTTTGATCCCGAGGATGAAGAGAGCATTCGAGCTGCAGTCGAAAAAATGATCTCAAATTACTCCCTGAGAAGCTCGCTGGCGAAGAAGGCCGAGTACCTTTCGACGCAGTATTCTTGGAGTAGATGTGCGGCTGAAACGTGGGGCTTCCTCTCTGAAATTGGATGTGTTGCTGAAAGAGTTTCGCGTCGTAAATGAAAATTCATATGCGCAAATTTTTGATTTTAAGGTGAAGGAGGTTGTACTTTATGTTTGAGGATGAAATTCTCCTAATTACTGGCGGGACTGGTTCTTTTGGGAATGCGGTTTTGCGGCGTTTTTTGAATTCGAGCTTGCGGGAAATTCGAATTTTCAGTCGCGATGAAAAAAAACAAGATGATATGAGGAAGCGCTATGCGCATCCTAAGGTTAAGTTCTATATTGGTGATGTCCGAGATTCCCGGAGCTTGATGGCTGCAATGCGTGGGGTGGACTATGTCTTCCATGCAGCAGCGCTTAAACAGGTGCCTTCTTGCGAGTTTCACCCTATGCAGGCTGTTCATACCAATGTGTTGGGCACCGAAAATGTTTTGGATGCAGCCATAGGGGAGGGGGTGAAGCGTGTCGTTTGTCTAAGTACTGACAAGGCGGTCTATCCCATTAACGCCATGGGAATCAGCAAGGCAATGATGGAGAAAGTGATGGTTGCCGCGAGTCGCAATTTGGAGGGTAAGGCGACCGTAATTTGTGGCACGCGTTATGGCAATGTCATGGCTTCGCGGGGCTCTGTCATTCCTCTTTTCGTGGAACAGGTTTTAGCCGGCAAGCCGATCACAGTGACAAATCCAGCTATGACCCGTTTCATGATGACGTTGGATGATGCGGTGGAATTGGTGCTTCATGCTTTCGAGCACGGAAAAAACGGTGACATTTTCGTGCAGAAGGCGCCAGCAGCGACGGTGCAGGTACTGACTCAGGCCATCTTAGGAGTGATGCGCAAACCCGATCACGAAGTGCGCGAGATCGGGACACGTCATGGTGAGAAGCTCTACGAGGCGTTGCTGAGCCGGGAGGAAATGGCCTGCGCAGAAGACCAAGGTGACTACTATCGCGTGCCGCCCGATGGCCGCGACCTCAACTATGCCAAGTTTGTGGAAGAGGGCGAACAACGCATTACTCAAAGCACACATGGCGATGACTACAACTCGCACAACACCATACGGCTCGATGTGGAAGGCATGAAGACGTTGTTGCTCAAGCTCGATTTTATGCAGCGTATTGCGCGCGGTGAGCCCGCTGAGGCACAGGAATAAAACGATGAAGGTGTTGATTACGGGCGCTCGCGGCTTCATGGGCAAGAACTTACAGCTCCACTTAGCTGAGCGTAAAGATGTGCAGGTGCGCTGCTTCACGCGCGACGAAAGCGTTGATCAACTGCCCGCGCTGCTGCAAGGTGTGGACCTCGTGTTCCATCTTGCGGGGGTCAATCGCCCCCAGGACCCGCAGGAATTCGCCTCTGGAAATGCCGAACTCACACAGAGCCTGTGTCGCGCCGTTTGCACTGTCGCCGAAGCCACTGGCAAGAAGGTGCCGATCATCTACACGTCATCCACGCAGGCGGAACGCGATAGCCCGTATGGCCATAGCAAGCGCGAAGCGGAAGGGAAGCTGCAAGCGGCCGCCGTTAGCCATGGCATTCCGGTGCACCTTTTCCGTTTGCCCAACGTGTTCGGCAAATGGTGCCGGCCCAACTACAACTCTGCCGTGGCCACCTTCTGCCACAACATCGCGCGCGACCTGCCGATCCAGGTCAATGACCCGGCCGCGCCGGTCACGCTGGTGTATGTCGACGATGTCATCGAGCGTTTCGTCCAGCTCATGGATGGCGCCGACGCCACCGTGGACGCAGACGGTTTTGCGACGGTCACGCCGCAATACACCACCACGGTGGGCGAGCTGGCCCGGCAGATCCAGTCGTTTAAAGACAGCCGCAACACGCTTATGACCGACCGCGTGGGAACGGGCTTGGTGCGCGCGCTCTATTCGACTTACGTGAGCTACCTGCCGCCCGATTCGTTTGCCTACACCGTGCCGCAGCACGGGGACGCGCGCGGTGTGTTCGTCGAAATGCTCAAGACGCCCGACGCCGGCCAGTTCTCGTTCTTCACCGCGCACGCGGGCATTACCCGGGGTGGCCACTATCACCACAGCAAGACCGAGAAGTTCCTCGTCATCAAGGGGCAGGCGCGGTTCAAGTTCCGGCACATGCACACCGGCGAAACCCATGAACTGGTGACTGCGGGCGACAAGTCTGAAATTGTCGAGACCGTGCCTGGCTGGACGCACGACATCACCAACATCGGCACCGAAGAAATGGTCGTGATGCTCTGGGCCAACGAGGTATTCGATCGCGCGCGGCCAGACACCTTCGCGTGTCCGCTGTAGCCCCAGGACTTTGGATAACTCAATGAAAAAACTCAAAGTCATGACCGTGGTCGGCACCCGGCCCGAAATCATTCGCCTGTCGCGCGTGCTGGCTCGGCTGGACGAGCATTGCGAACACGTGCTCGTGCATACCGGCCAGAACTACGACTACGAACTCAACCAGGTCTTCTTCGACGACCTGGGCGTGCGCAAGCCCGACCACTTTTTGAACAGCGCGGCCAACGCCACCAGCGCGGCGCACACCATCGGCAACCTCATCATCGCGGTGGACCAGGTGCTGGGCGAGGTGCAGCCCGAAGCCATGCTGGTGCTGGGCGACACCAACAGCTGCCTCTCGGTGATTCCGGCCAAGCGCCGCAAGATTCCGATCTTTCACATGGAAGCGGGCAACCGTTGCTTCGACCAGCGCGTGCCCGAAGAAACCAACCGCCGCATCGTGGATCACACGGCGGACGTCAACCTCACTTACAGCACGATCGCGCGTGATTACCTGTTGCGCGAAGGGCTGCCGCCCGATCTGGTCATCAAGACCGGCAGCCCGATGTTCGAGGTGCTGACGCATTACCGCCCGCGCATCGAGGCGTCCGATGTGCTGGAGCGGCTTGGCCTGCAGGCTGAGCAGTACTTCGTGGTCAGTGCCCATCGCGAAGAGAACATCGAATCGCCGCAGTCCTTTGCCAAGCTGGTGGCGGTGCTGAATGCCGTTGCCGAAGACCACGACCTGCCGGTCATCGTCTCGACGCATCCGCGCACGCAAAAGCGCATCGACGCGACGGGCGCTCGCTTTCATCCGCAGGTGCGGCTGTTGAAGCCGCTGGGCTTTCACGACTACGTGAAGCTGCAGCTCTCGGCGCGCGCCACGTTGTCCGACAGCGGCACGATCAACGAGGAGTCGTCGATCCTGAATTTTCCGGCGCTCAATCTGCGCGAGGCGCATGAGCGGCCCGAAGGGATGGAAGAGGCCGCCGTGATGATGGTGGGCCTCGAGGTGGAGCGTGTGCGCCAGGGGCTGGCGATTCTGGAGAGCCAGCCGCGAGGCGATGCGCGCGGCTTGCGTCAGGTGACCGACTACAGCATGCCCAATGTGTCGGACAAGGTGCTGCGGATCGTTCACAGCTACACCGACTACGTGAACCGCGTGGTCTGGAAGAAGTACTGACGTCACTATGCGATTGCTCGTCGTCTCTCAGTACTTCTGGCCGGAAAACTTCAGGATCAATGATCTTGTCGCCGAATTCGTGCGGCGTGGTCACCAAGTTACAGTGCTGACTGGCGTGCCCAACTACCCCGACGGCAAAGTCTTCCCCGCGTACCGAGATGACCCCGAGAAGTTTGCGCGCTATGAAGGCGCGGAGGTCGTCCGGGTGCCCATGTCTGCACGTGGAAAGGGAGGCATCCGGTTGATGCTGAACTTTGCAACCTTCGCGATCAGTGCCTCCGTGCTTGGGATGTGGAAGCTGCGAGGGCGCGACTTTGACGCGGTTCTCGCCTATGAGCCATCGCCCATCACGGTCGGCGTGCCCGCAGTTGCGTTGCGAGCGGTAAAACGGGCACCGCTGGCTTTCTGGGTTCTGGACCTCTGGCCCGAGACGCTGGAAGCCATTGGCGTGGTTCATTCGCCTTTCATCCTGCGTTCAGTGGGACGGCTTGTGTCGTTCATCTACAAGCGCTGCGACCTGATCCTGGCGCAGTCGAAAAGCTTTGTGCCTCAAATCAAGAAGTACGCGGGCAACAGCGGCCGAATCGAGTACTTCCCCAGTTGGGCCGAGATGCTGTTCGATGTAGAGCAAGCGGTTGCCGCGCCTGAGGTACAGGTCCAACCGGAAAGCTTCAATGTGATGTTCGCTGGAAACATCGGCGATGCTCAAGATTTCCCGGCGATCCTTGCGGCGGCAGAGATGCTCAAGGAACACAGAAACATCCGTTGGTTGATCGTTGGTGATGGCCGAATGGCGCAGTGGGTGGCCGATGAAATCCAGCGGCGCGGATTGCGGGAGTGCGTCCATATGCTGGGACGGCACCCAGTGGAGCGAATGTCCTCTTTCTTCAAGCATGCCGACGCATTGCTGGTCAGCTTGAAGAACGAGCCGATCTTCTCCATGACCATTCCTGGCAAGCTCCAGTCGTATCTGGCAGCAGGCGTTCCCGTATTGGCCATGCTGAACGGCGAAGGTGCTGACGTGGTGAAAAATGCCGTGGCTGGTTTGACTTGCAACGCAGGGGATCACCAGGAGCTTGCCAAGGCAGTTCTGGATCTCTCGAAAAAATCGGCTGAAGAACGCGAGGCAATGGGCGCGAATGGCCTTGCGTTGAGTGCCAGCGAATTCGAGCGAGGCTCGCTGATCAATCGATTGGAAGGATGGCTTCAGTCGCTGTCCTTTCCCGCCTCGGCCACAAAAAAACAAAGCGAGGCAAGATGATCTTGGTAACGGGAGCGACGGGCTTTGTAGGTACTGCGCTGATTGCGCGGCTGCTCGCTGATGGCCTGCCTGTACGCGCGGCGATTCGTCGTGAATCCGCGCTCGAGAAGTTCAAGGTCGAAACCGCGATGGTCGGCGACCTCAGTGCGGAAACTGACTGGCAAGAAGCTGTCGCAAATGTTGACGCTGTGATCCACACCGCCGCCCGCGTCCACGTGATGTCGGACGGTGCGAGCGATCCATTGATGGAATATCGGCGCACGAATCTTCATGGAACGTTGCGACTGGCGCGGCAAGCCGCAGAGGCGGGGGTGCGACGCTTTGTCTTCGTGAGCTCCATCAAAGCCAACGGAGAAGCAACGTCGATCGGCAGTGCTTTTTCAGCGGATGGGCCGACAGCGCCGGTGGATCCATACGGCGTTTCCAAACTGGAGGCGGAGCAGGCCTTGCGAGAGCTGGCAACGCAAACCGGAATGGAAGTGGTGATCGTTCGTCCGCCTCTCGTGTACGGCCCGGGCGTCAAGGCGAACTTCCGCACGATGATGAGCATCGTCGCGCGCCGAATTCCGTTGCCGCTCGGGGGCATCACCGGCAATCGCAGAAGCATGGTGTCGCTCGACAACTTGGTGGATCTGTTGACCTCTTGCGTGCACCACCCCGCAGCGGGCAATCAGACTTTTCTGGTTTCGGACGGTGAAGATCTTTCCACCGCACAACTGTTGAAACGCCTGGGGCAGGCCATGGGGAAGCCTGCGCGGCTGCTTCCTGTTCCGGCGAGTTGGTTGGAGCGAGGCACTTCTATGCTGGGTCAAGCCCATGCCGTGCAACGACTCTGTGGCTCTTTGCAAGTCGACATTTCAAAGACGAGGGACTTGCTGGGGTGGACGCCCCCCACTTCAGTTGACGAGGGCTTGAAAAGGACTGCAGAAGGATATTGGCGTGAAGCGTCTGTTTGATTTGTTTTTGGTATTGTGCGCGGGGGGCGTGTTGCTGTTGCCCGTCATGATCGTGGCGATAGCAGTACGCCTTACCTCTCGCGGGCCTGCTCTCTACTGGTCTGATCGGATCGGCCGCGATAACCGCATTTTCAAGATGCCCAAGTTCCGTAGCATGCGTGTCGGTACGCCGGCAGTAGCTACGCATTTGTTGTCCGATCCCAGGGTGTATCTGACGCCTATCGGCTCTTTTCTGCGCAAAAGCAGTCTCGACGAACTGCCGCAACTCTGGAGCATCTTGGTCGGGGACATGAGTTTTGTGGGGCCCCGACCAGCGCTCTTCAATCAGCAGGATCTGATCGATCTGCGGACGCAGCATGGTGTAGATGTATTGGTGCCGGGCCTGACGGGCTGGGCGCAGGTGAATGGACGCGATGAATTACCTATCCCTGCCAAGGTCCAGCTCGATATCGAATACCTTCAGCGTCGCTCGTTCTGGTTTGATATCCGCATCCTATGGCTTACCTTCGTCAAGGTGCTGAGGCGCGAAGGTGTGACGCACTGAACATGAGGCAGCAGATGAAAAAGCGCTTGCTGATCATTGGCGCGGGTGGTCACGGACGTTCCGTTGCTGAGGCCGCATTGCTCGGGCAGGACTATGCATTGACGGCGTTCCTGGACGACGCGGCCAAGTCACAGCAGCATCATTTGTGGGGCTGCCCGGTCTGGGGCACAACCGCAATGCTGGCTGACTGCCGTGGCCGAATCGATACGGTGATCGTGGCGATCGGCAATAACGCGTTGCGCGAGGCTCTGCATCAGCAAGTAAAGGCGCAGGGATTGACGCTGGCGATGGTGGTTCATCCGGCAGCCATCGTGTCGCCCACAGCCACCATCGGGGAGGGCAGTGCCATCATGGCCGGCGCTATCGTCGGAACCGGGGCTCAGCTGGGCGAGGGCGTTATCGTCAATTGTGGCGCCGTTGTCGATCATGACTGCGTGGTGGAGTCATTTGGCCATCTCGGTGTCCATGCGGGCATGGCGGGGGGCAGTGTGCTCGGACGCTCGGCGTGGATGCCCGTGGGCTCAGCGCTCGCTTATGGGGTGAGGGTTCCTGCTGGGCGCGTGCTGCGAGCGGGCGAAGTGGTCGATGCCTGAGGAGGTCTCCGTGCGACCCGAGCCCGAAAGAGCGTAAGCAGGTGAAGCCGAAGCTCGCGTTGCTATCAGCCTGGGCTTTCTGGGCCTGTGTTTGTGCGATTCTTGTGCTGTCGCTCGCGCCCTCCTCGACCCCCATGCCCAGCACCGGCTGGGACAAGAGCAATCATGCTCTGGCCTTTGCAATATTGGCCTTCTTGGCACACAAGGCCTGGCCGGGGCGCATGTGGCTGCTGCCTAGCTTGCTAGCCTACGGCGCACTCATCGAGATATTGCAGTCTTTCACGCCGGATCGATACGCTGAATGGAGCGATCTTTGGGCAGATGGCTTCGGCCTGTTTGTCGGGGAAATGTTCGCGCGGCTGACGCGGTGGCTGGCTCATCAACAAGCAGGTCGCTGATTTCTCTGCATTGCAGAGGCTCACTGAAGAGGCCCGGTGGAGAGCGGCTCCCCTAGCCGCGTCTCGCCAGTTACTCCGAGGCCGCTCCAGCTTCTTTGTACTTGTATTCGGTGTACCGGTAGCCACCGTACTTGTAGCCATAGCTGCCATAGTGCCTGCGTGAGAGGTCCATGCCATTGAAGACCACGCCGTTGACTTGTTGGCCCGCATGCGCCAGGCGCTTGACGCTCTCGTTCAATTCGCCCAACTGGGTCAGGTTGTCGCGAGCGACCAGCAGCACGGCACCTGCATGCGCAGCAACTGCAGCGGCATCGGCGGCCACCAGCACCGGCGGGCTGTCGATCACCACCAAGTCGTAGCGTTCCGAGAAGGCGTCCAGCAACTCGCCCAGCGCTGACGACAGCATCATGTTGGCGGGATTGAACGGGTAGGCGCCCGTGGTCAGGACGTCCAGGTTCGGGACCACTTGAGCATGAATCGCTTGCTCGGGTGTCATCTCGCCGGACAATACGTCCGCCAGGCCGCCCTTACGTGGCAAGCCAAAAGCTTTTTGAAGATGACCTTTGCGTAGGTCGGCATCGATCAACAGAACACGCTTACCGGCTTGCGCCATGATGACGGCGAAATTGCCGGAGACGAAGCTCTTGCCCACGCCGGGCGTAGCGCCCGTGATGAGCACACGGTTGTTCCCGGTCTCCATCAAAGTCAGTTGCAGGGAAACACGTAGGTTACGCAGGCTCTCGATGGCAAGGCTCTCGGGGGAGGTTACGGCCAGCAATTGCACACCCTTCGCGCCGCCTGCAATATGCTCCAGAATCGTTTCCTGCTCGAGCGCCAGTGGCACAACTGAATAGACGTTGAGGCCGAGACGCTCCTCGATTTCTTGCGGGTTCTGGATGCCGCTTGAAAGCTTGCTTCGGACAATGGCAAAGGCCACGCCAGCCAACAATCCGAGCACCAGGGAAAGCGCGACGACCAAGGGCTTCTGCGGTTTGACGGCCTTCTTCGGTTCGACAGCGGTATCGAGCAGTCGCACGTTGCCGATCTTGCCTTCCTTCACAAGGCGCAGTTGCAGTGAGCTATTGAGCAGTGACTTGTAGAGCTCACCATTGACGCGCACATCGCGCTCGAGCCGCAAGGCGTCACGCTGAACGGCCGGCATGGCACTGACACGGGTCTCGAGGCCCTCGATCTCATGGCGAACGGCCGCGATCTGGCCGTCGATCATTCGGACCTTGGGGTTGCTCTCCGTGAAGCGCGAAAGCAGTTCGCGTCGCAGTTGTTGGGACTCCAGCAGCTTGGTCTGCAGCTGCACTGACATGGTCAGGGCAGCCTTGGCCTCTTCATCGAAAGCGACGGTGCCGTTCTGATTGCGAAAGCGTGCGTAGGCGTCTTCCGAGTCTTCGAGTTGTTGCTTGAATTCGGGAAGCTGCCGGTCAAGAAATTCAATGGTTTTTTCGGCCTCGGCGGCTTTACGCTCAACGTTCTGGCGAACGTACTGAGCGCCGATTTCGTTGAGCGTGCTCCGCAGGCGGTCGCGGTCGCTGTCTTCGAGCGAAACACTGATCACGTTCGACTGCTTGCCCTGTTCTCCCAATTGGAGACGCCTTTGAAGGTCTTCGACGGTGGTGAGCAACGATGCACGCGAGACCAAGAATTCGGCACCGGGTTTGCCGTCGAGTCGCGATACCACCAAGGTGATGGCACCTTCGGGAGCCTCTCGGTTGAGTACCTTGCCTACAGTGCCGGTCAATGGTTCGGCAAGATCGGGATGGCTCAGCGAGTATTGATCACCGGCTAGCGCGGTGATCGTGAAAGGCTTCTGATCTTCGAACGTGGAAGGCACGTCAAACTTGGCAATGTTGACCGCTTCTGTGCCAGAAACGTACCCTCCCATGCCAAGAAAGCCCGGGCTTGACAGTTCCTTGGCACGCCTTGAGAGCCATTCGCCGATGAACGGAAGGTAGCGAGGCTGAGCATCAATGTACAGCTGCTTTGCCTCGATGGCTCCTCCGATAACCATTCGCGAGCGGATGATCTGGATTTCGCCTGTGGCTGGCGTTTTTACATCGAAGAGGTTGGCGGTGTCGCCAAGAAAGTTCTTCGCGTCCGGAGCGGAGTCTTCAACCTGAATCAAAAGGTTGGATTGATAGATCGGTGTAGCCAGAAGCGCGTAGGCCGTACCGATGACGAGAGCGACGGCAGTAACGCCGGCCACCAGCCACTTTCGGTCGAGCAAGATATCGAAGTACTCGGACAGATGAATTGCATCGTCGTCATCGTCGCGCGCGAATGCTGTGGCGGGAGCCGAAGTGGAAGCAGAAGGAGTCATGAGAGTTTGCGGATGCGTTCGGCCCAAGCTTGGGCGCCGTCAGCGATGAGTTGCAGGGCGTACTCGAAGGCCGGACGGCCCATGCGATACGGATCGGGAATGTCAACGCGTGCGACTTCGCCCAGGCGAAACAGCTTGCCTCGGGTCAACGGATGGCGCTGCCCGATGTGAATCCGTTGGGCTTCATCCATCGCAAGAATCAGGTCTGCCTGCTGGCACATCAGCCCTGTAAGCTGGCGTGCCCGGTGGGCCTCGATGTCGATGCCACGTTCGGCCATGAGTTTGCGTGCAATCGGATCTGCTTGGTGCCCGACCAAGGCCCCAGTTCCCGCTGACGCGACTTGAACCTGCGGCAACGCTGCAGCAATCAGTGCTTCCCCCATCGGGCTACGGCAGATGTTGCCAATGCATACCACCAGAACAGATTTCATGAGACTTGGGCTCCCTGCGAAGGCTTGTGCCTCTATTGTCAGATTCAGCGTATTGCGTGCCGTGTGCTTCATATCCAGCATGAATCACATGTCATACCGAAATGTCCTCACCAATTGTTCTTCGTTGAGCGATCGGATCGCGCTATCTAAGCAAGAGAGCCGAAGGATGGCTGGGCACGCCGTTGGCATTGTAGTCAGGGCGTTGGCGACCACTGCCACGCGGATGTGGTCATGCAGCAGGCACTCTGGGCTCGAATCGGTCATTGCTGCCCAAGGGACAGCTGATCGAGTGAGCTAATCAGCCGCCCTGACCAAAGTCATGTCGATGCAAAAGATACAAAAAATGACATTATGAGTGTCGCGAATCCCCTGAATTGGGGGGGAGGGGTGGGTACCCTTCACGGACAATTGTTGCAGCGCGGCGCACTCCAACCGCCGCAGGAGTTTTCAGTGTGATCAATCGTCTGGCTGCGCCCTTGCTCGCTTTGCCGCGCCCCATGAAGCGCATGCTGGCTCTGGGGGTCGACGCAGCGCTCTGCGTCCTGTGCGTCTGGTTGGCGTTCAGTTTCCGTTTCGAGCAATGGATGACACTGCGTGGCGTTCAGTGGTCGGCCGTTGCGGTGGCTGTCGCATTGGCGCTTCCGCTTTTCGTGGTGTTCGGGCTCTACCGGGCCATCTTCCGATATGCCGGAGCGGCCGCGCTGATGGCGATCGTGCGCGCGAGCGTGCTCTTTGGCCTCTGCTATGCATTGATCTTTTCGGTGGTTGCCGTGCAGGGCGTCCCGCGCACCGTGGGTTTGCTGGTGCCGTTGCTGTTGTTCTTGGCCATTGCTGGCTCGCGCATGTTTGCGCGCTATTGGTTGGGCGGCCTTTACATGAGTGCACTGCAGCGCAAGCAACTGCCTCAGGTCGTGATCTACGGTGCAGGTAGCGCCGGTTTGCAGTTGGCCGCAGCGTTGATGCAAAGCCGAGACATGGTAATCCGTGCCTTCATCGACGATTCTCCGCATCTTCAGGGCAATACGATCAACGGCCTTCGCATCCAGTCCTCAAATTGGCTCAAGGACAACGCCGCCAGTTGGGGCATCACGGATGTCCTGCTTGCAATGCCTTCGGCAAGCCACGGCCGTCGTGTCGAAATTTTGAACCAACTGTTGCCTTTGCATCTGCATGTACGCATGCTTCCGGGTCTGTTGGATCTGGCCAACGGCAAGGTCCAAGTCAATGACTTAGTCGAAGTCGACATCGAAGACCTGTTGGGGCGGGATCAGGTCGAGCCGGTGGCGGATCTGCTGCACAAGCACATCCGCGGCCAAGTGGTGCTTGTCACCGGTGCTGGTGGCTCCATCGGCGGCGAACTGTGCCGGCAGATCGTTCAATTGTCGCCTTCCACGCTGCTACTCGTAGAGCTGAGCGAATACGCGCTCTATGGCATCCACCAGGAGTTGGAGCAGTTGGCGCCGAACGTACGTGTCGTCCCATTGCTCGCCTCGGTATGCGATGCTGCGCGGCTGCGTGAAGTGATGCGCACCTGGCACCCTGATACGGTCTATCACGCGGCGGCGTACAAGCATGTGCCGCTCGTCGAGCACAACCCGGCAGAGGGTGTGCGAAACAACGCGATGGGCACGCTCACGACGGCGCGCATTGCCATGGAGTGCAAGGTTCCCAACTTTGTCCTGATCAGTACCGACAAGGCCGTGCGGCCGACGAACATCATGGGGGCCAGCAAGCGCGTCGCTGAAATGGCGTTGCAGGGGCTGGCACAGCAGAGTTCGGACACCTGCTTCTCGATGGTCCGCTTCGGCAATGTGCTCGGCTCCAGTGGCTCGGTGGTGCCGCTGTTTCGAAAGCAGATCGAAGCGGGCGGCCCGATCACGTTGACGCATGCAGACATCACGCGCTATTTCATGACCATTCCCGAGGCCGCCCAGTTGGTGATTCAGGCGGGTGCGATGGCGCAGGGCGGCGATGTCTTCGTGCTCGATATGGGCGAGCCGGTGAGGATCATCGACCTCGCTCGTCGGCTGGTGGAGCTTTCGGGGCGCACGGTCCGTGACGAGCATTCGCCGGATGGCGATATCGAGCTCCAGGTGACTGGGCTGCGACCCGGCGAGAAGCTCTACGAAGAGCTCCTGATTGGTGACAGCGCGATGCCTACGGCGCATCCTCGTGTCATGAAGGCGCACGATCCCTGCCTGCCATGGAGTGAACTCTGGCGCCAGTTCGAGACGCTGAATGCGGCACTCGAAAGCAGCGATGTGCCGATGCTGAAGCAGACGCTGACGCAGATGCTGCCCGGCTATCGGCCTCATGCGGAGGTGGTGGATTGGGTGCATATGGAGCGTCACCGTGTGAGTGACCGTGCTCAACCGCTTGCAGCAGCAGTCGGAGCTGCGCAGATGGGCGAGGCCAACCAGCCATCCGTGCCGAATCAGATTGCCGTGGCAATCTGATTTGATAGAGCGGCTTCATTTTTTTCCTGCCCCGACTCACCGGGGAATGCTGAGATCAAGAGCCCCGTATCGGGGCTCTTTTTGTTTTCAGCCTGCAGCGCCTATTGCGCCCGCTTGAAGTCGAGGATGTTGTCCCCCGCCTTGGGGGCTTTGTCGTCGGGCGGCGAGAAGCTGAAAGCCTTCGGGTCTCGAATCGACGTCATCTCGAACAGCGGGTTGATCCGTCCCAGCTTGGCACCACCATCCCGTATCAGCGGGGCCCAGGCAAAGTTCGCAGTGAACTTGCTCGAGCGAGGCAGCAGCGCGTCGAAGGGGATGGAAACGTAGATGCCCTTGTCGAAGCTGCCTTCGCCGAACTGTGCGGCGGACACATTGGTCTTGGTGGCCCAGGCGCCGATCGTCACGCCGTTGTCGAAGCGGCGGCTGATGTCGAGAGTGACGCCACGATCGCCCGCAAGGTACTGACCCGCGCTGATCCTGGCCTGCACCCCGTTCCAGCCGGTGTCCCAATAGAGCGTAGCGTGGCCGGTGTTGACCTTGTAGTCGCGCAGGCCGAGGTCCTGAGCGAAGTCGCGCTGGCGTACGTGGTTGATGTCGATGCCGAACGCGAACCTGCTGCGCCACGGGCGGTAGAGCCATTCGGCGCCCACGCCGGCGAACATCGATTCGAGCGCACCGCCGTAGACGCTGTAGTACTGGTCTTCGTTCAGGCGGCCCACGTGGGTCAGCTGAAACACCGGCATCGTCAACCGCTTGGTTGTTGCGTACTCGCGCTGGTAGGTCCGCACGCGGGGAAGGTTGCTGGGCGCGGTGTAGGTGAACTTGTCAAAGTTGTCGAGCAAGCGCCAGTTCAGTGCGGCGTTCACCCAGGTGCTCGGTGTAAAACGGTACTCCGCGGTGGCCGAGACGCCGAGTTGGTAGAGCAGGAAGGCATCGGGGCCGCCGAGGATCTGCGAGAAGCTCGGGGTCAGGCCGAAGGTGAGTTTTTCTGTGCGCCGCTCCCAAGGAGCCATAGCCGGCGTCTCGCCGGGCGATGCGGTGGCGGCGGTTGTTGCCTCGGCGGGTGTGCGCTGCGGCGATGCCGCTACGTAGAGCCCGTCTTCGGTCCGGCCGCGCGGCGGGGCGTAATCGCGCTGGTCCGTGGCGCGCAGTTCTGCGGGCGTCTGTGCCTGGTAGTGCGCCGTCACCCACTCGCTGCGATCGATGACCTGAGTGTGCAGTGCCAGTCCGCGCTCGTTGTAGTGAAGCACGAAGTGCTTGATCGACGCCGGGGCATCGCGATGCATGACGGCAATGATCTGCTGCACGCGGGCCTCGCGGTACACCGTGTGACTTTCGGTGATCCAGACGTGCGCGCTGTCGCCCTGCGGTGCGATGCGCTGCACGGTCCATTCGGTGCGTGCCTGAATCTCCGCAGCAGTGGCGGCCCAGCCGGGTGGATTGGCCGGCGCCTCCGGCGTGAAGCGGGGCGGCGGCGGATCTGCGGGCTTACTGGCTCGCATGCTCGCCATGTTGGTGGACAGGGTCAGGCCCACCATCACCTTGTTGCCGCGCTCCAGGCCGGCGGTGAAGGCGACGCCGGGTGAGTAGCGATATTCCAGGCCGATGTTGAAAGGCGAGCGCTGGACCTGGTTGTTCTGCTGAGGCTCGTTCTTGTAGTTGTTGCCTTCGTACTCGAGCTTGACGGTCAGGGGATCCCAGGGCGTGCGCCATTCGACGCCGCCGAACAAGGAGGCTGGACCTCGGAAGAAAGCCTTGAAGTTCGCTTCACCGCCCGTTGCGGAACTCACCGTACGCGTTCTGAAGCGATTGCTCAGTGCCAGCAAGGGGTTGCGGATGTTGCCGCTGTTGCCCAGGTATCCCCAGCCGATGCCGAGGCTGAAGTCGAGATCGCCGTAGCGCTTGTTGGCGACCAGGTATTCGGCCGAAAAGAGGCCGGTGCCGCCAAGGTCGCGAAAGCCCAGCGCAACCTGAGGCACATACGCGGATTCGCGCAGCAGCCGCAGCTTCACGTCGATGCTCTTGTCCTTGTTGCTCTGGCCAGTGGTGCTGGCGGCATACGCGCGGTTGCTGATGGAGGTGTAGCGAAAGCCCGCCTCCATCCAGTCCAGTGGCTGGAACATCACGTTCAGTCGCGTATAGGGCGATACGTGGCTGATCGACGTGCGGAAGTCGCCGGCCTCGCCCATGCGTGCCGTCGGCGTCTGGAGCAGGCCGGTTTCGCCCCAGTCATTGCTGCTTGTGCGAGGTGCCTTGTATTGCGGAGCCGAGGCATCGGGGCGCACCGAGATGGCGCTTTCCGGCGGAACCGGCGGCGGGATGGGCGTAGTGATTGCTGCGGCCGGCTTGGCTGTTGCAAGTGCGGCGGTGGTGGTGCCCAGCGCCGCTGTCTGAGGCGAAGGGCCCTGGGTTGCCAGGAACTTGATGATGCCTTCCGATGCGTCGACCAGTTCAGTCATGCCGCGCGGTGCAGTCCAGATCCATGCACCGGGCGCCGGTTCATCGGAGGGGTGTCCGTTCCAGGGGGCGATGCCCACGCGCGATGTTCGGCCGTCGGGTTGCGCCACCCATGCCCAGTCGTAGGTGCTGTCGGGGGCGCAGGCGATGACGTAGTCCCAGGCGGTCCGGCCGGCTTCGTGCGCCACGTGGCACAGCTCGCCATTAGGGCGGACAACCGCGATGGTCTTCAACTGCGGGGAGGGCGCAACCAGTTGCTGACCGGCTGACAGCACGGGGTCTTGATCCGTGTGGGCCTGCAACCAGCGGGCGTCTACGATGCCCAGCGCCACGCGACCAGTGACGGGCAGGTTCTGCAGCCACGTGATGAGTTTCAACCGATCGAGTTGCTCGGAGCGCGGTGCGCGCCTGCTGGCTGCTTCAAGTCGCACGAGCAGGGTGTTCTTCAGAAACTGTTGGGCCAGCCGTTCCTGCGGCACGCGCCATGCCAGTCCGGGCGCAGCGGTGCCTTCGGGCTGACGCAGCAGCCAGGTGCTCAGTCGCTCGCCGGGGCGCACCTCGGCATCATTTGCGGGCTCCACGGTCGCCGTGTTCTGCGACGGCTCCGCCAGCGCACCAAGACTTGCCATCAACGCGCAGGCAAGGGCCGTTCGACGGGGCCAATGCGGGGGGCTGACGGCTCGCAGGAAGAAGGGGCTCATGTACCAGCGCGCGCCGCGGTGCCGGCTGCTGGTGCGGGGGGTGTCCACTGTTCGAAGCTCATGCAGAGGTCGCGGGAAATACATTGCTCCGAATACACGACCTGGGGGGCGCCAGAAGCAAATGAAACGCCGAAGCGTGCGGGTGGAACGGAGGCTGTCGCAGGATGGGACAGGCTGCGCTCTTCATACCAGCGCAAGGAGCTTGTGGGCGTGCCAGCGAGGGCGCTGTCGGTGGGCGGGGTGATCGGTGTGCGCGCGATATCGTCGCGAATGCCAAAGCGATATCCTGGCATGAGGTCGCGCTCTCGAACGTAGGCCTGTGTGGAGTTGGCGGCGTGAGCCTGCCAAGCGGGAAGGTTGTGGAGCCGAACCTCGCGCCAGTCGACAGGCAGCCCGGTCGTGCCGACCAGCTGACCATTCAGCAGTCGGACGACCTCACCCGAACCGCTGTACCAAACCTCGACGGGCCCTTCGGCACGCTGGTCGATGTAGCCGAGCACCATGAAAACGACGCGCCCATTGACGCTGGTTCTCAGGTACCGATAGCTGGGATTGAAATCGGGCTGGGTTGCTGAGGACTCGCCGCGATACAGCAGGCGAGCTGAATCCAGCATGGCTGAAGTTCCGGAGGAGCAACCGCCAACGCCCAAGAAAAACGTTGCCCAAAGGCAACGTTCTAAGAGTCGCGTGGCGGAAGCAACGCGCGGACTTTTCAGCGAATGCCCTCCTTTCAGGAGGGCAACCAGCATTAACGCGTGCCGGTGGTGCCCGTGCCGGTGGTGCCCGTGCCGGGGACGAAGAAGCCGCCGCCGCCGTTGCCGTTGTTGCTGCTGCCGAGGGTCAGCATCAGTGCGCCGGTGCCTGCAACAGCGCCCCATTGAACGGGGGTCAGGCCGCCAAGGCCAGCAGCGGTTGCGCTCGGAGCGCCAGCAGGGCCCGGCGTAAATGCGCGATTGTTGCTTGCGGGCGCAGGGGTAACCTGCGTTTGGGCAAAAGCCGACGAGATTGCCAGGGTGGCAAGGGCGACGGTAGCAACCAGTTTGTTCGTCTTCACAGTGATCCTCTCAAAGGGTTTTTATGCTCTTGACTTGAGGTTAGCAGCATCAGAAGTGTGCCGCAACTAATTTGGCCTGGAGGATGAGGCGTTTGCCACGGCCTCCTTGTAACCGCGTATTGCCTCGATTGTTGCGGATGAGCGTGACGGGTGCATGTGTATCTCAATGCTACGTAACGTTCCGCCTGTGACGGCCGTAACGACGGCGACTGGCGCGCAGCTCCATCGGCGGGGTCCCGGGCGTTACCGCTGCATTTCTTCAATGAAATCAACGCACTCACCGAGCCATCGTTGCGATGGGCCGCATGGCCGACTTCCAGGCATCGTTCCTGCAGTACCCCGAAACGAAAGTTGACATTCAAGGTAGGCCGCGGGGCACAACAAGGGGATATGCGTGGTTCGATTGTCTGAAGGTGGGGTAGCGGAGGGTGTGCGAGTGTGCGGGCCCGTGGCCGACGGCGTGATCGGAGGCGTCTGTTCATGATGAATCACTTGTCCATCAGCAGCGCACATTCGGCGCCGGCACTCGCCGGGCGCTACGCCGCCCTGGGCTGTGCCTTCTTCGGTGCGTTGATCGTCGAGGGCGACCTTGCCCTGGCCGACCGCATGCGACGCCTCCTTTGCGATTTGGCCCCGGGTCGCCGCGTCGTGATCGCCTCCACTCACACGGAAGCGATCCGTCTGCTGGCCGCGTTGCCCTACGACCTGGTGCTGGTCGACATGCACCTGACTGATGATGGCGGCGTCGCGCTCTTGTCGCACCTGCGGCGCGCGTATCCGCAGATCGACGCCATCGCCATGTCGAAGGACGACGACCGCCTGCTGGTCGAAGCCGCGATCTCGTCGGGAGCCTCCGGCTACCTGCTGACGAGCACCGACGATGCCGAACTCTCTTTCTTGCTGCGCTCGATCGAGCGCGGCGGTTCGCCGATGGACGCACGCGTCGCGCGTCGCGTCCTCGGCCTGATTGCGGCGTCCGCGAGACCGGAGGGTGTCGAGTCCGCGCTGCGCGACGGTGACACGGTCTCGCCCCCGATGCCTGCTCCCGGGCTGCTGTCACCTCGGGAGCTCAATGTGCTGCGCTTGATCGCGCAAGGCTGGAGCAATCGGCAGATTGCCGAAGCGATCTGCCTCTCGATCAACACGGTCGAGTTCCACGCTAAGCGGATCTACCGCAAGCTGGCCGTCAAGTCGCGAACTCAGGCCGTTCGGCAGGCGACCCAGTACGGGCTGCTGAGCTGAGCGCCAAGGGCCGTCGCGTGCTGTCGCGCACGTGCTGCGGCGCCGTGCGCACGCGCGGCAATCATTGAAAAACTCTTTTGCGCCCCGCTACAATCTCGGGTTGACCTTGCTGCGGCGAAGGTCAGCCCCTGCTCCAGCGAAGAAGACTTAGAGGATCCCCATGAGTGACATGACCTCCGGCTCGCCCCGGATCGACACAAGCAAGCGGACGTGGTTGATCGCATCCAGCTGTGCCGGCGTAGCGGGCGGCGTGGCCACCGCAATCCCTTTTGTGAGCACATTCCAGCCGTCCGAAAAGGCCAAGGCCGCGGGCGCCGCGGTCGAAGTGGACATCTCGGCCCTCAAGGTCGGCGAAAAGATCACCGTCGAATGGCGTGGCAAGCCCGTCTGGATCCTCAAGCGCAGCCCTGACCAGGTCGCCGAACTCGCCAAGCTCGATGGCCAGCTCGCCGATCCGCTCTCCAAGCGTCACCCCGACGAATTCACGCCCAAGTACGCACAGAACGGCCACCGTTCGATCAAGCCCGATGTGCTGGTCGTGGTCGGTATCTGCACCCACCTCGGCTGCTCGCCGGTCGACCGCCTGCAGGCCGGCCCGCAACCCTCGCTGCCGAACGACTGGGAAGGCGGCTTCCTCTGTCCCTGCCACGGTTCCACGTTCGACCTCGCCGGTCGCGTGTTCAAGAACAAGCCCGCTCCTGACAACCTCCCTGTGCCTCCGCACATGTACCTGTCCGACACGCGCCTGCTCATCGGCGACGACAGCAAGAAGGCCTGAGGGAGACCACGAACATGGCTGAATTTCACGAAGTTTCCCCGAACGCCCCCGCCGGCGAGAAGCTGCTCAACTGGGTCGACAACCGCTTCCCGCTGACCAAGCTCTGGAACGACCAGTGGGGCAAGTACTACGCACCGAAGAATTTCAACTTCTGGTACATCTTCGGCTCGCTCGCGATGCTGGTCCTCGTGATCCAGATCGTGACCGGCATCTTCCTCGTCATGCATTACAAGCCCGACGCGAACCAGGCGTTCGCATCGGTCGAGTACATCATGCGCGACGTGCCCTGGGGCTGGCTCATCCGCTACATCCACTCGACGGGCGCCTCGGCGTTCTTCATCGTGGTGTACCTGCACATGTTCCGCGGCCTCATGTACGGCAGCTACCGCAAGCCGCGCGAGCTGATCTGGGTGTTCGGCTGCGCGATCTTCCTGTGCCTGATGGCCGAAGCCTTCATGGGCTACCTGCTGCCTTGGGGCCAGATGTCCTACTGGGGCGCCCAGGTGATCGTGAACCTGTTTGCTGCCATCCCCTTCATCGGTCCTGACCTGGCCCTGCTGATCCGCGGCGACTACGTCGTGAGCGACGCCACGCTGAACCGCTTCTTCAGCTTCCACGTCATCGCCGTGCCGCTGGTGCTGCTTGGCCTCGTGGTGGCCCACCTGATCGCGCTGCACGAAGTGGGTTCGAACAACCCCGACGGCATCGAGATCAAGGCCAAGCGCGGTCCCGACGGCCATCCGCTCGACGGCATCCCGTCGCACCCGTACTACACGGTGCACGACATCTTCGGCGTGGTGGTGTTCCTCACGATCTTCTCGGCAGTGATCTTCTTCGCGCCTGAAGCCGGTGGGTACTTCCTCGAGTACAACAACTTCATCCCGGCCGATTCGCTGAAGACGCCGAACCACATCGCCCCGGTCTGGTACTTCACGCCGTTCTATTCGATGCTGCGCGCCACCACCGACGACATGGTCAACGTGTTCGCGCTGATCATCGCGGCCGCTGCCGTCTGGAACTTCATCAAGGGCAAGTCGGGCATGGGCCTGAAGGTTGCCGCGGTGGTCGTGGCCGCCGTCGTGATCTTCCTGCTCAAGACCTTCGACGCCAAGTTCTGGGGCGTGGTCATCATGGGCGGCTCGGTCATCATCCTGTTCTTCCTGCCGTGGCTCGACCACAGCGAAGTCAAGTCGATCCGCTACCGTCCGAGCTGGCACAAGTATGTCTACGGCGTGTTCGTGTTCCTGTTCCTGATCCTGGGGTACCTGGGCATCCAGGCACCCGGCGTCTGGGGCAACCTGGTCATCGGCTCGTTCGCCCTGGACATCGCCCAGACCATCTCGCAGATCGGCACGCTCTTCTACTTCGGCTTCTTCCTGCTGATGCCGTGGTGGAGCCGCAAGGGCGAATTCAAGACCGTGCCCGAGCGCGTGGTCTTCGCCGCCCATTGATGCGCGCGCAAGTGCAAGAGAGCTTGAGAGAAACACGATGAAGAAAAGAATTTCCGGCTGGCTCGCTGTCATGGGTCTGGCACTGGGCCTGACCTTCTCCGCGGCCGCATCCGCCGAATCGGGCGGTCTGGCGTGGGACAAGTCGCCCAACAAGACCACCGACGTGGCGGCCCTGCAGAACGGCGCCAAGCTGTTCGTCAACTACTGCCTGAACTGCCACTCGGCCGCCTTCATGCGCTACAACCGCCTGCAGGACATCGGCATCAGCGAGCAGCAGATCAAGGACAACCTTCTGTTCACGACCGACAAGGTCGGCGAGACCATGAAGGCCAACATCGACGCGCGCCAGGCCAAGGAATGGTTCGGCACCACGCCGCCCGACCTGACGCTGGTCGCACGTTCGCGCGCCGGCCATGGCGGCACGGGCCCCGACTACCTGTACACCTTCCTGCGCAGCTTCTACCGCGACGACACCAAGGCCACCGGCTGGAACAACCTGCTGTTCCCGAGCGTCGCCATGCCGAACCCGCTGTGGGAGCTGCAGGGCGAGCGCCTGCCGGTGCACGCCAAGGTCGAGCAGCACGGTCATGCCACCGACGTGTTCACGGGCAAGTGGGAGCAAGTGACCCCCGGCACGCTGACCCCGGTGCAGTTCGACAGCGCAGTGGGCGACCTCGTCGGCTACCTGCAGTGGATGGCCGAGCCGGCACAGAACACCCGCGTGCGCATCGGCGTCTGGGTGCTGCTGTTCCTGGCCATGTCGGTGGTTTTCGTATGGCGACTGAACGCCTCGTACTGGAAAGACGTCAAGTAATTCCGTTCACGCCGATCGGGCGCCTCGTGCGTCCGGTCCCACAGAGTGGGTTGCCCAGGCGACCCACTCTTTTTGATTTTTAGGAGTCTCTCGCCATGATGGTCTTGTATTCAGGAACGACCTGCCCCTTCTCCCACCGCTGCCGCTTCGTGTTGTTCGAAAAGGGCATGGACTTCGAGATCCGCGACGTCGATCTCTACAACAAGCCCGAAGACATCAGCGTGATGAATCCGTACGGCCAGGTGCCGATCCTGGTCGAGCGCGACCTGATCCTGTACGAGTCGAACATCATCAACGAGTACATCGACGAGCGCTTCCCACACCCGCAACTGATGCCCGGCGACCCGGTCGACCGCGCCCGCGTGCGCCTGTTCCTGCTCAACTTCGAGAAGGAACTGTTCGTGCACGTCGCCACGCTCGAGAACCGCACCGCCAAGGGCAACGAGAAGGCGCTCGAAAAGGCCCGCTCGCACATCCGCGACCGCCTCACGCAGCTCGCGCCCGTGTTCCTCAAGAACAAGTACATGCTGGGCGACAACTTCTCGATGCTCGACGTGGCCATCGCGCCGCTGCTCTGGCGCCTCGACTACTACGGCATCGACCTCAGCAAGAACGCGGCGCCGCTGCTGAAGTACGCCGAGCGCATCTTCTCGCGCCCGGCCTACATCGAAGCACTGACGCCTTCCGAAAAGGTCATGCGAAAGTAAGTAAGCTGCGTGCTTGCTTCCTTCGTTTTTCGCCGCCTTTCATGATCAACGCGCTCGAGTCCTCTTCCACCCGCCCGTACCTCATCCGGGCGCTGTACGAGTGGTGCACCGACAACGGGTTCACGCCCTATGTCGCGGTGCTGGTCGACGACACCGTCCAGGTGCCGCGCGAGTACGTGAAGAACGGCGAGATCGTGCTGAACATCAGCTTCGACGCGACCAGCTCGCTGAAGCTGGGCAACGACTTCATCGAGTTCAAGGCCCGCTTCGCCGGCACGGCGCGCGAGATCAGCGTGCCGGTCGGCCGTGTGATCGCGATCTACGCCCGTGAGAACGGACAGGGCATGGCGTTCCCGGCCCCCGTGCCGACCGCCACCACGTCCGACGATGGCGATGACGCCACCACGGCCGCTGCTTCGCCGAACAGCGCGCCGCGCATGCCGCTGCGCGATGCCTCGCGCGGCACCGAAGGCGACGCCAGCAAGGTGTTCCATCTGGTGACGGGCGAAGAGGGCGACGAGACGGTCGACGCCGGCTCGGCGCCTTCCGACCCGACCGACGAGCCACCGCGCCCGCCGGCCGGTGGCGGCGCCCGGCCGTCGCTCAAGCGCGTCAAGTGACGACGCGGTCGGCCCCAAAGCCGGCCGCTTAGAATCGTCGCCAGCACTGCTTTCTTTCAGCCGCTTTAGCTCAATTGGTAGAGCACCCGCCTTGTAAGCGGAAGGTCGTCAGTTCGATTCCGACAAGCGGCACCAATCAAAAAAGCCCGACAACGTCCTGCGTTGCCGGGCTTTTTCTTTGTCTCCCTCGACCTGTCCGGCGATCTGGACCGGCCGCAGAAGGCGACGGAACGCCGCGGATCAGCCCACGTCCACCGTCACCCGCAGGAACGTCGCGGCGATCAGGCAGGTGTTGGGGTACTGGCTCTGGTTCTGGCTCTGGAACAGCGTCACCAGTTCCGTGCGCAGTTCGTCGGTGCGCCCCGCCTGGGCTGCCGCGTCGAATGCGTTCATGGTCGGGCCGTAGAACTGCCGGAAGGTGTCGACGAATTCCGCCGGTGAACCCTTGAAGTCGAAGATGTAGCTGTCGCGTTCCCAGCTGATGGCCTCCGAGGCAACGCCCGCCGCGCCAAAGCGCTCGATGATGTTCGGGGTCGAGCCCCAGCCCATCGGGCTCACGAAACCCTCGGGCGGCGGGGGCGCATACGACGAACTGATCTTCAGGATCTGCGCCACCAGCGTCGGGTCGTTCGGGATCCAGTTGCCCATGAGGATGCGGCCGCCCGGACGCGTGACACGCACCATCTCCCGTGCCACGTCGAAGGGCTTGGGCGCGAACATGGCGCCGAACATGCTGATGACGAGGTCGAAGGACTTGTTCTCCAGCCGCAGCTCGCAGGCGTCCCCTTCCTCGAACCGGCAGCTGGCCGACAGCCCGGCCTGGGCCGCCCGCCGGTTGCCCGCGGCGACCAGGTTGGCGGCGATGTCGACGCCCAGCACCTGCGCGCCGAGCTTGGCGGCCGGGATGGCGGTGTTGCCGTCGCCGCAGCCGAGGTCCAGCACCTTCATGCCGGGCGTGATGTGCGCGTGGCGCACGACGTCTTCACCGCTCTCGCGCATGCTCTCGGCGATGCGGGTGAAGTCGCCTTTTTCCCAGAGGGCCTTGTTCGGGTTCATGACTTCACCTTCTCGATCATGTGGTCGATCACGTGCGTGTGTTCGTGCTGCGGGCTGAACATCACGATCTCCGCGTCGGCGTCGACCTTGACGTTGTGGCCGGGCGGCCAATAGAACAGGTCGTTGGCCTGGACGGTCTCCTGCTCCCCGGCGTCGTCGGTGGTGGTGATCTGGCCCTTGAGCACGAACCCCCAGTGCGGGCACTGGCAGGAGTTGTGGTTGTTCAGGCCCTGGAACAGCGGCGTCGTGTCGACGCCCGCCGACAGCGTGAAGTACTCGCCGCTGATCTTGCTGTAGCCGGTCGCGTCGCCGAAATTCAGACGCTGCCGGATCAGGGCACCGGGAATTTCCATCTTCACGTCGACGGCGTCTTTTGCGATATGCATGAGGTACTCCTTGAGGGTCCGCGGGCGCGAGGGTGATGCGTCTATTCGTTGCACCCGCCAGATTCGATAGACGGCATACTGATGCTCCACGCTTGGCGTTCCTGAAACGTTCCCGGCCCGTGCCGGGGGAAAGGAATCGCGATGTCGCCCCCACCGACTCCGCCGTCCGAAGCCGTGTCCATCCGGCTGCTGGGCCCGTTCCACCTGAGCGTGGCCGGCGATGACCCGCAGATTCCATCAGTGCCGCTGACCCGGCGCGCCGCCGAGCTGCTGCAGCTGCTGGCCCTGCAGCCCGGACGCAGCCTGGCGAACGAGCAGGTGGTGGAAGCCCTGTGGCCGCACCTGGACCCTGACGCCGGCAGCGCCAACCTGCGCAAGGCCGCGCACCACGCGCGCCAGTTCATCGGCCAGCCCGACGCCCTGGTGCTGCGAGGCGGCCGGGTTTTCCTGCTGCCCGACCGTGCGGTGGCGTGCGACGCCGAGCAGTTCGAGCGCGCAGCGGACGAGGCCCTGCGCAGCGGCGATCCGCAGACCTGCAAGGCGGCCGCACAGCTCTACGGTGGCGACCTCCTGCCGGACGCCCGCTACGAAGCCTGGACCGAGGCGCCGCGCCAGCGGTTGCGCGACAAGTTCCTGCGGTTGCTGCGCCAGACCGGCGACCTGGAACGGCTGGTGCGCGAAGACCCCACCGACGAGGCGGCCCATGTCCAGCTGATGCGCGAGGAACTGGCGGCCGGGCGGCGCTCTTCGGCGCTGCGCTGGTACGGCCACTTGCGCGACCATCTGCAGACCATGGACATGCGCCCCGGTCCGCCGGCCGAGGCGCTGTACCGCGAATGCGTGGCGGGCCTGGAGGGCGCCGCGCCGCGTTTCGTCGGCCGCGCCATGGAGCTGGTGCGTGTCCTGGGGTGGCTGCGCGCCAGCCTCGCGGGCCGTCCGGGGGGCGCGGTGGTACGCGCACCGGCGGGCATGGGCAAGACCGCGTTCTGCCGCCGCGTCGCCGAAGAAGCGCGGGGCCTGGGCTGGCAGGTGCGCTCGTTGCAGGCCGGCGACTGGACCCGGCCCTACGGCATCGCGGCCGACCTGGTGGAGCCCCTGCTCGGCGAGCTGCCCGACGCGGCGCAGGCCATCGGTGCGCACGCCCAGGCTGTGCTGGCGCAGATGACCGCCTCGGGCGACGTGAAGCCGTTGGCCCTGCCGCTCGGGCGCCACCAGATGGTGGGCGCCGTGCGCCGGCTGCTGCTGGCCACCGCCGCGCACAAGCCGGTGCTGCTCATCGTCGACGATGCGCACGCGGCGGACGACGCGAGCGCCCAGGCGCTGACGCAGCTGGCTGCCAGCGGCCCCCCGGTGTTCGTGCTGCTCGCATGCCGGCACGCGCTGCCGCCGCTGCTGGATCGGAACACTTCGCGCTTGCAGCGCGCCGGCCAGCTGGAGGCCCTTGAACTGGGGCCGCTCTCCGAGGAAGAAGCGGCGCTGCTCGCGGCCCGCTCGGCCGACGCGCCGATGACGGCCGAGGCCGCCACCGCCATCGCGCGTCGTGCCGAAGGCCTGCCGTTTGCCGTGGTCGAACTCGCGCGCGGTGCGGCCACCTCAGACGGCGCCACGGCGGTGATGTCCCGCAGCCTGTCGTCGGCCCTGGCCGAACGCCTGTGCGACCTGGACCCCGGCACGACGGAGGCCCTGCGCCGATTGGCGCTGTCGGCCGAAGATTTCGACGTGGCCACGGCCGTGGCGCTGGCCGCCGACGAGGGCCACGACGCGTTGGCGCGGCTCGATCAGGCGCTGGCCGCCGGCGTGCTGGTGGTGGCCGACGGCCGCTACCGCTTCCGCCACGCACTCGTGCGGGACGCGCTGGCCGAAGGCATCCCGCCGCACCGGCGTGTGCTGCTGCATCGCGACGTGGCGGCCCGGCTCGCGCAAGGCGGTGCGGCACCGGGCCTGGTGGGCCATCACTGGCTCGCCGCGGGCGATGCCGAGCAGGCCATGCCGTGTGCGCTGGCGGCCGCGCGCCAGGCCTTTCGCCTCGGCGCCTACGAGGACGTGTTGCGCCATGTCGAGCCGCTGCTCGCGCACCGGGCGGCGCAGCCGGAAGCCCTGGCGCTGCGTGCCGAGTCCCTGGACGCGCTGGGCCGGCCCGGCACGTTGGCCGCCTACGATGCGGCCGCCGCCGTCGCTGCGGAGGCGCTGTCCCACGAACTGCGCGCCAAGCGGGCCTTGGCGCAAGTGAAGATGAGCGACCCGCCCGGTGCCCTGCAGTACCTGAAGGACGTGCATCCCACCACGGTGGCGGGGCGCCTCGCCGAAGCGCTGGCCTACAGCGGCGCGGCGGCCCTGGGCTTCGGGGACCCCGCCGAAGGCACGCGCCGCTCGACCGAAGTGCGCCGGATCGCCCTGGAGACCGGCGACGAAGGCACGCTCGTGATCGCCTCCTGGTCGCAAGCCGCGGCGGCGCACGCGCGCGGCGACCTGCACGGCAGCGTGTGGGCCGACCTCAAGGAGACGAGCCACCTGCCGCAGCTGGCGGTGCGCGTGTTCGACGGCCACCTGTGCATCACGCAGCGCTTCCTCTACGGCTCGCGGCCCTATGCAGAGGTCATCGCGTTCGCCGATGCGTTGGCCACGGAAGCGCAGCGGCTGGGCGCGGCGCGCGGACATGCGTTCGCGGTCACGCTGCGCGGCGAGGCCTGGCTGCTCAGCGGCCAGCTCGACGCCGCCGAGCAGGACCTGGTGGCCGGCGGGCGCATGCACCGCGCGATCGGCGGCGCGACCGGCGAAGCGCTGTCGCTGCAGCGCCGCTCCGAACTGGCGATCTACCGTGGGCAGATGGACCGGGCGCGCGGCCTGCTCGACGAAGCGCTCGATGTCGCGCGCCAGTCCGACGTCGGCTTCCACCTGCTGGACCGCATCTACGGCACCCGCATCGCGATGGCCACGCAGCCCGATGCCGCGCTGGGCGTGCTGGAGGAGGCCGAGGCCAACGTGCGCGGCCCGCTGGAAAGCTGCCCCGGCTGCCGCATCACCTTCGCCATCCCGGCCACCATCGCGGCCGCGAGAGCGCACGAACTGGACCTGGCGGCCAGCCACCAGCTGCAATCCGAATACCTGGCCAACGTGGTGATGAAACTGCCGGCTTGGTACGCGTCGCTGCACGAGGCGCAGGCTCACATCGAACGGGCCTCGGGCCGTGTCGCTGCCGCGCGCGAAGGCTTCGCCGCGGCGGCGCGGGAGTTCCACGCCTGCGGCCATGCGCTGGACGCCGCACGCTGCCGGGAGTTGGCCAGCTAGGAAGTCCGCGCGGCACCGGCGTGACGAGCGGACAGCGAGACGCTGCACCGCATGAGCCAGGCCGGTCTCACGCCTTGCGCACGAATTCCGACTTCAGCTTCATCGCGCCAATGCCATCGATCTTGCAGTCGATGTCGTGATCGCCATCGATCAGGCGGATGTTCTTCGCCTTGGTGCCGACCTTCACGACCAGCGACGAGCCCTTGACCTTGAGGTCCTTGATGACGGTGACGGTGTCGCCGTCGTTCAGCACGTTGCCGACCGAATCCTTGATGACCCGCTCCTCATCGGCCGCGCTTTCGGCGGCAGCGCCCGAGGCGGACCATTCGTGAGCGCATTCGGGGCAGACAAGGTTGAGGCCGTCTTCGTAGGTGAATTCCGAATGGCATTGGGGGCAAGGGGGCAGGGTGCTCACGGCGGTAGGTAGGGTCCGTATCGGTTGAAGGACGTGGATACTAGCCTGCCCTCATGGACGCAGGTCCTGTTCCTGTTGGCCGCAGCGGCTCAATCCAAGGTGTCGAAGAGCCGGAAGATCCACGACAGCTGGTACGCCAGCGTGCCCGCAACGAAGGCCGTGTGAAAGCGCGGGTTGGCGGAGCGGGCCGCCGCGATGCACAGGCCCACGAGGATGGGCGTGCGGATGAGGTACTCCATCGCAAAGCGGGCGAAGTGCGCCTCGCCCTTGATCAGCGTGTCGACCACGTCGAGCAGGTAGGTTGCGGCCAGCAGGCCGAAGAACCACGCGCGGCGGGCGTAGAAGTAGTCGCGGTAGCTCGCGTAGTCCTGCATGCTGTCGGGAAAGAGCAGCGCGCACAACAGGAAGAGCAGGATCGCGTAGCTGACGATGAAGGCGTAGGTGCCGAAGGTCCAGCTGTCGATCTGGTACAGGCCGAACTCCCACCACCAGAAATGCACCAGCGCCAGCAGCACCGAGGCGACCCAGGCCAGGTGCACGGCGTAGAGCCGGTACTGCGTCGGGTGCTGCACGATGCGCGCGACGCCCGACAGCAGCCGGGTCACGCCCAGGCCGATGACCATGCCCATCACGACACGGATGTGCGGAAAAATGTCGTGGGCCGAGATGGCTTCTTGCTGCATGCGAGAGTGCCCGGCCGAATGGATGGGCCTCCAGTCTAGGCCGCCTGCGTCACACCTCCGCGCCTTCGACCAGAAAGCGCAACCGTCGCACCCCTTGCCACTCGTCCGCATCGAGCCGGAACGCCAGCTTCACGCGTGGCGGCAGCGGCTCGGTGTGGCTGAACCAGATCGCGTCGATGGGCTGGCCCTGGTGCTTGAGCTTGAGCGCCAGGTGCTTCTCGCCCACCAGCCGCTGCGACACCACCTCGACCTCTTCGCTGAAGGTGGGCGGTGCGAAGCCCTGGCCCCAGACCTCGCGGTGCAGCGTGTCGACCAGGTCGATGCGCATGTACTCGCGCGCGATCGGCCCGTCGGTCTCGATCTGACGCGTGAGCGCAGCTTCTGCCAGCCATTCGCCGGCCACCTGCGCCAGCGCGCGTTCGAAGACGGGAAAGTGTTCGCGCGCCACGGTGCAGCCCGCGGCCATCGCGTGGCCACCGAAGCGCAGCAGCACGCCGGGGTGGCGCTTGGCCACGAGGTCGAGCGCATCGCGCAGGTGAAAGCCCGGAATCGAGCGGCCCGAGCCCTTCAGCTCCTGCTCCTTGCCCGGCGCCGCGCTGGCCGCGAACACGAAGGTCGGGCGATGGAAGCGGTCCTTGATGCGCGAGGCCACGATGCCCACCACGCCTTCATGGAAGTCCGCGCCGAACACGCTGATGGCCGGCGGCGGCGCTTCCACGCCTTCGCCATCGGCCGCGAACAGCGACTCGGCCAGCAGCAGCGCCTGGTCGCGCATGCCGCCCTCGATGTCGCGCCGCTCGCGGTTGATGCCGTCGAGCATGCGCGCGAGTTCGTCGGCGCGACCCGCGTCGTCGGTCAGCAGGCACTCGATGCCCAGCGTCATGTCGGCCAGCCGGCCGGCCGCGTTGATGCGCGGGCCGAGTGCAAAGCCGAAGTCGAAGGTGGTCGCGGCCGAGGCGGTGCGCCCCGCTGCCTTGAACAGCGCCGCCACGCCGGCCGGCATCGCGCCTGCGCGAATGCGGCGCAGGCCCTGCGCCACGAGGCGGCGGTTGTTGGCGTCGAGCTTCACCACGTCGGCCACGGTGCCCAGCGCCACCAGCGGCAGCAGCGCATCGAGCTTGGGCTGCGTGGCGGTGTCGAACACGCCGCGCGTGCGCAGTTCGGAGCGCAGCGCGAGCAGTACGTAGAACATCACGCCGACGCCGGCGATGCTCTTGCTTTCGAACTCGCAGCCGGGCTGGTTCGGGTTGACCATCACGTCGGCCAGGGGCAGTTCGGGGCCGGGCAGGTGGTGGTCGGTCACCAGCACCTGCAGGCCGCGCGCCTTGGCGGCGGCCACGCCCTCGACGCTGGCAATGCCGTTGTCGACGGTGATCAGCATGTCGGCGCCGGCCGCGGCCACGCGCTCGGCGATGGGCGGCGTCAGGCCGTAGCCGTCCACCACACGGTCGGGCACGAGGTAGCTCACGTTCTTGCCGCCCAGCAGGCGCAGGCCGCGCACGCCGACCGCGCAGGCGGTGGCGCCATCGCAGTCGTAGTCGGCCACGATGCACAGGCGCTTGTCCTGCGCGATGGCGTCGGCCAGCAGCACGGCGGCTTCGCGCGTGCCGCGCAGCGTGTCGGGCGGCAGCAGGCGCGCGAGGCCGTCGTCGAGCTCGTCCTTGCCGCGCACGCCGCGCGCGGCAAAGAGGCGCGCCAGCAGCGGGTGCACGCCGGCCTGTTCCAGCGCCCAGACGGTGCGCGGCGGGATGTCCCGGGCAATGATCTTCATAGGGACTCCAGCACCTGCGTGGCGCGGTTGCGGTCGAACAGGCCCTTGGCCCAACGGGCGAGGCCGCGCGGTTGCACGGTGAAAAGCTGTGCGCCGCGGTCGCCGCACAGCGAGAGCGCCACGTCCGCGCCGCGCGTGAGGTCGGCGAGCAGGCCGGCGACGGCGCCCGCGTCCAAGGCCTGCCAGGCGGCGGCCCAGGCCAGGCCGTCGTCGCGCAGCGCGGCATCGCGCAGCGCGAGCTCGACGAACGGCGTGCGCGACAGGGGCGGCGAGGGCAGGGCGCCGTCCTTCAGGACACCGGTGCCGCTGAGCCAGAACGAATTGATCGGCGGCACGCCGCGCGCGGTGCGCTCGTCGTTCACGCGCTGCGTGTACAGCAGCATCTGCATCTCGTTCTGCAGCCGGCGCAGCGGCCGCGACGCGTCGCCCAGCGGCGACCACTGCGAAATGGGGTACCCCACCGCGCGGTCGATGGAGGCCGTGGCCAGCCCGTCGAAGATGGGCGCGCGGGCGAGCCAGTGGCCCGGCGTGTCGCTGGGGTACAGCGCGATGCCGTCTTCCTCGAAGAACGGCTGCGCCACGGTCAGCAGGGCCATCGACTCGGCGGCATCGATCTCGATGGCGCTCGGATCGCCCAGCGCCACGTCGTCGATGCCGACCTGCCAGTTGCACAGCGTCACCAGGCCCCAGGCCTCGGGGTCGCCGGGCGCGGCCAGGCCGGTCTTGCGGGCTTCGAGCGCGGCCCAGGGAATGCAGCCGTCGTCGGCGGGGGGCAGGCCCAGCGCGCGGGCCAGCGCGCGTTCGTGCGGCGGGGAGCGGGTGCTGTCGTCCTGCGTGTCGGTGTCGGCGAGCGCCAGGCGCAGCAGCAGGGTTTCGAGGTTCGGCAGTCGCAGGGTCGCGAGCGCCGCGCGGCAAGCCGGGGAACCGCGGCCGGCAAAGGGAATCAACAGATGACGTGGGAGAGGTTCGGCCATTTCCCTATTGTCCGGGATGCCACAATTCCACCGTATGACCTACCCCCTCGCTCCTCACCCCGAGTATTTGCCGCCCCCCGCGGGTGCGCCCATGCCCCTTGAGGCCACGGGGCGAGGCCGCTGATGCGATTCCCCTACGAACTGCAGCTCGGCTGGCGCTACACGCGCGCGGGCCGGGCCACGCGACGCAACGGCTTCATCTCCTTCATCTCCGGCGTGTCGATGCTCGGCATCGCCCTGGGCGTGGCGGCGCTGATCATCGTGCTCAGCGTGATGAACGGCTTCCAGAAGGAAGTGCGCGACCGCATGCTCAGCGTGGTGTCGCACATCGAGATCTTCTCGCGCGACGGCCAGGCCTTGCAGGACATCGACGCCATCATGGCCGACGCCCGCAAGAACCCCGAGGTGATCGGCGCGGCGCCGTTCATCAACACGCAGGCGCTGATTGCGCGCGGTGAAGACATGAAGGGCGCGATCGTGCGCGGCATCGACCCCGCGCTCGAGCCCGAGGTCACCGACACCGGCGGCATCGCCAAGGGCGGCACCTTCGACAAGCTGGTGCCGGGCGAGTTCGGCATCGTGCTGGGCATCGAGCTGGCACGCTCCATGTTCGTGCAGCCCGGCGACCAGGTCACGCTGGTGGCGCCGGGCGGACAGGTCACGCCGGCCGGCGTGGTGCCGCGCCTGAAGCAGTTCACCGTGGTCGGCGTGTTCGATTCGGGCCACTACGAGTACGACTCGGCGCTGGCGATGGTGCACGAGAAAGACGCCGCCAAGGTGTTCCGCCTCGAAGGCCCGACCGGCATCCGCCTCAAGCTGAAAGACCTGCACGAGGCGCGCGAGGTGGCCGACCAGCTCGCCGTCACGCTGCCGGGCCAGTTCCTCATCCGCGACTGGACGCGCCAGAACAAGACCTGGTTCGCGGCCGTGCAGGTCGAGAAACGCATGATGTTCATCATCCTCACGCTCATCGTCGCGGTGGCGGCGTTCAACCTCGTGTCGACGCTGGTGATGACCGTGACCGACAAGCGCGCCGACATCGCCATCCTGCGCACGCTGGGCAGCTCGCCGCGCAGCATCATGGCCATCTTCGTGGTGCAGGGCGCCATGGTGGGCGTGATCGGCACCGTGGGCGGCCTGCTGCTGGGCCTGGGCATCGCCTACAACATCGACGTGATCGTGCCCTTCCTGGAGCAGCTCTTCCACGCGAGCTTCCTGCCCAAGGACATCTACCTGATCAGCAAGATGCCGAGCGATCCGCAGCAAAGCGACATCATGCCGATCGCGATCATTTCCCTCATCCTGGCCTTCCTGGCCACGCTGTATCCGAGCTGGCGCGCCAGCCGCGTCAATCCCGCCGAGGCCCTGCGCTATGAGTGATGTTGTTCTCAAGGCCCGCGGCCTTACCAAGCGCTTCCACGAAGGCCGCATCGACCTCACCGTGCTGCACGGTGTCGACCTCGACGTGCACGCCGGCGAAACGCTGGCCATCGTCGGCGCGTCCGGTTCCGGCAAGAGCACGCTGCTGCACCTGATGGGCGGGCTCGACGCACCCACCGCGGGCAAGGTTGAACTGCTCGGCAAGGACATCGCGCATGCCGACCCCGCCGAGCAGGGCCGCTTGCGCAACCATCACCTGGGCTTCGTCTACCAGTTCCATCACCTGCTGCCCGAGTTCAGCGCGCTCGACAACGTCGCGATGCCGCTGAAGATCCGCCGCGTCGAAGCCGGCGAAGCGGCGCAGGCCGCGGCCAAGATCCTCGCCAGCGTGGGCCTGGGCGAGCGCCTGCATCATCGGCCGGCCGAGCTGTCGGGCGGCGAGCGCCAGCGCGTGGCGATCGCGCGTGCGCTGGTCACGAAGCCCGCCTGCGTGCTGGCCGACGAGCCCACCGGCAACCTCGACCGCAGCACCGCCGACGCCGTGTTCGCGCTGATGCTCGACCTCGCGCACCGGCATGGCACGGCTTTCGTGATGGTCACGCACGACCAGGACCTGGCCAAGCGCTGCGACCGCGTGCTGCAGCTGGTGGCGGGGCGGCTGGCCGGCTGAGCGTCGGTCGGCCGCTCGAGGGGCGTCCTCGGGCTTCCCGCGGCACACGGGATGCGCGCCACGCGCCGGGGCGCAGGAAGGTCTGACGTTGCAACGAGACCGTCACACGCCGGTGACAGCATGCAAGTTTCCCGACTGGCGTGCGCTCCTTGCCGACTCGACTTTTTTCCCTGCCATGGCTTTCGCATCCTCACGGCGGGCGTGACGATGCGCGCGGCATCGTTGCGCCGCGAGGATGAGCGAGGTGCACCCTGGGTTCGCGGGCGCTACAGGCCGCAGCGTCGCACTCTGCGCGCTTGCGCTGTCGTGGCTGGCCGGCACGGCCTGGGCGAGCGACGGATCTGCATCACCGCTGTGTGAGGGCGAGGCCCCGGCCGGCGCGGTTCCGGGCACGGTTGACGCCGCACTGGCGTTCGACATTCCCTCGCTTCCCTTGGCCGATGCGCTCAAGCGCTATGCCGCCGTCACGCGGCAGCCTGCACTCTTTCGCAGCGAAATCCTGGCCGGGCTGACGTCCTCCGCGGTGCGCGGGCTTTACGCCCCCGACACCGCGCTTGAACTGTTGCTGGAGGGCTCGGGCCTGGTGGCCGAAAAGGTCCGCACGGGTTCGGCCGTCACGCTCGCGCTGAGGCCGGCGCAGGCCCGGGCGGAGGCCCCGCGCGCGGCCAGCCTTGGAAGCCTGGCGGGCTACCCCAGCCTGCTGCAGGCGCGGGTCTGGGAAGCGTTGTGCGGCAATGTGCGCACGCGGCCGGGAACGTACCGGTCCTTGCTGCGCTTCGAGGTGGACGAGGGGGGCCAGCTTCGCCGGCCGCGCCTGCTCGGCCTGACCGGCGACGCGGCCCGCGACGCCGAGATGCTGGAGGTTCTGCGGGGCGTGCGCCTCGCGCATGCGCCGCCGCCGGACCTGCCGCAGCCCTTGACGCTGCTCATCCTGCCCACCGATGCGCGCGGCGGAACGCGCTGCCGCGAGGCGGCCGGCCGCTCGCCGTCCTGACCTGTCCATGGCCGAAGACGTCCGCCCCGTGCTCATGGACTACCTGTCCAGGCACTACGACGCTCTCAAGCGCCAGCTGGGCCGCGCGTTGCGCAATGCCGACCTGGCCGAGGACGCGCTGCACGACACCTGGCTGCGCGTGAACGACCAGGGCGGAAGCGACGCAGGGCCGATCCAGCGGCCGGGCGGCTATCTCGTGCGCATGGCGTTCAACATTGCGCTGGACATCCAGCGTCGCCAGAGCCGCAACCTGCCTTTCGAAGAAATCGATGCGCTGATGGAACTGGCCGATACGGCGCCGGGACCCGCGCGGATCGCCGAGGCGCGTTCGCAGCTGGACGCCGTGATCAAGCTGCTGGACCGCATGCCGGCGCGGCGGCGCGAGGTCGTCGTGCTCGTGCACATGGAGGGACTGACGCAACCCGAAGTGGCCCGACGCCTGGGCATTTCCCTGCGCACCGTCGAATACGAACTCAAGCATGCGCACGACTACCTGAGTGCCCGGATGGCCCATGACAAAAAATAGTTGCGGGATCGGCGCGGCCCGTTCGTCGTACGGAGTGAAGAATCGAATCACCCTGGCGCTCGCAGCGGGCCGAGGCCCAGAAGAAGGGTCGCGGCCGTGATGCACGACCCCCTGACGGCACCGGTCGACGATCCCGCCCTCGCGGTCGACACGACGCGGCACGAGGCCTGGGAGTGGCTGCGGCTGTTGCATTCGGGTGCCGTCAAGCCGCAGGACGCCCAGCGCTTCAAGCACTGGCTGGCGCGCAGCCCGGCGCACGCGGCGGTCTTCAAGGAGGCCAGGGCGCAATGGGCCGTGCTCGGTCAGGCCTCTGCCGGCGTGCTTCGCACCAATGCCGATGCGGCGGCGTTTCATGCGCGCCACCAGCCCCGGCCGGTGCTCGCGCGCCGCGCCTTCCTCGGTGCGGCAGCGGGCGCGGCGGCCATGGCCGGTGTCGCGGGCGTGGCGGTGTTCCATCCGTCCGCGGGCTTGTGGCCCGCGCCGGCGGGATCGGGTGCCGACTACCGCACCGCCACCGGCGAGCAGCTGGAGGTGGGCCTCACCGAGCGGGTGCAGGTCACCCTGAACACCCAGACCCGCATCCGGCGCCGCACGGTGGACGGCCGGACGACCGGCGTCGACCTGCTCGAGGGCGAGGCCGCGTTCGATCTGTCGTCGGCCAGTGGCGCGCGGCCCTTCGGCGTCGTGGCCGGGGCCGGCCGCAGCCTGGCCGAGTCGGGGCGTTTCGAGGTCCGCTACCTGGACGCCAAGGTGTGCGTGACCTGCATCGAAGGCGCGGTGCGCGTGGAGCATCCCGCGGGCGCGCGTGAGCTGCGCGCGCGCCAGCAGACGGTGTACGACGGCACGTCGGTGAGCAGCGTGGCGCTGGTCGGCGCCGCCAACCTGTCGGCCTGGCGCAAGGGTGAGCTGGTGTTCACGCAGGCCCGGTTGTCCGACGTGCTCGACGAGATCAACCGCTACCGGCGCGGTCGTGTGGTGCTGATGAACACGGCCGCGCGCAGCCGCCTGGTCACCGGGAGCTTCTACATCGCATCGCTCGACCTGGCGCTGGTGCAGCTGCAGCATGCCTTCGATCTCGACGCCCGTTCGTTGCCGGGCGGGTTGACCGTTCTCAGCTGAATCGGACGGCCGTGGTGCGCGGCCTGAAAAATAAGTTGCGGGGTCGTGGGGCGCCCGTTCGTCGTAGTGCATCGACTCAACTTTCCGGCGGAAACGACTCATGAGCACACGCGGGCCCCTCACACCGATCCACGCAACGAAGGCGCACAACCGGCGGCAGGCGCGGCGCTTTCGCATGGCGCCGATCGCGCGCGCCATTGCCATGACGCTGGCGGCCAACGGCGCCCTGGTGCTCGATGCCCAGGCCCAGCAGGCCTTCAGCGGCGCCTGGTTCGCCAACAAGAGCGCGGTGCAGAACACCGCCTCGGCGACGGGCCGCCTGCCCAACGGCATGCCGGCATCGATGCTGACCAACCCGCTGGAGCAGCGCAAGGCCGGCGAACAGTTGCAGCGCTCCATGGGCAACCTGAACATGGCGGCGCGTTCCATTGCCGCGCAACAGGCGGCGCAGGCGGCCGCACGCGAGGCCGCATCGAACGGGGGCTCGGACATCCCCGACGGCCTGGCCGACGGCGGCCTCAAGGTCGATACCCACAGCCTTACCGCAGGCTGGCTCAATGCCAGGGCGCCGGTGCAGACCGCCGCGGGCGGCCGCACCGTGGTCGGCATCGAGCAGACCGACGACAAGGCGATCCTGAACTGGGAGAGCTTCAACGTCGGGAAGCACACCACGGTGCAGTTCGACCAGAAGGGCGGCGCCAAGCCCGACGGCACCAACGCATGGATCGCGCTCAACCGCATCAACGATCCGAGCGGCCGCCCCAGCCAGATCGCGGGGCAGATCAAGGCCGACGGCTCGGTGTACCTGGTCAACCGCAACGGCATCGTCTTCACCGGCTCCAGCCAGGTGGACACGCGCTCGCTGGTCGCGTCCAGCCTTGCGCTGTCGGACAAGCAGTTCAAGCTGGGCATCAACAACCCGCAGGTGCTCACCAACCAGGGCAACGATTTCCCGATTCCCCAGTTCGGCGAGTTCACCTCCGAGCGGCCCCTGATCTACGGCGACGCGGGTTTCAAGCCCGGCGTCGGCGGCGCGCCCGACAAGATGGGCGACGTGGACCGCTTCGTTCCCGGCGCGGCGCCCGGCGAAGTGCGTGTCGACGCAGGCGCGCAGCTGGCGGCGAACAGCGGCGGCAAGGTCATGCTGTTCGCGCCCAAGGTGCGCAACGCGGGCCGCATCTTGGCGCCCGACGGCCAGGTCATCCTCGCGGCCGGCGAGAACATCTACCTGAAGACGCCATCGACGCAGGACCCGAACGCGCCCCGCGGCCTCGACGTGGCCGCTTCGGCAGTGCCCGGTTGGGCTTTCACCGGCGGGCAGGTGTGGGGCGCGCTCAAGCTCTCGCCGGTCTATGCCGACGCCAATTTCGTCGCCGGCCTGCGCGACGTCGTCATGCCCGAGATGGCGGCGCGCGCCAAGGCGGTCGGCTACGAGGTGGTCAACACCGGCACCGTGCAGGCCGACCGCGGCAACATCACCCTGCAGGCGCAGGACGTGCGGCAGTCGGGCGTGCTCAGTGCAACCACCGCGTTGAACAACCGCAACGGCTCCATCCTGCTGCGCGCCTGGGGCCTGGGCTCGCACATGTACGCCGATGGCGTGAACGACCTGATCAACTGGTCGGCCGGCACGCTCACGCTGGGCGAGGGCAGCATTTCGCAGGTATTGCCCGACACCTCGGACACGAGCGAGATCGAGGCGTCGGCGCTTGCCACGCGCTACCAGCCGGGCCGCGTGAGCCTGTACGGGCAACTGATCGACATCCGCTCGAAGGCCGGCGTGCTGGTGCCGGCGGGAACCATCAAGCTCGAGTCGGCGGTCAATCCGATGTTCACGCTGTTCCCGTATTTCAAGCCCGGCAGCCTGCGCGACGCGAGCCGCATCTACGTGGACAACGATGCCTTCCTCAGCGTGGCCGGCCTGCAGGGCATGCAGGTGGCCATGTCGCGCAACTTCATCGAGGCCGAACTGCGCATCAACGAACTGCGCGACTCACCCATGCAGCTCGACGCGTGGGTGCGTGGCAAGAAGGTGATCGTCGACCGGCGCGTGAGCGGCGTGTTCAAGGACGGCCCGATGGCGGGCGTGCAATGGGTGCTGGGCCCTGACGGCGCCACCTACATTCCCGGTGCCTGGGTGGGCACGCCGCTGGGCGACGTGAGCGGCTGGGTGGGCGTGGGCAAGACCGACCTGGGCGAGCTTTCGGCCAACGCGGGCAGCATCGAGATGCGCTCGGGCGGCTCGGTGATCACGCGCACGGGATCGATGCTGGACGTGTCCGGCGGCTCGGTGCGCTACACCGACGGCATGAACACCGCGACCAAGCTCATGGGCGCCGACGGCCGCGTGCACACCATGGACCGGGCCATGTCCGACACCGACTACACCGGCATCGCGGGCGAGTTCACCCACCAGCATGCGCGCTGGGGCGTGAAGACCACCTGGCGCACGCCGCTCATCGGCGCCGACTACAAGGAAGCCGGCTACACCGAAGGGCGCAAGGCCGGCGCCGTGCAGATCTACGCGGGCGACACCATGGTGCTCGAGGGCGACATGCTGGGCGGCGTGGTGGTGGGCGAGCGCCAGTCGAAGAACCCGGGCGGCAACAAGGGCGGCCGGCTGCAGCTGGGCGAGAACTCGCCGGATGGCCGGCCGTGGTCGCCGGGCACCATCATCGTCAGCCACGACCCGAAGCGGCTCGCGCAGGACTTCGATGCGAACACGAAGCTCGGCGACGACTTCTATGTGCAGCTGAAGCCGGGCGAGCAGAAGTCGCGCAAGCTCACCTTCCTGTCGGACGACATGCTCAGCAATTCGGGCATGGGCACCATCGTGCTGAACCACATCAACGGCGACTTCGAACTTTCGAGCGGCGCGGCGCTGAACCTGTCGCCGGGCGCGTCGCTCTCGGTGGCCGGCACCGAAGGCTCGACCAACGACATCCGCATCAACGGACTGATCCGCGTGCCGGGCGGACAGATCGGGCTGTCGTCGGCCTACGGAAAAGTGGAGCTCGGCGAGCAGGGCCGGCTGGACGCCAGCGGCCAGTGGATCAACACCTGGCGCGACGGCGCACTGCGCGGCGCCTGGGCGCTGGACGGCGGCGCGATCACGGTGCTTGCCGGAAAGATCGTGGCCCACAAGGATGCCGTGCTCGACGTATCGGGCGGTGGCCGCGCGGACCCCGGCAAGCAGGGCCTGCCGACGCTGCGCGTGGGCAATGCGGGGTCCATTTCGCTGGCCGGCGTGACGCCCGACCTCGACCTGAACGCACTGAACATGCGCGCCCATGCAGCGGGCTCGGCGGGCAGCCTGTCGATCCAGACCGCCTCGGCGGTGCAGATCGGTGGCGTGCCGCCCGTTTCGCCGCCGGACGAAGCCGAGGCCACTTCGGCCTCCTCGGTGGTGATGCTGCCGCCCACGCTCTTCGGCGAGCGCGGATTCGGCAACGTCACGGTCTCGGTGCGCGGCGAAGGCAAGGGCATCGTGGTGCCCGAAGGCGTGGTGGTGTCGCAGCAGGCCACGAGCATCGACCTGAACAACTTCGCCTGGCGCGACCTGCCGAGCGGCCGCAACCTGGCCGAGGCAGCGCCCCTGGGCATGCTGCGGCCCGACGAACGCGCGGCGCGAAGCCCCGCGGCGCTGTCGCTCGGCACCGAGAACGGCCCGGTTCGCATCGCGCGGGGCGCCAGCGTGCGCACCGACACCGGCGGCAGCCTGTCGCTGAACGCCGGCGGCGAACAGGGCGTGCTGACGGTCGGCGGGCGCCTTGACGCACCGGCGGGCCGCATCGGGCTGAGCGGCGGCACGGTCGTCCTCGAAACCGGCGCCGAGCTGCTGGCGCGCGGCGTGCCGTTGATCCGCATCGACAGCAGCAGCGGCCGCCGCGTGGGCGAGGTGCGCGACGGCGGCACGGTGAGCATCCTGGCGGGCGACATGCGGCTGGAGAAAGATGCGCTCATCGACGTGTCGGGCGCCACCGGCACGATCGACGGCGTGCCCGACGCCGGCCCCTCGGGCACGCGCGTGCCCCGGCCCGCACCGGAGATCCGGCTGGACAGCAACGGCGGCCTGATCGAGATCACGGGCAAGGGCCTGATCGAAAGCACGATGGTGGGCAAGGCGGGCGGGCCCAACGGCATCGGCGGGCGCATCCGCCTGAACATGACCGCGACATCGGGCCCGACAGGCTCGCCGCTGGAGCAACTGCAACGCGTGCTGCAAGACCCGGACTGCGTGGGCCTGGCGGTGGACGGCGTGTGCAGCGACTGGCGGCAGGGCGTGGACTACGACTGGGCGCCCGGCCTGCGCAGCTACGGCTACGAGATCGACGGGCCGATGATCCTGTCGTCGGCGCTGCTCGCGAAGCTGGCGGACGTGAAGGAGCTGGTGGTGTCCGACCGGCTGGGCCTGCCCGGCGCGAACGGCGCGCTCGATGCGGCGCAGTTCGGCCTGACACCGCAGGCGCTGGACCTGTTCCGCGACGCGCTCTTTTCGAGCGACCTGCTGCGCGACCTGCTGAACAAGCCCGGCCAGGTGTCCACGCTGACGGTGCGTCCGCAGGCCTTCAAGGACGGCGGCTTTGCCGACCTCTCTCTGGTGAATGCGACGCAGGGCGCGATTCGCCTGGACAACGCGAACCTCGCGCTGGGCCGCTCGATCTGGCTGCAGGGGCCGATCGTCGGGCACGCGGGCTCGTCGTCGTCGCTGCGCGCGCCACGCATCGTGCTGTCGGCCGTGCCTGCCGCCTCGCCTGAAGCGCCGGCATCGTCGGCAGGGGCGGGGCAGCTCACCGTGGCCGGCTCGCTGATCGACATCTCGGCATCGGAAGACCCGACCCAGTTCCAGGCCGGCGCCGTGCGCATCGGCGGCTTCGGCCGCACGGTGCTCGAAGCCGGAGAGATCCGCATGGGCGGCGCGCTGCCTTCGCCGATCAACGAAGAAACCCGGCTGCAGGTCAACCTGGACGTGGACGGGCAACTGGTGCTGAACGCCGGCCAGGTGTACCCGACCACCGCGATGACCGGCGTGATCCGCGCCGGCGATTCCATCACCGTCGAGCGCCTGGGCGATGCCGGCAGCGCGCCGCTGTCGGCCGGCGGCAGCCTGCGCCTGGAAGCACCGGTGATCGCGCAGAACGGTGTGCTGCGCGCGCCCTTCGGCCAGATCGAGCTGAACGCCGGCGAGCGCCTGTCGCTGGGCGCGGGCAGCCTCACCTCGGTGTCGGGCGCCGGAATGACCGTGCCCTTTGGCACGCTGTCCAACAACGAGCACTGGCACGACCCGTCGAAGGCGGTCGATCCCACCAATCCGTCGACTGGCTCGCTGGTCGCGCCGCCTGAAAAACGCATCACCATGAAGTCGCCCGACGTGGCGCTGGCGCGTGGCGCGGTGGTGGACATCGCGGGCGGCGGCGACCTGCATGCCTCCGAATTCGTGCCGGGCCCGGGCGGCTCGCACGACATGCTGAACATGCCCGGCATGTACGCGATCCTGCCGGGGCAGGCCGGCGCGGCGCCCGCTGGCGGTGCCGCGGCGGGCCAGCGTGTCTGGCTCGCCGGTGGCCCCGGTCTGGCGGCCGGCTGGTACACGCTGCTGCCCGCGCGCTATGCGCTGCTGCCCGGTGCCTTCGCGGTGCAGGCAACGGGCAAGGCCTGGGGCGGCGCACTCGCGCCCGCCACCCGCGCACCGGACGGCAGCCTCGTCATGCAGGGCAAGGCCGGCAATGCCTATGGCGGCAACCAGGACGCGCAGGCGTCGGCCTGGCGCGTGATGTCCGGCGCCGTGCTGCGGCGCTACTCCGAATACAACGAGGCCACGGCCAACGACTTCTTCTCGTCCGAGGCCTTCAAGCTCACGCAGTACCGCCTGACCGGGCAGAACGTGGTCACGCCGCGCCTGCCGCGCGACGGCGGTGCGGTGGTGTTCGACGCCGGCCGCCGGCTGGTGCTGGACGGCACGCTGCGCTCGGCGCCCGACGAGGGCGGGCGCGGCGGGCTGGTCGACATTGCCGGCAAGAAGATCGCCATCGTCGGCAGCGGGCAGGACAGCGCCAGCCTGCAGGCCGACGGCTACCTCGTCATCGATGCGGCGAGCCTGTCGAACTTCGGCGCGGGCAGCCTGCTGGTGGGCGGCAAGCGCAAAGGCAACGCGCTCGGCCTGGAACTGGACGTGACCGCGACCGACATCGTGGTGCGCAACAACGAGGGCTCCGAGCTGTCCGGCCCCGAGATCATCCTGGCGGCCAGCGACAAGGTGGCCATCGAGGGCGGAAGCCGTGTCAGCGCGAAGGGCGCGGGCGGGCGCGGCGCGGGCAACCTGGTCATGAAGCCGCGGGTGGCGGCGGTCTACGCCGACCCGGACGGGCAACTGGACGACAACTTCGACGGCGTGATCGACGCCAAGGACGCGGTGGACGACGTGCTCGTCTCGGCGGCCAGGGACTGGGGCGCGCTGGTGCGCGTGGCCACCGGCGATGCGGTCAAGGTCATCCGCCAGGGCGTGGACACTTCGCGCGGCGGGCTGGTTTCCATCGGTGCGGGCGCCATCGTCAACGGCGACGCGGCCTTGCTGATCGACGCCACGCGCACGACGGAACTGGCGGCTTCGGCGCAGATTGCGGGCACCGACCTGTCGGTGGCGGCCGGCCGCATCGGCTTCGGCGGCGGCACCGAAGGCATGGTGTTGGACAGCGGCGCGCTTGCGCAGCTGGGCCGTTCGACGCGCCTGACGCTGCGCAGCTACACCGACTTCGACTTCTACAGCTCGCTCGACCTGGGCGCGGCCGGCCTGAAATCGCTGACCTTCGACGGCGGCGCATTCGTGGGCCGCGGCGCGGGCGGCGTGACGATCAAGGGCGACAGCATCGCGCTCGTCAACAGCGGCGGGGGCGGCACCGGCGTGCCCGCCGCCGGCGGTGCGGGCGGCTTCACGCTGGACGCGGCCACGCTGGTGCTGGGCGCGGGCCAGAAGACGTTCTCGGGCTTCGGCGCGGTGACGCTGGCGGGCCGCAACGCGATCATCGGCGAGGGCGCGGGCGGCATCGACACGGGCGCGTCGCCGCTCACGCTGAACACGCCGCTGCTGACCGGCCGCGGCGGCGCGGCGCAGTCGATTGCCACGGGCGGCGCCTTGCAGGTCGTCGCTTCGGCGCAAGGCGAGGCCGCGTCGTTCGACCCGAAGGAAAGCCTGGGCCTGCGCCTGGCCCTCAGCGGGCGCAGCATTGCCTTCGACGGCCGGGCGGTGGCGCGGGGCGGCAGCATCGACATGACGGCGACCGGCGGCAGCCTGGTCGTGGCGCGCGGCGCCACCATCGACGTGAGCGGCTCCGCCAAGCAGTTCTTCGACGTGGCCGAATACGCGGACGCGGGCCGCATCGGCCTGTCGGCGGTGGGCGGCGACGTGCGGCTGGAGGCCGGCAGCCGGCTCGACCTGGCCGCCCACCCGAGGGGCGGCGACGCCGGCACGCTGAGCCTTGCGGCATCGCAGGGCGGCACGGTGGTGCTCGACGGCCTGATCGCGGCGCAGGCGAGCCGCACCGGTGGCAAGGCCGGCAGCTTCGCGCTCGACATCGAGGCGCTGCCCGATTTCGCCGGCGTGAGCCAGCGGCTGAACGACGCCGGCTTCAACCGCTCGCGCCAGTTCCGCATCCGCCAGGGCAACGTGGCACTGGGCGGCTTCACGCAGGTGGAAGACTTCGGCCTCACGGCGGACCGGGGCAGCATCGACATCTCGGGCACGGTGGATGCGCGCTCGGCCTACGGCGGCGCCATTCGCATCACCGCCGGCAACGGCGTGGCAATGCAGGCCGGCGCGCAGTTGCTCGCCGGTGCCACCGGCAGCCTGGGCAACGGCCGCGTCACGCTCGAAGCGGCGGGCGGGCAACTCAACCTGCAAGGCGGCCTGATCGACGTGGCCGGCAACGAAGGCGGCAAGGTGCGCCTGCGCGCGCGGCAGAACGCCGCGCACGACGACGTCGCGGTCGGCGCGCTGAACGTTGCGGTGAACGGTGCGCGCTCGGCGGTGCTCGAAGGCGTGAGCGTCTACGACGTGAAGGACTACGACGGCGCCACGGTCGATTCGGTCAAGCCCGACGCCATTGCCGATGCCGCGCGTTTTCGTGCCGCATCGGCCGGGGTGGCGGCACGGCTGGGCACCGGGCTGGCCGTGATGCCCGGCATCGAGGTCCGCAGCGCGGGCGACCTCGCGTTGAACAGCGACTGGAATCTTTTCAGCGATTTCTCCGGCGCGCGCGAAGGCACGCTGACCTTGCGCGCGGGCGGCAACCTCGCCATCAACGGCCACCTGAGCGATGGCTTCGACGCGGTCGACCGCAGCGGCCGGCTGCAGGCGGGCCCGTCGTGGAACCTGCGGCTGGTGGCCGGCGGCGAACTGGCCTCGGCCGATGCGATGGCGCTCAAGCCGCTCGCGGCGCAGGCCGTGGGCAAGGGGTCGATCACCGTGGGCACGGCCAACACCGCCGTGCCCACCGACATCGACCCGAAGCCTGACAACGGCGCGGGCAAGCTCGTGCGCACCGGCACCGGCGACCTCGAAGTGCGCGCGGGCCGCGACCTCACGCTGGCGCACAAGGAATCGGTGATCTACACCGCCGGGCGCAAGGACACGACGGTGTGGAGCGACTTCTCCACCGCCAACCCGAACGCGAGCTACGGCGTGGAAGGCGGCAACCTCGCCATCGGCGCGCAGGGCAGCATCGAGGCCGCGCCGTCGGGCCAGCACTTCAGCGAGTGGCTCAACCGGCAGGGCACGCTCAATGAAAAGCGCTTCTTCGGCGAATACACCAACGGCGAAAACGGCTGGAACCCGGACGGCGTCTACGGCCCCGTCATTCATGCACCCGAGCAGTCGAGCTGGTGGATCGACTACGGGCGCTTCCAGCAGGGCGTGGGCGCGCTGGGCGGCGGCAACGTCAGCGTGGACGCCGGCGGCGACCTGCGCAACCTGCTGGTCGCCTTGCCGACCCACATGCGGATGCGCGGCGGCCGTTCCGTCAGCGAGGCCATGGCCATGGAAATGCGCAACGGCGGCGCCATGACGGTGCAGGCCGGCGGCGCGATCCGCGGCGGCCAGTACTACGTGGCGCGCGGCGCGGGCGACATCCGCGCCGGCGAAACGGCGGTCGGCCACACGGTGACGATAACCCGCGACGACAGCGGCGGCGGCTTGACGAAGAGCAGCTACACCGTGGCGCCGATCCTCGCGCTGGGCGACGCCACGCTGAGCCTGCGCACGGCCGGTGACCTGCGCCTGCAAACGGTGGTCGATCCGCTGCTGGTGACCTACGGCGAGGGCCTGCGAGGCGACGGCCAGGTGCTGAACTACGGCGCCTACATGAGCGGCTACACCGACCGCAGCGCGCTGCGGCTGGTGTCGACCGGCGGCAACATCACCTTCGTGAACCGGACCGAGTTCATCTTCCGCGACCTGCTGCTGCGCTGGGTCGAGAAGGACACGCTGGTGGGCTTCGGCGGCAACCGGTATCCGGCGCGCTTTTCGGTGGCCGCCCTGAACGGCGGCATTGCCATCGACGGGCCGCTGTACGTGCTGCCGGGCACCACCAACGACGTGCGGGTGGTCGCGAAGAACGACATCCGCTTCGACGCGCCGCTCGTCATGGCCTACGCCACGCCCGCGATGATGCCCACGGGCTACATGCCGGCCGGCGCGGGCTCGCCGTTCAGCCAGATGAACATGGAGGACATGCTCGACAACCTGATCGAGCGGGCACTGGCCTCGCCGGTCAACAACACGTACCTGCGCACCGTGAACAACCCCGAGGTGCTGCCGCTGGCCAACGACTTCGAGCCCAGCCGCATCTATGCATCGCAGGGCTCCATCGTGGGGCTCGACGTGAAGGCCAACGAGCAGACCTGGGTGCGCGCGGGCACCGACATCCGCGGCCTGCGGCTGGCGGGCCGCAACCTGCGTGGGTCCGACGTCACGCTGCTGGAGGCGGGCAACGACATCCTGGCGATGCAGAGCACGGCGCGGCTGGACACGAACAACGATCTCTCGGTGGGCCTGACCGGCAACATCGAGATCCAGGGCCCCGGCACGCTGGTGCTGGCCGCCGGCCGCGACCTGTACGCCGACAACCTGCAGGTGCAGACGCTGGGCAACCAGCGCTACGACAGGAACAACCGCGCGCTGCCCGAGACGCAGGTCAAGGGCCTGCCGGAACACGGCGCCGCCATCACCGCCATGGCCGGGCTCAACCACGCCGTGGGCTACGACGCGTTCACGGCCGCCTACCTCGATCCGTCGAAGGTCGCGTCCATGCCCGACTACCTGAAGACCCGGGGCGCGGACGGCAGCGTGCTGCCCATCTACCTGGTGGACCAGGTCGAAACGCGCGCAGGCGGGCAGGAAAAAACCGTGCGCCGCGGCCTCGTCTCGTTCATGTCGGACATGACCGGCGAAAAGCTGGAGCCGCTCGAAGCCTGGGCGCGCTTCCAGAAATTGCCCCAGCTCGCGCAGCAGCAGTTCCTGCGGCAGGTCTACCTGCTCGAACTGCGCGAAGCCGGGCGCGACCAGAACGAGCCGGGCACCGGTGGCCTGCCGCGCAACGGCGGCTACAACCGCGGCTACACGGCCATCGAGACGCTGTTCCCGGGCGACACATGGAAGGGCGACGTGGCGGCCAACAAGCTGATGCTGCGCACCATGGCCGGCGGCGACATCGACGTGCTCACGCCCGGCGGCGGCCTGCAGGTGGCGGCGCTGGGCGCCGCGGTGCCGGCCGGCTACGGTCTGGTGACGCTGGCGTCGGGGCACATCGGCATTGCGGCCAGGAACGACGTCACCGTGAACCAGTCGCGCATCCTGTCGTTCGTGCCCGAGGTCACGAAGCAGGGCAGCGACCAGATCATCTGGTCCACCGTCGGCGACATCGACGCCGGGCGCGGCGCCAAGACCTTGCGCGTGCCATCGGCGCCCGAGGTGTCCACCGACCTGGACGGCGTGACGGTGATCCGCGAGAAGTCGGACATGAGCGGCAGCGGCATCGGCACCGTGGGCGACGGCGACGTCGACCTGGTCGCGCCGCGCGGCACCGTGAACGCCGGCGATGCGGGCTTGCGCGTGGCGGGCAACCTGAACATCGCGGCGCTGCAGGTGCTCAACGCGGACAACATCCAGGTCAAGGGCGAGACCAAGGGCCTGCCGGTGATCGCGTCGGTGAACATCGGCGCGCTCACCAACGCGAGCGCTGCCGCTGCGCAGGCGACGGCCGCCGCGCAGGACGCGGTGCAGCGCGAGCGCGCGGCCGCGCGGCAGGCGCTGGCGTCGGTCTTCACGGTGCGCGTGCTCGGCTTCGGCAACGAGCCCGCACAAGAGGGGCGCGACGCGCCGGCGCCGCGGTCGGGACTGCAATCCGGGGCGCAGGTCGACTACGACCCGCAGAACCCCGTGCAGGTGGTGGGCATGGGCCGCAAGATCGACCCCAGGCACTGGGCGGCCCTGAGCAGCGACGAGCGTCGTCGCCTGCAGCAGGACCGCTAGGCGGGCAGGAGCGGCATGTCATGGCACCCAGTGTCCTTTGCGAACAGGAAGCACCGGCGCGCGACGAGGCGGCCGATGGGCTGCGGGACGAAGCGCAGCGTCGCCTGGCGCTGCAGGTTTTTCTCTGCGCCAACTACGAAGGGTTGCGGCGCAAGCTGACCCGCCATCTCGGGTGCGCCGAGATGGCCAGCGAATGCCTGCACGACGCCTGGCTGCGGCTGGGCCACCTGCGGGTGGGCGCACCCGTGGAGAACCCCAGCGCCTACGTCTATCGCGTGGCCTGCAACCTGGCCATGGACCGGTTGCGCAGCGAGGGGGCATGGCGCTATGTGGACGACCCGCACACCGCCGTCGAGTCGGCCATCGACCACGCGCCCGGGCCCGAGGACATGGCCGAAGTGCGCGCCGAAGTCGGTTCGGTCGACCGCGCGATGCAGGGCCTGCCGCGGCGTCACCGGGCGGTGCTCGAGGCCTTGCGCATCGAGGAGAAGACGCGCCAGGAGGTGGCCTCCCATTACGGGCTGTCGCTGCGCAACGTGGATACCGTCCTGCGCCAGGCGCTGGACCATTGCGGCGCGATGACGGGCCGGCCGGTGCTGGCCGGCGTCGGTACACCCCGAAGGGCCGTGGTGTCGCCCCGGATGGCCGCCTGAGCGGCACGTGGCACCGTGGCACCACGGTGCTGCTTGCCACGGCAGGCGCAATGTCACGAAACTGTGGGCTTGTTCGTCAAGACAGTTCAACCACAGGAGCTTTCTTCATGCAGCCCATGTTTTCAACACTGGAAACCGACGACGACACCCCGCCCGCGGCGACGGCCGAGCCGCGCAATTCCTACCTCGAGGAGAAAGCCTTCAAGTCGCGCACGCTGCTGATCTTCGGCAGCATCACCGACAGCGTGGCCGCCGATGTCACGCGCCGGCTCATCGCGCTCGATGCCGACAGCGGCGACAAGCCCATCGACATCCTCGTGAGCTCGCCCGGCGGGCACCTGGAGTCGGGCGACGCCATCCATGACGTGGTGCGCTTCATCAGCGCGCCGGTGCACATGATCGGCACCGGCTGGGTGGGCAGCGCGGCGACGCACCTGTTTTTGGCGGCGCCGCGCGAGCGCCGCGTGTGCCTGCCCAACACGCGCTTCCTGATCCACCAGCCCAGCGGCGGCGCGGGCGGTCAGGCGACCGACATCGCGATCCAGGCGCAGGAAATCATCAAGGCCCGCCAGCGCATCGCGCACGAGATCGCGCGCGAAACCGGCAAGCCCATCGACGTGGTGCTGGCCGACATCGAGCGCGACCGCTGGCTGTCGGCCACGGAGGCCGTGGAGTACGGGCTGGTCTCGCGCATCGTGCAGCGCAAGACCGAACTGCGACCGGCCTGATCAGGCCTTGGGCTTGTAGGCGACCACGTCGATCTCGACCTTCGCATCGACCATGAGGCGCGCCTCGGTGGTCGAGCGCGCCGGCTTGTTTTCACCGAAGTAGCTCATGTAGACGCGGTTGAAGGCACCAAAGTCGCGCGCGTCGTGCAGCCAGACGGTGCTCTTGCAGACGTCGTCGAGCGTGGCGCCGGCCAGCGCGAGCACGGTCTTGAGGTTCTCCATCACCTGGCGCGTCTGCACCTCGATGCCGCCGGCCACGATCTCGCCCTGCGCGTTGGCGGGCACCTGGCCCGACACGTAGACGAAATCGCCCGCGCGCACGGCGGGGGAGAAGGGGCGGGCCTGGCGGTCGGAAGCGATGGGCGGGGCGCCGAGGTATTCGAGGGGCATGGGAACTCCTGTAAGTGAGAGGGGTTGAGTGGGGCGGGTGAGGGCCGCAGTATCCGCCTGATTTGAAAGACTTTTTCAGAATAACCCCTCAACAAGGGTTAATACGGATGATTTGGCATGAAGTCTGCTTCAGAGTTCGGCCTAGAAAGAAAATTTCTTTCATAAATCAGTCCGCCCCATGAAGGAGTTCTCCATGTCTCACGCCGGTCTTGTCCAGCGCCTGCCCCGCCTGTCGAAGCGCAGCCTGCTGGGAGCTTCCCTGCTCGCGATGCTGTGTGCCGCACTGCCTCACCCCAGCGCCCACGCGCAGGGCCCGCGCAACTTCGCCACGCTGGCAATGGTGGCCGAACCGCAGACGCTCGACCCGATGGCCTCCACGGCCGATCTGGTCGGAACCATCATGCAGCACGTGTACGAGACGCTCTACACCTTCGACGCCAAGTGGAACGTGGTGCCGATGCTGGCCGAAGGCATGCCCAAGATCTCCGCCGACGGCAAGACTTACGCGATCACGCTGCGCAAGGGCGTGGCGTTGCACAACGGGCGCGAGCTCACGGCCGACGACGTGGTGGCCAGCCTGCAGCGCTGGATGGACCAGTCGCCGCGCGGCAAGGCCGTGGGCAAGGAAATCGAGAGCCTGAAGGCCAAGGGCCCGCTGGGCGTGGAGATCGTGCTGAAGGCGCCGTACGCGCCGCTGCTGTCGCAGCTGGCGCTGCCTAGCGGTATGGCGGCCATCATGGCCAAGGATTCCATCGCTTCGCCGCTGAAGGATTTCGTCGGCACCGGCCCCTACAAGTTCAAGGAGCGCCGCCCCGACCAGTTCGTGCTGCTCACGCGCTTCGACAAGTACGCCGCGCGCAAGGAGCCCGCGAGCGGCTACGGCGGCAAGCGCGAAGCGGCCATCGAAGAGCTGCGCTTCGTGCCCGTGCCCAACGCCAGCACCCGCGTCGAAGGCGCGCTGGCCGGCCAGTACGACTTCGCCGACCTGCTGCCGGTGGAAGCGCTGCCGCGCCTGGAGAAGGCCGGCGGCAAGACGCTGCCGATCATGACGCCGTCGTTCGGCTTCCCCTACCTCGTGCTCAACACCAAGGAAGGCGTGGCCGCCAACCCGGCCGTGCGCCAGGCCGTGCAGACCGCGCTGGGCCAGGGCGAGATGCTCGCGGCCGGCTTCGGCGACACGCGCTTCTTCATCGCGGAGGCGAACCACTTTCCCAAGAGTTCGCCGTTCTACTCGGCCGCGGGCGCCGACCAGTACAACCAACGCAACGCCACCAAGGCGAAAGACGCCGCCGCCAAGGCCGGCTACAAGGGCGAGCCGATCCGCGTGCTCACGAGCCGCCAGTACGACTTCCACTACAACATGTCGCTCCTGATGGCCGAGCAGCTCAAGCGCGCCGGCTTCAAGGTCGACCTCAACGTGGTCGACTGGGCCACGCTGGTGCAACGCCGCAACGACCCGAAGCTGTGGGACATCTACGTGACCCACTCGGGCCAGTTCCCCGAGCCCATGCTCTCGCCGCCGCAACTGGGCGACGGTGCGCCCGGCTGGTGGGATTCGCCCGCCAAGAAGGCCGCGCTCAGCGCCTTCAATACCGAGAGCGACCCGGCCAAGCGCGGCGCGCTGTGGGGCAAGGTGCAACAGGTGGTGTACGACGAAGTGCCCTACATCAACGTCGGCAAGTTCAACGGCCTCTCGGCCAAGAGCCCGGCGCTGGACAACTACCAGCCCGCGACCTGGCCGTTCTTCTGGAACGCGAAGATCAAGTAAGGCCGCAAGCACCGCCATGCCGTCGCGTCGTCAACTTCTGCAAGTCAGCGCACTGGCCTCCGGCCTCGGCGCCCTCGGACTCAAACCATCCATGGCCACTCCCGCTCAAGCCACCACTTCGGGCCCCGTGTACGCCTACGTCGGCACCTACAGCGACGGCGGCAAGCCGTGGCGCGGTGGGCGCGGTTTGGGCGTGCACCAGTTCGTGGTGGACGGCGCGACCGGCGCGCTCAAGCCCATCCCTGGCGCGCCACCCGCCGTGGCGAGTGCGGGCAGCGATGCGAAGCTGCGCAACCCCGCCTCGCTCGCGCGCCACCCGACGCTGCCGATGCTCTACGCCGCCAACGAATTCGAAGCCGGCTCCGTCTCGGCCTTCCGCATCGGCGCGAACGGCGCGCTGTCGTTCGTGGCCGAGGTGCCCTGCGGCGGCAAGGACCCGGCGCACCTGAGCGTGCACCCCGACGGCCGCTTCGTGTTCACCGCCAACTACGCCAGCGGCGACGTCAGCGTGATCGCATTGCGCGCCGACGGAACCTTCGACACCGACCGCGCCGCCGTCGTCTACAAGGACGTCGCGGCCTGCGGCGCCGCCACGCCCTGCAAGCCCGGCGCCGACGTGGTGCCGCTGGCCGCGCGTTCGCACGAAGGCTTTGCCACCAGCGACCACGACGGCCCGCACGCCCACATGGTGCAGGCCGACCCGGCCGGCAACTTCGTGCTCGTGGCCGACCTGGGGCTCGATCGCGTCATCTCGTACCGTTTCGACCGCGCCACCGGCGTGCTGAGCCAGCCGAGCACGGTGGCCGTGTCCGAGAGCTCGGGCGCGCGCCACTTCGCCTTCCATCCGAACGGCAAGTGGGTCTACCTCGTGAACGAAGAGGCCTCGACCATCGCCTTCCTGCGCTACGACGGCGCCACCGGCGTGCTCACGCTCGTGAGCGAGACCTCGGCGCTGCCGGCCGGCTTCAAGGGCACCAGCTACGCCTCGGGCATCCGCATGCTGCCGGGCGGCACGCACTTCGTGTCGCTCAACCGGCTGCACGATTCGATCTCCATCTTCAAGGTCGATGCGCGCACCGGCGCACCCACGCTGGTGCGCGAAGAGTGGACGCGCGGCAACTACCCGCGCAGCTGCACGCTCGAGCCGAGCGGACGCTTTCTCTACGTGTGCCACAACAAGCAGGGCGACAACGTGACCATCTTCCGCGTGAAGAAGAACGGCGACGTGCAGTTCACCGGGCAGTACGTGGCCGTCGGCAGCGCCGCCGCCATCGAGTTCTCGTCATGATCAAGAGCGCATCGCTTCGCTACATCGCCTCGCGCGCGGGCGGCATGCTCATCGTGCTGGCGCTGGTGGCCGTGCTGGTCTTCGTGCTCACGCGCGCGGCTTCGGGCGACCCCATCTCCGTGCTGTTGGGCGACCAGGCCACCGCCGCCGACATCGCCCGCGTGCAGAAGGACTACGGCCTGGATAAACCCCTGCCCGTGCAGTTCGGCTACTGGCTGCGCGAAGTGCTGCAGGGCAACCTGGGCACCTCGATCTTCCTGCAGCGCCCGGTCACGCAGGCGCTGTGGGAGCGCGCCGAGCCCACCACCTNAAGAAGCGCATCAAGGCCAGGGAGCAGACCCGCAAGACAGGCGCCAAGGCCGATCCAACCGACGCCACCGATTGACGACTACTGCTCGTAGCAAGGCGCTACGGGCTACGCCCTTCGCGCCTTATGAGTTCGATCACAAGAAGCGAAAGGAGGTCACAGAACAAGGCAAGACATACACTTATCCACAGTCGACCATTGCTGCGTCGGCTTCCACCCCTGGCTCACGATTCAAGCGGCGCGGTGGCTCAGTTCTACTTCGGCGCGGACAACACCGATCCAACTGCGTCTCGCTATGCCCGAGTGCCTATAAGGAAGAAGGGCATTATCAAGAATCCAATCAGGTAGAAGCGATTTCTGCGTTTTTCTTCGCCATAGCATCGTGGGCGGCAGAAAGCTCCTCATATCTTTCGTCCTCGAACGACATCGTGGGAAGCAACAACCGCCCAGGCTTCATTTTTGAAGAAAGTGCGATGACCTGATCGCGTACAGCGCCGTAAAGCAAAGCCAATCCGTACTTTGCGGCGAGTTGATCTGAGTCCCCATCGGTGTGATCAAAATTTACGACCACACCTGAAAATATCACTTCAAATTGATAGGGATAAGCGGTAGGTTCCCTGAGGGGGGTTCGAATTCCTAGTCGTACCGTGTATGTATGCTTTTTAGCCTCGGGATCCACTTGATCATCATCGTCCCAAAATTCCGGGGATTTAGTAATTGTCTTCGCGCTCTGTAGCGCAAAATTTTCAACACTGGCGTCCTCTGATTTAGAGGACGTTTTTTGATATAGCGGATTCTTCTTGAACGTAACTCTTTCGAGATCTAGGTCCAATAGTTGGATCTTAGACTGCCTCATGCAGCAGCTCCATAAAGTTCTTCAAGCGAAAAGTCACTCCCGTGCGACGCACGAGGCTCTAGGTGTTCGCGAGATGAGACAATAAAGGCATGTAGCACCCTCGGGGAATTCTCAAATGGTGTTTCGGCCTTGGACCACTGCAAGCCATCTTTCGATTCTTCGATCTCGACATTGGCCAGCGCCCCCAGGAATTGAGCAACTCCTGGGACATGAATAGCGCACTGAATCAACAACGCTGCCGGGCCACTAGGCAGCTGTCCCGATTCCCACTTTCCTACCGAGGATTCACCTGCCCCGAATAGTCTTGAAGCAGACCGCTGGCTAAGGCAGAATTTTTCTCTGAATTTCTTCAGAATCCCAATCGAGAGAAAGGATTGCTCCTTTCTGGTCGCGCTCTCAATTAAAAAAGCGTTATAGTCATTTTGCGATTCGCTCGCAAATTTTTCACCGCATGCAAGACATTCACATTCCTGCAAGCCGGTGACAACATGCTTTCTCCGCCCAATGGGCGTCGCGCTCTCAAACGCGCGCACCACTACATCCTCCGACTCGCAGAAGGGGCAGTACTGCTCGGCGATGGGGGAAATGTGAGTAGTCATTTTGCTTTCTCTGGGTGTGCGGAGAGAACCAAAATCTTTTGGGTTTTGGTCAAGATTGAAAACTTGAAATAAACCCAGGGGTCAGTTTTTTGGTTTTCACATCCGCGGTGACGATTAAAGCCCATTACGTAGGCGTCCGCCGCATACGGAGTCTGGCCGTTTGATGCATAGCACCATTCGGACGTGTAGTAGCGAGCCTTCGACAGTTGCGAGAGGAACGCTTTGGCGTTGTCAGCAGTCCACGCGAGCTTCTCCACGGCGTCTAACTTGGCCGTACCTGAGTAGACAAGACTCAAATTGGAAAGGTCCGCACAAATGGTATCTAGGCACCATAGAGGTCCTCCTGGTATAGCGCGCTGATGGTCCTGCTGCGTTCGCAGATCTTCAGCCGGCTTCGCGGGGTGTTCCCGCAGAGCATAGGTCATTGTAGATGCTACCTTTAAGGAATCATTCAAGACTTCACCGACAGAAGGGGAATCGTAAGGGAGTGTTGTGGCGGCGCGCCAGAGTGGCTTACCGGATTCACGGACTACATGGCAAGTGCGGATGTGACGCGGCACCACTATCCCATGCACTCATCTTGTTAGCAGTCACTAATATTCGGAGGCGAGAGACAGCCGTCAGGCCCTCCCAGCGCCTACATCTTGCAACAGCCCAAGGGACTTTGAGATTTGTCGGCACTTTTGTCGGCACCTCACCGCATCTGATTTATAAAATCTAGCATTCATGAGGCTTGCAGCTTGAATTGCGATTCCGGCCCCGGCACCACGAGACGACACCGTCTCCCCCACATCAAGAAACCCGCTCGCTTCACTGGCGCAGCGGGTTTTTCTTTGCCTCGGGGCCTTCCAGGCCGGGCAGCGCCCCGCCCTAGCCAAGCACGTCGGCGAGCTTCACCTGCAGCGACAAGGCGGCCTGGTGCAGCAGCTCGAACTCGTCGTCCGGCAGCGGCACGGCCGTGAAGTTGAAGTGGCACAAGGTGCCGGCGACCGCGCCCGAGGCGTTCAACAACGGAACGCCGTGGTAGCTGATGGTGTAGTCCCGCCCGGGATGCGTGGCGAAGCGCTCGTCCACGCTCGAGTCGTCGGTGCGGAACCATCCATCACGCAGGACAAAGGGACAGATGCTCGCCTCGAAGGGCACGATGGCGATGTTCTCGGGGATCAGCTCGCCCTGCTTGTCGTGCAGGTAGAGGCTCGTGACCAGGTCGGCGCGAATCCTGTAGATCCCGGTGTACCGATGCGGCACACGCGCGTTCAGGTAGGCGAGAACAGCCTGTGCGCCTTGATCGGCAAGCAACGCTTCAATCGTTTGGGGCATTCGTTTCGTCCGCTTCGCTTCGATCGGTTCGATCTGGAACCTGTCCTGCCATGGTACGCCCGGACCGATCTGCGAGAGCGGCCCCGGTCACCCGCTTCAGTCGAGCCGCCTGACAGGGCTGCGTCCTGGCGGTCCAATATGGCAGGACCACGCCCCCGACAATCCCTGCCCGTCCACGGATTGAGTAAATCACCGTCGATCTTGCCTCTGTACAGCGCCTCTGAGCGCCACGGCGTGGAACATGACCATCGTGCCCGGCTCTTCCTTGCAGGCCTTGTCCAGATAGGCGTTGATCGTGTCAGCGGACAGTAGCCGGACCATGTCGTCCTTGTTGGTTGTTGTGTTCAAGCCTGTCAGAAAGCCCAGAACCCAGGAAGTCATCAGATGCGCCGCAATGGCATTTGGATCAGTTGGGGACGCTGCTCGGGCAGCGAGCCACAAACTGCAGCTGTCATCACGGACGCCGACACCTGCACCGTATGTGTCCGACGCATTGGCGGCAGGCGCCATCACGAAGGCAGCAACAAGGGCAAGGGCAGTCGCAGAAAGGCGGGCTTTGATGAAGATCATGGAGCGAATTAGGCCTCAAGAAAAACCGAACTACACCCTTGAGATCAGCGGAACCCAACACCGCGTCGCGCCTTCCCTTCGTTGCGTTTCGCTGGTGACCGGCGCCCCTCCCTCTCTCCTGTGCAAGCCCGCCTACGCAGCCCTCAACGCCGCTACGGCGCGAATCTCCACCCGCAGCGCCGGGCGCGCCAGCGCGGCCACGCCGAGGATGGTCCACGCCGGGAAATCCTCGGTGATGTAGCGGTCCTTCACTTCGCGAAAGCCCGCCAGCTCGTGCTCGACGTCGACGTGGTAGCTCACGATCTCCACCAGGTCGGCGAAGCCGAGCCCCGCGCTTTCGAGCACCACGCCCAGCCGCCGGAAGGCCCAGTCGGCCTGTTCCGCGGCGCTCTCGGGCACGCTCCCGTCGGCACGCAGGCCGACCTGCCCCGCCACGAACAGCAGGCCGCCGGCCTTGACGCCGGGCGCGTACTTGAAACTGTCGAAGACGGCGGTCGAGCCGAAAGTCGGATGGCCGTCGGGGATGCGAACGCTCTGTTTGCTCACGGGTTGCGTCCTTTCAGGCGTCTGCCGGCTGCAGGCCGGTGTGTACCGTCGGATGCGCGAGCCGCACGCGCAGCTCGCGCTTGAGCCGCGTGTTGTCGAGTCGGCGCGATTCGCCCATGAAGCTCAGCAGCTGCAGCGGCAATTGCCGCTGCGCCTCATCGCGCGCCACGCGCGGCGGGCGGGGCATGCCGTAGAGGTCGGCGGCCAGGTCGAAGTAGTCGCCCATGCGCAGCTCGGTGTCGTCCGACGCGTGCACCACGCGCTGGGGCTTGCCGCGGAACAGCGCCGCCACGCAGGCGCGTGCGAGGTCGTCGGCGTGGATGTGGCTGGTGTAGACGTCGTCCTCGCGGCGCAACACGGGCGTGCCGCGTTCCAGGCGGCCGCGCGGCGTGCCGTTCTCGCGGTCGGGCGCGTAGATGCCCGGGATGCGCAGGATGCTGGTGCGCACGCCGGTGCTGCGGCCGAACCAGCGCACGGCGCGCTCGGCATCGACGCGCCGGTGGGAGCGCGGGGTGTCGGGGCGCACGCCGCGCGTTTCGCTCACGCGCGCGCCGCCGCAGTCGCCGTACACGCCGCTGGTGGAGCCGTAGACCAGCGCCGAGGGCAGCGAGCGCAGCCGCAGCGCCTGCGCCAGCGACACGGTGCGCTGGTCGCGCCACCAGGCCGCGCCGCCTTCGCGCGCGGGCGGCGCCAGATGCACCACGCGGGTGGCGATGCCCGCCAGGCGGCGCAGGGTGGCGCGGTCGTCCAGGTTGCCCACCAGCGGCCGGATGCCGGCCGCGCGCAGCGCCGCGACGCGGTCGGCCGAGGACGTGAGCGCCACCAGCTGCATGCGCCCGCGCAGGTTGCGCGCCACGCGCTGGCCGACGTCGCCGCAGCCGACGATCAGCAGGCGCTCGCGCCGGAAGCGGGCCGGCAGTGCGCCGGAGGGACTATTGATTGAAGGCAAAATCCGGGTTTCCTGTCTCAATTCAGTTGTCCCGGCCGCACGCAGCCGGGAAAGTTCACCCCCGAAGAATACCGATGACTGCTACAGCGCCGCACGAAGCGGGCTTTTCCATCACCGTCGAACCCAGCGGGCGCCACTTCGTGGTCCAGGGCGACGAAACCATCCTCGCGGCAGGCATCCGCCAGGGCATCGGCCTCCCCTACGGCTGCAAGGACGGCGCCTGCGGCTCCTGCAAGTGCAAGAAGCTGTCGGGCGAGGTCACGCTCGGCCCGCACCAGAGCAAGGCGCTGAGCGCCGAAGAACAGCTGGCCGGCTACGTGCTGACCTGCTGCGCCCACCCGACCAGCGACGTGGTGCTCGAGTCGCGCCAGGTCACCGAGGCCGGCGCATTGCCGATCCGCAAGATGCCGGTACGCGTGATGGCGCTCACGCGCCAGTCGCACGATGTGATGATGCTGCGCCTGCAGCTGCCGGCCGGCGAGCCGCTGCAGTTCTATGCGGGCCAGTACGTGGAGTTCATCCTGCGCGACGGCGCGCGCCGCAGCTACTCGATGGCCAACGCGCCGCACACGGTGGCGGTGCCGGGCACGGGCCTCGAACTGCACCTGCGGCACCTGCCGGGCGGCAAGTTCACCGACCATGTCTTCGGCGCGATGAAGGAAAAAGAGATCCTGCGCATCGAAGGCCCGTTCGGCAGCTTCTTCCTGCGCGAAGACTCCGACAAGCCGATGATCCTGCTGGCCTCGGGCACGGGCTTCGCACCCATCAAGGCGCTGCTGGAGCACATGCAGTTCAAGGGCATCGACCGGCCCGCCGCGATCTACTGGGGCGGGCGCCGCCCCGAAGACCTGTACATGGACGCCTGGCTGCGCGAGCAGCTGGCCGCGATGCCGAACCTGCGCTACGTGCCCGTGGTGTCGAACGCCACGCCGGAAGACAACTGGACCGGCCGCACCGGCTTCGTCCACCAGGCGGTGCTGGAAGACTTCACGGACCTGTCGGGCCACCAGGTGTATGCCTGCGGCGCGCCGATCGTGGTCGACTCGGCCAAGCGCGACTACGTGGCGCTCGCGGGCCTGCCCGAAGAAGAATTCTTCGCCGACGCCTTCACCACCGAAGCCGACAAAGCCCTGCCCTGAGCCTGCGCGTTCCCCTTTCCTTTCCGCAGACGTGACGCAGAACAACATGAAGACGAGACACTTCCTCCTGACCCTGATCGCCGGCGCCGCCGTGCTCACCGCCGGCCACGCCGCAGCCCAGCAGCATCGCCCGATCCGCCTCGTCGTGCCCTACGCGGCCGGCGGCCCGATCGACAACACGGCGCGCATCCTGGCCGAGCAGGTGAAGGACACGCTGGGCGGCCCGGTCATCATCGACAACAAGCCCGGCGCGGGCGGCAACATCGGCGCCGACTTCGTCGCCAAGGCGCCGGCGGACGGCCTCACGATCGGCATCGCGGCCACGGCCACGAACGCGGTGAACCCGTGGCTGTACAGCAAGATGCCGTTCAACGCCGCGACCGACTTCGCGCCGATCACGCAGATGGTGCGCGTGCCCAACGTGCTGGTGATGAACGCCGACACGGCCAACCGCCTGAACATCCGCACGCTGGCCGACCTGATCCGCTACGCCAAGGCCAACCCGGCCAAGCTCAACTACGCCAGCGGCGGCAACGGCAGCGCCGGCCACCTGGCGGGCGAGCTGTTCAAGAAGGAAGCGGGCATCTTCGCGGTGCACATTCCGTACAACGGCGGCAACCCGGCGCAGCTCGCTTTGCTGTCGGGCCAGGTCGACTTCAACTTCGACAACCTCGCCACGGCCGCGCCGAACATCCGCTCGGGCAAGCTGAAGGCGATCGCGGTCACGACGCTCAAGCGCAGCAGCGCCCTGCCCGACGTGCCGCCCGTGGCCGACACGCTCAAGGGCTTCTCGATCGACACCTGGTGGGGCCTGGTCGCGCCGGCCGGCACACCGCCCGAGGTGGTCGCGAAACTGAATCAGGCCTTCGTCGCCGCGCTGAACGCGCCGGAAACGAAGACGCGCTTCGCCTCGATGCTGGCCGAGCCCGTCGGCAACTCGTCCGAGCAGTTCGGCGCCTTCATGAAGAGCGAACTCGCCAAGTACGAGAAGGTGGTCAAGGCCACCGGGGCGAAGGTGGACTGACGAGGTCGTCCAGGGGCGCCGCGGCCTGCGTGTCGGTGGCCGCGGCCACGGCCGCCGCCGCTTCGGCCGCCCCGCTCTGGTAGGTGCGCAGGCCCGCGAGGTCGAGCACTTCCACGCCGCCATGTTCGATGCGCAACAGGCCGTCGCGCTGCAGCGCATGCAGCGCGCGGTTGGCACGCTGGCGCGACACCGCCGACAAGAGGCCGATCTCGTCCTGGCTCAGCCGCACGAAGCGGGTGGCGCGCGGATAGAGGATGGGGTCGAACAGGCTGGCCAGGCAACGCGCCACGCGCGCGTCGGGGCCGAGCAGGCGATCGAATTCCATGAGGCCGATGAACAGGCTCAGTCGCGCATTGATGTGTAACAACAGAAACCGATTGAAGTCGATGCTGGTGGACATCAGCCGCTCGAAGCTGTGCCGCGGCACGCAGGCCACGCGCGTGGGCCGCAGCGCCACGCCGTCGTAGCGCCAGCATCCGGGGGTAAGCAGCGAGCCTTCGCCGCCCCAGCCGCCGGCGGTCACGCCGGTGAAGGTGGACACGCGCCCGTCGGGCAGCGACACCGACATCTTCATGAGGCCGTCGATCACGCCGATCCAGTGATCGGCCGGCTCGCCGCGCCGCACGACGAAGCCGCCGGCCGGCACCACGCGCTCGTGCGACTCCTGGACGACGCGGTCGAGTTCGTCGTCCGTGAGCGCGCGCGCCCACAGGCTCTCGCGAAGCATGTTCTCCAACGCGTTCGACATCGCGCCTCCTGCTGTCGTCCCTCGTGACATCGCATCGGCCGATCCGTCGCAGGCGCCGGTCGGCGGGGTCCGTAAGAAATGTCGTTGCAACGACATCTTCGGCGCGGCGATGGTGCCACAGTCATCCGCGTTCGCCAAACAACAAGGAGACAACGATGAAGCGTTCGAACAAGGACCCGCGCCCCGCGCGCGGACCCGACGGCGGGGATGCGCACGGCCTGCGCCGGCGCGACGTGCTCGGCTACGCCACGGCCGCGCCGCTGGCCTCGGCGGCGGCCGGCATCGCGGGGCTCGGCGCCCTCACGGCGCCCGCCTCCGCGGTGGCCGCGCTGCTGCCCATGACCCCGCCCGACACCACCGACCTGATCGACATCGGCGACGCGGTCACGCTGACCTCGCTGCCGACCATGCCGCTGGTGAAGGTGACGAACACCGGCGACGGCCGCGTGCGCCTGGCGCTGCCGCGCCTCGAAGTGGGCCAGGGCATCGCCACGGCCAGCGCGATGATGCTGGCCGACAAGCTGCGCCTGCCGCTGAGCGCCATCGAAGTCACGTCGGCCGACGCGAGCCCCGAGCTGATCTGGAACCAGCTCACGGGCGGCTCGTCGAGCGTGCGCTCGATGCACGCCGGCATGCCGGTGCTGGGCGGCCTCGGTGGCCTGCTCTCGGGCTCGACGCCTTCGGTGGTCGGCCAGCGCGTGACGCGGCTCGATGCGCTGGACATCGTCACCGGGCGCAAGAAGTTCACGCTCGACCAGGCGGTGCCCGGCGCCAAGCCGACGATGGTGCGGCGCCCGCCGACCATCAACGGCAAGTTCGTCGGCATCAACAACCTGAACACCGTGATGGGCATGCCGGGCGTGATCGGCGTGGTGCCGATTCCCGCCACCAACGGCATCACGCCGACGCCGCCCGGCGTGGCGGTGATGGCCGAGACCTTCGGCCAGGCCTGGGCCGCGGTGAACGCGCTCGACGTGACCTGGGCCGCGGGGCCGCTCGACGGCGAGTCGAACGCCACCATCATGCGCAAGCTGAAGTCGTCGCTGCTGCCCTTTGCGCTGCCGCCGCTGGGTGCGCTGACGGTCGAGGCCGAGTTCGAGTTCGCGCCGGCCGCGCACTGCCCGATGGAAGTCGAATGCGCGATTGCCGATGTGCGAGCGGATCGCGCCGAGATCTGGGCCGGGCTGCAGAGCCCCATCGTCACCCAGCAGGCGGTGGCCGCCGAGCTGGGCCTGCCGCTGAACAAGGTCGTCGTGCATGCGGTGCCCTCGGGCGGCTCCTTCGGGCGGCGCCTGTTCTGGGACCCGGTGCTGCAGGCGATCCAGGTGTCGAAGGCGCTGGGGCGCCCCTGCCGCCTGATGTACCACCGCACCGACGACATGCGCCACACGCGCATCCGCCCGCCGATCTACCAGAAGGCGCGCGCCACGATGCTGCTGGGCCAAGTCATCGCCTTCGAGCAGCGCATCGCCAGCGTGCGCCTGGACACGCGCCACGGCTTCGGCAACATGCTCGAGGCCGCCGCCATCGCGCTGCCCAACGCCTTCCCGCAGACGGTGGGCAACTTCGCGATCGAGCAGGTCATGTTCAAGACCATGGTCACCTCGCCCTACAACTTCGGCGTCACGACCAAGCTGCTGACGCCGGTGGCGATGGACATGAACACCTGCTCCTACCGCTCGGTGCACATCCAGCCCGCACGGCTGGTGGAAGAGATCCTGGTCGACGAGATGGCCCGCGCCGCGCGCAAGGACCCGGTCGCCTTCCGGCTCGAGTACCTGCGCCTGCCGCGCGCCCGCGCGGTGCTGAAGGCGGTGGCGGAGGCCGCGCAGTGGGGCAAGGCGATGCCGGCGGGCTTTGCGCAGGGCGTGGGCGTGCACCAGGAGTCGAAGTCGTTCACGGCCTGCATCGTCGAGATCGACGCGCGCGTGCCGGCGCAGGCCCGCGTGGTGCGCGCCACCATCGCCATCGATGTCGGCACGCCGATCAACCCCTCGGGCATCGAGGCGCAGCTGCAGGGCGGCCTGTGCGAATCGATCGCGCTGGTGCTGTCGGCGGGGCTGCACATCCAGAACGGCCTGCCGCTGGAAGGCAGCTACTCGCAGTACCACTTCTCGCGCATGAAGCACTACCCGAAGGACGTGAAGATCATCATCCTGCCGGCCAATGGCGAGGCCATCGGCGGACTGGGCGAAGTCGGCCTGTCGGCGAGTTCGGGCGCGATCGCCAACGCCTATGGGCGCGCCACGGGCATCAAGCCGCGCAGCTTCCCGCTGAACTTCCCGGTCGACTTCACGCCGATCCCGCCGGGCAAGCTGCCCACGCCCGTCAACGTTCCGATCCCCGCCTGAGGAGACCCGCCATGCCTGTGCAATCTTTCAAGGTGAACGGCCAGAACGTCGACGTCGAAGCGCCCGACGACCTGGCGCTGCTGTGGGTGCTGCGTGACAAGCTCGGCATCACCGGCCCGAAGTACGGCTGCGGCATCAACGTGTGCAAGGCCTGCACCTGCCACGTCGACGGCAAGGCCGTGACGACCTGCTCGGTGCGCGTGTCCGACGTGCGCGGCCGCCAGGTGACGACCATCGAGGGCCTGGCCAACGGCAACACGCTGCACCCGGTGCAGCAGGCCTGGATGAACCTGGACGTGCCGCAGTGCGGCTTCTGCCAGCCGGGCCAGATCATGGCCGCGGTCGACCTGCTACGCCGCACGCGCACCCCGACGGACGCCGACATCGACGCCATCGAGAACGTGTGCCGCTGCGGCACCTACGGCCGCATCCGCGAGGCGATCAAGGCCGCCGCCGCGATGATGGGATAGGGACGGACGGAAAAACGGCCAGCCACCGCGCTCTGCGGTGCTGGCCGGTCGGCGTTGACTGGCGCTTACTCGCCGAGGTAGGCGGCGCGCACGCGCGGGTCGCGCAGCAGTTCCTTGGCGTCGCCGTTCATCGTGATGAGGCCCGACTCCATGACGTAGCCACGGTCGGCCAGCTGCAGCGCGCGGTTGGCGTTCTGCTCCACCAGCAGGATCGTGACGCCTTGCGACGCCACGGTCTGCACCACCTCGAAGATCTTGTCGCACATGATCGGCGACAGGCCCATGGTGGGTTCGTCGAGCAGCAGCACCTTCGGACGCGCCATGAGCGCACGGCCCATGGCCAGCATCTGCTGTTCGCCGCCCGACATCGTGCCGGCCAGCTGATCCTTGCGTTCGCGCAGGCGCGGGAAGGTCACGAACACGCGCTCCATGTCGCTCGCGATCTCGGCCTTGTCGTTGCGGATGTAGGCGCCGATCTGCAGGTTCTCGGTGATCGTCATGCGCGTGAACACGCCGCGGCCCTCGGGCACCATCACGAGGCCCTCGCCCACCAGGTCCCAGGCGCCCCGGCCCTTGATGCTGCGGCCCAGGAACTCGATGTCGCCCGCGCCGGCCGGCAGCGTGCCGGTGATGGCCTTCATGGTGGTGGTCTTGCCGGCGCCGTTGGAGCCGATGAGCGAGACCAGCTCGCCCTCGAACACGTCGAAGTCCACGCCCTTCACGGCCTGGATGCCGCCGTAGCCCACCTTCAGGCCACGGACCTTGAGCAGGTTCTTGCCCGCTGCCTTGGTGGTGGCGGCCGGTGCCGTCGCGGTGGCCATCGTTGCTTCTGCGGTGCTCATCTCAATGTCCTCCGGTGCCGAGGTAGGCCTCGATCACCTTTTCGTTCTTCTGTACCTCGACCGGGTTGCCCTCGGCAATCTGCTTGCCGTAGTCGAGCACGGTGACGCGGTCGCACAGGCCCATGATGAGCTTGACGTCGTGTTCGATGATCAGGATCGTGCGGTTGTCCTTGCGGATGCGGTCGATGAGCTCGCGCAGCAGGACCTTCTCGGTCGAGTTCATGCCGGCGGCCGGTTCGTCCAGCGCGATGAGCTGGGGGTCGGTGGCCAGTGCGCGGGCGATCTCGAGGCGGCGCTGGTCGCCGTAGCTCAGCGTGCGCGCCTTGTAGTCGGCGAACTTGCCGATGCCCACGTAATCGAGCAGCTCCTGCGCCCGCTTGGCGATGGCCGCTTCCTCGGCCTTGAAGCCCTTGGTGCGCAGCATGGCGCCGAACACGCCCGAGTGCGTGCGGATGTGGCGCCCGACCATCACGTTCTCCAGGGCCGTCATTTCGGCGAAGAGGCGGATGTTCTGGAAGGTGCGCGCGATGCCGGCCTTGGCCACTTCGTGCACGGCCGTCGGCTGGTAGGGCTTGCCGGCCAGTTCGAAGGTGCCGCTGTCGGGCGTGTACAGCCCGGTGATCACGTTGAAGAAGGTCGTCTTGCCGGCGCCGTTGGGCCCGATCAGGCCGTAGACCTGGCCGCGCTTGATGGTGATGCCCACGTCCGAGAGGGCCTGCAGCCCGCCGAAACGCTTGGAGATGCCGCGAACGTCGAGGATGGTGTCTGTCGTCATGTCTGTGTGTCCTTGGCTCACGGATTGATGGACATGGGACGCGATGCCGCACCCGGCACTTCGTCAGCGGGGCTGTCGATGCCCGGTGCATGGGTCTGGAGCGTTCCGGGCGCCACGGCCGCATGGGTCGGGTCGACGGGCGCGCCGTTCTTCTTGGTCAGCGTCTTGCCGTGTTCCGGCGACGGCCACAGGCCACGCGGGCGCATCAGCATGATGACGATCATGGCCAGCGCGATGAACAGCTGGCGCAGGATGGACGCGTCGAGGCGGCCGTCGGTCATCGCCTGCAGCGGGCCGGCCACGTAGCGCAGCACTTCGGGCAGCGCGGCCAGCAGCACGGCGCCGAGGATGACGCCGGGCAGGTGCCCGAGGCCGCCCAGCACGACCATGGCGACGATCATCACCGACTCCATCAGGCTGAAGGACTCGGGCGACACGAAGCCCTGGAAGGCCGCGAACATCGCGCCCGACACGCCGCCGAAGCTGGCGCCCATGCCGAAGGCCAGCAACTTCATGTTGCGGGTGTTGATGCCCATCGCCTTGGCAGCGATTTCATCTTCGCGGATGGCCATCCAGGCGCGGCCGATGCGCGAGATCTGCAGGCGGTGCGAGATGATGATGGTGGCCACCACCAGCGCCAGGAACAGGTAGTAGTACAGCGTGACCGACGAGATCGTGAAGCCGTCGAACTTCCACGCCTTGCCGAGGTCGAGACCCCAGAACTTGATGGAGTCGATCGCCGTGATGCCCTTCGGCCCGTTGGTGATGTTGATCGGCTGGTCCAGGTTGTTCAGGAACACCCGGATGATTTCACCGAAGCCGAGCGTGACGATCGCGAGGTAGTCGCCGCGCAGCTTCAGCGTGGGCGCCCCCAGCATCGCGCCGAGCACCCCGGCCACCACCAGCGCGAGCGGAACCACGATCAGGAGCGAGGTGTGCAGCCCGTTCGGGAACATCGCCTTGAACCACGGAAAGGTGTCCGAGAGGTGCGACGAGCCCATCAGTGCATAGAGGTACGCGCCGACCGCAAAGAAGGCCACGTAGCCCAGGTCGAGCAGGCCGGCATAGCCGACCACGATGTTCAGGCCGAGCGCGAGCATCACGTAGAGCAATGCGATGTCGGCGATGCGCACCCAGGCGTTGCCCTGGGTCTGCAACAGAATGGGCAGCGCCAGCACGGCGACCACGCCGAGGATGTAGAGCGCGAGGTTCTTGCTGTTCTTCATGGTGTGCTGCTCCTCAGGCCCGGTCCGCCACGCGCTCGCCGAGCAGACCCGAAGGCCGCAGCGTGAGCATCACGATCAGCACGATGAAAGCGAAGATGTCGCTGTAGTTGCTGCCCAGCACGCCACCCGTGAGGGTGCCGATGTAGCCGGAGCCGATGGCCTCGATGAGGCCGAGCAAAATACCGCCGACCACCGCGCCGGCCAGGTTGCCGATGCCGCCGAACACGGCCGCGGTGAAGGCCTTGAGGCCGGGCAGGAAGCCCATCGCATGTTGCGCGATGCCGTAGTTGGAGGCGTACATCACGCCGGCGATGGCCGCGAGCACGGCGCCGATGATGAAGGTGGCCGAGATGACCATGTCGGGCCGGATGCCCATGAGCGCCGCGACGCGCGGGTTCTCGGCGGTGGCGCGCATCGCGCGGCCGAGCTTGGTGTAGTTGACCAGCCACATCAGGATCACGAGCGAGAACGCCGTGACGCTGAGGATCATGACCTGCGTCGGCGAGATCACGGCGCCGCCCACGTGGATGGGGTCGGTCGGCAGCAGGTTGGGATACGCCTTGTTGGTCGGCTTCCAGATGATCATGGCCAGCGTCTGCAGCAGGATCGACACGCCGATGGCGGTGATGAGCGGTGCGAGCTTGGGGCTGTTGCGCAGCGGCCGGTAGGCCACTTTCTCGATCACGAAGTTGAGGCTTGCCGCGACGACGCAGGCAATGATCAGCGCAACGAAGAGGATCAGCCAGCCCGGTGTGTTGGGCATTCCGTCCTTCATGAGCCCGATGATGGTCCAGCTTGTGAGCGCCCCCACCATCAGCACTTCACCGTGCGCAAAATTGATCAGATTGATGATGCCGTACACCATGGTGTAGCCCAAGGCTATCAAGGCATACATGCTGCCGAGAACCAGACCGTTGATGATCTGCTGCAGCAATATTTCCATAACGCGATTCCCTATGTGTTGCACCTTGCGGGTGCCATTCACCTACCGAGGCACCGGTTTGGCGCCACTGGCTTGACAAGCAAAAAACCAGCCAACATGTGTCGCCGGCAGATTTGGTGGGCGGGATTGTAGACACGCCCCGGCGCTGTTTTGGGGCGGGATGACCGGGGTTTACCCGCTCACTTCATGCTGTATGCGCGTGAAGTCATGCAGATGCGCAAACCTGTATCAGCGATCTGAATTTGTGTTGAGGCGACGCAGTTCGCGCAGCTTTTCCGCGATGCGGATTTCGAGTCCACGCTCGACCGGTTCGTAGAACACCTGGCCTTCCAGGCCCTCGGGCAGGTAGCGCTCGCCGGCGGCGAAACCGCCCTCCTCGTCGTGCGCGTAGCGGTACCCCTTGCCGTAGTCGAGCTCCTTCATGAGCTTGGTCGGCGCATTGCGCAGGTGCATCGGCACTGGGCGCGTGCTGTCTTTCTTCACCAGCGCGCGCACCGCGTTGTAGGCCTTGTAGACCGCGTTCGACTTGGGTGCGATGGCCAGGTAGACCACGCATTCCGCCAGTGCCAGCTCGCCTTCGGGGGTACCCAGGCGCTCGTAGACCTCGGCCGCATCGAGCGCCAGGCGCAGCGCGCGCGGATCGGCCAGGCCGATGTCTTCGCTGGCCATGCGCACCAGGCGGCGCGCCATGTAGCGCGGGTCGGCGCCACCGTCGAGCATGCGCACGAACCAGTAGAGTGCGGCGTCGGGGTCGCTGCCGCGCACCGATTTGTGCAGCGCGCTGATGGTGTCGTAGAACTGCTCGCCGCCCTTGTCGTAGCGGCGCATGCGCTCGCCGAGCACGCGCAGCAGCCACTCGTCGGTGATGTTCGTGAGCTTCTCGGCGCCGGCTGCAACCGCCAGGGTCTCGAGCGTGTTGAGCAGGCGGCGCGCGTCGCCGTCCGCGTAGGCGACCAGGCGGTCGATGGCCGCCTCGTCGATGGCTGGAACCGCCTGAATCGATTGCGCCTTGGCGACGATCTGCTTCAGGTCGCCTTCGTTGAGCGACTGCAGCACGTACACCGCCGCCCGCGACAGCAAGGCCGAATTGACTTCGAACGACGGGTTCTCGGTGGTCGCGCCGATGAAGGTGAACAGGCCCGACTCGACATGCGGCAGGAACGCGTCCTGCTGGCTCTTGTTGAAGCGGTGCACCTCGTCGACGAAGACGATGGTGCGCTGCTGCGTGAGCCCGTCGCGCGCGGCCGTGGCCTGCTCGACCGCCTCGCGGATGTCCTTCACGCCGCCCAGCACCGCGCTGATGCTCAGGAACTGCGCGTCGAAGGCGTCGGCCATGAGCCGCGCGATGGTCGTCTTGCCGGTGCCCGGCGGGCCCCAGAGGATGCAGGAATGCGGCTGGCCCGACTCGAAGGCGATGCGCAGCGACATGCCCGGACCGAGCAGGTGCTGCTGGCCGATCACTTCGCCGAGCGTCTTGGGACGCAGGCGCTCGGCGAGGGGCTGGTGGGTGCGCGGGGCCAAACCGGGGACTGTCCTGCTGAGGGTGATTACTGCTTGAGCACGTCGGCACCCGCGGGCGCCTTGAACTCGAAGGTGCTGGCGGGCAAGGCGGGGTTCACCTCGACCTTGCTGAACTTGAGCACCGAGCGCTGGCCGAAGCTGTCCAGGATCTCGAGGGCCGCGAGCGCATCACCCTGGAAGCCGACCATCACGCTCTGCAGCTGGCCGTCCTTGTTCTTCGGCGTGGCCTTGACCCACTGCAGGCCGTCGCGCTCGGGCGCGGCTTCCAGCGCGAAGTCGGCCTGCAGGGCGCGCAGGTCGGCGGCGGAGGCAATCAGCGCCGCGGGCGTCGAACCCAGCGCCTGGGCCTGGGCGCGCTGCGTGACCTGGTTCAGGTCGGCGTCGTAGAGCCAGAGCGTCTTGCCGTCGGCCACGATGCTCTGGGCAAAGGGCTTGCGATAGTCGAACTTGAATTTGCCGGGGCGATGGAATTCGAAGGTGCCGGTCGAGGTCTTCACGCGGCCCGGCTGGCCCTCGCGCGGCGGGGCCGTCACGGTCTGGGTGAACTCGGCGCGGCCGGACTTGACGGTCTTCACGAAGGCTTCGAGGCTTTCGAGCCCGTCGGCCCAGGCACTGCCGGCCACCGTGCAGATCAGGCCGGCCAACAGCCAGAGGCGGGTTTTCTTCATGGGAGATTCCTCGGAAAAACGTTGCTGCGATGTCCATCGACACTACCCGCCGCAGATGCCGGCATCTGTAGGCTTTGATGAAGATTTGCAGCGGCACTGGTGCGCGTTTGCAAATTGCCTCTCAGCACGTAACCAGTCCTGGCGCGGTGGTGATGGGGGTCGTCGTCGATGGTGCGCCGGCGGGTCACTCCGCCTGGCGCGCGGGCACGAGAATCTCGCGCTGGCCGCTGCCGCTCATGGCGCTCACGAGGCCGGCCTTTTCCATGTCCTCGACCAGGCGCGCGGCGCGGTTGTAGCCGATCTTCAGGTGGCGCTGCACCAGCGAGATGCTGGCCTTGCGATTCTTGAGCACGACCTCGACCGCCTGGTCGTACATCGGGTCCTTTTCGCCGTCGCCGCCGCCGAGCAGGTCGCCGTCACCGTCGCCATCGACCGTGCCGCCTTCGAGCACGCCCTCGATGTAGTCGGGCTCGCCCTGGCTCTTGAGGTAGGCCACCACGCGGTGCACTTCCTCATCGCTCACGAAGGCACCGTGCACGCGGATCGGCAGACCCGTGCCGCTGGCCATGTAGAGCATGTCGCCCATGCCCAGCAGCGCCTCGGCACCCATCTGGTCGAGGATGGTGCGGCTGTCGATCTTGGAGCCCACCGAGAACGCGATGCGCGTGGGGATGTTGGCCTTGATGAGGCCGGTGATCACGTCGACGCTGGGGCGCTGCGTGGCCAGGATCAGGTGGATGCCGGCGGCGCGGGCCTTTTGCGCAAGGCGGGCGATCAGCTCTTCGATCTTCTTGCCGACCACCATCATCAGGTCGGCCAACTCGTCGATGATGACCACGATGTGCGGCTCGCGCTTGAGCGGCTCGGGATCGTCCGGCGTGAGGCTGAAGGGGTTGTAGATGAACTCTTCCCGCGCCTTGGCTTCGTCGATCTTGGTGTTGTAGCCGGCCAGGTTGCGCACGCCGAGCTTGCTCATGAGCTTGTAGCGGCGCTCCATCTCGGCCACGCACCAGTTCAGGCCGTGCGCCGCCTGGCGCATGTCGGTGACCACGGGCGCCAGCAGGTGCGGGATGCCTTCGTAGACCGACATTTCGAGCATCTTCGGGTCGATCATGAGCAGGCGGACGTCGCGTGCCTCGGCCTTGTAGAGCAGCGACAGGATCATCGCGTTGATACCGACCGACTTGCCCGAGCCGGTGGTACCGGCCACCAGCACGTGCGGCATCTTCGCGAGGTCGGCCACCACGGGGTTGCCGATGATGTCCTTGCCCAGGCCCATCGTGAGCATCGACTTGCCCTCGTTGTAGACCTGCGAGCCCAGGATCTCGCTGAGCTTGATCGACTGGCGCTTGGCGTTCGGCAGTTCGAGCGCCATGTAGTTCTTGCCAGGAATGGTTTCGACCACGCGGATCGACACCAGCGAGAGCGAACGCGCCAGGTCCTTGGCCAGGCCGAGGATCTGCGAGCCCTTGACGCCGGTGGCGGGCTCGATCTCGTAGCGCGTGATGACGGGGCCGGGCGAGGCGAGCACCACGCGCACCTCGACGCCGAAGTCCTTGAGCTTCTTCTCGATCATGCGCGAGGTCATCTCGAGCGTGTCGGACGACACCGTTTCCTGGCGCACCAGCGCGGCGTCGAGCAGGTCGACCTGCGGCAGCTTGCTGTCGGGCAGTTCCTTGAAGAGCGGCTTCTGGCGTTCCTTGACGACGCGGTCGCTGCGGGGCACCTCGGTCATCGCGGGCTCGATCTGCACGGGCGGCGATGCGGGGCGGCGCTTGGGCGCGACTTCTTCCTCTTCGTCGTCGAAGCTCGGCTCGAGAGGGCCGGCGTCGCCGAACGAGGCCTCCTTGCTGGGGCGCATTTTCTTGGCGCGCGGTGCGGGCGCCAGCTCTTCCTCGTCGCCGGCACGTTCGCGCGCGGCCTGCTTGCCCATGGCGATGTCGGCGGCCATTTCGCGCTTTTCACGGCGCGACTCGAACAGCGAGTACGCACGGGCACCGATGCGCTCGGCGATCAGGCTCCAGGAGAAACGGAACACCAGCGCCGAGCCGATCACGCCGCCGGCGATGGCGACCAGCGCCGAGCCCGTGAAGCCCAGCCAGCGCACGCTCGCCGGCCCCACGAGGTAGCCCAGGGCGCCGCCGCCCGAACCCGGGAGGTGCGATTCGAGCCGGTACAGGCGCGACCATTCGAGCACCGCGCTCGCGCACAGCAGCAGGACCAGGCCGAACCAGAAAGCGAGGCGGCTGCGGTTGAAGCGGCCGCGCGGGGGCTGTTCGACCGCAGGAGTGGGTTCGCCGCCGCGCAGCCAGCCGGCCAGCGACGAGAGCCACGCGCGCAAACCGGCCGCGAGGCACCACCAGACGGAATAGCCGGCAAGGAAGTAGCTGCCATCGGCCAGCCAGGCGCCGATGCGGCCGCCCCAGTTCTTGATCTCACCGCCCGTGCCCGAGGTCGACCAGGCGGCATCGGACGGGGTGAAGCTCAGCATCGCCAGCAGCCAGAACAGGAGGGCTGCGAACCCGGCGATCAAGGTGATTTCGTGGGCGAAGCGCAGGGCGCGCAGGCGCACGGGTTGCCCTTCGGCAGCGGAAGAAGAGGAGGACGATTGAAGCGTATGGAGCGAATAGGTCATGAAAAGCACGGCGCCCGGCCCGAAAAAAACGCAGGCCGGCCGCCCCGAACACTACAACAAAAGGCCGTGGACGCCGAAAGCGCCCGGCCTATGGGCTCAGGTCAGCGTCAGGAGCCGGTCCTTGATGATCACCGAGCCGTCTTCCTGGGACTGCACGAAACCGCGCTCCTCCAGGTCCTTCATGACGCGGCTCACCATTTCGCGCGACGCGCCGACCATCTTGGCCAGGTCCTGGCGGGAGATCTTGTCGCGGACCTTGAGGTTGCCCATGCCGTCCTGGCTGGCGAACTCGAGCAACGCGCGGGCCACGCGGCCGTACACGTCCATCAGCGCCAGCGACTCGATCTTGCGGTCGGCGTGGCGCAGGCGCTGCACCAGGCCGCGCATGATGTTGTAGGCCATCGAGGAGTTCTCGGGCAGGCAGCGCGCGAAGGCGTCCCGGCCCAGCATGAGCACGTCGCACTGGATTTCGGTGCGCACGGTGGCCGAATGCGGCTCGTCGTCGATCAGGCTCATCTCGCCGAGGTAGTCGCCGGGGTGCAGCGTGGCCAGGATCACCTCGCGGCCACGGCTGTCGGCGCTCGTGACGCGGGCGCGGCCGGTCAGGATGATGTACAGCGCATCGGATTTCTTGCCCTGCTCCACGACGACCTCGGCGCGTTTGAAGCGCTTCTTGATGATCGCATCCGCAATGCTTGCGGACTGCGAGGCCGTCAACGACGCGAACAATGGAACGCGCCGAAGCAATTCAAGGTTGGACAGCATCGACATTAATCAATCCCTGAAACAGCGCGCGATGTGATCCTGATGCTGAGCCCATGGATTACTACAATCGCGCGCATTGAAAACACCGTGCACCCGGTGTTGAACCGGGCGGTGATACTCCCCACGTATCGCTACCACCCTGAAAATGTACACGCTGCCGCAGCGTCCATCCTAGGTTTTCTACTCATGTCCGCACCCCAACACGCCAAGGTTCTCATTCTGGGCTCCGGCCCGGCCGGCTACACCGCCGCCGTCTACGCCGCACGCGCCAACCTCCAGCCTTTGCTCATCACGGGCATCGCGCAAGGCGGTCAACTCATGACCACGACCGAGGTCGACAACTGGCCGGCCGACGTGCACGGCGTGCAAGGCCCGGAGCTGATGCAGCGCTTTCTCGAGCACGCCGAACGCTTCAAGACGCAGATCGTGTTCGACCACATCAACAAGGTCGACCTGAGCAAGCGCCCGTTCACGCTCACGGGCGACAGCGGCACCTACACCTGCGACTCGCTGATCATTGCCACGGGTGCATCGGCCAAGTACCTGGGCCTGGATTCCGAAGAAAAGTTCATGGGCCGCGGCGTCTCCGCCTGCGCGACCTGCGACGGCTTCTTCTACCGCGAGCAAGAGGTCTGCGTGATCGGCGGCGGCAACACGGCCGTCGAGGAGGCGCTGTACCTCTCCAACATTGCAAACAAAGTCACACTCGTGCATCGCCGCGACAAGTTCCGCGCCGAGCCGATCCTGATCGACAAGGTCATGGAGAAGGTGGCCGAAGGCAAGATCGTGCTGAAGCTGCACAACCAGCTCGACGAGGTGCTCGGTGACGGCACGGGCGTGACGGGCATCCGCATCAAGAACACGCAGACCGGCGCGACCGAAGAGATCACGCTCAAGGGCTGTTTCATCGCGATCGGCCATCACCCGAACACCGACATCTTCCAGGGCCAGCTGGAAATGAAGGACAACTACATCCTGACCCGCTCGGGCCTGAAGGGCTTCGCGACGATGACCAGCGTGCCCGGCGTGTTCGCGGCCGGCGACGTGCAGGACAACATCTACCGCCAGGCCATCACCAGCGCCGGCACGGGTTGCATGGCTGCCCTCGACGCGCAGCGCTTCCTGGAAGAGCACTGAGGCCTATCCCACGTGGAACGGGGCACCGGCCAGCGGGGCCGGATTTCCCGTATCTGCGACGGTCCCCGGCCTCGCTGAGCCCGAAAGGGCTATAATCCGAGGCTTTGCCGAAACAGGGCCTACCTCCCACCGGGAGTCGGGTTGCGGCAAATCCGGGGTACCGCCACCCGTTTCTGGCGAGGTCAAGCTGTAAAACACCCTGCAATCGCCCTGATTGCGCCGGTGCCAGCTGTTCAAGAAAGAGTGTCCACATGGCACGCGTATGCGACGTAACGGGCAAAGGCCCGATGGTCGGAAACAACGTTTCCCACGCCAACAACAAAACCAAGCGCCGGTTCCTGCCGAACCTGCAATACCGCCGTTTCTGGGTCGAGACCGAAAACCGTTGGGTTCGCCTGCGCGTTTCGAGCGCTGCACTGCGCCTGATCGACAAGAACGGTATCGATGCCGTGCTCGCAGACCTGCGTGCCCGCGGCCAAGCTTAAGGAGCTGAATCATGGCAACGAGCAAAGGCGGACGCGAAAAGATCAAGCTGGAATCCACCGCGGGTACCGGCCACTTCTACACGACGAGCAAGAACAAGAAGACGATGCCTGAAAAGATGTCGATCATGAAGTTCGACCCCAAGGCGCGCAAGCACGTCGAATACAAGGAAATCAAGCTGAAGTAATTCGGCCTGCTCTCCCCAAAAAACCCGCTGCTCACCCAGCGGGTTTTTTATTGCCTGTCGTTTTTGTGAAAGCAGAAAAAGGCAGGCACAAAAAAGCCGACCCGCAGGTCGGCTTCTTCACTGGGCAAGAGCAGCAGCGCGGGAGGCGCCGGCCCTTTGCTCTTCGTCAGGCGCGCGCAGCGCGCAGGCGGGTCGAGAACTCGCGCAGGCCGGCAATGCCGCTGGCTTCCGCACGGTGGCACCAGGCTGCCAGGTCGGCCGCCAGCTGCTCGCGCGATTGCGAGGTGTTCAGCCAGAGCTGACGCAGCTCTTCGCGCATCGTGACCATCTTGTCGAGCACCGGGTGCGCAGCACGGGCCTGCACCAGATGGGTGCGCGCCGAGGCGGGCACCTTGTCGTCGTCGCGATGCAGCCAGCGCTTGGCCGCCTTGAGCACCGACAGGTCGGCGCCCTTGGCCTTGAGCACGTCGATTTCCTCGCTGGTCGCACGGCGCATTTCGCGGGCGTAGCCGGCCATCACTTCGTAGCGGTTGGCAATGACGGCCTCGAGCGTCTTCTCGTTGGCCACGGGCTGGATGTCGCCCATCTGCATCTTCGGCGGCACCTTCTTGACCTTGGCCCAGCCGAGCTTCTGGAACACCTGGATGTAGACCCAGCCGATGTCGAACTCGTACTTCTTGACCGAGAACTTGGCCGAGGTGGGGTACGTGTGGTGGTTGTTGTGCAGCTCTTCGCCGCCGATGATCAGGCCCCAGGGCATGATGTTGCGGCTGGCGTCGGACGCCTCGAAATTGCGGTAGCCCCAGTAGTGGCCGATGCCGTTGATGATGCCGGCGGCGGTGATCGGGATCCAGAGCATCTGGACAGCCCACACGGTCAGGCCGAGCCCGCCGAACAGCGCCAGGTTGATCACCAGCATCAGGCCCACGCCTTGCCAGCTGTAGCGCGTGTACAGGTTGCGCTCGATCCAGTCATCGGGCGTGCCGTGACCGTAGCGCTCCATCGTTTCCTTGTTCTTCGATTCCTTGCGGTACAGCTCGGCGCCGCGCCAGAAGACTTCATCGATGCCCTTGACCTGCGGGCTGTGCGGGTCGTCGGCGGTTTCGCACTTCGCGTGGTGCTTGCGGTGGATGGCGACCCATTCCTTCGTCACCATGCCGGTGCCGAGCCAGAGCCAGAAACGGAAGAAGTGCGAGGGGATCGGACCGAGGTCCATCGCCTTGTGCGTCTGCGTGCGGTGCAGAAAGATCGTGACCGCTGCGATGGTGATGTGCGTGGTGACGAGCGTGTACAGCACGACTTGCCACCAGGCAATGTCCCACAGGCCGTGTCCGAGCCATTGGATGACCGCGTTCAGAACGGCGGAGTCAGGAAGCATCATTGAGTCAGGTACTCCATGGCCACACGAAGGTGCAGCCTTCAGGTAACCCGTGATTTTAGGATGTCAGGGCCAAAACGAGGCCTTTTGTCCTTCTGTCACACCGCAGATTTACCCTAGTTTGGAGCCCCGCGCCTATTTCCGGTTCCACACGGCGGCAAAAAAGCCGTCGGTGGCGTGGCGATGCGGCCACAGACGCAGGTAGCGCCGGCCGTCTTCCCCGCCCGCGCAGAGGGTTTCGGCGCCCTCCACCTTGAGCGCCTGGAGCAGTTCCGCGGCATCCATGGGCACGAAATCGGGGTTCGCGGCGGCAAAAGCCTCGGCGATGGCCTCGTTTTCCTCCGGCAGCACGCTGCAGGTGGCGTACACCAGCCGGCCACCCGACTTCACGAGCCGGGCCGCGCTTTGCAGGATGGCGGTCTGCTTGGCCGTCAGTTCGGCCACCGACTTGGCCGATTGCCGCCATTTGAGGTCAGGGTTGCGGCGCAGCGTGCCGAGCCCCGAACAGGGCGCGTCGACCAGCACGCGGTCGATCTTGCCGGCCAGGCGCTTGATCCGGTCGTCGCGCTCGTGGGCGATCGCAGCCGGGTGCACGTTCGAGAGCTTGCTGCGCGCCAGCCGCGGCTTGAGCGCGTCCAGGCGGTGGGCCGAGGTGTCGAAGGCGTAGAGCCGACCGGTGTTGCGCATCGTTGCGCCGATGGCCAGGGTCTTGCCGCCCGCGCCGGCGCAGAAATCGACCACCATCTCGCCGCGCTTGGCGTCCAGCAGCAGCGCCAGCAGCTGGGAGCCCTCGTCCTGCACCTCGATGGCGCCGCGCACGAACGCGTCGAGCTTGGTCAGCGCGGGCTTGCCGTCGATGCGCAGCCCCCAGGGCGAGAACGGCGTCACTTCAGATTTGATAGCAGCCTTCGCAAGCTCCGCCTTCACTTCGGCCCGCTTGTCGGTGAATGCATTGACGCGCAGGTCGAGCGGCGCCGGCTGCTGCAGGCTCTCGACCATCGGCCAGAAACCGTCGCCCAGCTGCGCCTTGAGCGGCGCGACCAGCCATTCGGGCAGGTTGTGGCGATGGCGTTCGAGCAGGTCGCCGGGCTGGACGGCGTCGCAGTTGTCGAGCCAGCGCTTCTCGGTGTCGTTGAGCGCGCTCTTCAAAAAGTCGCGCGGGCCGTGAAAGCCCAGGATCGCCATGCGGCGCTCCTTCGAACCGCTGCCCGAGGGCGACAGGTGATCGAACAGCAGCTTCTTGCGAAGCACGGTGTAGACGGTCTCGGCGAGCGTCGCGCGCTCGCGCGGGCCGAACTCGCGGTGGTCGCGGAAAAAGCGCGAAACGACCTGGTCGGCCGGGTGATCGAATTTCAGGACCAGGCCGACCAGATCGGCGGTGGCCTCCAACAGGGCTTTGGGATGCATAGCCCCGATTGTCTCAGCCGGCCGGCCTCGCGGCCGAAACGCCTCAGGCGCCGCGCACCCAGACGGTTCCGAAGGCCTGCCGCTCGATGTCTTCCAGCGTGGGCGAATGCCCCGCCCAGAGCACCAGCGCCGCCCCCGGCAGGGTCAGGGTCTGCTCGAGTTCGCGGCACAGGTGCCAGCGATCCTCGTCGTCGAGCCCCGGCACCTCGACGAACACGATGTACGCCCGCCGCCAGGCGAACTCGCGCAGGTTCTTGCGCACCACCCACAGCCGCGACACGGGCAGGCAACGCGCGATGTCCGCGCGCAGCTCGCCCAGCTCGTGGTCGTTCAGGTCGTGGCGCGAAATCTGGCTGAAGAACGGCGTGTCGGTGATCTCTTCCCAGGCGCGCGCCTCGGCCTCCTCCGCCTCCTTGAGCCGCGCGCGCCACAGCTTGAGCCCCTGCTCGTCGTGCGGCCCGGCTTCGGGATCTTCGAGGGACGCGACGGCGTTCTTGGCCGCCCACCAGCGGCTGGCCACGCCCGACTGGTGCAGCCGCTCGAGCACCACCAAGCGCTCGGCGCGCTCGCGCACGGGCAGCATCTGCGCCAGTCCGCGCAGCGCGCCCGGGTGGTCCGGCGCGATCCGCAGCGCGCTTTCGTAGCGTGCACGCACCGGCGCCGCCGGATCGAGCCGGCGCTCGGCGTCGGCCCACTCGACCATCTCGTCGGGCGTGTTGCGCTCGCCGCGGGCCGCCAGCACCGCGATGCGCTCACGGATGCGCGAGCGGTGCGCGTGGTGCTGCTTCCAGTCGGCGGCATGGGCGCGACGCCAGGCGTTGTCGAAATGCGAGATCCACTTGTGCTTGTCGGCCAGCATGTCCAGCGCGGGCCGCTGCGACCAGGCCGGCAGCGCCGCCTTCTGGTTCAGCGCTTCCAGCCGGTCGCGCAACACCGGGTGGGTGTCGTCCAGGTCGCTGACGCGGCGCATGGCCTCGCGCAGTGCCTGGCGCGCGAATTCCTCGCTCGGCGGCGTGCGGGCGCGCTGCCGCAAAGCAGCAAAGGGGCCGGGCGGCAGCGGCTCGCGCTCGGCGCGCGCCCAATGCCAGGGCCAGAACTCGCTGGCGTACCAGTTGCCCTTGATGGCCACTTCGGTGAGCGCGGCCGCGGCCACGGCGGTGCCGAGCAGCCGACCCGAGATGCGGTCGGCCTCGTACTCGTCCTGGCGGGCCAGCGCGAAGGTCTTGGCGGCGAAGCGCGGAAAGTACCAGCGGAAGAAGGCCTGCGACACCAACGCCATCACGCCCTCGTCGCGCTGCAGGCTGGCATCGAGCCGCAGCCACGACAGCCGCGTGCGGTAGATCCAGGCGCTCAGCCGGCCATGGTTGCCGCGCAAGTGACCGTATTCGTGGGCCAGCACCGACAGCAGGCGCTGCCGGTCCAGCATCATCAGCAGCGGCAGGCCGATGCTCAGCGAGTTGAGCGCACCGCCGAACAGGCCGAAGCGCGGCACCTGGCTGATGCTGGCGTTGAAGTTGTCGTCCAGGTAGACGCGGTGCACCGGCGGCCCCTTGATGCGCTCGCGGATGCGGTCCAGCGCCTCGAACAACCCCGGCGCGTCGGCGCGCGTGAGCGGCTCGCCGTCGGGCTCGTCGAAGTGCACCCAGAGCGCACGCAAAGTCGCCCAGAACAGGCCCAGCGCGAACACGAGCAGCCAGCCGCGGGTGAAGTTGAAACGCCCGTCGGCCACCGAGACGACCACCCAGGCCACAATGCCCACCGCCAGCCCGAGGCAGGCCAGCACCCAGAGGTAGCCGAGCGCGGCGAACGCCGCGACGCCACGCCGGTAGCGCGCGCTGTCGTCCGCACTCGCGTGCTCGCTCAGGCGAACCAGGTGAACAAAATCCGCACGGTCCATCCGACTCCCGTCAAAGACTCATCCGACAGTTGTTACCGAAGAAAGAAGCCCCCGTTGAACGACGAAGACCTCCCTCCCCTGATCGAAACGCCCCCTGGCCGCTACCGCCACTACAAGGGCGGTGAATACGACGTGATCGGCACCGTCCGCCACAGCGAGACGCTGGAGCCGATGACGCTGTACCGCGCCCTCTACGGTGCCCGCGGCCTGTGGGTCCGGCCCGCCGCGATGTTCGAAGAAACCATCGAGATCGACGGCCGCCCGCAGCGCCGCTTCACCCCGATCGACGCTCAGCCGCAGTGAACGTCCTTGACGCGGCCACGCGCGTCGACGCTGATGTTGAGCCGTCCGGGGTTGAGTTCCATCGTGACCGCTTGGTTCGGCTTGAGCACCCGTGCCGTGCCGGCGCCGGCACGTGCGCGCGCGGCGGCTTCGAGCTGAGGCGTCACCTGCTGGCCCACGGCAAAGCGGGCGCCTTCAGCGTTGCACTGGAAGACGGGTTCGGCCGGCGCGGCGGGCGCAGGCGCGGCGGCGCCCGGTGCCGGCGCGGGGGCCGGAGCGGCGCAGGCGGCCAGCAGGGCCGCGGTGGCCAACGTCAACAGTAGCGATTGGGTTTTCAAAGTTCTGTGCTCCCGAAAACCCAACAATATAAACAACTTTAAGCTTTGTGACTCAATGTATCCAACAGCCATCCAGCGATGGCGCGCGGATACAGCTGGTGCTCCTGGGACAGCACCCGGGCGGCCAGCGTGGCGGCCGTGTCATCCGGCAGCACCGGCACCACGGCCTGCGCCAGGATCGGCCCGTGGTCGAGCTCGGCCGTGACCTGGTGCACCGTCACCCCCGCCACCTTGCAGCCCGCCTCGATGGCACGCTGGTGCGTGTGCAACCCCGGAAAAGCCGGCAGCAGCGAGGGGTGGATGTTCACCAGCCGCCCGGCGTAGCGGGCCACGAAGCCGGGCGTCAGGATGCGCATGAAGCCCGCCAGCACCACCAGCGCCGGCGCGTGGGCGTCGACCGCCTCGGCCAGCGCCGCGTCGAAGGCCTCCCGGCTGTCGAAGGCCTGGTGCGGCACCACGGCGGTCGCGATGCCGTGCGACGCGGCCAGCGCCAGCCCGCCAGCCTCTGCCTTGTTGCTGATGACGGCGGCAATGCGCGCGCCGAAGCGCTCGGCCCAGCGGTCGCGCTCGGCGGCGCGCACGATGGCCGCCATGTTCGAGCCGCCGCCGGAGATCAGGATCACGATGTTCTTCATGGGAGGCCGGGATTATCCGTGCCCCGCCAACACCCCGATCAGCCTCCCGTCGACCCGCACGCTGGCGTGCTTGTCGCGACGCGGACACCGGATCGCAGCACGACCGTGCTAAAACTCGCAGTTCCGGAGACACCCCGCGTCTGCGGTGGATCGATCAACACAGCGAGGCACGCATGGATTTGAGCTTCACACCCGAAGAACAGAAGTTCCGCGAAGAAGTTCGCGCATGGGTCAAGGACAACCTCCCCCAGGAGATTTCGCACAAGGTGCACAACGCGCTCGAACTGACGCGCGACGATCTGCAAGGCTGGGCCAAGATCCTCGGCAAGAAGGGCTGGCTGGGCTACGGCTGGCCCAAGGAATTCGGCGGCCCCGGCTGGACCGCCGTGCAGCGCCACCTGTTCGAGGAAGAAACCGCCCTGGCCGGCGCGCCGCGCATCATCCCCTTCGGCCCCGTCATGGTGGCCCCGGTGATCATGGCCTTCGGCAACGCCGAGCAGCAAAAGCGCTTCCTGCCCGGCATCGCCAGCGGCGAAGTCTGGTGGAGCCAGGGCTACAGCGAACCCGGCTCGGGTTCCGACCTGGCCTCGGTCAAGACCAAGGCCGAGCGCAAGGGTGACAAGTACATCGTCAACGGCCAGAAGACCTGGACCACGCTCGGCCAGCACGGCGACTGGATGTTCAACCTCGTGCGCACCAGCAACGAAGGCAAGCCCCAGACCGGCATCAGCTTCCTGCTGCTGGACATGAAGTCGCCCGGCGTCACCGTGCGCCCGATCAAGCTGATCGACGGCGGCGTCGAGGTGAACGAGGTGTTCTTCGACAACGTCGAAGTGCCCGCCGAGAACCTGATCGGCGAAGAGAACAAGGGCTGGACCTACGCCAAGCACCTGCTCTCGCACGAGCGCACCAACATCGCCGACGTGAACCGCGCCAAGCGCGAACTCGAGCGCCTCAAGCGCATCGCCAAGAGCGAAGGCGTGTACGACGACCTGCGCTTCCGCGACGAGATCGCCAAGCTCGAAGTCGACATCGTCGCCCTCGAGATGATGGTGCTGCGCGTGCTGTCGGCCGCCACCTCGGGCAAGAACTCGCTGGACGTGGCAGGCCTGCTCAAGATCCGCGGCAGCGAGATCCAGCAGCGCTACGCCGAGCTGATGATGCTGGCCGGCGGCCCCTACTCGCTGCCGCTGATCCGCGAAGCCATGGAAGCCGGCTGGCAAGGCAACTTCCCCGGCGGCAACCCGGCGCTGGCACCGCTGGCATCGACCTTCTTCAACATGCGCAAGACCACGATCTACGGCGGCTCGAACGAAGTCCAGCGCAATATCGTGGCGCAAACCGTCCTGGGCTGAGGAGACACCAACATGGATTTCAATTTTTCGGAAGACCAGGACCAGCTGCGCGACGCCGTTCGCAAGTGGGTCGACAAGGGCTATGACTTCGAGCGCCGCCGCGGCATCGAGGCCAAGGGCGGCTTCTCGCGCGAAGCCTGGGACGAACTGGCCGAGCTCGGCCTGGGCGGCCTGTACATCAGCGAAGACGACGGCGGCCTGGGCATGGGCCCGGTGGCCGGCATGGTCGTGATGGAAGAACTGGGCCGCGGCATCGTGCTGGAGCCCTTCGCGCAGACGCTGATCGCAGGCGCCGTGCTCGGCGGCTACGCCGACGCGGCCACCAAGGAAAACTGGCTGCCACGCATCGCCGGCGGCCAGGCCCTCGTGGTGCTGGCCTACCAGGAGCGCAAGGCACGCTACCGCCTCGACGTGTGCGAGGCCACGGCCACCAAGTCGGGCAACGGCTACTCGCTGACCGGCGCCAAGAGCGTGGTGCCCGTGGGCGACGAAGCCGATGCCTTCATCGTGCCCGCCAAGGTCGACGGCAAGATCGCCCTCTTCCTGGTCGAGCGCAGCGCCAGCGGCGTCGAAGCCCGCGGCTACGGCACGCAGGACGGCGGCCGCGCGGCCGAGGTCGTGTTCGACAAGGCCGACGCCACGCTGGTCACGGCCGACGGCCTGGCCGCGCTCGAGTACGCGGTCGATGTCGGCATTGCCGCCACCTGCGCCGAAGCGGTCGGCGTGCTCGACAAGACGCTCGACGTCACCATCGACTACATGAATCAGCGCAAGCAGTTCGGCGTGGTCATCTCCAGCTTTCAGGCGCTGCGCCACCGCGTCGCCGACATGAAGATGCAGCTGGAACTGGCACGCTCGATGAGCTACTACGCGACGCTCAAGCTCAACGCCCCGGCCGACGAACGTCGCCAGGCGCTGGCCCGCGCCAAGTACCAGCTGGGCACGTCGATGCGCTACGTGGCCGCGAACTCGGTGCAGCTGCATGGCGGCATCGGCGTGACCGACGAATACATCGGCAGCCATTACTTCCGCAAGCTCACGCAGCTCGAGCTCACCTTCGGCGACACGCTGCACCACCTGGGTGAGGTTTCTGCCCGCATGCAGGACACGGCCGGCGTCTTCGCCTGACGGCTGTTTGTCGATAGCATCCAACGCCCGCCCGCCTTGCGCCGGCGGGCGTTTTCACTTGTGGGGCCCGAGCCCCCTGCCAGGAGAGAGACAGACATGCCTTCCCGCCGCACCCTGCTTGCCTTGGCCCTTGCCGGAACCACCGCCGTCACCTGGCTGACCGGCTGCGCCACCTCCGCGCCCTCTTCCACCGAGCGCCCACCCATCGTCTTCATGCACGGCAACGGCGACTCGGCCGCGCTGTGGCAGACCACGATCTGGCGCTTCGAATCGAACGGCTGGCCGCGCGAGCGGCTTTTCGCCGTCGACCAGCCGAATCCCCTGGCCCGCGACGACGACGCCGTGGCCCAGCCGGGGCGCAGTTCCACCGCCGACTCGGCCGCGTTCCTGCGCGCCGAGGTCGAGAAGGTGCTGAAGGCCACGGGCGCGCCCAAGGTGGTGCTCATCGGCAATTCGCGCGGCGGCAACACCATCCGCAACTACGTGCAGAACGGCGGCGGCGCGGCCGTGGTGAGCCATGTGGTGCTGGGCGGCAACCCGGCGCACGGCATCTGGAAGGTGAAGGGCCTGCGCGAGAACAACGAGTTCTCGGGGCTCTCGGCCTTCATGCAGCAGCTCAATGCACCCAAGGGACCCAACGGCGACGAGGTCACGCCCGGCGTGCAGTGGCTCACGCTGCGCTCGGACACCAACGACAAGTACGCCCAGCCCGACGGTCTGTGGATCGGCGCGCCGGGCCAGCCGACGAACATCGGCTTCGACGGGCCGGCCCTCAAGGGCGCCACCAACCTCGTGCTGCCGCGCGTGGACCACCGCGAGACCTCGTTCTCGCCCTCTGCCTTCGCGGCGACCTGGCGCTTCCTGACCGGCCAGGCGCCGGCCAGCACGGCGGTGGCGCCGGAATCGAAGGTCGTGCTCGACGGCCGCGCGACCGGCGCGGACAACCTCGCGCTGGCCGGCGCGCGCGTCACGGTCTTTGCGGTCGACCCGGCCTCGGGCGCGCGGCGCGGCGAGGCGGCGCACCAGCAGACGGTCGGCGCCGACGGCCGCTGGGGCCCGTTCAGCGCGCAGCCCACGGCGCGCTACGAGTTCGTGCTCGACGTGCCCGGCCAGGGCACCACGCACATCTACCGCAGCCCGTTCGTGCGCAGCAGCGGCTTCGTCAACCTGCGGACCGAGCGCCTGGCGCCGGCCGAGAGCGGCGCGGGTGCGGTGGTCGTCTTCACGCGCCCGCGCGGCTACTTCGATGCGCAGCGCGACACGATGAACTTCGACGGCCAGAGCCCGCCGCCCGGCGTGCCGGCCCAGGGTGCGGGGCAGTCGAGCTCGCGGCTGCGCATCGCGGCCGGCGCGCCGCAGCGCACGGTCAGCGCCGAGTTCAACGGCGAGCGCCTCACCGGCCAGAGCTGGCCCGCCGCGCAAGGGCACGCGACGGTGCTCGAGCTGACGTACTGAACGGCCATGAACGACACGGCCCCCTTCGTCCTGACGGCGCGCGACGCGCGCGGCGTGGTCACGCTCACGCTGAACCGCCCCGCCGCCTTCAATGCGCTTTCCGAAGGCATGCTGGGCGCGCTCGAACAGGCGCTCGGCACCATCGCCGCCGATGACACGGTGCGCGCCGTCGTCATCGCCGCGGCGGGCAAGGCCTTCTGCGCGGGCCACGACCTGAAGGAGATGCGCGCCGACCCCTCGCTCGGCTACTACCAGCAGCTGTTCGACCGGTGCGGCGCGATGATGCTGTCGATCCAGCGGCTGCCCGTGCCGGTGATCGCGCGCGTGCACGGCATCGCGACCGCGGCGGGCTGCCAGCTGGTGGCGGTCTGCGACCTTGCGGTGGCCGCCAGCGACGCGCGCTTTGCGGTCAGCGGCGTCAACGTGGGCCTCTTCTGCGCCACGCCCGGCGTCACGCTCTCGCGCAACCTCGGGCGCAAGGAAGCCTTCGAAATGCTGGTGACGGGTGAATTCATCGGCGCCGAGGAAGCGCGCGAGAAAGGCCTGGTCAACCGGGTCGCGCCGCCCGAAGCGCTCGACGCTGCGGTCGAGGCACTGGTAGCCAGCATCGTCGCCAAGCCCCGCACGGCGCTCGCGCTGGGCAAGGCGCTGTTCTATCGCCAGCTCGAGACCGGCATCGAGGCCGCGCTGGCGGACGCCAGCCAGACCATGGCCTGCAACATGATGGACAAGAGTGCGCTGGAAGGCGTGCAGGCCTTCATCGAGAAGCGGCCGCCGGCCTGGAAGGGCTGAATCAAAAAAGAGGCTCAACGCCTCTTTTTGTTTTCAGATGTCGTGCAACCGGGACGACTGCGGCAGGTGCGCCATCAAAAACTCCATCTGGTCCGCCAGGATGCGGCGGTTGCGCAGGATGAAGTCTTCCCACAGGCTCGGCACATACGGCGCATACAGCAGCGGCATGTTCGCCTGCTCGGGCGTGCGGCTGCTCTTGCGGTGGTTGCAGGGCTTGCAGGCCGTGACCACGTTCATCCAGGTGTCGATGCCGCGCTGCGCGAACGGAATGATGTGCTCGCGCGTGAGTTCGTCTTCGTGGAAATGGCCGCCGCAGTAGGCGCAGATGTTGCGGTCGCGCGAGAACAGCTTGCTGTTGGTCAGGCCCGGGCGCTGCGCGAAGGGGTTGATGCGCGGCACGCCCTTGGTGCCGATGATGCTGTTGATCGCGATCTGCGACTGCTCACCCGTGATCGCGTTGTGGCCGCCACGGAACACGGCCACCTGCGCGCCCACTTCCCAGCGGACTTCGTCCGCCGCGTAGTGGATCACCGCCTGTTCCAGCGATATCCATGACTGGGGCAGCCCTTGGGCCGACAGCTTCAAGACCTTCACACACGCCTCCTCGAAACGAGAAAAACACGCAGAGACCAGAGACTCGGAATGCGTTGGCGACTCACGCCAACCCACCCACTGCGTCACAATATACCGGCTTTGTGACAAATCGGCCTGATTTGCCCATACGACGGGCATCAGGCGCTATCAAAAAGATACTCTCCCATGCAGGTTTTCCGCGGCTTCCGACACCCGGGCGTAGCTCCGGCCTGCGCCCTCACGATCGGCAATTTCGACGGCGTCCACCGCGGCCACCAGGCCATGCTGGCGCTGTTGCAGACCGAGGCCCGCCATCGCGGGCTGCCCAGCTGCGTGCTGACCTTCGAGCCGCACCCGCGCGACTACTTCGCGGCCGTCACCAAGAAGCCCGACCTGGCCCCTGCCCGCATCGGCACGCTGCGCGACAAGCTGACCGAGCTGGCGGCCTGCGGCGTCGACCAGACCATCGTGCTGCCCTTCGACGGCCGGCTGGCGTCCCAGTCGCCCGAGGCGTTCATCCAGAACGTGCTGATCGACGGCCTGGGCGCGCGCTACGTGCTGGTGGGCGACGACTTCCGCTTCGGCGCCAAACGCGCGGGCGACTACGCCATGCTCGATGCCGCCGGTGAAACCCACGGTTTCGACGTCGCGCGCATGAACAGCTACGAGGTGCACGGCCTGCGGGTGTCCAGCTCGGCCGTGCGCGAGGCGCTGGCCGAAGGCCGCATGGCCGACGCCCACACGCTGCTGGGCCGCCCGTACACGATCTCGGGCCATGTGGTCCACGGCCGCAAGCTGGGCCGGGCGCTGGGCGCGTCGTCGCCGGGCAAGGACGACGGTTTTCGCACCCTCAACCTGCGCTTCAAGCACTGGAAACCGGCCGCCAGCGGCATCTTCGCGGTGCTGGTGCACGGCCTGGCCGACCAGCCGCTGCCGGGTGTCGCGAACCTCGGCGTGCGGCCCTCGTTGGACGCCAACGACGTCAACGCGGGACGCGTGCTGCTCGAGACGCATTGCCTGGAGTGGCCCTCGCATCTGGGGGCCGAAGGGGCCTACGGTAAAATCGTGCGCGTGGAACTCCTGCACAAACTGCACGACGAATTGCGCTACACCAGCCTCGAAGCCCTCACTGCGGGCATCGCGAAGGATGGCCGCGACGCACGCGCGTTCTTCGCATCGACCCACGCCGAGACCCACCGCCAGACCACGCGCGACCGAATTTAGCCCTGCACGCCCCGTGCTGCCGCCCTTCGACAAGCTCAGGGCGAACGGCTATATCTTCCGCACCGACCGCTCAATGCAGTTCGGGCTGAGCCTGTCGAAGCCCCTCTGTTTCGCCGCACCCCAACATGTCTGACGCTGCTTCCCCCAAAGATTACCGTTCCACGCTGAACCTGCCCGACACCCCCTTCCCGATGCGCGGCGACCTGCCCAAGCGCGAACCGGGCTGGGTCAAGGAATGGAACGACGAAGGCCGCTACCAGCGCCTGCGCGACGCCCGCCACGGCGCGCCCAAGTTCATCCTGCACGACGGCCCGCCGTACGCCAACGGCCAGATCCACATGGGCCACGCGGTGAACAAGATCCTCAAGGACATGATCACCAAGGCGCGCCAGCTCGAAGGCTTCGACGCGCTGTACGTGCCCGGCTGGGACTGCCACGGCCTGCCGATCGAGAACGCCATCGAAAAGCAGTTCGGCCGCAACCTGAGCCGCGACGAGATGCAGGCCAAGAGCCGCGCCTACGCCACCGAGCAGATCGCCCAGCAGATGGTGGACTTCCAGCGCCTGGGCGTGCTGGGCGAATGGGACCATCCCTACAAGACGATGGACTTCGCCAATGAAGCCGGCGAGCTGCGCGCGTTCAAGCGCGTGATCGAGCGCGGCTTCGTGTACCGGGGCCTGAAGCCCGTGTACTGGTGCTTCGACTGCGGCTCCTCGCTGGCCGAATTCGAGATCGAATACGCCGACAAGAAGAGCCAGACCATCGACGTGGCCTTCAAGGCGCACGAGCGCGAGAAGGTGCTCAAGGCCTTCGGCACCGACCACACGATCCTGGGCGACATCTTCGCGGTGATCTGGACCACCACCGCGTGGACCATCCCGGCCAACCAGGCGATCAACCTCAACCCCGAGCTCGAGTACTCGCTGGTCGACACCGAGCGCGGCCTGCTGATCCTGGCCAACTCGCTGGTCGAGATGTGCATGACGCGCTACGCGCTCGACGGCAAGGTGCTGGCCACGGTCAAGGGCGAAGCGCTCGGCGGGCTCGAGTTCGAGCACCCGCTGTACGACGTGGATGCGGGCTACCAGCGCCTGTCGCCCATCTACCTGGCCGACTACGCCACCGCCACGGACGGCACCGGCCTCGTGCACTCGTCGCCCGCCTACGGCGTGGACGACTTCAACTCCTGCATCGCCCACGGCGTGGCGTACGACGACATCCTGAACCCGGTGCAGGGCAACGGCAGCTACGCGCCCGACTTCCCGCTGTTCGGCGGCCAGAACATCTGGAAGGCCGTGCCGGTGATCATCGCCGCGCTGCGCGACGCCAACCGACTGCTGACCACCGAGACCATCACCCACAGCTACCCGCACTGCTGGCGCCACAAGACGCCGGTGATCTACCGCGCGGCCGCCCAGTGGTTCGTGCGCATGGACGAAGGCGAAGGCGTGTTCACGAAGGACAAGGCGCCCAAGACGCTGCGCCAGACCGCGCTCGACGCCATCGAGCAGACCAGCTTCTACCCCGAGAACGGCAAGGCCCGCCTGCACGACATGATCGCCGGCCGGCCCGACTGGTGCATCAGCCGCCAGCGCAGCTGGGGCGTGCCGATCCCGTTCTTCCTGCACAAGGATTCGGGCGAGCTGCACCCGCGCACCATGGAAATCCTCGACCAGGCCGCCGACATCGTCGAGAAGGGCGGCATCGAGGCCTGGAGCCGCGTCACGGTCGAAGACATCCTGGGCGCCGCAGACGCACCGAGCTACACCAAGAGCACCGACATCCTCGAGGTGTGGTTCGACTCGGGCTCGACCTTCTCGCACGTGCTGCGCGGCACGCACCCCAACGTGCACCACGAAACCGGCCCCGAAGCCGACCTGTACCTCGAAGGCCACGACCAGCACCGCGGGTGGTTCCACTCGTCGCTGCTGATCGCCTGCATGCTGGAAGACCGCGCACCGTACAAGGGTCTGCTCACGCACGGCTTCACGGTGGATGCCAAGGGCATCAAGATGAGCAAGTCGCTCAAGAACGGCATCGACCCGCAGGAAATCAGCAACAAGCTGGGTTCGGAAATCATCCGCCTCTGGGTGGCCGCGAGCGACTACTCGGGCGACATCGCGGGCGACGACAAGATCCTCGCGCGCGTCGTCGATGCCTACCGCCGCATCCGCAACACGCTGCGCTTCCTGCTCGCGAACACCAGCGATTTCGACATCGCGAAAGACGCGGTGCCGCTCGACCAGCTGTTCGAGATCGACCGCTACGCGATGTCGCGCGCGGCGCAGTTCCAGGCCGAGATCCTCGCGCACTACCAGGTGTACGAGTTCCATCCGGTGGTGGCCAAGCTGCAAATCTACTGCTCGGAAGACCTGGGCGGCTTCTACCTCGACATCCTGAAGGACCGCCTCTACACGACGGCGCCGGGCTCGCTCGCGCGCCGCAGCGCACAGACCGCGCTGTGGCACATCTCGCAAGCCATGCTGCGCTGGATGGCGCCGTTCCTGAGCTTCACGGCCGAAGAGGCCTGGAAGATCGTGGGCACCGGCAAGGCCGGCGAGTCGATCTTCACGCAGACCTACAGCCAGTTCGCCGCACCCGACGAAGCACTGCTCGCCAAGTGGGGCCGCATCCGCGAGATCCGCGACGGCGTCAACAAGGACATCGAGGCGGTGCGCGCCGAGGGCAAGGTCGGTTCGTCGCTGCAGGCCAACCTGCAGCTGAACGCACCGGCCGACGACCTCGCGCTGCTGGGCTCGCTGGGCGACGACCTGAAGTTCGTGTTCATCGCCTCGGCCGTGGCGCTGGCGGCGGGCGACACGCTGTCGACCGTGGTCACGCCGAGCACCGCGCAGAAGTGCGAACGCTGCTGGCACTACCGCGAGGACGTGGGCCACGACCCGGCGCACCCGACCATCTGCGGCCGCTGCACGAGCAACCTGTTCGGCGCGGGCGAATCGCGCAGCGTGGCCTGATGGCGACCGCACGCTCCGCCTCGTCGGCCTCGCGTTCGCGCGGGGCCAGCATCTGGCCCTGGCTCGGGCTGGCGGCGATCATCGTGATCATCGACCAGTTCACCAAGACGCTGATCCTGGGCTACTACAAGCTCGGCGACGCGACCTACGTGACGAGCTTCTTCAACGTCGTGCGCGCGCACAACACGGGAGCCGCCTTCTCGTTCCTGGCCGACCACTCGGGCTGGCAGCGCTGGTTCTTCACGGCCATCGGCGTGGCGGCGGCGATCTTCATCGTCTGGATGCTGCGGTCGCACGCCGGCCAGAAGCTCTTCTCGTTCGCGATGGCCTGCATTTTGGGCGGCGCCATCGGCAACGTGGTCGACCGCATGATGCACGGCTACGTGGTCGACTTCCTGAGCTTCCACTGGGGCAACTGGTACTTCCCGGCGTTCAACGCAGCGGACAGCGCCATCACGCTCGGGGCGATCTGCCTGATCGTCGACGAAATCCGGCGAGTGCGCCGGGGCAAGTAAGCCAGTTCTAGACCAAAGGGGCCCACGGGCCCCTTTTTCTTTGGGCCGCGTGCTGCGCCAGCGGCCCCGGGGTTCTCCCCACTTCCCCACCCTGTCATCGCGAAGTCATACTGCGCCGGTCCAATGTAATCGATTACATGAACCCCACCACGGACCCCGCACGATGAGCATCCAAGCTGTAGCCGCCCAGGCCGGGGTCTCCGTGGCCACGGTCTCGCGCGCCTTCAATTTCCCCGACAAGGTGACGCCGGCCACGCGCGAACTGGTCGAGCGCGTGGCGCGCGAACTCAACTACCTGCCCAACGCCAGCGCCCGCACCTTGCGCACCCAGCGCAGCCGCACGCTCGGCGTGGTGCTGCCCACGCTGTTGAACCCGACCTTTGCCGAATGCCTGCAGGGCATTGCGCGCGCGGCCGTCGCGGGCGGCTACGCGATCCTGCCGGTCACCACGGGCTACCGGCTCGACGAGGAAGAGCGCGCCGTCCAGCTGCTGCTGGCGGGCAACGTCGACGGGCTGATCCTCGTGGTGTCGAACCCGTCCACCTCGGCCGCGCTGCAGCGCCTGCAGGCCGCCGGCGTGCCCTACGTGCTGGCCTACAACCGGCACGCCGACCACCCCTGCGTGTCGGTCGACAGCGAAGGCGCGGTGGCCGATGCGGTCACACGGCTCGTGCTGCTGGGCCACCGGCGCATCGCGATGGTCAGCGGCACGCTGGCCGCCTCGGACCGCGCGCAGCAGCGCTACCGCGGCTACCAGCGCGGCATGGCCGAAGCAGGCCTTGCAGCGCCGCCGCTGATCGAAGTGCCCTTCGTCGAGACCGCCGTCGATGCGCTGTGCGCGGAGCTGCGCCCGGGCAGCCGCCCCACCGCGCTGGTCTGCTCGAACGACCTGCTGGCCATCCGCAGCATCCGCGCCGCGCATTTGAGCGGCCTGGCGGTGCCCGACGACCTCAGCGTGGTCGGCTTCGACGGCATCGCGCTCGGCGAAGACCTCACGCCCGCGCTCACCACCATCGCGCAGCCCAACAGCGACATCGGCCGCCACAGCGTCGAGCTGCTGGCGCAGGCGATCGCCGGCGGCCGCGCGCTGCAGGCCGACGCGAGCCTGCTGCTGCCCCATGCCTTCCGAGACGGCGAGTCGTGCGCGAATGCGCGCGAAGACAACGACGCCGCACTGTCCTGACCTCACCACCCCTCCCAGGAGTTTTTCCATGTCCCTGCGCTTTCACCGCCTCGCCCGCCTCGGCGTGCTGGCCGCCGCCCTCGTCGCCGCCGGCGGCGCCATGGCCCAGACCGCCATTTGCTACAACTGCCCGACCGAATGGGCCGACTGGGGCACCCAGCTCAAGGCCATCAAGGCCAGGACCGGCATCACCGTGCCGGCCGACAACAAGAACTCGGGCCAGTCGCTCGCGCAGCTGGTCGCCGAAAAGGCCAGCCCCGTGGCCGACGTCACCTACCTCGGCGTGACCTTCGCGGTGCAGGCCGCGAAAGACGGCGTGGTCGAGCCCTACAAGCCGGCCGCCTGGAAAGACATTCCCGACGGCCTGAAGGACCCCGCCGGCAACTGGTTCACCATCCACTCGGGCACGCTCGGCTTCATGGTCAACGTCGATGCGCTCAAGGGCAAGCCGGTGCCCAAGTCGTGGGCCGACCTGCTCAAGCCCGAGTACAAGGGCCTCATCGGCTACCTCGACCCCGCTTCGGCCTTCGTGGGCTACGTGGGCGCCGTGGCCGTGAACCAGGCGCGCGGCGGCACGCTCGACAACTTCAAGCCGGCCATCGACTACTTCAAGGCGCTGCAGAAGAACGAGCCCATCGTGCCCAAGCAGACCTCGTACGCGCGCGTGCTGTCGGGCGAGATCGCGATCCTGCTCGACTACGACTTCAACGCCTACCGCGCCAAGTACAAGGACAAGGCCAACGTCGCCTTCGTCATCCCCAGCGAAGGCACGCTGGCCGTGCCCTACGTGATGAGCCTGGTCGCCAAGGCGCCGCACGCGGCCGATGCCAAGAAGGTGCTCGACTTCACGCTGTCCGACGAAGGCCAGGCGATCTGGGCCAAGGCCTACCTGCGCCCGGTGCGCGCCAGCGCCATGCCCAAGGAGATCGAGGCGCAGTTCCTGCCCGCGAGCGACTACGCCCGTGCCAAGACCGTCGACTACGCCCGCATGGCCGACGCGCAGCGTGGCTTCTCCGACCAGTACCTGAAGGAAGTGCGCTGACCCGGCGCCGCGCGCGATGACACGCAGCACCACCACATCCAACTCCAACGCCTGGAACCCGCGCTGGCGACTGCTGGCCTGCGTCGCGCCGGCGGCCGTCTTCTTCGCGGCCTTCTGGCTGCTGCCGGTGGTGCGCCTGCTCGCGCTGCCGGCCGACAAGGGCGCCGCCACCTACTTCGCGGTGCTGACCGATGCACGCTACCTGCACAGCATGGCCAACACCGTCGCGCTGTCGGTGGCGGTGACGCTGGCCACGCTGGTGCTGGGCGCGGCGGTGGGCATCTACCTCGCGCGCCACGCCTTCCCGGGCAAGCGCATGCTGCTGTCGCTGCTCACGCTGCCGCTGTCGTTCCCGGGCGTGATCATCGGCTTCTTCGTGATCCTGCTGGGCGGGCGCCAGGGCGTGGTGGCCGACCTGAGCGACAGCCTGTTTGGCGAGCGCATCACCTTCGCCTACGGCCTGCTCGGCCTCTTCCTGGCGTATCTGTATTTCTCGCTGCCGCGCGCCATCGCCACCTACGCCGCGGCGGCCGAATCGATGAACACGCAGCTCGAGGAAGCGGCGCGTTCGCTCGGCGCCTCGAAGCTGCGCGTGGCGCGCGACGTGTGGATGCCCGAGCTCGCGCCCACCACGCTGGCCTGCGGCGCCATTTTGTTCGCCACCTCGATGGGCGCCTTCGGCACGGCCTTCACGCTGGCCAGCAAGTTCGAGGTGATCCCCATCACCATCTACAACGAGTTCACCAACTACGCCAACTTCGCGCTCGCCGCGTCGCTGTCGATCTCGCTGGGCATCGTGACCTGGCTGGTGCTCTTCGTGGCGCGCCGCTTCGGCGCCAACCCGGTCACCCGATGATGAAGACGCCTTCACAACCCCGCGCCCCTTTCCTGCTCGCCATCACGGTGATCGTGAGCCTCTTCATGATCGCGCCGATGCTGCTGTCGGTGATGGCCGGCCTCGTCAACAACTACAGCGTGGGGCTCAAGAGCGGCCTCACGCTGCGCTGGCTGGGCGAGGTGTGGGAGAACTACGGCGGCACCGTCGGCTGGTCGCTCGCGCTGGCCGTGGCCTGCGTCGTGTGCACCGTGCTGATCGGCGTGCCCTGCGCCTACACGCTGGCACGCAGCCGCTCGCGCGCGGCGCGCATCTTCGAAGAGCTGCTGACCCTGCCGGTCGCAGTGCCGGGCCTGGCGACGGCGCTCGCGCTCATCCTCGCCTACGGCCAGCTCACGGCCTTCCGCCAGAGCTTCGCCTTCATCCTCGTGGGCCACATCGTCTTCACGCTGCCCTTCATGGTGCGCACCGTGAGCTCGGCCTTCCAGCGCGACGACCTGCTCGCGCTCGAGGAAGCCGCGCGCTCGCTGGGCGCGAACTTCCGCCAGCGCTTCATGGGCATCCTCGTGCCTGCGGTGTTTCCGGCCATCGTGGCCGGCAGCCTGATGGTGTTCACGCTGTCGGTGGGCGAGTTCAACCTCACCTGGATGCTGCACACGCCGCTCACGCGCACACTGCCCGTGGGCCTGGCCGACAGCTACGCCTCGATGCGCATCGAGATCGGATCGGCCTACACGCTGGTCTTCTTCGCAGTGATCCTTCCCGTGCTGTGGGGCCTGCAGTACCTTGCCAACCTGATGCAGAAACGCCATGGAACTTGAACGCATCCCCGTCGACATTTCGAACTGCGCGAAGACCTATGCCGACGGCACGCGCGGCCTGCAACCCACCAACCTCAAGGTCGAGGCCGGCGAGGTGCTCGCGCTGCTCGGCCCCTCGGGTTGCGGAAAGACCACGCTGCTGCGCCTCATCGCCGGGCTCGAAGCACCCGACGACGGCAGCCGCATCGTCTTCGGCGACCAGGACGTCACGCAGCGTCCGGTCGAGCACCGCGGCGTGGGCATGGTGTTCCAGAGCTACGCCCTCTTTCCGCAGATGACGGTGGCGGCCAACATCGGCTATGGCCTGCGCATCCGCGGCGTCTCGCCCGAGGAAGAGAAACGCGCCGTCGGCGAGCTGGTCGACCTCGTGCGCCTGGGCGGCCTGGAGAACAAGCGCCCCGCCGAACTCTCGGGCGGCCAGCGCCAGCGCGTGGCCCTGGCGCGCGCCGTGGCCGTGCGCCCGCGCGTGCTGCTGCTCGACGAGCCGCTGGCCGCGCTCGACGCCAAGCTCAAGGAATCGCTGCGCGACGAACTGGCCGAGCTGCTGCGCCGCCTGCACATCACGGCCATCCACGTCACACACGACCAGCAGGAAGCGCTCGCCATCGCCGACCGGCTCGCCGTGATGCGCGCCGGGCGCATCGTGCAGGTCGGGCGCGGCGAAGACCTGTACCGCGCGCCTGCGCACCCCTTCGTGGCCGAGTTCCTGGGCCGGGTCAACCGGCTGGAGCGCGCGGCCGACGCCATCGCTCAGGGCGTTGTCCGACTCGGAGGGTCGTCGCTGCCCTGCCCCGCGCCCTGGCAGCAGCATGCGACGCTGCTGGTGCGGCCCGAAGACATCGAGGTCGGCGCGCCCCCGCCCGGCGAGGCGCCCGGCTGGGGCCGCGCCACGGTCGAACGCCGCACCTTCCTCGGCGACCGCGTGCAGCTGCACCTGCGCCTGCAGGACCAGCCCGTGCTGGTGGCCGACGTGGGGCGCGACAACCCCTTCGGACCGGGCGACGCGGTGGGCCTGCGCATCCCGGCCGACCGCCTGATGACCTCGCAGGAAACCCGCGCATGACGACCACGACCACGCCCCCCAACACCTTCCTGGTCCAGCTGACCGACCTGCACATCCGCGAGCCCGGCCGGCTGGCCTATGGCCGCATCGACACCGCGCCCTACCTCGCGCGCGCCGTGCAGTCGGTGCTCGCGCTGCGCCAGCCGCCCGACGCGGTGGTCATCACCGGCGACCTGACCGACTTCGGCCGCGCCGCCGAGTACGAGCACCTGGCCGCCCTGCTCGCGCCGCTGACGATGCCCGTCTACCTGCTGCCCGGCAACCACGACGACCGCGACCAGCTGCGCCGCAGCTTCCCGGGCCACGCCTACCTGGGCACGGGCGCCGACACGCACGGCTTCGTGCAGTACTCGGTGCGCGTGGGCGACCTGCGGCTGCTCACGCTCGACACCTGCGTGCCCGGCGCCAGCCACGGCACGCTGTGCGAGCGGCGCCTGGCCTGGCTCGAGGCGCAGCTCGACGCCTGCCGCCACGAGCCCGTGGTGGTCGCCATGCACCACCCGCCCTTCGAGACGCTGATCGGCCACATGGACGAGATCGGCCTGCTCGAGGGCGCCGACGCGCTCGAAGCCCTGCTGCGCCGCTACACGAACGTCGAGCGCGTGATCTGCGGCCACCTGCACCGCGCCATCGACGTGCGCTTCGGCGGCACCATCGCCTCGACCTCGCCGGCGCAGGCGCACCAGGTCTGCCTCGACCTGGCGCCCGACGCCGCCTCGGCCTGGACGCTGGAGCCGCCCGCCTTCCGCGTGCACGCCTGGTCTGCGGCCGGGCGCCGGCTCGTCACCCACCTGGCGGCCTCCGGCAGCTTCGAAGGGCCTTATCCTTTCCACGACAACGGAGCCCTGATCGACTGAAGCGTCTACTTGTGGAAAATGGGGCTGAAACGAATCAAAACGAAAACAAGAGAAAGGTCAGACCCCGCCCTCCATGAAGCACCTTCTGAATCTGCTTGCGGCCGTCGCCCTGCTGGTGTGGGGCACGCACCTCGTGCGCACCGGCGTGCTGCGCGTCTTCGGCGCCAACCTGCGCAAGATCCTCGTGCAGAGCATGCGCAACCGCTTCACGGCCGCGCTCTCGGGCATCGGCGTCACGGCGCTCGTGCAGTCGAGCACGGCCACCTCGCTCATGACCTCCTCGTTCGTGGGGCAGGGCCTGGTCACGCTGCCGGCGGCGCTGGCGGTGATGCGGGGCGCCGACGTGGGCACGGCGCTGATCTCGGTGCTGTTCTCGGCCGACCTCTCGTGGCTCTCGCCGATGTTCATCTTCGTGGGGGTGGTGTTGTTCATCACGCGCTCGGCCACCGTGGCGGGGCGCGTGGGGCGGGTGCTGATCGGGCTGGGGCTGATGCTGCTGGCGCTGCAGCTGGTGGTGGCGGCCACCGAGCCGCTGTTCTCGTCGCCGGCCGTGCGGGCGCTGCTGGCGTCCATCACCAGCGATGTGCTGCTGGAGATCACGCTCGGCGCCGCACTCGCCATCGTGGCGTACTCGAGCCTGGCGGTGGTGCTGCTGGTGGCAGCCATGGCGAGTTCGAACGTGGTGCCGCTCGACGTGGCGCTGGGCCTGGTGCTCGGCGCCAACCTGGGCAGCGGCCTGCTGGCGGTGCTGACCACGGCGCGCTCGGCCGTGTCGGTGCGGCAGGTGACGGTGGGCAACCTGCTGTTCAAGGCGCTGGGCGTGGCGCTGGTCACGCCGTTCGTGGGGCTGTGGGTGCGCTACGTGCAGCCCCAGCTGCCGAACCAGACGCACGGCGTGGTGCTGTTCCACCTGGCGTTCAACATCGTGATCAGCGTCGGCTTCATCGGCCTCACGCAGTGGGTCGCCAAGCTGGTGACGCGCATGCTGCCCGTGCCGCCGCAGCCCGTGGGCACGAGTCGGCCGCACCACCTCGACCCTTCGGCGCTGTCGACGCCTTCTCTCGCTATTTCTAACGCGGCGCGCGAGGCGCTGCACCAGGCGGACATCGTGGAGACCATGCTCATCGGCACGCTCGATGTGATCCGCAACAACGACCTGCGGCTGGCGCAGGAGCTGCGGCAGCTGGACGACACGGTGGACGAACTGTACTCGGCGATCAAGTACTACATGACGCGCATCTCGCGCGAGGCGCTGGGCGAAGAGGAAAGCCGGCGCTGGACGGACATCATCAGCTTCACGATCAACATGGAGCAGATCGGGGACATCATCGAGCGGGTGATCATCGATATCGAGGACAAGAAGATCAAGCCGCAGCGCAACTTCTCGGAAGCGGGGATGGCGGAGATCGTCGAGTTGCACCAGCGGCTGGTTGCCAATCTGCGGTTGAGCATGAGTGTGTTCTTGAACGGCAATGTTCGTGACGCGCAGAAGCTGCTGGAAGAGAAGGCGCGGTTTCGGGATCTGGAGCGGGCCTATGCAACAACCCATCTGGATCGGTTGTCGGATCGGACCACTTTGAGCATCGAGACGAGTTCGCTGCACATCGATCTGATCAGCGATTTGAAGCGGATCAATTCGCATATCTGTTCGATTGCTTATCCGATTCTTGAGTCTGCGGGGGCGTTGGCGCCTAGCCGGCTTCGGGAGTCTCGGTTGGAGAAGATTGAGGGTTAGTCGTTTGGGGGGCTGAGGCCGGGTCTCGCCCCGGCGGGCGACTCACTTTCTTTTGCTTCGCCAAAAGAAAGTAAGCAAAGAAAAGGCGACCCTACTGTCTGCGTCCCTCCGCTTCGCTACGGGCAACCTGCGGTGCTCACGTTTCGCGGGGTCTCGCCCAAACTCGCTTCGCTCAAACAAGGGCGAGCCCTGATCCGCGAAACGCTGCGCTCCTCGGCGCATACAGAAGGGGTTGGGGCCCTCACAGGCCTTTGCTTCGCTCGGCCTGGGGACGGTGGGGTGGTTTTGGCTATGGCCTCGTACCAGAAATCTCCTAAAAGGCCGGCAATGCTCGGGGCTTCGAAGGAGTTCGACATGACCATTGTTCTGCCGCAAAGCGCGGTCGCCGCGTCGCTCGGGGTGCAGCAGCTCGCCACGGCGTTCAGTCCGGCGTTTTCGCACCTGCGCATTCTTCGCAACCTCATCATTCCGATGCCCTCCGGTTGCGCGGTGCCCACGGCGCGCATCGATGCGGTGATCGTGTGCGAGACGGGTGTCTACCTGTTCGAGATCAAGGCCTGGCGCAATGCGTTCGTCTACCGCAAGAAGTCCGACGAGGCGCCGCCACGCTGGTTCCTGCGGTTGCATGGCTGCACGCGGGCGCGTGAAGTGAAAGACCCGGCCTGGCAGGGCGGGCGCAAGACGACGCAGCTGCGCAGTCTGCTGCCGGACGACCTGCGGCTGCAGTACTTCGTGCTGCTGCCGTGCGAGGGCGTGGAGTTGGAGGGCGTGATGCCTGCAGCGGTGATCACGCAGCAGGACCTGCCGTACATCGCGCGCCTGGTGCGCAACAACGGGCGCACGGCGCGCACGTACCCGCTGCTCGACGCGCAGGCGGTCGATCGCACGGTGCAGCGGCTGCTGGAGATCCAGGGCGATCTGTCGCTGGAAACGCATGCGCAGAACTGCCGCGAACGCATCGAACGGCCTGCGGTGGCGTGGCCGGCGGTGAACGCGATGGGGTTGCAGTAACGACTGCTCACCAACCAGCCCTGCGCGCGGGAGGGCGTCCCACATTCCTCCGACATTGGTGAAGACCATGCGGTGATGACGATTCCTCCCAAGTCTCTCGCGGCCCTTGCCGCGCTGTGCCTCGCGATGGCGGTCTGCCCGGCACAGGCCGCCGACCCGTTCACCGTGCAGGACATCCGCCTCGAAGGCCTGCAGCGCGTCGAAGCGGGCACGGTGTTCGCAACCCTCGGCCTGAAGGCCGGCGACAGGTACAGCGACGACCGCGGCAGCGCAGCCATTCGCGCGCTGTTCGACCTGGGGCTGTTCAAGGACGTGCGCATCGACGTGAACGGCCGGGTGCTCGTGGTCATCGTCGAAGAGCGCCCCACCGTAGCTGATGTCGACTTCGCGGGCACCAAGGAGTTCGACAAGGCGGCGCTGCAGAAGGCGCTGCGCGACATCGGGCTGGCCGAAGGCCGGCCGTACGACAAGGCGCTGGCCGACCGCGCGGAGCAGGAGCTCAAGCGCCAGTACATCGGCCGCAGCCTCTACAACGCGCAGGTGGTCACCACCGTCACGCCGCTGGAGCGCAACCGCGTCAACCTCACCTTCAGCGTGACCGAGGGCGAGCCGGCGCGCATCACGCGGGTGCGCGTGGTCGGGCAACAGGCTTTCGACGAACGCACGCTGCTCGACCTGTTCGACCAGGACAGCGGCGGCTGGCTGGCCTGGTACACGAAGTCGAACCAGTACGCGCGCAGCAAGTTCGACGCCGACCTGGAAACGCTGCGTTCGTTCTACCTGACGCGCGGCTACCTCGAGTTCCGCATCGAGTCGACGCAGATCGCGATCTCGCCCGACCGGCAGACGCTGGAGCTCACGGTGAACATCAGCGAGGGCGAGAAGTTCGCGGTGGCCGGCGTGAAGCTGGCGGGCAACTACCTGGGGCGCGAGGACGAGTTCAAGTCGCTCGTCACCGTGCGCTCCGGCGCGCCCTACAACGGCGAGGACGTGGCGGCCACCACCAAGGCCTTCGCCGACCACTTCGGCACCTTCGGCTACGCCTTCGCGCGTGTGAAGGCCGAGCCCGAGATCGACCGCACCCGGCGCCGCGTCGTGATGGTGCTGAACGCCGAGCCGGGGCGGCGCGCCTATGTGCGGCGGCTGAACATCGGTGGCAATGCGCGCACGCGCGACGAGGTGATCCGCCGCGAGTTCCGCCAGTACGAAGGCGCCTGGTACGACGGCACGAAGATCAGGCTTTCGCGCGACCGCATCGACCGCCTGGGCTTCTTCACCGACGTGAACGTCGAGACCGCCGAAGTGCCGGGCAGCAACGACCAGGTCGACCTGAACGTCACCGTGGCCGAGAAGCCCACGGGCTCGCTGCAACTCGGCGCGGGCTACTCGTCGACCGACAAGATTTCGCTGAGCTTCGGCATCACGCAGGAGAACGTGTTCGGCTCGGGCAACTACCTGGGGCTGCAGGTCAACACCAGCTCGTACAACCGCTCGGTGTCGCTCACGGCCACCGACCCGTACTTCACGAAGGACGGCATCTCGCGCACCTTCAACCTGTTCCACACCACCACGCGGCCCTACTACGAGGCCGACGGCAACTACAAGCTCGCGAGCGACGGCGGCTCAGTGCGCTTCGGGCTGCCGGTGAACGAGCTGGACACGGTGTACCTGGGCATCGGCGTCGAACGTTATTCGTTCACGCCGGGCACCAACGGTTCGTACACGCTGGTCAACGGCTCGTACGTCTACACGGCCACGCCGCAGGCCTACCTCGACTACTTCCAGTGCACCGGCACCGCGCCGAGCGTGGTATGTGCGGGCAGGGACGTGGTGGGCATCCCGGCCACGGTGGGCTGGTCGCGCGACGACCGCGACAGCGCGCTGGTGCCCACGCGCGGGCGCCTGCAGAGCGCCAACCTCGAGCTGGGCGTGGGCAGCGCGCTGCGCTACCTGAAGACCAACTACCAGTACCAGCAGTACGTGCCGCTGTCCAAACAGTACACGCTGGCCTTCAACGGCCAGCTCGGCTATGCGAAGGCGCTGGGCGGCAGCAGCTTCCCGATCTTCAAGAACTTCTACGCGGGCGGGCTGGGCTCGATCCGCGGCTTCGAACAGAACTCGCTGGGCCCGACCGACGCGGTCACCGGCGGCTCGCTGGGCGGCACGCGCAAGGCGATCTTCAACATGGAGCTGACCACGCCCTTCCCCGGCGCGGGCAACGACAAATCGCTGCGCCTGTACACCTTCTTCGACGCGGGCAACGTGTTCGCCGAACGCTCGGCCAGCATGACCGACGCGCAGTGGAAGGCGCAGAACCGCCTGCGCGCCTCGGCCGGCCTGGGCATCAGCTGGATCTCGCCGCTGGGCCCGCTGCGCCTGGCGTACGCGGTGCCGATCGTCTACCAGAAGGAAGACACGGCCAACGGCATCGCGGCCGACCGCACGCAGCGCTTCCAGTTCCAGATCGGCACGTCCTTCTGAACCGGCCCGCACGCCCCATGAGCCGCATCCTGCTGGTGGAAGACGGACGCGAGATCGCGTCGCTGCTGCTGGGCCCGCTGCAGCGCGCGGGCCACGAGGTGGAGCAGCTGGGCGACGGCGCCGCCGCGCTCGATCGCATCCTGCATGCGCCGCCGGCGCTCACGCTGCTCGACGTGGTGCTGCCGCGCATCGACGGGCTGCAGGTGATCGCGCAGGTGCGCGCGCGCAGCGACCACCCGATCATCGTGCTGACGGCGCGCGCGCACGAGGCCGACCGGCTGCGCGGCTTCGACCTGGGCGCCGACGACTATGTCTGCAAGCCCTTCTCGCCGCGTGAGGTGGTGGCGCGCGTGCACACGGTGCTGCGCCGGCGTGCGCCGCCCGACCTGAGCGTGGGCATGGCCTCGCCGGCGGTGGCCTTCGACAGCGCGATGGGCCATGCCTGGCTGGAGGGCCGGGCCCTGGCGCTCACGCGCCGCGAGCTGCTGTTGCTGCGCGCGCTGTCGCGCGAACCGGGCCGCGTGTTCACGCGCGCCAGGCTGCTCGAAGCGGCCTTCCCCGAGGCGCTCGACGTGAACGAGCGCGCGGTCGACGGGCACATCAAGAACCTGCGGCGCAAGCTCGCGACCGTGTCGCCCTCGCACGGCTGGATCCGTTCGGTCTACGGCGTGGGGTTCAGCTTCGCGCAGCGGCCGGGCTGAGGGCCGGCCCGGCCTTGCATGCGCCGTGGCCGCGCGGCGTGCGGCCTTCGCTGCCCCTTTGCATGATCGGCGCCAGCGTCGCCAGGCGCGAGTTGCGCACCTCGGCCTGCCGGGCCTCCGCGCAGGCGCCGCGTGCCGCGACGCCGATGCCCAGCGCCAGGCTGCACAAGGCCAGGCCGCCCGCGCAGACGTGGGCCAGCGCGCGCAGTGTGACCCGTCCATCGGCTGGCGCAACGAACGGGAGCGGCAGGCGCAGCACCGCTCAGCCTTCGGTGCGCGGCGGCACCAGCGCGCGGATACGGGCAAGGCCCTCGGGCGTGCGCGGCCGCATCGGCCGCACGCCGCCCACTGGTGCCGGCCCTGTGCGGGGCTGCGGCGGGCGCTCGGTCACCGGGCGCGCGGTGGGGTCGACCACCAGCGTGAGCAGCGCGACGTAGCGCCTGCCCTCTTCGCGCACCGCGCCCAGCACCGTGTCGCCGGCCCGCAATGCGATGCCGTCGGCGCTGTTGAGCGTGTCGCGCAGCCGCGCGCGCTGGTAGCTGGAGACCTGCGTGTAGAGGAACTCGCTGAGCGCATCGGGCAGGAAGAACTGCGTCGTGAGCACGGCGCGCTCGCGGTGGTGCACCTTGACGTGGATGTGCGTGGTGCGCCCCGCGTACCAGCCCGGGTAGAGCGTGGCGAACACGGCCTGGCCGTCGCGGTCGGTGCGCTGGCTGCCGCGCAGGAAGGCCTGGCCTTCGAAGCCGCGCGTGCGGTCGTCGCCCTGCCCGCCGAAGCCCGAGTAGTTGCCCTGCGCGTCGCAGTGCCACAGGTCGGTGCGCAGGCCGCGCAGCGGCCGGCCGGTGGCATCGAGCACGCGCAGGCGCACATCGAGCGGCACGCCCTCGCGGCCGTCGGTCATGTCGGTGCGGAAATTCGCGAGGTCCAGGTAGTACGGGCCCTCGGTGGTCTGGGCGGTCAGCGGAAGCTTCTGCGCTGCTGCAGCGGCCCCGGGTGCGGACGCGGCCAGGCCGGCCGCGCCGACCGCAGCAAGCAGGCCCCGGCGCCCGATCGCTTCATCGGCCATGGGCGGCCTCCTTCCTGGCAGGCGCGCGCACGCCCGAAGCCCGGGCCTCGGCCCAGACCACGAGCAGCGTCCACACATGCGCGACGCCCCAGAACAGCGCCGCCAGCAGGAACAGCAGCAGGTCGATGTCGGTGTCGCCCGGGGGCGTGGACGGCGGCGCGGCGTGCCCCGGCGGGGCCCAGGCGAGCGCGGCGGCGGCCAGTGCGCGGAAGGCGGAAGTGGGAGGGGCGCGGTGCGTGTCCGGTGTCATGGCGGGCATCGTGCGATCCGAATCGGGAGAAATGTGGGAGAGGAGCGGGAAGGCCCGTCTCCCAGATTCCTCCCCAATCGGACGCCATGATCGGCGGCTTGCCCATGCCATCCCCGCCCCCGAAACGCATGCCGCAGAATGCGGCCATGCCTCCGCCGCCGAGCCCATGCCGCGCCTGACCCTCTCCCGCAAGATCTTCCTGGCCCTGGCCGCCCTGCTGATCGTGCTGCTGCTGAGCTTCGTGGGCTTCTCGATCGTCGCGCTGCAACGGGGCCTGGGCGCCTACGTGGCCGAGATCGAGATCCGCCGCATGGACTGGCTCTCGCAGCTCCTGCTGAAGCACTACACCGCCAATGGCGACTGGAAGAAACTGCGCGACAACGACGACGCCTGGCACCGCCTGCAGCTGGGCCAGTCGGCGATGGTGATCGACGGCGCCGCCACGCCCGACGACCGGCGGCTGCCGCCCTGGTACGAGCGCCGTGCGCCCGGCACACAGGGCGACGGCGCGCCGCAGCCAGAACCGTCCAGCGGGCTCTCGCCCACCGCCTCGCCCCAGCCGCCGCAGCTCGACCTGCTGCCCCGCCGCTTCCTGATGCCGCCCCCGGGCTTCTTCCCCGGCCTGGCCGGCCCGCCCGACTCGATCTTTCGCCGCCTCGCCGTGCTCGATGCCCACGGCGCGCTCGTGGTCGGCGCGACCATCGACCCGGAGAACGCCGCGCGCCGGCCGATCCGCCACGGGCGCACCGTCGTCGGCTACCTCGCGCTCGCGCCGATGCAGGGCCTGGAGAGCGAGGCCGACCGCGCCTTCCTCGCCCGGCAGTCCGGCGTGATCGCGCTCACCGGGCTGTGCGGCCTGGCCTTTGCGCTGGTGCTGTCGTGGCTGCTGGCGCGCCGCTGGTTCCAGCCGATCGACGCGCTCACGCAGGCCGCGCAGGACGTGGCGCGCGGGCGGCTCTCGACGCGCGTCGCGGTCCACGGCTCGGACGAACTCGCGCTGCTGGGCAAGACCTTCAACGACATGGCGCAGCGCCTGGACACGGCCGAGGCCTCGCGCCGCGCCTGGCTGGCCGATGCGGCGCACGAGCTGCGCACGCCGCTGGCGGCCATGCGCGCGGAGATCGAAGCGCTGCAGGACGGCGTGCGCAGCTTCGACGAACGCACCGCGCTGCGCATGCACCGGCAGGTGATCCGCCTCGGCCAGCTGGTCGACGACCTGCGCAGCAGCATGCGCGAGCCCCAGAGCGACCTGCTGAAGGCGCCGGTGTATCCGCTGTCGCTGCTGAAGGAGGCACTCGACCACACGCGCGACCGCTTCGCGCAGCGCGACATCGCGCTCGACCGCGACGCCCTCGACCGCATCGCCGCCTCGGCCCAGCCGGTGATCGACGGCGACGCGCACCGGCTGCACCAGGTCTTCATGAACCTGCTGGAGAACACGCTGGCCTACACCGACGCCGGCGGCCAGCTGCGCATCGGCGTGAGCGTCGAAGGCGCATGGACCGGCAATTGCCTCACGCTGGTGTTCGACGACAGCGCACCCGGCGTGCCCGAGGAAGAGATTCCGCGCCTCTTCGACCGCCTGTTCCGCGGCGAGACCTCGCGCAGCCGCGCGCTGGGCGGCTCGGGCCTGGGCCTGTCGATCTGCCGCGCGACCCTCGAGGCGCACGGCGGCAGCATCGAGGCGGCGCCCTCGCCGCTGGGCGGGCTGCGCATGACGATCACCCTTCCGCTGGCGGCTTCCGCATGACACGCATCGTGATCGTCGAGGACGAACTCGACATCGCCTCCGTGGTGCAGGACTACCTGCGCCACGCCGGCTACGACACCGAGCACTTCGCCGATGGGCAGAGCGCGCTCGAACGCATCGTCGCCGCACCGCCCGACCTCACGCTGCTCGACATCATGCTGCCGCGCCTCGATGGCATCGAGGTGCTGCGCCGCGCGCGGGAGCACACCGCCCATCCGATCATCATGCTCACCGCGCGCATCGAGGAGGTCGACCGCCTGCTCGGACTGGAGCTGGGCGCCGACGACTACGTGTGCAAGCCCTTCTCGCCGCGCGAGCTGGTGGCACGCGTGCGCGCCGTGCTGCGTCGCACTGCGCCGGCACCGGCCTTGGCGGCGCCGGGCGCGCCGGGCGATGCACCGGGCCTCGTGCTCGACGACGTGCACTGGCGCGCCTCGCTCGACGGCACGCCGCTGAACCTCACGCGCCGCGAGTTCGGGCTGCTGCAGGTGCTGTCGCGGCACCCGGGTCGCATCTTCTCGCGCGCCCGGCTGCTGGAGCTGGCCTACGACGACACGGTGGATGTGACCGAGCGCGCCATCGACAGCCACGTGAAGAACCTGCGCCGCAAGCTCGGCGCGGTGACGCCCGCGCACGACTGGATTCGGTCGGTGTATGGCGTGGGCTTTGCGTGGGAAGCGCCGCCGCCGGCCTGAGCGGTCAGGCTAGTTTTGTCGAGGGGCTGCCGCGCGAATTTGCGTCGCCGTCTTCGCCCAGGTCTTCTCCAGCATCCGCGAAAGATAGGACGCCGACTCCCAGCCGACCTGCAGCGCGATGGACAGCACCGAGTCCCGCGTGGTCTGCAACAGGTACACCGCCCGCTCGATGCGCTGGCGCTGCAGGAACTCCAGCGGCGAGATGCCGTGCTTCGCGCGAAAGATCCGCTCCACCTGCCGGCGCGACAGCCGGTGCTGTTGCGCGAAGGCGTCGAGCGACAGGGGCTGCGCCAGATCGCGCAGCATCGTTTCGGCCAGCAGCTCGGCCACCCACAGCGCCGGCGAGGCGTCGCCCTCCGACAACGGGTTGGCGCTCAGGCGCGCGGCCTCCATCACGAGCGCGCCGCACAGCACGTAGTTCTCGCTGTCGCCGGCACGGGTCGATTCGAACATCCGCTGCGACAGGGCGCCCAGCGCGGTGCTGCCCGCGCGCATGCCTTGCGGGGGCCGCACGACGCCCTGCGCCTGCAAGGCCGTGGCCCACAGCGCCGGGTCAACGTAGACCGCGACATGGCTCTGGCCGGCGGTGAGCGTGGTCGTCGAATGCGCGCTGCCCGCCGCAAACCAGACGAAGTGGCCGGGCCCGAGGCGCTGCGCCTCGCCCTGCGCATCGCCCACGCTGAAGCGGCCTGCGATGGGCACGAACAGCATGTCGCAATCGTGCACGTGCGCGTCGGTGGCGTAGTGGTCGCGGGTGTTGGCGACCATCGTCGCCTGGTGAGACAGCCGTTCGACGAACAGCGATTGGCGGGGCGGCGGGTGGCTGGAAGTCAGTGGCATGGCCATTCCTTGTCGCATTCGAAGCCGCGCATGTCGCAATCGGGCGCACGCGTTGGCGCGCGCTCCACAGAATCGGAAGGACCACTCCTGCAAGAAGACCCCATGACTACTCAACCTCTGCGCCGCGCGCTCCTGGGCCTGGCCGCCGCCGGTGCCCTGTACGGGCCGACCGCCTCGTGGCCGGCCTCCGATCCGGCCTACCCGGTGAAGCCGATCACCGTCATCGTACCCTTCCCCGCCGGCGGCGGAACGGACGTGATCTTCCGTTCGGTGCAGCTGCGGCTGCAGGCCGCGCTCGGTGTGTCGGTCATCATCGACAACCGCTCGGGCGCGGGCGGCACCGTCGGCACGGGCTTCGGCGCGAAGGCGAACCCCGACGGCTACACGCTGGTGGCCAGCACCACGACCACCATCGCCTCGGCCGATGCGGTGTACCCCAAGCTCCCGTACGACCCCCTCAAGGACCTGGTGCCGATCGGCACCATCGGCACCACGCCTTTCGTGCTGGTGGTCACGCCCGCGCTGGCGGCGCGCACGGTGAAGGACTTCGTCGGCTACGCCAAGGCCAACCCGCAGGCGCTCAACTACGGCAGCATCGGCAACGGCAGCCTGAGCCACCTGGCGGGCGAACTCTTCAAGCAGCGCACCGGCATCGAGATGACGCACGTGCCCTACCGCGGTGCCGCGCCCGCGCAGGCCGACCTGATGGCAGGCCAGATCCAGGCGCTGTTCGACAACCCGCCCGCATTGCTGGCGCAGGTGCGCGGCGGCCGCATGCGGGCGCTGGCCATCAGTGAACCGTCGGCGGGTTTTGCCGACCTGCCGACCTTCGAGGCGGCCGGCATCAAGGACTTCAAACCGCAGCTCTGGTATGGCCTGATGGCACCGGCCGCCACGCCGCAGCCGGTGGTGCAGCGCCTGCGCGCCGCACTCGACACCGCGATGAAAGACCCGGCACTGCGCGCCGACATGCTGGCCAAGGGCGTGACGCCGTGGAGCGTGAGACCCGAGGTGTTCGAGGAACAGATCCGCGACGACATCAAGCTCTGGGGTGGCATCGCGCGCTCGGTCAATGCGAGGGCTGATTGACGATGGCTGCGATTTTTTCTGCGCCCGGTTGCCGGAACATCCGCGTGTTCGTCGGCCCCGATCCATCCGTCGGCGGCAACCCCGCGCCCGTCTGGCTCGATGCCGACGCGCTCTCCACCGCACAGATGCAGGAGCACACCCGGCTCAGCGGCCATGAGTCCGTCTTCGTGCTGAAGCCGACCACACCGGCGCACCGGCTGCGCATGCGCTACTTCGTGCCGAAGCACGAGATGGAAATGTGCGGCCACGCCACGGTCGGCGCGCTGTGGCTGCTGCACCGGCGCGGCGAATGGGACGGTGCGCCCGTCGCGATCGAAACGCTCAGCGGCACCGTCACGGGCCGGCGCGTCGATGGCACGGTGCAGATCAGCCAGCCGCGCGCCACGGTGGAAGAGGTGACGCAACAGCGGCTGGTCGAAGACATCGCGCAGTGCCTGGGCATCGAGGTCGGGCAGATCGTGGGGCCGGTGCTCAACGCCGCCACCAGCCGGGTCAAGACGCTGGTTCGCCTGGCCGACACCGCGCAGCTGCACGCCTTGCGCGTCGACTTCGCACGCGTCGAATCGCTGTGCGAACGTCTCGGGTCCACCGGGCTGTATCCCTATGCCATGTCACGGGACGAGACCGACACGGTCAGCGCACGACAATTTCCCAAATCTTCCGGCTACCCGGAAGACGCCGCCACGGGCATCGCCGCCGCCGCGCTGGCCTGGGGCCTGCGCCACCTTGGGCTGGTCGGCCACGAGGCGCTGTCAGTGACCGTGCGGCAGGGAGAGGCGATGGGTTCACCTTCCGCGATCCACGTGGGATTGCCATGGGATGCGAACACGCAGGAAGGTTGCTGGGTCGGCGGCGAGGCCTGCGATGCGCAGCCCGAAGATTTCTTGCTCGACCAGCTTTGCCCGCCGGAAGTGGCGCGGGCCAAGCCATCGGGTACCTACGCCACATTCGCGAGGGCCGGCAGTCTGCTGCACACGAGCGGCGTGGTGGCGCGCGAGAACGGCCAGGTGATCACAGGCCGGCTCGCAGGCCCCGACGATGTGGCACGCGGCCAGCGGGCCGCAGTGGCGGCTGTCGGCGCCCTGCTGCGCGCGGCGCAGGACGAGCTCGGCAGCCTCTCGCGCGTCGTTCGCGTCGTGGCACTGAACGGCTACCTCCAGGCTTGCGGCGACTTCAAGGACCACGCCCGGGTGATGGACGCGGCCTCGGCGGCCCTGCAACGGATCTTCCCCGATGCCCCACTGCCGGTTCGCACCACCGTGGGCGTCGCGTCGCTGCCTCGCGGCGGCGTGGTCGAGGTGTCGATGGTGCTCGAGACGCGCGACTAGGCCCTGCCCTTGCCGGTTTTTTCCGCGCACGGCAGCGCGGCGTGCCCGCTCGTCACCACCGCCGAGGTGGCGGGCCGCTTCAGCCCCAGCGCGCCTTCGAGCATCCGCAGGATGGTCTCGCGGGCCAGGTCGAAGTCGGCCGGCTCCAGCGCCTGCTTGCCGAGCAGCATCCGCATCTGCCAGGCGAAGTCGGCGTAGGTCTGCGTCATGGCCCACAGCGTGAACAGCAGGTGCGGCACCGGCAGCGGTGCCACGTCGCCATTCGCCATCCAGCGGTTCAGCACAGCGGCTTCGGCGCGGAAGGCGGGCACCAGCTTGGCCTCGATGTCGTCGGCGCATTGCGGTGCCTGCGAAATGATTTCCTGCGCGAACAGCCGCGAGCCCGAAGGGTGGTCGTACGAGAACTGCAGCTTCTGCGTGACGTAGCGCTCCAGCGCGGCATGCGGGTCGAGGTCGGCATCGGCCAGGCTGTTGAGGTTCGACAGCCACGAGTCGAGCACGTCGTTGAACACGCGGCTGTACAGCGCCTTCTTCGAGGGGAAGTAGTACAGCAGGCTCTGCTTGGAGATGCCCGCGTCGGCCGCGATGTCGTCGACCGACACCCCGCCGTAGCCGTGCAGCGCGAATCGCTCCTGCGCCACCGCGAGGATGGCGCTCTCGAGGTTCTGGCGGCGGGCCTGGCGCTTCACGGCGGGAGGACGCGCCGCAGTTCGCAGGGGTGGCGCAGTACTCATGGGTTCTTCATCCGCGCCAGGAAGCGCACCAGTCGCTCGTCGCCGCAGTGCGCGACGTTGAAGCGATACCAGGCAAAAGGCTGCGGCATGTCGCCGAAATCGGTCGCGGCCGCGAGCGGCAGGCCCTGCTTGCGCGCCTCCTGCAGCACCGCATCACCCGATGGACGAGGCTCGCTGCCGGGCGGCCAGCCTGCGCAGAGAAAGGGACCGCCATCGGGCACGCACAGCGCCTGCAGGCCCGCGCCGGTCAACAGCGACAGCGTGCGCTCACCGGCGATCTTCAGCGCGGTGTTGAGCTTCTGCAGGAAGCGCGGATAGCCGGCATCGGCCAGCACCTCGCAGGCGACGCGCTCCTCGAACTCGCTCGGCCCAAGCGTGGTGTGCAAGCAGCGCAAGGCCGCATCGTCGACCCAATGCTGCGGCAGCAGCACATGTGCAAGCCGCAGCTTGGCCGAGAGCGTGGTCGACACGCCACCGACCTGCGCCACGCGCTGCAGCCCGTCCATCGCGGCAAGGCTGGGCGCCTGCAGCGGCGAGAGCCCGCGCCAAGTGTCGAGCTCGATCACGCGCAGGTCATGCCGCTCGGCCGCCTGCAGCGCCTGGTGCGCGCCCTGCGGGCTCATGCAGATGCCCATTGGATTGGAGACGGCGGTCGACAGGAACAGCAGGCGCTGCCGGCTCGCCGTCGGCAACAGCATGGCATGGCCGTCGAGCGCGGCGATGTCGAGGCAACCGCCACGCCGTGGCACTTCGAGCATGCGACGGCCCAGCGTGCGGATCAGGCTGCGCAGCTGGCGCGGTGCGGGCGACTCGACCAGCACCGCGTCGCCGGGCTCGGTCCAGGCCTGCAGCAGGCACATCGTGGCGCCGAGGCTGCCCGCTGCCGTCATGACCTGCTGCGGGCCCAGTGCGGGCAATTCGGCACGATGGCGCGCGGCGATCAGTTCGCGCAGGCGCGGCAGGCCGAAACCATGTCGCGTGCCGCTGTCCCATTCGGGGGCCGAGCGGGCCACGCGGCGCATGGCTTCGCGCACCAGGTCGTCGCCCCGGTATTCGGGGGGTGGCGGGCGGTCGTGGGCCGTGGCGGTGTCGGTCATGCGCGGCACCGCATCGGCGTCGTCGGGTGCCAAGCGCGAAGGCCGATGCAGCACGTAGTAGCCGCTGCCCGGCCGCGAGGCCAATACCGAGCGTGCGCGCAAGGCGCTGTACGACTCGGTGACGGTGAAGGTGCTGATACCCAGCTTGCCGGCCAGCGCGCGCACCGAAGGCATCTTGGTGCCGGGTGCAAGGCGCCCGTCGATGACGCGCAACTCGACGCCCACCACGAGGCGCTGCGCCAGCCCGAGGCCGGGCGCGGCCTCGTCCATGTCGCCCATCAGGCCCTGCATCCAACCGGCACCGGCGGGCGCCGGCTGGCGCAGCGCCGACGCGTTGCTTGAACTCTGCATCACCGGGTCTCCTTGAGAAACGCATGCGGCCTGTCTGGACAGGGTTTGCCCTGGGCAACTGTGCTGGGGAGTGCACCAAACAGCATGGTCGGCAGCGGCAAACACTTTCTCGTTCGCCGCGCCAACTGTGTATGGGCGGCACCCCTCGTTTGCTGAATCATCGCGACATTCGACCACTTGGTCAAACTTCATGAGGGCTCGATCTCTCATGTCGCACACGGTTACCCCACCACGACCTGGAGCTTGAAAGCCCATGAGCAGCACGATGAATCCCGTCGCGCCCAGCGCGCACATTGCCTCCGATGTGCGCGCCGGCCGTCTCGACCCCGCGCAGTACGCCAAGAACTTCTGCGACGCCCACCCGCCGCTGAACGTGGTGCAGGCCAACATCGAAGCCGAGCGTTGCTACTACTGCTTCGACGCGCCCTGCCAGACGGCCTGCCCCACCGGCATCGACATCCCGACCTTCATCCGCCGCATCGCCGACGGCAACCTGCGCGGCGCCGCGCGCACCATCCTCGAAGAGAACCCGCTGGGCGGCATGTGCGCCCGCGTGTGCCCGACCGAGGTGCTGTGCGAGCAGGCCTGCGTGCGCAACAGCAACGAGAGCAAGCCGGTCGAGATCGGCCTGCTGCAGCGCCATGCGACCGATGCCTTCTTCGACGCGCCCGGCGCGCCGCTGTTCGTGCGCGCCGCCGACACCGGCAAGCGCATTGCCGTCGTCGGCGCGGGCCCGGCCGGCCTGGCCTGCGCGCACCGCCTGGCGGTGCTGGGCCATCAGGTGACGCTGTTCGACGCGCGCCCCAAGCTGGGCGGCCTGAACGAATACGGCCTGGCCAGCTACAAGACAGTGGACGGCTTCGCGCAACGCGAGATCGAGTGGCTGCTGTCGGTCGGCGGCATCGAGGTGCGCAACAACCAGGCACTGGGCCGCGACCTGCACCTGGATGCGCTCGCCACCGGCTACGACGCGGTGTTCCTGGGCCTGGGCCTGGCCGGCGTGAACACGCTGGGCCTGGGCGAGCAGAGCGGCGTGCGCGACGCGGTGGACTTCATTGCCGAGCTGCGCCAGGCCGCGTCGCCGGCCGACGTGGCCATCGGCCGCCATGTTGTAGTGATCGGCGGCGGCATGACCGCGGTGGACGCGGCCGTGCAGTCGCGCAAGCTCGGCGCGGAAGACGTGAGCATCGTCTACCGGCGCGGCGCCGAGGCCATGGGTGCCTCGGTCGACGAGCAGAGCTGGGCCAAGGAGAACGGCGTGCGCATCATCCACTGGGCCGCGCCCAAGGCCCTGCGCGCCAAGGGCGGCGCGCTGCGCGGCATCGACTTCGCGCGCACCGCGTTGGTCGACGGCAAGCTGATCGAGACCGGCGAAGCGCTCGCGCTGCAGGCCGACATGGTGCTGTGCGCCATCGGCCAGAGCTTTGTCGCGACCGCGCTGGAAGACAGCGGCGTGCAGCTGCAGGGCGGGCGCATCAGCACCGATGCGGAATGCCGCAGCTCGCTCCCCAAAGTCTGGGCCGGCGGCGACGCGCGCTTCGGCGGGCGCGACCTCACGGTCGAGGCGGTGGAAGACGGCAAGCAGGCCGCGCTGTCCATCGACCGCCACCTGCGCGCTGCCTGACGCGACAGCGCCCTCCCTTCCCTTCACTCCATTCATCCGTGCGCGCCGCGGCGCGACAGGAGCAATTCACATGGCAGACCTGAGCATCGATTTCGTGGGCATCCGCAGCCCCAACCCCTTCTGGCTGGCCTCGGCACCGCCGACCGACAAGGAGATCAACGTGGTCCGCGCCTTCGAGGCCGGCTGGGGCGGCGTGGTCTGGAAGACCGTGGGCGAAGACCCGAACGTCGTCAACGTGCACGGCCCGCGCTATGCCGTGTCGTATGCGGCCGACCGCCGCGTGACGGGCTTCAACAACATCGAGCTGATCTCCGACCGCCCGCTGCGCACCAACCTCGAAGAGATGACGCGCGTGAAGCGCAACTGGCCCGACCGCGCGCTGGTGGCGTCGATCATGGTGCCGTGCACCGAAGAGGCGTGGAAGAACATCCTGCCGATGGTCGAAGACACGGGCTGCGACGGCATCGAGCTGAACTTCGGCTGCCCGCACGGCATGAGCGAACGCGGCATGGGCGCGGCCGTGGGCCAGGTGCCCGAGTACATCCAGATGGTGGCTGAGTGGTGCAAGCATTACTCGAAGCTGCCGGTGATCGTGAAGCTCACGCCCAACGTGGCCGACATCCGGCCCGCCGCGCGCGCTGCCAAGAAGGGCGGCGCCGATGCGGTGAGCCTCATCAACACCATCAACTCGATCATGGGCGTCGACCTCGATGCCATGGCGATGTTTCCGCACACCGACGGCAAGGGCTCGCACGGCGGCTACTGCGGCCCCGGCGCCAAGCCGATCGCGCTGCACATGGTGGCCGAGATCGCGCGCGACCCACAAACGGCCGGCCTGCCCATCTCCGGCATCGGCGGCGTCTCGACCTGGCGCGATGCGGCCGAGTTCATCGCGCTGGGCAGCGGCTCGGTGCAGGTGTGCACTGCTGCCATGGTCTACGGCTTCAAGATCGTGCAGGACCTGTGCGACGGCCTCTCCAACTTCATGGACCAGAAGGGCTACGCCAACCTGGAGCAGCTGCGCGGTCGCGCGGTCGGCAGCATCACCGACTGGCAGCAGCTCAACCTGAACCACGTCGACAAGGCGGTGATTCACCAGGACCTGTGCATCCAGTGCGGCCGTTGCCATGTGGTGTGCGAAGACACCTCGCACCAGGCCATCAGCGCCACGAAAGACGGCATGCGCTTCTTCGAGGTGAAGGAAGAAGAGTGCGTCGGCTGCAACCTGTGCGTGTCGATCTGCCCGGTGCCCGGCGCGCTGTCGATGCGCACGCTGAAGGCCGGCGAGACGGACGCGCGCACCGGCCACCCGGTGGTCGGCCACTACGCCAACTGGACCACGCACCCCAACAACCCGATGCGCACCGGCAGCCCCGCCTGAACGGGATATCGAACAAGCGAGTGAGTGAGTGAGCAAGTGAATGACCAAGCCCGGCGCAGACCGGGCGGCGGCGGGAGGGGAACGACCACACGGCCAGACGCACGACACACGTGCAGGAGAAAACCCACATGACGACCCCACAGCACGGCGGCGCACCCGCCGCAAACCTCTGGAACGAGGACCTGGCGCCCACCACGCTGGCGCAGCGAACGTGGCGCTGGTACCACTTCGCCGCGCTCTGGGTGGGCATGGTGATGTGCATCCCCGCCTACATGCTGGCGGCCAGCCTCATCGAAGGCGGCATGTCGTGGGGGCAGGCGGTGCTGACCGTGTTCCTCGGCAACGCCATCGTGCTGGTGCCGATGCTGCTCATCGGCCACGCCGGCGCGAAGTACGGCATTCCGTATGCGGTGATGGCGCGCGCCTCGTTCGGCACGCGCGGGGCGCGGCTCCCCGCCTTGCTGCGCGCCATCGTGGCCTGCGGCTGGTACGGCATCCAAACCTGGTTCGGCGGCCAGATGATCTACACGCTGGTCGGCGTGCTCATGGGCCAGCCGCTGGGCGGCGACAAGCTGCCGATGCTCGGCATCAACGGCGCGCAGCTCGTGTGCTTCCTGATCTTCTGGGCCATACAGCTGTACTTCGTGGTGCACGGCATCGAGTCGATCCGCCGTCTCGAAACCTACACTGCGCCGCTGAAGATCATCGTGTGCGTCGCGCTGCTCTACTGGGCCGTGCAACGTGCCGGCGGCCTGGGCCCGATCTTCGACCAGCCTTCGCAGTTCGAGGCCGGCGGCAAGAAGGCCGGCATGTTCTGGGCCGTGTTCTGGCCGTCGCTCACGGCCATGGTCGGCTTCTGGGCCACGCTGGCGCTGAACATTCCCGACTTCACGCGCTTCTCGCGCTCGCAGCGCGACCAGGTGGTGGGCCAGGTGATCGGCCTGCCCGCACCCATGGGCCTGCTCGCGATGATGGCCGTGATGGTCACCTCGGCCACGGTGGTCATCTACGGCAAGGCGCTGTGGGACCCGGTCGACCTGGCCAGCCGCATGACCGGCGCCGCGGTGCTGATCGCGCTCATCATCCTGCTGATCGACACGGTGAGCGTGAACCTGGCGGCCAACCTGGTGGGCCCGGCCTACGACTTCTCTGCCCTCAACCCGAAGAAGATCTCGTACCGCACGGGCGGCTACATCACGGCCGGCATCGCCATCGTGATGATGCCGTGGAAGGTGTTGGAGACCACACAGGGCTACATCTTCACCTGGCTCATCGGCTACTCGGCGCTGCTGGGGCCGGTGGCCGGCATCCTGATTGCCGACTACTACCTCATCCGCCGCAAGGAGCTGGACGTCGAGGCGCTCTACCGCGAGACCGGCGCCTACAGCTACGGCAACGGCTGGAACATGGCGGCCATCGTCGCCTTCGTCGTCGGCGTGCTGCCGAACATCCCCGGCTTCCTCAACGCGGCCTTTCCGTCGACCGTGCCGTCGATGCCCGAGTTCTTCAAGACGATCTACACCTACGCCTGGTTCGTCGGCGTGGTGCTGTCGGCCGTGGTCTACATGGGGCTGATGAAGGCGCGCGCGCCACAGCTTCAGGGCATGACCCCACCCCTCAAGAACCCCAGCTGAGACAAAACAGAAAAGGAACCCACGCCATGACCGTTCTCATTCGCGGTGGCACGGTGGTCAACGCCGATGCCGAGCACCGTGCCGACGTGCTCTGCCAGGGGGACAAGATCCTCCAGGTCGGCACCGACCTGCAGGTGCCGGCGGGCGCCGAAGTCGTCGACGCCGGCGGCGCCTACGTCATGCCCGGCGGCATCGATCCGCACACCCACATGCAGCTGCCCTTCATGGGGACGGTGGCGGCCGACGACTTCTTCAGCGGCACGGCGGCCGGCCTGGCCGGTGGCACCACCAGCATCATCGACTTCGTGATTCCCGACCCGCAGCAGTCGCTGATGGACGCATTTCGCATGTGGCGCGGCTGGGCCGAAAAATCCGCCGGCGACTACAGCTTTCACGTGGCCGTGACCTGGTGGAACGACAGCGTGCACAAGGACATGGGCACGCTGGTGCAGGAGCACGGCGTGAACAGCTTCAAGCACTTCATGGCCTACAAGAACGCGATCATGGCCGACGACGAGATCCTGGTGAAGAGCTTCCAGCGTTCGCTCGAACTCGGCGCCATGCCCACGGTGCATGCAGAAAACGGCGAGCTGGTCGCGATGCTTCAACAGCAGTTGCTGGCGCAGGGCATTCGCGGGCCTGAAGGCCATCCGCTGTCGCGCCCGCCGATGGTCGAGGCCGAGGCGGCCAACCGCGCCATCGCCATCGCGGACGTGCTGGGCGTGCCGATCTATGTGGTGCACGTGTCGTGTGGCGAGGCACTCGACGCCATCACCCGCGCCCGCGCGCGCGGCCAGCGCGTGTACGGCGAAGTGCTGGCCGGCCACCTCGTGGTCGACGAGAGCGCCTACCGCGACCCCGACTTCGCGCGCGCCGCCGCCCACGTGATGAGCCCGCCCTTCCGCTCGCGCGAGAACCAGGCCATGCTGTGGCGCGGCCTGCAGGGCGGCAACCTGCACACCACGGCGACCGACCACTGCACCTTCTGCGCCGAGCAGAAGGCCGCCGGCCGCGACGACTTCACGAAGATTCCCAACGGCTGCGGCGGCGTCGAAGAGCGCATGGCCGTGCTGTGGGATGCGGGCGTCAACGCCGGCCGGCTCACGCCGTCGGAGTTCGTGCGTGTCACCTCGACCAACGCGGCGCAGCTGTTCAACCTGTACCCGCGCAAGGGCGTGATCCAGCCCGGCGCCGACGCCGACATCGTGGTCTGGGACCCGAAGGCCACCAAGACGCTGTCGGTGAAGACGCAGCATTCGAAGAGCGACTTCAACATCTTCGAAGGCCGCGAAGTGACGGGTGTGCCCAGGCACACGGTGAGCGCCGGCCGCTGGGTCTGGCGCGACGGCGACCTGCGCGCCGAGCCAGGCACCGGCCGCTACCTCAAGCGCCCACCCTTCGCGCCGATGTTCACCGCACTCGAACGCTTCAAGCAGCAGCACGCGCCCACGGCCGTGGCGCGCTGAACCCCCAAGGAGTCATACATGAATGCAGCAGTGGACACGCAGGTGCTGACGGTCAACGGCGAGCGCCTGTGGAACTCGCTGATGGAACTGGCACGCATCGGCGCCACCCCCAAGGGCGGCGTCAAGCGGCTGGCGCTGACCGACCTTGACAAACAGGGCCGCGACCTCGTGGTGTCGTGGGGCAAGGCGGCCGGCCTGAGCATCACGGTCGACAAGATCGGCAACGTCTTCATGCGCCGCGAAGGCACCAACCCCGCGCTGCCGCCCATCGTGTCGGGCAGCCACATCGACACGCAACCCACCGGCGGCAAGTTCGACGGCAACTACGGCGTGCTGTCGGCACTGGAAGTGGTGCGCACGCTGAACGACCAGGGCATTCGCACCGAAGCGCCCATCGAAGTCGCGTTCTGGACCAACGAGGAAGGCTCGCGCTTCGTGCCGGTGATGATGGGATCGGGCGTGTTCTGCGGCGCCTTCAGCCTCGAGCACGCCTACGCCGCGAAAGACACCGAAGGCAAGACGGTGCAAGAGGAGCTGGAACGCATCGGCTACATCGGCGACCAGACGCCGGGCGACCACCCCATCGGCGCCTACTTCGAGGCGCACATCGAGCAAGGGCCGGTCCTGGAAGATGCGGACAAGGTCATCGGCGTGGTGCCGGCGGTGCTCGGCCTCTCGTGGTACGACTGCGTCGTCACCGGCATGGAGGCGCATGCGGGCCCCACGCCGATGCACCTGCGCCGCGACGCGCTGCAGGTGGCGACGCGGATCATGCAGGAGGTGGTGGCCATCGGGCTGCGCTACCCACCCTACGGGCGCGGCACGGTCGGCATGGTGCAGGTGCACCCGAACAGCCGCAACGTGATTCCGGGCGAGGTGAAGTTCTCGGTCGACCTGCGCAACGTGAGCGGCGAATTGCTCGACCGCATGCACGGCGAGATCCTCGCCTTCGTCGAGCGCACGGGGCGCGAGACCGGGTTGGGCGTGACGATCGAGCGCGTGTCGTACTTTCCACCCTGCCCGTTTCACCCCGATTGCGTGGATGCGGTGCGCCGCGCGACCGAACGGCTCGGCTACTCGACCATGGACGTGGTGTCGGGCGCGGGCCACGACGCGATCTATGCCGCGCGGCTGGCACCGGCCGGCATGATCTTCGTGCCCTGCAAGGACGGCATCAGCCACAACGAGATCGAGGACGCGCATCCCGACCACCTGACGGCCGGCTGTAACGTGCTGCTGCACGCCATGCTGGAGCGCGCGAAACGCGTCGACTGACGCGCTCGCGGCGGCGTTGCCGTTACTGGTACGCCGCCAGCTCCTGCTTGGCGATCGCGTTGCGGTGCACCTCGTCGGGGCCGTCGGCCACGCGCAGGTGGCGCTCGTAGGCGTAGAAGTGCGTGAGCAGCGTGTCCTGGCTCAGGCCCATCGCGCCGAAGGCCTGCATGGCCCAGTCGATCACCTTCACGCAGTTGTTGGGCGTGAGCACCTTGATCATGGCGATCTCTTTCGCCGCCACCTTGTTGCCCACGGTGTCCATGCGGTAGGCCGCGTTCAGCACCATCCAGCGCGACTGCTCGATGAGCATGCGCGACTCGGCAATGCGCTCGCGCCACACGCCCTGCTCCGACAGCGGCTTGTGGAAGGCGGTGCGCGACACGAGGCGCTGGCACATCATCTCCAGCGCGGCCTCGGCCATGCCGATGGCGCGCATGCAGTGGTGGATGCGTCCGGGGCCGAGGCGGCCTTGTGCAATCTCAAAACCGCGGCCCTCGCCCAGCAGGATGTTCTCGACCGGCACGCGCACGTTGTCGAACACGATCTCGGGGTGGCCGAAGGGCGGGTCGTACATGCCCAGCAGCTGCATGTCGCGCACGATGGTGATGCCGGGCGTGTTCTTCGGCACGAGCACCATCGACTGCTGCTTGTGGCGGTCGGCGTTGTCGGGGTCGGTCTTGCCCATCAGCACGAAGATTTCGCAGCGCTCGTTCATGGCGCCGGTGATGTACCACTTGCGCCCGTTGATGACGTACTCGTCGCCCTCACGGCGGATGCTGCAGCGGATGTTGGTGGCGTCGCTGGAGGCCACCTCGGGCTCGGTCATGGCGAACGACGAGCGGATCTCGCCGGCCAGCAGCGGCGTGAGCCAGCGTTCCTGCTGCGCCTTCGTGCCGTAGCGCGCCAGCACTTCCATGTTGCCGGTGTCGGGCGCGGAGCAGTTGAAGATTTCCGCGCACCAGTAGCGCCTGCCCATGATCTCGCACAACGGCGCGTACTCGACGTTGCTCAGGCCCGGGCCGTGTTCCGACTCGGGCAGGAACAGGTTCCACAGGCCGCGCTCGCGCGCCTTGGCCTTGAGGCCGGCCATCATCGGCAACTCGGCGTAGGGCCGGCCGGCGCGGGCGTTGGCGGCCAGCTCTTCCTCGCGGCGCTTCTCGTTCGGGTAGACGTGCTCGTCCATGAACTTGAGCAGCTCGGCGCGCAGCGCGAGCACCCGGGGCGTGAATTCGAATTGCATGTCGTCTCGTCCTTCTTCCAATGTGCGGTCGAAGATACGTCGCGATGCGGATCGGGACGGTCGTTCGCGCGACAGCACGAACGCCGCCCTGAGCAAGTCAGCGTGGCGTGGGCAGCGCGGTCGCGAGCGCGGCCAGTGCCGCCACCACCTTCTGCACCGACTGCGCGGCGCGTGCGTCCTTCAGCGTGCCGTCGGCCTCGAAGGCCTCGTTCGCGCGCCCGAGCGCGAACTGCTGCGGTGCCACCAGCATGGCGAAGGCCATCTGCAGGTACTGGCGCAGGAAGTTCATCGAGCGCAGCGCGCCCAGCGGCCCGGGCGAGGCCGACAGCAGCGCGGCCGGCTTGTTGGCCGTGGCGGCCAGCCCGCCCGCGTGGCCCTCGCCCGGCGGAATGCGCGAGAGCCAGCTGAAGGCGTTGATGACCAGCGGCGTGGGAAAGCCGTTGTACTCGGGCGTGACGAGCAGCACGCCGTCGCTCGCCGCGATGGCGCTGCGCAGTTCGTGCGCGCCGGCCGGCACGCCCGAGGCGGCTTCGAGGTCGCCGTCGTACACGGGCAGTGCCAGCGCGCGCAGGTCCATCTCCGTCACCTGCAGGCCCGCCGCGCGCGCGGTGGCCGCGGCCACGGCCGCCAGCCGGCGGTTGAGCGAGCCGTCGCGGGCGCTGCCGGGAATGATCAGGATGCGGGGACTGTCCATGCGGGGCTCCTTGCCGTGCGTTGAAAGAAGAAGGAAAGCCGCGCCGCACGTTTCGCGTGCGGCGCGGCGTTCGTCAGTGTCGCATCCGGAAGATCAGGCGCGCTGCGAGTCCAGCTGCTCGCTGTTCGTCACGACTTCCTGCGCCTTCATGTAGCTCTCGATCAGCAGCTGGTAGGGCGGGAACACGGCGCTGTAGGCCTCGGCCCATTGCGCGGCGTCGTCGCGGTGCCAGGTCTTCTGCACTTCGGAGCACACGCCCGCGGTGTCGATCGGCACCACGCCGGCCTGCACCACGCGCGCCAGCGTGATCTCCTGCGCCATCTTCGAGTAGGTGCCCGACGCGTCGATCACCGCGAACACGCGGTAGCCCTCGTGCACCGCCGCGATGCTCGGGAAGGCCATGCACACGCTGGTGATGGTGCCCGCGATGATCAGCGTGCCGCGCCCGGTGGCCTTCACGGCGGCCACGAACTCGGGGTTGTCCCAGGCGTTGATCTCGCCCTTGCGCGCCACGTACTGCGCATGCGGCGCGTACTTGTGCACTTCGGGAATCAGCGGGCCGTTCGGACCCTGCGGCACCGAGGCGGTGGTGATGACCGGGATCTTCGCCAGCGTCGCGACCTTGGCCAGCGTGGTGACGTTGGAGCGCAGCTCGGTCATCGGCATGTCCTTCACGGTCTGGAACAGGCCGCTCTGGTGGTCGATGAGCAGCATCACGGCGTCGTCGGGGTCGATGACGGGCTTGGCGCCGTTGAAGTTGGCGACGGTGTTCGGTGTGGTCATGGGGTGCTCACTTTCCCTGGGTCAGTTGCGTGTAGCTGGTGATGAGGTTGCGGTAGTCGGGGATGTGGTTGGAGAACAGCGTGCCCAGGCCCTCGATGTCGTTGCGCCAGTCGCGGTGCAGCTCGCAGGCCACGCCGAACCAGGACATCAGCTGCGCGCCGGCGGCCGACATGCGGTCCCACGCGGCCTGGCGCGTCACGTCGTTGAAGGTGCCCGACGCGTCGGTGACGACGAACACGTCGAAGCCCTCGGCCAGCGCCGACAGCGCCGGGAAGGCCACGCAGACCTCGGTGACCACGCCGGCGATCAGGAGCTGCTTCTTGCCCGTGGCCTTCACGGCCTTGACGAAGTCCTCGTTGTCCCAGGCGTTGATCTGGCCGGGGCGGGGAATGTAGGGCGCGTCGGGGAACTGGGCCTTCAGCTCGGGCACCAGCGGGCCGTTGGGGCCGTTCTCGAAGCTGGTGGTCAGCACCGTGGGCAGCTTGAAGTAGCTGGCGATGTCGGCCAGGGCCAGCACGTTGTTCTTGAACTTGTCGGGGTCGATGTCGCGCACCAGCGAGAGCAGGCCGGTCTGGTGGTCGACCAGCAGCACGGCGACATCGTTCTTGTCGAGACGGGTGTAAGGCTTGGACATGAGAGGCTTCCTTTGCGAGGTTGAATGCCGGGGAAAAATGGCCCCCGATGCATGTCCGTCAGCGTAAAAGCGCACCCGAAAGTCCGGTAGTCGGCGAAATTTGCCTGCAGCGTTCCACCCGATGGACGATGGCAACACCCGTGCGCCGTGGTCGGATGAATTCGCGCCCGCCGGAGCCGATCCGTGGCGGCGGGTAAAATACCCCTACATGTCCCGCTGGTTTGCCGCTACTGTCCTCGCTTTCATGCTGTCCTGCTACGGCTTCGCCGTGCTCGCGCACGGGCTGGTCGGCGGCCACCATGTGACGTCGTCGTCCGGCGAACGCCAGACCGTCGCGACGCTCGCCGCCTCGCTGGCCGATGGCGGCGACAAGGACATCGGCAAGACGTCGTCCGAAGACCCGTCCGCCATGGACGAAGCGGGCTCCGAGCACGCCGAACTGGTCGATGCGCGTCCCCACGCACGCAACCTGCTGGTGCTGTCCGCGCAACCGCCGCGGCTGGGCTCCACCTCGGTGCTCTCGCCGCTGCTCGACCGGCCCAAGCGGCCACCCCGGCCCCACGCCCTCCTCGCCGCCTGAGGCCGCGCGGCGGCGAGCGAACGCCTGAGGACTGTTGCAGTCCGGGCGTTTGCGCTCATCCGATCCGGCCCGTCGCCCTTTTCGCGCGACGCCCCTGCCCCTTCTTTTTCAGCCGTCTGACGGCCCCGCCGCACGTGTCATGCGACCCGTCCGGCCTTCTCTCTTTTTCAGGATTTTTCGATGAACTCCAGCCAATCGGCCTACCCCTCCAGCTTCGGCGCACCGTTGGCCTCGGTCCAGGAACGCAACCGCGTTCTGCGCAACACCTACTGGCTGCTCGCGCTGTCGATGGTGCCCACCGTGCTGGGCGCCTGGCTCGGCGTGGCCACCGGCCTCACGCGCGCCATGTCGCCGGGCATCGGCATCATGGTGTTCCTCGGCGGCGCCTTCGGCTTCATGTACGCCATCGAGAAGACCAAGAACTCCGCCGCCGGCGTGCCCGTGCTGCTGGCCTTCACCTTCTTCATGGGTCTGATGCTGTCGCGCCTGGTCGGCAGCGTGCTCGGCCTGTCCAACGGCGCCAGCCTGGTGATGACCGCCTTCGCCGGCACCGGCGGCATCTTCCTGGGCATGGCCATGCTCTCGACGGTCATCAAGCGCGACATCTCGGCCATGGGCAAATGGCTCTTCGTGGGCGCCATCGGCCTGCTCGTGGTGGGCATCGCCAACGTCTTCATCCAGTCGAGCGCGCTGATGATGACGCTGTCGGTCGCCGCCATCGGCATCTTCTCGGCCTTCATCCTGCACGACCTGAAGCGCGTGAAGGACGGCCTGGAAACCAACTACATCTCGGCCACGCTGGGCGTGTACCTGAGCCTCTACAACGTGTTCCAGTCGCTGCTGGCCCTGCTGGGCATCGCCGGCGGCCGCGACGAGTAAGCGCACACAGAACGACAAGCAAGGAAGGAAACACCATGCGCCTCACCACCAAGGGCCGCTTCGCGGTCACCGCGATGATCGACATCGCCCTGCACGGCCGCTCGGGCCCCGTCACGCTGGCCTCGATCAGCCTGCGCCAGCAGGTCTCGCTGTCGTACCTGGAACTGCTGTTCGCCAAGTTGCGCCGCAACGGGCTGGTCGAATCCACCCGCGGCCCCGGCGGCGGCTACTCGCTCAGCCGCAAGGCCACGGAGATCACGGTGGCCGACATCGTGCTCACCATCGAAGACCTGGGCGCCAGCAAGATCCGCCCGCGCGCCGCCGGCTCGGCCGACGAACCCGGCCGCTGCGAGATCGACGACCTCTGGGCCTCCGTGAACCTGCGCGCCGTCGAGTTCCTGCGCTCGATCTCGCTGCAGAGCCTGGTCGACGAACAGAAGGCCAAGGGCGTGCAGCCCGCCACCAGCGCGGCCGCCCGCCGCACCACGGCCGTCGTTGGCTCGCCGGTGCGCAAGCCCTTCGTGGTCGACGCGCCGAACTCGGTGTTCGCCCTGGGCCGGCGCCACAGCACGAGCAGCTGACGGTGATCGGCGCGGCCGCTGCGCCGCGCCTTGAAAGACCGGGCCCAGCGACCTAGACTGGGCAGTGAGGGCACCCGCGGTGCCGGGGGCCAAGGAGCCTGCCATGTACAAGCGTGTTCTCGTCGCAACCGACGGCTCTTCGCTGTCGGACAAGGCGGTGGCCGCGGCCATCGATCTCGCGTTGCTGACCGGCGCCGAGCTGGTGAGCGTCAACGTCGCGCACATCCAGCCCTATGGCTACTTCGAAGGCTCGATGCTGCTGAACCAGACGGATTTCGAGGCCAACCAGAAACACGTCGAGCAGGCGGCCCAGCGCGTGGCCGATGCGGTGCGCGACACCGCCCTGGCCAAGGGCGTGCGCCGCGCCGACGCGGTGGTCATGAAGTCGAACCAGGTGGCCGAAGCCATCATCCACGCCGCCAAGAACCAGGACTGCGACCTGATCGTGATGGCCTCGCACGGGCGCCGCAGCCTCGCCCGGCTGCTGCTGGGCAGCGAGACGCTGCACGTGCTGACGCACTCGCACATTCCGGTGCTGGTGCTGCGCTGAACTGAACGAACGAGGCCCCGCGCACGCGGTGCGCGGGGTTATCTCGTCGCTGCGGACTCGACGGTCTCGACGACCGTGCGACCGGCCGGCGGGCACGACGGCCCGGCATCGCGGCCGAAGCAGCGCGCGGCCTGCGTACGCGCCTGGGCTTCCTGCGCGTGGCGCGCTTGCGCGGCATCGACCTGGTAGTCGAGCAGCCACTTCATGAGCAACAGCATCGCAATGACCAACCCAAGCGCCACACCCAGCAGGGTCGTGCGCCAGTTGCGCGGTCGCGCCGCAGACGGCGCGCGGGCCGGTGCGCTGCTCTCCATCGCGGTGAAGCCCGCAAGGCTGCGGGACGCACCACCGTCATGAATGCGGCGGCGGGGTGGTTCGGGGGTCGCGGAACGCGCGGACACCGAGGTCTGCGCGCGCTTCACGCGCGGCGCATGGGCAGTGTCCGAAGGCAGGTGGCGGGCAGGCATGACGGGGGCGATTATGAACGCCTTGCGCCCCCGGTCCGTGCGTCAGGCACCGACGCCGAACGCCGCGTGGTACCGCACCTCGCCGACCGGCCACGCGCCGTGGAACGACACGGCCTGAAAGTATTCCGGCGGCACGCCCGGCAACACCAGCCCGGGCCGCACGACGAAGCCGAAGCGGCCATAGAAAGCCGGGTCGCCCAGCAGCACGCAGCCTTGCGCGCCGGCGTCGCGCAGGCCCGCCAGCGCGGCGTCCATCAGCAGCCGGCCGATGCCCTGCCCCTGGCGCGTGGGCGCCACCGAGATCGGGCCCAGGCCATGCCAGCCAGTCGTACCGTCCGAGATCGCCACGGGCGACAGCGCCACATGGCCGACGATCTCGCCGCCGTCTTCGACCACGAGCGACAGCGTGAGCTGGCCGGCCGCGCGCAAGGCGTCGACGATGAGGTGTTCGGTGCCGTCGGCATGCGGTGCCTCGGCAAACGCCGCCACCGTCAATTGCCGGATGGCGGCCTCATCGCCCGGTTGCTCGGGGCGAACCACCGGCCCCGCCTCCGTCCGTCGCGCAGCCTCCACCTTCTTCTGCGTGTCGGCATCCACCAGCGCCCGCATGGCACGGAACAGCGGCCGGCTGCCGGTGTGCTTCTGGCCGTAGCCGAGGTTGAATTCGTAGTCGAAGTCCGGCGGGTTCGCGCCCTGGTTGTGCTGCAGCAGGGTCTCGAGCTTGTCGAGCGCCTTGACCGCCTGCGCTTCGGGCGTCTCGGCTTTCTCGTACTCGTCCCACAGTGCGAGGATGCCCGCGCGCAGCGGCGCGTCGAGCGTGCGCGTGAGCAGCTGCAGGTCTTCGCGCTCCTGCGCGCTCTTGTCGGGGTGCGCGGCCTGCACGATGGCGGGGATGTCGCCGTGGATCGCCTCGCCCAGGTCGTGCACCACGCACATCTTCAGCACCTTGAGCAGGTCCAGGTCGGCCAGCTCGTCCTCGAAGGCCATGGCCATGAGGCACAGGCGCCAGCTGTGCTCGGCCGTGCTCTCGGTGCGGCCCGAGGCCGTGTGCGCGCTGCGCAGCACGCTCTTGAGGCGCTCGGCCTCGCGAAGGAAGTCCAGCCTTCCCCTGATCTGATCGATGTCCATCTCGCCGTCTCGTTCGTCCTGAAGGGTGTCAGGCCGAGCCTACGCGATCCGGACGCGGGCCGTCGTTGCCTACAGCGCCGGCCCCAGCCCGATCGGCGCAGGCACCGCGTTGACGATGCGCGTGAAGAGCGACGCATACACCTCGTCGGGCGCGGGGTGGTTGGAGAACAGGTCGCGGTTCTCGCCGAAGGCCGCATCGAGTTCGCGCCAGTCGTCGGCACTGAGCACGCGCTCGGCCAGCGGCAGGATCTCGCGCTCCTCGTGCGCCATGTGCTCCAGGTAGAAGCTCACGTACTCGTTCATCGCCTGCTCGAAGACCAGGCGGCGCGGCTCGCCGAGCATCTCGAAGGCCAGCAGCGCATGCTCGACGTGGCGAATCTTGCGCTCGCCCCAGGCATGGTCGTTGTCCAGCTTGTCCATCAGGTCGCGTGAGATCGGCGTGCTGGCGCGCAGCCGGGGGAAGAGCAGCTCGGTCTCCTTCGGGTGATGGCGCTTCTCGGGAAACTCGTCCACGTAGAACAGCATCGCGCGCAACGTCGCGAAGTCGGGCATCGTGCCCTTGCGGCGGTGCTGGTCGAGCAGCATCACGATGGAACGCAGCATGGCCGCCAGCGCGGCGTGCTCCTGGCGAATGATCCGGACGGCGGCATGGGTCATGGAGGGGTCTCCTTCTTTCGAAGGCCCCAAGGGTCGCAAGTCCGAGGCGGCCCGGGCTTGTTCCAGATCAAGGCCCGCGCATGCAGCCAGGCACAGACTGGCATGGCATCTCCTGTCTTTTTCTTCAACGCACTCCTGGAGGTTCCACACCATGTACCAACGCATCCTGGTTCCCGTCGACGGCAGTTCCACCTCCGCCGAAGGCCTGGCCGAAGCCATCCGCCTGGCAAAGCTCACCGGTGGCCGCCTGCGCATCGTCCACATCCTCGATGAGCTCTCGTTCGCGCTCGGCATGGACGTCTACGTCGGCCATTCGGGCGACTGGCTCGGGGCGCTGCGCGCCAACGCCGTGACGCTGCTCGAGAAGGCCCGCGCCCAGGCGCAGGACGCGGGCGTCGAGGCCGAGGTCGTGCTGCGCGACGGCTTCAAGGCCGGCGCGGTCCACGACCAGGTGGTGACCGAAGCCGTCGATTCGAAGGCCGACCTGATCGTGCTCGGCACGCACGGGCGGCGCGGCCTGAGCCGCTGGGCCATGGGCAGCAGCGCGGAACACATCCTGCGGGTGGCGCCCGTGCCGGTGCTGCTGATCCGCGCGCCCGAAGCCGCGGCCAAGGTGGAGTCCGAGCGCTTCAGCCTGCCGGACGGACAGGTCGCGAACCAGTAGGCCGCCCGCCCGCCGCCGGTTTGACGGGGCCCGGCGCCGCGCCCAGAATGGCCTGCTCCGCTCGCGGCTTCTTTCGCGCAAGAGCCGCCCGCCCGTTCCCCGTTTCAAGGAGCAGCGCCATGAGCTCACCCCAGCACATCCGGCAGTCCATGGACACCCTCGCGAGCCATTTCGCGACGCATCCCCAGGACGCCCTGACCCAGGACAAGCCGGCCACGGCCACGCTGGTGTCGGGCTTGCACTTTCGCGTGACCGGGCCCACGGGGGAATCCATCGCGACCGACATGCCTAAGGCCATCGGAGGCCACGGGGAAGCGCCATCGCCCGGCTGGTTCATGCGCGCCGCCCTGGCGAGTTGCGAGACGACCGTGATCGCCATGCGGGCGGCGCAGCTCGGCATCGCGTTGACGACGCTCGAAGTGGTCGTCGGCAGCCAGTCGGACAGCCGCGGCCTGCTCGGCGAACCGGCCTCCGTGCCCGCCGGCCCCAGCCGCATGCACGTCGCGGTGCGGATCGCCGCGGAGGGCGTGCCGGAGCAGGCGTTGCGCGACCTGGTGCACTGGGCCGAGGCCCACTCCCCGGTGGGCAGTGCGCTGCGCCGGGCCGTGCCGCTCGATGTGGCAGTGCAGGTCGGGCCGGCCTGACGGCACCCGCGAAGACCGTCCTCAGGCGTAGGAACGCAGCCGCACCGCAAAGGCCGCCAGCGGTGCGATGCCGCTGGCTTCGGCGCGCTCGCACCAGTCCTGCAGCCGCTTCACGAGCTGTTCGCCGGTGGCGCCCGAGCGGCTCCACAGCGCCGTCAGCTCGCGCCGCATGGCGTACATCGTTTCCAGTGCCTGCGAAGCCACCAGCGCTTGCGTGAGCTGCGCATGGCGCGTGGCGTCGAGCGCCTTCTCTTCCTTGCCGAGCCAGGGCCGCGCGGCGCGCAGTGCGCGGGCCTTGTTCGGCGCAAGCGCATGCACCCGCGCCAGCTCCTCGGTGCAGGCCTGCTTCAGCGAGCGCGAGTAGTTCGACAGCACGTCGTAGTGGTGCCGGATCACCGCCTGCACCGTGAGCAGGTCGACGGTGGCGCGCGGCGCCGTGAGGCGCGGCTTCGGCGCCAGGTGCTTCACCTTCGCCAGCCCCAGCGCCTGCAGCGCGCGGATGTAGACCCAGCCGATGTCGAACTCGAACCACTTGTTCGAGAGCTTCGCCGAGGTCGGGAACGCGTGGTGGTTGTTGTGCAGCTCCTCGCCGCCGATCAAAAGGCCGATGGGAAAGATGTTCGTGCTCGCGTCCGACGCGGGCCAGTTGCGGTAGCCCCAGAAGTGGCCGATGCCGTTGACCACGCCGGCGGCCCAGAACGGAATCCATGCGATCTGCACGAGCAGCACCAGCGCGCCCGGCAGCACGCCGAACAGCGCCATGTCGATCAGGCCCATGCAGGTGATGCCCAGCGTCTGGTAGCGCGTGTACAGCCGGCGCTCGAGCCAGTCGTCGGGCGTGCCGTGGCCGTAGCGGCTGAGCGTCTCGGGGTTGCGCGCCTCGGCCACGTACAGCAGCACGCCGCCCCAGAGCACGCGCTTCAGGCCCACCACCTGCGGGCTGTGCGGGTCGTCGGGCGTGTCGCACTTGGCGTGGTGCTTGCGGTGCACCGCGGCCCATTGCTTGGTGACCATGCCCGTGGTCATCCAGAGCCAGAAGCGGAAGAAATGGCTGGCGATGGGGTGCAGGTCGAGCGCGCGGTGCGCCTGGTGGCGGTGCAGGAAGATGGTGACCGAGGCGATGGTGACGTGCGTCAGCGCCAGCGCGGCCAGCAGCACGCCCCACCACGGGAGATCGAGCGCGCCCGAGAAAAGAAAAGATGCCATTCGTTCGTACCTTCTGGACCCTGTGGACAACGGGCGCGATTCTCGGAAGCGCCCCGCCCGCATGCCTTGCGCCAGATCAACGGCGGGCGCTGCGGCTGCCGCAGCCGCGCCTTGCGTGCTACGCTTCCCGGCTCCCTGCGCCCTTCCCCGTGGCGCCGGCGTTTTTTCTCCCAGCCCCCGCATGACTTCTGCCCCCCACATCGCGGTGCTCGACGACGAGGTCGACATCACGCTGCTGCTGGCCAACTACCTCCAGGGCCACGGCTATCGCGTCACCCAGATCCACGACGGCGCGGCGCTGCGCTCGCTCATGGCCGCTGACCCGGCCGACCTCGTGCTGCTGGACCTCGGCCTGCCCGGCGAAGACGGTTTTTCCATCGCCCGCCACATGCGCGAGAACTGGCGCTGCGGCCTCGTGATCGTCACCGGCCGCGGCGACCCGGTGGACAAGGTGGTGGGCCTCGAAGTGGGCGCCGACGACTACGTGACCAAGCCCTTCGACCTGCGCGAGCTGGCGGCGCGCGTCAAGGCCGTGCTGCGGCGCCTGACGCCCGACGCGTCGGCAGCGGCCGCCGCGCCCACGCCGCCCGAGCGCCTGCGCTTCGCCGGCTGGCGCCTGGACACCGCCGCGCGCAGCCTCAGCAACGCGCAGGGCGAGGCCGTGGCGCTGACCACCGGCGAGTTCGACCTGCTGTGCGCCTTCGCGCGGCACCCGGGCCGCGTGCTCTCGCGCGACTTCCTGCTCGAGCAGACGCGCGGTCGCGAAGCCGCCCCCTTCGACCGCACGATCGACGTGCAGGTCGGCCGGCTGCGCAAGAAGATCGAGGCCAACGCCGACGATCCGCAGCTCATCAAGTCGGTGCGCGGCGCGGGCTACATCCTGGTGCCGCCGGTCACCCATGGCTGACGGCAACGCACCCTCGATTCCCGGCCTGCCCTCGGGCGTCGAGGAAGGCAGCGTGTTCCGCTCGCTGTTCGCCGCCTACCCCGATTCGCTGCTGGTGGTCGACCAGTCGGGCCGCATCGTGCTGGCCAACCCCTCGGCCGCCGCCATGCTCGGCTACGCGGCCGACGAGCTCGTGGGCCTGAGCGTGGAAGCGCTGGTGCCCGACAGCATCCGCCCGCGCCATGCGGCGTTTCGCGAAGCCTACGGCCGCGCGCCGCGCCCGCGCCCGATGGGCACCGACATGGAACTCGTCGCCAAGCGCAAGGACGGCAGCGAGGTGATGGTCGAGATCGCGCTGAGCCCGCTGCAGAACCAGGGCCTGCCCTTCGTGGTGGCCGCGATCCGCGACATCGGCGCCTACCCGCGCGTGAAGCAGGCGCTGCAACGCGCGCGCTACAGCGAACACCTGGCGCAGCTGGGCCGGCTGGCGGTCGACACGCGCGACCTGCAGGTGGTGCTGGCGCAGGTGCCCGACATCGTCGCGACCGCATTGCAGGTCGAGGTGGCCATGGTGTGGCTGCTCGACGGCAGCCAACGCGAGTTCCGCCTGGCCAGCGGCGTGGGCCTGGTCGCCGACGAGAGCGTCGGCCTGCGCATCGCCAACCGGCCCGACACCCAACCCGGCTACGTGCTCTCGCAAGGCTGCCCCGTCGTGGTCACGGACTACCGCGAAGAGCGTCGCTTCACCGTGCCGCCCGCCTACCTCGAGGCCGGGCTGGTCAGCGCGCTGGCCGTGCCGCTGTCCGACCGGGGCCGCGTGACCGGCATGCTGTCGGTGCGCGCCACCGCCGCGCGGCGCTTCGGCGACGAGGAGATCCGCTTTCTCGAATCGGTGGCCAGCCTGCTGGCCACCAGCCTGCAGCGCGTGCAGACCGAAGAGGCGCTGAACCACGCGCAGCGCCTGGAGAGCGTGGGCCAGCTCACCGGCGGCATCGCGCACGACTTCAACAACCTGCTGACCATCATCCAGGGCAACCTCCAGGTGCTCGAAGAGCTGCCGCAGCTCGCGGCCGACGGCTACGCGCAGCAACTGGTGGCCGCCGCCGCGCGCGCCAGCCGGCGCGGCGCCGAACTCACGGGCAAGCTGCTGGCCTTCTCGCGGCGCCAGATGCTGCAGCCCGACGCGGTCGACGTGCGGCAGATGCTGCACTCGCTCACCGACATGCTGCGCCGCACGCTCGACCAGCGCATCCAGATCGAGATCGACGCCGACGACCCCTGCCCCGCCGTGCGCGCCGACCCGGGCCAGCTCGAATCGGCGCTGCTGAACATCGCCATCAACGCGCGCGACGCCATGCCCGAGGGCGGGCGCCTGCACTTTCGCGCCGAGGCCTGCGACGCCCTGCCCGCCACCGTGCGCCAGGAACTGAGCGACGCCGACGCCGGCCGCCGCTTCGTCGCGCTCTCCATCGCCGACAGCGGCACCGGCATGACCGACGCGGTCATGGAACACCTCTTCGAGCCCTTCTTCACCACCAAGGAGGCCGGGCGCGGCACCGGCCTGGGCCTGAGCACGGTGTACGGCTTCGTGAAGCAGTCGCGCGGCGCCATCGCCATCGACAGCAAGCTCAACGCCGGCACCACCGTGACGCTCTACCTGCCGCAGGTCGAAGCCGACGCGGCGAGCGCTGCGGCACCTGCCGATGAAGATGCCATGGAGATCGAAGCCGAAGCCACGCTGGCCCCGGGCCTGCGCGTGATGCTGGTCGAAGACGACGCCGAGGTGCGCCAGGTGGTCCACACCTTCCTGACCACGCTGGGCTGCGAGGTCGCGACCGCCGCCAACGCCGAGCAGGCACTGCCCGCGATGGCCGCCGAGGCCACGCCCTTCGACCTGCTGCTGAGCGACATCGCGCTCGGCCCCGGCATGCGTGGCACGCGGCTGGCCGCCGAGGCGGTGCAACGCCAACCGCGGCTGGCGGTGCTGCTGATGTCGGGGTTCTCGGCCGAGCTGCTCGACGCCGACCGCGAAGCGCCTCCGGGCTGGGAGCTGCTGCGCAAACCGTATTCGCGCAGCGAGCTTGCACGCGCGATGGCGCGGGCGCTGCTGGCTGCGCGCGAGTGAACGAAGTCTCTTCTTACTGAAGCATCGCGGGCGCCGGCGCCAGGCAGCGCTGCACGAAGGCCGAGAGCGCGCCCACGTCGGGAATCTGCACCTCGCGCCGGCCCTTGGTGGCAAAGCCGATGACCTTGTCGCGCGCCAGCCGCGAGAGTGCGCGGCTCACGCTTTCGAGCGTCATGCCCAGGTAGTTGCCGATCTCGGCGCGCGTCATGCGCAGCGTGATCTCGTCGGTGCGCATGCCGCGGTCGGCCAACGACTCGGCCCAGTAGCGCAGGAAGTCGGCCACGCGCGCGTCGGCCGGCAAGGTGCACACCGACATCAGCGAATCGCGGTCGTGCGCGATCTCGCGGCTCATCGCGGCGTGCAGCATCTGCAGCAGCGCGGGGTGCGTGGCGCAGGCGGCCAGCAGCGATTCGTAGGGCACGACCCAGACCTCGCCCGTGTCCATCGCCACCGCGTCGCACACGTAGCGCTGGCCCGCGATGCCGTCGAAGCCCAGCCAGTCGCCGCGGAACTTCAGGCCCACCACCTGCTCGCGGCCGTCGGCCGAGAGGTTGACGATCTTGAAGAAGCCCGAGTTCAGGATGTAGAGGTTGCCGAAGCGCTCGCCCGCCTGGTAGATCACGTCGCCCGTGTGCACCATGCGGCGCTGCGGTTGCAGCTGCTCGGCCAGCAGGCGCAGGCGCTCGGCCGTGCGGCGGCCCGCGTCTTCCTTGTGCACCGTCGGAAGGGGCCGAAGCGGGAGGATGGGGTTGGGGCGGGCACTCGTGAGCATGGGGATTCCTCGGCGTTCTGTCTGTCTTGTGTAGCGTTGCCTGCGATCAGGCGATGTCTCGATGCTAGGAAGCGCGAGGCCCCGCAGTGACAACGGCCCGCATCGGTGCGTAACGTCGGGTGAACGCTCTGTGTCCGGCGTGTAACAGCGGGGCGCTCCTTGATGTGCGTCAAGGCCGGCGCAGCGTGGGTGGCTAGCCTCCGCGAGACACATGTCGAACCTTGCCATGCACCCTTCCACCGCTGCGCTGTCGCCCCAGAGAGAGGCCAGCCTGCTGGGCCGCGCCCGGCTGCTCCAGCGCGCCGCGCTCGACGGCGCCGCGCCGCCACGGCTGCTGCGCGGCAAGAACCTCGGCCTGCTCAGCGAGACCGGCGACAGCGCCGCGCTCGCCCTGCTGCGCCAGGCCGCCGAGGAACTGGGCGCGCAGGTCGCGACGATGCGTTCCAGCCTGTCGACCGACACGCCGGTGCAGGAGCTGCAGCACACGGCGCGCATGCTCGGGCGGCTGTACGACGCCGTCGCCTGCGAGGGCATCGATGCCGCGCTGGTGCGCCAGATCGGCCAGCACGCAGGCATTCCGGTGCACGACGGCGCGGCGGCCGACAGCCACCCCACGGCCGCGCTCGCGGGCCTGCTCGGCGAGCGCACGGCGGCGGCGGACAACCGGCGGTTCGTGCTGCAGGCGTTGCTGATCGAGAGCATCGCCTGAGGAGTTAGCGCGTCAGCCGCACCAGTCGGCGATGCGGTGGCTCAGGTCCATCCACAGCGCCTGCAGCGCCACCGCTGCCAGCAACACCCCCGCCAGCCGTGCGCCCCAGGCCTGTCGCGTACCGCTGTCGCCCCACCCGCGCAAGCGCTGCCACAGCCACGGCGCGGCGAGCAGCGACACGCTGCTGCCCAGCGCGAACAGCGCCATCGTCGATGCACCTTGGAGCGGCCCGTTGCCCAGCGCGGCCAGCATGAGCGCCGAATAGAGCAGGCCGCAGGGCATCGCGACCCACAGCGTGCCCGTGGCCAGCACGCCCAGCAGCGAGCCGCCGGCCACGGGCCGCAGGCGTGCCTCGAGGGCACGCCCGGCGCGCTGCGCCCACAGCGGCTGGCGGCCCGCAACGGCGAGCACCACGCCCCAGGCGAGCACGAACACATGCAGCATCACCCACAGCGGACGCCAGGCCGCGACCTGCGCGCTCGCTGCGCCCAGGCCGTGCAGGCTCGCGGCGGCGATGGCGCCGGCGGCGGCGTAGCTCGCCATGCGGCCGAGATGGAAGGCGACCGGTGCGACGGGATGCACCGCCTGCGCGGGCCCGCCCACCGGCACGATGCGGATCACCGCGGACGACACCGCACCGCACATCGCCACACAGTGCGGCCCGCCGGCGAGCCCCATCAGCAATGCGGCGCCGGCGAGTGCGGGGGAACTCATACCTTCCTAGACCACGCGCGAGAAGCGCGTGCGCGTCGCGGCGCAGTAGCGGTCGAACACCATCGCCACCGCACGCACGAGGAACCAGCCGGCCTCCGTGACCTCGATGGCACGCGGCGACAGGCGCACCAGCCCTTGTTCGGCCATCGGCGCCAGCGCGGCACGCTCGGGGGCGAAGTAGTCCGCAAAGGCGATGCCGTGCGCGGCCTCGACGGCGTCGAAGTCCACGCGGCCGCGGCACATCAGCGCCATGATGACCTCGCGGCGCAGCACATCGTCGTCCGACAGCGCGAGCCCCTTGACCACGGGCAGGCGGCCCTGGTCGAGCAGCGCGTAATAGTCTTCCAGCGTCTTCGCGTTCTGGCTGTAGGTGGCGCCCACGCGGCCGATGGCCGACACGCCGAGCGCCACGAGGTCGCCGTCGGGTTGCGTGCTGTAGCCCTGGAAGTCGCGGTGCAGCCGGCCCTCGCGTTTGGCCACGGCCAGCGGATCGTCGGGCAGCGCGAAGTGGTCCATGCCGATGTAGACATAGCCGGCCTCGGTGAGCGCCGCAATCGCGCGCCCGAGCATGCGCACGCGCGTGGGCGCATCGGGCAGCTCGTCGGCCGCGATGCGCCGCTGCGGCTTGAAGCGCTCCGGCAGGTGGGCGTAGGCATACAGCGCGATGCGGTCGGGCCGCAGTTCGCGGATCTGCGCGAGCGTGCGCTCGAACGAGGCATCGTTCTGACGCGGCAGGCCGTAGATCAGATCGACGTTGATCGATTTGAAACCCAGTGCGCGCGCCGCGTCCATCAGCGCGAAGACCTGCGCCGCCGGCTGGATGCGGTGCACGGCCTGCTGCACGGCGGGGTCGAAGTCCTGCACGCCGAAGCTCAGACGGTTGAAGCCGAGCGCGGCCAGCGCCGCGAGTCGCTTGGCATCGACGGTGCGCGGATCGATCTCGATCGACTGCTCGCCGCCCGGCACGAAGGCGAACGCGCGGCGCAGCAGGGCCACCAGCTCGCCCAGTTCTTCGTCGTCCAGGAAGGTCGGCGTGCCGCCGCCCAGGTGCAGCTGGCCGACGGGCGCACCGGGCCCGAGCTGCGCGACCTGCAGCGCCACTTCGCGCGCCAGGTAGTCGAGGTACTGCCGCCCGCGCTCGCGGTGCTTGGTGACGACCTTGTTGCACGCGCAGTAGTAGCACAACGATTCGCAGAACGGGATGTGCACATACAGCGACAGCGGTTCGCCGGCCGCATCCGCGTCGCGCCGCACGTGCAGCGCCTGCGCGTAGTCGTCGGCGCCGAAGGTCTCGACGAAGCGATCGGCCGTGGGGTACGAGGTGTAGCGCGGGCCGGGCATGTCGAAGCGGCGCAGCAGCTCGACGGGCAGCACGGACGGGGTCTCGGGAACGCAGGCCAGGGGCAGGTTCATGACGCAGTCTCTTTCTCGGACGGCAGCGCCAGCAGCGTGGTGCACGCGCTCGAGGCCGCCGCCATCAGCCAGAAAACGAAGAAGGACACGGTGTAGATGCCCTGGCGCGACATGCGCAGCGCATCGGCGCCGCAGTACGAATGGATCGGGTCGATCATGGCAAACACCAGCACCTCCATGCCGCAGGCCACGAGGAACGACGGCCACAGGATGCCGGCGATGCGGCGCATGGCACTCACTGCGCGCCCCTCCTGGGCACCGGCACATCGTCCTCGGGCGTCGCCGCATGGTTGCGCCCGGCCTGCGCCGGCATGCGCTTCTTGTCGGCCAGCGTGCGGTTGATCTCGATGCCTTCGCGGTAGTAGTCCTCCGACACCAGCACCTCGGGCGTGCGCAGCGCCAGCCACACGGTCGCGATGCTCGCGAGCACCACGGCGGCGGGCCCCGCGATCACCAGCCAGACCAACGGGTAGCGCCACCAGGGGCCGGAGGTCGCGGGCGCGTTCATCGGCAGGGCATCGTTCATGGGAAGACCTTTCAGCGCGGCACCAGGAAGACCGCTTTTTCGGAAACCTGCGCCGCGCCATCCGCCTGCCGGATGTCGAAGTGCACCGTGTGCGAACCGGCCGGCGCCGCGCCATAAGGCACCTGCAGCCGCACCGCGACCCAGCGCGCCTGCGCGGGATCGACCTCGATGGCCTCGTCGGGCGAGGCCACGCTCAACCCGTCGATGCCGCGCGCGGCGATGCGGTAGTGCTGCGTGCGCTCGGTCGCATTCATGATCTGCAGCCGGTAGACGTTCTCCAGCCGCCCGCCCTCGACGATGCGCGCCAGCGAGGCACGGTCGCGCACCACGTCGACCTTCAGCGGCGTGCGCGCGACCAGGCTGGCGAGCAGGCCCGCCACCAGCAGCGCGAGCAATGCGGTGTAGACCAGCACGCGCGGGCGCAGCACGCGGCGCCACAGCTGGCGGCGCGACCAGCCGGCCTCCATGCCGTTCTGCGTGTCGTAGCGGATGAGGCGCGGCGCGTAGCCCATCTTGTCCATCACGCTGTCGCAGGCGTCCACGCACAGGCCGCAGCCGATGCACTCGTACTGCAGGCCCTGGCGGATGTCGATGCCGGTGGGGCACACCTGCACGCACAGGCTGCAGTCGATGCAGTCGCCCAAGGCGGCGCTGCGCGGGTCGACGTTCTTGCGGCGCGGTGCGCGCGGCTCGCCGCGCTGCGGGTCGTAGCTGACGATGAGCGTGTCGCGGTCGAACATCGCGCTCTGGAAGCGCGCGTAGGGGCACATGTACTTGCACACCTGCTCGCGCATGAAGCCAGCGTTGCCGTAGGTGGCAAAGCCGTAGAAGAACACCCAGAACACCTCCCACGAACCCATCTGCGTCTGCAGGAAGGCCATGCCCAGCTCGCGGATGGGCGTGAAGTAGCCCACGAAGGTGAAGCCCGTCCACAGCGCGATGCCGATCCAGACGAGGTGCTTGAAGGCCTTCTTCACGAGCTTCTCGAGCGAGAACGCACCAGCGTCGAGCCGGATGCGCGCGCTGCGGTTGCCTTCGATGCGCTGCTCCACCCACAGGAACATCTCGGTGTAGACGGTCTGCGGGCAGGCATAACCGCACCACAGGCGCCCGGCCACGGCCGTGAAGAGGAACAGAGAGAGCGCGCTGATCACCAGCAGGCCCGACAGGTAGATCAGGTCCTGCGGGTACAGCACCAGGCCGAAGATGTAGAAGCGCCGCGCGGCCAGGTCGAACAGCACCATCTGCCGCTCGCCCCATTCCACCCAGGGCATGCCGTAGAACACCAGCTGCGTGAGAAAGACCATGCCCCAGCGCCAGCGCGCGAACAGGCCCTGCACACTGCGCGGGTAGATCTTCTTCGTCGCCTCGTACAGGCCGACCTCCGGCGCCGCGGCGGGCGGCGCACTGACGATCGGGATGACCGTCTTTCGCGTCATGGCGTCCCGGTCGCAGGGTTGGACATGCCCCACACGTAGGAGGCCAGCAGCTTGATCTGGGCCTCGGTCAGGCGGCCTTCCTGCGCGGGCATGGCGCTGTGCTTGCCCTCGTTGATGATCTGCACGATGGCGGCCTCGCCGTAGCCGTGCAGCCAGATGCGGTCGTTCAGGCGCGGGGCGCCCAGCGCCGGGTTGCCCACGCCGCCGATGCCGTGGCAGGCCGCGCAGGCGGCGAACTTGGGCTTGCCCAGGCCCGCGCGCAGCGAGTCGTGCGGCTCGCCCGACAGGCTCAGCACATAGTTGGCGACGTTCTTCACGTCGTCGGGCGTGCCGACCATCGCGGCGGCCGGCGGCATGGTGCCGATGCGGCCCTTGGTGATCGACTCGACGATCTTGTCGGGCGTGCCGCCGTGCAGCCAGTCGGCGTCGGTGAGGTTGGGAAAGCCCTTGCTGCCGCGCGCGTCGGAACCGTGGCACTGCGCGCAGTTGTTCATGAACAGGCGCTCGCCGATGGCACGGGCCTGCGGGTCGCGCGCGACCTCCTCCAGGGGCATGGGCGTGTAGCGCGCGTACACCGGCGCCAGCGCCTGCGTGGCCTTGGCCACGTCCTGCTGGTACTCGGCGCGCGAGCTCCAGTCGTTCGTGCCGCGGAAGCTGCCCAGGCCCGGGAACACGGCCAGGTAGCCCAGCGAGAAGACGATGGTCAGCACGAACAGGCCCACCCACCACAGCGGCAGCGGGTTGTTGGCTTCGCGCAGGTCTTCGTCCCACACGTGGCCGGTGGTGTTGTCAGCGTCGGAGGGCACGCGCTTGCGCGCCGTGAGCCACAAGAGCAGCACGCAGCCCAGGATGCTCAGCAGCGAGGCCACGGCCACGTAGCTGGACCAGAAGTTACTAATGAAGTCGCTCATCGTGTGTGTCCCTTCAGTCCTGCTCGAACGGCAACCGGGCCGCTTCGGCGAAGCGCTGCGTGTTGCGGCGCGAGCAGGCCCAGGCCACGATGCCGATGAAGACGACGAAGCAGGCGATGGTGGCGGCGATGCGCAAGGTGGTGATGTCGGTCATGGGGCGTTGCCTGTTCTTTCTTCTTACTTGAGCGCCAGGCCCAGCGACTGCAGGTAGGCCACGGTGGCGTCCATGTCGGTCTTGCCGGCGACCTCGTCGGCGGCCTTGGCAATCTCTTCGTCGGTGTAGGGCACGCCCACCGTGCGCAGCGCGCGCATGCGGGTGGCGATGCTGCCGGCGTCGACCAGCCCCTTCTCCAGCCACGGGTAGGCCGGCATGTTCGACTCGGGCACGAGGTCGCGCGGGTTGTTCAGGTGGATGCGGTGCCACTCGTCGCTGTACTTGCCGCCCACGCGGTGCAGGTCGGGACCGGTGCGCTTGCTGCCCCACTGGAAGGGGTGGTCGTACACGAACTCGCCGGCCACCGAGTAGTGGCCGTAGCGCAGCGTCTCCGAGCGGAAGGGGCGGATCATCTGCGAGTGGCAGTTGTAGCAACCCTCGCGCAGGTACACGTCGCGGCCGGCCAGTTGCAGCGGCGTGAGCGGTTTCACGCCCTCCACCGCCTCGGTGGTCGACTTCTGGAAGAACAGCGGCACGATCTCCACGAGGCCGCCGATGGCCACCACCAGCAGGATCAGCACGATCATCAGCAGGTTGTTGGTCTCGACCTTCTCGTGCGTGAAGCCGGTGGCGGCGGGCGCGGAGTTCTGGTTGTCAGGTGCGTTCATCGTGCGTCTTCAAAGGCTTTGGGGCTTCAGGCGTGGGCGGCGGCAACGGCCGGGATCTCGGCGCGCACCGAGCGGCCGGTGATCACAGTCATCCAGACGTTCCAGGCCATGACCAGCATGCCGCCCAGGTAGAGCACGCCGCCGATCACGCGCACCAGGTAGTAGGGGAAGGTGGCCTTCACGCTCTCGACGAAGGTGTAGGTCAGCGTGCCGTCGGCATTGATCTCGCGCCACATGAGGCCCTGCATCACGCCGGCGATCCACATCGCGGCGATGTACAGCACGATGCCGATGGTGGCCATCCAGAAGTGCACGTCGATGGCGCGCACGCTGTACATGGCGAGGCGGCCGTACATGCGCGGGATCAGGTAGTAGAGCGACCCCATGGTGATGAAGCCCACCCAGCCCAGCGCGCCGGAGTGCACGTGGCCGACGGTCCAGTCGGTGTAGTGGCTCAGGGCGTTGACGGTCTTGATGGACATCATCGGGCCCTCGAAGGTCGACATGCCGTAGAACGACAGCGCGACGATCAAGAAGCGCAGGATCGGGTCGGTGCGCAGCTTGTGCCAGGCGCCCGAGAGCGTCATCACGCCGTTGATCATGCCGCCCCAGCTGGGCGCCAGAAGGATGAGCGAGAACACCATGCCCAGCGACTGCGTCCAGTCGGGCAGCGCGGTGTAGTGCAGGTGGTGCGGGCCGGCCCACATGTAGGTGAAGATCAGCGCCCAGAAGTGCACGATCGACAGCCGGTACGAGTACACCGGGCGCCCCGCCTGCTTGGGGATGTAGTAGTACATCATTCCCAGGAAGCCGGCCGTGAGGAAGAAGCCCACGGCGTTGTGGCCGTACCACCACTGCACCATCGCGTCCTGCACGCCGGCGTAGGCCGAGTAGCTCTTCATCCAGCCGGCCGGAATGGCCGCGCTGTTGACGATGTGCAGCAGCGCCACCGCGATGATGAAGGCGCCGTAGAACCAGTTGGCCACGTAGATGTGGCGCACCTTGCGCAGGCCGATGGTGCCGAAGAACACGATGGCGTAGGCCACCCAGACCACGGCGATCAGGATGTCGATGGGCCATTCGAGCTCGGCGTATTCCTTGCCGCTGGTGTAGCCCAGCGGCAGGCTGATGGCGGCGGCGACGATCACCAGCTGCCAGCCCCAGAACACGAACGAGGCCAGCGCCGGTGCGAACAGCCGGACCTGGCAGGTGCGCTGCACCACGTGGAAGCTCGTGGCCATGAGCGCGCAGCCGCCGAAGGCGAAGATCACCGCGTTGGTGTGCAGCGGACGCAGGCGGCCGTAGCTGAGCCAGGGAATGCCGAGGTTGAGTTCGGGCCAGGTCAGCTGCGAGGCGATGATCACGCCGACCAGCATGCCGACCACCCCCCAGACCACCGACATGAGTGCGAACTGCCGCACGACGGTGTCGTCGTAGATGGCCGCGGGAGGGTGCGTGGTCTGCTGCATCGTGGTGCCCGTAGATGTGGTTTGCGGGCAGTGTCTGCCCGCATCGCCCGGGCAGGCTTGATGCAGATCAAGCCATCAATCGCTGTGTCAGTCGTTGTTCAGGATGCGGTCGCCTTCGACCTCGATGTCTTCGAACTGGCCGCGTTCGATGGCCCACCAGAGCCCGCCCAGAATCGCGAGCACGAGCACCACCGACAGCGGCACGAGCAGGAACAGCACGTCCATCAGGCCACCGCCGCCTTGCCGGGCGCAGCCAGGCGCGCCGCGTTGAGCACCACCAGCAGCGAGCTCGCCGCCATGCCCAGCCCCGCGAGCCAGGGCGGCAGCCAGCCGGCCACGGCCAGCGGCACGCACACGGCGTTGTAGGCCGCGGCCCAGAACAGGTTCTGGCGCACCACGCGCAGCGTGCGGCGCGCCTGCGCCACGGCCGCGGGAATGGCCTGCAGCGCATCGCCGAGCACCACGAAGTCGGCACGCGCGCGCGACAGCGGCACGGCCTGGCCGAAGGCGAACGAGGCGTTGGCGCGCGCCAGGCTGGGGCCGTCGTTCAGGCCGTCGCCGACCATCGCCACCTCGCGCCCGGCCGCCTGCAATTGCCACAGCACCTCGAGCTTGTCTTCCGGTGCGCAATCGCCCTGCACCGCCGCGATGCCGGCCTGCGCGCCGATGGCGCGCGCCGCGTTCTCGCGGTCGCCCGAGAGCAGGCGCACCGACAAGCCCTGCGCCTGCAGCGCCGTCACGGCCTGCGTGGCGTCGGGGCGCAGTTCTTCGGCGAGCACGAAGCTGGCGAGCCAGCCCTCGTCGTCGCTCAGGTGGATCTGCGCCGCGTCGACCTGCAGCGGCGGCACCTCGCAGAAGGCCGCCGAGCCCAGGCGCACGGGGCGCGCGCCGTGGTCGTCCACGGCATCGCGCCGGTGCAGCGAGGCCGCCACGCCCTGCCCCACCGTCTCGCGCAGTTGCGTCGCCGACCAGGCCGGCGGCGTGCGGAACTGCGCCTGCCAGGCGTTCACGAGCGCGCGCGCGGCCGGGTGCAGCGACAGCGCCGCGAGCGCCGCGCCGATCTCCAGCGCATCGCCCGGGCGCAGGCCCTGGCGGCAGTACACGCGTTCCAGGCGCGGCGTGTCGCCCGTGAGCGTGCCGGTCTTGTCGAACACCACGGTGTCGACGCCGGCCAGTGCTTCGAGCGCCTGCAGGTTCGACGTGAGCACGCCGCCACGCGCCAGGGCACCCGCGCTCGCGAGCATCGCGGCCGGCGTGGCCAGCGACAACGCGCACGGGCAGGTGACGATCAGCACCGCCACCGCGACCATCAGCGCCTTGCCGGGATCGACCGTCCACCACAGCGCGCCCGCGCCGAACGCGCAGGCCAGCACGGCGATGAGAAAGGGCCGCGCCACGCGGTCGGCGAGCCGGGCCAGGCGCGGCTTGTCGAGCGCGGCGTTTTCCATGAGCCGCACGATCTGCGCGAAGCGCGTGCCCTCGCCCACCGAAGCGATGCGCACCTGCACCACGGCCGAGAGGTTGTGGCTGCCCGCGAGCACGCGGTCGCCGCAAGGGCGCGGCACGGGGCGCGACTCGCCGGTGAGCAGCGCCTCGTCGGCGGTGGTGTCGCCGTCGATCACCGTGCCGTCGGCCGGAAAGGCCTCACCGGGGCGCACGCGCACCACGTCGCCCGCCGCGAGCCGGCGCACCGCCACGCGCGTCCATGCGCCGTCGGGCCCGAGGCGTTCGACGCTGTCGGGCAGCCGGTGCATCAGCGCTTCGAGCGCGCCGGCCGTGCGGTCGCGCAGCCGCGCCTCGAGCCAGCGGCCGGTGAGCAGGAAGAAGACGAACATCGTCAGCGAATCGAAGTAGACCTCGTGCCCCAGCGGCCCCGTGGGGTCGAAGGTGGCGGCCGTGCTCACCACGAAGGTGATGACGACGCCGAAGGTCACGGGCAGGTCCATGCCGACACGGCCGATGCGCAGGTCGCGCCAGGCGCTGCGAAAGAAGGGCCCGCACGAGAACAGCACCACGGGCAGGCTGAGCACCCACGAGGCCCAGCGCAGCAGCTGCGCCGCGTCGGCCGTCATGTCGCCGGGGCGCGCGACATAGGCCGGGTAGGCGTACATCATCACCTGCATCATGCAGAAGCCCGCGACCAGCCAGCGCCACAGCGCCATGCGCAACTCGCGCGTGCGCGTCTCGCGCGCGCTGCGGCTGCCGGCCGGCAGCAAGGGGTAGCCCGCGCGCGCGCTGGCCTCGAACCAGCGCGAAGGCCGCGTGGCCGCAGCCGACCACACGATGCGCGCGCGCCGGCTCGCGGCGTTCACCTGCACCTCGGTCACGCCGGGCACCTGCGCCAGCGCGGCCTCGACGGTGAAGGCGCAGCCCGCACAGTGCATGCCCTCGACCGCCACCTGCGATTCCCAGCGGCCTGTCCCGGCCTCCAGCGGGCGGCCGAACGCGGCCCACTCGGCGGGGTCGTCGAGCAGCTGCCAGGCGTCGGCGCGGGCATCGGCCCCCGCAGACGATGGAACGGACGGAAACGGCGCGAGCGCGGCGGAAGCTTGCATCGGGGCAGGCTAAATGCCGGGCCGATGCAAGCGTTTGATCTGCATCAAGGTTCGTGACTGCGGCCGGGGCCGCGCAGAACCCTCAGGCGGGTGTCTTCGCAGCCTCCAGCTGCACCGGCGGTGTGCCGGCCTTGAACATGCTCGCCAGCTGCTTGCGCAGTTCGGGTGTGTCGGTGTGGCCGTGAACGGCCACGGCGTGCTGGACGGCGGCATCGAGCAGTTCGCCTTCGGAGTCGGCGCAGAGCGCGACACTGCAGTTCATCGTGCTCGGATACTCGCGGCAGTCGATGTATTGGCGGGACATGGCGCCTCCTTTGTCCTTACGGACGTGCTTCGAAGATCAGGTTGAAGGGCGTTTCGCTGGCCCGGCGGAAGTGCGAGAAGCCGCCCTGCGAGACGACGTCGCGCAGGCGCGCTTCGCCGGCCTGCGCCCCCAGGCACAGGCCCACTTCCTGCGAACGCGAGGCCGGCGTGCAGATGAAGCTGGAGGCCGAATAGAACACGCGCCCCACCGGGTTGATGTTGTCTTCCAGCCGGTCGTTGGCAAAGGGCTCGACGATCATCCACGTGCCCTGCGGCTTGAGGGTGCGCCGCACATGCGCCGCCGCGCCGACGGGATCGCCCATGTCGTGCAGGCAGTCGAAGACGGCGACCAGGTCGTAGTCTTCGCCGGGAAAGTCCTTGGCGCTCGCGACCTCGAAGCGCAGGCGCTTTTCATCGTCGATGCCGGCCTTGCGCGCGGTTTCGCGGGCGCGTTCGATCGACGGCGCGTGGTAGTCGAAGCCGACGAAGCTGGATTGGGGATAGGCCTGCGCCATCAGCAACGTCGAAGCGCCGTGCCCGCAGCCCACGTCGGCCACGCGCGCGCCGCGTTTCAGCAGCGGTTCGATGCCTTCGAGCGCCGGAATCCATTGGCTCACCAGGTTGGCCGCGTAGCCGGGCCGGAAGAAGCGCTCGGTGCCATGGAACAGGGCCACGTCGTGCTCGTGCCAGCCGATGCCCAGGCCCGTGCGCATGGCCTGGACCATCTTGGGAATGATCTTGAACTGCGCCACGGCGATCTGGAACGCGCCGGGCACGAAGGCCGGGCTGCCTTCCTCGGCCAGCGCGAAGGCCTGTTCCTCGGTCAGCGAGAACAGCTCGCCCTTCGGGTCGTACTCGACGTAGCCGCTGGCGGCCTGGGCCGAGAGCCATTCGCGCAGGTAGCGCGGGTCGGTCTCGGTGCGGCGGGCCAGCTGCTCCGCGGTGGCGGGGCCTTCGGCCAGCGCCTTGTACAGGCCGAGCTGGTCGCCGACGACGATGGTGGCCGCGTGCATCACGGCCCCGATGTCGTGGACGAAGTTACCCATGAACGCGTTAAGCCGTGTTTCGTCGATGGCCATGTGTATCCCCTTCGTCGACAAGCGACTGGCGCGCCCGCTGCCTGCCTATACTGAATTCGAGGCAAAGGGCCTGCGAGCATCCTGTCTCTCGATGCGTGCGGGCGCCATACGCAGCAATGCGTATGCACCGTGAAAGGGCATGCCATGACGCACCTGTCGCGCAACGATTGGGCGAGCGCACTTCGCCTGCTGGACAAACTGGAGTCCGGCCATGTGCCCGTGCGGCATCGCAGCGCCGACGCGCATCCCACGCGCACCACCCGCCGCATCGCCAAGGCGCCGGGCCGGCGCGAGTTGCGCCGCGCCGCCCAGCAGGCCGACTACTGCCGGCGCGTGGGGCTGGAGCATGCGATGGCGGTGGCCTTCCTGTACCGGCTGGCCTGCCGCACGCCGGCGCCGTTGCCGGATGCGCAGCTGGCCGGCCTCACGCCGCGCGAGGGCGATGTCATGCACTGGCTCTCGCAGGGCAAGACCGACGCCGAGATCGCCGCGCTGCTGACGATCAGCCCCCGCACCGTGCACAAGCACCTGGAGCATGTCTACGTGAAGCTGGGCGTGGAGACGCGCACGGCCGCCGTGATGCGCGCGCTCGCCATGGGCCGATCTGTCTGAAGAAGACAGATCGGCTCCTTCCCCCTACTCGATGCGGAAGACGAACTCCTGCGTCGCCAGCACCTCGGCATCGCCCGTGGTCTGGCATTCGTAGCGCATCACGGCGGCGCGCACGGCCGAGTGGTACACGCGCGGCCCCGACAGGAAGCGCACCTCCTGCACATGGCCGCCCTTGATGCGCACCTCGGCCTTGACCACGCCGCCGATGCCTTCGTCCATCGCCTTGCGCGGCATCTCGGGCTTGACCTGCCGCGGGCAGGCCACCGCGATGTCGGTGGTGGTCGCCTTCGGCGGGGCCGGCGGCGCGGGGGGCGCCGGCGGAGCGGCCGGCGGCGGCGGCACGGGCTCGGTGTTCTGCACGGCGGTGATCGCGGGCGCCGACGTGGCAGGCGGCGTCACGGCCGGCGGCGGCACATAGGCCGGGCGCGGCGGCGGCGGGGCCTTGGGCGTTTCCTGGCGCACGATCTTCTTCGGCGGCGGGGGCGGCGGTGGCGGTGGTGGCGGCGGCTTGATCTCGCTGATGATGGTCGCGTCCATCGGCTTCTTGATCAGCTCGACCGTCTGGCGCGCCAGCCCCGACACGAGCGCATAGCCCACGCCGACATGGAACAGCACCATCACGGCGATGCCCACGGGGCCGAAGCGTGATTTCGGGTTGAAGTCCTTGCGGGAGCGCTTCATGGGATGAACTGCTCCGCGCCCACGATGCCCAGCTTGCTCACGCCCGTGCGCTGCGCCGAGGCCATCACGCCGGCCACCACCTCGTACTTCGCGCGGCGGTCGGGGCGCAGGTGCACCTCGGGCTGCACGGCCTGCGCGGCGACCTGCTCGAAGCGCCGTTCCATCTCGCCGCGGTCGGCCAGCGGCTCGCCGTTCCACTGCACGACGCTGAGCGCGTCGATGTCGATGCGCAGCACCTCGGGCTTGAGCTCGCTGGGCGGCGGGTTGCCGGTGGGCATGTTCAGGTTCACCGAATGCAGCTGGATCGGGATGGTGATGATCAGCATGATCAGCAGCACCAGCATCACGTCGATGAGCGGCGTGGTGTTGATGTCCATCATCGGCTCGTCGGAAGGCGTGCTGCTGCGCCGCCCCTGCTTCTGTTTTCTTGGCATGGCTTGCTTGTCTCGTCTCGTCTCGTCTCAGTTGCGCGCGGGCGGCTCGGTGATGAAGCCCACCTTGGCGATCCCGGCCGCCTGGCAGGCGTAGATGATCCGGCCCACCGGCTCGTAGTCGGAATGCCAGTCGCCGCGGATGTGCACCTCGGGCTGCGGGTTCAGGGCCGCCACCTTGGTGAGCCGCGCCACCAGCGCGGGCGTGCCCTGCACCGGCGTGTCGTACCAGTAGGTGCGGCCGGCGGCGTCCACCGAGATCACGACGGTCTCGGGCTTGCTCTCGCGCACCTCGTTGCGCTCCTTCGGCACCGCGACGGGCACCGAGTAATTGACCACCGGGATGGTGATGAGGAAGATGATCAGCAGCACCAGCATCACGTCGACCAGCGGCGTGGTGTTGATGGCCGCGATGGCCTGTTCCTCGTCTCCCCCGGAGGCCGGGATGTTCATCGCCATGGCGCGATCCGCTTGCGTGCGTGCGCGCGCGTCAGGCCGCGGCGCTGCCGGCCAGGATCACGGAGTGCAGCTCGCCGCTGAACTCGCGCACGTCGTCCATCACGGTGATGTTGCGGCGCAGGAGCCAGTTGTAGCCCAGCACCGCGGGCACGGCCACGGCCAGGCCGATGGCGGTCATGATGAGCGCCTCGCCCACCGGGCCCGCCACCTTGTCGATCGAGGCCTGGCCCGCCACGCCGATGGCGGTGAGCGCGTGGTAGATGCCCCAGACGGTGCCGAACAGCCCGACGAAGGGCGCGGTGGAACCCACGGTGGCCAGCAGCGACATGCCGTTGCCCAGGCGCCGCTGCACGCGCTCGGTGGCGCGGTGGATGCACAGGTCGACGAAGTCGGCGAAGTCGACCTTGCCGCGCAGGCCGTCGTGCTTCTGCGTGGCCTGCATGCCGGCGTCGGCGATGAAGCGGAACGGGCTGCCCTCGGCCAGCCGCGCGGTACCGGCCTGCACGGTGCCCGCGTTCCAGAACTCGTTGTCGACCGCGCGCGCCTGGCGGCCCATGCGCATCTGCTCGAGCAGCTTGGTGACGATCACGTACCAGCTGCCCATCGACATGATCGCCAGGATGGCGAGCACGGCCTTGGCCACGGCATCGCTCTGCGACCAGAGCGCGCCCACGCCGTAGGGGTTGTCGACCTTGGCGGTGGCGGCCGGCGCGGCAACCGGGGCGGCAGGCTTCTCGGGCACCGCCACGGGCGCCGGCGTGGCGGCAGCAGCCGCGCTGGCTGCGGCCTGCGGCGCTGCCGGCGTCTGGGCGCCTGCGAGTTGCGGCGCGCTGCCCAGGCCGAGGGCCAGAACAAAGGGCGCGGCCACGGCCGTCAGCCGTGCAAGGAATGTCTTCGTCATCGTTGTCTTCTCCAGAAAAATAGATTGCTTCAGGCGCCGGCCTGCCAGCCGTGCGCCTTGTCCCAGACCGCCCGCACGCCGCTGCCCGCGCCGTCCACCACGTGGTAGCGGTCGTAGGGCGCGGCCGTCATGCAGGCGTGGTGCGGCAGCACGCGCACGCGGGCGCCCAGGGGCAGCGCGCGGAACATGGCCTGTGCGTCGTCATCGCCTTCGCAGGCGATCAGCCCGTGCTCCTGGTGCAGCTCGGCCACGCACAGCCCAGGCAGCGGCACCGTGCCGTCGGCCCGGCACACCAGCCCGAAGCCCAGGCCGGTGCGGAACTCGGCCGCCGACTGGTCCTTCGACAGCGCGAGCGCGCCGGCGTCGATCAGCACGCGACGCGAGCGCGGGTTGTGACCGATCACCGTGGCCAGCACCGACAGCGCGATCTCGTCCACGCCGCAGATGCCGCGCGCCGCCTGGTCCAGGTCGAAGAAGGTGTAGACGCCGGGGCGCATCTCGGTGACGCCCTCGAGCGACTGCGCGCACACGGCCGTGGGCGTGGAGCCCACGCTCACCACCTCGACCGGGATGCCGACCGCGCGCAGCCGTTCGGCCGCATGCACGGCGCCGGCGCGCTCGGCTTCGGCGATGGCGCGGATCGCCGTGCCGCCCTGCACGTGGTAGCTGTGGCCCGCATGCGTGAGCACGCCGGCCAGCGCCAGCGATTCGCTGCGCTGCACCTCGCGCGCGAGCGAGAGCAGGCCGTCGTCGCGCGGACCGACGCCGCCGCGGCCGCCGCCCGTGTCGATCTCGAGCAGCACGCGAAAGCTCGCGCCCAGCGCCCGCGAGCGGGCACCGGCCGCCTGCACCGCCTCGACCGAATCGGCCAGCAGCGTCACGCGCGCGCCGTGCGTGCGCTGGATGTCGTGCAGCGCCTCGATCTTGTTCGCGTCGATGCCCACGGCGTAGGTCAGGTCGGTGAAGCCATGGCGCGCGAAGTAGGCGGCCTCGGCCACGGTCGACACCGTGAGCCCGCCGGCCTGCCCGCGCGTGGCGCGCCGCGCCACCTCCGCCGACTTGGCGGTCTTCAGGTGCGGGCGCAGGGCCACGCCGTGGCGCGCCGCACGCTGCGCCATCGCTTCGCAGTTGCGTTCGAGCACGCCGACGTCGAGCAGCAGCGCGGGCGTGCTGAGTTCGGCCAGGGGCGTCATCGGCCGGTTCCGGACGCGATCTGCGCCATCACGCCGTCGATTTCCTCGGCCACGCGCTGCACCAGCGGCGGCAGCAGCACCAGCGTCATGTGCGCAGCGCCTTCGATGCACGCCAGGCGGCGTTGCGTCGACAGCGCCGCATGCGCTTCCTGGAACTCGGGCCAGCGCTGCTGCACCGCGGCAATGGCCGGGTCGGCGCCGGCCGGCAGCGGCTGCTGCCTGGCCCACAGCACGGCCAGCGGACGCGAACCGAAGTCGGGCGACGCGGCCGCCTGGCGCGCGACGTGCGGCAGGCCGCGCACCTCGGCCACCATGGTGTCGAGCGCTTCGGGCGTGTAGGTCGCCTTCATCTGCCGCAGCACCTGCGGCATGTCGGCGAACAGGGCCTCGATGGGCGCCTGCTCCGGCGGCGGCGGGCCGCCGGCCTGGAAGTCCGCGCGCTTGACGCGCTCGGCCGCGAACTGCGATTCGGGCGGGTGCTCGTACATCGCGAACTGGTCGGGGTGGCTGGCGTCGAGCATCACCACGCCCGCGACCTGTTGCGGGTACAGGCCCGCGTAGACCCGGTTCAGCAGGCCGCCGAGCGAATGGCCGACGAGCACGATCGGGCCCGTCACGCCGGCCGCTGCGAGCAGCGCATGCAGGCGGTGCGCGGTGCGCTCGCCGTCGAAGGGCGCGTCGTCGGCTTCGCTCCAGCCCATGCCGGCGCGGTCGTAGCTGATCACCGGGTGCTTGGCCGCCAGCGCCTGCTGCAGGCGCGCGTAGGTCGGCGAGGCGCAACCGCCGCCGGCCTCGATCACGAGCGTGGGCTGCATCGGGCTGGCCGCCACGGGGCCGCTGCGCTGCAGGTGCATCGCGCGGCCGTCGATGGTGTAGAGCTCGCCGGGTGCGGCCATGTGGTACGGGCGACCGGGCTGTTCCACGCGCGGCCAGTAGTCCAGGTCGCGCACGCGGTACGGCAGGTTGGCGAAGTCGGTGCTCAGCGAGGCCGGCGTCGACACGTACAGCACCGACTTGGCAAGGGGCCCGAACTCCGCGTGGAAGTGCTGCGCCGACTTCACGATGACCAGCTTCTTGGCCGTGAGGTCGATGCCCAGGCCGGTGAAGAGATCGGCGCCGATGACCTGGTTGCGCTTGCTGATGAGCACGATGTCCACGCCGTCGGCGGCCTGCACCCACACGCACGGGCCCATGGGCGTGCGCACGCCCGACAGGCCGCCCTGCGAGTGCGCCTCCACCACGTTCATCACGGTCACGTGCAGGTCGATCGGGTCGCCCGAGGCCAGGCCGCACTTGCCGCCCAGGCGCAGCTCGAAGCTCGCGCCCACGCCCGCGTCGCGGCACAGCTGCACCGCGCCCAGGTCCCACACGCCGCCGAAGGCCACGTCGCCGATGCCGCGCTCGACCACGGCGCGCAGCATGAAGGTGCTGTCGCTGGTGGCGCCGCCGCCGGGGTTGTCGGCGGTGTCGGCAATGACCACGGGGCCGCCCTGCACGGCCATGGCTTTGGCCAGCGTTTCCTCGATCGAGAGCGAGGGCACGCCGGTCTCGTGGCGCAGGTCCCAAAAGCCACGGCCCAGTTCTTCGGCCAGCTTCGCGGCCAGCGCCGGGTCGTTGTCGGTCACCACCCAGAGCTTGGCGCCCGACTCGGGCACGTCGGCCCACGGGAAGCCATGGCCCAGCGACACCGAGAGCACGCCCGGCAGCTTTTCGGCGTCCTGCATGCGGCGCACGAAGCCGGCCATCGGTTCGCGCGTGGTGTGCCACTTGCCGACCATGCGGCAGTCGTGCACGGCCGTCACGGGCTTCACGCGGCCCTGCGCGGTGTCGACCACGATGCGGATCAGCTCGGTCAGGCGCTCGAAGGCATCGGTGTGCGGATATTCCTTGTAGCAAATGATGGCGTCGGCCGTGTTCACCATCTTCTGCGTGAAGTGGCAGTGCAGGTCGAGCGAGACGCCGATGGGCACGTTCGGCCCGACGATCTCGCGCACGCGCGAGATCACGTCGCCTTCGCAGTCGTCGTAGCCGTCGGCCACCATCGCGCCGTGCAGCACGAGGATCACGCCGTCGACCGGGCCGGCCTTGCGCAGGTCGTCCAGGATCTCGTCGCGCAGGCGCTCGTACACGCTGCGCACGGTACGCCCCAGCGGTTGCGCGAAGGCCAGCAGGCTCTCGACCGTTTCATGGCCTTCGGCGGCCAGCTGCCGGCGCACTTCCACCGCGTACAGGCCGTAGCCGGTGGCGTCGCGCGTGCTGGCGTCGCCGCGGAAGATGCCGTATTCCTCGTAGCTGCCCAGGCCGGTGGGGGCCGAGACGAAGGTGTTGGTCTCGGTGGCGAACAGGGTGGTGAAGAACTTCATGCGCGGGGCTCCTGGCGGGCAAGGTGAATGTTTCGCGAGCGCGTGGTGGCAAACAGCAGTCCCACGACCCGGCCACCCTTGCGCTCCACGTTGAGAACCGATTTGCCCAGCTGGGCCAGCACCGGGTCGACCGAGGCGAGCGTCGCCACGTCGGCCGACAACGGCGTCAGCACGCACGCGTGCTGGCCGTGGCGGCCCTGCACCGTGAGCTGCAACCGGCCGTCGACCAGCACCATCCGCGCGGTGGCGTCGAGGTCGGGGCTGGTGTAGTCGCCGCACAGTTCGTCGGCGAGCGACGCGGCACTGGGCGCGGTTTCGGGCAGGCGCTCGAAGCGGCGCGGCTGGCCGCCTTCGTGCAGCACGAAGGCATCGGGTGCGCGTTGCGGGTCGATGTCGACGGTGTCGATCACGAGGTCGTTCGTCGGCAGGTCCTGCAGGCCCAGCCAGAGCTTGCCGTCGCCCTGGTTCAGGGGCCTGGCCTCGCCGGCCTGCCACGACAGCGCCAGCTTGCCGGCCACGTCCGCAAAGCCCAGCAGGCCGCCGGTGGAGGGGGCGTGGTAGCGCTGGCCGGGCAGCGCGGGGAAGGCGCTGGCCAGCGGGCGCACCTCGGGCGGCGCGAGCGCGTCGCCCAGCAGCAGTTCGATCACCTTGAGGGCCAACGCCGACGGCGACACGGGCGCGCCGTTCACCATGGCGATGATGTCCAGCCCGTGGCTGGGCACGCTGATCATCTGCGACTGCGCGCCGAGCACGGCGCCCGCGTGGTGCACGATCTCGACGCCGCGGTACGGGTGGCGCGCGAGGCCGAAGCCGTAGTTCACCTGGGAGCCCGACGACAGCGTGGTGGGCGCCGACAGCAGCGCCCAGCTCTTTGCGCTGCCCACGATCTTCTCGCTGCCGTGCATGTGGGCGAGCCAGCGCAGCATGTCGTCCGCCGTCGACACCAGCGAGCCGCCGCCGTCGAGTTCGCACGGGTACAGGCCGCGGCGCCAGCCGCCGCCGGGCGCGGGCATGTACAGGCCGGCCATGCCGGGGACCACATCGAGGTCGGTCTGCACCGACGAGGTGTCGGCCATGCCCAGCGGGTCGAACAGGCGCGCCTTCAGGAAGTCGTTGAAGCTCTTGCCGCTCACGCGCTCGACGATCTTGGCCAGCAGGAAGTAGCCGCCGTTGCTGTAGACCATGTGCGTGCCGGGCTCGAAGTTCAGCTCGCTCTGGCGCGCCATGGCCGGCAGGCCCGGGCCGGGCAGCGTGAACGTGAGGCCGTGCGCAATGGCCCACAGCTCGTCGTGCCCGCGCCAGCCGCTGGTGTGCGTGAGCAGGTGGCGCAGCGTGGGGCCGTTGGCGCTCAGTTGCGGCAGCTCGGGCAGGTACTTCTGCACCGGGTCTTCCACGTCGAGCAGGCCGTCTTCGGCCAGCAGCAGCACGGCCATGGCCGTGAAGTGCTTGCTGGTGGAGGCGATGCGCATGCGCGTGGTCGGCGTGAGCGCCACGCCCATCTCCAGGCTGGCCATGCCGACGGCGCGGCGGTACAGCAGGCGGCCGTGCTGCGCGATGGCCAGCACCAGGCCGGGCGCATCGCTGCGGTTCAGGGGCGCCACCAGCGCGTCGATGGCGGCCAGTGCGGAGGCGGTGTCGGGAAGAGAGGCTGAAGGGTGTGGTTGTGACATGGAGGAACAACGAACGATGAAAGGGGGGAGCGGAATCTCGACGCGGCAGGCTCAGTTCGGCTTCGCCTCGCGCATCAGGCGCACGAACGGGCCTTCGGCGGCGCGCAGCACCATGGCGCCCAGGCTGCCGCCGACCAGCGTGGTCACGACGATGGACACCGCCAGCCCGTTGGGCATCGACTTGAGGGCGTCCGACAACATGCCCACCACCAGCGGCCCCACCACGCCGAAGGGCAGGCTGGCCAGCGTGAGCATGGCGATGGTGCGGGCGCGCAGGTGCGGCGGCGCCGCGTCCTGCAGCACGTTGGGCAGCAGCACCGCGCTGCCGATGAGCGGCACCACCAGCAGGCCCAGCAGCGCGAAGTTGTGGTTGGCCGAACTCGTGAACAGCAGCAGCGTCGACATCAGCGCCGCCGAGAGGTTGCCCAGCATGATCAGGCGCAGCGCCGCGGCCGGCCCCATGCGCGGCTGCACGTAGCGCATCGACAGCACGCCCAGCAGGCCGCCGGCCACCGTGCCGCACAGGAAGGCCAGGCCCATGCCCTGCCCCATCTGCACCGGCGTGACGCCGTAGGTGCGCGCCGTGAGGATCGGCAGCCAGGTGCCCAGCGAGCTCAGGCCCACGCTGGTCAGGCCCACGCCGACCACCAGGCCCGCGAAGGTGCGCCAGTGCTGGCGCAGGTGCTGGCGCAGGGTCGTGGCGCCCGGTGCGTCGGTGGCCGGTGCCCCCGGCTTGGCCTTGGCTTCCTGTGCACCGCCGCGCGGCGTGCGCCGGATCGAGAGCACCAGCAGCGTCACCGGAATGCCGGCGCTGGCCAGCACGAAGAAGGTCAGGCGCCAGGCTTCGAGCTGTTGCATCGCCACCGGCAGCCAGGGCCGCAGGTCGTCGGTGAGGTGCACGATGGTGCCGCCCAGCAGCGCGCCCAGCGCACTGCCGAAGATGGCCGACAGCGCGAACACCGCATTCGCCAGCACCCGCTGCGCCCGCGGGAACAGGTCGGGGATCATGCTGTTGGTGATGGGCGTGAGGCCCGCCTCGCCCACGCCCAGACCGACCGAGGCGACGAACAGCACGCCGTAGTCCATGGCCGTGCCGCGCATGGCGGTGGCGGCGCTCCACAGCACCACGCAGGCCGCGAGCACCACGCGCCGGTCGTAGCGGTCGCTGAGCCAGCCCAGCGGCAAGGTGGCGATGCCGGTGAACAGCACGATGCCCGCGCCCTGCAGCAGCCCGAGCTGCGTGTCGGACAGCGACAGCGTCTGGCGGATCGGCTCCGTCAGCAGCGTGAGGATGACCTTGTCGATCGAGCCCAGCACCGTCGCGATGATGAGCACCGCCAGCGCATACCAGGCGCTGGTGGGCGCCTTGCGGGTCGTTTCCAGGGCCGCAGGGGCGGCCGCATCCAGCGGCATCGGTGCCGCGAACGGTGGGAGGCCCGACATGTCAGAACGGAACGTTGACGTTCACGCCGATGGTGCGCGCCGGCACGAGCGCCGCGGTCACCAGGTTCGGGTTCGCGTTGAGTCCGGTTTCGATCGACACGATGCCGCGCTTGTTCGTCAGGTTGCGCACGTAGGCCGAGACGCTGAAGCGCTTGAAGTCGATGCCCGCCTGCAGGTCGACCAGCGTGTAGGCCGGCATGTTGATGCTCGGAATGGCCGTGCTGCCGCGGTAGCCCGCATCGCGTTTTCCGGTGTAGCGCGCGCTGATGCCGACGTAGGCCGGGTGGTCGGCCAGGCTGAAGTTGCGCGTCACGCCCAGCGTGGCGGCAAAGCGCGGCGTGTGCGGCAGGCGCGCGCCGGCCTTGGCGCCCAGGCCCTTGGCATCCTCGGTCAGGCGCGCATCGACGGCCGCGGCATTGGCGGTGAAGCGCCATTCCTTGCTGGGCTTCCAGTTGAGCGTGACCTCGCTGCCCTTGATGCGGGCCGCGCCCGCGTTGGTGACGAACACGAAGGCGCCGCTGCGCGTGGGCTGCTGCACGCCGGTCCACTCGATGTCGTACAGCGCCGCCTCCAGCGACAGCGTGCGGTCCAGCAGGTCGGCCTTGTAGCCCAGCTCGTAGCTCCACAGCGAGTCGGAGTTGTACATCGGCTGCACCACGTTGCGGTCGGTGTCGGCCTTGAGCACGTTGGGACCGCCGGGGCGGTAGCCGCTGGCCGCGCGGAAGTACATGGTGCTCGTGTCCGACAGCGTGTACTTGGCCGCGGCCAGGTAGGTGGTCGGGCTTTCCGACGAGGTGCCGGCGGCACTGGCGGCGACCGACCCGACGAGCTGGCCGGTCTGACGGCTGGCGTACTTCTGGTTGTTGCGCGCCAGGCGCACGCCGCCGGTGAGCGAGAACTTGGGCGTCACGTTCCAGGTGACGTCGCCGTAGGCCGCCTCCTCGCGGTAGCGCGAGGACTGCGTCGAGGTCAGCAGGCCGAGGCTGCGGCCCCCGATCAGGTTGGCGTCCATGACGCCGTTGTTGCTGCCGCGTTCGCGGTTCAGGTACAGGCCCGCCAGCCACTCGATGGTGGTGCCCGAGCGCGAGGTCAGGCGGAACTCCTGGCTGACGCGGTGCTGCTCCACGGCGCTGTTCACCGGCACCGAGGCCACCGGCAGGCGCAGCGCGCTCAGCATCGGCCCGTAGCGGCCGGTGACGTCGACGGTGTTGTTGATCTTCACGTCCTGCGCGGAGGTGATCGAGTTCAGGCGGGCCCAGCCGAAGTCGTATTCCACGTCCAGCCCGAACAGCTGCGTGAGGTTGCTGTACGACTCGTTGGCCGACAGCTGGCGCGTGCGCTCCCGCGTCCAGGGGCGCAGCGTGCGCTGGTCCATGTCCTCGAAGCCCAGGCCCTTGCGATGCACGTCCTGCACCGTGCCCGTGAGGCGCACCGTGAGTTCGCGCGTGGGCGTGAGCAGCAGCGAGACGCGGCCGCCGTCGGTGTGGCCGCGGTCGATGTTGCGCCCGCGCGCCAGGCCCGTGGCGTCGTAGCTGCCGCCGAACTGGTCGGTGAACGCAGCGAAGCGCACGGCCGCCACGTCTTCCTTGAGCGGCACATTGAGCACCGCGCCGGTCGTGAAGCCGGGGCCGCCGCCCTGCGTCCACGAGGTGCCCAGCTTCACCGAGCCCGCGAACTCCATGGTGTCGGGCTGGTTGGTCACGTACTTGAGCACGCCGCTCATGGCGCCGGCGCCGTACAGCGTGCCCTGCGGGCCGCGCAGCACCTCGATGTGGCTGAGGTCGAGCATGCCCATGTCCAGCGGCGTGTTGCCACCGCTCGCGCCGGCCGAGCTCATGCCGGTGGCCACGTCGTCCACGTACACGCCCACGGTCGCGATGCCCTGCACCGGGCCGGTGGTCAGCCCGCGCATGGTGAGCGTGCCGCCCACGCTGCCGCTGCTGGTGAGGTTCACGCCCGGCTGCTCGGCCACGTAGTCGGCCAGGTTCTTGGCGCCCGCGCGCTCCAGCGCCTGCGCCTTCATCACGTTGACCTGCATCGGGATCTCGCGCACCGGCTCGCGGCGGCGCGTGGCGGTGATGGTGACGCTGTCGAGCGACTGCGGCGCCTCGTCGGCCTGCGGCTTCGCAGCAGCGGCCGTGTAGATCACGATGGCGCCGTCGTCACCGCGGCGCGTCTGCAGCGGCGTGCCTTCGAGCAGCCGCGCCAGCGCGTCCTGCGGCGACAGCGCGCCCTTCACGCCGCGCGTGGCCACGCCCTTCACGTCGTCGACCTTGTAGAGCAGCTGCACGCCGCCCTGCGCGATGTAGGCGTCGAGCGCGGTCTTGAGATCGCCGCCGCTCACGTCGAAGCCCTGCGGCGGGGTCTGCGTCTGCGCGTGCGCGGCCATGCCGCTGGCCAGCGCCCACGCGCCGCCGATGACCCACGGGCGCAGTGCGCCGTACGTTCGCTTCTTCTGGGGCGGCAGGCCGGTGCGGGGCGCGGTGCGATTCATTGTGTGTGTCTCCAGCGTGGTTATTTGTTTGGGTACCCACTGAGACGAATGCCCCGTCACATTCCGGTAATTTACGGATTCGAAATTCTGATTTCGTTGCCGGCCTCGTGCGCAGCGAGGCCGAAGCCCTGCTTGAGAAGCGCCACGAAGCCGCTCATGTTGTTCGCATCGAAGCTGCCGCCGATGCGCACCTGCGCGATGACCGGGTCGGCGATCACCAGCTTGCGCAGGTTGTAGCGATTGAACTGCGCGGCCGCGTCGCCCAGCGTGGTCTGGTCGAACACGAGCTTGCCTTCGCGCCAGCTGAGTTCGTCATCGACCTGCTTGGGCGCCTTGGACATCACGAGCACGTTGTCGGCATGCGTGACCGCCGCCTGGTTGCGCGTGAGCACGGTGGGCTCGGCGCTTCGGGCATCGGGCTTGGCCGCGGCGATCTGCACGCGCCCCTCCTCCACCGTCACGTTCACCTGCTCGCCCTGGCGCCGCACGAGAAAGCGCGTGCCCAGCACGGTGATGCGGCGGTCGCCGGCGATCACGACGAAGGGATGGTTCTTGTCGTGCGCGATGTCGAAGTAGGCCTCGCCCGCATCGAGCCACACCTTGCGCCCGCTGTCGTTCACGGCCGTGCGCACCTGCGTGGCGGTGTTCAGCGTGAGCTTCGAGCCGTCGGACAACGCGACCGACTGGCGCGCACCCACGGCCGTGGCGTAGTGCTGGCCGCGTTCTTCCTGCGTGTACTGCCAGCCGAGCCAGGCTGTGCCGGCGGCGGCCACGAGCACGCCGGCGGCGATGCGTTGCAGCGAGAAGCGCGACAGGCGTTGCGCCGGCCGTGCGGCCTGCGGTGCGGGTGCCGGCGCCGGCGTGGGCAGGGGAATGGGAACCGCCGGCGTGCGCAGCGCGCCCAGCCGGTCGCCGCGCTCCCACGCGCTGGACAGCCGCAGCCACGCCACGCGGTGGGCGATGGAAGCGGCGATCCAGGCGTCCAACTGCTGCTGGTCGGTGTCGGTCCAGTCGCCGCTGTCGCGGCGGGCCAGCCAGTCGGCGGCCAACGATTCGATGCGCTGGGCTTCGCTCATGGTGAGAGCCTCCGCTCGTTCTGCGCTCGCCCGAAGGCCTTGGTGTCCAGTTGCACGCCGCCCGACAGCAGGGCGTCGGCCAGGGCGCGCACGCCGCGCGAGACCTGGCGCTCGACCGTGTCCTCGGTGATGCCCAGCTGCGTGGCGACCTCGCGCTGCGAAAGCCCGTCGATCTTGCGCATCTCGACCACGCGGCGGCACTTGGAGGGCAGCGCGTCGAGCGCCGTCTGCAACAGCCGCAGCTCGCCGCGGCCGGCGGCGTGGCGCTCGGGCGTGAGCTCGTCGGCCGAGAAATCGAGCGCGTCGAGGTCGGCAATGATCTCGATGGAAACGATCTGCGCGCGCCGGGCGCGGTCGATCAGCAGGTTGCGCGCGGTGGCAAAAACGAAGGGCTTGACCTGGTCGGGCATGGATCTGGAGGCGGACTCGTAAATGCGCACGTAGACGTCCTGCCGCAGGTCGGGCACTTCGGCGTCGTCGCGCCAGTTGCGGCGAAGGAAGCGCGTGAGCGCGGCTTCCATCGGCAGCACCTCGCTGACGAACCAGGCATCCAAGTCACTGAGAACCACGAAGCGCTCCTGGAAATTGAAGGGCCGACACACAAAGCGGCAGGTCGCCGGGATTGGCGACAGACAGTGAGACGAACGGCCCGAAGATTTCCGGTAACGCGCGAAGGCCCGCCGGCGAAATTTCCTTGAATTCCCATGCCCGGCGGCGGACCCGGAAATTCTAGAAGGCCGGGCCCGAGGGCTTTTCCCCCTTGCCCCGTTACCGGAAAGTGCGCTCGAACTCGTCTCACCGGGGGCAGAAGAAAAACCAATTCGCGGAAAACAGACCGACATGATTCGAATCCGGAGGCAGCCCCCCACCTTCCTTGCCCTCTTCCTCTCCCGCCCCCGCCTTGCCCTCGTGGCCGCCGCCGGCCTGCTGGCGACGGGGCTGGCCCTCGCCCACGCGCGGGAGTTCGACGTGAAGGGCGGCGAGCTGCGGCCCGCGCTCGACGCCTACATCGCGCAGTCGGGCGTGCAGCTCATCTACAAGATGGAAGACGTCAAGGACCTCTCGACCCGGGGCATCAGGGGAAAGATCGCCGCCGACGCGGCGCTGGAGCGCCTGCTCGACGGCACGCGCCTGCGCGTGCGGCGCGGACAGGACGGCGCGATGGTGCTCATCGCGCCGGCCCGCTCGCCCGCGGCCGCCCGATCGGAGCCGCCGCCGCGCGTCGAGTAATACGATTGGTTTCCCTCGCGCACCTGCGCAACACTCCGGCCCCCGGGAACCCCGCGAGATGCACCGCAATGGCGCGCATTTCTCGCACTTTCTGACACACTAGCTGCGCAACGCGCGAAGGGTGTGTGCCGTGCCCCCATGGCCGGCCCGGCCGGTGGTCCCCGCCGCTTCGCTGCACCGCCTGCACGACGCCCATGAAACTCTTCGCGACCGCGAAACGCCGCATCAGCCTGAACACGCGCCTCAGCGTCGGCGTTGCGGCCGTCGTGCTGGCCACCACCTTCATCATCGCCACGGTGGCGCTGCACCTGGTCAAGAGCCGCATGCAGGCCTCGATCGCCAACGAGGAGTTCGCGCGGCTGTCGGCCATCGCGAGCGCGGTGGAGCAGAAGTTCGCCAGCCGGCGCATCCTGCTGAAGACGATCGCCGAGAGCGTGGGCTCGCACGGCATCACGAACGCCGCGCCGCTGCAGGCCTTTCTGGAAAAGCACCAGTCCCTGCGGGCGGCGTTCGACAACGTCGCCTTCCTGGACACGGACGGCGAGCTGGTCGCCAACCTGAACGGCGCGCGACAGATCGGCAAGGTGAACGTGAAGGACCGCGCGTACTTCAAGGACACGGTCGCCGCGCGCACGGGCGTGATCTCCGAGCCTTACCGCAACCGGCTCAACGGCCTGGCGCAGGTCGCCATCACCGAGCCGGTGCTCGATGCGGCCGGCCGGGTGCTGTTCGTGATCTCGGGCTCCATCAACCTGAAGGACCGCAACATCCTGGGCGAGCTGGCCGATGTGCGCTTCGGCCAGACGGGCTACGTGTTCATCACCACCGCCGACGGCATCGTGATCGACCACCCGCTGGCCGACCGCGTGCTCAAGCAGGCCAACATGGCCATGGCCGACGACGCGCCCGACCTGGACCGCGCGATCGGCGGCTTCGAAGGCACCATCGAAGGCGTGAACCATGCGGGCGTGCCCGGCCTGTACGCCTTCAAGCGCATCCGCCAGGCCGACTGGATCATGGGCTCGATGTACCCGCGCCACGAGGCCTTTGCCCGCATCGACGCCATCGAGCGCACCGCGTGGATCGGCGCCATCGTGCTGGCGCTGCTGGCCGGCGCGCTCGCGCTGGCCGTGGTGCGCCAGCAGCTGCGCCCGCTCACCGGGCTGCACCGCCACATGCTCGACGCCCACGCGGCGCCCGCGCAGGCGGCCGTGGCGCGCACCTACCCGGACGACGAGATCGGCGACCTCTCGCGCACCTTCGACCGGCTCATGCAGCAGCACCAGGCCAGCGAGAAGTTCCTGCGCGACATCACCGACAACCTGCCGGCCATGATCTCGCACGCCGACGCGCAGGGCCGCTACACCTTCGTGAATGCGCGGCTGTGCGAGGAGCTGGGCTACAGCGCCGAGGAGCTGGTGGGCCAGCCCGTGCAGAGCATGAGCGGCCTGCACGACGATCCGACGCTCGAGCACAACCTGCGGCGCGTGCTGGCCGGCGAGGCCGTGTCCTTCGAGCGGCGCGGCGCCGCGCACCGCGACGAGGAAGAGCACTTCTTCCAGACCGACTTCATCCCCGAGCTCGACGCGCAGGGGCGGGTGTGCGGCTACTACGCGATGACCTTCGACATCACGCAGCGCAAGCACATCGAGCTCGAGCTGGCGCACAGCGAGGCGCAGATCCGCACCATCGCCGACAACATTCCCGCGCTGGTCTCGCACGTCGACGCCGCGCTGTACTACACCTTCGTCAATGCCAAGGTGCGCACGCTGCACCACGGCCAGCCGCTGGTCGGCCAGTGGATGCCGGCCGTGCGGGGCGCGGCCGATTTCGCGGTGGTGCGGCCCCACATGGAGCGCGCGCTGGCGGGCGAGACGGTGATCGTCGAGAAGGCCGGCGACGCGGCGCTGGGCATCGGCGACCGCACCTTCAAGGCCCACTACATCCCCGACCAGGACGCCGAGGGCATGGTGCACGGCGTGTTCGCGATGACCTTCGACATCACCGACGAAGTGAACATCCGCCGCGCCCTCACGCAGCAGGAAAAGCGCCTGCGCGACGTGACCGACAACATCCCCGCGCTGGTGGCCTACTTCGACCGCGACGAGAACTGCCTGTACGGCAACAGCCGCGCGCGGCGCATGGCGGGCCTGGACGAGCGCGCGCCGCTGGAGGGCGTGACGCTGCGCTCGGCCGTGGGCGAGGCGGTGTACGTGCAGCACACGCCCCACCTGCCCACGGTGCTCACCGGCAGGGCGACGCAGTACCCGGTGCAGGTGCCGATCGATGACCGGGAGGCGCACTTCCAGGTGAACCTGATTCCCGACAAGGACCTGGCGGGCCACACGGCGGGCTTCTACCTCATGACCTTCAACGTCACGGCGCTGAAGGAGGCCGAGCGCAAGCTCATCGAGCTGGCGCGCATGGACGTGCTGACCGGTCTGCCGAACCGGCTGGCCTTCAACGAGCAGCTGCCCGCGGCGATGTCGCGCGTGCGCCGCGCCGAAGGCGGCATGGCGCTGATGTTCCTGGACATCGACCACTTCAAGGCCATCAACGACACCCTCGGCCATTCCACCGGCGACGGCGTGCTGGCCGAGTACGCGCGCCGCCTGCGCGCCAGCGTGCGCGAGACCGACACCGTGGTGCGCCTGGCCGGCGACGAGTTCGTGATCGTGCTGGAGAACGTGCACTCGCAGGACGCGGTGGCGGGCGTGGCGCACAAGATCGTCTCGCAGATCGCGGCGCCGGCGTTCCCCGTGGAAGGCCGGCGGCTGGACGTCACGACCAGCATCGGCATCGTGTTCGTCGAGACGGTCGACGCCACCGTCGGTGCCGGCGAACTGCTCGCGCGGGCGGACACGGCGCTCTACGCCGCCAAGTCGCAGGGCCGCAACCGTTTCGCGTTCTACCGTTAGCGTCGGCACGCCCGCCGCCCCCCCTCACCCCCACCAGGAGACCCATCCATGGCAGCCACCGAAGTCGTCATGCCCGAACAGCTCGTGCAGGAGCTCGACCTGCAAAGCCGCATGCCGATCGCGCGCATCGGCCAGGCGCTGATGTCGCTGGGCATGATCACGCAGGCGCAACTCGACGCGGCGCTCCAGCAGCAGCAGCGCGAGCCCACGGTGCCGCTGGGCGAGACGCTGGTGCGCATGGGCGTCGTGAGCCGCGGCCAGCTGCAGACCGCGCTGGTGCGCAAGATGGGCTACCCGCTGGTGAACCTGCATGTGTTTCCGGCCGCGGCCGACGCGCTGCGCAAGGTGGGCCACGAGGCCGCGCGGCGCCTGCAGGTGATGCCGCTCATGCTGCACGGCGGGCGCCTGGTGGTGGCGCTCGACGACCCGGTCAACCGGCACGCGGTGATCGACGAGGTGGAGTTCATCGCGCAGACGAAGATCATTCCCGTGCTGGGCCAGTGCCTGGACCTGGACGGCGTGCTGCACAAGGCCTACGAGAAGGTCGGCCAGGTGGCGGCCGAGCGCCCGGTGGTCGACATGAACGACCCGATGCGTCCGCTCGAGTTCGACATGACGGGCACCAGCACGCTGCTGAAGACGCTCGAGAAGGAAGAATCGGCCGCCGCGCCCGCCGCCGGCGAGCCGCCCGTGGAGCAGTCGGACAACTCGCTGGTGCGCATGATCAACAGCATGATCCTCGAAGCGCACCGCGAAGGCGCCTCCGACATCCACATCGAGAGCGACCCGGGGCAGGAAAAGACGCGCATCCGCTTTCGCCGCGACGGCCGGCTCTACACCTACCTGGAGCTGCCGCCCAGCTACCGCAATGCGGTGGTCGCGCGCGTGAAGATCATGTGCGACCTGGACATCAGCGAAAAGCGCAAGCCGCAGGACGGCAAGATCAACTTCTCGAAGTACTCGCCGCAGCACCGCATCGAGCTGCGCGTGGCCACCATCCCGACCAACAACGGCCTGGAAGACGTGGTGATGCGCATCCTGGCCTCGGCCAAGCCCATCGCGCTCGATGCGCTGGGCCTGTCCGAGCGCAACCTGGCGCAGTTTTCGCAGGCGGTCGACCGGCCCTACGGCATGGTGCTGTGCGTGGGCCCGACGGGCTCGGGCAAGACCACCACGCTGCACTCGGCGCTCATGCGCATCAACACGCCCGAGCGCAAGATCTGGACCGCCGAAGACCCGATCGAGATCACGCAGCCTGGCCTGCGCCAGGTGCAGGTCAACCCGCGCATCGACTGGACCTTTGCCAAGGCGCTGCGCGCCTTCGTGCGCGCCGACCCCGACGTGATCATGGTCGGCGAGATCCGCGACGCCGAGACCGCCAGGACCGCCATCGAGGCCTCGCTCACCGGCCACCTCGTGCTGTCGACGCTGCACACCAACAGCGCGCCCGAAACCGTGACGCGCCTGCTCGACATGGGCATGGACCCGTTCAACTTCGCCGACTCGCTGCTGGCCGTGCTGGCGCAGCGGCTGGTGCGCTGCCTGTGCCCGCAATGCGTGCAGAGCCGCCCGGCCACGCGCGAGGCGGTCGAGGAGCTGCTGGCCGACTACATGCACGCCTTCGGCGCGCAGGACACGCCGGCCGCGCGCGACGCCGTGCGCGCCGAGTGGGTGCAGCGCCACGGGCGCGACGGCCAGCTGCAGACCTACACCAGCACCGGCTGCAAGCACTGCAACGACACCGGCTTCCGGGGCCGCGTGGGCATCCACGAACTCATGGTGATGTCGAGGGAGCTGCGCCGGCTGGTGCAGGGCGGCGCGCGCGCCGAGGAACTGCAGGACGCCGCGATGCGCGAGGGCATGCGCACGCTGCGTCAGGACGGCATCGAGAAAGTGCTGGCCGGCCGGACCACGCTCGAGGAAGTGCGCGCGACCAGCAACGTCTGACGCACAAGGCCGGAGGTCAGGGCAGGCTCAGGCGGCGGCGTCCCACGCCACCGCCGGCAGCGTGGCGATGGCCGGCCGCGCGAACAGGTAGCCCTGGAACAGCTCCACGCCGATCTCGCGCAAGGCGCGCACCTCTTCGGGCGCCTCCACGCCTTCGGCGATCACGCGGATGCGCAGCTCGTCGCAGGTGGCGACGAAGCCGCGCACGATGGTCAGCCGCACCGGGTCGGCATGGATGCCGCGGATCAGGCTCAGGTCGATCTTCACCACGTCGGGCTGGAACGCGGCCAGCAGCTCGAAGCCCGCGTAGGCCGCGCCGAAGTCGTCGATGGCCGAGGTGAAGCCGTGGCGCTTGAAGGCGCGGAAGGTGTCGGCCAGGCCGTGCAGGTCGCGCACGCGCTCGCCCTCGGTGATCTCGAACATCAGCTGGCGCACGGGGAATTTGCAGCGCTTGGCGGCGGCCATGGCGGTGCGGAAGCACTCGGCCTGCCCCGCGACGTCGTTGGGCATGACGTTGAGGCTCAGGCGCGACTTCATGCCCAGGCGCGAGGCGATCTCGATGGCCTTGACGCGGCAGGCTTCGTGGAAGGCGAAGCGGTCGACCGGATCGACGCGCCCCAGCACCTCGGCGGCACCTTCGCCCGACAGGCCGCGCACCAGCGCCTCGTGCGCATAGATCTCGTGCCGGCCCAGGTCCACGATGGGCTGGAACGCCATGGTGAACCCCGAGGCGAGGCCAGCAGGCGCGGCATCAGCATGTATTTCGGCGATCACGTTGGATGGACCTCGCGGGCAAGGTTGCAATGGCGTTGGATGGCGACTCCCAAGAGCGTAAATGTAAACGGTTCTATACACCGCACGCACCACCCCCCTGCGACAAGAGGTCGCGCCCCATGAAGACATCCGACCTAGGCCCGGCCCAGGCTGTAGACCGAAATCACTCATGAGCTCTCCCGGCCTCGAAAAAATCTGTAGCAAGCTGTCGACGACAGGGCTGCGTCCTATGTCCCATCGGGGAGAGATTGGTTAGAAAGGGGGCGCCCACTACTGGAAACGGTGGGTGGGTTTTCACTGTCGTTCCTGGGTTTCCAGTCACCGATGAAAGGTCCCGTCCGATGCGCCACCAGCCTCGCTCCCTCCTTCGCACACTGGCCCGTACCGTGCTGCCCGTCGGTGCCTTGTTGACATTGCTGCCCGCGCAGGCGGTCACGACGACCACGACCTTCCAGGTCACGGCCACGGTGCTCAAGGCCTGCCTCATGACCACGCCGGCCACGCTGGCGTTCGGGCCGTACGACCCGGCGTCAGCCACCGCGCTGGCCGGCACCACCAGCCTCAACGTGACCTGCACCTTCGGCACGCCCTACTCGCTCGGCCTGAGCGCGGGCGGCGGCTCGGGCGCAACGATCACGAACCGCCTGATGACCAGCCCCACGGCGGCCGCCGGCAACAACACGCTGGGCTACGGCCTCTTCAAGGACAGCGCGCACCAGACCAACTGGGACAACAGCGTCGCCGGCACCGGCTACGTCGGCAACGGGACGCCGCAGACGCAGACGATCTACGGCCTGATCCCCACGGGGCAGTACACCGCGGCGCCGGCCATCGACTACACGGACACGATCACGGTCTCGCTGACCTATTGAGGGCGCCGTTGACCGCCTTCACCGCAGGCCGCCACGGCATGCGTCGCGCCCTGCTGCCAGTCGCATGGGGGGCCGGCCTGCTGCTGGCCGCCCTCGCTCCCCCTCCCGCCGCGGCCACCAGCCTCAGCGTGGCGCCGCTGCGCATCGTGCTGACGCCGCAGCGCCCGGTCGCCTCGCTCACCATGGGCAACGCCGAAGACACCGAGGTCGCCGTGCAGGCCGAGGTGGTGGCCTGGTCGCAGCAGGACGGGCGCGATGCCTACGAACCCACGCGCGACGTGCTGGTCAACCCGGCCATCTTCCGCCTGCCGCCGGGCGGGCGGCAGATCGTGCGCCTCGGGCTGCAGGTGCCGGCCGACGCCGGCGAGCGCAGCTACCGCGTCTTCCTGCGCCAGCTGCCGCGCGACCAGGCGCTGCCGGCGGACGGTGCCGAGGGCGCGAAGGTGCAGACGCTGCTGCGCATCGGCGTGCCGATCTTCGTGCCGCCGCTGCAGCTGCGCCGCGCGCTGCAATGGTCGCTGCAGCCTTCGGGGCGCGCCACCGGCACGGCAGGCACCGCCTGGCGGCTGGTGTTCGACAACCAGGGCAGCGAGCACATCCAGGTCACGCAGCTCGTGGTGCGCCGCGAGGACGGCACCGAGCTGCTGCGCAAGAGCCTGTCGCAGTACGCGCTGGCCGGGCAGTCGGCCGGCATCGACATCGAACTGCCCGCCCTGCCGCCCGACACCCGGCTGCAGGTCGAGGCTGCCACCGATGCCCCCGAGGCGTCGTCCAGCGCCACCGTGCGCGTGCCCCGTGCGCCCGCCACGCCACGCTAGCTTGTGGGTCTGCTGCGGCTGGCTGGGCCTGCGCGTGGCCTGCGCACAGACGTCACCCGCTGACATGGCGGGCGAGGTGCAGCCCGCGATCCTCGATGTGCGCATCAACGGCCTGAGCCAGCCCGCGCCAAGGCCGCTCTTGCGGCGCGGCGCGCAGCTGCTGGCGTCGGCGCCCGACTTCGCGGCCTGGCGCCTGGTGCGGCCCGCCACCGCGGCGTTGCAGCGCGCCGGCACCGACTACTACGACCTGCGCGCGCTGCCGGGCGCGCAGCTGCAGCTCGACGAAGGCGCGCAAAGCGTGGACCTGAGCGTGCCCGCCGAGGCGTTCACGCTGGGCACCGCGCAGGCGTACACCGGCGACCGCCCGCCGCTGTCGGCGTCGGCCTTCGGGGCCTTTCTCAACTACGACCTGGCCTTGCAGCACGACCGCGAGGGCACGCGCGCCTCGGGCTACTTCGATGCGGCGGCCTCGGGCGACTGGGGCCTGGTGGGCACGAGCCTCGTCGCCGGCCAGTCCGCGTTCGGCGGACGCGGCACGACGCGGCTGGACAGCTACTTTCGCCGCGACGACCCCGCGCGGCTCACGCGCCTCACGGTGGGCGACACGATCACGCAGGCCGCCGCGTGGTCCACGCCCTTTCGCTTCGGCGGCGTGCAGTTCGGCACCCGCTTCGGCTTGCAGCCCGGCTTCATCAGCTACCCGATGCCAACCCTGCGCGGCGGTGCGGCCGTGCCGTCGGCGGTGGAGGTGTATGTGAACGACACGCTGCGCTATCAACGCCGTGTCGATGCCGGCCCCTTCGCGCTCAGCGACGTGCCCGTGCTCACCGGCGCGGGCGAGATGCGCTTCGCCGTCACCGACGCGCTCGGCGTGCAGCGCACCGTGACCACGCCCTACTACGTGAGCTCGAACCTGCTGCGCGCCGGGCTGTCCGACTACTCGCTCGAAGCCGGCTGGACGCGGCTGCGCTACGGCGAGCGCAGCTTCGACTACGGCCCGCCCTTCGTCGCCGGCACCTGGCGCCACGGCGTGAACGACGGCGTGACCGTCGAGGCGCGCGGCGAGGCCAGTGCGCGCAGCCAGACCGCGGGCGCCGGCGTGACCTGGGTCTGGGGCACGCTCGGCGAACTGTCGCTGCACGGCGCCGCCAGCCGCAGCAAGGACGGCGACAGCGGCCGCCTCTGGCGCGCCGCCTACACGCGCACCAGCGACGAATGGAACTTCTCGGTGAGCCGCCAGGTGGCCAGCCGCGGCTTCACGCAGATCGCCTGGCACGACAGCCCCGTGCACACCGACGCGCAGACCCAACTCTTCGCAGGCCGCTCGCTGGGCCGCTACGGCACGCTGGGCGCGAGCCACACGCGGCTGCACTACAACACCGGCGAGCACATCGGCGTGACCACCGCCAGCTGGTCGATCGGCCTGGGCGGCAACGCCTGGCTCGGCACCTCGGTGGCCCATACGCGCCAGGACGGCAAGCGTTCCATCACCTCGGTGAACCTGAGCCTCAGCTTCACGCTCGGCGAACGCCAGCACGCCACGCTCTCGGTGCAGCATCAGAAGCCGGGCGGCCACTCGGCCGTGGCCGAGTGGGTGCAGCAGCCGCCCAACGACACCGGCTGGGGCTACCGGCTGCGCGCCGCCGACGGCGAGAACGCGCGCAGCGAGGCTGCGGTCGATTGGCGCGGTCGCTACGGCATGCTGACGGCCGAAGCCGCGCGCGCCCAGGGCCAGACCGCGGTGCGCCTGCGCGCCAGCGGCGCCGTGGGTTTCGCGGGCGGCGTGGGCTTTGCCACGCGCCAGTCGGACGACGCCTTCGCGCTCGTGACCGTGCCCGGCGCCGCCGGCGTGAAGGTCTACCGCGAGAACCAGCCCTGGACCACCACCGACAGCGAAGGCCGCGCCGTCGTCTCGGGCCTGCGCGCCTACGAGCCCAACCACATCAGCATCGACAACGGCGACCTGCCGATCGAGGCGCAGGTGCGCAGCGACGTGCTACGTGTGGTGCCGCGCTACAAGGGCGTGGCGCAGGCCAGCTTCGACATCGCGCGCGACACGGTGGCGAACGTCACGGTGCTGCTGCCCGACGGCAGCCCGCTGCCTCCGGGCATCGACGTGATGCGGCCGGCGCGCGGCACCTCGCTGCTGTCGGGCTTTCGTGGCCTCGTGTCGGTCGACGACCCGCAGCCGAACGAGCGCTTCGAGGCGCGATGGAAGCGCGGCCATTGCCGCTTCACGCTGGGCGAACCCGACCGCGCCGCCGGCGCACTGCCCTCGATGGGACCTTACCGATGCGAACCCGTGCCGTCACCGTCCCCGCGCTGACGGCCGCGCTGGCGCTGGCGGGGCTGCTGGCCCCGGGCGCGTCGCTGGCCGCGTGCTCGGGCGTGGGCGTGTTCAGCTGCAGCGCCACCGTCAGCGCGACAGCGCTGGCCTTCGGCAACTACGACCCGGCCGTCGCGACGCCCAAGGACAACACCTCGACCGTGACCGTCGCCGGCACGGTCACGGGCCTGGGCATCCTGGTGACGCTGTCGTTCACGATCAGCCTCGACGCGGGCTCGGCCGGCAACATCACCAGCCGGCAGATGGTGGGCCCGGTCGGTGCCACGCCGCTGGGCTACAACCTCTACACCACCAACGCGCGCAGCACCGTCTGGGGCCTCAACAGCGTCAGCGACAGCTACAGCGCGCTGGCGACCCTCGGTGGCGTCACCACGCTGCGCCCCCACACCGTCTACGGCCGCATTCCGCCCGGCCAGTACGTGGCGCCGGGCCCCTACAGCAGCACGATCACCGTGACGGTGACCTACTGAAAGCTCAACCCCTCAGCATGCCCGCCAGGCGCTTGGCGATGAGCTCGTCGGCCTGCGCCATGATGCGGTCGATGAGCTCCGCGCAGCTGGGCACGTCGTGGATCAGGCCGGCCACCATGCCGCAGCTCCAGGCGCCGGCGTCCATGTGGCCCTCGGTCATCACCTTCGGGTAGATGCCGGCGACCTGGTCCATGATGTCGTCGATCTTCAGCGTGTCGCCCTTGGCGCGCTCGATCTCCATGAGGCGCTCCACGCCCGCGTTGTTGATCACGCGCTCGGTGTTGCGCAGCGACCGCATGATCAGGCGCGTGTCGAGTTCGGAGGCGTTGACGATGGCCTGCTTCACGTTGGCGTGCACCGGCGCTTCCTTGGTGGCGATGAAGCGCGTGCCCATGTTCATGCCCTCGGCGCCCAGCGCGAGCGCGGCCACGAGGCTGCGGCCGTCGGCCATGCCGCCCGAGGCGACGAACGGGATCTTCAGTTCTTCGGCCGCGCGCGGCAGCAGGATCATGTTGGGCACGTCGTCCTCGCCGGGGTGGCCGCCGCACTCGAAGCCGTCGACGCTCACGGCGTCGCAGCCGATGCGCTCGGCCTTGAGCGCGTGGCGCACCGAGGTGCACTTGTGGATCACCTTGATGCCCGCGGCCTTCAGCGCCGGCATGTAGGCCTCGGGGCTGCGGCCCGCGGTTTCCACGGCCTTGATGCCGCCCTCGACGATGGCCGCGATGTACTCGGGGTACGGCGGCGAGGCGAAGGTCGGCAGGAAGGTGAGGTTCACGCCGAAGGGCTTGTCGGTCATCTCGTGGCAGCGCGCGATCTCGCGCGCCAGCAGCTCGGGCGTCTTCTGCGTGAGGCCCGTGATGATCCCCAGGCCGCCGGCGTTGGAGACGGCCGCGGCCAGCTCGGCGAAGCCGACATAGTGCATGCCGCCCTGGATGATGGGGTGGCGGATGCCGAAGAGTTCGGTGATGCGGGTTTTCAAGGGAACGTCCTTTGGTCGGGGTTGCTGGGAAGGAAAGAGAGAAAGAAAAAATCAGGGCGGCGAGATGACGCGCAGCACGTCGCGCGCCATTGCCTTCATCCAGGCCGTGTCGCTCTTCAGCGCAGGCTCTGCGAAGGTCTTCGCGAAAGTGGGCCGCGCCATCTTGGCGTAGTTCAGCGTGCCGAAGATGAGCGTGAGCACCACCACGGCCGACAGGTCGTCGCGCACGAGGCCAGCCGCCTGCGCCGCGGCCACCAGGCCCAGGCTGGCTTGCAGAAAGCCTTCGAGCGGCCGGGTCTGCGCATGCTGGATGCGCTCGGCGTTGTCGAGCAGTTCGCGCGTGACAAGCTTGAAGCCCGTGGGCCGCGCGTGCATCCACTCGACCTGCAGCGCGACGAAGGCCTGCAGCCGCGCAGGCAGGTCGGGGGCCGCCTCGACGCGCTTGCAGATGCGTGCGGTCAGGTCCTCGGCCTGCTTCTCGAGCACGGCGCGGTACAGCACCTCCTTGCTCGGGAAGTGATGCAGCAGCCCCGGGTTGCCGACCTCGCAATCGCGCGCGATGGCCGACAGCGACGCGCCCTGGAAGCCGTGGTCGGCAAAGTGCTGCTCGGCGCGCGCGAGGATCGTTTCTTTACGGGAAAGGGCAAGGGTGGCCATCGGGCGGTTCTGGAAGGCGTCACGCTTGGCGCATGCCGCGAAGACGCGACCGGCGATCAGACGCGACGCGCGCCATTCTTTCTTGTGTCTTGGGGTCTGGTTGTTGCACGCGCGACACCCTCGCGCGTCAGCGTGCGGCCGGCATGGCCGCCACCTGCTGCGCGAGCTGCGCATGGAAGCGCGGTGCGCTGTATTCGAAGGTGCCGAAGCTGAGCGCGTCGTTCGCGCCCGACGCCAGCCCGGCCTGGATCGACTCGGCCAGTGCGTAGTCTTCCGCGAGCGTGCGCCGGTACAGCGCCACGTTCGCGTCCCAGTGCGCGGTCGCCTTCTCCGAGGCCGGTGCCTCGGGGATCAGCGTGAGCTCGTGCACGCGCGTGCGCGTGGCGCCCAGCGGCTCCAGCATGCTGAGTTGCGCGTGGTCGGGCTGTACCAGGATGGTCGTGTTGGGAAAGAAGAAGTAGGTCAGGTTGCCGTAGCGACGCGGATCGAAACCGGCCGCATCGGGCTGGTGCTCCTGGAACTTCGACTTGAGCAGGTACAGGCGCCGGTTCAGGTCGAACTCGTCGATGACCTGCAGGTTGTGCAGGAACATGTGGGCGATGGTCTCGCGGTGCGCCACCTTGAAGTGGTAGGCCTCGAAGGAACCGTCGACCAGCAGCTTCCAGTTGGCTTCGACCTCGTACGTGCGCGGCGCATAGGCCACGGGCGCGTGCAGCCCGGCCAGCGACTCGAGGTTGTCCATGAGTGCGCCCAGGTGCGCGCCGGGGTCGCTGTCCGCCCGCGACGGATCGCACACGACCCAGACCACGCCCGCGCGCTCGACGGTGGCCAGCCGGCGCAGGCCCGACTCTTCCTGCTTCAGGCAGGGAAAACCGAAGGACTCGGGCACGCCGCGCAAGGCGCCGTCGGGCTTGTAGGTCCATGCGTGGTACGGGCAGACGAAGGCGCGCGCCTCGCTGCCGCTGCCCTCGGGCACCACGCGCGCGCCGCGGTGGCGGCACACGTTGAGAAACGCCTGCACCTGCCCGTTCTCCTGGCGCACCAGCAGCAGCGGCACGCCGGTGTGCGTGAGCGACAGCCACGCGCCCGGCGAGGCAAGCGACGCGCTGGCGGCCACCGGCTGCGGATGCCGCTGCAGCAGCCGCCGCTCGTCGCGTGCGATGGCTTCGTCGGTGTACTGGCCGACCGGCACGCGGTCGCCCTCCCCTTGCGCGTCGGCGCGCCCGGCCTGCAGGGCCGTGGTCGCTCGGCGATGGAGTTCGGCTGCGAAGTTCTCGCTCATCGGGGGCTTTCTGTGCGATGCGATGCAGCCCGGTGAGCTGCGCGATCGGCCCAGTCTACCGACTGACCAGTCGGTACGTCAACCGCCCCCCGAGAAGCGGTGGAAGCGGTATCAGGCCGGCTTGCGCAGGAAGCCCTGCTGCGCCCCATTGCGGTTGGGCGCGAAGCCGTTGGCCTGCAGCGTCTCTTCGGTGGTCTCGTAGAACACGCCGATCTGCATGATCTCGCGCGCCTGCTGCGCGGTGGCGATGGGGCGGCCGAACTCGGTCGCGATGCGCACGAGCTGCTTGATCTGCTCGACCGAGCTCATCTTGCCGGTGCGGGTCTGGTTCCACAGCACGTCCTCGATGCCGCAGCGCACGTGCAGGCCCAGGGCGATGCCGATCATGTTCACGGGCAGCACGTTGAGCACCGAGCTCTCGACCGTGACCACCGCACCGTCGGGTGCGGCGCGCAAAAAGTTGGCCAGGTTGTAGATGTTCGCCTGGTCCATGCCGCCGCTGATGGCCACCCAGTTCATCACCAGCGGGCCCTTGTAGACGCCGCGGCGGATCATGCGTTCGATGGTCTCGAAGCTGTTGATGTTGTAGCACTGGAACTCGCTCTGGATGCCCGCGGCCGTGAGGCGGCGGATGTGTTCTTCCACCCAGCTGGGGTTCGAGGGCACGATCATGTCCCGGTACGTCGAATACAGCCGCGGGTCGCCGCGCGACAGGCCCTTGAAGTCGTCCAGCCCCGCGTGCTCGGTCACGTTCATCTGCGTGGTGTTGACGGTCACCGTCACCTGGTCGGGCCTGGGCGTGAGCTCGGCCAGCATGTGGCGCGTGTCGTCGCTGAGCCACTTGGCGGCGGCGCCGTCGTCCTCGGGCGCGAAGCTGATGGAGCCGCCCACCTGGATGATCATCTCGGGCACACGGGCGCGCACGCCGGCGATCAGCTCGTTGAACATCGACAGCCGCTTGCTGCCCTTGCCGTTGGCCTCGCGCACATGCAGGTGCAGCACGGTGGCGCCGGCTTCGTAGCAGTCGACCGCCTTCTGGATCTGCTCTTCCATCGTGACCGGAATGTCTTCCGGAAAGTCGGCGGGAATCCAGCCCGGCGCATAGGGCGCGGCCGTGATGATCAGGGGCTGCTGGTTCTCGGGATACAGGTGGCCGTCGAGGAAGTTCATGGGGTTGTCTCCGGTGAAAGGGTTGCGCTTGCAGCCAAAGTTTCTGGCGCGCCTGCGAAAACTTCTTGCTCATCGGGGGCGCGGTTTTGTCTTTTTGGGGCATTGGAACGGCGCGTGCAAAGACAGGTGTCGCTGTCGCGATCCGGTAAGTGGCCGACGCGTGGCGCCAAGCATTCAGCAGAGGTGGCGCCACAGAATCCGCACGCCCTTCTTGTCTCTTCCACCTGAGGACGAACCATGTGTGTGCATCTGCTGCGAGCCTCCCTCCTCTTCCTGGCCGCGCTGTGCTGCGGCACGGCCTCGGCCCAGGCCTGGCCCGACAAGCCCATCCGGCTGATCGTTCCCGCGCCGCCGGGCGGCATCTCCGACGCGGCGGCGCGGCTGCTCGCCGAACAGCTGCGCACGAACCTTGGCCAGACCGTGCTGGTGGACAACAAGCCGGGCGGCTCCGCCGTCATCGCCGAGCGCGCGCTGATGGCCGCGCCGGCCGACGGCTACACGCTGATGGTCGGACCATCGAGCGTGCTGTCCGACATTCCGCTCACGGTGAAGACGCCCTTCGACCCGCTCAAGACCTTCACCTACGTCGGCGAGGTGACGGGCATGTTCCATGTGCTGGTGGCCAATGCCGGCTTCCCGCCGAACACGGTGAACGACCTGCTGGCGCATGCCAAGGCGCACCCGCGCTCGGTCAGCGTGGCCAACCTGAGCACGGGCACGCGCTCCAACCTGCTGGGCGAGATGCTGCGCGCGCGCAGCGGCAACGACATCCTCGTGGTGCCGTACAAGGGCTCGGCGCCGGCGCTGGTCGACCTCATGGGCAACCAGGTGCAGCTGACCTTCGAAGTGGTGAGCAACGTCACTTCGCTGATCCGCAGCGGCAAGCTCAAGGCGCTGGCCGTGGCCTCATCGAAGCGCTCGCGCTTCCTGCCCGACGTGCCCACCTTCGGCGAGCTGGGCCTGCCCGACTTCGTGATGCCCGACGCGAGCGTGGGCGTGTTCGTGCTCAGCAGCATGCCGCCGGCGCTGCAGGAGAAAATCCGCGCCGAGGTGGCCCGGGCCGTGCAGGCGCCGAAGTTCCGCGAGGCGCTGCTCGCGCAGAATTACGATCCGCCCCGCGAGGCGACGCTGGTGCAGCTGCGCCAGACGCTGGACGCCACGACCGCCCACAATCGGGCCATCATCGAGAAACTGCAACTCAAGATCAGCCCCGAGTGAACACGGGGCCCTTCCCACAACCACCATGAAGCACCTCGGTCGACTGATGCGCAGCGCGAGCCTCAGCGGCTACGTGGAGCTGGTGCAGTCGCTCGGCCGCGACCCGCATGCCTTCATGCGCACCGTGGGGCTGAAGGCGCAGCTGCTCGAGCACCCCGAGACGCTGATCCCCGGCGATGCGGTGCGCGAGCTGCTCGAGATCACCGCGCGCGCCACGCGCACCGAAGATTTCGCGCTGCGGCTGGCGGCGCAGCGCAAGCTGTCGGCGCTGGGCCCCATCAGCGTCGTGCTCAAGGAAGAGCCCACGCCGCGCGACGCGCTCGACACGCTGGGCCGCTACCTGAAGCTGGTGAACGCCTCGCTGAGCTTTCGCCTCGAGGACACCGGCGACATGGTCATCATCCAGGAAGACCTGCTGCCCAGCCCCGGGCTGCCGATGCGCCAGTCGATGGAGCTGGCCGTGGGCATCATGTTCCGCATCCTCGGCGAGCTCATCGATCCGCAGTGGCGCCCGCAGCAGGTGTGCTTCACGCACCGCCCGCCGGCGGACATGGCGGCGCACCGCGCCTTCTTCGGGCGCAACGTCAAGTTCAACCAGGATTTCAACGGCCTCGTGTGCCTGGCGGCCGACCTGCGCAAGCCGCGCGAATCGGGCGACCAGGGCGTGGCGCGTTTCGCGCGTGAGTACCTGGAAGCCGCGCTGAAAGACCGCGGCGAGAGCACGCGCGAAGCCTGCCGCGAACTCATCCTGGCGCTGATGCCCGGCGGCGGCTGCACGGCGCAGGAAGTGGCGCGGCACCTGCGCGTGGACCGCCGCACGCTGCACCGCCGGCTCGAGGCCGAAGGCCTCACCTTCAGCCGCCTGCTCGACGACGTGCGCTCCGACCTCGTGAAACGCCACCTGCGCGACAGCGACCTGCCGCTGAGCGAGGTGGCCGAGCTGCTGGGGTTTTCGGGGCCCAGCAGCTTCAGCCACTGGTTCCGCCACCACTTCGGCTGCAGCGCCTCGCAGTGGAGCAAGCAGACGGCCGGCGCGGTGGCTCAGGGCGCGGTGCGCGCGTTCTGAACCAGGTCTTCGTGGCGCAGGGCATGCGCGATGCCCTCCAGCAGGCGCCAGGCGGCGTGCGTGAAACGCCTCGTCATCGCCATCGTCCTTCTCAGGCCGCCTTGCGCAGGAAGCCCTGGTTGCCTCCGTTGCGGTTCGGCGCGAAGCCGTTGGCCGCGAGCGACTCTTCGGCCGTCTCGTAGAACACGCCGATCTTCGAGATCTCGCGCGCCTGCTGCGCCGTGGCGATGGGGCGGCCGAACTGGCGCGAGATGGCGACCAGCTGCTCGATCTGCGCCACGGTGCCGATCTTGGCGGTGCGCGTCTGGTTCCACAGCACGTCCTCGGTGCCGCAGCGCACATGCAGGCCCATCGCGATGCCCATCATGTTCACGGGCAGCACGTTGCGCACCGAGCTTTCCACCGTGAGCACGGCGCCGTCGGGCACGGCGCGCACGAAGTTGGCCAGGTTGTAGATGTTCGGCGCGTCCATGCCGCCGCTGATCGCCACCCAGTTCATCACCAGCGGGCCCTTGTAGACGCCGCGGCGCATGAGCCGTTCGACCGACTCGAAGCTGTTGATGTTGTAGCACTGGAAGGCGCTCTGGATGCCCGCCTTCGTGAGGCGGCGGATGTGCTCCTCGACCCAGCCCGGCTGCGCCGGCACCGTCATCTCCTTGTAGGCCTCGAAGATGGCCGGGATCTCGCGCGAGGTGCCCTTGAAGTCGGCCAGCTCGGCGTGCTCGGTGACGTTCATCTGCGAGGTGTTGACCGTCACCGTCACCTGGTCGGGCGTGGGCTCGAGTTCGGCCAGCATGTGGCGCGTGTCGTCGCTCAGCCACTTGGCCGCGGCGCCTTCGCTCTCGGGCGCGAAGCTGATCGAGCCGCCGACCTGGATGATCATTTCGGGCACGCGCGCACGCACGCCGGCGATCAGCTCGTTGAACTTGGACAGCCGCTTGCTGCCCTTGCCGTCGAGCTCGCGCACATGCAGGTGCAGCACCGTGGCGCCGGCGTTGTAGCAATCGACCGCCTTCTGGATCTGCTCTTCCATCGTGACCGGGATCTCGCCCGGGAAGTCGGAAGGAAGCCAGCCCGGTGCATAGGGCGCGGCGGTGATGATCAGCGGCTGCTGGTTTTCGGGAAAGAGGTGGCCGTCGAGGAAGTTCATGGCGTGCGTCTGTCAGGTGGCGATGCGGGGGCGGTGTTCAGTACGGCACGTCGCCGACGATGCCGGCGCGTTCCATCTTTCGTGGCGCGGGCCAGTAGTCGTTCAGCGCGTAGTGCTGCGTGCTGCGGTTGTCCCAGACGACCACGTCGCCCGGCTGCCACGACCAGCGCACCTGGTACTCGGGAATGGTGGCGCGGCTGAGCAGGTAGTTCAGCAGCAGCGCCGCGCCCGGCGTCTTGTCGATGCCGTGGCGCACGTTCTCGGGGGTGCTGTAGTTCACGAAGTGGGTGGTGAAGCTGCCCACGTAGAGCACCTTCTCGCCGGTCTCGGGGTGCGTGCGCACCACGGGGTGCTCCACGGGCGGATGGTCCTGGCCCAGCTTGAGGCGGGCTTCCATCGGCATCACGGCGCCGAAGGAATGCTCGATGCTGGCCTTGGCGCGCAGCTTGCCGATCTTCTGCTTGATCTCGTCGGGCAGCTCGTCGTGCGCCTGCACCATGTTCACCCAGATGGTGTCGCCGCCGACCTCGGGGCATTCGATGCAGCGCAGCACCGCGCCCATCGCGGGGCTCTGGCGCCACAGGCCGTCGCAGTGGTAGGTGTTCTCGTAGCTGTGCTTGTTGTCGCTGCGGTAGATGCGCACGAGGCCCGGGTGCTCGGGGTCGCTGCCGACCACGGGGTGGTCTTCCAGTTCGCCGAAGCAGCGTGCGAAGGCGACGTGCTCGGCGCGCTCGATGTCCTGGCCGCGGAAGAAAAGCACCTTGTGCTTGAGCAGCGCGGCGCGGATCGACGCAAAGCACTCGGGGTCGCGCGAGGCCTCGCCCAGGTGGACGTCCGAGATTTCGGCGCCGATGGACGGCGTGATAGGTCTGATCTTCATGAGAGGTCTCCGATGGAATGACGGGTGCCGCTCAGTTCGCCTGGATGCGGTACTTCTTGACGATGGCGGCGTTGCGCTCGGACAGCGCGCGGGTCTCGGCGATGAGCGCGGGCGTGTCGACGCTGAGCTCGGGCTCCAGGCCCACGTCGAGCAGCTTCTGCTGCACGGCGGGCGCCTGGCCGGCCTTCTCGATCGCGGCATGGAGCCTGGCCATCACGTCGGCCGGCAGCTTGGCCGAACCGATGAAGCCGACCCAGCCGCGGAACTGCAGGTCGGGGTAGCCCAGCTCGGTGGTGGTGGGCAGCTCGGGCAGGAAGCGCGAGCGGGTCTTGCCGGTGAAGGCATAGGGACGCAGCTTGCCGGCCTTGATGAGCGGCATCGAGGTGAGCATGCCGTCGAACATCAGGTCGACCTGGCCGCCCAGCAGGTCCTGCAGCGCGGGCGGCGAGCCGGGGTAGCCGATGTGCTGCAGGTCGAGCCCGGCGCGGTCGCTGAGGATCAGGCCCGCGTACTGCGACACGGTGCCGGGGCTGTAGCTGGCGAAGCTGGCCTTGCCCTTGCGCGTCTTCAGCTCGGCGACGAGGCCCTGGAAGTCCTTGGCCGGGAAGTTCGCGGCCGTGACGAGCACCACGCCCGAGCGCGCCACCGAGCCGATGGGCACCACGTCCTTCAGCGGATCGAAGGGCATCTTCACGACCTGCGGCGTCTCGGCCAGCACGTTGCTCGCGGCCATCACGATGGTGTTGCCGTCGGCCGGCGCCTGCAGCATGGCCTGCAGGCCGATGGAGCCGCCCGCGCCGGGGCGGTTCTCGACGATCACGGGGCGGCCGATGTCCAGCGCCATCTGCTGCCCGACGACGCGGGCCACGATGTCCATCGTGCCGCCCGGCGGCGCGGGAACGATGAGCTTGACGGGCTTGTCGCCCAGCGCCCAGGCCCCGAGGGCCATCGAGCATCCGACCAGCGCCACGGCGGCGGCGCGTGCAAATTGCAGCAGTTTCATGGGGGTGTCTCCGGTTGTTGTCTTGCAGGCCTCGGTGGGCCGATGCCGCCAGTATCCGGCGCACCCCGCCCGCATTTCTTGCTTTATTGGGGCATCGATTTGCCAATTTGGGACATCGCCAAGACCACGCTTCCCGCCGCCGCCACGCGCCGCAAGAATCCGTTCCATCCAGCCCCCACATACCCCAGGAGACGCACCATGAACCAGGCCATCCGCTTCCACGAGACCGGCAGCGCCGACCTGCTCAAGCTCGAACACGTCGAGGTCGGCGAGCCCGGCCCGGGCCAGGCGCGCGTGCGCCACAGCCTCATCGCGGTCAACTTCATCGACATCTATTTCCGCACGGGGCGCTATCCGCTCGCACTGCCCAACGGCCTCGGTTCCGATGCCGTGGGTGTGGTCGAGGCCGTGGGGCCGGGCGTGACCGACATCCGTGTGGGCGATCGCGTGGGCTACCTCATCGGACCGCAGGGTGCGTATTCGCAGGTGCGCGTGATGCCCGCTGATGTGCTCATTCCGCTGCCCGACGGCATCTCGGACCGCACCGCCGCCACGTTGATGATGAAGGGCATGACGGCGCAGTACCTGTTCCGCCAGGTCTATCCACTGAAGGGCGGCGAGACGATCCTGTACCACGCAGCGGCCGGCGGCGTCGGTCTCATCGCCTGCCAGTGGGCGCGTGCGATGGGCGTCACGATGATCGGCACCGTGAGCACCGACGAGAAAGCCGCCGTCGCCAAGGCCAACGGCTGCACGCACACCATCGTGACCTCGCGCGAGAACATCGCCCAGCGCGTGCGCGAGATCACCGAAGGCAAGGGCGTGCCGGTCGTGTACGACTCGGTGGGCAAGGACACGCTGGAAGCCTCGCTCGATTGCCTGCAACCACGCGGCACGCTGGTGAGCAACGGCACGTCTTCCGGCGCCGTGGTCCTCGACACCAAGCTGCTGGCGGCGAAGGGCTCGATCTGGCTCACGCGGCCCGCGATGGTTCATTACATCCACCCGCGCCCGCACATGCTGTCGATGGCCGACGAACTCTTCGGCCACGTGCTGGCCGGTCGCATCGTGAGCGAGCCCCAGCAGAGCTTCGCACTGGCCGATGCCGCCGAGGCGCACCGCGCCCTCGAAGGCCGCAAGACCACCGGCGCCACCGTGCTCGTGCCCTGAGAACTGCGACGTGCGGACTTGCGATGCCCTCCCTGGTCCGCGCGGCAAGCCTCACCCACTACCGCGAGATCGCCCGTGCCAGCGGCCTGGACCCGGCGCGCATGCTCCTGGACGCCGGCCTGAATCCCCGCGTGCTGGACGAGCCCGACCTGATGATCCCGGTCGACCGCGTCGCCGCGCTGCTGCAGGCCTCGGCCGAGCGCTCGGGCAACGAAGCCTTCGGGCTGTGCATGGCCGAGGGGCGGCGGCTGTCGAACCTCGGGGCCGTCGGCCTGCTGGTGCGCGAGCAGCCGACGCTGCGCGATTCGCTCGACGTGCTGATGCGCTACCAGCCGCTGCTCAACGGCTCGCTGTCGCTGATGGTCGAGGCCTTCGGCCAGGTGGTGGTCATCCGCGAGGAAGTGCAGCCCGGCAAGGCGCACCGCGCCACGCGCCAGCGCATCGAACTGGCGCTGGGCGTGATGCTGCGCCTGCTGCGCCAGTTTCTCGGCGCCGACTGGCAGCCCCGGCGCGTGTGCCTGGCGCACCCCGCGCCGCGCGACCTGCGCACGCACCATCGCGTGCTGGGCGCGGCCGTCGCGTTCGACCAGGACTTCCACGGCATCGTCTGCGCGCGCGACGACCTGGACGCGCCCAACCCCTCGGCCGACCCGGCCATGGCGCGCTATGCGCGGCAGCTGCTCGACGCGGCAGCGCCGGCGCCCGGCGACGCGCTGCCGGGCGACGTGCGGCGCGCGGTGCTGCTGCTCCTGCCCAGCGGGCGCTGCAGCATCGCGCAGGTGTCGGCGCACGTGGGCGTGGAATGCCGCACGATCCAGCGCCGGCTCGCGGACGACGGGCAGAGCTTCTCGGCCATCGTCAACGACGTGCGCAAGGAACTCGCCGTGCGCCACGTGCTGGAGGGCGACCGCCCGCTGGCCGAGGTCGCGGGCCTGCTCGGCTTCTGCGCGCCCAGCGGGCTGTCGCGCTGGTTCCATGCGCAGTACGGCTGCAGCGCGAAGGCCAGCCGCGCGCGGCGGGGGGCGCCGCGCCGCGCTTCGGCCTCGCGCGATTGACGTGGAGAATCGGGCCCGTTCTTCCCTCCACGAGCACGAACGAGCCTTGGCCACTTTCCCGCCCCCCGATGCGAGCGGCGCCCCGCGCGACCTGCTGCTCAAGGTGACGCCGCCCCGTGTCCCGCGTCACCTCGTCTCGCGCGCGCGGCTCCTGTCGAGCGCCGACGCGCTGCGCGACCACGCCGTGTGCGTGGTGCAGGCGCCCTCGGGCTTCGGCAAGACCTCGCTGCTGGCGCAATGGCGGCTGGAGTACCTGGGCCTGGGCGTGCCGGTCGGCTGGGTCTCGGCGCAGAGCCAGGACGACCCGGGCCGGCTGGTGCAGAGCCTGGCGCTGGCGCTGCGCGTCGCCATGGGCCGCCCCGCGTTCGGGCGCAGCCTGTTCCAGGACGACCGGCCCGGCACGCTCGGCAGCGTCACCGCGCTGCTGGCCGAGCTGGCGCAGGCGGCCTTGAACGTGGTGCTGGTCATCGACGAGGCCGACCGCCTGCCGCCGGCCTCGCGCGAGGCGCTGGCCTACCTGCTGCGCAACGCGCCGCCCAACGTGCGCACGCTCATTGCCACGCGCCCCGACGGCCGGCTCGACATCGAGGATCTCGTGGCCTACGGGCAGTGCGTGGAGATCGGCCCGGCGCTGCTGAAGTTCAGCCTCGACGAGACGCTGCAACTGGTGCAGGCACGCTTCGGCGCGCGCGTCGACCGCAACACCGCCGCCCGGCTGCACGAGCTGACCGAAGGCTGGCCGCTGGGCCTGCAGCTGGCCACGACCATCATCGCGCGCGGGGCCGACGCGCACGCCGCGCACACGGTGCTGGGCGACATGACGGCCGCCGCCGGCGAGCTGCAGGGCGAGCTGGTGCGGCTGCTGCTGGTGAACCTCGACCCCGACGACCGCGACTTCCTGGCCCGCATCGCCGTGCTCGACCTGCTGCATCCCGAGCTGTGCCGCGCCGTCTCCGGCGTCGACGATGCCGCGGCGCGGCTGGCGCGGTTGAGCAACGACACGCCGGTGTTCGCCGCCGCCGAAGGGGGCGAGTGGCTGCGCATGCATGCGCTGGCGCGCGACGTGCTGCGCCAGCGCTTCGCCGCGCTCGACGCCGCCGAGCAGGTGGCGGCGCATGCGCGCGCGGCGCAGTGGCTGGCCGCGCACGAGCTGCTCGACGAGGCCGCCCACCACGCGCTGAGCGCGGGCCAGCACCAGACCGCCTACGAGCTCGCGGAGCGCAGCCTGTACGAATCGCTCATGCGGCGCGGCCGGCAGGCCACGGTGCTCGAATGGATGGCGCAGATGCCGGCCGACGAACTCGACCGCCGCCCGCGCCTGCTGCTGGCCGCGGCATGGACGCTCGCATCGAGCGAGCGGCACGAAGAAGCCGGCCGCTTCGTGGCGCGCATCCTGGCGCAGCCCGATGTGAGCGATGCGCTGCGCTGCGAATGCGCGCTGATCCTCGGCGGCGCCGCCGTGTTCGCGGACGACCCCGACCGCTTCGTCGAACTGCACGCGCCCTGGACCGAGGCCGTGCCGCTGACCGACCCGCTGCTGCTGCAGTCGCATGCCAACCGCATGGCCTACCGCGCGCTGCTCGAGGGCGAGCCCGCGCTGGCGCGCCTGCGCCAGCAGCAGGCCCTGCGCGGGCACCCGGGCCACGGCGTCGACTACATCCGGCGCTGGAGCGAGCTGGTCATCGGCCTGAGCTACGCGTGGGAAGGCCAGGTGCTGCTGGCCGAGCAGCTGCTGCGGCCCGCCGTGGCCGGCGCCGAGGCCGAGATGGGCCGGCGCCACCGCTTCAGCTGCAACCTGGCCGCGCTGCTCGCGTCGGTGGCCTGGGAGCGCGACCTGCCGGGCGACGCCGCCACGCTGCTGGCCGACCGCCTCGACGTGCTGGAGCACAGCGGCCTGCCCGAATCGCTGCTGCAGGCCTACCGCACGGCGGCGCGCATCGCGGCGGCCGAGGGCGCCGAGCACCGCGCGCTGGAACTGCTGGACGCGCTGGACGCGGCCGGCGCCGCGCGGCGCCTGCCGCGGCTGCGCATCGCCAGCCTGGCCGAGCAGGTGCGCCTGCATGCGCAGCGCCACCGCGCCCAGACCTGCCGCGAACTGTGCGAGCGCATCGACGCGCAGCTGGCCGACCCCACGCTGCCGCAGGGCCCGCTGTGGCGGCGCAGCGTGGAAGCGCTGCGCGACGTGGCGCGCGCCCACGCGGCCATTGCCGCGCGCGACTGGCCCGACGCCCTCGCGAAGCTGGCGCGTGCCGACGAACAGGCGCGCCAGCGCAAGCAGGGCGGCCTGCACATCGAGCTGCTGGGGCTGCGCGCGCTGGCGCTGGAGCGCTGCGGCCAGCCGGCGCAGGCGCTGCTGCGCGAGGCCATGGACCTGGCGCGCGCCTACGGGCTGCAGCGCGTGTTCTCCGACGCGCACCCCGAGCTGGGCGCCTGGGTCGGCACGCTCGCGGCCGAGGGCGCGCAGGCCGAGATCGCGGTGGCGCCGCTCGCGCCCGCCGTGCCGCCTGCGCCCGCGTCTGCGGCACCCGCATCGCCCGGCACCGTGCTCACGCCCAAGGAGGGCGAGGTGCTGGTGCTGCTGGCGCGCAACCTGTCGAACAAGGAAATCGGGCGCGCCATGCAGGTGGGCGAAACCACCGTCAAGTGGCACGTGAAGAACCTGTTCGCCAAGCTCGACGCCGGTACCCGCACGCAGGTGGTGCAGCGCGCGCGCATCCTAGGGCTGCTCGCCGCCGGGCACTGAGGGCTCGCCGCCGGGCACCGAGGGTTTCTCCCTCCCCTCCAGGGCCGCCTCCCCCTCCTGCGAGGAGGGGGCGCGCGCAGGGGCCCCGACCTATTCTTGCTTCCAGCACGGTCACCGCCGCAAAGACACAGAGGCACTCCCCGACCGGCACAGGAGACAAGACACATGGGTTCCACGATCCAGCCAGGCCTCTCGAACGGGGCCCCCGCCGTGCACACGCGCGGCCTCCAGGTCCACCCCGTGACCTGCGCCATCGGCGCCGAGCTGCGCCACGTGTCGCTGGCCGACGCCTCGCGCGACGCCGGCCTGGCGGCCGAGATCCGCGCGCTGCTGGTGCAGCACAAGGTGCTGTTCTTCCGCCAGCAGGAGCTCACGCGCGCCGAGCACGTCGCCTTCGCCCGCCACTTCGGCGAGCTGGAAGACCACCCCGTGGTCGGCAGCGACCCCGAGCACCCGGGCCTGGTGCGCATCTACAAGAACCCCGACACGCCGGTCGACCGCTACGAGAACAGCTGGCACACCGACGCCACCTGGCGCGAGAAGCCGCCCTTCGGCTGCGTGCTGCGCTGCGTCGAATGCCCGCCGGTGGGCGGCGACACCATGTGGGCCAACATGGCGCTGGCCTTCGAGAAGCTGCCCGCGCACATCCAGCAGCAGATCGCGGGGCTGCGCGCGCGCCACAGCATCGAGGCCACCTTCGGCGCCGCGATGCCGATCGAGAAGCGCCTGGCGCTGAAGGCCCAGTTTCCCGACGCCGAGCACCCGGTGGTGCGCACGCACCCCGACACGGGCGAGAAGATCCTGTTCGTCAACGGCTTCACGACCCACTTCACCAACTTCCACACGCCGGCCAACGTGCGCTACGGGCAGGACTACCAGCCCGGCGCCGCCCTGCTGCTGGCCTACCTCGTGAGCCAGGTGCAGATCCCCGAGTACCAGGTGCGCTGGCGCTGGCAGCCGGGCGACGTGGCCATGTGGGACAACCGCTCGACCCAGCACTACGCGGTCATGGACTACCCGCCCTGCCATCGAAAGATGGAACGCGCCGGCATCGTCGGCGACGCGGTCTTCTGAGCGGGCACGTCCTGCGCCCTCTCCCTTCCTTCTTCCTTTCTCCCGAGGTCCTGCCATGAACTTTCTCGACGGCCATCTGTTCCCCGAAAACCAGCAGCCGCTGGTCATCACCGCCGCGCCCTACGCACCGTCGTGGGTGCCCGCCGACTTTCCGGAAGACATTCCCGTCACCATGGCGCAGCAGATCCAGAAGGCGGTCGACTGCTACAACGCCGGCGCCACGGTGCTGCACCTGCACGTGCGCGAGCTCGACGGCAAGGGCAGCAAGCGGCTGTCGAAGTTCAATGAACTGATCGCCGGCGTGCGCAAGGCCGTGCCCGAAATGATCATCCAGGTGGGCGGCTCGATCAGCTTCGCACCCGAGAGCGAAGGCGCCGCCGCCAAGTGGCTCAGCGACGACACGCGCCACATGCTGGCCGAGCTGGAGCCCACGCCCGACCAGGTGACGGTGACCATCAACACCTCGCAGATGAACGTGGTCGAGCACTGGGACGACGCCGACACCCGGGGCACCTCGATGGAAGACCCCGAGGTCTACCGCGCCTACAAGGAAATGACCGTGCCCGCGCAACCGGGCTGGGCCGAAGAGCACATCCGCCGCCTCACCAAGGCCGGCATCCAGAGCGCCTTCCAGTGCTACAACATCAACAGCTTCGACTCGGTCGAGCGGCTGATGCGCCGCGGCGTCTACAAGGGCCCGCTGGTCATGAACTGGGTGGCCATCGGCGGCGGCATGGACGTGCCCAACATCTACAGCCTGGCCAACTTCGTGCGCGCCGTGCCCGACGGCGCGGTGCTCACGGTGGAAAGCTCCATGCGCAACGTGCTGCCCGTGAACATGATGGGCATTGCCATGGGCCTGCACGTGCGCTGCGGCATCGAGGACAACCTCTGGAACCAGTCGCGCTCCGCCAAGATGGGCACGGTGGCGCAGGTCGAGCAGCTGGTGGCCATCTCGCGCCAGTTCGGGCGCCCCATCGCCACCGCCAAGCAGGCGCGCGAGATTTCCAAGATCGGCGTGTTCTACGACACCGTCGAGGAATCGCTGGCGGCCAACGGCTTCGCGCCGAACCGCAACGGCGCGCAGCAGGGCTTCCTGCGCAAGGCGGCCTGAGCACCCCACACCCCCGGCACCAGAACACCTGGAGACATCGCGATGAAAAAAACCCACAACATCCTTCGCCGCCTGAAGCCCTGGGCAGCCGCCCTGGCCGCCGCGCCCCTGCTCGCCCATGCCTGGACCACCAAGCCGGTGCGGATCGTGGTGCCGGCGCCCGCGGGCGGCACCATGGACGTCGTGGCCCGCGTGTTGTCCGATGCGATTTCGGCCGAGATCGGGCAGCCGGTGATCGTCGACAACAAGCCGGGCGCCGGTGGCGCCATCGGGGTGCAGGCGCTCAACAGCGCGCCGCCCGACGGGCAGACCATCATGTTCATGGTCAGCAACATCCTGACCGAGATTCCCCTGGTGATGAAGACCAGCTTCGACCCGGTCAAGGACGTGAAGCCGGTGACCATGGTGGCGCGCTCGGCGATGGTGCTGGTGAGCGCGCCGTCGGTGCCGGCCAACGACCTGAAAGGCCTCATCGCCTACCTGAAGACCGGCAAGGGCAGCCCGGGCAGCTACGCCTCGTACTCCGCGGGCACCAGCTCGCACTACGCCGGCGCCATCTTTGCCCGCAAGGCGGGGCTGGACCTGCAGCACGTGCCGTTCCCGGGCTCGCCGCCGGCGCTGCAGAACCTGATGGGCAGCCAGGTCGACATCCTGTTCGACGGCATCGTCACGTCGCTGCCGCTGATCAAGGCCGGCAAGGTGAAGGTCTTCGGGGTCGGGGCCAAGACCCGGCTGGCGCAGCTGCCGGAGGTGCCCACGATGGCCGAGCAGGGCTTCGACGAGATCGACTTCTCGAACTGGGCCGGCGCCATCGTGTCGGCAAAGATGCCCGACGACCTCGTGAAGCGGATCAATGCGGTCCTCACGAAGGCCGCCTCCTCGCCGAAGGTGCGGGAACGGCTCATCGCGCAGAACTTCGTGCCGATGACCAGCGAGAGCCCCGAGCAGCTCGCGAAGATCACGCATGACGAGTACGAGCGCAACGCGCGGATCGTCAAGACCTACAACATCCAGCTCAACCAGTGAGGGTGCAGGCCGACATGACTGCTCCCACCGTCCTCATCGTTCCCGGCCTGCGCGACGCCGTCGCCAGCCACTGGCAGACCCTGCTCGCCGCACGCCTGCCGCGCGTGCGCGCGGTGCCGCCCATGGGCCGCGACGACCTCGACTGCGCCGCGCGCGTGGCGGCCATCGAGCGCGAGGCGCAGGCGGTCGAGGGGCCGCTGGTCGTCGTGGCGCACAGCGGCGGCGTGGTGATGCTGGCGCACTGGGCGCAGCGCACGCGCCGGCCGGTGCGCGGCGCGCTGCTGGCCACGCCACCCGACTTCGAGCGGCCGATGCCCGAGGGCTACCCCACCGTCGAGGCCCTGCGCGCCGGCGGCTGGCTGCCGGTGCCGACCGGGCCGCTGCCGTTTCCGAGCATCGTGGCGGCGAGCCGCAACGACCCGCTGGCGCCCTTCGATCGCGTGGTGCAGATGGCGCAGGGCTGGGGCAGCCGCCTGGTCGACCTCGGCGAGGTCGGCCACCTCAACCCCGCCTCGGGCTACGGCGAATGGCCGGGCGCGCAGGCCCTCATCGACGAACTCTCGGCGGGCTGAACCCTTTCTGCCCGCCCTTCACACCGAAAGAAATTCCCATGGTCCAAGCCATCCGCTTCCACGAGACCGGCAGCGCCGACGTGCTCAAGCTCGAACACATCGAGGTCGGAGAGCCCGGCCCCGGCCAGGCGCGCGTGCGCCACAGCCTCATCGCGGTCAACTTCATCGACATCTATTTCCGCACCGGGCGCTATCCGCTCGCGTTGCCCAACGGCCTCGGTTCCGACGCCGTGGGCGTGGTCGAGGCCGTGGGGCCGGGCGTGACCGACATCCGTGTGGGCGATCGCGTGGGCTACCTCATCGGGCCGCAGGGTGCGTACTCGCAGGTGCGCGTGATGCCCGCCGATGTGCTCATTCCGCTGCCCGATGGCATCTCGGACCGCACCGCTGCCACATTGATGATGAAGGGCATGACGGCGCAGTACCTGTTCCGCCAGGTCTATCCGCTCCAGGTTGGCGAGACGATCCTGTACCACGCAGCCGCCGGGGGCGTGGGCCTCATCGCCTGCCAGTGGGCGCGCGCGATGGGCGTCACCATGATCGGCACCGTCAGCACCGACGAGAAGGCTGCTGTCGCCAAAGCCAACGGCTGCACGCACACCATCGTGACCTCGCGCGAGAACATCGCACAGCGCGTGCGCGAGATCACCGAGGGGAAAGGCGTGCCCGTCGTGTACGACTCGGTGGGCAAGGACACGCTCGAGGCTTCGCTCGATTGCCTGCAGCCGCGCGGCACGCTCGTGAGCAACGGCACGTCGTCGGGCGCCGTGGTCGTCGATTCGCAGGTGCTGGCCGCCAAGGGCTCGATCTGGCTCACGCGGCCCGCGATGGTTCACTACATCCACCCGCGCCCGCACATGCTGTCGATGGCCGACGAGTTGTTCGGCCACGTGCTGGCCGGCCGCATCGTGAGCGAACCCCAGCAGAGCTTTGCACTGGCCGACGCCGCCGAGGCACACCGCGCCCTCGAAGGTCGCAAGACCACCGGCGCCACCGTGCTCGTCCCCTGAGGTTTTCATGACCGCCTTGTCTGTCGCCGCATGGCCGGCGCGCGGCCGCCTGCTCTTTCCGGGCGTGCTCGCCTGCGCGGTGGTCGCCGCAGCGTCCACCTTTTTGTCGCAGCACTACGGTGCGCCGGTGATGCTGTTCGCGCTCATCCTCGGCATGGCGATGAACTTCCTTTCGGCCGAGGGCCCGTGCAAGCCCGGCATCGAGTTCACCGCGCGCCATGTGCTGCGCTGGGGCGTGGCGCTGCTCGGGTTGCGCATCACGGCCGCGCAGGTGGTGGCGCTGGGCTGGCACCCGGTGCTGCTGGTGGCGGTGTCGCTGGTGCTGACCATCGGCGTGTCGATGGTCGTGGCGCGGCTGATGGGCTTCAACGTGCTGTTCGGCCTGCTCAGCGGCGGCGCCACCGCGATCTGCGGCGCCTCGGCCGCGCTGGCGCTGGCCGCGGCGCTGCCGCCGCATCCGCTGAAGGAACGCGCCACGCTGTTCACGGTGGTGGGCGTGTCGGCGCTGTCGACGCTCACGATGATCGCCTACCCCCTGATCGCGCGCGCCCTGGGCATGGACGCGCACACGGCCGGCGTGTTCCTGGGCGCCACCATCCACGACGTGGCGCAGGTGGTGGGCGCGGGCTACGGCATGTCGCAGGCCACGGGCGACACGGCCACGCTGGTCAAGCTGATGCGCGTGGCGGCGCTGCTGCCGGTGATCCTGTTCGCCGTGATGTTCACGCGCGCCACCGGCAAGGCCGTGGGCGGCCAGCGCCCGCCGCTGCTGCCGTGGTTCGCGGTGGCCTTCGCCGCGCTGGTGGCGCTCAACAGCACGGGCTGGCTGCCGCCCCCGCTCGCCACCGCGGGCAGCGACCTGTCGCGCTGGTTCCTGGTGGCGGCGATGGCCGGCATCGGCATGAAGACGCAACTGCGCGAGCTGGTCGACGTGGGCCTCAAGCCGGTGGTGCTGATGGTCGGCGAGACCGTCTTCATCGCCGCGCTGGTGCTCGCGCTGCTGCGCTGGGCGCCCTGACGCACAGCCCCCACGACGACAGAGACGACAACACACACAACAACCAGGAGACAAGACCATGAAGAAGAAGACCCTCATCGCCGCCACGGCCGCGACCCTCGCTGCAGGCGCCTCCCTCGCCCAGTCCTCGCTCACGCTGTTCGGCGTGATGGACGCGGGCGTGAGCCACTACCGCACCACCAGCATTTCGTACAACCCGCTGCGCCCGGCCGAGCTGCGCCAGAGCCAGACCGTGCTGTCGCCCTCGGGCAATGCGTCGAGCCGCATCGGCTTTCGCGGCACCGAGGACCTGGGCGGCGGGCTGGCCGCGAGCTTCTGGCTGGAGGCGCCGCTGAGCAACGACACGGGCAGCGGCATCACCAACTTCGGACGCCGCTCCACGCTCAGCCTCAGCGGGCCCTTCGGTGAAGTGCGCCTGGGCCGCGACTACACGGCCTCGTTCTGGAACGACGCCGTCTTCGACCCCTTCAGCGTCAACGGCGTGGGCACCAACCTGATCGCGGTGGTCAACAGCAACATCGCGGCCTCGCGCGCGCTGGCCACGGGCGGCCTGCTGAACGGTGGCCTCTCTGCCGGCACCGACAGCTACCTGCGCACGAGCAACGCCATCAGCTACTTCCTGCCGCCGAACCTGGGCGGCTTCTACGGCCAGGTGCAGTACGCGCTGCACGAGAACACGAAGATCAGCAACACGCCCGACAGCCCCTCGCAGCGCGGGCGCTACGTGGGCGGGCGCATCGGCTGGGCCAGCGGTCCGGCCGACGTGGCGCTGGGCTACGGCGAGAGCACGCTGGCCAGCGCCGCCGCGCAGAGCGAGAAGATCAAGAGCCTGAACCTCGGCGCCTCGTACGACTTCGGCGTGGTGAAGGTGTTCGGCGAATGGTCGCGCGTGCGCGACGTGCGCCACAGCGCCACGCCCTTCGCCAACGGCGCGCTGCACCTGAGCGACCGCTACGACGGCCTCATGGCCGGCGTGAACGTGCCGCTGGGCGCGGGCGTGGTGCGCGCCTCGTATGCGCGCGTGCGCTTCGTCAACGGGCTGGGCCTGCCCGACGGCAATTCGTCGGTGAACAAGCTGGCGCTGGGCTACGTGCACAACCTCTCCAAGCGCACGGCGCTGTATGCCTCGGTGGCGCGCATCCACATCGCCAACGGCCGCAACAACCCGACCGTGATGGGCGTGACGCCGCTGGTGCTGAGCCTGCCGGCGATCTTCCCGCAGCCGGCCTACGCGACCACCAACGGCATGCAGCCGCACCGCGCGCTGGGCTACGACGTTGGCATTCGCATGGCGTTCTGAGCGCCTGACAACAGCGGCGGCGCCCCCGCGCCGTCGCTTCGGTGTGGCACGATCCACGGATGCTTCAACCGTCCCGCCGCATCCCGTACCGCACCTGGCCGGGCGCGCTCGCGATCCTCCTGGCCATTGCCGCGTACGTCGGCGGCCTCACCTTCTGGAACAACCACACGCCCGGCAGCCGGCCGCTGCCCGCGGGCGAGACGGTGTCGGTCGCCCACGCGCGCTTCGAGCCCGCACCGGGCTGGCAGATGGACGTGTCGCGCTCCAAGGCCGGCCAGTCGCTCATGCTCTTCAAGGGCGGCCACAAGTTCCTCGTGACCACGCGCCTGTGGATGGGCGGGCCCGACGGCCCCATGGTGCGCCAGCAGCGGCTCATGGAGCGCGGCCAGGGCCTGACCGTCGAAGGCGACGTGTCCGACTTCGTCACCGGCTGGGGCCTGCAGGGCAAGACCTTCGCCTACTACGGCGCCAAGCTCGCCGGCCGCTTCTGGCAGGTGGTCGACACGCCGCGCCGTTCGCTGGTGCAGATCGACGTGTACGGCCCCACCGACGGCTTCAACGAAGCGCTGGCCGACGCCCGCAAGATGCTCGACTCGATGGACCTGGAGGCACCGCTGTGAGCACCACCACCGAAGCCACCGAAACCACCGTTGCCACGCAAGAAGACGCCGACTGGCCGATCGGCACCGACTCGTTCTTCCAGCCGCAGCGCGCCGCGTTCTGGCTGCTGGCGGCGCTGATCCTCAACGGGCTGTTCTACACGGTCTCGATGTTCTCGCTGGGCTTTCGCGTGGTGCCCGTCACAGCGCTGCTGGGCCTGCTGGTGTGGGGCGGCTACACGGCGGCCTTCGTGCTGTTTTTCCGCACGCTCGATCTGCTGGAGCAGCACCCGCCCGAGGCCTACGTGCTGGCCTTTGCATGGGGCGGGCTGGGCGCGGTGTACTTCGCGGCGCCGGCCAACATCGCCATCCAGAGCCTGTGCGCCAAGCTGGTGTCGCCGGAGTTCGTGGCGGCGTGGGGGCCGGCCATCGCAGGGCCGATCACCGAAGAGTTCCTGAAGCTCGCGGGCGTGATCCTGCTGGTGCTGATCGCGCGCAACCAGTTCGAAACGTACCTGTCGGTGCTGATCGTCGGCGCCATGGCCGGGCTGGGCTTCCAGGTGATCGAGAACCTGAGCTACACGGTGAACAGCGCCGTGAACTTCCCGCTCGAGAACCAGGTGTACCCGGTGCTCTACCACCTGCTCATGCGCGGGTTGCTGAGCGGGCTGTGGAGCCACGCGGCCTACACGACCATCGCCTCGTTCGGCGTCGCGTGGTTCCTGCTGAACCCGCAGCGCTCGATGGCCGCGCGCATCGGCTGCGCCCTCTTCTACTTCGCGCTGGCGTGGGCGATGCATTTCATCTGGAACTCGCCGCTGCTCGAAGACCGCTTCGACGACGGCTTTGTCGGCATCGCGCTGCTGCTCATCGTCAAGGGCATCCCGGTGGTGATCGCCGCCGCCTTCGTCTGGCGCGCCGCCGCGCGCGAGAACGGCACCTACCTGCACGCGCTGGCGGCCTACTTCGTGCCCGAGCGCGAGCTGATCCGCGACGACGAATGGGTGCGCCTGGGCGCGCCGCTGCTGCGCTACCGCGTGCGCCGCGACATGGGCAAGGAATTCGGCAAGCGCGCCCGGCGCCTGAAGGCGCAACTGCAGCGCGAGCAGCTGCGGCTCATCCTGAAGGCCGGCACGCATGGGCGCGGGCCGCAGACGCGGCGCCATGAAGTGGCGGTGCGCCGCCTGCGGGCCGAGCTCGACCTGCTCACGCGGCCGCAGGGCTGAGGGCCCGCTGCGCTTACTTCGCCGGCAGGTACAGGCGCGGATCGACCGCCTTGCCGCGGTAGCGGATCTCGAAGTGCAGCTTGGCGCGGCCGCCCTCCGCCGGGCCGATCTCGGCGATCTTCTGGCCGCGCTGCACGCGCTGGCCCTGCTTCACGCCCACGGTGCCCACGTTGGTGTAGATCGACATGTAGGAGCCGCCGTGGTCGACCATGATGACGCTGCCGTAGCCGCGCATCGTCTCCGTCGCGGCCACCGAGCCGGCGCCGATCGCATGCACGGGCTCGCCGCTGCTGCCGCCGATGTCCAGGCCCTTGTTGCTGTTGCCGTTGAAGCCGGCGATGACCGCGCCCTGCGTCGGCCAGCCCCAGTCGCTGCGCCGCGAGGCGGGCGGCACCACGGGGTCGCGCTCGCGAGGGGCGGGCGCGGGCTTGGCTTTTTCGGCACTGCCGCTGCCGCCGCTGCTGCTGCGCGGCGGGGGCGTGGCAGCCCCCGTCACGGCGCCGCCCGGCGGCACCACGCGCAGCACCTGGCCGGCTTCGAGCTGGTCGGGGTCCTTGATCTGGTTCCAGCGGGCGATCTCGGCCGTCGTCCGGCCGTGCCGCTGCGCGATGCGGTAGAGCGTGTCGCCCGTCTGCACGACGTACTCGCCGGGGCCCGCCACCGGCGTGCTGGGCGTGGTGGAGCATGCGCCCACCAGCAATGCCGCCGTCAACGCGGCGCACGCGCCCCATCTTCTCCCTGTCACAACCACGCGCTGAGTCCTTTCTGATTCATCCGGATCGCGCGACCTCGCGGGGCGAGGCGCGCCTGAACAATCCGGCAAGGCTACCAGCAGTCGTTGCGCGGACATTGCGTCCGCGGGAGCGCCCCTATTTCTTCGGCTGCAGCAGCTGCTGCAGGTTCGCCATGTTCTCGTTCAGGCGGTCCTGCACCACCTTCCAGCTGTTGTTGCGCGCCTGCGCTTCCAGCTGCGCCAGTTCGCGGAAATTGTCGACGGCCTGCTGCACGCCGCGCTGCGCGACCTCGGCCTGCCTGGAGATGGCGTCCTTGCCGGTGGCGTCCTTCAGCGCGTCCTGCCACTGGGCCAGCGTGTCGCGCAGGATCTCGCCGCGCCGCTGCGCCAGCGACTGGATGCCCTCGTAGGCCTGACGGTTGGCCTCGGCCAGCGCCTCCATGTCCTTGCGCTGCCACTCCACGAGCGCGCCGACGTCCACGCCGGGCAGCTTGAGCTGCTCGATCAGCTTGCTGAAATCTTCCATCGACGGCAGCGCCGTGGGAAAGAGCGGGTTGGCGTTGGCTGCGTTCTTGCTGGTTGCCATGAATTGAATCTCCTTGGTGAGTGAAATAGCAGGTAACGAAAAAATCAGGCCGTCGCGAGCTGCGAGCGGCGCGCGGCGGCGGGCCGCATGACGAGCAGCAGGACCACGCCGGACGACAGCCACAGCCCGATCGCAAGGAACATGCTGTTGTCCGAGCTGCCCGAGGCGGTAGTGATCCACGCGGTGATCACCGGCATCACGGCGGGCCCGAGGTTGCCCAGGCTGCTGATCAGCGCGATGCCGCCGGCCGCCGACTTGCGCGGCAGGTACTCGCTGATGGCCGCGAAGAAGATCGGCGTGTTGGCCGACTGGCCGATGCTCATCACCGCGAGGCCCGCCAGCGCCAGCACCAGGTTGCCGCCGCTGAAGACGGCCACCAGCAGGCCCGCCGAGGCCAGCGCCACGCAGAAGAAGAAGTGCTTGCGCCGCTCCAGGTGCTTGTCGGAACTGCGCCCGACGAACACCATGCCGACAGCGCCGAAGACCGCCGGAATGGCCGACAGCAGGCCGACCATGAACACGTCGCCCACGCCCCAGTTCTTGATGAGCGTGGGCACCAGGAACACCAGCGTGTAGTTGGCGCCCAGGAACAGGAAGTACACGAAGGCCATCGTGAACACCTTGGGGTCGCGCAGCAGCGCCCAGAACGAACCGTGCGACGCGGTCTCCACGGCATGCGGCTCGTTGTCCAGGTGGTGGCGCAGCGCGACCTTCTCGGACGGCGTGAGCCAGCCGGCCTGCTCGGGTTTGTCCTTCAGGTAGAAGAACGCCACGATGCCGAGCAGCGAGGCCGGCAGCCCCTGCACCACGAACAGCCATTGCCAACCGTGGTGGCCGCCCAGGCCGTTCATGTACTTCATGATCCAGCCCGAGAGCGGGCCGGCCAGCAGGTAGCCGATGGCCGTGGCCGTCATGAAGATCGAGATCACCTTGCAGCGCCGCGCCGAGGGGTACCAGTAGGTGAGGTACAGGATGATCCCCGGGAAGAAGCCCGCCTCGAACGCGCCCAGCAGGAAGCGCAGCACGTAGAACTGCGTGGTGGTCTCCACGAACATCATGGCCGAGGCCACGAGCCCCCAGCAGAACATGATGCGCAGCAGCGTCTTGCGCGCGCCGATCTTCTCGAGCATCAGGTTGCTGGGCACCTCGAAGAGGAAGTAGCCGATGAAGAAGATGCCCGCGCCCAGCGCATAGGCCTCGTTGCTGAAGTCCAGCGTCTGCTTCATCTGCAGCTGCGCGAAGCCGATGTTGATGCGGTCGATGAAGGCGACGATGTAGCAGAGGATCAACAGCGGCAGCAGGTGCCAGCTGACCTTCGAAAACAAAGCCTCGTCCGCCGCGTTGTACGGCGCGCGGGCGGGGGCCTGCGCAGAAGTGGGGGTCATGGTCTTGCTTTCCTTTGGGGTCGGTCGGTGAAGGAATCGGCGGGAAGGCTAGGCAGCGGCGGCGGCGCGCTTGCCCTTGGCAGGAGCGGCCGGCTTGCGCGGCGCGCGGGGCTTCTTGCTGGCGGGTGCGGCAGCAGTGGCCGCCGCACGCGGCTTGGCGGCGGCCGGCGCCTTCGCGCGGCGCGGGGCCTTGGCGGGCACTACCTCGGCCTGCGCCTCTTTCGCGACCGCCGGCTTGGCCGCGCTCTCGACGCTGGGCAGCCGCTCGATCTGCCGCAGCGCCGCGCGCAGGTGGCCGATCAGCTCGTACGACTCTTCCTGCGACAGGATGCGGCGGCAGGCCGTGAGGCCGAAGTCGAGCGAGCCCGCGTAGCTCTGCACCGTGATGTTCAGCGCGCTGCCGTGGTACGGGATCGACACCGGGTAGAAGTGCATCATCCGCGCGCCCGCCACGTAGAGCGTGGCGCCCGGCCCCGGCACGTTGGAGATCAGCACGTTGGCCGCGGGCGGCACGCGGCGCGCCAGGTTGGAGCGGCCGTACAGCGACGCCAGGCTGGTCATGAGCCAGGGCGAGCCGGTGATCGGCATGTCGACGCCGAGCACGGGCTTGAGCTCGCGCACCACGGCCTTGGCCGCTTCCGACGAGGCATGGATCGCCTTGAAGCGCTCGGCCGCGTCGCCGATGTCGGTCGCCAGGTCGACGCGCACCATCGACACCTGGTTGTTCATCGCGTCGTCGCCCTCCGCGCGCAGGCTCACGGGCACGCCGGCGATCAGCGCTTCTTTCGGCAGCAGGTTGCGCTCCTTCAGGAAGCGGGCCAGCGCCTCGCTGCACATCGCCATCACGATGGTGTTGACGGTGCCGCCCACGCGCTTGCCCAGCGCCTTCAGTTCGTCGAAGGGCAGCGACATCGTGCTGTACGAGCGCTGGTTGGTGATGGCGTCGTTGAACATGCTCTTGGGCGCCATGCCCAGGCTCAGGCGGCGCTCGCCCTTGCCGGTCTGCTGGCTCGCGAGCACGCTGCCGGCCGCCGTGAGCGCGCGCGCGGCCGCCGGCAGCAGCTCGGCGAGCTTGCGGTACTGGCGCGCCGAGTTGGACACCGCCGCCTGCAGCAGTTCGGCCACGCCGAGCTGGTAGTGGCTGCCGCTGCCGCGCTTGCGGCGCGCGGGCGGCACCTCGCGCATCTGCGCCGTGGTGTCGTAGAGCACCTTGGCCAGCTCGGTGCCGGCCTTGCCGTCGACGCCGCTGTGGTGGGCCTTGGTGTAGAAGGCCACCTGGCCGTTCTCCAGGCCTTCGATGACGTACATCTCCCACAGCGGGCGGCTGCGGTCGAGCAGGCTGGAATGCAGGCGCGCGACCAGGTGGTGCAGCTGCTCCATGGTGCCGGGGCGGCGCAGCGTGAGGCTGCGCACGTGGTAGTCCAGGTCGATGTCGTCGTCGTCGATCCACACCGGCTCGGCCAGCTCGAAGGGCATCTGCGCGAGCTTGCGCGTGAGCACCGACGCCAGGTGCAGCCGCTTGCCCAGCATGCCCTTCACGTCTTCGTAGTAGTCGCCCCGGTAGCCCTCGGGCAGGTCCAGGAGCATGAGGCTGCCGACGTGCATCGGCGTCTCGGGGGTTTCAAGGTGCAGGAACGACGCGTCCATGCTGCTCAGGTGGTCCATGGCGTGGCCTCTTTCGTCGGTGGGATCGGTGGGAATTCGGGAATGCGCGCGCTCAGGCGGTGGCCGCGGCGACGGCCTGCTTGCGCAGCTCTTCGTCCACGAGGTCTTTCTTGGAGAGCTTGCCCACCGCCGTCTTGGGCAGCGCGGCGCGGATCTCCAGGGCCTGCACCATCTCGTGCTTGCCCACGCGCTCCTTGAGAAAAGTTTGCAGGGCCTTGATGTCGAAGGCCTCGGCGCCGGGTTTGAGCGTGACGAAGGCCTTGGGCGACTGGCCGCGGTATTCGTCGGGTACGCCGATCACCGCCACCTCATGCACCGCCGGGTGCTGGTAGATGGCCTCTTCGAGCACGCGCGGATAGACGTTGTAGCCGCTGCACAGCAGCATGTCCTTGCAGCGGTCGACGATGAAGACGAAGCCGTCCTCGTCCATGTAGCCCACGTCGCCGGTGCGAAAGAGGCCGTCGAAGGTGGTGCTGTCGGCCGTGGCCTCGGGCTTGTTCCAGTAGCCCTTCATCACGTTGGGGCCCTGGATGCACATCTCGCCCTTCTCGCCCAGCGGCACGTAGCGCGTGGGGTCTTCGAGGTCGAGCATCTTGATGACCACGCCCGGGTGCGGAATGCCGCACGAGCCCGCCTTGCGCTGGCCGTGCGCGGGCGAGAAGGTGCCGGTGGGCGAGGTCTCGGTCATGCCCCAGCCTTCGGCCAGCCAGGTGCCGGTGATGGCGCGGAAGCGCTCGCCGACCTCCATCGGCAGCGGCGCGCCGCCCGAGTTGCACAGCTTGAGCGAGTGCAGGTCGTACTGCGGCGTGTCGGGGTCGCCGATCACCGCGGTGAACATGGTGGGCACGCCGCAGAAGGTGGTGAGCTTCTTCTCGGCGATGTCGCGCAGCGCGGCCTTGGGGTCGAAGCGCAGGTGCTGCACGATCTCGGCCGCCAGGCGCACGCCCAGCAGCAGGTTGACCGTGAGCGCGTAGATGTGAAACGGCGGCAGCACCGCGAGCAGCCGCTCGGTGCCCATCTGCAGCACGGGCGGCGTGCCCGACTGCGTGATCACCACCTGCTCGCAGGCCGAGGACAGGTTGGCGTGCGTGAGCATCGCGCCCTTGGGCAGGCCGGTGGTGCCGCCCGTGTACTGCAGGATGGCCAGCGCCTCGCGCGGATCGCCGATGGGGTGCGGCGTGTAGCGGCCGTCGTTGTCGAGCAGTTCGGAAAAACGCAGGTGGTGCTCGTCGCCGGAGATCTCGACCGTCTCGTTCTTCGCCTTCATCTGCGCGGCCACCTGCTCGGGCGCGCCCGTCATCTCGGCGAGGTTGCCGACGATGAGCTTCTTGAGCCGCGTCTTGCCGAGCATGGCGGCCATCTGCGGGTACAGCGCGGCCAGGTCGAGCGTGATGAGGACATCGGTCTGGCTGTCCTCGATCTTGTGCTCGAGCACCTTCGCCGCATCGAGCGGCGAGTAGTTGACCACCGTGCCGCCCGCCTGCAGCACGCCGAACAGTGCGACCAGGTAGTGCGGCGTGTTGGGCAGGAACAGGCCCACGTGCACGCCGGGTCGCACGCCCAGAGCCTGCAGCCCCTTGGCGGCGCGGTCGACCAGTGCGCCGAGCTCGCGGTAGTTCAGCCGCTTGCCCATGAAGTCGATGGCCGGCCGGTCGGGAAAACCGGCCACGGCGTCGGCCAGGATCTGCTGGACCGAGGTGGGCGTGATCGCGTGGTCCCACGCCACGCCTTCGGGGTAGGAAGCCAGCCAGGGCTTGCTGTTCATGTGCGTCTCCAGGAAGTGAACGGGTGGGTGATGCGGCGCATCAGGCGGCCTTGCGCACGTCGCGGTGCGGATCGAGGTACAGCAGGCGGCGCAGGCCTTCGCGGCGGAACGGCTTCCACTGGCCCTCCGGCTGCGCGAGCCGGTCGGCGATGGCGTAGAGCACCACCGGGTTGTGGCCGAGGCCGCAGTGGCTGCCCTCGACCTCGATGTTTTCCGAGGTCGCGGTCTCGCGTTCGCGGCAGCCCTGCCAGGCCACGATGCCGTCGCTGCGGCTGTAGATGGCGCTGGCCGGCACGGGTGGCGGCGTGCGCATGCGTTCGCGCTCGGGCCAGTCCTCGACCTTGCGCTCGCTCACCATCTCGTACAGCCGCCACGCGTTGCTCGCGCGCGGCTCGCCGGCGAACGGGCTGCCCAGCGTGATGACGCTGCGCACCTGCGAAGGCGCCCGCCGTGCCAGCTCGCGTGCGAACACGCCGCCCAGGCTCCAGCCGACGATGCTCACCTTGCGTTGATAGCGTTCGTGCAGCTCGGCCAGGCGCTCCTGCATCTGGTCTTCCACGCCAGGGCGCGGGCCGAAGTTGGGGCCGAGCTTCCATCCGTGCGCGCGGTAGCCGCGGTCGCGCAGGAAGGCGCGCAGCGGTTGCGTCGAGGCATCGCTTGCCGAGAGGCCGGGCAGCACGAGCACCGGGTGCCCGTCGCCCGCGGGCGCCATGCGCAGCATCGGGGCCATGGTGAAGAACGCGGACAGCTCCGCCACGGCGCGCCACTCGAGCATCAGCAGGCGGCGGGACGGCGGGGCCATCGAAGAAGATTCGGTCATGGTCATCTCGGGAGTGGAGGGAAAGGGAAAAAAGAGAGGCGAAGAAAAAGCCCGACGTGCAGACGCGATGCACACGGCTACCCGGTCGGGCGGTCGTTCGAGAGAGGATCGAGATCGGGGAAAAGGGAGGAAGGCACCGCGCAACGGCGGCGTCCGGCCTGTGCGGCGGCACGCATGCATGGTGTGAACCCGCCGCGTACGTCCAGTCCGTGCCGGGCATGCCGACACGCGCGAGGTGCATCCATGTGTTGTCTCCTGTCGGCCTCGTCCGGGCCTTCAGCGAGGCTCGGATCGGGCACTTTGTTGTCGTTACTCTGGGCGCCATCTTTTCGCGGCGACGTCGACAAGAAAAGGTGCGATGCGACCACTTCGCGGTGATTTCGGGACGCGCATTTGAACGACGCGCAGGCTCGACTCACAACTGCGAACAGATGTGTGGATCGACGGCCACGCGAACGCCGCACGAGGGCGCGCGCATGCGAATCAGCGGTGGTTCACGATGCCCGTTGCGGCATCGCGCAGGCGTGGCTCAGGCCTTCGCGGCGCGGTAGTCCTGCGGGCTGCGGCCGGTCCAGCGCACGAAGGCGTGGCGGAAGTTCGAGGCGTCGCTGTAGCCCAGCCGCTCGGCGATTTCCTCGGTCGTCATGCGCGTGGTGCGCAGGTACTCGATGGCCAGCACGCGGCGCACATCGGCCAGGATGCCGCGGTAGGTCGTGCCTTCGGTCTCGAGGCGTCGGCGCAAGGTGCGTGGATGGATCGACAGCTCCGAGGCCATCGGCTCGATGGTCGGAAAGCGCCACGGCATGTGGTCGATCAGCGTGCGGCGCACCACCGACGAGACACCGCCCGAGCGCGGCAGGTCGGCCAGCACCTGCTGGCACATCTCGCTCACCATCGCATGCGTGACCGAGTCGGGCAGCCGCGAGGGATGGCCCACCCACGGCGAGCCCACATGCAGTTCGTCGCGCGGCTGGCCGAACGCCACGGGGCAGCCGAACAGCGTGCGGTAGGCGCTCAAATCTTCGGGCTCGGCAAAGCGCACGTGCAGTGCGGAAAGACCGAACGACGGACCGAAGAGATCGCGGCCCAGCCGCAGGTGCACCGCAAAGGCGAACTCGAGCGCGAAGCGGTACAGCGGGTCTTGCGGGTCGGACGACAGCAACACCTCGTAGGGCAGCACCGCGGTGCCACCGCTGCAGGTGTAAGACACCGGCCCAGCCACGGGGCCCATGACGCGGTTGTACTTGATGGTGAAGTCCATCAGGTCGGCATGCGTGGGGCTGCTCAGCAGCCCGTAGCCGTACATGCCGTAGGCCGTGAGGTGCATGCGGATGCCCGCGCGAAAGGCGATGCTGGGACCGGGCGCGAGGCGCACCGCGTTGCGGAAGACCACGGCCGCCTGCTCGTAGGAAATCCGCGTCGCCGGTGCGCGCAGCTGGTCTTCCGTCAGGCCACTTCCGCTCAGGGTTTGTTCCGGTGCGATGCCTTCTTCGACCAGGGTGGCGACGATGGCTGCGACGCGCTGGGGTCCGTAGACGCGTGACGCGAAGTCGGGTGGCGAACGATGCACGACGATTCAATCCCTTCAGAACACATGCCTTCGATGGCGGGCCGCCACTGGCCTCGCACTCCAAGGTCGTCGCAGGATATCGAAGCGTTCTGCACGCGCAGACTCGGAGTTTCCCGATAGCGCCAAATTGTCCCGAAGTCACTCCCGGTTGGTCTGAACGAACCTTTCTCGCTCCGGGGCCCCACGGAAAGATCGTCCACGAAACACCGTCCCGGCCGCAGGGCACAAAGCGCAACGCGCGACGGTTGCCTTTCGCTTCTCTTCCTTTCTCTCCCCTTCCTTTTCACCGCCACGCCCCATGCAACGCGACCCCTCTTCCCCTTCGTTCGCTTCGTCCAACGGCATCGAGCTGGCCTATGACTGCTTCGGCGATCCGGCAGCATCACCGCTGCTGCTCATCATGGGCCTGGGCACGCAGATGATTGCGTGGGACGAAGCCTTCTGCGAGCGCCTGGCCGGTCGCGGCTACCGCGTCATCCGCTTCGACAACCGCGACATCGGACAGTCCACGCGCCTGAGCGCCGCGGGTATTCCCGACGTGGCCAAGCTGCTCGGGCAGGCGCTGGCCGGCGTGCCGGTGAGCGCGAGCCAGGTGCCGTACACGCTGGCCCACATGGCCGACGATGCGGTCGGCCTGCTCGACGCGCTGAGCATCGATCGTGCCCACATCGTCGGCGCCTCGATGGGCGGCGCCATCGGCCAGGAGATCGCGCTGCGCCATCCGACGCGCGTGCGCACGCTGGTGTCGATCATGGCCACCAGCGGCGCCCCCGACCTGCCGCCGCCTCAACCGCAGGCGCTGCAGGTGCTGCTCACGCCCACGCCGCTGGACCGCGACGGCTACATCGCGCGCCAGCAGCAGGTGATGAAGGTGCTGCGCGCCGGTTCGCATCCGGACGAAGAGGCGCTCGACGCCGCGCGCGCGGAACGCAGCTTCGAACGCGGCCTGCACCCGGCCGGCTACGCGCGCCAGCTCGCGGCCATCATCGCGTCAGGCAGTCGCAGGGAGCGGCTGGCGTCGCTGAAGGCGCCGACGCTGGTGATCCACGGCGATGTCGATCCGCTGGTGCCGATCGAATGCGGGAAGGACGTGGCGCGCCACGTGCCCGGCGCGCGGATGGTGACCATCGAGGGCATGGGGCACGCGCTGCCGAAGGTGACGTGGGCGCCGGTGATCGATGCGATTGCGGGGCACGCGGTCGTGGGCCGCTGATTTCTTTCGGGCCTCTGGCGGCCCGGCCCGTCAGCGCATGCGCGCCCGATGCGCCGCGCCGGCGCGCTCGACGAGGTCGAGGTCGAACGCCGTCAGCTCGGCGATGCGCACGTCGGCCAGAGCGAGCACGTCGGGACCGAGCGGGAACTCCGGCCCGGGCGCCGCGATGATGCCCATGCCGGCCGCGCGCAGCGAGCGGATGCCGTTGCCGGAATCCTCGACGCCGACGGCATGCTCGGGCTTCACGCCGATCTTCTGCAGCACGTCGAGGTAGATGTCGGGCGCGGGTTTGCCGTGCGCGACATCGTCGCCGTACGTGGTGGCCAGAAAGACCTTGTCGAGGCCCGTCACCTTCATCACATGCGCCGCCAGTTCGTTCGGCGAGCCGGAGGCCAGCGCGACCTTGTAGCGGGTCGCCGCCAGGCGCACCGCGGCGATGGCACCTTCGCGCTCGGGCAGGTGCACCTCGTACTTCGCCAGCAGGCGCGCCTTGATCTCGCGGGCGATCGCGGCCTCGTCCATGCCGAGCCTGGCGCGCAGGTCGAGCCGCTCGACCATGAGACGCGACCACATGCGGGTGTTGCAGCCCATGGTGGATTCCTGGTCCTCGGCGCTCCAGGTCATGCCGTGGTCTGCGGCGAACTCCTCCCGGGCCTGGCGCCAGAGCACTTCGGAGTCGATGAGGATGCCGTCCATGTCGAAGACGACGGCTTGGATGGTGGTCATGAAAAGGCTTTCCTTGCGTGTGACAGTCGAATTCAGGGGGCCAGCCGGCGCTGCAGCGAAGCCGCCAGCGTCTGCAGGATCAGGCAGCACGAGGTGGCGCCGGCGTCGAGCACGCCGATCGAGCGCGGACCCAGCCGCGCCGAACGGCCGATGCGGGCCTGCAGGGCCTTGGTGGCGTCGCGCCCCTGCTGTGCAGCAGCACCCATGGCCTGCAGGCAGGCAGCGAAACCTGCGCCGTTGGCGTGTGCAGCGGCGTAGGCATCGCGCGCCGGCACGAGCGCGTCGATCAGTGTCTTGTCGCCGACCTGGGCATTGCCCATCGCCTGCACGTTGGCGACGGCCACGGCCAGCGCCTCGCCGAACAGCGCCGCATCGAGTTGTTCATGCGGCGCCAGGGTGTCGACAAAGCCGAGGAAGAAGCGGCCATAGAGCGGCCCCATCGAGCCGCCGATGTCGTCCATCAGCGCCTGCGACAGCTGCTCGAGCGCACCGGGCAGCGACGCGGCGCGCGGGCCGAGCGCGTCCAGGCGCGTGCCGCAGCCGGTGAAGCCCTTGGCCATGTTGATGCCGTGGTCGCCGTCGCCGATCAGGCCGTCGATCTCGCTCAGGTGCTGCCGGTTCGCGACGATGGTGTCGATGAGGTCGCGCACCACGGGCCCCGCCTCCGCGAGGGCCAGCGTGGCCCCGCTTACCGTGCGTGCGTGCACGCCGGCGCCCGAAGACATCGTCGCCGTGGCCACGGCAGGGTGCATGCGGGCGCTCCCGCTGTAGGTGCGGCCCTGCGCGGCGTCGCCGGGCACGCTCAGCCCGACGCTGCGGCAGGGGTGCTTGAGGCAGGTCTCGAGTTCATCGTCGAGCTTCATGAGGGTCAGCGTCACGCCCATCATCTCGAGCGAGGTGAAGAGGTTGCCGACCTGGTTGAACGCCACCGTGATGCCTTTGGCCAGCAGACGCTGCGCGATCTCTCCGTAGAGGATGTACTGCTCCATCACCGGCGTGGCGCCGAGCCCCGAGATCAGCACCGCGACCCGGTCGCCGGCGCCGAACGGCAGGTCGGGCAGCACGACGTCGAGCATGAGCTGCGCCATCTCGGCGGCGCTCGCCGTCGCCCGCACGTCGATGCCGGGTTCGCCGTGGTGTCCGATGCCGACCTCCATCGTGCCGGGCTCGATGTGGAAGTTGGCCTTGCCGACCGCGGGGATCACGCAGGCAGACAGGCCCACGCCGATGCTGCGCGTGTTCGCAATGGCCTTCTGCGCCGCGGCGATCACCTCGTCGAGCGAGGCGCCGAGCGCGGCCTTGGCGGCACCGACCTTCCACATGAAGATTTCTCCCGCGACACCGCGGCGCCGTGCCTCGTCGCCCTTCGCGGCCGAGGGCACGTCGTCGTTGGCGACCACGGTCCTGACCACGATGCCCTCGCGCTCGGCCATCTGGCGGGCCATGCCGACGTTCATGTTGTCGCCGGCGTAGTTGCCGTAGAGGCAGGCCACGCCCGCGCCGCCGTCGGCGGTGCGGATCGCGTCCAGGAAGCTCTTGGCCGTGGGCGAGGAAAAAATCTCTCCGACAGCGACGGCATCGACCATGCCGTCTCCCACGTAGCCGAGGAACGCCGGCTCGTGCCCCGACCCACCGCCGGTCACGACACCGACCTTGCCGCGCTCGGGCGCCCGGGCGCGCTTGACGACACGCGGGTTGGCCGGCAGTGCCTCGACGCTGTCGCCGTGGGCCAGCAACCAGCCTCCGAGCATGTCCTCGACGACGCGATCGGGGTGGTTGACGACACGGTTCATGGACATAAGGCAGGTCTCCTGGGTAAGGGCGGGGCCGGACGCGGCCCGCGGGGGGTGTGTGCGCGAAGGGATGGCTCTACAGGGCCGCGGCGAGCGTGGCAGGGGCCGCGGCAGGCGACGCGGCCGACGGCACGGCGGCGCCGGGGCCCAGCGCCGCACGCTCCGCCGCGATGAGTTCGCGGTAGGCCGCAAGCTGCCGGCGGGTGTCGTCGCTCGACCAGCCCAGGTACGGCGCGATGCACCCGGCCACGAACGGGGCCAGGGCCAGCCCGCCATCGGCGAGTTCGATCGACAGGTGGGTGCGGCGCGTCATCACGTCGGTCAGCGTGTGCGCACCCTCGGCGACGACGGCATGCACGAGTTCGGCGACCAGGTAGTGCGGTGCGCCAGGCAGCGTCGCGCGCAGTGCGGGCCTGGCCCGCGCGAGCGCCCGCAGGTCGCGCACCCGGTCGCCGTGCCGCTGCAGCAGGCGGCCCGCATCGCCGATGCCCATGCCGAAGTGCCGCGCCAGGTCGCCGGCGCTGTCGCGCACCGCGGCCCAGTCGCCGGCCCCGACCAGCGGCAGCGAGGCCGTGGACGATGGCGTGCCCACCCCCAAGGGCCGCACCGCGGCATCGACCGCGTCGGCCGCCATGCGGCGGTAGGTCGTGTACTTGCCGCCGACGACGGTGGTGAGGCCGGGCGGCCCGTCGATCACTGCGTGGTCGCGCAGCAGGGCCGATGTCGAATCGGTGGTGCCGACCGACTTCAGCAGCGGGCGCAGGCCGGCGAAGGTACCGAGCACATCGGCGCGGCCGACCTTGCGCTCGAGGTAGGCGTTGAGGTTGTCGAGCAGGTAGTCGACATCGGCCGCTTCGGCGACGGGCTGCGACTTGTCGCCGTGCCACGGCGTGTCGGTGGTGCCGACGAGCCAGTAGCCGTACCAGCGGCGCGCGATGATGACGGAATCGGTGGCGCGGGCGAGGATGCCGGTGTCGGATTGCAATGCCTCCGGCCGCAGCAGGATGTGCACGCCCTTCGCGGGTTGCACCCGGAAGCTGTTGGCGCCCGCGCGCTGCTGGATGTCGTCGGCCCAGATGCCGGTGGCGCTGATCACCGCGCGGGCGGCCAGGCGATGCCGTTCGCCGGTCAGGGTGTCTTGCACCACGACGCCCGCGACGCGCTCACCGTCCTTGATGAACTCGACCATGGGCGCCCGCGTGATGACCCGGGCGCCGCGACCGGCCGCCGTGCGCACGACCGCGAGCGTGTGGCGCGCATCGTCCATCAGCGCGTCGTGGAACTGGACACCGCCGACCACGCGCCGCGCATCGATCGAGGGGACGTGCCGCTTGAGCGCCGCCCGGCCGAAGTGGCGCTGGCGCGGGACGGCACCGCCCTTGAGGCCGAAGAGGTCGTAGAGCAGCACGCCGGCCGCGACATAGGGCCGCTCCCACCAGGCGCGGGTGAGCGGATAGAGAAAGGACTCCGGGCGGGCAATGTGCGGGCACAGGACCTTGACCATCAGGTCGCGCTCCTCGATCGCGTGCGCCACCAGCTTGAAGTTGAGCTGCTCGAGGTAGCGCAGGCCGCCGTGAAAGGTCTTGCCCGAACGCGACGAGGTGCCGGTGGCGATGTCACCCGCCTCGACCAGCACCACCGAGAGTCCGCGCGCGACGGCATCGAGCGCGGCGCCCGCGCCGGTCACGCCCGCGCCGATCACGAGCACGTCGGCCACGCTGCGCGAGGCTTCGGCCAGGTCGCGCCGCCGCTGCGCGGGATGGAGCCAGGTCGCGTCGGCGGGCTCGAAGGCCCGCGCCAGGACGGCGGGCGGGACGAAGTCGTTCATCGAATCTCCTGCGCGGCGGCATCGAGGTGGGCACGCCGGATGTCGGCCAGGGCCTGCCAGGGCGCCCTCGCCCGCTGTGCACCCTCGCGGTACTGCCCGTAGATCTGGTCGTAGAGCGCGGTCTGGCCCGGGTCCGGCAAGGTGACCGCCTCGTCGAGGTAGGCATCGACCCACTGGGGCAGCATCTGGTGAAGGCTGGCGTGGCTGTCGATCGACAGCGCGGCGGTGATGGCCGCGCCTGCGGCGCCGCACTCCTCGCGGTTCGACACGCGCACCGGGCGCCCGGTGACCGAGGCGATCATCTGCCGCAGCGCCAGGCTGCGTGCGGCGCCGCCGGACAGGCGGATCTCCTCGGGCAGCGTGCCGAGCGCGGTGTAGCAGTCGCGCGTGGCCATCGCGATGCCTTCGAAGACCGCCCGCGACAGGCCCGCCACGCCCAGCGTCGCGCTGAAGCCGCTGAGCTGCGCACGGGCGCTCGCATCGACAAAGGGGCCGCGCTCGCCACTTTGCGCGATGTAGGGGTGGTAGACCGCCTGTGCGGGTGCGGTGGACAGCACCAGCGCATCGAGCCGCTCCAGCATCTGCGCGTGCGGCAACGCCACGCCGCCGGCCAGTTCGGCCGCGCTGCCGAGCAGCCGGAGCAACCAGTCGATGTTCAGCGTCGCCGCCATGTGCGAGACCAGGCGGACCCGCAAACCCGGCGCAGGCATCGCGATGGTGTAGCCGGCTTCGGCGCTGGGTTCGATGGCCGCCGTGTTGTCGGTGACCCAGCCGTGCATGCCGGTGCTGCCGAGCACCGAGCAGCCGACGTGCCGCAGCCCGCCCTGCGCATCGAACGCCATGCCGCCGGCGCCGAGCACGCACAGCGGCACGTCCATGAGCGGCAGCACCACCGGCAGGCCTTCGGGCAACCCGGTTTCGGCGGCGGCGCTGCGGGACAGCGACGCATGGCTGCGGGTGCCGTCGACGATCGGCGGCAGGAGGTGCTTGATGGCGCCCAGGCCGAGCAGCGCCAGGGTCTCGTCGTCGTAAGCCAGGCTCCTGAAGTTGCCGAAGGTGTAGACGCCTTCGCAGGGGCTGGTCGCACGCACGCCCGTGGCCTTGAAGAAGAGCCAGTCCTTGCAATGCATGGCCGATGCGGCCCGTGCCAGTCGCTCGGGCTGGTGCGCCTGCAGCCACAGCAGCTGGCCGCTTTGCATCGACGGGTTGAGCGCGTTGCCGGTGCGCGCGGCGACGAGCCGCGAGGCCGGCGTCTCGCGCAGCGCCTGCACGTGACGGCCCGCGCGCGCGTCGAGCCACAGCATCGCGGGTCCGACCGGGCGGCCATCGGCATCGACGAGCCACGTTCCGTCGCCCTGGCCGGTGGCCGCCAGGGCCACCACGCGCGCCGCCAGGCCGGGGACGCGCGCGGCCAGCGCGCGCAGCGTGGCTGCGGTGTCGGTCCAGGTTCCGTCGAGGTCCTGCTCGGCCGCGCCGTCGGGGCCGAGCAGCACGCGGTTCGGCGTGCTGGCCACCGCCACCTGCCGGCCCTGCAGGTCGAAGGCCACGGCCTTGATGACCGAGGTTCCGGCGTCCACGCCGATGATGAGGTCGCGTGCCATGCGCGTCAGTGCCGGCCGCCGAACGAACGGGTTGCGTTCATGGGTGTTTCGCGTGGTACTTCTCGTCCAGCGCATCGATGGCGCGGACGTTGCGCGCCGACGTGCCGTGGGGGTCGAAGTGCGAGGACAGGTAGGCCTGCGCCACCGCCTTGGCCAGTTCGGCCCCGATCACCCGCGCCCCCATGGTGATGACCTGCGCGTTGTTGGAGAGCGCGGCGCGCTCTGCCGAGTAGGTGTCGTGCGTCTGCGCCGCGCGGATGCCGGGCACCTTGTTGGCCGAGAGGCAGACACCGATGCCGGTTCCGCAGACCAGGATCGCGCGGTCGTAGAGGCCGCTGAGGATGCCCTGGCAAACCCGGTCGGAGAGGTCGGCATAGAAGAAGTCCGCGTCCTCCTCGGGCAGGCCGATGTGGGTCACCTCGAGGCCCTCCCGGCCAGTGAAGTGCTTGGCAAGAACCTCGGCAAGGGGCGCGCCCGCGGTGTCCGCGGCAATGGCGATCTTCATGTGCTTTCCATTTCTTCGAACCGGCTGTGCAACCGGCGGCGTCGCGTGGCGAGCGCCGCCGGGACCTTGCGGTGCCGGGGTGTCGTGACGTTGCGTGGGCTTACTTGTCCAGGACGAACGGCGAGGAGTACTTGGCGGCATTGCCCTTGGTGATCAGCAGGCAGTCGAACAGCTGCTTCTCGGTCTTGGCGCCGGTCTTGCCGGTCCGGATGAAGGTGTCGGCCTGCTGCACGGCAGCGGCGGCGAACACCGCGACGGGCTGGAGCACCGTGTAGGCCAGCTCGCCGGCCTTGACCGAGGCCACCGAGTCCGGCGAACCGTCGAACCCGCCGACGACGACCCCGTTGAACTTGCCCGCCTTCTTGAGCGCGGCGATCGCGCCGAGGGCCATCTCGTCGTTGCCGCTGATGACGCCCTTGATGTCGGGGTGCGCCTGCATCAGCGACTGCATTTTGTTGTGCCCTTGCGTCCGGTTCCAGTTGGCGACTTCCGAGCCGGCCTTGGCCAGGTCCGGGTACTGGCTCAGCACGGTCTTGAAGCCGTTCGACCGGGTCGCGGCGTTGTTGTCGGAAGGGGCGCCGACGAGCTCGACGTACTTGCCCTTGCTGCCCATCAGCTCGGCCCAGTGCTGGGCCCCGAGCGCGGCGCCCTGGGCGTTGTTCGACACGAGCTGCGCCTGCGCCAGGCCCTCCTTGTTGATCTCGGCGTTGACGAGGATCACGGGAATCTTCGCGGCCACCGCCTTCTGCACGGCGCCCACCGAGCCGCTCGCGTTCGCCGGGTCGAGGATGATGGCGACCGACTTGTTGGTGATGGCCGTGTCGATCAGCCGGCTCTCGGTGTTGGTGTCGCCGGTGTGCGCGGCGACGACCGCGGTGTAGCCCAGTTTCTGCGCCGTGGCCTTGGCCACTTCGCCTTCGGTGAACCAGTAGGGGTTGGCGGGATCGTTCACGATGATCGTGATCAGCCCCTTGCCCTTGCCTTGGGCCCATGCCGGGCTGGCCATCAGGGGCGTGAGCGAGAGTGCAGCAAGCAGCGTGCGGCGGGTGGTGTTCAACATGACTTCGTCTCCTTGGTGGTTTCTTCTGGACAGATGCCGCGGCTGCGGCGGACGGGAATCTTTCAGGCCGTGGGCCGTGGCTGGGCGGGCACGGCCGGGGTCGCGGCACGCGCAGGCCGACGGCCGTACCGGATGGCGTTCAACAGCACCGCGAGCACGATCACGGCGCCCGTGAAGACGGTCTGCCAGTAGGAGGACACGCCGATGATCACGAGCCCATCGGACAGGAAGCCGATGACGAAGGCGCCGAGCAGCGTGCCGCGCACGTTGCCGCGCCCCCCGGTGAGCGCCGCGCCGCCCACCACGACGGCGGCGATCGCGGTGAGCTCGTAGGTGCCGCCCGCCGTCGGGCCGGCCGAAGTCAGTTGCGACGACAGGACCAGCCCCGCAATGGCCGCGCAGACACCGGACAGCACGTAGACGGTGACGGTCGTGAATCGCACGGGCACGCCCGACAGCTCGGCCGCCCGCGCGTTGCCGCCGCTCGCATACACCCAGCGCCCGAAGACCGTGCGGTTCAGCAGCACGGCCGCCACCACCGCGACCATGGCCAGGACCAGCACGCCGACCGGCATGCCCAGGACCTGGTCGAAGCCGAGCCAGTTGAAGCCCGTGTTGCCCAACTCGGGCCGGCCGCCGAGGTTGTTGAAGGTCAGCCCGTTGGTGATCAGCAGCGCCACGCCGCGCGCGACGTACAGCACGCCCAGCGTGGCCACGAAGGCGGGCACCTTGAAGAAGGCGATCAGCACGCCGTTGACGGCCCCGACGAAGGCCCCCAGCGCGCAGGTCAGCAGGACCACGACCCAGACCGGTGGGTAGAGCACCAGGCCGAGCGCGTCGATCGTGACGCCCTGCATCAGATAGCCCGCGACGACCCCGCACAGGCCGAGGGTCGACCCGACCGACAGGTCGATGCCACCGGTGAGGATCACGATCAGCATGCCGATGGCCAGCAGCCCGAAGATGGCGACGTGCGACGACATGATGAGGAAGTTGCCGGTCGAGAAGTACACGGGCGACAGCAACGAGAACACGGCCACGATAGCGATGAGCGCGAAGAAGGCGCGCCCTTCGAGCAGGAGGCGGACGATGTCGATGCCGCCGCCTCCCCCGTTGGCAGGACCGGAAGGCAGGGCTGGAGATGGGGCTTCGCTCATGGTGATGTCCGCTCGAAGGGCTTCATTCAGGCAACCATGGCTTCGCCCGAGGCGGCCATGATCATTTCTTTGGTGGCGTCGGCGCCGAACTGGGCCGAGATCCGCCCCCGTCGCATGACGACGATCCGGTGCGCGACGCCCAGGCATTCGCTCACCTCCGAGGTCGAGAACACGACCGCGAGGCCCTGCCGCGCGCGCTCGGCGAGCAGGCGGAACACCTCGGCCTTGGCGCCGACGTCGATGCCCCGACTCGGTTCGTCGAGCAGCAGGACCTTCGGGTGCGTGGCGAGCATCTTTCCGATGACCACCTTCTGCTGGTTGCCGCCCGACAGCGATCCGATGGCCGCCTGGCCGCCGCTGGTCTTGACGGTGACGCGCCGGATCGATTCGTCGACGCATGCACGTTCCCGGGCCGGCGATGTGAAGCACCCGCGAACGAAGGCGCCGATGCTGGCCAGCGAGAGGTTCTGGCCCACGCTCATCGTCTGCACGAGGCCGTCGCGCTGGCGGTCTTCGGGCACCAGCGCGAGGCCCTTGGCGATGCGCTGCGCGATGCTCAGCCTCGACACGTCCTGTCCTTCGAGCAGCACGCGCCCGCCGTCGAGTGCGCACCGACCGGCCACGGCCTCCAGCAGTTCGGTGCGCCCCGCGCCCATCAACCCGTAGATGCAGACGATTTCGCCCGCCCGCACGTCGAGCGACACGTGGTCGACGACGTCGGCGCCGGAGCTTTCGGTGAGGACGGCGTCCTCGATGGCCAGCGCGACTTCGCCGAAGTCGTAGCCGCCGGGCGGGCTGCCGAGATCGAAGTTCTCGCCGACCATGTGGCGCACGATCCATTCGAGATCGATCTCGGCGCGCGGCGCCCTGGCGGTCATGGCACCGTCGCGCAGCACCACCGCATGGTCGGTGATCTGCAGCGCCTCCTCCAGGTGGTGCGAGATGTAGACGATCGACACCCCTCGCGCCGTGAGGTCGCGGATCACCTTGAACAGCGCCTCCACCTCCGTCGCCGAGAGCGCCGACGTGGGCTCGTCCATGATCAGGATGCGGCTGTTGACCGACAGCGCACGCGCGATCTCGACGATCTGCTGCTGCCCGAGGCGCAGGTCTTCGACCAAGGTCAACGGATCGATCGCTTCCTCGAGCTCTGCCATCAGCGCCCGCGTGCGCCTCGCCTCTTCGGCAAAGTCGACGCCGGTGGCGCCGCGCAATTCGCGGCCCATGAAGACGTTGTCGCGCACCGAGAGGTTCGGTGCCAGGCTCAGCTCCTGGTGGATGATCGAGATGCCGCGTTCGCGTGCATCCGCGGCCGACGCCAGGACCACCGGCACGCCGTCGAGCACGATGTCGCCCGACGTGGGCGTGACCACGCCCGAGAGGATCTTCATCAGCGTGGACTTGCCGGCGCCGTTTTCACCGAACAGCGTCGTGACCTGTCCGCGGTGGATGTCGAAGTTCACGCCCTTGAGCGCCTGCACGCTGCCGTACGACTTGGCGATGTTCCGCGCCGACAGCACGATCGCGCTGTCGGGATGACGGGCGATGCCAGCGGCGCTCATTGCACGCCCAGCCGCACGGGCGTGACGAGCCAGCTCGACGGATTGATGAGCTGGAACACACCGACGACGTCGACCTTCTTGCCGCTGAGCGTGTCGCGGTCGAGCGTGCCGAGCACCTGCGCCTTGACCTCGTTGTTCAGTGCCGAGCCCGCGTCCTGGTAGTCGATCTGGTTGGTGAACTGGCCGAAGGCCACGGTGCCCGTCGCGTCCCGCACCTCGGTGCCGTTGAGGGCCGGCCCCGTTTGTACGCGAAGCTGCAGCCCCTGCGGCAGGCCGTCGACCGCCACCGTGAAGATGCCCGCCCGGCCCTCGCCGATGATCCCGGTGAACCGGACCGGGAAGATCGGTCCGACGCTCCCGGGCTTGCCGTACGTCTCGCCCGCGGCCGCCTTGTCCGCCGCGAGGGCCTGCGCCAGCACCGGGGCGTCGACGGCCGCCTTTTCGATCAGGGCCCGAATGGGTGCGAATGCCTTCTTGCCGTAGGCCTCGGCCGAGAACGCGTCGACCCGCGCGTCTTCGCTGGAGCCGATGCGGACCGCCTTGGTGTCCAGCGCCATCGCCACGAACAGCAGCAGGAGCACCGCGGTCCACACGCAGGCCGACGTCCGCAGACGGAACGGTCTGCGCGCGGAAATTTCGAGCTGGGCGCCCATGCGAACCTCCTCCCTGTTGATCTTCTTGAACCTGTCTGCTCCGGTCGACGTTGGCGCTCTACGGGCACCGATTCCGACGGCCGGAAGATGGCGGCCCGGTCAGCGGCGCTGACCGGCCTGGTGGCGCAGGCACAGCTGCGCGGTCGCCTCGTCGACGATCAGCTCGGTGATCAGGCCGGTGTTGAGCACCGCGCAGATCGCCTCGGCCTTGTACGTGCCGCCGGCCACCGCGAGCACGTCGCGCCCGCGCAGGTCGTCCAGCGACGCACCGACCGCGCGTTCGTTCATCTCGCACTTCACCGGTTCGCCGTTCGACGCCACGAAACAGCCGGCGAGTTCGCCGACCGCCCCCGCCTTGCGCAGCGCCGCCAGCTCCTTGGCCGTGACCGACTGGGTGCGCAGCAGATGGGTGTCCGGCCCCAGGTCGCCGACACCGACGACGCAGAGCTGGCACTCGCGCACGAGCTCGAGCACGTGCTGCACTCCACGCTGGGCGCGCAGCACCTGCGCGTCGGCCCGGCTGTCGGCCAGGAACGGCACCGGCATGAAGTAGCACTCGCCGCCCGTGCGCTCGGCCAGCTTGGCAATCAGGTCGAACGGGTTGGCGGCGGAGCGGCGCGTGAGGCTGCCCAGGAGCGAGATGAAGCGCGTGTCCTTGCGATTCGCCGCGGGCATCCGCTCGACCATCGCGGCCAGCGTGCGACCGTGGCCCACGCCGATGGTGCGCACCTCGCCGGCGTCGAGCACACGGGTCAGCTGGCGTGCGGCAGCCACCGCCAGCGCGGGGATCGCATCGGTCGCATCGTCCAGGTCGGCCTGGGTGGTCGGGACGACCACGCAGCGCTTCAGGCCGAAGGCTTCCACCAGCTTGTCTTCGAGCGCCATGCACTCGGCAGGCACACCTTCCACGAAGAACTTGATCAACCCGCTCTGCATGGCCGAGGCGATCAGCCGCTGCACCTTGACGCGCGACACGCCGAGCCGCTCGGCGATCTGCTCCTGGGTATGGCCGCCCACATAGGCCAGCCATGCGGCGCGGATGGAAAGACTCAGTTCGGGGTCCATGTCGTGTATTTTGTGAACATTTGATCTTCATCTGCTCAATTGATCAGATGGATGAACTTTAGGGATTGCGACTGCCCCAGTCAACGAACGCGCCCTCGGTGTTTTCCCGCGCCATCACACACGCGGCGCCCTGACCAGGCGGGGCAATGGACGGGGAGGATGAGACCCGGCGCGAAGCGAGTCGCCCGGGGCTTTCAGCTACTCGCTCGAGACGCCAGTCCGCCTCCAGGCCTGCGCATGGCCCAGGAAAGCGCGAAGCTGCGAGGGCCGCACCGGCTTGACGAGCACCGGCAGGCCGGCCTCGCGTGCCGCCGCCAGCGAGTCGCCGCCGACGTCGCCGGTCACGATCAACGCGGGCAGGTCGGCTTCGTTCAACGCAAGGCGCAGGTCGGCGATGGCCTGGAGGCCGCTCGCCTGCAGGCCGAGCCGCAGGTCCACCACCAGCGCATCGGGCCGGAAGCCCGCCTGCAGGCCAGCCAGCGCGCCCGCCATGTCGCTCGCAGCGCGGACCTCCGCGCCCCAGGAGGCCAGCAGCCCTTGCAGCGCCTGCAACGAACTCTGGTCGTCGTCGAGCACGAGCACGCGCGCGGCCAACGCGGCAGTCGATGACGCGGCGAGCCGTTCGGCATCGTCTGCCCGGTCGCTCTCGGCCGCATCGGCCAACGGCACCCGCACGTCGAACACGCTGCCCTGCCCCGGCTGCGAGCGCACGGTCATGCGCAGGTCGAGCAGCTCGCTCAATCGCTTGACCGTCGCAAGGCCCAGGCCGTAGCCAAGGCGGCGGTCGCGCGCAGGGTTATCGATTTGATAGAACTCGTCGAAGACGTGCGGCAGGTGCTCGGGCGCGATGCCGATGCCCGTGTCTTCGATGGCGAGCCGCAGTCGGCCGTTGTCGACCCGGCCGCCGATCCGCACCGTGCCCTTGTGCGTGTAGCGGATGGCGTTCGCCAGCAGGTTGGTGACGACGCGCGTGAGCAAGGCGCGGTCGCTGCGGACGGTGGCGGGGTCGATGGCCAGCTCGAACGTCAGCCCCTTGGCCGCGGCCACGGCCTGGTGCGGCCGGCAGCAGTCGCGCAGCAGCTCGTCGATGGCGAAGAGCGACAACTCGGGGCTGATCGATCCGGCATCGGCGCGCGTGATGTCCAGCAGGTCGTCCACCACGTCGGTCATGCCGTCGGCGCAGGCCACCAGCTGCTCGGAGAGCGCCTGCACCTGCGGCTGCGTGCTGACCGTGTGCAGGGTCTGCGCCAGCAGCGCCATCGCGTTGAGCGGCTGGCGCAGGTCGTGGTTGGCCGAGGCAAAGAAACGCATGCGCGCCGCCACGGCTTCCTCGGCGGTCTGTCGGGCCGAGCGGCTGCGCTCGTTCTCGGCGCTCAGCGCGGTCACCAGTTCGGCATTGCGCCGGCGCTGCGCCTGGATCTCGTGCAGCGCACGAGAGAGCTCGCGGGAACTCAGCAGCGTGTAGACGCCGATGAGCGTCACGATCAGCGCCATGGCCAGGTGGTAGCTGCCGCCAAACCAGATGTCGCGCAGCACCAGCGGGCCGAGGATGAGCACCACATAGGCCATGGCCGCCCGCCCGATCGTCGAGAGGCGGATCGCGCCACCGAGCGACACCGTCACCATCGCGATGTGAAGAATGGCCTCGGCCTGCGCCGGCCCCTCGTGCCACAGCAGCGCACTGAGCACGCCCCAGAGCAAGGCCAGCAACTGGTTGCTGGCCATGACGGGCCACACCATCGCCGCCAGGTTCGCGCGCAGCCCGGGGCGCACCGCCCAGGCCAGCCAGAGGCCCATCCGCGCAGCGATGACCAGGCCATAGACGACGACCCACGCCCGCACCCGCGGGCCATCGGGCCCCGCTGCGTATTCGAGGTAGCAGAGCAAGCCGCCGACCGCGGCCAGCATCCACGACCACGGCGTGGAGCGGATCATCTGCGTCAGCTGCTCGAGTTGCAGGTCCGACAGGGTCGACCACGCGCGGAGGCGTGCGTGCGGGGCGGGCGCCACGGCCTCGTCCACCACCACGTCGGCGTTGGACGGCGCCTGCACCGGGGACGACGCGCTCATCTCATTCCTGCGCCAGCCACAGCCCCGCGCGCCGCGCCTGGACCAGCAGGTGGGTGCGGTTGCGCGCGTCCATCGTGTCGAGCAGCGCCGTGATGTGGAGCTTGACCGTGCGCTCCGCGATCGCCAGCTCGGCAGCGATCTGCTTGTTCTGGCGGCCTTGCGCCACCAGCAGCAGCACTTCGAGTTGGCGCGGCGTGAGGCTCGCGACCGGCAGGCCGGTGCGCGAGATCAGCACGTCGAAAGACTCGCCACCCGCGGCCACCTCGTCCAGCGCCGCCGCGATGTGTGCCACCGAGCGCGACTTGCCGATGAAGCCGGCCGCTCCCGCAGCGCGTGCGCGGGCGGCGAGTGCGGGTTCTTCGTCGCCCGAGATCATCAGGCGCGACACGAGGGGATGCCGGGCACCGAAGAGGCGCAGGCCCTCGAGGCCGTCTTCACCGCCCAGGCGGTAGTCGATCAGCACGATGTCGGGCGCGCATTGCGAGGCCCGCGCCACGCCCTCGGCCAGCGAGAGCGCGGTCTGCACTTCGAAGTCGGGGCGGGCGTGCGTCAGCGCATGCGCAAAGCCGACACCGAACAGCGGGTGATCGTCGACAAGCAGGAGTTTCATGGTGCCGTGATCCTCGGGCGCGGGCCCGGCCCGCGCCCTCTCCTCGTAGGGCGCCATTGTTGTCTACACCGGCGCATCGGTGCCGCGCCGGCCTTCGCGAAGCCTCAGTTGCAACGGCCGGCCGCGCGCAGCAGCGCATTGCAGGCCGGTGCGGGGGCGGTCGTCGGCCGCGTGGCGGAGCGGCGCGCGGACGCGGGGGCGTCGCTCTGGCGCATCTCCTGGCAGATGGCATCGCTGACCACCCGACCCACCACCGACACCGAACCCTCCACGTAGCAGCTGTAGACCCGTCCACCGTTGGTGCGGGCCTGGAAGGTCGTCTGCACGCCGCTGTCGGCCCGGTTCGAGATCGTGAACGCCTGCGGCGGCAGGCCCAGCGCCCGCGAGGTGTTTGTGACGATGGCGTCGTCGGTCACGGCATGCGAAGCGCAGCCACCCGCCAAAACAGCAGCGATGAGAAGCCAGGGCAGGCCGAAGAGCGTGCGTGAAGAGGTCATGCAGCGAGCCTAGCGGGACACCTTGCAGCGGCCCATAGCACCTTCGGGCAGGTGCCCGAAGGTGCTATGGGCCGCACGCGCAGCCGTCCCTACGATCCGCCCCTCTTGAACGAACAAGCAAACACAGAAGGCGCCGGGCCCCGGCGCCAGCGAACGAGGAGGAACACGGACATGACGAAGACGAGCAGCTACGGACGGTGGATGGTGTGCGCAGGGGTGCTGGCCCTGCTGGCGGCCTGCGGAGGTAGTGGCGGGGGATCGGGCGGCGGCACGTTGCCGCCCCTGGGCATCTTCCCGCCCGCGCCCCCGCCGGCGGCAGTGACGCATCGCCTGGAGGTCGGCATCACCGGCAACGGCCGCGTCGGATCGCAGCCCGCGGGCATCGACTGCACCGATCGCTGCAGTGCGGATTTCAGCGCGGGCACCGAGGTCGTCCTCGCGGCCACGCCGGCCGCAGGACAGGTGCTCGGCAACTGGGGCGGCGCATGCAGCGGCAACGCCAGCACCTGCACCGTGCGGATGGACGCAGCGCTCGACGTGACGGCCACCTTCGTGGCCGCACCGCCCGTGATCGGCTGGGGCGATGCGTCGGCGCTGTCGGCCGGCGGCGCCAGCCTGCCGAAGACCGCGATCGATGCGCAAGGGCGCGCGCTGGTCGTGTGGCGCCAGATCGAAGGCAACCCGCAGGTGGACCGCCTGTGGGGCAGCCGCTACCTGCCCGGCAGCGGCTGGACCGCGCCGCAGCGCCTCGAGGCCAACGCCGGCGGCGTGCGTGACATCCGCGTCGCCATCGACAAGCCCAGCGGCCGCGCCGTCGTGCTGTGGACCCAGCTCAGTTCCGTGACCGGCTACGACCTGTGGGCGCTGCCCGTCGACCCTGCGGGCGGCTGGGGCAGCCCCGCGCTGCTGGAAACCGGCACCGGCATCGTCGGCAACGCCAGCGTGGGCATCGACGCGAATGGCAACGCCGTCGCCGTGTGGTCGCAGATCGGCCCGGCCACGCGCTTCAGCATCTACGCCAACCGCTACACCCCGGCCGGCGGCTGGGGCACCGCCGCGCTCATCGAGACCAACGAGGTCGTGGGCAGCGTCGACGGCGACCCGGCCGTCGTGGTCGCGGGGTCTGGCGAATCCGTCGCCGTGTGGAAGCGCTCCGACGGCAGCAGCGCCTCGCTCTGGACCAACCGCGCCAACGCAAGCGGCACCTGGTCCACGGCCACCGAACTCGTGCCCGACACCGGCACCGGCCACTCCATCGGCGCCCACGACCTGGCGATCGACGCCGCTGGCAACGCCCTGCTCGCCTGGGGCCAGGCCGACCTGCCCGGCGGCAGCAACCAGTGGGAGAGCGCCGTGTGGTTCAAGCGCTTCTCGGCGGGGGCATGGCAGAGCAGCACCGCGCGCGCGGGCGCACCGTTCGTCGCCACGCAGGCGTTGCTGAGCACGCCCGTGCTGCGCATGAATGCAGCGGGTGCGGCGGTCGTGAGCTGGGGGCGGCTGGACAACGCGCTCATGGCGGCGACGGCGGCACCGGGGGCTGCGTTCGGCGCGGACCGTGTGGTGAGGGCGGCGGCTTCACAGGCGTTGGCGAGCTTGCCTGCATTGGGTGTGGACGATGCGACCAATGCGTTGGTGGCGTGGGCGCAGGGCAATGGGGTGGGGACGAGCGATCTCTATGCGACTCGGCACACGCCGGCCGGTGGTTGGGAGACGCCGGTGGCTCAGGAGGGCACTGACGAGATTGCGGCTTCGCCGGATCTGGCGATGAATGAAGTGGGGAATGCGGTGCTGGCTTGGCAGCAGTTTGAGGCGGCGAGTGGGACGCGGATTCTGGTGCGGCAGTACGGGTCGGAGAGGTAGGGGGCGTGCGCAAGCAATACGCCGCCCGTGATCGGGAACAGGCCGCAAGCGACCCCTTTGCCTGCCAGCGTGTTGCAAGTCGATTCGCGATCCTCGCAGCCATGGCTGCACGAAGTCGAGAGCTGCTTGAACGAGGCCGGCTCATTGTTGGGGGACGAGACGACGAAGTGCGGCTTCTGCTCAGCACCATGAAGAACAACCGCGCGCTGCTTCAGACGCGTGGTGTACACGACGCGATGCAAGGGCTCAGCGTCCTCGAACACGAATGGGGCGTCATCTCCGGCCGAATCCGGCAGCAGGCGCCGACGCCAACGGCCGCGGGCGGAAGAACTCAGCCTGGTTCATGGTTTGCTTTCTTGGCTTTCTCGAAAGGTTGCATCGAAAGGGACAGGGGCAGGTCCGGCGTCTCGCGGTACCAGATCTGGTCGCCCCATCGCGAAGAAGAGCTGAGCTTCGCGATCCTGATGTTGAACGCGGACGCCCCCATGTTCAGCCCAATGCACAAGCCGGATCGGCTGAGGCTGCCAGACCAGCAGGACAAGCGTATGGTCGTGCTCCTGCCGTCGGGCTGTACGAGGAATGGCTGGACGCTCCATTCGAGTCCTCGATGAACTTCATGAGGCAGTACCCCGCCGACAAGCTGCGCATGGTGGGCGAGCCGATCCCGAAGGTGCAGATGCGCCTCTTCTGAGCGGTCGCGACGAGTTCAGCCAACTCTAGGTTCGCAGGCTTAGAAGTCGGACGGTTCGAACTCCAAGTTCTTTAACCTGGGCTTTAACTTAAGGCCGCTTCCATAAGCGTTTCCTCAGCAGGTGGTGGCGTGCTAATTTTTTCAATCGCAACACGCCTTGCGATGGCCCGATCTCACAGCGCTAGAACTCAGTGGGTGAGATTGAAAGAGCCAGTATTCATGCGGGCTTCAGGCCCAAATCGAGCCGCAAGGCGCACCCCGTCTGGGGTTTCGGCCCATGAACCAACGCCGGCGCGCCTTAACTGGCGAAGGCCGTGTTTCCTGGCGAAGTTCCTAGGGGTTGTTTTCGTAGGAAAACACTACCGGTAGTGGCTTGTCCACCCTCCACACCCTAGATACAGTGTTGCCTTGGGAATAGCAAAAGCCCAGGCACCCTTTGGCGAGGGAACCTGGGCCTATGCACCCAAACGGTGTAACGGTTCGGGGTAGCGAATCGTGTGAACAATCCGACTTCGACAATCGTATGTTCGCATGATCCGCATCTAAAGCCGTTGCGTTTTCGCTATCGACTTAACTGGCGTTAATAACGAAAGTTAAAGACGCGGATTTTGATGAACATACTTATCTCCCATATTTCTGCACACGAAAACCAGCTCACTGAAGTGGGGGCCATGTCGAATGGCCACGTAGTTTGGCGCTCTTCGATCGCCGAAGCTGTCGCCCGTATCCGTACTGGCGTTCGCTTTTTCATTGAGCACGAAGGCAAGAACGTCCAAGTTGAGGTGGTTTCGGCCACCGCACTGCGCGACGCTTCTTTGCGTACTGAGGCTGACAAGGTCACATTCGAACTGCTGAAGGCATTGCCCCAGCTGCCGAAGGTGAGCAAGTCCGCCTGGTGATCTAACCGCGGCCAAGTCGGCCGCTCTACAACCTGCACCCCGGACGCAAGCTCGGGGTGCAGCCTCACGTCTACAGCTACATCGCGCGCGCAAGCATGCGCGCATTCATGTTCAGCGCTCATAGCCGAACGTCGACCCGTCGCGTCCGAAGCATCAGCGGGAAAGTCGATGCATCGGTTGGCGCAGTGCTTACTGATGCGAAGTGAAGAGTTCACGCAGCCAAGCAGGGCGGCACTCCAGCCAACACGCCGGGGGGTTCAAATCCCCCGTCCTGAGCACTGCATTTGGTAAGGGATTTTGAGTCCCCCACTCACTTCGTGCGACACGAGCCTTGGAGAGGACCTTCTGTCGTTGGCGGGCATAGGAATGCCGGTCATCCCCAAGGGGAAAAAGTCCCGTCGCGGGGACCGCACGGGACTTTCAAGAACTGCCAAAAACTGATTCTGGCGGAGAGTGTGACCACTCGGCGAATACCAGCAGAGAGTGTCACGTCAGATCACAGCGCGACGCCCGTAGATGGTCCGCAAAGCAGTCCAACTATCACAGCGTCTCAGGCCGCCCCAAAAGGTCGCACGGCAGCAGATGGGGCGAGGGATGGGGAGGACCGCAACGGGCCTACTGTCTCAGCAAAGGTGGACGCACACGATGGCTACGCGCTCTTGAACTCCTCCGCTCGATGGTGCGCCATGTATTTCTCGTGCTCGGGCTTTAGCGAAATCTTCATCGAAGGTGTGATCCCAAGTTTGGCAGCCTCGGTGAAGAGGGGAGAGAGGCGAATAGACCCGCCAGTCTCGAACGTGATAAAGCCCTTGTCGAACGCCTTGTCCAGGTTTGGCGAAAGCAGGAGCCCGTTCCACTGGTCCAGTCGCTCACTGTTCGTCGACTTCTTCCATGGCTTGATATGAGACGCAACAAGGAGGCTGGTGTCGCTGAACCCCGTAACAGCACAGCCGGTCCAGTGCAGCAGCACCTTGTCTCGGAACGTGCCCTGACCGATCCTGGACTTGATCAGTGCCGTCTTCTCAGTCGTCGTCGTAGTCGGATCGCCAATGATCTGTTCGAGGTCGGCTTGCACGTCGTCGCTACCGTTACCCGCAAGGTATGCGGCAAACTGCGCCAACGTGGCGCTGTACATGTGATGCCCACGCGCGTTTCGCTCTTTGAAGACGGGCAGTTCCTGGATGCTAGGGAAAAGGGCGCCAAAGGCCGAAGAACTGGTCAATGCGATCAACGGACCTGAGATCAGCCCGTTATCCATTGCCCATTCGGACAGTGAGCCGCGGAGCGCTCCGTCGTAGCTCCTCGCTGAGGACTTCGACAGCCCTTTGTGAATCATCCAGTCGTAGAAGTTCATGCAGTAAAAATCGCGCCAAGTCCGGCTATTCTCGCGCAGCGCTGGGCTGACAAGCGTTTTCAGAGCTACGACCGCCAACCGGCTGACACGCGAGGGGCAGCTTGTGGCCGGCTATCTGCTTATCGAGGCACAGCCCTGACAGGAGTCATGCGAGCCGCCACTGGGCGAACGTCGGGGTCCGGATGTACCGGTCGCTCGGAGCGCTGCCGGCGAATGACTCTGACCAGTCTGAAGCGCGCAGTTGGATAGCGAGGCATTCGCCCGCTTTGGGCCGACATCTTTCATCTGGCCAACGAGGCCATGGCGCCAACTTGGCCGACGGCGTCTAGGGCAAAGTGTCGCGCTTGGCGACGATGCCTGCCACTTCCGCCCTGTGCTCGGCTTGCCACGTGCACAGCGGGACGATCGCGTCAGCCAAGCTGCGACCGAGCGGGGTCAGCGCGTAGTCCACGCGCGGCGGCACTTCCTTGTAGTCGGTGCGCGTCAGCACGTGATTGGCCTCCAGATCCTTCAATTGCTGGATCAGCACCTTGTCGCTGACGCCCCGGACCAAGCGCTTGAGCTCGCTGTAGCGCTTCGGGCCGTCGCGCAGGAAAAACAGGACCAGCGGCTTCCACTTGCCCGAGATGATGCGGAGCGCGGTGTCGGACCCGTAGGAGAAGTCGGTACCGAGAGTTTGAGAAGGCGTCGTCATTTTTTATACTTACCAAAAGGTGCATACTTGTCTTCAGGTTATCAGAACTACATACTTGTCCGCAAGTAAGCAATTCCTGCTTCCTTGCAACCCAAACCAAGGATCCTGACATGACCAGACTGAATGGAAAGACCGCCGTGATCACCGGTGGCGCTACCGGCATCGGCCGCGCCGCAGCAAAGCGCTTCATCGAGGAGGGCGCCTTCGTCTTCATCTTCGGCCGCCGGCAAGAAGCGCTCGACACCGCTGTGGCCGACCTCGGGCCCAATGCTCGCGCGGTGAAGGGCTCGGTCTCCGATCTGGCCGACCTCGACCGACTCTACGCGGCGGTGAAGGCCGAGCGCGGAACCCTCGACATCGTCTTCGCCAATGCAGGGGTGGGAAGCCAGCTTCCGCTCGGCAAGATCACCGCCGAGCACATTGACGAAGTCTTCGACACCAATGTGAGGGGTTCGATCTTCACGGTCCAGAAGGCGCTGCCGCTGATGGGCGCGGGCGGTTCGATAATCCTGACCGCATCGAGCGCCGCTACCACGGGCGCTCCGGCGTACAGCGCCTACAGTGCAAGCAAGGCGGCAGTGCGCAACCTCGCGCGGTCCTGGGCAGAGGACCTGAAGGGCACCGGCATCCGAGTAAACGTGCTGTCGCCCGGGCTGACGGCGACCGAACACGCGGTGGAAGTGTTAGACGAGGAAGGCATGCAGGCCATCAAGGCCTTCGCCTCGATGACTCCGCTCCAGCGCATGGGCGATCCGGCGGAGCTCGGGGCGGCAGCAGCCTTTCTCGCATCGCAAGACAGCAGCTTCATGACCGGCAGCGAGGTATCCGTCGACGGCGGCCTAGCGCAAATCTGACGCGCTACGCCCGGCCGGTCGCTCCATTCGATATTTGGAGCCCGTAGGGCGTGGTAAACCGTCCGGGAAACTGGGGGAGCCAGTTTGCCTGTTTCCTAGTGGTCCGAGATCGTGCGCGACCGCTGGGTCGCGTGATCAACGCCGATGTGCTTGTGCGGCCGCTCGAGCAGTTCTTCTGATGAAGACTGAATGGGGAATCCGCTCAGGCCCTAGACCTGCTCCGCGCCGGAGATCAAATCTGAAGACATGCCATGAACGTCTACAACTCTGAGCCGCATGCCGTTGCGAGCGTCTCGTCCGAGTTCCTGCTCAGCATGACCTGGATGAAGGCGCTGCCTCCGTCGGTCAGCGATCGCATTCTTGCGGACGCCTACGCCACCCTCCACGACGCGCATGCGGTGGTGGCCCGCCGAGGCCAGCCCGTCGACTCATGGATCGGTGTCGCGAGCGGCTTGTTGAAGGTGGTCGTCGACTTCGAAAGCGGCAAGTCAGTGCTGTTCACCGGCATCCCGGAAGGGAGCTGGGTTGGCGAGGGCTCCGTGCTCAAACGCGAGATTCGGCATTACGACCTCGTCGCGATGCGGCCGAGCCGTGTGGTGCACATCCCACGCGCCACCTTTCATTGGCTGTTGACGGTCAGCTTCGACTTCAACCGCTTCATCATCGACCACCTCAATGAGCGCCTCGCCCAATTCATGGCCACGGTGCAGACGGACCGGATGATCGACCCAGTCTCGCGTCTGTGTCGTTCCATAGTCGGTCTGTACAACCCAGTGCTGTATCCGACCCGGACTCCCGTGCTGAACATGTCGCAAGAGGAACTCGGTGAACTGGCCGGGCTCACGCGACAGCGCACCAACTACGCCATCCAATCGCTCGCCGCGGAAGGTCTGGTTCAAACGCAATATGGCGCGCTGCTGGTCCGCGACCTGGAAGGCCTTCGCCGCCGCAGCGCGAACGGGGTGTGAGGGGCTCGGAGCTACAGGGCAAGAACAGAAAGCCCGCGAAGGCCGGCCTTCGTGAGCAAGACGCACCCGCCCGTGATCATGCGGGCGCGGTCCAAGGCCACACGCCCCCGAACAATGCGCTACTTCGGTCGCGAGATCGGCGCCACCGGCAATTCAATGAACGACAACTGCGTCGGTCCGTGCAGCAATGTCTGGTTCGCCACGACGAAGTCACTGGTGGTGTTGTTGTCCGCACCGGTGTTCAGGTTCTTGCCGTAGAGCGGGAAGTTCGACGACGAGACCTGCACCCGGATGCGGTGCCCTTTGGGCAGGACCATGGCCGTGTTCCCCACTTCAAGATCGAACTGGTAAGGCACGTTCGGATCAATCAGCGAAGGCTTCAACTTCGATCCAGCCCGATAGCGCGAGCGGACGATCCGATCGACGATGTTGTGGGTCTGCCCGTCGGGGCGCACATCGACCAGCTTGACCGTGAAGTCGGTGTCTTTCGCCGAGGTCATCGCCCAGAAAGAGGCTTTCACCATGCCCACCACCGGCAGGTCGGCATCCAGCGGCGCGCTGGTGTAGACCAGGACGTCCTGCCGCGCCTCGACCGTGGCTTGTTCACGCGCGCCGCCGGGGTCCGCCTCCGGGTTGCAGCACAGGTTTCCACCGACAGTCGGAACAGGATTCGCGGGATCGTAGACAAAACGGTCGCGGTCTGCCATTCCGAGCTTGGATGCATCGGTTGTCAGAAAGCCGTTCCCCGATCGGGTGTTGGCGCTTCCGTTGCTCGACATGAAGTACTTCACCTGTTGGCTGCCGGGCAGCGGGAAATCGTCTCCGCTGACCCAGAAGCCACTTCCAGTCGCACCGCTGTCGGGTGGCACCATCACGTAGATTCGAGCGTTGGGCTCCTTGTCTGCCCCGCTGTCGAGCCCCTTGAGGTGGAGGTCGAAGAAGCGCTTCTCGATCAACGCATCAGGCTGTGCGTCCGATCCGAACGATGGCGTCTTCGTGTCGGGTGAGTGCCCATAGGCCATCCAGACGAACTTGGAGCCGTTTCTGGCCGCGGTCGTGCCGGCGCCTGCACGCATGCCCTGGTAGTTCCGAACCGAACCTACGTTGAAAAGATCGTACGAGGCCCCCGTCACCAAGGCCGGAACCTTGACGTTCGCATAGTTGGCCTCGACGTCCATCTTTTCCCAGTAGTCGTCGTAGTCGGGATGCGCCAACCAATCGTAGAAGTAGGGGTGGCGTGCCCTGAACTGCGGGATGTCGGTCAGGGGAAGTGTCGCCGCCGAAAGTGCGGTGCTGTCCAGCGTTGAAGTCCACGCCGACACCTGCGCATCGATCTCTGCTTGTGGCGTTCCTGCTGCCTGGCCGGCGCGAATGATCTGGTCCGGTCCAAATGACACGGTAAGCCAGCTGATGTTGAACCAAGGGCTGAAGACCCCGTTCACATACGTCCAGTTGTCGTGATAGTCGGACCCCGTGATCGTGGGAGCTATCGCCGCGAGGTGGGGTGGGCTCTTGATTGCTGTCTGCCATTGCGTGAGCCCCAGGTAGGAAGCGCCGGTCATGCCGACCTTGCCTGTAGACCACGGCTGCGTCCCCGCCCACTCCACGGCGTCGTACCCATCGTCCGATTCCTGCGTCATCAGGCCGAACTTCCCCTCCGAGGTGAAGGTGCCTCGCACGGATTGTGAGACCACTGCGTACCCATACGGCACCAGGCTCAAACTGCCAAGAGCCACCCCCGCGAAACAGCGACCGCCGTCCAAAAGGCGTTCATAGGGGTTGCGCGTCAGGACCACCGGCAGCTTGCCGATCTCGCCTTGCGGTCTGTAGATCTGCGTCGTGAGTTTGACGCCATCGCGCATCGGGACCATCACCTCTTCGCAGGTGATATCCGGATACTGTTCCGACGTGAGCAGTGTGGGAGGCAGGTCGGAAGACGGAGTGGAAGGTGGAGGGAGAAGCAGGGTAGCAGGCGCGGTGGAGCCGCTGTCCCCACCACACCCCCAGAGGACCAGGGAAGCGCATGCCGCGAGAAGGCCGCGTGTCGTGCGCGATCTGATGCATTTCATCATGTCTCCTAAGTTTTTTCTGAACGATCCATCTGAAACTCAACATCCCCCGCTCCAGGCGTGAACACACGATGGAGGCAGCGCAAAGACGCTGTAACGGCGCTTTGCGAAGGGCTCGGAGAAGCGTAATCAGGGTCCGCAAATGCAACTATCCGCATGAGGACAATGTGCGGTTTGCCTTCGCGGCGTTTTTCCTAAGGATGGTGTCCAAAACCAGCGTGGCAAGGTAACGCCCACCGCGGTTCCACGGAGCGCGCCCCATCTCATGCCTGCTCCCCGATGAGCCGGCCCTCCTGAACTCCCTTGTCGATTGCCTGCAACAGTTAGAGTTCGACGGATAGTCGAACGTCGACTCATGCCAAGTCACGCGCGTGACTGCTCCTGTACTTAGCCCGGAAACCTGGTGAAACTCGCTGGATCTAAGGCAGTTTTCATTGATGGGGGCGTAGATGGGTAAGGCTAAAGAGATGGGTGCGCTGGAGGTATCTCGGATCACCCGGCGCGGGATGAACTTCGTGGGCGGCGTGGCCGGCCTCGGCATGAACGTGAACGCTGGCGGCTCGCGCAGTTGGGTCCTGCGGGCCCGGGTCGGAGGTATCCGGCGGGACATGGGGCTAGGCGGCTACCCCGACGTGCCGCTGGCACAGGCGCGCGAACTTGCCCGCGAGGCCCGAGCGCAGATGCGGCTGGGGCTGGACCCCATCGAGGAGGGCAAGAAGCTGCGCAGCGCGCTCATCGCGTCGCGCGCCGCGGCCATCACCTTCTCCAAGGCCGCAACCCTCTACATCGAGGCGCACGAGGCCTCCTGGAAGAACGCGAAGCACCGCCAGCAATGGGAGAACACCCTGAACACCTACGCGAAGCCGGAGATCGGCTCGCTGCTGGTGCGCGACGTGGAGCTACCGCAGGTGCTGAAGGTGTTGGAGCCGATCTGGAAGGAGAAAACGGAGACGGCATCGCGGCTGCGCGGGCGGGTCGAGTCGGTGCTGGACTGGGCGACGGCGCGGGGCTACCGCACGGGGCCGAACCCGGCGCGCTGGAAGGGGCACCTCGACAAGCTGTTGCCGGCACCGGGGAAGATCGCGAAGACGGATCACCACCGCGCCCTGCCCTACCGGCAGATCGGCGAGTTCATGACTCGGCTGCGGCAGGCGGAGGGTGTCGGGGCCCGGGCGCTGGAGTTCACGATCCTGACCGCGGCGCGCTCGGGCGAGGTGCGCGGAGCGACGTGGAGCGAGTTCGACCTGGACGGCGCGCTGTGGGTCGTGCCGGCCGAGCGGATGAAGGCGAAGAAGGAACACCGCGTGCCGCTGTCGGATCGAGCGGTGGAACTGCTGCAGGCCCAACTGAAGATCAGCCACAGCGACTTCGCATTCCCGGCGCCCAAGGGTGGGATGCTCAGCGACATGACGTTGACGGCGGTGCTGCGCCGAATGGAGGTGGACGCCGTGCCGCACGGGTTCCGCTCGACCTTCCGGGACTGGTGCGCCGAGCAGACGGAGTACCCGAACGAGGTCGCGGAAATGGCACTCGCCCACGCAGTAGGGAACAAGGTTGAGGCCGCCTACCGGCGCGGTGACCTGCTGGAGAAGCGCGTGCAGTTAATGAGGGACTGGGCTGCTAACTTGGAGGCTGCAGTCTGAACTCAACGGGGTAGTTGGCCAACCTCAACCCTCCAGAAGCCACGCAGAGATTCCACGCACCGGGTGTATCTATCTCAAATCGGAGCGCATGAACAACAATCACTCGCGGGGTTAAGTCTCCCGCCTTTGGTACCGCGACATCGTAGAAGTCGTCAGCCACGATGACATCGCTTGGATTCAGAACCTGAAGTTGAAGTCGGATCAGCGACTCAGGAGCGAGAGCGCCGAGTTCTACGACACAGACCAAATGAACGACACAGCTTGTCGGTACGCTAGGCACCGGACAAAACGACCATCCGCCGCCAAGAACGTTGAATAGTCCGGAGAGCGAAACCGCATTCGCCGCGAAGATGCTGGAGACGCGAAGGCCAACCAATGCGTCTTCCGGTGTTGCGGGCCTCCCAACGTACTGAATCACGCCCGCGCCACCTCCCCCAGCGCCGTAGCTTCGCCCATCTTCGCCATTCGGGTCGACAGAGGCCCCCTCTGGCGGCCGTGTCCAACCCACTATGGTGATAACACCACCATGTCCGCCTCCGCCCCCAAAGCCTCCACCTTCGCCACCAGCTCGGAACACCGAATGGCGGAAATCCATGTGCACAGCGTTGCTCTCGTACACCGTGCTTCGTTCCCTGAGTTCACGTAGAAGACTCGGTGTTAGCGTTGGAAGCGAAGTCGTAGATTGCCGTGCAGCCCGCTCGTGATCGGCCTTCAGCTTCATGAGGTAGCTTGGCGTATAGGTCGCACTGTTCTCAGGAGCGTCTATCACTTTGTGATGACCACCGCACATGAGAATCAAGTTCTCTAGGCCGTGGCGCTGCTCTGCACTTTGCGAACGCTCGAAACGCGGGCCACCCGAATTCTGAGCATGGATATGGCAGACCTCGGCAAGGATCGTGTTTGTGCTGACGTCGACAACAGGCGTAGAGCACCCGGGAAACGCGCACCGATTCATCGACACCGCGAATAGCTTGCGGATCGTCGTGTCTTTTGGCCGAGACGAGCGACCCGAAGAAGTACCCACAGGGAGGGCGACTACCAGAACAGCTCTGTCTTACGCGGCTGCACCACTGGCAAATCCTGCAACCACCCCATGACATATCTGATCACGGGTTCGCTGAACTCGCGGCTATCCGTGGTCATCGTGGCCACGCTAAGTAGCGACCAGCCCGCCTTGATGTAGGCGTTGACTTGGTCCTTGTTCCGCGCCTCGGCGACTTCCTTGGTCTTGCTGTATTCCATGCTGCCCTCCTATTGGAAGGCGAAGTCTAGCGGCATCAGTCAATCCGCGCCCCTCCAGTCGAGCCACTCGCATGCCGTAGGCCCTACCCGCGCTGCACATGCCAAACGGGGCTACGAGCAGGTGTTTTCCCGAGTTTTCGCGAAATTCCGCGAGTTCCGATGTGGGGATCCCCCTCGCCGTGCGTTCTTACGACCAGCCCGGAAAACACCGTCACATTCATCTTCAACCGACTGGGCTGGTTGAAAGGTACGAATGAAAAGCGAGAAGCGCGAGCCGAGTACGGCCCAAGCACGACCCAATGGCTACATGCGCCAGCGAGAACTGCTGACGATCCTTCCCTTCAGTGCTGCGACCCTGTGGCGCAAGGTCCGTGCGGGGACCTTCGTGCGCCCGGTGCGGTTGTCCGCTAGGGTAACGGCGTGGAGCAGGGCCGGAGTCCAGGAGTGGCTGGACGCGCAGGAGGGGGTGTGACCATGGACACGAGCGACGAACTGCGTGAAGCCAGCACCCCGGAGATTAACGAGCGCGAGCCCCTTCACACCCCCGGCCTCGACCTGCAGGACGTTCTGCCCGCGGGCTCTCCGCCCGGACAGCTACACCGCTACTACCCCTACTCGACCACCGAGTTCGGCCTTCTGCCGTATCAGGACTGGCTCGTAGAGGGCGTGGTGCCGGCGCAGGGTCTGGGCGTCTTCTACGGTGGCCCGGGGACCGGCAAGTCCGCGCTCGTCATCGACATGGTCCGCTGCATCTCCGACGGCCTGCCGTGGTTCGGTCGCGAAGTCTCGCAGCAGCGGGTCTGGTACATCGCCTTGGAAGGCGCCGCCGGCGTGCGGATGCGCGTCTTGGCGGCAGAGACGCGCTACGGCCGGCGCGTCCAAGCGAAGTTCGTCTTCGACAACTTCAGCTTCCTGAGGGAGGATGACCTGAAGGAACTGCTCAGTCTCATCGACGCGTACGACGGCGTCGGTCTGATCGTCATCGACACGCTGGCCTGCGCTATGCCCGGAGGCGACGAGAACAGCTCGCGTGACCTCGGGACGGTGGTGGCCGGCGCCAAAGCCCTGCAGGAGAAGACGGGCGGCGCCGTGCTGATGGTGCACCACACCGGCAAGGACCCCAAGCGGGGCATGCGCGGGCACTCCCTGTTGCACGGTGCTATCGACACCGCGATCGAAGTGACCCGCCACGACGACGACCACCGCGAGTGGCGCGTCGCGAAGCAGCGTGACGCGGAGGACGGCATCCGCGGCGGCTTCGCGCTAGTGCGCGTGGAACTGCCGGACGACCACCGCGGCCGTGCGGTGCACTCCGTGGCCATCGAGGAAATCGAACTGCCCGAGCGCGATGACGACGCGCCGGCGCGGGCCCCGATGGGCAAGAACCAGCGCCTGGCCCTCGACGTGCTGACCGACCACCTCGCAGAACGACAGGAGGCCGGCGAGGAGTCCCCGGGCATCACGACGGACGCTGCCATCAAGCTGGTCATGGAGCAGATCGAGGCGGGCCCGAAGCATAAGAAGCTGCGGGCGAAGGAAGCCGTCGAGGGTCTCGTCGCCATGGGGGCCATCGTGGAGCAGGACGCCCGCCTCATGAGGCTCGAAGACGCCGACGCAGTCGGCGACTGACGACCGCAGGAACTCCCTCCCGCTCCATCCCCCCAGGGGTTCCGGGCGGGACGGGAGTAGCCATCCATTCCCTCCCGGTTCCGCCTCCTATGCCGCGAAGCGGGAACGGGAGTCGGGAATCTCATCCGAGTCATCCAGAGCACCGGGGCAATGCACGCCCCGCGCCTCAACCCAACAAAGAGATAGCCATGAACACCGCCAACAGATCCTTCCAGCGTCTGGCATGCAGCCAGCGGCGCTACGCCACCGAAACCGCCCTGCCGGACGGGCGGATCGAGGTCAACAGTGCCCGCTCGCGCCGCAAGGTGCTGATCGAACCTGGCTCGACCTACTCCCCGCAAGGGCCTCTGCTGCGCGTCAGCGGGCACTCCCGCGCGATGAACACGACCATCAGCAAGAGGTTCGCCGGCCGGTGGGACCCGGTCACGCGCGTGTGGACCGTACCGGCATCCAACGGGCTCGCGCTGCGCGCCTATCTGGCCGAACACTTCTGACGCCGCAGGTCGGTGGTGATGCCATCCGGCACGCCGCGGTGCAACCTGCCACACCGGCGTGCCGGCGGCGCGAAGCCCGACCTTCCGAATCGATAACACAGCATCAACATCAAGGAACGCAACATGACTAAGGTGACCCAAGGCGTTATCTCGCGCAGCTTCAACCGCAACGTGGGCAAGCCCCCCTTCCCGCTGCAACTCTACGTCTCGGCAGAGTACAGACGGGCCCGCAACCTCAATCACATCCTCGTCTCGGACCGGTACTGGAATGCCGTAATCTTTTGGTACGTAGACATCATCGAACTGGCCGCGACCGAGCAGTTGGCGGAACAGGCGCCGAAGTAGACATACCGGAGGCGCGGCCGACGGGCTGCGCCCTCAAAGACCCTGACACCTGACCAGCCGCCTCGCAGCGCACGACGCCTAAGGGCGTGACAACGCAAGCGAGGAACGGCTGGCGCCAGTCCGTGATCCTTGACGGTGCAGCAAGTCGGTAAGGTCAACTACGCCGACGAAACCCGACGCCCCGTCGAAGTAAGGGAGAGGGGTACCCCTCCCGGTTCCCGCTCCCGGTCGTCAACCTAGGGGAGCGGTCTGGGTGGGAAGCCATGCATCAGCAACGGAATCGCCTGCAGGCCGATCCGCCGGCCGTACCCGCCACGGGCGCCACCTTCCTCCGCGCAGCCTCGCCAGCACAAGACGCCGATACGCAGCGGGGTCGGGAGCCACAGCGCGCCGCGCGTGTCGGCGGTGATTACACAGAGCACAGGCCGCCGCGATGTTCTGCCGGCCGTCGCGTCCACCATCGCAGCGAGCGTGCAAGTGCTCCGCGGTGCAGCGGTGGGCCGCTGCCTGCCGTCGCGTGAGGCCATACCGTGCCGCGAAGGTGGCAGGCTCGGCGAGCCACATGGGCTCGTCGCAGTAGCAGCAAAGGCCACCCTGACGGATGAAGGCCGAAGTACGAGAAGAGATGAGAGTGCTGGGCACGCGGGACTCCAAGGTGAAAGTTGGATCCCCGATGGCCTTGGGCTCAGAGCGGGCGCCGGCGGCTCGACCTTCCGGCGGTGCGCAGCGTAGCGCTGGCGCGGTCGGGCGAAGGTGCCCGAGCGAGCGCCACTCTAGGTAAGAATCGGGCAAAGCACAAGCCCCCTTCCCCATGCGCCTCCTGCTCACCCTCCCCCTACTGCTGACCGCCTTCTCCGCATCGGCGACCCCACCTGTGTACCGATGCGAGACCGCCGGCAAGGTCAGCTACTCGGACTCGCCGTGCGTGGGCGCGAAGGTGATCGACGCCACGCCGAACCAAGGCGTCGACCAAATGTCGGGCAAGTCGCGGAAGGGCCGCGACGTGCAGCGCACGGAGCTTAACCACGCATTCGACGACGCGCTGCGCCCGCTGACCGGAAAGTCTCGCGATGAAATGGACGTGATGCGCCGGAGGGTCAGGCTGCCAGCGCGCGATCAAGGGGAGTGCCGGCAACTGGATGCCCGCTTGCCCGAACTGGAGACGGCGACGCGACGTGACACAGGTGCGTCGAAGGCGAGGACGGACGTAGACCTGTACCAAGCGCGCAAGCGCTACTTCGACCTCAAGTGCTAACGGCTTGCCGGGCAGACAGTCGCCCAACTCCCGGTTCCCGCTCCCGGTGCGGTGCCTAGGACGGTCCACGGGGACGGGAATCACGCAGCAGGATCAATCCTCGAAGTCGTAAGGGGCGAAGGTCCAGCCGTAGTCCAGGCGGCTCGCGTGTCGCGGGTGCCCCGTCGCCGTCAGTTCGCCGAATCGCAGCCACCGCGGCTCGAATCGGGCGAGGCGCCGATACAGCTCATCGCGCGCCCGTAGGAAGTAGGCGTGGTGCACGACCGGCGCACCCCACGCAGCCCAGATCACGGGCTCGGCCTGCGCCGCCACCACCTCCTCGATGGCGGCGAGGTTCCGGTCGAAGGCCACCCTGTTCACCTTGGCCGGCAGGGTGCGGTAGTCCGTCGCCCTGACCGGGTAGAGGTTCGTCATCGCGAATCCGTCGAAGCCGTTCCGCCGCGCGACCTCGTCCACGCGCGCCACCGTCGGGTCGCTACGCTCCTGAGTGGCGGTCGAAGGGTTCAGGCCGACCGTCACCAGCGTGCGCCGGCCAGCGCGGCCCAGCAGGTAGCGCCACTGGTCGTTCTCGTCATTCGAATAGAGGTCATACAGCATCGGGCAACTCCTGTCAGCCCTTGGCCACAAGCTGCTTCGCGCGGGCCTCTGTGAGCTTCGCCTTGCAACTGGCGACTTCGAGCACCATGGCGGAACCGCCGGCCACGTCGCCCCCGCTCTCGGCGGCGATCTTGGCCTCGCTGCAACTCGTGTCGCGGGTCTTGATCCACGCGCGCTGCTCGTCGCGCAGGGCCGTCTTGCCTGCGTCGTCCAGTCGGACGCGCACGGCAGCGTAGGCAGCGTTCAGCGCCTTGTCAGCCGCGGCGTATCGGTCCTCGGTGCCGGCCTGCTGCTCGGCGGCCGTCGTACCTGCCGGCGCGCCAGTGTCGGACAGTGCTGGGACGGCGATAGGCTCCGCCACGCCGCTCGCCTTCGCCGCCTTCTCGGCCTCGCGTCGGGCGTATAGCTCGCTGTTGCTGAACCCGACGCTGAAGCCGGCGAGCGCGAGGGCGAAGGGGTCGATGCCAGCGACCGACACGCGGACGCTCTGCCCATCGTCCGAGGGCTGCACGGTGTACTGCAGGCTGCCCTGCAGGTTCGGCCCTTGCACCCTGACGCTCGCGTCCGTCCGGGCCGCGCTCTGCAGCCATCCGTCGTTCGGGTCGAGGTCGTGCGCATCGGTGGCCACGATGGTCGCCTCGCAGGTCGGGCGGGCGCCGTTCTGGCCGGGGATGGCGGCAACACCCTGCAGGGTGATCCTGAAATGAGCCTTGCCCGCGGCGGTCACGTCGGGCACGCGGTCTGGGAAGACCTTCCAAGCGACGGTCTTTCCAACCCCCTCCCACACGAGCTGTTCGATGAGTTCCTTCGCGTCGGGGGAGGAACAGCTGGAGCGGTCGCTCGGAGAGGCTGATGCTGCCGATATCGGGGCCGGGGGAGAACCGGATGCAGCCCCTCCGGTGAACAGGCGCCGAGCGCCAAAACTGCGACGGCGCCGAGGCACCCTGCCATTGCTCGAATCATCTTTTCCCCGCTCCACTCGTCGCCGCCGCATAACCTCGGCGATCAAAATATACGAATTAGTGTTTATGCGAAATAAAGCATAACACCGAGAGTCAGCCGGGTGAAAACCTTGGCTCAGAAGTTCGGTGAGTGCGTGCGCGAGATGCGGCTAGAGATGGGCCTGAGCCAAGTCGAGTTCGGCGAGCGCTGCGGGTTCTATCAGACCTACCTGAGCCGAATCGAGAATGGTCAAGCGAACCCCACGCTGAACGCCGTTGAAGTGATCGCGAACGCGTTGGGCCTAACTGTGTTCGAACTTTTCGATAGGATTCGGCAAACGTCACGAAGCCGACCACGCGCATCCAAGAGTGAATAGCGTGATCCGAAATGCCTAGCTAGGAGTACGAATGAAGGTTCATGAAGTTTTCGGAATCAAGCCAGAAGTCAGCGAACATTCATACATAGACCGCGGCTCACTTGATCGCGAGTTCAAGAAGCTCCTCGCACGGCAACAGACGCATATCGCCATTCGCGGCGCGTCGAAATCCGGGAAGTCCTGGCTCCGTCAGAAGGTGCTCGTCGAGCCTCTCATCGTCCAGTGCCGACTTTCATACTCCACTTTGGACATCTACCGCGACGCCCTGGCGCGGCTAGAAATTCGGCTAGAAGTTGACAAGACGATCACGAATTCCTTTGGTGGAAAGATCTCAGCTGCAGGTGAAGCCGGCTTCAAGCTGCTTGCAAAAGTGGAGGGATCCGTAGAGGGGACGTACGATCGTGAATCGGCGGTCACAGATCGACCAGTCGGGAAAGATATTACCGACTTAGAGTTCATCGCCGCCCTCATCCGCGAGTCGGGCAGAACACTGGTAATCGAGGACTTCCACTACCTACCCGTCGAGGAACAGCGCAAGTTTTCCTTCGATCTCAAGACACTCTGGGACTACAAGACCTTTGTTGTGGTGGTGGGTGTTTGGATCAGCGAGAACATGTTGATCACATTGAATCCTGACCTGTCAGATCGCATCGAAGAGCTATCGGTGACATGGACCTCCGTTGAACTGAAACAGGTCTTCAACAAGGGATGCCAAAAACTCAATCTTCGCCCTACTGACGCCGTCGCTACCGAACTGGCCTCCATCTCGTACGAAAGCGTTGGCCTTCTGCAAAAACTAGCGCTGCGATTCCTCGATGATGAACTAGGGATTGAGGAGTCGCCTCCAGACGGATCAGAGCTAGTCGTCGATTCAACGGCGCAGATATCTGACGCGGCAATGCATGTCGCGGAACAGTTAAACCAGCTATATCAAACCTTTGGCAAACGCGTGTCTGAGGGGATTCGGACTAGGAGAAATTCGACCGGCATCTACGCGCATGCCATGGCGTCAATCATGGCCACGCCCGACGCACAACTCTCGACCGGCGTTGATGCGAAGGTGATCTTCGCAGATGCTCACAAGCGCGAGCCCCGCATATTGCTAAACAACCTCAAACTGGTCTTGAGCAAGTTTGCCGATCTCCAGGTGGATGCGGAGGGGCGAGGACTCGTTCTTGCCTACGACTCCCAAGGCGAGGTCGTCAGCGTTGTAGATCGCCAACTGCTGCTGTACAGGCGCTTCGCGACGATCAAATGGCCTTGGGAAGACTTGATCGCTGAAGTCTCGCAGGCTCAGGGCGCGTTCGATTAGCTGCGCTTGGGATCGCCGCAGCCCGCCTCACCCAGTCGCACTGTCGACAGATGGGTGAACGGATGGGTAAGGATATCGAACTGGCCGAGCGTCGATGAGAGACATCGATGGCTGGCGGAGAGTGTGTCCCTAGAATTCTTGTCCAATGGAATCCCATAGAACATCTAACCCATTGAATTTAAAAGACTTTATTAATCCAACACTCCGATCAGGTTGAACTGATTCCGATGACAGCCGATGCTTTATGTGGGCACAATGTGGGACAAGATAGTTCAACGGAACCACCCCCTTGCCCAAGATCGCTCCAGAGCTCTCAGCTCGTGCCGTAGCCGCCATCAAGACCGAAGGTCGCCATGCCGTTGGTGGCGCAGCGGGTCTCCATCTTCGCGTCACCGCCGGGCATCGTGGCTGGGTGCTACGCATCATGGTCGGCGAACAGCGCCGCGATATCGGCCTGGGGCCCTTCCCTGAGATCGGCCTGGCTGAGGCACGCGAAAAAGCCAGGGGGATGCACAAGCTCGTACGCCAGGGTACCGATCCGTTGACCTCCAAGCGTGCGCAGCGAAGCGCCTTGCTTGCTCGGCATGCAGCAGAGAAAAATTTCGACTGGTGCGTTACGGAGTTCATCAAGTCCAAAGCGGACGAATGGAAAAACCCCAAGCATCGACAACAGTGGGAGAACACCCTCAAGACCTATGCGTCGCCACACGTCGGAAACATGTTGGTGCAGGACATTGACCTGCAGCACGTTCTGCTTTGTCTGGAGCCCATCTGGAGAACCAAAAACGAGACGGCCTCGCGTCTCCGCGGTCGTATCGAGTCGGTACTTGACTGGGCCACAGTGCGCAAGTACCGCAGCGGTGAGAATCCGGCCCGCTGGAAAGGGCACTTGGACAAGGTGCTGGCCGCACCGATGAAGATCCAGAAGGTGCAACATCACCGGGCGATGCCGATCGACGAGATGTCCGCCTTCATGAGCAACTTGAAGCAACGTGCCGGAGTGGCGGCTCGGGCATTGGAGCTCGCCATCCTGACGGCAGCGCGGTCAGGCGAGGTGCGTGGAGCAACCTGGAGCGAGTTGGACATGGACGCGAAGATCTGGACGATCCCCGCAGGACGAATGAAGGCCGGTCGTGAGCATCGAGTACCTCTGGGTGAGGCAGCGATGAAGTTGCTCAAGGAACTGCCCAAGGGAGGGCCAACGGCTCTTGTGTTTCTCGGCACCAAGGACAAGGCGCTGTCGGACATGAGCTTGACCGCGGTAATGCGGCGCATGGGCGTCGACGCCGTGCCCCACGGATTCCGGTCCACGTTCCGGGACTGGGCAGGAGATCGAACCACTTTTCCTCGGGATCTGGCCGAAATGGCCCTGGCTCACGTCATCGAAAACAAGACCGGGGAAGCCTATCGTCGCCTTGATGCCCTGGAGCGCCGCCGCGAAATGATGGATGCATGGGCGCGATTCATCGAGGGCCCGATCGCTTGAAATGAATACGGTGAGCACGGTAGCTGTGGTCGCGAACTTCTCGCCGTGGACCAAATAGCACCGGCAGGCGGAAAGGCTCGCTCCTCAACCAACCCGGTTTCTCTGACAGCACGAAACCGTCCGTCAGAGCCAACGACCAATTGAGTGCGCACACCACCTCGATGACCTTCAAGCGTTGATCGCTCGCGAGAGATCTCGACCTTCGCCGCGTGGTGGAACAGGGGGCTTTTATTGCTTCAGCGCGGACGACCGGCGACGCCAAGGGCATTTGAAGTACGAAGAAGCCGGCAGAATACCTTTCGCACCTTGAGGCAGTTTCCCCACCTTTATAGATTCATGCACTCACCTAGCCCGCCGCCGGATCTCGTCGAGTACAACACGCTCCTGCATGCCATTGCCAGGTACCTTCACCCGGATCCGGTCGACCTCCCTGATCTGCCGGGTGTCGTGGGCAAGCGCTTGGTCGAACGCAAGACGAAAGTCTGGCAGAACACGACAGCACTCACCGAGAGCGATCAAGAGTGCCTGCGAGAACTGGTGATCAAGCATGCGGGCGCCTTGCCTCCACTGCGGGCCGTGATGAGCCGCAGGGAGATGCTCACGTTCCGCCGCGCATTTCGGAGAATCGAAGTTCGTCCTGAATGGGAGCCAGTCCTTCGCATCGAATGGGATATCGAACAGATTCGCAACAGCCGCAGAGAAGCACGACGGCTGCACGACGCGGCCTTGAAGAACGAGATCGCCCAAGGGCGTATTCGACACTTCGATCGAGACAGAGTGCCGGTGGCGCCGCACTTTGAGCGCATCACGTACTTGCCGTGGGAAGACGCCCAAACCTATCTCAAGCCGAGCAAGCTGGATCTGCAACGCCTGATGTACGGTCCGCCCGAGACCCCCATCCCCACCGTCCTCCCGCGAGAAGCTCCCGTGCTGGTCTCTCCTAGCGACGGCGATGTACTCCGGGCCGAAAAGCGTAAATACCGCGACTGGTCTCCTGAGGTTCGACGTCGACTTACCGAGTTGGTGAGATCGGGTCAAACGGAGATCGCCGCCACTGAGTTCAACATCTCGGAGACGTATGCCAAGCAACAGGCAACTCGCTTTGAGCGCGAGGCGGCAATCGAGGGACTCCCCGCCACGGCGAGGGCCTCGTCCAGCCCCTACGATGCCCGCGACTCCACCCCCGGCGATTTCTCCGCTGCGTCGTACGTAAGCCCCGACAACAAGAGCCAGTCACGAGGCGCACAGAACCCTGCGCTGCCACCAGAGAAAAAAGTGCTTCGCATGCAGGAGCTTGAGCAACTCCTCAGCATAAGCAGATCGATGATCTATGAGTACCTGAATCCCAAGAGCAAGTACTACGACTCCACTTTCCCGAAGCGGGTAGCACTCAATGGCCAACCTGTTTCAAGCGAAAAAAAAGGAAGCTCTGGGGGCGCCGTCCGATTCTATACCTCAGAGATTTTGGAATGGCTTGAGAAACGCCCGAGGCGTTGACATCCAGGAACGTAGAGCTAACTCATTCCCAATCCAGACTCACGTTCTGCCTTGCCCCAATTAAGTATTCTGGCGCACCGAACCTTCGATTTTGAAAGACAGACCCCGTCCTGATCGGACACCGAATGGTCGCTTTCCTTGAATACTGGCGAAGTACGAATCGGATTTCACTGCCTCGTACGCATAGGCCAGTGCTTTTGCTTCTTCATTATCGCGACGAGTGCAGGAGCAGCCGTTCTGGACACAACCCAAGGACTCCGGTTGGGTCAATGTCTTCTGCTCGCTCGGACCAGCGGAGTGGTCTTTCGAGCCTTCGCCTCACAGGCGCCTCCTTGTTCTGGTCGGGCATGCCGGAACCCTCACTGTCACCTGCACGATGCGGTGCTCGACCAGCGACAGCGTTTCAGCCCTTCATGAGTGCCGATTTTTCATGTACAGCAATTGAAGAATTCCTTTCAAATCAATAGCTTGCTGAAAATCACTCTTAGCCTTGACGGATCATGAATAGCCTGGTGCTGCGCTCCCGCCGATCCGCTCATCGGCTCCGCCGACAGGCACTTCTGATGACGCCCGTACCCCGAGGGCCTGGATCCCTCTGCCCAGAGGCCACATGGCGACACGCGACCTTGATCGGACTAATCGTTGAGCCAAAAGCAAGGGCTTCCAACACCGTTGGACATGAATCGGAGGTCGTCAGACAGTTACTTTTAATATCCTGCATTCATCTATTTGATGAGGCGGCAGGAACTCTCAACTAGCCTAGACTTCGCTCTTCCTCTGCCATTTTTCGGAAGGACTTTGCAAATAACCATCTCTGCCAGACCTGCTGGCAGAGATGATTTTCTGCTGGCCCAAGAGCATTAAATCTGTACAAGAGAAAAATTGAAAAAGCCAACGATCCCTCGTGTCGGTTGGCATCTTTTCCCGTATTGATCGGGAGTATTTTTCCTGCTGAATTTAGGTTATTAATACAATAAATAGAGTACGAGCACCCAAGATCTGAACTGCACCCCGCCCATCTCAAATACCTTTCAACTCCAAGACCCTCTGTAATAGAAAAGTCTGGAGCCCGCCCGGCACGCAACGGAAATCGACTCATCACCCACAAGTTTGTCCATGAAAAGAATATCAACCCATCCACTGGGCCCCCTGAGCTGTCTGCACGGCGCGACCGGCACCGGTGGCTATCTCGCCATTGGCGACCCACGCGAGGTACCGAAACGCGCCAGTGACGACAAGCATTCGCACGTGGCTGCCAGCACGAAGCGCACGGTTGCCGATGCCCGTGAGAAACGCACGCACGGGTTGCGCCGCCAGAAGGCGGTGCGCAGTCTCTATCTGGAGCGCTTCTCGGCCCTCAGGCACAGCGAGATCGTCGATGGCGAGACCCCGGAGTTCAAGGTCCTGATCCAAGAACCTGCCTTCGACTGGCAAGTCGCCCACGGCCACGAATTCGTCACGGAAGTGCTCGCGACCGATGAGCCGGGCTTTGATCTCAGCAAGGGCTCGGCGTCCCCCAAGAAGACTTCGCTGTCCAAGTGGTTGCGGACTTTCAGCAAATGGGTGAAATCGCTCGACCAAGAGGACTGGATCTTCTCGCCCGAGATCGAACTCCTGCGCGCAGTCTGGTCTCGTCGAGGGTGGCCCCACAACCTCTTCATTGGCGATCCTCGCGCGATTTCGACGCTGATCGGTATGGCCACCGAGGCCGAGCTCTTCAACGACCTCATCGAGTCCATCCGCGCCGAGGCGCGCACCGAGAACTACCGCGCCTTCTGGAAGACCCGTGAGCAAACCGCCAACCGTCACCGCAGGCGCATCAAGCGCGTCACGGACACTTTGTTCGCCCGACACTGCAAGCTGTGCGTCGTGCGCATCGACCTGAGCTACCGCAAGGATGTCGCTGTTTCCGTGACGCTTGCTCAGGCTAAGAAGGACATGCAGCACATGCACAACAACCGCCGTCACAACGCGCTGTTCGAGCACTTGGTGGGCTACGCCTGGCGCCTGGAATATACCCAGGAGAAGGGCTATCACTACCACGTGGTCCTGTTCTTTGATGGTTCCAAGGTCGGCAAGGAAGCTTTCTATGCCCAGAAGGCGATCGATTACTGGGCAACCACGGTTACCCGCGGTGCCGGAATCGGCCATAACTGCCATATCGACAAGGCAGGCTACCCTTACATCGGCATCGGACTGATCCGCCACGATGACCGACAGATGCGTGCCAACCTGATCAAGGCGCTGGACTACCTTGCCGAAGAGGGCCAGTTCCTCGTGGCAAAGCGTCTTGCCAAGGAACGCATCTTCCTGGCCAGGGTGCTGTCCAAGCCCAAGACGAACGCCGGTCGCCCGCGCAGCACGCGCATCGATCAAGACAGGAGCGGCGATGCATGAGCGCCGGAACTGCGACTTCACGATCCCCTTCGCGCCGGACGAGAACCACCACGTGACCCTCATGTGAGGAGCAACCACCATGCTGAATATCACCCTCCAGCAGATCGATCAGTACTTGGCCGGCACCGCCCACAAAGGCAGCCACCACGCGCCCAAGGCATACACCTACCGCTCTCCCACCAAAGCCCAGCAGTTGGCACTGGCCATGGAGGAGCGAATGGTGTTCATCAATGCCGAAGTGCGCCCCTCGCCGCGCTCGCGCGACGTGGTCCCGGTCTACGGGGAGCCACCCGATACCTTGCCCACGATCTTGACGAGTCTCGATTTCAGCGACGCCGATCGTGGCATCCAGTTGCGGAAAGTTCGCGCCTTCGCGGGCCTCACACGCTCGTCGCGCGGTCAAGGCATGCGAGCATTTCTTCCCCAACAAGGGCATTGGAAGCCCACCAAAGTGGGCAAGGCGTTGTTACCGCTGATCGGCACGCTCTACGGGCTCGCCTGCCGCGTGTCTGCAAGCCTCCACGTGGACCCCTACGTGAAACTGGCCATCGATGCGTACCGGAGCTGCGGGCTGCATCAACTGGTGCAGCATCGCGTGCAAATGGCCCCGAAACCCAAAATGTGGATGGGCAACCACGTTGATTCGATCACGGCGAACCTCTGCAACAACTTCGTGCAGGTATTGAGCCAGAGCGCCAACCACAACAGCGCGGGCAAGTCGGAGCTGATGCACCAGGCCATGCACGACAAGCGCGGCTGCGAATTGCGCGAGTACCTGGCGGGCGTGCCCAAACATCACCCCGGCGCCCGCGTCTTGCGCGTCGAGTTGTCCCACTTGAAGGTGTCGTGGGCAACAGGACACGAGGACTTCGAGTCGATGATCGCCGCAAGCACACAGGTGCTGCGGGAGTTGAAGCAGCGCTATGGCGATGCCATCGTGGCGGACGTTCGCAAGCTTGACTTCGGCCCCACCGGCAGCCCCATCGTCCACCTGTTGCTGGCGATCGATGGGCCGACGGACTCGGAGCTGAAGGGATTGATCCGGACGCTCCTGGAGCTGTGGGACGGCCTGTTTCCCAATCAGGGCGCGGTGGTGAACTGCAACGACTTCGATCATTTCGCGTACCGTGGCTGCGGCTCGCTGATTCGCCAGCATGAATCGCTTGCCGATCAGTTGGACAAAGCGGTGATCTACTTGGCCGAAACTGACCGCCTGATCCGCTACGGCTTCGGCACGGGCACCGACAACCTGTTGATCGGCACGGTATCGGAGCATCCGCAGCCGTAGCGAAGCCCTGGGCAACGTGCATCGAGGCGCACCAAGCGATCCACGGCGCACAAGCTCGGGCACACGACCAACTTCCATTTCGGCGCGGACAATCGGCAGGCACGGACAAAAAAAAAGAGGACCCTGAGGTCCCCGTTCTTTTATTTCGCCTTGACCGCGCAACCGGTGGACGGGTCGGACCAGCGGTAGTAGCACTTGATCGGGAAGATCTCCTGGTACCTGTCCTGGGACTTGAATGACGCCTTATCCTTGAAGATATCCCGAAGCGAAGCTTCCATCGTCTTCGGGTCATAGAGAAACGACGGCATCAGGATGCTGGCGGCAACGGGCCGATCGTCCAGAAGCCACTCGATCGCCGACGGTGTGATGGCCGACTTGTTCGTGACGGCAAACTGGATCCTCAACTTGAACGGGTGAGCCCGGCCGTAGTGGTCGCTGATCTCCTTCTCGACGCTGTCCCTGGTCGTCTTCACGGCGTCGGCGTACTTCTTTTCCCAGGAGACGGCGTTATCCAGTTCCTGTTGGGCTTTCGCGATCGCGCCTTCGGCCTCCAGCTTGTTGGCTGGTGCTTCTTTGTCGATCTGGACTTTCAGGTCCTCGTACCGCTGCTGCATTTGCGCCAGTTGCTGCTGCGCCATTCGTTTCCATTCCGGGTTGTTGATGGGGCTTTTCATCACCGCATCGACCTCCGCCTGGTAGCCCTGCAAGGCCTTGGCCGCCGCCTCAAGCTTTTGCTTCTGCTCCAGACTCACGCCATCGCCCGAAGCCTTGGCGGCACTCAGCTTTTGCTGAAGTGCATTGATCATTTCCGGGTACGCGCTTGCCTTTTCCCTGGTAACGATCTCCAGGTCGGCCAAGCTCTTCTTCCTGGCTTCCTGCGCGATGTCGTCGAAGGCTTGCGCCGTGCAGATGTAGGTCACCACGGGGCGGCCATTCCCGTCGTCGTGGCGCTCCCACGCGGTGTCCTTGCAGCCCTTTGCATTGTCCAGCGCTTCACCGAAAGTGAAGTCGCTGCGCCCCAGTGAGGCCTTCTTGACTGCCGTGATACTGGAGTCGGTGCAAGCCGACAGTGCAGCGCAAAGGCCGCCGAGAAGGACGAGCGTTGTTGCTCTGGTCGATTTCATGTGAGTTAAAAAAGATGTGGGTGTCGTTGATATGAGTCCAGGCGCTCGTGGGGCTGCGGCTCCTCGGTGCGCCTAGCAGCGGTGCTTCGGATTCCGAGGCCGGCGGGGATCGGTGCCGAGCACGGCACCCTCCTTGGTCATGCACACGCCGTCGGCGCAGGCGTAGCCAGGCGTCTTCAGCACGGCTCGATCGGCATCACCGATCTCGCAGCGCAGTTCGTCGAAGTCGAACTCCTTGTAGGACTTCACGCGTTCGGTGGTCGTGTAGTACACGCCGTTGCCACCAGCCTGCACCTGGATCGGGTAGACCGGGTACTTGAGGTCACGGCTCCAGCCCTGCAGCTGGATCTCCATGGCCGAACGGTCGATCTGATGCTTCACGGCATCGGGGTTGATGAGCGGGTCGATGCCCTTGGCCAGAGCCAAGGGGGTCAAGACGATCGCGGTGAGCACCGCGAAAACGGCGCCGAGCATGCTTTTCATGAGTGACCTCGAAGGAGATGGGACGCTCAGCCGAGCTTTGTGTCGGCCGCCTTGGGCGCGATCAACTGCGGCACGTTCCAGTCGGCCGGAAAGGTGTCGACCGGCACCCAGCCGTCCTTCACGTAACTGCGCGCGGAAAACCGGTTGCCGAAGTAGCCCACCAGGCTGCACGCAGCGGCGATGCCAAGGAAGCGCGCCGGCTCCACGTCGAGGTCGAAGACCATGATCGTGATGAAGCCGGTGGCCAGGAAGGCGGCATACATCGCCCCCGCGCAGGCGGCGGCCAGCAGGAACTGGCTGCGCATGGCGAAGGCGATCGGCCCGAAAAAGAAGATCTGCCACGAGAAGCCGTGCTTGACGAAGCGGGTCTGGTTGTTCTTGGAGAAGTGGACGTTCATGGTTTGGGTTCCGGAAAGACAAAGGGCACCTTGCCCCTGTACGTTGTGGGATGACGCTGTGCCTGCTCGGGCCAGGCCGGGCGGCTCTGCCGGTCGTTCAGGACGCGATTTCTCTTGTCCTGCGTCTTCGAGATAAAGATGTATTTGAGCCTCCTTTGAAGTTAAAAAAATGCACCCCATGCGTGCCTGATGGCGTGACTGCGGGGCGCGAATAGATCGTCGTTGTCGTTGGGTCCGGATGTTAAAGGGTTCCAAACACCGTGGTTTCAAACACCTCATTTACGGAGCATCAATCACATGCCCAGAGGTGTTCCAGCCCTTTCCCTTCGCGAAGTTTTCGCGCGCAATGTCCGTCTGGTGCGCGTGAACGCGGGCGTGTCCCAGGAGCGCCTGGCGAACGATGCGGGTGTGGACAGGGCCTTTGTAGGTTCCGTGGAGCGAGGCCTACGCAACATTTCCATCGACTACGTCGAGATGCTTGCCCAAGCTATCGGTGCACCAGCTCATGAATTGATGAACCCGGACATGCCGCAACAGCGCGGTTTGGACGTTACGTTGAGGCGAGCGCCCCGCACTGCCAGGCCCTACCCGACCCAGAAGCGAAGTACCCGGCGCTAGGGTCCGGCCGGTGCGCTGCGCCTGAGGATGATCAGGCCACGCAAGCGAACGGCACAGGCGCCTCCCCAGAGGTCGCGGCAATTGAGCGTGAACCCGGCGCTTGCGCGGACCGACTTGCCCGCCACCGCCTGCAATTCGATGCGCACGTTGTGTGCGCAGGCCCAAGGCTCACTCGCACCCGAATCCAGCAGGAGCAGCGCCTGGGCGTCGCCGCTCCTGCTGTCCCGTTCCACGCCAATGACCGTGGCCCAGCGGCAAAATTGTTTGGACTCGAACTGCAGCACGCACAGATGACCAGCACGCAGCGCGTCCAGAGCCGCGTTGCCGATCTCCTGTACTTCGGTCGAGGGGAACCGTTCGGCGGTGACCGCTGCATCGAACGCCCGGATGCCGAGCAATAGGCTGTCGCTGTCAATAGCCTCCCCTGCGGTGGGGGTCACACGTCTGAGTCGTTGGGCCGCTGGCTTGAGCGGCATCTGAAGCAGGATGGCGACACACTGCAACGTGCTGCTCAGCGTGCAAGCCCGCGCCGAGGACAACTGGCGCACGGGCAGCTTCTCGTACTTCCTCCGGCCGGCGTTCTGTACGAGATACTGGACCTCTGTGTCGAAGCGCACGCCAGCGGCGAATAGGTGCTCAAGATGGACCATGGCCGTTGACATCTCCATGCGGCCTCCTTTCCATTGCCCGAGATTCCGCCGTACTGCCGTGCCCGCCGGCTGCTGTGGTCAGCCTCGCCAGCTTGCCGGCGAGATCGATCCTGTTGCCCGTGTTGTCGGAAGTGGACGCATCGCTGCGCTCGTCGTGGGGCTCGGACGGGTAAAACTCCTCCACGACCGCGGCCCCTTCTTCCTCGGATTCCTCGAAGGCCCCCTGTGCAAAGCCCTGCCGTGCAGCTTCGTCCAGAGCTGCCTGGTCGAAGCCCAATGCCTTCCGGGCGTCGTGCTCCGTCCGCGCAGCATTCACGGCTTCTGCCAGCGACATTCCCTCGCGCACGGTGAGATCCACGTAGTAGATCGGCGCGCGATGCGACTGCGTCGTCGACTTCCCGCGCAGCCGAAGCTCCAGCGGCAGGGTCGACAGCAGCCCCGCGGATACCGCATGAAAGTAGTTGAGTCGGGCCGACAGCGTCCGGATGCTGTTGAAGCCTGTCGTGCGGAACAGGAAGCTGCCGAGTTCGTCGCCCGCTCCCACGCCTGTTCCGGCCGCCTCGATCCGCACGTTCAGGCGGCCACACGGCTTGCACAGCCCACCTCGGGCCAGCTCGCACCCCTCCGGGGCGGGACAGGGCAGCGTCTGCATGCCCGAAGGCGTTGAGCGTCGGCATGTTTCGCCATTGCCCACGCACAGCGGCCGGCCGGTTTTGCGGTCGAACAGGCTGTAGTTGGCCCTGAGGCTCAGAGCGGGCGCGTCGAAGAGCAACCGCACAGGGATGTTGCGCAGCTTGGCGCCGGGTGCCTTGCGCAGTGTTTCGTCCAGCGGATGGGTGATCCAGCCGTCGCGCCCCTGCACTTGGCTGGTGACGGTGAACCCGTCGTCCTTCTCCGGAAGGCGCCGGCCGTCCTTGACGACGACCTTGCCGATGGCGATGCGGCCGATGACGGGTGGCGTCAGGGCCAGTCCTTTGAGCATGTGGCTCTCCTGTAAAAATGAATGAATGAACAGATGCATGCGCGGGCGTCAGCCGAGCCTTTGCGCGAGCTTGTGCCGGACCTCGACGGCACAGCCGTGCCACGCATGGCCGCTGACAAGGCCGGTGTCCAGGTCTTCCGGCAGGGCAGCTGCGACCCTCCGGGCGTACTGGTCGATGGCGTGGATCACGAAGGCCTGAATCAACGCGCCGTGGCGCGAGTGCTCCATCAGGTCCGTGATGAACTCGACGTTGGTCTGATGGCCGCTCTTGGCGTCTGCCCTGGAACGATCGGTGAAATCTCCGCGCCATAGGCCAGTGCCGCGTTCTCCGCGCTTGCGGGGCCGTTTTGACGAACCCACCATGCGGGCGGGCTATGCGGCACGCACATCACGCCCAGGTAGCCGCCGTGCGTGGCGTAGCCAACGACCTTGGCGCGGCCGATGCCGTTGAGCCGGATCACGATCTCGTCGCCGATGGCAGGGACCTCGAAATCCGCAGACCACTTGAACTGGTCCTTGGACGTGAGATCACGGGTGTAGGGCGGCACGATGGCGTGCCGTTGGAAATGAAGGTCCATGAAAAAGTGGTTTCTGAGAAATCTGTGATCAGTGATCAGCCCGCCCCTTCAATCCGCATGGGGCGGGCCGCTGTGAAACCTCTGCGGAATGAGGTGGGCCATCGAGCTGGCCGACGCGATGGCGATGTGGGGACCTGGCGGCGTCGAGGTCGACCGGCCTCAGTAGCGCTCGCGCAGGGGGTGCGCGCGGAAGTGGCCGCAGAAATGCCACCCCAGCCCGAAGCCGAAGAGGATTCCCGTGGCGAGCACCATCGCGAAGGCCGTCAGGTACTCGATGGGGCCGAAGAAGATGTTCATGGCATCCCCTTTCATTCATCGGCCGCTGGCGACGGAGCCGCCAGAGTCAGCGACTCGTGCACCTTGACGGTGAACCGCCGCGATCCAGGTCGTGGCACGCTGTACGTGCTCGCGAGCTCGGGCTGATCCACCAGCAGGCGATCGACATCCACGGCCGTCGAATCCTTGCTGCGCTTCCAGCGCACTTCGCCCGCGTCGAAACATGCCGTGGTGGCCTCGCCCATGCGCTGCTGGATGCGTTGTTTGACCTGCGCCTCTCGGGCGATGGCGTCAGCCAGGACCTGGCGCAGCGCGAGCAGATCGGAAAATGCCGACGACATCTCCATGTCGCCCGTCAAATCCACCGTCTTCCCATTGTCCCGGGGCCAGAGCGCTCGCAAGGCCACGTCTGCCGACTCCGAGCCATCGGCAGGCGGTGCGGTGTCCGTCTCCACGAAGTGCCAGAACCGCCTTTCCAACGCGATGAGCTGGGCGATCATGGTCTCGTCGCGCTCGATGCGATGGATGCGCAGTTCCTGCCCGCAGATCAGCACGGCCACGTCGGCCGCCGGCTTGCCGGTCACGGCGAGCTGGTGCAGTACCTGCAGCTGGACGTACTCGGGCACACCGTCTTCCCACAGCCGGGCACCGTGGTAGCCCGCCGTCTTGCACTCCAGGATCTGCACGTCCGACGCGCCGATGACCTCGCGGTCGATGTTCGCCAGCATCCAGGGATGCACGGGATGCTGGAGCACCGCATTGATCCGGCGCACCCGCAGCCCGGTGCGCCGGGTGTAGTGCGCCGCCACGATGGGTTCTAGCAGCGTGCCCCAATACATCGGGCTGGTGGCGTCGTCGGGATCGACCTTGGGCAGCAAGGCATCCCGTCCGGTCTTTTCCATCCAGAGTTGCAGGGGCGATTTGTAGGGATGGAGACCGACGGCTGCGGCAGCGTCGGAGCTGCCGATGCCGCCCTTGCGGACGTCGAGCCATTGGTCGCGGCTCAGCGCCTGTGTGTTGACCAGCTTCAGGGCTGGCCGGCGTTTGGCGGGCGAGGTGCCCGCCACTTGAAGTTCCGCCATGGCGGTGTCCTTTCTTCGTGGTTGATCAGTCATGTCCTTGGCGCACCCCAAAAGCACAAAGCCCCGGCCCCTTGAAGGGAGCCGGGGCTTGTGCCGTCGGGGTTCGGAGGAGTCGGTGGTGCTGGAGGAGATGTCACGACGCCAGTTGGAGGGCCGCATCCAATGCACGTTGCTTGAGGCCCGCGCCCTGCCCGAACCACGCGCTGTCCAGGCGGTATTCCTGGCTGCGAGCACGGCGCTCGTGATCGACGAATTCGGTCACGGCGCACAGCAGGCCCCAGGCCGTGCCCTTGGCCGCGCTGAGTTCCGCGCCGCGGCCGCGCCCCTCGTAGAGCTCCTGCACCTTCTTCAGGGCGCGCTCGTTGGTGAGGGTCTGGCTGTCGGCATGGCCGTCCGTCTGGCACATCACACGCAGGAAGTAGTTCAAGGACTCGTGCGTCTTGACCTTCCGTTCCGACAAAGTTCGCATCCTGTACATGAAGGTGTCCCAGCCGGAGACGGCGATGCCGAGCTGCCGCTTGACTGCCTGCGCATCGAACGTCGTGCTGTGCGGCACACGCACGGCACTGCTCGCGCCGTTCAGTGCGATCGACAGGGTGTTGTTGCACACGACCCGCACCGTCGTCGGCGTGGCGGTGGTGGCCAAGGTGCCGTCGCAGGAGGTCGCGAGCAGGATGTAGCCCTTGACGGTGTCGTTGCCCTTGAGCGCCGCTTCCTTGCCGGTGCGTGCCAGGGCCCAGAACTTGCGCCCGGCCTTGAGCACCCCGGCGGTCTCCAGCTCGAAGCCGGAGACCTCGGTCAAGTCGCGGTAGAACTCCAGCACGTCCCGGGGCTGCACGATCTGGTAGCGACCGCCGACGACCGACAGCGGCGCCTTGGTGTCGCTGCGATAGAGCACCTTCTGGTCCTCGAAGGTCATGATGGAACCGAGCGCCCCGGCCTGCTCGGCCATGTAGCGCACGGGCGTTTCGCAGATGCGCCAGTCCATGCCTGCCTGTCGGGCCCAGACCTCGAGGGGTTGCTTGGGAGGCAACTGATTGCCCAGTTCGTGCCACGGGGTTTGGCCGACGTAGGCCATTTGCTGGAGGAGGTGTGCCATGGGAATGGTCCTTGTGGAAATGGAGAGATGAAGGAACGCGGGAGCGGAAAAGACGAAGCCCGCACGAGGCGGGCTTCAGGAGGAGTTGCCGGTGTGCGGCGGGAGGGCGAGGTCGGTGGGGTCAACTGACGATGCGTCCGGCAGACCGGGCCAGTCGCAAGTAGGCGCTCAGGGGTTTGTCGGCGCGCCAGTGCAAGTCGCGTTCGATGCCCAGCGCACCGCGCATCAGGCGGATGGAGGACAGTTCGCGCACAGACACGTGACCCGTCTCGGGGCTGCCCAAGCCCAGGTCCGCGAGGCCATAGGCGAGGTCTTCGTCGTCGGGATCGAGTTCGGTGATCAACCAGGTAGCCGAGCCGCACGGGTTGAACCACTTGAGCACGGGCCAGGGGTCGAAGTGCGGGTTGTCGCGCGAAGTGTGGCCGTTGGCCAGCAGCAGGATGCGCAGCTCGGGAGTGATGAGGTTCAAGACGATTCCTAGAAGAAAGGAATTGGGGGAGAAGAAGCGACGCCAAGACGATCAGCGGCGCGAGACGGCGAAGGTGTGGCCGCAGCCCAGGCAACGACGGTTGCGCAGAATCGCGTCGTCGACGGCCTCACCCAGCGCAGCGCCGACGGCGCAGCCGGCAATGCCTCCGCTTAAGGCCCCGAGGATCGCGCCGGCCACGATGCCCAACGGCGTCGTGACTGGAGCGGCAGAAGCAGCCATGGCCATGCCGATCTCGGCGCCCGTGATGGCACCGGACAGCGCACCGGAGATGCCACCGGCCGCGCCAGCGACAGTGCCGATCGCTGCACCGGCCTTCTTGCCGGTGTCGCGCGGAACGGTTCGGCGTGACTGGCAAGCCGGGCAAGTGAGGTTTGGTGACCGTGAGAGCGGCTCGTGGTCAGGAACGGGTTCATCGTCGAAAGTAGTGGATGTGAAGTCGTGGTCCATGAGGTGCGGGGATGCGAAGCACCCCCTGGATGAAGGAGAGAAACACGTCTGGCAAAGCCAGACGGCACAAAGCCCAGCACGGCGGTGAGGCCGGACTGGGCTTTGTTGGGCGAGGATGGACGTTCTACCGTCTATCCAATGCGGTCATATGTGGCTGAGAATTTCTGGACTCACCGCGGTCGTTAGCTCTTGCGATCCGTGAGCGCAGAGGCGAATCAAAAAGGAATGCACACACGCCCACCAGCAACCTCGCGTGCGGCTACGTCCGGGCGATAGGAGGTTTGGAAATGTCGCTTTCGGGCGCTAACCGGCATTCGAGCGGAGCCAACGATTGAGCAAGCCTGCAGTTATCGCTACGCCGCCGAGTAGAAGCACCATCCCTGACAGTCGAATGGTGCTGAAGCTTTCGCCATAGACCAGCGAGGACATGCTCAGGCCCACGGCGGGTGCCAGCAGTGCAAAAGGGGCGACGGTACCGGCGGGATAGCGCTGCAGCAGATTTCCCCAGATCGCGTACGCCAGCACGGTTGCCAGTAGCCCGAGGTAGACCGGTGCCAAGAGGCCCCACATCGATGCGTGCGTCACTGCCCACAGGAGCGCCCCCGGTCCATCCTGCACGAACGAGAGCGCCAATGCGGGAACAGGGGGAACCAGACTGGCCCACACCATCAGGTGCAGCATGTTGACTTTGGACAGCCGCTTGATCACCAGGTTGCCAGTGGCCCAGCTCAGCGCCGATGCGAGCGTCAACGCGAAGGCCAATACAGGCACGTTGCCGTTGAGCGTCAGACCGATCACGAACAAGCCGGCCAGAGCAACAGCCATGCCGATGGCCTGCTGGGTGCTGGGCCGCTCTCCAAACATCAGGGCCGCGAAGACGACCGTGAAGAGCGCTTGGGTCTGCACCACGAAGGCGGTGAGTCCGGCGGGCATTCCAAATGCGATCCCGAAAAACTGCAGGAGGAATTGCCCGGTGAAGACGGTGAGGCCAATAAACACCACCGCCTTCCACGAAATCGAGGGCCGCGGCAGCCAAAGCACCCCCACGGCTGCCACCAGAAACCGCAGCGCGGTCAATTGCGGCGGTGTGAAGCTCTCCAGGCCGATCTTGCTGACGACAAACGCCACCCCCCAGATCACGGCGACCAGGACGGCGAGAAGCATGTGGAACGGTCGCATTTGTGGATCTCCTGTTGCCGGCCCCGCTTGGGACTCGTGCACTTGCATAGATTCAATGATTCGACGATACTTGAATTATGGAAGAAAATACTGTTGTCCGTTCTTTGATGGCACTTGCGCAGTCGGTTCGCCTTCGGGTGTTTCGTGCCTTGGTCGTTGCAGGTCCTGAGGGCATGACCCCAGGCGCGTTGACAGAAGCCCTGGCGGTTCCAGCGACCAGTCTCTCGTTCCACCTCAAGGAATTGACGAATGCCGGTCTCGTCTCGCAAGAGCGGCAGGGTCGGCACCTGATCTACCGGGCGTCGTTCGACCAGATGAATGACTTGCTGGCCTACCTCACCGAGAACTGCTGCCAAGGGCAGGCATGTCTCGTAGAGGCCGACACGTCGTGTGCTTGCTGACATTCGCGCCCACCGCCGAGCCATGAACCCCGAACTGGCCAGCACAGCTGACTTTGCGCAAGTGCGCGCGCTGCTGCTCACGTGCGGATTGCCCGAGAGCGATCTGAGCCCGGGTCACCTGGACAATTTCCTGGTGCTTCGATCCGTCGACGGTTTGGCGGGCTGCGTCGGGCTTGAGCGTGCGGGAAACGCAGGCCTGTTGCGCTCCTTGGCAATAGCCCCAGAGAGTCGGAGCGTGGGCCTTGGCGATGTGCTCCTGCGCGCGATTGAAGCCAGGGCTGCAACTGCGGGCATTCAGCGGCTCTTCTTGCTCACGACAACCGCTTCCGACTTCTTCGCGGTGCGCGGCTACCTTCCCTGCCCGAGATCCGACGCGCCCGAGACGATCCGGTCCACCACTGAATTCGCCAGCATCTGCCCCGCCTCGGCAACCTGCATGACCCGTCCGCTCGGATCGACGACTTCGAGCTAAGCGGATCACCGGAACAACACGACCACTTCCCAACGCCCATCTAGGAGAACCTGTCATGAAGCGTTTCCACGTTCACCTGCACGTCGATGACCTGAGCAAGAGCATCGCCTTCTACTCCCATCTCTTTGCGGCAGAGCCTGCGCGCGTCGAGCGCGACTACGCGAAATGGATGCTGGACGACCCGCGGGTCAATTTCGCAATTTCCACGGTGGGTCACGGCGTCGGCATCGATCACCTCGGCATCCAGGCCGATGACGAAAGCGAGCTTGCTGAACTGAAGGTTCGCGCCCAGGCCGCAGACCGGACGCTGCTCGATGAAGGCGAAACCGTGTGCTGCTATGCCAAGAGCGAAAAGCACTGGGTCACGGATCCGCAGGGCATCGCCTGGGAACACTACCGGACGCTCGAGGCGGCCGTTGTGTATGGCCAGAGCCGCGCCACGGACGCCCCAGCGGATGCTGCCAGCGCCTGCTGCGCCGGACCCGTCGGCTTGAAAGCCATCCCAGTGGTGGCCGCCCCCAGCAAAGCCTGCTGCTGAAAGCACCCCATGACCGAACGCAAACACAACGTCCTCTTCATCTGCACGGGAAACTCTGCCCGCTCCATCCTGGCCGAGGGGATCCTCGACCACCTGGGTTCGGACCGCTTCACCGCCTTCTCGGCGGGAAGTCACCCCAAAGGAGCTGTGCATCCGCTCGCGCTGGCCACATTGCGCAACCTGCACTTCAGGGACTCCGGCTACCGAAGCAAGAGTTGGGGTGAGTACGCGAAGGACGGCGCACCGCACATGGACTTCGTGATCACCGTGTGTGACCAGGCCGCCGGCGAGGTGTGCCCAATCTGGCCAGGCCAACCTATCACCGCGCACTGGGGCCTCACCGATCCGGCGGCCGCCGAAGGATCGGACGACGCTCGGCAACGTGCATTCACCGACGCGGCTGTCACGCTCAAGCGCCGCATCGAATTCTTGCTCTCGCTCCCACTCGCCAAGCTCGAAACCTTGGCCATTCAACGCGAAGTTCGCGACATCGGAATCCGCTGACATGACGACCAACATCCTGATCCTCTGCACCCACAACTCGGCGCGCAGCGTACTGGCAGAGGGCATGTTCAACCATTGGGCACAAGAACTCGGCGTCGACGCGCGCGCGTACAGCGCCGGTAGCGCACCCAGCGGTCGTATCAATCCGGTGGCAATCGAAGTACTCGAGAAAGCCGGCATCGACACTTCCAGTTATCGCAGCAAGAGCTGGGATGAATTCACGGCGCCTGACGCGCCCACCATGCGCGTGGTGATCACCGTTTGCGACAGCGCGGCCCAGGAAACCTGTCCCTACTGGCCCGGCTCGCCCGTGAAGATCCACTGGGGTTACCCGGATCCGTCGAATGTCGGGGCGAATGCGGATGAAAAGCGGGAGGCCTTCGAGTCCACCCGCCAAGTTATCGGCGAGCGCATGCGCAAGCTGGCTCAAATTCCCTTCGATGCCCTGAACGACGCGCAGTTGCGCGCGACCCTCGAAAGCATCTGATCCGGGTCTGGGGGAGATTCCCGACCCCACGCAGCGGGCCGGGATCGCCCGTTTGCACATCTCAACTACCAACCAAGAAAAAATCTCAAATGCTCGCGGCCATCCTGATCTTCGTCTTCACGCTCGTGCTAGTCATCTGGCAGCCACGCGGCCTGGGCATCGGCTGGAGCGCTTCGCTCGGCGCCATCATCGCGTTGCTCTTCGGCGTGGTCCATCTCGCCGACATCCCGGTCGTCTGGGGCATCGTGTGGAACGCGACCGCGACCTTCGTTGCCGTCATCATCATCAGTCTGCTGCTCGACGAAGCCGGTTTCTTCGAATGGGCCGCACTGCACGTGGCGCGCTGGGGTAACGGGCGTGGCCGGCTTCTCTTCGCATTCATCGTGCTGCTGGGCGCAGCGGTCTCGGCACTCTTTGCGAACGACGGCGCCGCACTGATCCTCACGCCCATCGTGATGGCGATGCTTGTCGCGCTGGGCTTCACGCCAGCCGCCACCCTGGCCTTCGTGATGGCGGCTGGGTTCATCGCGGACACGGCCAGCCTGCCGCTGATCGTTTCGAACTTGGTGAACATCGTCTCTGCCGACTTCTTCAAGATCGGCTTCAACACGTATGCGTCGGTCATGATCCCGGTGAACATCGCGGCCGTGCTCGCGAGCCTGCTGGTGCTGATGCTCTACTTTCGCCGCGGCATCCCGACGAGCTACGACGTGACCCAGCTCAAGGCGCCGGTCGCCGCGATCCGCGATCCGGCAACATTCCGGGCAGGCTGGATCGTGCTGATCCTTTTGCTCGTCGGCTTCTTCGGCCTGGAGCCGCTGGGCGTTCCGGTCAGCGCGGTGGCGGCCGTGGGCGCCGCTATCCTGCTCGCCGTGGCGGCGCGCGGACATGTCATCAGCACGCGCAAGGTGCTGCATGGTGCACCTTGGCAGATCGTGATCTTCTCGCTGGGCATGTACCTGGTGGTCTACGGCCTGCGCAACGCGGGTTTGACCGGCCAGATTGCCTCGCTGCTGAACGTCTTCGCGGAAAACGGTGTCTGGGGCGCGGCCATGGGCACGGGCTTTCTCACCGCCGCGCTTTCATCGGTCATGAACAACATGCCGACCGTGCTGATCGGCGCGCTTTCCATCGACGCGTCGAGCGCGAGCGGCATCGTCAAGGAAGCAATGATCTATGCCAACGTGATCGGCTGCGACCTCGGCCCCAAGATCACGCCCATCGGCAGCTTGGCCACACTGCTCTGGCTGCACGTGCTCGAGAAGAAGGGTACGACCATCGCCTGGGGCTACTACTTCAAGGTTGGCATCGTGATGACCATCCCTGTGCTCGCGGTCACGCTGGCCGCGCTCGCGCTGCGCTTGAGCCTCGGCTGAAACCTCTCCACACCTACTGCTTCAAATCTCATGAGCGACGTCACCATCTATCACAACCCCGACTGCGGCACGTCCAGGAACGTGCTCGCATTGATCCGCAACACGGGCGAGGAGCCCACTGTCATCGAGTACCTGAAGACCCCACCCGACCGCGCCACGCTGAAGCAGCTAATCGCAGCCATGGGCGTGCCGGTGCGCGATGTGCTGCGCCGCAGGGGAACGCCTTACGACGAACTCGGCCTCGACGATCCGAAGTGGACCGACGAACAGCTGATCGACTTCATGGGACAGCATCCGATCCTCATCAACCGGCCGATCGTGGTGACGCCGCTCGCCACGCGGCTGTGCCGGCCTTCCGAGGCCGTGCTCGACATCTTGCCGCGTCCGCAGCTGGGTGCGTTCACCAAGGAAGACGGCGAAGCTGTGATCGACGCGAAAGGCCAGCGTGTCGCAAAGCCTTGATCTCCCCAACGTCGATCCGGACGTCTTTCGCCGCCCTGATCTACAGAACCTCCTACCGGCAACGCGCGCTGCACATGCACCGCGCATCCTGCTGCTCTATGGATCGGTGCGCGAGCGCTCCTACAGCCGGCTGCTGACCGAAGAGGCCGCGCGCCTGCTTCGCGCCATGGGTGCGGAGACTCGCATCTACGATCCTCGCGGCCTTCCGCTGCCGGACGGCGCGCCCGAAGATCACCCGAAGGTGCAGGAGCTGCGCGACTTGGCGCAGTGGGCCGAAGGCATGGTGTGGTGCTCACCTGAGCGCCATGGCGCGATGACCGGCATCATGAAAGCGCAGATCGACTGGATTCCGCTGGCCGTCGGCTCGGTGCGGCCCACGCAGGGCAAGACGCTCGCGGTGATGGAGGTGTCGGGCGGCTCGCAGTCCTTCAACGCTGTGAATCAGCTGCGCGTGCTCGGCCGCTGGATGCGCATGATCACGATCCCCAACCAGTCGTCGGTGGCCAAGGCCTTCCTCGAGTTCGAAGAGAACGGTCGCATGAAGCCTTCGCCGTACTACGAACGCGTGGTCGACGTGATGGAAGAGCTGGTGAAGTTCACGCTTCTCACGCGCGACTGCGCTGACTATCTGGTCGACCGCTACAGCGAGCGGCGCGAGAGCGCCGAGGCGCTGTCGAAGCGGGTCAATCTACGCAGCATCTGAGCGAGGCGAATCCAACGTGCAAAGCAGGACCACGACGACTGTGATGCTAGGAGTGGCTCAGACCCTGGCGTGGGCCTCGTCGTACTACCTCCCCGCGGTGCTGGCCGGCGCCATTAGCAGAGACATCGGCATCTCCACATCCACGGTCTTCGGTGCTTTCTCGGTGGCGCTGCTCGTTGCCGCCGGCATTGGGCCCGTCGCCGGCCGGCTCATCGACCGTCTGGGCGGACGCCCGGTGCTCATCGCCAGCAACGTGGTGTTTGCCGCAGGGCTCGCCGCACTGAGTCAGGCCACGCACGCCAGCCATGTGTTTGCCGCCTGGGCGCTGATGGGCCTGGCCATGGGCAGCGGCCTCTACGAAGCGGCGTTTGCCACTGTCGTGCGACTGCACGGCCAAGAAGCGAGAAGAGCCATCACCGGGATCACACTGTTCGCAGGTTTTGCAAGCACCGCGGGGTGGCCGCTGTCGGCCTACCTGGAGAGCACGGTTGGCTGGCGCGGGGCGTGCCTTGCGTGGGCGGCGTTGCACCTGGTGATCGGTCTCCCACTCAATGTGCTGCTGCCACGGGCATCTCGTACCGATCAGGCGTCGAAGGATGCAGCCGTCTTCGAACAAGAGGTTGGCCCTGGACTTGCGCCAGCGCAGCAGCGCCGCGCCGTCGTCCTGATGGCCTACGTCTTTGCCGTGACATGGTTCATCAGTACGGCGATGGCTGCTCACCTACCGGAATTGCTGCTGGCCAGCGGCGCCACGCTGGCCGCTGCGGTGGGCATCGCCGCCTTGGTCGGACCGGCCCAGGTGGTGGGGCGAGTGATCGAGTTCACCTTTCTCAAGCGCGCGCACCCGCTGCTGTCGGCCCGGTTGGCCACACTGGCTCACCCGCTGGGCGCGCTCTGCCTTGGCCTGCTCGGTACTTCGGCTGCTGCAGCCTTCGCAGTGCTGCACGGCCTGGGAAACGGCATCCTGACCATCGCCATCGGGACGCTTCCTTTGATGATCTTCGGTGCCAAGGGCTACGGGCAGCGCCAGGGCTTCCTCATGGTGCCGGCGCGCATCGTGCAAGCCGGCGCGCCCTTCCTGTTCGGCATGGCCGTGGAACGATGGGGGGATGGTGCGTTATGGTTCTCTACCATGCTGGGACTGTCCGCATGCCTTGCGCTGGTGGTCATGACGGCCGACATGAGGAAGGCACCACTTGTTGCTGCGGCGCATTGAAATCAGAACTCTGATCGTCGTATGACCTACGACGTGATCATCGTCGGTGGTGGCCAGGCGGCGCTTTCGGTGGCGTACTTCCTGCGGCGGACACAGCGCTCATTCCTGATGCTTGATGCCGAAGAGGCCGGCGGAGGTGCCTGGCAGCATGGTTGGGATTCGTTGAGGCTTTTCTCGCCGGCCGCGTGGAGTTCAATCGCTGGCTGGCCGATGCCGAGCGCCGGTACAACCTATCCCGGCCGCGATCATGTGGTGAGCTATCTGCGGGACTACGAAAAGCGCTACGCGCTCCCGATTGAGCGACCCGTCTTCGTGTCCTCTGTCACACGAGATGCGCAAGGCTTCCAGGTGCGGGCCGGCGACAGGACCTGGACGGCGCGAACGGTCGTCAGCGCAACCGGCACGTGGCGCAAGCCTTTCACGCCCGACTACCCGGGGATGCAGGATTTCGCCGGCCGCCAGCTCCACTCGGCGCACTACCGGAGTCCGGACGAATTCAGGGGTCAGCGGGTGATGATCGTGGGCGGCGGAAACTCCGGCGCACAGATCCTGGCCGAAGTGTCGCTCTCGGCAGACGAGACCGTGTGGGTCACGGAAGGCGAGCCCACCTTTCTGCCGGACGACGTGGACGGCCGTGTGCTGTTCGAGCGTGCGACGGCGCGGTGGCGTGCGCTGCAGGAAGGGCGAAGCATCGATGCGCTTCCTGGCGGATTCGGCGACATCGTCATGGTGCCGCCGGTGATGGACGCCCGTGCCCGAGCGGTGCTGTCGTCGGTCAGACCTTTCCGTCGGATGACGCCCGAGGGCGCACTCTGGGACGACGGCACCGTTCGCGAATTCGACGCGGTGATCTGGTGCACAGGCTTTCGCGCGGCCCTGGACCATCTCATATCGCTCCACGCTGTCGAGGACGGAAAGGTCCGAGTCGCAGGAACTCGCTCGCGCGACGTGCCCGGCCTCTGGCTGGTGGGCTATGGAGAATGGACGGGTCCTGCATCGGCAACGCTCATCGGGGTGATGCGCACGGCAAGAAGTGCCGCTGGCGAGATCGATGCGTTTCTGGATCATGCGTGAGGCCTGGGCGACACCTGCAGGTTCTCACTTCAAGCAGGTGCCTTTCCAGTCACGAACTGCATCGTGGCCAGACTCTGCTCGCCACCCAGAACAACAACCGGTTCACCGGTGACTATCGACAGGTGCGCCATCCGCGCATCCTGAAGCTAGGTCAAGAATGCCAACGATACCGACGGCTTGTCCCTGATCGACCACGGCATCCAGAATCGCGCGTCGCCAAAAGGATGATTCACCGTCACAGACTTCACGCTCATGTAGAGCACGGTGTGAATTGCCGAATAGGAGCCGCTGTTGAGGATCGGCATCATGAGGTGAGCCGTCATCTCCGGGGCCAGCGCATGATTGCCGTCGTTGACCAGAATCAGCAATCCCTTCGCAGTCGGTTGTTTCAGGTCCAGGCGGGTCTGCGGCGCTGGAACGCTGCCGAACAGGCCGGGCTGGACGGTCAGTCGGTGCGGATTGCTTCGCTTCATCGACGCCTCCGGGCGATGTAGAACACGAAAGCGAAGATAAGACGACGTCGAGTTCGCGCCGCAAAAGCGATGCCACGCATCGGAATGCGCGGCAGTGGCGGCTCAGCAGGCAGTTTGCCATACGTCGAGGTTGTTCGAGCCAAGATGATCCTGATGACCGCCGACGGCTTGGACAACGGCGAGATCGCCGCGCGACTGGACACTCGGCGCTAGGTGGTCAGTCAGTGGCGCCAGCGCTTCTTCAAGGATCGATTAGTGGGCCTCGAAGAGCGAGCCCGCCCGGGACGCCCTTGGGTCTTTCCCCCCAGAGCTCACGGTCGAGATCAAGGCGCTCGCCTGCGAGTTGCCGGCCACCTTGGGCTTGCCACTGTCGCGCTTGAGCGTTGCGGATGTGGCGCGACACGCGCAGCGCTCGGGCCTGGTGGCGCGCATCAGCGACAGCACGGTCTGGCGTTGGTTGGACGAGGACGCGATTCGCCCGTGGCAGCACAGTTGCTGGATCGTCCCGCGCGATCCACATTTCCAGGCCAAGGCCGGGCGCATCCTGGATCTTTACGAGCGGCGCTGGCAAGGGCAGTCGCTGCGCAAGGACGAGTTCGTCATCTCGACCGATGAGAGGACCAGTATCCAGGCGCGGCTTCGCACGCATCCGGGCCTGCCCACGGAACCGGGCAAGCTAATGCGCGTGGAGCACGAGTACGAGCGCGGTGGCGCCTGGGCGTATATGGCGGCGTTGGCGGTCCATGCCAGCTGGCTCAACCAGATCGAAGACGCGGTGACCGTGAACATCCGCGGCAACTCCTACCGCCTCAAAGAGCAGCTCAAGGCCGGATTGATCCGGTCAGACAACGACGATAATTCTCAACCGAGTGGGGAAATTTCAGTTACCCCACCGGCGGAATTCGGTTGCCCTTGACACGCCTTTTCAGGGGCGCGAATATCGGACCGATGGCACGCTGGCCGAAGAAGGCCGCTACGAGAACGGCAAGCTGTCGGTGGGCACGACAAGCTTCGACTAATCTAGGTCAGAAGACGGTTTTGAGACCGACGTCAAATCCCCGGGATGTTGTGGGCCGGACTGTGCCCGTTCTGATGAAATTCGGAGAACCGCCGATACCTAGGTCGTAGCCATTCTTGTTGTTGATCTGAGCAAAGGTGCTATACAGGGCGGTGCGTTTCGACAGGTTGTAGACATATCCAATAGCCCATTTGTGGGCCTTTGGATCACCAATACTGGGGAACGAGGACTTTTTCTTGTCTACGTCCACTTGGGAATAGGATAAACGAATGAGTGACGCGTCGATTGGAACTGTCAGCCCGATAAGAAATCCCGACGCCTCGGGCGACGGATAGAACACGCCTGCCGGAACGATGCCACTGCTTTGTGTTTTTAGATCAACTTTTGAATACTCTCCAAACAATTTTGCGACATCGAAATCGTAAGAGCTACCGATGTTAAAAGTCCTCAGCTTGCTCGTCAGGCCGGCAAAAAACGCATCGCCGACGGTAGTTTCGCCGGATGCAACGGCGACATTCAAAGGACCGTTTGCGTACCCGAATCGACCTCCAACATACCTGCCGGTGCGCGAATTGTCCGGTGCCTTCGGCGTCAGCGCTCCGGGGGCGTACTTTTCCTTCTCATTGAAGGTATACATCACTTGACCATAAAAGCCGCCGAGGTTTGGCGGCAAAAAATAGCCGACCGAGTTACTGGCGCGAGCATACATATTGTTGACCTGGAAACCATTGACCGCCGCGCTGCTGTTACTGAAACCATTGGCCGTTGAGATCAAGTTGGTGCCAATTCCAGATGTAGCGAACGGATCGAAGATTGAGTCGCTCCAGAATGTAGGAGTGTAGTCACGGCCAAGGCGTACTTCACCGAAAGCTCCGCTCAGGCTCAATGTTGAGCGACGGTTGAAGAACCCGCTGACGCTCGACCCTGAATTCGCCACATTACCTCCTGTCGTACCATCATCGACTAGCAATGCGCTTTCGAGCCAGAAGCTTGCCGCCAGGCCCCCGCCAAGGTCTTCTTGGCCCCTGAAACCAATACGGGACGTGGTATGACCACCACTTGTCACTGCGGACTTACTGGTCTTGGTGGTATTGCCGAAGATATCTTTCGACTTGCTCTCAAACTGGCTAACGCCGACGTCAATTACGCCAAAGAGCGTGACTGACGACTGGGCAGACGCAACGCCGGCGACGGCCAAGGTGGACAGCACGAAAAGGTTTTTTTTCATTACATTTATCTCCATTTACAACACAAAACACCGATACAAACAAAACACCGGCGCGGACGCTCTTCATGCCCGCGCGCCACTGAGTGCATGAATGAAGCGACAACGACCTTGACGTGCGCCACAAGAGCCGGCAATGCATTGGTCGAATATTTCAGACGAGCTTCAGTACATCTTCTAGACTGGATTCTTGTTACTAGCATATTCAATGCACGCTTCACGAAATTTGTCGAAAATGGCATGACTGTCAGGGTTGGAAACGCAGTCCCATTCTGGGTGCCATTGAACGCCAAAGGCGAAGGTCGAGGCGTTCCTTACCCTGACTGCTTCAATAGTTCCGTCAGGCGCGTAAGCCTCGACCACAAGGTTCGAAGCAGGTGTCGCTATTGCTTGTTGATGAATCGAATTCACTTGGATCTTCTCATTTGCCACGATTGCTCTTAGCTGACCGGATAAGGTAACCTCGTGGCGAGGACCATAACGAACGTCGAGTGTTTCACCTTGGCCTCGATGATCAAGTCTTCCCGGTAGGTCCTGCACCTTTTGATGAAGAGTGCCACCGTAAGCGACATTCAGTTCTTGAAGCCCTCGACAGATAGCGAGTACGGGAATCCCCCGCTCTATTGCAGCTCTCAGCAATCCCAACGTCGTTTCATCCCTTTCCAGGTCATGAAGATCGGGAGTCAAATCTTCCAAAACGCCATATCGAGCCGGCGATACATTGCTCCGACTTCCCGTCAAAAGCAATCCATCGATATGATCAATCAATAGCGTGGCATGCTTTCCAATGGGAGGGACGATGACAGGCAGAAAATTGGGTACCATCGCAAGCGCGATGGAATAGCGTGCCGGCGTCGCATGATAAACATGATCGCCGACGATACGATTGCACCCGGTAACGCCAATAACAATCGTGCCTGCTTTTGTGTCCGCGTCTTTGGCTACGTGAAGGGTCATAAAATTTTCCGTTGAACAAAGGATCGCACCAAATGAACTCACAATGGCGAGACTCATTTCCAGGCGCGGTCTTAAAAAGCAACGCCCCTAACTAGGCGTCAAGAAAAAATCCAACACTGTCAGCAATGCTTATCTATTTCTCCGCCTTAACAAATCCAGAAAAATCGGCGCGCGACAATATCGAATATTTTCCGATTAAGTTTTGATGGAGATAAAAAATAGCATTTTGTCTTTTTATTCTATTTTTTACCCGGGCAGATTAGCCCCTGCACACTAAAGCGACGTGGAAGACAATCTGAAATGTTCGCCACCCAAATCAGGCTACATCTAATGCGCCCCCCTTCGGTGCTTTGCTGAACTCAAATAACTCGCTGATTATTTTCGTTGCCTGATATTTTTAAAGCCCGTAGTCTTTCGGAAACCTCGTTCGCTGCCTCCACGATCTTTCCAGCAAAAGAGGCAATGCTATTCTCCTCTGGCAAACGAGCTGTCGGCACCGTGATGCAAATGGCCGCTATAACTCTTTCCGATGCATCATGGATGGAGGCCGCTATTGCCGAGACGCCCATTACATGTTCCTCATAGTTAATCGAATAGCCGCTTTTCTGTATCTCCTCGAACTGCTGTACAAGCGTTGGTAGATTTTTAATTGTGAAATCAGTCAATGGATCAAGATCAATTCGCGCCAGAAGGCGCTCTCGTTCTTCGGCATTCATCCCGGCTAAGATAGCCTTTCCCGATGCCGCGCAATGGATAGGATAAGTATCACCAGGGCGAGTTCTAATAGTTAGATAATTTCGACCCTGCTCAATCGCCAGCATTACCAACACCGTTCCATCTCGTCGCGACAACGTCGCGGTTTCGCCAGTCTCCTCGGCCAATCGCTGAAGTACGGAATGGGCGGCCTCGATCAAAGCAGAATTTGAGCGAGTGGATGGATCAAGGCGCCGCAAGCCCCTGCCGGGTTGAAATTTTTTGCTATTTGAATCACGCTCAACGTAGCCGTGCTTTTCCAAAGTCGCCAGCAGTCGATGCGTTGTGCTGTAGTCAATTCCAGTGCGCTCTGAAATAAGTGAAACGGTTGCTTCCTTATTAATGGCAACAATTTCCTCGAGTACCGCCAAACCCTTTTCAAGGGATGCGTTGATATAACGACCGGAATTCATGTTTCTCGCATGCCTTCACTATTTGGCGGGACTATAGAAAATTGAGGCCTGGGAGTACCTCTAAAAATTGACTTAATTTGACACAGGGAGGCTGAGCTCTCCCGGAAAATGGCACGCGACACTACGACCGCGAACTTCAGTTGGATTCAACAATGGCTCCTCCTCTATACATCTTGGAAAACGGGCAATAGGGCAGCGCGTATGAAAGCGGCAACCTCTTGGAGGCGAAATCGGGGAAGGCATTTCACCATTGATCGGTATGCATTTACGTTGACGCTCTATTTTTGGATTTGGTATAGGACTAGCGCTCAACAGCGCAGCCGTGTACGGATGCTGCGGGGTGGCACAAATATCTATTGAAGGCCCGAGTTCGACCAACTTACCTAGATACATGACAGCAATTCGGTCACTAATGTAACGCACCGCCGCTAAATCATGTGAAATGAAAATTAGCGTCAAATTCAATCTTCGTCGAAGATCGACGAAAAGGTTTAATATCTGAGCTTGAATCGAGACGTCTAGTGCAGAAATTGGTTCATCTGCTATGACGAGCTTCGGCTCGAGAATAAGTGCACGGGCAATACCGACTCGCTGCCGCTGCCCTCCAGAGAGTTGATGTGGAAATCGATCGCAGAAGGCTGTTGGCAGCCCACAAATTTCCATAATTTCTTGACGGCGGGATGCTATCTCAGATGCCGAGCCCATCTGAAAATTTCGCAATGGCTCCTCAATGATCTCACCAATCCGCATACGAGGATTTAGCGATGCAAAGGGGTCTTGCAATATAAATTGAATTTCCTTGCGAAAATGCCTCAGTTTTCTGGCCGTCAGAGCCGTCAAATTCTTCCCAAGAAAATTGACCTGACCGGAAGTTGGCGCCTGAAGTTGGGCCAAAATTCGCCCCAATGTCGACTTACCACAACCAGACTCGCCCACCAAACCAAGTGTTTCTCCTCGTCGAATCACCAAGGAAACGCCGTCGACTGCCTTTACGCTTTTCTTGCTTAGCCACCCACCAATTTGGATGTGTCTTTTAACATCCTGGAGAGTCATAATCTCCATTTCGCTAATGACCTGTGTCACAGTGTTGCCCCTTCGGCAGTAAACGCCTCAATTGCATTTTCCATCCTCACCCAGCACCGAACACTTCGCCCTGAATCAAGTCTCTCTAACTCCGGCTCTTCAACGGTGCATTTTTCCAAACAATATGGGCATCGTGGTGCAAACTTGCACCCGGACGGCATGTGAGAATGCATTGGCGGAGAACCTGGAATATTGGCGAGTGGCTCAAACCTGTCTCCGTCTAAACGCGGAATTGCACGCAGCAAGAGATGAGTATAGGGATGCTGCGGGTTCTCGAAAATATCATCTACTCCGCCCTCCTCAACAATTCGACCCATATACATCACAATAATACGTGAGCACAATTGAGCAACGATCGCCAAATTGTGGGTAATTAACAGCGTACCGGTGTCGTTCTGCTTAGCCAGATCATCAATCAGTTTCAGGATTTGAGCCTGTACCGTTACGTCAAGTGCAGTCGTTGGTTCGTCAGCGATGATTACCGCCGGATCATTTGCCAACCCCATGGCAACCATAATCCGTTGTCGCATTCCACCACTGAACTGGTGTGGATAATCATTGGCTCGCTCCGCAGGGGCGGGAATCCCAACTCGTGCCAGCAGAGATTGCACTTGCTCACGGATTTTTCCCGCCAATTGATGGCCGTGAGCAATAATGCCTTCCGCCAACTGAAACCCAACCGACAGGATCGGATTAAGTGAGGTCATCGGATCTTGAAAGATCATGGCAATTTGGTTGCCACGAATCGTCCGCATCTTTGCGGGCGGCACGCGCACAAGATCAACCACCTCTCCACGTGAACGGAGGGTAATTTCGCCTGCCTCTATTTCAAGGGGGGCGGAGATGAGCCGCATGATGCTCAGCGCGGTCAGTGTTTTCCCGGAGCCTGACTCCCCAACAATCCCAAGGGTTTCACCGCGATGAAGTACGAAACTTACCCCGTCGACCAGTGGAGTCGAACCTTTCGGTGTCCTGAGAACGGTACGCAAACCTTCGACAACAAGAACGGGGGCAGCGCCGATGCTCTCCGCGTTCTCATTGAGGATAGACTGCTTTTTCTTCATACTTATTTCCACACTTCTTGAAAAAGCCGAAGAAAATTTTCGCCCAAAACTTTGTGAACGTCGGTCTCACTCCATCCCCTCTTGACTAGACTCTCGGTCAATACCTCGAGGTGACGAGCATCGCGAATTGGATAACTCCACGGTGGCGGCGGGAGAGTCGCTGCAGTCCACACCTCATTCTTAATCATGCGCTGATAGCGCTCAGCCGACATTTGCTCCCCCGGCGGCTGGGAAAAATCGAGCCCAATGCCGACATGGTCAATCCCCGCTTTTTCGACCATATAGTCAAGATGGGCTAGATAATCGTCGATCGAAGGCGCGGCGCTATTGGCCTTGACAAACGCTGGATGACCATTCAAGCCAATAACTCCACCAGCGGCAGCACATTTAATAATTTGATCATCCCGTAAGTTTCGGGGATGGTCATAAATGGCTTTCGCATTCGAATGGGTAAAGACAACCGGTGAAGCGGACAGTTCCATCGCCTCCATCGTGCTGCGATAACCAGTATGCGAAAGATCCAACAGCATACCGACCCGATTCATCTCTGCAATGACCTGCCGACCAAAACGGGACAATCCGCCATCACGAGGTTCCATGCAGCCATCTGCAGCGGCTTCTGTCTGATTGTAAGCAAGATTTATAGACCGAACACCAAGCTGATAATAGATGTCGATCATATTCGTATCCCCATCAAGCGCCGCACTGCTCTGGAACATGATGACAATAACGAATTTTCCATTCGCCTTAGCAGAGCGGATATCAGATACGCTGCGACCAAGGAAAAGGTCATTACGCTGACGAATTTGTTTCTGTAGTTGACCTATTGAACTCAAAGTCGATGCACGCGTGTCGTCGTGAAGCGCAAGCGTCGCAAGTGCGCATGTTGCACCACCTTCAATCCACAAGTCAGCGAAATCACAATTCCGAAGAATAGGGGCGCAGGCGTCGACGATGAGAGAAGACTTATGCAAATCACAAGGATTCATATACACATTTATATTTGGTTGATGTTAAGGCTATGTGCTTAACTACTGCGTGGATCCAATTTATCTCGGACTAAATCACCAAGTAGATTGAGCGACACCACAACAAGCAGGATTGCTACACCCGGAAATGTTGCGAGCCACCAAGCCGACTGGAGGTAAGTTCGTCCATCTGCCAACATAGCGCCCCAAGACGGAATATCAGGTGGAACACCCAGGCCAAGGAAATCCAGTCCCGCCGATACGATAATCATCCTGGCAGCCTCAAAACTTCCAAGTACGATTATGGGAGCCGCACAATTTGGAAAAATATGACGGAACATAATCTTGGCGTTACTTGCACCAGTGGCTCGGGCAGCCTCGATATAGTCACGTTCGCGGACAGATAACACTTCGCCCCGTAACACCTTCGCATAGTCAGCCCAACTTACAATTCCAAGAAGAGCGATCAACTGGAATATTCCTGTACCAAAAATTCCAACAACTGTGATTACGAGGAGTATGAAGGGGAAAGCGAGAAACACGTTTGTCAGCCATCGAATGACGTCGTCGACGAATCCGCCAAAATATCCTGCCAGCAGACCTAGAGTAATGCCGATGGATCCACCTACGCATACAGAGACAATTCCGATGGCCAAAGAAATACGAGCGCCATAGATTATTCGACTTAAGATGTCACGACCCAGTTGATCTGTTCCCAAGAAGTGAGTTTCTGTTAGCGGAGGCAATAGGCGCTGAGTAATGTCTTGCGCGTTCGGATCATAAGAGGTAACCCAGGGAGCGCAGGCGGCCAAAAAGACTAAACCAATGAGGAAAAATGCAGCCCCAAATATAAACACCGAAGACTCACTCCACCCCCGGGGCAAAAGTAATATGCGCCTCGATAGCTTTTCCGTAATTTTCATTGTCATGGCAGCCAATTCTTCAGGAGAGACGTATTCTTGGGTCTATGAGCTGATAAGCGATGTCAACCAGCGTATTCACCACGACATAAATCGTCGCCAGCAATATTACGCTCGCCTGCACAACCGGAAAATCTCTGCGACTGATAGCTTCAACTGTCAAGCGTCCCACGCCGGGCCAGCTAAAGATAGTTTCAGTGATGACGGCCCCTCCGAGCAGAGCAGCGAAATCTAGACCTAGCACCGTCACAATCGGGAGCATTGCATTGCGGAGGACGTAACGTGCAATCACGTGTCGAGTCTGAAGTCCTTTGGCATATCCGGTGCGCACAAAATCCTGGGCGACAGTCTCAATCACGCCAGAACGGACCAAGCGCGCTATTCGCGCGGCGGTATATAGCCCCAAAGTACAAGCGGGCAAAATTAGATGTGAGAGTGTGCCGTAGCCCGCCGTTGGAAGAAGGTGAAATTGAATACAGAAAATCTGGACAAGCAACAGGCTTAGCCAAAAAACTGGCATGCCCTGCCCGATGACGGAAAAACCCATGACAATCCGGTCAATGGCTTTGTTCTTATTCAGGCCAGCGACGATACCAGCCGGAAACGCCACTGCACAGGCGATGCCCATGGCCGTGAAAGTGAGCAAAATGGTCGCGGGAAGTCGCTCCAATACCAGGTCAATTGCTGGCTCAAAACTTCGGATCGACACGCCAAAATCACCATGCAGTATGTTCGATGCGAATGTTAGATACTGCTGCAGTATTGGCCTGTCAATTCCCATATGGTGGCGTAACTCAAGGTATTGAGCTTGAGATGCGTCCAATGGGAGCATGAGTGCGGCTGGATCGCCACTCAGTCGTAGCAGAGCGAATACGACAACTGAGATTCCAAAAAGTATTGCTACGGCCTCTATCACTCGCCGCAGGACAATTGCGATCATGATTTCGCAAGCCCGATATCCGACAACGTGACCCGTTCGTCCGAACGCGGGTTCCACATTAAACGATTGGCGATGCCATAGATCGCTTTCTGTTGATACAGATAGACAAACGCGTCTTGATCATAGAGTCGTTTATTTATATTTCTCAAAGCCTCACTACGCTTAGCTTCATCACTAATAATCACGGCCTCTTTGATTTCGGCCTCAAGGGATGCATCTCTGAAATATGATTGAGGAAAATCAGTCGTGAAATAGCTTTGCAGTGCGCGACCGGAATCCCAGGTGGGCAATGAGTAGCCGATAAAATAAGCGGGACTGAGTTGATGGGCACGGAATCGGGTCATCATGGTTCCGAATTCCTGCAGTTGCAGCTTCACTCGGATTCCCACCTTCGCCCATTGACCAACGAGCGCCTCCGCTACTTCCCGATCCTTCACGTAGCGACCCGAAGGCGCATTCAACGTAAATTCCACCCCGGTTGGATATCCCGCCTCAGTCAACAGCTGCCGAGCCAATTGCGGATTAAAAACTGGCTTCAGATCCGGGTTATAGCCACGATACATCGGCCCGACCTGGTTTGCGACGGGCGTTGCATTGCCGAGCATGATGTCTTTCGCAATCGAGGTCCTATCAATGGCAATGTTGATCGCGCGCCGGACCCGTGCATCATCCAGAGGCTTAACGGCGTTGTCCAGGATGATGTAGACACTTCTATCCGTAGCGATTGACCTGACAGTGAAAGTATTACCTCCGTCAAGTCCAGCAGCGACGTCAGGCTGCAAATTGATGGCGATATCAACTTCGCTTGCGCGGAGCGCTGCTACTAGACTGCTCGCCTCTGGAAAGGAGCGGAAAACCGCATTTTTTACAGCCGGGGAAACGCCCCAATAACCTTCTGCCGCCTTCATCGTCAACCGATCCGCCGGCGTCCATCCAACGAGGCTGTACGGCCCCGTGCCATTCGCGCTGCGAGCAAGGCTACCCGCTGCTGTGCTTCTCGAAATGATCGGAGCCAGCAGCAATCCTTGAAGAAACGCGGGATCCGCATACTTCAGAGTTATTTTAAGCCCTCCCCCGATCGCTTCGACCTTATCTATGGAACTCAGATATGGACGCTGAGGAATACTATTTTTTGGGTCAAGAATACGTTGATAGGTAAAAACCACATCTTCGGCTCCGAAATCTTGGCCTTGATGAAATTTGACCCCTTCTCGAATTGAGAATTCCCATACCTTGGAATCAATCTGGCGCCAGCTGGTTGCAAGGCCGGCGGACAAGTTGCCGTCCGCACCGCGAATTACGAGCGTCTCGTACATATTTAGCAGCAGCCCAAGCCAGTCTGTTGCTGTTGTCAGATTTGGATCAAGACCTGCATCCTCAGATACACCCCCAATAACAATTCCGCTCCCGTGATTCTCGCGAGCGCCACACCCCCACAAACCACTTGCTAAGGCACTGGCGATGAGTCCACCGCCCGATGTCTGGATAAAACCGCGCCGTGTCCATGAACTCATCTTTCACTCCTAGTTGATCCAGTCCGCCTCCAAGAGGAAGGCTGGCCGATGGTAGGCGTCGCCCCGCAGCCAGTCAAGCACTATGTGAATAATCGTTATTCACATAGTGATCATCTCGAGTTTCATTGCGAACCCGTCATTGCGCATGGTTGCCAACAACAGCGTCGTGCCGGCCCCGATTCGACCTTGGCGACCGAGCTTCTCGACTCCGAGACCAAGATCGTGTTCAAGGAAGGTCAGGATCTGTGCATCGAGGTGACGGCGAGTCGCAAGACCTTGCGGCATGTGAAGCGCCCCCCCGGTTAGCGCCCGGGTGAACCTGCCCCCGTGTGATCCGGGGAGACGATAAACAGGACGCCGAGGACAACGCTATTTGCGGGGCCACCTTGGAAAAATGGACTTGGAAGGCGCGGCTATGCAAGCGCATCCGTCCGGCCTACGCCTGCAAGATGGGGCTCCCAGTTCCACCTCTAGGTGTGAAGCAATGGGATGGACGCCCCCACCCCTTAGAGCGGCTAACAAAACGTGGCAAGAGTGCGAACACAGATGACGCAACACGCCAGGGAAAGCAGCGCGACATGAACGTCGATGCGACGCTCGAAGCGGGTGCGCAGCTTGCCGAAGGCAGCCAGCCAGGAGTGAGTGCGCTCGACCACCCAGCGGTGGCGCCCGAGCCGATCATTGCGTTCGATGCCTCTGCGGGCGATGCGATCCTTGATCCCGCGGCGTTTGAGATGGGCACGGCATCGCGCGTAGTCGTAACCCTTGTCCGCATGCAATTTCCCGGGCCTTCGACGCGGCCTGCCCCGCTTGCCACCCACCTGCGGCAGGGCGTCGACCAACTCCTCGAAGACCACCGAATCGTGGCGAATGGCCCCGGTGACGCAGAAGATCAGTGGGATGCCCTGGCGGTCCGTGATGAGGTGGCGCTTGCTGCCGAGCTTGCCCCGGTCCGTGGGGTTGGGCCCCGTGTGCGGGCCCCCCGGGGGCTGGGCACGCTGGCCCCGTCCATGCTGACGCGACTGAAGTCGAGCTTGTCGGCGCTGCGCAGTTCCCCCAGAAGTGCCAGATGCAGGCCATGCCACACCCCTGCAGCTTGCCAGTCGCGAAGTCGCCGCCAGCAGGTCATACCACTGCCAAAGCCCAACTCTTGGGGGAGGTCTTCCCAGGGAATGCCTGTGCGCAGCACGAAGAGGATGCCGTTGAGAGCTTGCGCGTCGCTCAGGCGGGCCGCCCGCCCTTGGCTGAAGGTGTCACCACGGGCAGCAATGGCGCAATCTTCTTGTACAGCGCCGCGCTGATTTCTTTGTTTCTGATTCGTCCCATCGCTCGTCAAACGCATGCCCCGCGCTTGGCGATGACAGGGTTTTGTTAGCCGCTCTTAATGGCATTTCAGGCCAGAGTGGAAGTGTCAGCCACCCCTCGATCCGGAAGGGGCGTCCATCATGCAGATTACGACGATCGGCCTCGACTTGGCCAAGAACGTATTTCAGGTCCACGGTGTCAACGAGCACGGCAGGGATGTGCTTCGTAAACAGTTGAGACGCGACCAGGTGGCGGCGTTCTTCGCCAATTTACCGGCATGCTTGGCAGGCATCGAGGCGTGTGCCAGCGCTCATCACTGGGCGCGGAAGTTGCAGACCATGGGGCACGCTGTCAGATTGATGGCACCGCAGTTCGTTAAGCCATACGTAAAGAGCAACAAGAACGATGTGGCTGACGCAGAGGCTATCTGCGAGGCGGTCACACGTCCGTCGATGCGCTTCGTGCCGATCAAGAACATCGAGCAGCAGGCAGTTCTCTCGTTGCATCGCGTTCGTCAAGGTTTCGTCAAGGCGCGCACGGCTCAGGCGAATCAGATCCGTGGCCTGCTCGGAGAATACGGTCTCATCGTGCCGCAAGCCATCGCCTACTTGGCGCAGCTGTCCCGCCCCTGATCGAGGATGCCTGCAACGAGCTGCCAAGCTCGTTTCGGCTCCTCATTCAACGCCTGCCCGAGCACCTCAAGCTACTGCAGCAGCAAGGTAAGCGCGGCCTCTAGGCCCTCTTGACTTCGACTGGTTGACGGAGTCGACGATGCTCAGACGTCGAGCACCTGGCGCAGCGCATGGAACGGAACCCGCCAGGTGCCGCCATCGCCGGTGCCGAGGGTGGCCGTGCGCTGGTTGATGCGCACGATCACGCCGGTAATGTTGCGACCATCCCGGTCATCGAACGTGACGGTGTCTCCGCGTTGGAACTCGCGCGCATGGGTTGTCGCGCTGGCAGGTTCCGGCGGTGGCTCATAGGCAGCGTGCTCGTCGCGACGTTCTGCACCGTGATAGCCCTGCATCGCCAGACACGGGATCTTCCAGGTCCGCTTGGTGCCTTCCTCCAGCACCGTCGCCTGCGTGTCCCATCATGGCGATGATGGTGCGGAGCCAAGGCTTCCCGAATGACTCCGTACATCCAGAACAGCTTCGGAAAACTAACTTGTTCATTGGAGCTGGGAGCGCTGCCCAAGCCGGCATTCGGGCATTCGGGCATTCGGGCATTCGGGCATTCGGGCATTCGGGCATTCGGAACGATCGAATGGGACTGGTTGAACAGATGGACCCTCCAGATTTGAAACAGGCTTTCCTAAAATCCCGCTTCTGATTTTGACTTTCCGCTCGAATTTGCGTCGCTCAGCTCGGCTTCAGACGCTCTAATCTTCAAGCGCTTCATCTTTTCCCACAGAGTCTTGCGGCTGATGCCCAGCAAGTCAGCGGACCCAGAGACACTGCCGTCGGCACGTTCCAATGCACGCTGTATGTGCCGCCTTTCCGCTTCCTCGACCATCGCCTGAAGCGGTACGAAGACCTCGCTCTCGTCGCGCTGCTCGGAGTGAAGTCCTAGCCTTTCATATTCACCTGATGGCAAGTCGATCACGCACTGGTCGCTGAGCACGACAGCTTGCTCTAGGTAGGAACGCAACTGCCTGGCATTTCCATTCCATGTGCGCCCGAGTACATCCCGCATGAACGGCTCCGAGACTGCGATGGGCCTGCCATGCTCCTGCGTCAACTGCGACAGCATCCGCTCCGCAAGCCAGCGGATGTCCTCCGGTCGCTCGCGCAGCGGGGGCAGCCACAGGTTGATCACGGCCAGTCGGTAAAAGAGATCTTCGCGAAACGAGCCTGCCAGCATGTCGGCATAGAGATCCCTATTGGTCGCGGCAATCACCCGGAAATCGCTACGCGTCGTGCGCTCTGATCCAAGGCGGAAAAAGCACCGCTCTTGCAGCGCACGCAGAAGCTTCGCCTGCATCTGGTGCGGAAGGTCACCGACCTCGTCGAGAAACAGCGTTCCGCCATGAGCTCTCTCGAGGTAGCCCTTGTGGGCCCGTTGTGCCCCCGTGAAGGCGCCTTTCTCATAGCCGAAGAACTCGGCCTCCATCATGTTTTCGGGAACGGCAGCGCAGTTGACGGCGATGAAATCGCCCTGGGCACCGCGTGGGTCGAGACTGTGAACAAACTGCGCCGCTACTTCCTTGCCGACCCCGGATTCGCCGGTCAGCAGCACGGATGATCGCTGACCCGCCACCTTGCGGATCATCTCTTCGATCTTGCGCATGGCGCTCGAAACGCCGAGCACTGCCTCGTCATTCGATGCGCGGCTTGACGACGTTGCGGCGTGGATGAGCGCGACCAGGCGCTCGATCTCGAAGGGTTTGGTCAGGTACTCACGCGCTCCCGAGCGAATCGCCGCGACGGCATCGTTGACGCTGCCGTAACCCGTCAGGAAAAACCATGGCACGGAACGAATCTGTGACGACAGACCCGCGAACCATTCGGTGGCCAATCCATCCGGCAGGCGCACGTCACTGATGATCGCGGCCCACGGATCGTCCATGCGTCCGGCGGCTTCGGCCAGCCGGCGGCACCAGACCACCTGGAAGCCCTCCAGCTCGAAGCGCTGCTGTAGGGACTCGCCCATGATCGGATCGTCTTCAACGAGTAGGAGTGACTTGCTCATTTGCTTCCAGGTTGGGGATCCAAAAACACAATTCAGTTGCCGCGGTGGGAGAGTGCAGCAGGCCAAAGTCACCGCCGAAGCGGTTCGCGATTTCACGGCAGATCCAGAGGCCGAAGCCGCGCGGGTCATTGCCGCCTTCCGACGCCAGTCGGGCTTCGAGCGCATCGGCCGTCAGTTGCGCGCCGCTGTTGCTGACGGTGACTTTCACGGTGTGGGCATCGGCGTGCACTGCGGCATGCGCCAAGCCGCCACTGCCGGCGGCCTTGATGGCGTTCAGCAGCAGGTTGAGCAGCACCTGTCGCACCACGGCCGAGGGAACGCGAAAGGCAGACGCGATCTCCATCTCGAGAGTCAGGTGGACGCCCAGCCGGACGGCTTCGGGCTGCACCAGCGTGATGACATCATTCACGTCCCCCGGTTGCAGCGCCCGATCCTCGACACGGGCCTGAGGCAGCAGCGCGGCCGTCATCGTCTGGATCTGCTTCAGGCCACGATCAATGAGATCGATGCTTCGCAAGCGTGCGTCCTCAGACGCGCCATGAATGCGCAGCGTCTGGGCTGCCGTGAGCAGGCCGGCCAGCGGATTGTTGATCTCGTGCGCGACCGCTGCGGTGATTCGACCGACAGCGGCAAGACGTTCCGCCGACAGCGCGCGCTGCTCCGCCGCTTGCCTGACCTCGAGTTCCGAGAGCAGGCGTCGCACTGCGTTGCCGATCCGGTTGAGCTCCGGGTCCTTGGCTTCGGGCACCTCAGTCTGCAGTTGCGCGGCGCTCGTGTTGCCGATCCGGGCAATGCAATCGGCGATGCGAGCGATTGGGCGCCCCATGCGCTCTCCGAGCCACCAGCCGGCTGGCACGAGCAGCGCGGCCGCGAGCATGGCGCCGATGAGCGCTGGCTGGGCGACCGCAACCCAATCGGGCGCAAACACTGGTGCGTCGACCTCCACGTAGACGAATCCGAGCACCTCGCCGTCTTCGCTCTGGATAGGCTCGATCAGCGTCAGATCTCCGGCCTGGTCCGGCAACTCCACGTGACCTCGAATGTCTTGGGCGGAGGGCGTGACCCTGGCTCCGGTCTGAAGACCAAGGGCCTGTTCACCGGTGGCAAGCCGTGAGGGATCGGAACCTGCCAAGAAGCGGCCCTTTGCATCCAGGATCGCACCCCGTGTCTGTCCATGCTCGGCACCCGGAAGCAAGGCCGCCGTATCGCGCAGTAGCGTGAAGGCGCGCCAGGTGTCCTCGGATGCCAGCAACGGCCGCGCCTGCGCACTCAGCAGGACCATGGACTGCCTGACCGTCGACAGAATTTCCTGCCGCACCGAACGTGCTGAGATCTGGGCCGCAACGGCCGATACCAGCAGGGCCGACACCACAACGGCCAGCACCAGCCCGAAGGGAATCTGGAAGCGGTAGGGCAAGCGGCCGAGCATAGCTTCAGCTCACGCGTTCCTGCTCGGCCGCCAGCTTCTCGATCGAAGCGAAGACGCTGCCCGACTCTTGCGCGAAACCATCAAGGTTGAGCGCCTGCAGCAAAGCCCGGCCCTCTGCATCTTGGCCCATGGCAAGCAGTGAAGATCGCAACTGCTGGGTCAGATCGCCAAGCGCTCCCTTGCGCACCACCAGCGGCGGAAAGCCATACGGTTCGGACCGCCAGACAACCTCGGTTCGCTCGGCAGCGAGCATCCTCTGGCGCCGCATCGTCTCCCACACGTAGCCGTCGATGCACCCGGCGTCGGCCAATCGGGCGGCCACGGCTTCCGCAACGTTGCGGTGGCCGTGGGCGAAGAAACCGCGACGCAAATCACGGGGGAGAAGACCCACGCTGCGCAGTTGCGCCTGAGGGACCAACCACCCTGAGTTGGACAGAGGGTCCGAGTACGCGAGCACACGGCCCTTCAAATCGGACCAGCCCTCGATGCCATTGCTCTTGCCAGCGGGCCGGATGAGGTAGGAGCGGTAGAGAGGCTTGTCCTCGTAGATTGGCACGGCCAGCAGTTCGAGGCGCGCCTGCTGAAGCACGTAGGGATAGCCGCAGATCCAGGCAGCGTCGAGCTGGCCGCCGAACAGCAGGTCCAGGATCTCTTGGTAGGACTCGCGTGCGGAGAAGGTCACGGACACCCCGGTCCGGCTGGACAGGTAGCTGCCCCAGCGCGAAAGAAACGCGACCTGGTCAGCCAGGATCACCGCAGTCAAGCCGATGCGGATACGCGGCCGATCGGCGGCGTTGGCGGCGCTCCAACCGGCCAACGCCGGCAGCGCCTGAAGCAGCGTTCTTCGTTGCATGTCTGGGATCGTGGACGTTACGAGTTCGTAACTTACTCGCCGAAAAGACGTTACGTGATCCGGACATTCCCGAGGCGACCTCGTTCTAAGTCGTTGAAAACATTGGAAAGCTCCGTTGGCACCTGTCTTGCGCACAGAGAGCGCTTGCCCCAAACAACGGAGACACAATGGAAAACCCGAAAGTCAGTCGACGGATCTTCATGCTGACCAGCGGCGGGGGCGCGGCCGCGCTGGCAACCTCGACCTTGACGCCAGCACATGGCGCGCCGCCCACAGCACAGCCCGCGCCAGGCGCCACGACCCTCAACTATCCGCGCCGCGCGGTCGGCAAGGCCGGCGCGATGCCGGTCAATCAGGCCGTCAGCTTCAGCTACCCGGACGCCAGCTCGCCCTGCTACGCCATCCGCATGGGTTCGCCGGTGCCGGGCGGCGTCGGCCCCAACAAGGACATCGTGGCGTACAGCGGCATGTGCACGCACATGGGTTGCCCGGTCGCGTACGACGCCGGCACCCGCACGTTCAAGTGCGGTTGCCACTTTTCGGTGTTCGACCCCGAGAACAGCGGCCAGATGGTCTGCGGGCAGGCAACCGAGGATCTGCCGCAAGTGCTGCTGGAGTACGACGCGCGCAGCGACAGCCTGCAGGCCGTCGCCATCAACGGGCTGCTGTACGGCCGCCAGTCCAACGTGCTGTAAGGGAGCAAGGCCATGACCACCGACATTCGGGACCGCATCGCGCTGCCCACCAAGGATGCCCAGAAGACCAACATGACGTGCCACTTCTGCATCGTCGGTTGCGGGTATCACGTCTACAAGTGGGATGCGAACCGCGAAGGCGGCCGCGCTCCTGGCGACAACGCGCTGGGAATGGACTTCCGCAAACAGTTGCCGCCGCTGGCGATCACGATGACGCCGGCCATGACGAACACCATCACCGATCGCTCAGGCAAGCGGTGGAACATCATGGTGGTGCCGGACAAGGAGTGCGTGGTCAACAGCGGCCTGTCTTCGACGCGCGGCGGGAAGATGGGTTCGTATATGTATTCGGCCGACGGCATCGGCAAGGAGCGCCTGAAGACGCCGCGCATCTTCCGGGGCAGCGAGTGGCTCGACACGAACTGGAGCGAAGCACTGGCCATCTACGCCGGCGTGACGAAGAAAATCCTCGACACCGACGGTCCCTCCGGCGTGATGTTCGACTGCTTCGACCACGGAGGTGCTGGCGGTGGTTTCGAGAATACCTGGGGCACCGGCAAGCTGATGTTCTCGGCGTTGAAGACGCCCATGGTGCGCATCCACAACCGCCCGGCCTACAACTCCGAATGCCACGCCACGCGCGAGATGGGCATTGGCGAGCTCAACAACAGCTATGAGGATGCCGAGGTTGCGGATTGCATCCTGGCCACGGGTTGCAACCCCTACGAGACCCAGACGAACTACTTCCTGAATCACTGGGTGCCCAATCTCTCGGGTGGAACCACCGACAAGAAGAAAAAGTGGTTCCCGGGAGAGACCACGGCCGCCGCCAAGCTCATCGTGGTGGACCCGCGCCGCTCGTCCACGATTGCCATCGCGGAACAGGTTGCAGGCAAAGAGAACGTGCTGCACCTGGACCTGCAGCCAGGAACAGACACGGCGCTGTTCAACACGCTGTTCACCTACGTCGTTGACCAGGGCTGGCACGACAAGACCTTCATCGCCCAGCACACGTCGGGCTTCGACGACGCGGTGAAGACCAACCGCATGTCCCTCGAAGACGGCGCCAAGATCACCGGCTTGTCCGTCGACAAGATCAAGCAGGCGGCCGAATGGGCCTACAAGCCAAAGGCGTCGGGGCATCGCCCGCGCACCATGCATCCCTACGAGAAAGGGATCATCTGGGGCAACGACAACTACGTCATCCAAAGCGCGCTGGTGAGCCTCGTCATCTCCACGCAGAACGTGGGGCGCCGCGGCACTGGAGTGGTCCGCATGGGTGGTCACCAGGAGGGCTACACACGTCCGCCGTACCCCGGTGACAAGAAGATCTACATCGATCAGGAGGTCATCCAGGGTCGCGGTCTGATGTACACGATCTGGGGCACCAACCCGTTCCAGACGACCAACAACGCGGAGCAACACCGCGCGGTCCTGACGCGGCGGGCCAACATCGTGCGCGAGGCGATGGTCAAGGCGCGCGGTGCCGATGTGGCCGCCATGGTCGACGTCATCTACGACGCTTGCAAGAACAAGGGCGGGTTGTTCGTCGTCGGCATCAACCTGTACCCCACCAAGCTGGCCGAAGCGGCCCAGTTGCTGTTGCCGGCCGCCCATCCGGGCGAGATGAACCTGACATCGATGAACGGGGAGCGTCGGCTGCGTCTGTCCGAACGATTCATGGACCCGCCCGGATCCGCCCGGCCGGACTGCCTGATCGCCGCCGACATCGCCAACACGCTGAAGACGCTCTACACGCGGGCCGGCAACACGAAGATGGCCGCGCAGTTCGACGGTTTCGATTGGAAGACTGAGGAAGATGCCTTCAACGACGGCTTCAGGCAGGCCGGTAGGCCTGGCGTGGGCCCCATCGACAGTCAGGGCGGTGACACGGGTTACCTGGCCACCTATGAATTGCTTCGGAAAGCGGGCAATAACGGTGTGCAGCTTCCGATCAAGGAGGTCAAGGACGGCAAGCTGATCGGCACGGAAATGATCTACGCCGATGGCAAGTTCGACACCAAGGACAGCAAGGCCGCCTTCAAACCGGCTCCGTGGAACGGCCTTCCCAAACCGGTGGCGGCCCAGAAGGAGAAGCACAAGTTCTGGATCAACAACGGCCGAGCCAACGAAGTCTGGCAGACCGCGTACCACGACCAGTACAACGAGCAGGTCAAGGGGCGCTATCCGATGGCGTACCTTGAGATGAATCCTGACGACGCCAAGGCGTCGGGTGTCGCCGCCGGCGACGTGGTCGAGGTCTTCAACGACTACGGCAGCACCTACGCGATGGTCTATCCGACGAAGTCCATCAAGCAAGGGCAGACGTTCATGCTCTTCGGGTACTTCAACGGGACGGCCGGCCACATCACCAGCGACTGGACCGACCGCAATGTGATCCCGTACTACAAGGGGGCATGGGCCAGCATCCGCCGCGTCGGGACTTTGGCCGATTACAAGGCGACGGTCTCGTTCAAGGACCGGCATTTCGCATGACAACCCCGCATGGCCAGCGCGTCAAGGCAGGCGACGCCCCTCCGCCCACGATGCTGCCCTGGCACGCCAGCGACGTCCGCGCCGAGTTGGCGTCGGTCCTTGCTGCACGGCACAACGTCTCTGCAAGGCGCCTGGTCGAACCAGGGCCCGATCCCGCCGCCTTGGAGCGGCTGATGGAAGCGGCCGTTACCGCTCCGGACCATGGGCTCCTGACGCCGTGGCACTTTGTTCTGATTCCGGCGTCGCAACGGTCGCTGCTTGGAAAGGCATTCGTCAGCGCGTTGCTCGAACGCGATCCTGGCGCAACGCAAGCGCAACTTGCCACGGCGGCAGAGAAGGCAGATCGCGCACCGTGCCTGCTGCTTGCCGTCGCCCATGTCGACACCGGCACTAGCGGCATTCCAACGCACGAGCGTCTCATCTCGCTGGGTTGCGCCATCCAGAACGTCTTGCTCAGTGCGACGGCGTTGGGGTACGAGAGCGGTCTGGCCAGTGGCCGTTCACTCGATGCCCCCGCGGTGCGATCCCTCTTCGGTCTGGAACCGCATGAGCAAGCGATTTGCTTCATCGCGATCGGCACTGAAAGCCAGGCCAAACCCCCACGCCAGCGTCCAGCAGCAGGCTCTGTGCTGCGCGTCCTCGGCGCATGACATCACCTCACTTCACAACAGGAGATTCCTTTGTTTCGCTCAGCCATTTCTTTCGCATCTGCCGCCGCGGCGTTGATTCTTGTCTCCCCATTGGCACAGGCGAGTGACGCGCTCGCGGCCAAGAACAGTTGCACGGCGTGCCATGCCAAGGACCACAAAGTCGTAGGCCCAGCTTTCAAGGACATCGCTGCGAAATACGCAGGCGACAAAGACGCGACCGACAAGCTCATTGCCAAGGTCAAAAAAGGTGGCTCCGGCGTTTGGGGTTCAGTCCCCATGCCACCGAATTCCCAAGTGTCGGATGCCGACGTGAAAGCACTCGTGACGTGGATTCTCAAGATGAAGTAGCCTTCGGAATCGATTCCATGAATCCGGAGATGTCGAAATATGCTTGATAGGCTCTTCGCTCTTTCGCTCTACTTCGGATGCATTTGTGCGGGAGTGCTCGCCATGTGGCTGGTCAGCCGCAGCAGCGGCCGGGAATGGCTGCTGTGGGTGAGCTTTCTGGCCGTTACCGGCGTCCTGATGGGGGTGCTGTCGTACTCCGGCGTGGAGTTCCCTGGCTGACAGGGCCCGCGGTGCGACTGCGACAAGGCCCCCCGATCAGCTTCCCTCTGCGGCTTCTGCGCTCTTGACCGAACTGCTCTGATCGAGCCGGCGGCGTTCCGCTTCAGGGCGGTGGCCCGTCACTGTGACGTATGCGGCTTCGGCGATATGGGTTGCGTGATCACCGATGCGCTCGATGTTCTTTGCGCAGAACAGCAGATGCACGAAGCCGATCACTTGCGACGGGTCGGCGCCCATGCGCGAGACCAGATCGCGGAACACCACCGTGTGCAGCTCGTCGATTGCCTCATCCTGCTCGCGCACCACCATCGCCTGTTCGGCATCCCGCGCCAGAAACGTCTTCAGTGCGTTGCTCAGCTGCTGCGAAGCGAGTTCGGAAAGCCGCTCCAGACTTTGCACCAGATCTTCGGGAAACTGAGTGCCGGTGATCGCGATGGCGCGCTTGGCGATGTTCTTCGCAAGATCGCCAATGCGCTCCAGGTCTTCGACGATCCTGAAGTCCGCCAGCACTTCGTCCAAATCGCCGGCGAGCGGCTGTCGCTTGGCAATCACCATGGCCGCTGAAGCAGACAGGTCGCGACGAAGCGCATCGACCTGTCGGTCCTGCTCGATCACGCGCTCGGCCAGCACCCGGTCGCCGTGCAACAGAGCCTGAACTGCATCGGTGAACTGACTGCCCGCGAAGTCGCCCATTGCCCCGATGCTGCTGGTCAGAGTGTTGAGCTCGAGATCGAATGCTTTGACAATGTGAGGGGTGTTCATGTTGACTCTGAAGGTGAGTGCATCAACCGAAGCGGCCGGTGACATAGTCCTCGGTCTGCTTCTTTGCCGGCTTGAAGAACAGTTCGTCGGTGGCGCCGTACTCGACCATCTCGCCGAGGAACATGAAGCCGGTGAAGTCCGAAACCCGCGCGGCCTGTTGCATGTTGTGCGTCACGATGAGCAGCGTGTACCGGGTCTTGAGTTCATCGATCAGCTGCTCGATCTTGGCGGTCGACAACGGGTCGAGTGCCGACGTTGGTTCGTCGAGCAGCAGCACTTCCGGCTTCAACGCGACAGCGCGAGCGATGCAAAGCCGTTGTTGCTGGCCGCCGGACAGGCCGAGGGCACTTTGCTTGAGCTTGTCCTTCACCTCATCCCAGATCGCGCCTGCGCGCAGCGCTTCTTCCACTCGCTGATCCATGTCCACACGCGACAGGTTCTCGTAGTGGCGGATGGCATAGGCAACGTTGTCGTAGATCGACATCGGAAAAGGCACGGGCTTCTGGAAGACCATGCCGACTTTCGTGCGAAGCCGGTTGATCGAATAGTCCTTCGACAGGATGTTTTTCCCGTCGAGAAGCACCTCGCCCTCGGCACGTTGCTTGGGGTAGACCGCATAGATACGGTTGAAGATTCTGAGCAGCGTGGACTTGCCGCAACCCGAAGGCCCGATCAGCGCGGTGACGCGCTTTTCACGAAGCGTCAGATTGACGTCTTTGACGGCATGCGAGTCGCCGTAGAAGAAATTCAGATTGCGCGTCTCGATCTTCGCTGGCGAGGTCGGCTGCTGGAAGGTCGGTCGATGCGCGCTCACGCGCGTCGCGGTGGTTTCAATCATGGGTTTTCCTGGAAAGCAGAAGGCCGCGCGACACCAGTCCCAGCACGAGGACCAGGATCGTCACCACGAAGGCGCCGGCCCAGGCGAGCGAATGCCAGAACTCGTAGGGACTGAGTGCGTATTGGAAGATCACGACCGGCACGTTGGCCATAGGCTGCGTCAAGTCGTTCGTCCAGTACTGGTTGTTCAGCGCCGTGAAGAGCAGCGGCGCGGTCTCACCGGAGATGCGCGCGATCGCGAGCAGCACGCCCGTGATGATCCCGGACAAGGCCGCTCGGTACAGTACTTGGCGGATGACCTTCCACTGCGGGATACCCAATGCCAGCGCCGCCTCACGCATCGTGGATGGCACCAGCTGCAGCATCTCGTCGGTAGTTCTCACCACCACGGGCAAGACGATGAACGAGAGTGCCACGGCACCAGCCAACGCGGAGAAATGCCCCATCTGTCGAACCATCAACTCGTAGACAAAGAGGCCGATCACGATCGATGGCGCCGACAGCAGAATGTCGTTGACGAAGCGGATGGTTGCGCCCAGTTTGGTGTGACGGGCGTATTCGGCGAGGTAGGTGCCTGCTGCAATGCCGATCGGTGTCGCAATCAGAACGGCCAGGCCGCTCATGATGATGCTGCCGGCGAAAGCGTTAAGCAGTCCGCCATCCTGGCCTGGTGGCGGAGTCATCTGAGTGAACAGCTCCCACTTCAGCGCAGGCAGACCGTTGCTCACCGTGGTCCAGAGGATCCATGCGAGCCAGAATAGACCGAAGAGCGTCGCGCCGACGGCGAGCGCCTTGGCGACGTAGTCCATGAGTTGTCGGCGAGCCCAGCTGCTCATGACGATGTCCCTCCGCGCCGGGCGAGCTGGCTGAGCATCAGGCGCGCGATCGCCAGCACGATGAATGTGACAATGAAGAGCAGGAAGCCCAGTGCAATCAGCGACGACAGGTAGACGGACGAATCCGCCTCGGTGAACTCGTTGGCGATGGTGGCGGCGATTGAATTGCCCGGTTCGAGAAGAGAGGCGGACAACAGGTGGGCATTGCCCAGCACGAAAGTCACCGCCATCGTCTCGCCCAGTGCACGCCCCAGGCCCAGGAAGATGCCACCGACGACCGCAGAGCGCGTGTACGGCAGGACGATGTCCCACACCACTTCCCACGTCGTGTTGCCGACGGCGTATGCCGATTCCTTCAGCTGTGCTGGGACGGTCATGAACACCTCCCGCATCACTGACGAGACGAACGGGATGACCATGATGCTCAGCACGATGCCGGCGGTGAGCATGCCCAGGCCGATCGGAGGTCCCTGGAACAGCGGTCCGATGAGGGGCAGTGGCCCGACGTGTTCGTCCAGCCACGGGCTGACATGGTTGGCCATGAAGGGAACGAACACAAAGAGCCCCCACATGCCGTAGATGATTGAGGGGATGCCAGCAAGCAGTTCGACCGCTGCGGCCACGGGCTGGCGGATGCGGGTGGGCGCGATCTCGGTGAGGAACAGCGCGATGCCGAAGCTCACCGGCACCGCGATCAGCATCGCGATGGCTGCCGTCACCAGCGTGCCGTAGATGGGCACCAGGGCGCCGAACTTCTTCTGCACGGCGTCCCAGTCGGAGCTCCAGATGAAGGACCATCCGAAGGTGGCGAAGGCTTCTTTGCCGCCCCACAGCATCGACAACGCCGCGCCGAGGAGCGCGACCAGAACGAACATCGCGCAGCCGAACACGCCATAGCGGAAGAGACGATCATTGCGTGCGTCACGCTGTTCATCGCGCGCGGTTCGCACTCTAGGCACGGTGGTGCTCACAGGCAAAGTCTGGGTTTGAGACATACAAGAACTCCGGAGGGGGAGATCAGGCGGTGGCTGCAATGCCACCTCTGACCTCTCGGACTGTCGTTACTTGATGTTCTTGGCCCAGTACGCCTCGATCTGTTTGACCAGCGTGGCTGGCAGCGAGACGTAGTCCAGCGATTTCGCGTCGGCCTGGCCGTCCTGCAGTGCCCACTTGAAGAATTCGAGCGCCTCCTTCGACTGCGCTGCGTCCTTCGGCTGCTTGTACATCATCACGAAAACCGACGCGGTGATGGGCCAGGAGTCCTTGCCGGCGGCGTCGGTGATGACTTCGAAGAAGTCAGGTGCCGACCAGTCCGCGCCAGCCGCTGCGGCCTGGAAGGTTTCGAGGGTGGGGTCGACGAACACGCCAGCCTTGTTCTTCACCTCGGTGTACTTCATCTTGTTCTGCATCGCGTAGGCCAGCTCGACGTAGCCGATCGAACCCTTGATCTGGTTCACATACGCCGCCACGCCTTCGTTGCCCTTGCCACCGACGCCGGCCGGCCAGTTCACCGATGTGCCTTCACCGACTTTGGTCTTCCACTCATCGCTGACCTTCGAGAGATAGTTCACCCAGTTGAAGGTCGTACCCGAGCCGTCCGAGCGGTGCACCACCGTGATCTTCTGGTCCGGCAACTTCATCTTGGGATTCAGGGCGGCGATCGCAGGGTCGTTCCACTTGGTGACCTTGCCGAGAAAGATGTCGGCCAGCAGCGGGCCCGTGAAGCGCATGTCGCCAGGTTTGGCATCCTCGATGTTCACGACGGGCACGACGCCGCCGATGACCACGGGGAACTGCGCGAGGCCTGCGGCCGCGAGCTCCTCAGGGGGCAGCGGCTTGTCCGAGGCGCCGAAGGTCACGGTCCCCGCCTTGATCTGGGCAATGCCGCCACCAGACCCGATCGACTGGTAGTTGATCTTGGTGCCCTTCTTGGCGTTGTAGCTCGCCGACCATTTGGACAGAATCGGATACACGAACGTGGATCCGGCGCCGGTGATTTCAGCGGCATGCGAGGCGACCGAGGCGAGTGCAATGATGACGCAAGCGGCTGCGGCCCGGATCGGAGAGCGGAAAGGTGTGGGAGTGGTCATGGTCGAGAGGCTCCTGATAGAAAGACAACGGTGACTTGGCGTTCGGCTCGCAGGGTCGCCCGTCGCGCGCCGAAACGTTGGTGAAGTGGCGCGCCGTTCAAAGCACCACTTAAGCCCACATCACTAGATTCCTATGTTTCTAGATTTGTAGAACTGTTGGCTGCATTTTGTTGAGCGTTTATGACAACGAAGTGACAACTCGAGGGGTTTGCGGCGGCGTTGAAAAAATCAACTCTCACGCCCCAGACAGATACCCCTTCGCCTGAAAACAGTTTGATGGAATCAATACGGAGTTCAGTGTTTTTGACGAATCACGGCATCGCCGCGAAGGGGTGAATATCGGGCCAGGAGGCCCTCGCCTGCCCGGAGCACCGCGCGCTGTCACGGATATGTCATGGTCGATGGACAAACTTGGATTCCACATAACCAGCAATATAGAAATAAGGAGAGGCAGCCATGCCTGACTTTCAACAACCGCGTTGGACCCCCGTCGGATCGAGAACTTTGTGCAGCGGCGGCAAGAAGGGGCGGATCGCGTCCGACCTGATGCGCACCGCGGCCGGCGTGCTGGCTTTCGCGGCAGTGACCGCGCACGCCGCAGACGTCATGGGGGCGGGATCGACGTTCGTCTTCCCGATCCTTTCCAAATGGGCGGCCACGTACCACGACCAGACCGGCGCGAGGGTGAACTATCAGTCGATCGGGTCCGGCGGCGGTATCGCGCAGATCAAGGCCGGCATGGTCACCTTCGGCGCTTCGGACAAACCACTTCCGCCGGATGAACTGAGCAAGAGCGGCCTGGCCCAGTTCCCGCTGGTTGTTGGCGGAGTGGTGCCGGTGGTCAACGTCGACGTCGCAACACCCACGCCGCTGAAATTCACCGGTGCAGTCCTCGCCGACATCTACCTCGGAAAGGTCGCCAAGTGGAATGATCCGTCGATTGCCGCGCTCAATCCAGGGGTAGTGCTGCCGGATCAAAAGATCACCGTCGTCCACCGCTCGGACAGTTCGGGCACGACTTTCAACTGGGTGAACTACCTGGCGAAGGCCAGCGAGGAATGGAAGACGAAGGTCGGCAGTGACACCGTTGTCCAGTGGCCAGTCGGGATGGCTGGCAAGGGGAATGAGGGCGTGGCCACCTACGTCAACGCCACGAAGGGCGCCATCGGGTACGTTGAACTGTCGTACGCCGTGAAGCACAAGATGAAATACGCCCAGGTCAAAAACAAGGCTGGCGCGTTCGTGGATCCGAGCGCGGCATCGTTCCAGGCTGCTGCAGCGAGCGCCGAATGGAAGGCTGAGGACTTCTACGAGGTCATCACCGACGCTCCCGGCAAAGACTCGTGGCCCATCGCGGCGACCACCTTCGTGCTGATGTACAAAGACCCGAAGAGTGCGCCTGCCAGCAAGGAAGCCCTGAGCTTCTTCAAGTGGGCTCTTGAAAGCGGCCAAGCCGACGCACAGAAGTTTGACTATGTCCCGCTGCCAAACACGCTGGTCCAGCAGATCGAGGCGTACTGGGCGAAGCAAATCAAGTAACCGTCAGAGCGGCCTGCGCGGCGCCCTCGCTTGCGAAGGCGCTGATGCTGCGGTCACGCGCTGTAGCGTTGGCGCGAGTCCGCCGGTGTTGCGCTCCTCTGCAAGGTGAATCGGTAACCGCTCTTCAGGACGGTTTCAACGACATCTCGCAGCCCGAATGGTGCCAAGGAGTCACGCAGACGCCGGATGTGAACGTCAACCGTCCGTGCAGCGATGCGTGCGCCGGACGGCCACAGCCGATCCAGGAGTTCAGTGCGGGAGTGCACCGTCTCGGGGTGAGTGACCAGGAAGTAGAGCAGCCGGTACTCGGTTGGGCCGACAGGTACTTTCTTTGCGCGCCCCTCCACGACTGCCAGCACTTCACGGTGTACCGAACGAAAGCTCAGCGGGCCCGAGACCACATCCTCTTCCAACAACTCAGGGGCGCGGCACCTAATAACAGCTCGGATGCGCGCGAGCAGCTCGTGAGAAGAGAATGGTCGCGAGACATAGTCGTCCATCCCGGCGTCGAGCGCAGTCACGGCCATATCGGCATCGCCATGCATGCATGTCGCCAGGATGGGAAGGTGGGCTGTTCGAGGGTGATCACGCAACTTCCGTCCCCACTCCAACATGGCATGCCTGCCGCGTGGCACGTCAATGATGACGAGCTTGGGTAAGCCGAGTCCAAGTAACCGGGTCGCGTCCACGTCGTTGCGAGCTCGGACTACGTCGAAGCCGCCGCGTCGGCATGTCAGGCTGATCGACTCCAGAGCTTCGGAGTCATTCGCAACGATGAGCGCGCTTTTGGGGATGTCGTAGGAGAACACTGCGTAAGGGGATGAGCCCGATGAGAGGCAATTAATCTACAAATCTAGATTTCTAGAGTCATTGCATCTTTGCGCGGAACCATGACAGACGGATGACGTTTTTGAAACAGGACTGTCATATGCTCAGGACATACTCATCAAATCACCCTGTCATATGGGAAAGTCTGCCTCGTCCAACCGCTCCATGAACTCAGAAAAAGCCGTAGTCGCCCTGGCTGCCTTGGCGCAGCCTTCTCGACTGGCCATCTTCCGCTTGCTGGTGGTCGCGGGCAGCGACGGTATGTCCGTCGGAAAAATCGGTGAAGAGCTCGCTTTGGCCGGTGCGACGCTGTCGTTCCATATGAAAGAGTTGACTCACGCCGGCCTCATCCAGGGCACGCAGGAAGGCAAGTTCGTTTACTACCGTGCGCAGTTTGCGCCAATGAACGAGCTGCTCGCCTTCCTCGTGGAGCACTGCTGCGATGGCTCTGGGGGAGACTGCGAAGTGGAACTGCCGCAGTGCGTGGAAGAAGTCGTCCAGCGACGCCGTGCGCCCGCCCGCAAGCGCGTCGCGCGGGCCTGAATCACCTTGTCCGGCAGCGCATGCGCGCCGTCATTGCCGCATTGCCGATAAGTTAAGGGGCGCTCGACATTTCGCCGGCGCCCCCTTGGCATTGAGCGGCACAGTGAAGTGCCGCGCGGAATCACTCAACTGCCGATGCGGCCACCATCGTTCTTTGTGATCACGATCGTTGCCGAGCGCGGCCGCGAACCGGCGCCATAGCCGGCGTTGCTGGGCCAACGGCTCGTGTATTTCGACGGATCGGCAAGATTAGCCTGGCTCGTCGTTTCACCGGGATGCTGGATGTTCACGAAGATGGCCTTGCCGTCGGGCGTCTCGCAAAAACCGGTAAGTTCGCACCCGACCGGTCCGACCAGGAAGCGCTTCAGCGTATCGGGCGTCGGAGCCTTGCCGACCTGGGTCAGCACATCGAGCTTGCTGGTGTCCGCCTTCGTGTAGCTCAAGGTCTTTGCGGCACCATCACCGACCTTACCGGGCAAAGCGGCCAGCATCATGCAGTTCGTGACGTCCGTGTAGGCGCCATCGTCCGTCTGGATCCAGCAGATACCGGTCGCAGGGCTGAACACCAGGCCGTCCGGGCTCGAGAAATCCTGATCGGCCGTCAGGCTGGAGATGTTGACCAGACCATTGTCCGCGCCGGCTTCTGCGCCGAAGAGATAGATGTCCCAGGTGAAAGTTGTGGCCGAGCCGCCGGCGCTGCCTTCCTTCATGCGCAACAGGTGGCCGTTCGGGTTGCCAGGCTGCGAGGTCGCGCCCTTCATGTCCGTGTAGGCTCGCGGGTTCGCCGCGTCAAGTGCCACTTGCGATGAGCCGCTCGGCTCGAGTCGGCGGTTGCTGTTGTTGGTCAGCGTCTGATATATCTCGCCGTTGGCGGGGTTCACGCCACCCCATTCGGGGCGGTCCATCTTGGTCGCGCCCACTGCGTCGCCTGCGATGCGCGAATGAACGGCGACATCAGCCTGGTTGGCGAAGGCATAGCCGGCGTAGCCGGAAACCGCTGCGTTTGCGAAGCTGAGTTCCAACCAGATGCCGGTTCCATCGGCACTGAACTTTGCGGCATACAGCTTGCCGTCGTTCAGGTACTTGTCGCCAACGGCCAAGCGATCGGTCGCATCCGCATCGGCCGCAACCCAGAGCGCTGTCGACACGAACTTGTACATGTACTCGTTGCGCGCGTCGTCGCCCATGTAGACGACCAGCGGCTGCCCAACTGTCGGTTTGCCGAAGGCGGCGCTCTCGTGGGCGAATCGACCCAATGCGGTACGTTTGCGGGCGGTCTTTGTCTTGTCGAGCGGATTCACCTCGACGATGTAGCCCATGCCGTTGAGCTCGTTGCGGTAGTCATCGCTACCATCGGTCGAAGCACCGGTCTTGCTGATGTTCCAACGCGCATATCGGTCCTCAGGGCCTGCGCTCTCCCAGCCGTGCCGTGACGCGCCGCCTTGAGAGCTGCCGTATCGCTTGAGTGCCACAACACTCTTGTCTGCGCGAGCTGCATCGTCTGCAGCGCCGCGCGTGAAGTAGCCGAACCAGTTCTCTTCACCGGTGAGGAAGGTGCCCCACGGCGTCTTGCCGGTGCCGCAGTTGTTCAATGTGCCGCGCGTGCGCGTGCCGTCTGTCGAATACTTGGTGACCAGCAGGCTGCTTCCGCGAGCGGGGCCTGTGATCTCGATGTCGCTCAGCGGGGTCAACCGGAAATTGAAGTTGGACCCGGCGACGGTTGCCCATTTACCCGATGTCTTAACGACTTCCACGACCGAGATGCCATGGATGGCGATTTCTTTGTCCACTTCCGCGGCAGGTCGCGGCATCGTAGAGGTTCCCCCATTCGCGTGCAGGAAGAACGAGCTCAGCGATTCATTGGTCGTTGCTTCGTGATTGACGGCCAGCACGCCACGATCGGTGGCCGTGAGCGAGAGCTTCCCGTTGGCATCCAGGCCGAACCATTCCATGCCGTCGTGGTGATCACCGGCACGGCTTTCGAAAGCCGTGTCCGTGCCGTCGTTCTTGTACGCAGGCGTGCCGCTCGTCAGCGGGTCACCCAAGGCGTAGATGACGCTGAAGGAGTAGCCAGCGGGAACCGAAACGACGTCGGCCAAGCTCTTTGCGACTGCGCCGAACCCAAGGAGCTTCTCCGTTGGGGGTTGCGGAGCGGGGGCGGGTCCTGGAGCGGGCGCCGGTGCGGGAGGAAGCACGGGGAAGCTGACGCCGTCGCTTCCGCCGCCACAGCCCACGACGGCCAAGCCGCCCAGCAGGGCCGTACCGGCCGTGCCGACGCCACCGCGCAGAAGGCCTCGACGGCTCAGCCGCGCAGCGAGCACCGAGTCGAATGTAGGGTTGGGCGACGTGTTGGAGTCTTCGTCGTTGAAGTCGATCTGTTTGGAATCGGCTGGGCTTTTCATTTAGAGCTTTCTAGATACGTGGAAACGTTTAATCTAGAGAGCCCCAGTGACAGTTTCGTGACTTGGTCAGGCCCTGGTCAGTGGATTGATGTGCCTCAACGGCAGATCTGAAAACTTCCACACGCATGAGCTTTGCGAGGGAGAACGCAGTGCTGCAGCGAAACTCGGCCTCCTCTTTCACTTGGACCAAGTGCCGATTGCCAGCTCGCGTCAGCTTCATCCAGGGCCAGTTGTGAAACTTCGCCGACTTCCTTACAACCCTCTCTCTCGTTCAAATCAGAGCCATCTCCAGACCAAAAGCTCTCAATCGGTCATACGTCGGTTAAAAGCAAGGTCGTTGGCCCTGACACTCCAAAACGAAAGGTATGAACCCTTTTCACATGCTGGGAAATCATGACAGCCCGCGGGGATCCCGAAAGTGTGAGTCGCCCCTTGTCAAGATTGATCGTGAGGGCGACACCCTTTGAGTCGAAGTATTTAATGGTGGAATTTGCTGCATCCTCGTCTAACTGACCGCCGTGTTCTTCTTCAAAGCCCTCAAAGATTTCCACATAGTCATCGTAGAAATTCGGATCCGGTTTAAATCTCACCACGACGCGCTCGAATCTCGAGCCGAACACGTCATCAAACGCAGGGATGTGGTTTTCCCAGCCCTCTCGCAAATAGAGGCGGCGTTGAATGTAGTAGTTCGCCGGCTCCTTCGAGCTATGACCAGGTGTCACGGAGTACCTGAAGAAATCACAGTCAAGGCCCCCCACCCCGTCAGCAGTCGACTGCGTGAAGTCTCTTGCCCGCAGACTGAAAGCTTGCTTTGCCATCTGATATGTTTGTTTGATTTCCTCGTCAACAAAGCTTTGCAAGCTGGATCGGACCCAGGTGATTGTGGAATCCGTAACCACCTTTGGGACGAAGCGAGAGCCCCCAGGAAGTGCCGTGTACTTGTGCGTCTCTAAGCTTTCCAGAAAATCGTCCGTTGCTTCAAGGCGGATTGCTGAATAGTCACCGGCCTCTGAGATCGGGCTTCGGGTAGTCGGCACTTCGCGCAACGCAAATGTGTGCTGTGAATCAACTACCGCCATAGGCGTCTGCTTGCCGGAACCGACCCGCTTCTCGGTAACGTATTGCGGAACGGCTGTGGCCAGATAGTCGCGCAAGCTGACGTCTGTGAGATACCTTCCCGGTCCGAGGGCAGATGGTGCATCGCCACGCAACGCACGCAAGAGAAAGTAGGTCCACACACCGTGTTGGTACTCTACTGACGGATATGACTTTTGTCCCGGACTGCAGGAAAGGAAGGTCGCGCAGTATTGCGCGGAGCCTAGAAATTTCTCAAGTTCATTTGCGTTCAAACTGGAGATGACATCCCGGGATTTCACCAGAGCCTGCACGGCGGTTGCACAAGCGTCGATGAAAATCAGAGCCCGTTGGCATTTGCTGGCACGCAGCGGCTCAATGAGGATTTCGTTTATCAGGAGCGTGGTTTGCTGCGGATGAAAGCTACTTGAATCCCATGCTGTAATTCGGTTGCCTCCGCTGTCGTGGTAGCCATGTCCCGCGTAGTAGAAGACAAAGAGATCATCCTCTTTGAGACCAGCGATCGTCTGCTGCAACCCATATCTGAGATTCCCCTGCGTTGCCGCGGAATCGAGGCATATTTCAACATCGACCTCGGCATCTTCGTAGATTTCTTCAATCGTCGACTTAAATGCTTCAGCGTCATTGCGAGCGTAGTCGACCTTCTGCAGTTCTTGGCCCTTCGGGCGCGATTGATAGTCCTCAATCCCGACCACGAATCCAATTACGCGGACTACTTCGAGTAGCTGGACTTGCGTGCTCACTGGCTTCTTTGCGGCGTTCTTCATTTTCAAGGGTGATGCAGACGTGTGAAAGGCAATGGCTCAGCCATGGCAACCTTCCCAGCGATAGCTGGTTTCTACCACCCTTTTTCGCAGGGTCCGGCACCCTTGCAGTGCCTCCCGCAGATACTAGCCACAGTGATCGCACTGCTGGCCTGCTTATGCATCCGAAGCCCGCAGATGGCTTTCGTCAACGATTCGTCTCAGCGTGACATCGCCCTGCGGCGAGCAGGGTTTGTATGCCGAAACCGCGCCCAACCCGAGCCACAAGAAAAAGCCGCTGCTCGGAAGAGCAGCGGCTTTATGTGGGCTTTTATGTGGGACAGATTCAAAAAATCAATCTAAGTTATTGATTTTCCAAGAGAATCGGCGGAGAGTGTGAGATTCGAACTCACGGACGCTTTCACGTCGGCAGTTTTCAAGACTGCTGGTTTAAACCACTCACCCAACTCTCCGGAATCGTCGATTTTATGCCGACGGCACAGCCTTACTCGTCATCGGGCAGGAACAGCGTCTGCAGGTCGCTCAGGAAGTCGAGTCCGCGCTCGGTGGGCCACACGCGGAACAGGTCGCGTGCAACGAGCCCCTTGCGCTCGGCCTCTTCCAAGCCACGCTGGATCGACGTCATCGCCAGGCCCGTGCGTTCGCTGAACTGGGGCAGCGTGAAGCCCTGCTTCAGTCGCAAGGCATTGAGCATGAACTCGAACGGCAGGTCGGCCAGCGCCACTTCGTCGCTCTGCGACACGGCCATGCCGGCGCGCGCGTTCTCCATGTACAGGCGCGGTTCGCGATAACGCACCTGCCGCACGATGCGGTGCGCGAAGCTCAGCTTGCTGTGCGCGCCGGCGCCGATGCCGAGGTAGTCGCCGAACTGCCAGTAGTTGAGGTTGTGCGCGCACTGGTGCCCGTCGCGCGCATAGGCCGAAACCTCGTAGCGCGACATGCCGTTCGCGCCCGTGCGCTCGGTGATGCGGTCGAGCATCGCGTAGGCGATGTCGTCCTCGGGCAGCGTGGGCGGGAACTTGGCGAACCAGGTGTTGGGCTCGATGGTGAGGTGGTAGATCGAAATGTGCGGCGGCGCAAGCGCCAAAGCCTGGGTCAGGTCGGCGTCGAGGCCTTCCATGGTCTGGCCCGGCAGGGCGTACATCAGGTCCAAATTGAAGGTATCGAAGGCGCTCGCGGCCTCTTCCACCGCAGCGATGGCCTGCGCGCGGTCGTGCACGCGGCCCAGCGCCGTCAGGTGCTCGTCGTTGAAGCTCTGCACGCCCACCGACAGACGCGTGACGCCGGCTGCGCGGTAGGCGCGGAAGCGGTTGCGCTCGAAGGTGCCGGGGTTGGCCTCAAGCGTGATCTCGCACTCGGGCGCGAGCTTGAGGCGCGCGCGCACGTCACCCAGCAGCCGGTCGATGGCCTGCGGCGAGAACAGGCTGGGCGTGCCGCCGCCGATGAAGATGGTGTGGACGGTGCGACCCCAGATCAACGGCAGCGCGGCGTCGAGGTCGGCGATCAGCGCGTCGATGTAGGCGGCTTCGGGAAGGCCGTCGATGTCGGCCTCGCTGGTGGCGCGCCACTCGTGCGAGTTGAAGTCGCAGTAAGGGCACTTGCGCAGGCACCACGGCAGGTGGATGTACAGCGACAGCGGCGGCAGCGCGGCGAGTTGCAGCGGGCCGGGGCGCATCCAGTGCAGCACGTCATTGGCCTGGGGAGCACCGCCGGCTTGGGCGGGCTGGATCGGGAAGACGGTGGCCATGGGTCAGAACCAGCGCTCGCGCATCAGGGCGAGCATGGCCTGCGCGGCACGGCCGCGGTGGCTGTTGGCGTTCTTCACGTCGGGCGGCAGCTGGGCGAAGGTCTTGCCGAAGGTCGGCAGGTACATGACGGGGTCGAAGCCGAAGCCGTTGTCGCCGATGGGCGCAGGCGCGATCTCGCCGACCACGCGGCCGACGGCAATGAGCGGCTCGGGATCGTCGTGGCGGCGCAGCGCGACCAGCGTGCTGACGAGCGCGGCGCGGCGGTTGACCACGCCGTCGAGCTGTTCGAGCAGCGCCTTCACGTTGTTGGCGTCGCCCTTGGCGTAGCCGAACTGCGTGGCGTAGTAGGCGGTGTCGACACCCGGCAGGCCGCCGAAAGCATCGACGCACAGGCCGGCGTCGTCGGCAATGGCCGGCAGGCCGGTGGCGGCGCTGGCGTGGCGCGCCTTGGTGAGCGCGTTCTCGACGAAGGTGCGGAAGGGTTCTTCAGCCTCGCCCACGCCGAGTGCCGACTGCGGCACCAGGGTGACGGACAGCTCGGCAAACAGCTGCTGGAGTTCGGCGAGCTTGCCCGCGTTGTTGGAAGCCAGAACCAGTTTCATGGAAAGTCAAAGATGGCTGTGATGCCCGATGAATGAACGGGCGCCAGTAGCTAGTGGTTGTGGTCGTCGGTCGTTCAATTCGAAAGCAGGGCCTGCTGCTGCAGGCTCACGAGTTCGCCGATGCCCTTCTCGGCCAGGCCGAGCAGGAGGTTCATTTCTTCGCGCGTGAAGGCCACGCCTTCGGCCGTGCCCTGCACTTCGACGAAGTGGCCGGCGCCGGTCATGACGACGTTCATGTCGGTGTCGCAGGCCGAGTCTTCGGTGTACTCGAGGTCGAGCAGCGGCGTGCCTTCGACGATGCCCACCGAGATGGCGGCCACGTGGCCCTTGATGGGCGAGGTCTTGAGCGCGCCGGAGGCCAGCAGCTTGTCGACAGCGTCCTGTGCGGCCACGAAGGCGCCGGTGATGGCCGCGGTGCGCGTGCCGCCGTCGGCCTGCAGCACGTCGCAGTCGAGGTGGATGGTGCGTTCGCCCAGAGCGGCGAGGTCGAACACGGCGCGCATCGAGCGGCCGATGAGGCGCTGGATTTCCTGCGTACGGCCGGTCTGCTTGCCCTTGGCGGCTTCACGGCTGCTGCGGGTGTGGGTGGCGCGCGGCAGCATGCCGTATTCAGCGGTCACCCAGCCTTCGCCGCTGCCCTTCTTGTGTGGCGGCACTTTTTCTTCGACCGAGGCGGTGCACAGCACGCGGGTCTGGCCGAACTCGATGAGCACGGAGCCTTCGGCGTGGATGGTGAAGCCGCGGGTGATGCGCACGGGGCGCAGCTGGTCGGCGGCGCGGCCGCCGCTTCGTGTGAAAGCAGTCATGTGTCTGGAGGAAACCGAAAAAGAAAAAGAAAAACCGCGAGACCCGATCAAGAGATCAGGTCTTGCGGGCGGCGGAGCGGCGGATGGCTTCGTTGATCTCGGCGATGGAGCGCTCGATGGCGTCTTCGTCGAGGTCGTCGATCTCGCTGTCGGACGGCATGCCGGCCTGGATGGTCGAGGCGAACACGCCGTCGTCGATGGTTTCGGTGGATACGCCGCGGTCATCGCCGGGCGTCTCGGGCATTTCCCATTCGAGCGCGATCAGCGTCACGTTGTCGCTGTGGGCGCCGCCCTTGCGCAGCGCCATTTCGGCCAGGTCGGGCGCGGCATCGGACACGGGCTTGCCGGACGACAGGGTGTGCACGATGACGGCGTCGTCGAGCACGCCCCAGACGCCGTCGGAGCACAGCATGAGGCGGTCGCCGCGCTGCAGCGGCAGCGGTGCCGACACGTCGAACAGCGGCGTGGTGGGCGAGCCCAGGCAGGTCAGCAGCAGGTTGCGGTTGACGGGCGCATCGGTGGCACCGTGGGGCTTGGGGCGCTCGGCGTGCGAGTGGTCGCGCGTGCGGGTCAGCAGGCGGCCGTCGCGCACGACGTACAGGCGCGAGTCACCGCAATGCAGCCAGGTGGCGGTGGCGTTCTGCAGCACGGCCGCGACCACGGTGGTGCGGGGCGTGTCGAGCATCGCCTTGTGGCTGGCGTACCGCATGATCTGCTGGTGCGCCGACATGGCCGACTCGGCCAGGAAGGCCTTCACGTCCTTCACGGTGGGGCGGGCCTCGCGCTGGTACAGCGCGGCGATGGTCTGCAGCGCCAGCTGGGCCGCCACCTCGCCTTCAGGGTGGCCGCCCATGCCGTCGGCGAGCACGAACAGACCCGACTCCCGCGTGTAGCAGTAGCCCATGCGGTCTTCGTTCTTGAGACGGCCGCCCTTGCGGCTGACCTGGAACACGGAGAACTTCATGTCGATCAGGCCGGACGGGTGGTGGGCGCGGCGGCGCGCGGCAGGCTCTTCTTGTCGAAGGAGCGGATGTTGTCGATCGACAGGCGCACTTTTTCGCCGACCGTGAGCTTGGTGTAGCGGCGCTCGCCTTCGCGGCTGAGTTCTTTTTGCAGCGCGAACACCGACTGCGGGCGCGAGAGCGGGTCGAGCGACATGCACCACTCGACCACCTCGATGAGGTTGTCGGAGTACACGCCGCGCAGGCGCGAGAGCGACAGGCTCAGGCGGTCTTTCTCGATGCGCCGGGGCGCGTCGTTGGGCGGGTAGCCCTGCATGCAGGCGTAGATGCAGGCGCCGATGGCGTAGATGTCGGTCCAGGGGCCCATCGACGAGTCGCGCCGGTACATCTCGGGCGCGGCGAAGCCGGGCGTGTACATGGGGCGGATGAAGATGCCCTCTTTGCTGAGCACTTCGCGGGCGGCGCCGAAGTCGATCAGCACGGCGCGGTCGTCGTCGGTGACGAAGATGTTGGCGGGCTTGATGTCCAGGTGCAGCATCTTGTACTGGTGGACGATGCGCAGGCCGCGCAGGATTTCGTCGAACAGCGAACGGATGGTCGATTCGCGGAACACCTTCTGCCGCTTCAGGTCGCGCGCCGTGACCACGAAATCCTGCAGGGTCGCGCCCTCCAGGTAGTTCATGACCATGTAGACGGTCTCGTTCTCGCGGAAGAAATTGAGCACGCTGACCACCGACGCATGCGAAATCTGCGCGAGCGAGCGGCCTTCCTCGAAGAAACTCTTGAGCCCCAGGCGGTACAGCGACAGCTTCTCGGGCGGCACCTGCGGCGCCAGCTCGCCGGGGCCCCGCGTGGCGAGCGACGAAGGCAGGTATTCCTTGACGGCGACCTGCTGGCCGTTCGGGTCGATCGCGAGGTAGACCACGCCGAAACCGCCCGCGGAAAGCCGGCGAACAACGCGATATCCGCCAATGACCGTATCGGGCAACAGGGGCGTAGGCTTGACCTTTGACATAATCCGGGAGTTTCGCCCGAAGGCGATGGTGCGGCAAGCGAACGCTGTACCGACGCCTCGGTGCTTGCAAGCAAAACCACAGTGAGGCGCAATGCCAGTTTACAGCATGACCGGCTACGCCAGCGGCCAGAACGGCCCCGCAGGCAGCCACTCCGAAGCCGATGCACGGCCCTCCGCCGCGGGCCGACTCGGGGTCGAAATCCGCTCGGTCAACAGCCGCTTTCTCGACCTCACCTTCAAGCTCCCCGAGGAGCTGCGCCAGCATGAGACCGCGCTGCGCGAGCTGCTCACGGCCAAGCTCAAGCGCGGCAAGGTCGAGGTGCGCGCGGCCATCGAGAACACGGCCCAGGCGGGCGTGGTCGAGCCCTCCGTCAAGCTGCTCCAGCGGCTGAACGGCGTGCAGGACGGCATCCGTGCCTGGCTGCCCGGCGCCCGCGAGCTCAGCGTGGCCGACGTGCTGCGGCTGGCCGGCGGCGACGGCGCCACGCGCGGCGACTGGGGCCCCGACCTGCTCGACGTGGCAGGCAAGGCGCTCGAGGCGCTGATGTCGGCCCGCCAACGCGAAGGCGCGCGGCTGGCCAAGATGCTCGAGGCCCACCTGGCCCAGCTGCGCACCCTGGTGCAGCAGGCCGGCCCGCTGGTGCCCCAGCTGGTCGAACAGCAGCGCAACCGCTTCCTGGAGCGCTGGCAGGAGGCCATGGGCCTGACCGCCGGCACGGGTGGCACGCTGCCCGAAGCCGCCCAAGACCGCGCCCTGACCGAAGCGACCGCCTTCGCGATCCGCATCGACGTGGCGGAAGAGCTGACCCGGCTGAATTCGCACCTCGACGAGATCGAGCGGCTGCTCAAGAAGGGCGGCGAGATCGGCAAGCGGCTGGATTTCCTGATCCAGGAACTGCACCGCGAAGCCAACACCCTGGGCTCCAAGTCGGCAGCCCTGGAACTCACGCGCATCGGCGTGGACATGAAGGTCCTCATCGAGCAGATGCGCGAGCAGGTGCAGAACATCGAATGACGACGAGCCTCCCCATGGACTACCCCGGCAATATCTTCGTGGTCGCCGCGCCCAGCGGTGCTGGCAAATCGAGCCTGGTCAAGGCGCTCATGGAGCTCGACTCGGCCGTTCAGCCCTCGGTCTCCCACACCACGCGCCCCCCGCGTGGGCAGGAAAAACACGGTCGGGAGTACTTTTTCGCCTCGCCGAGCGAGTTCGACGCCCTCATCGCGGCCGACGGCTTCGTCGAATGGGCCCATGTGCACGGCCACCGCTACGGCACGTCGAAGAAAGCGGTCGAGGAACGGGTGGCCCTGGGCACCGACGTGATCCTCGAAATCGACTTCCAGGGCGCACTGCAGATCCGCAAGACCTTTGCGAACGCGGTCATGATCTTCATCCTCCCGCCCAGCTGGGAAGAGCTGCGCTCCCGCCTCGAGCGGCGCGGCGAGGACAGTGCGGCGGTGATCGAATTGCGCCTGAAGAATGCGGCCGAAGAGATGGCCCAGGCCGGAAAATTCGATTTCGTTATAATCAACGAGTTATTTGAGCGCGCACTTTTCGATCTCAAGGCGATCGTCCACGCGCAGAGGCTCCGGTATTCCGCACAGCGCAGAGCACGTGCCGATACGTTCGCCGCACTGAACATCCCTTGAAATCCCCGCTCACCGACCGAAAGAATTCATCATGGCCCGCATCACCGTCGAAGATTGTCTCGTTCAGATTCCGAACCGCTTCCAGCTCGTTCTCGCCGCCACGTACCGTGCGCGCATGCTGAGCCAAGGCCACGCGCCCAAGATCGAGAGCAAGAACAAGCCCGCCGTCACGGCCCTGCGCGAAATCGCCGAAGGCAAGATCGGCATCGAGATGCTCAAGAAAGTGCCGGGCTGATCTTCTGACGCAGCCCTGCAACGAAAAGGCACCGCATTGCGGTGCTTTTTTTACGTCTGGACGCGCCCACAGAGCGGTCACGCTAAAGTGGTAGCCATGAGCGCGGTCGCCAAACCTACGTCCCCCACGCCGAAACCGAGTCCGGCGGCGCTGAACGCGGCCGCCGCGAGTTTTGCTGCGCTGACGGCCCGCCTCGACTACCTCAGCCCCGAAGACACCGAGCTGGTGCGCCGGGCCTACCGCTTCGCCGACGAAGCCCACCTCGGGCAGCTGCGCAACAGCGGCGAGCCGTACATCACCCACCCCATCGCCGTGGCGGCGCAGTGCGCCGAATGGAAGCTCGACGCCCAGGCGCTCATGGCCGCGTTGCTGCACGATGCCATCGAAGATTGCGGCGTCACCAAGCCGGAGCTCATCGAGCGCTTCGGCGCCCCGGTTGCCGAGCTGGTCGACGGGCTCACCAAGCTCGACAAGCTGCAGTTCAACACGCGCGAAGAGAACCAGGCCGAGTCCTTCCGCAAGATGCTGCTGGCCATGGCGCGCGATGTGCGCGTCATCCTGGTCAAGCTGGCCGACCGCACGCACAACATGCGCACGCTGGCCGATGCGCCGCGTGAAAAGTGGGCCCGCATCTCGCGTGAAACGCTCGAGATCTACGCCCCTATCGCGCACCGGCTGGGCCTGAACCAGACTTACCGCGAGCTGCAGGACCTGTCGTTCCGCCACCTCAAGCCCTGGCGCTACGCCACGCTGGCCAAGGCCGTCGCCAAGGCCCGCGGACGACGACGCGACCTGATCCAGAAGGTGCAGAAAGAGGTCGAGACGGCCTTCTCCGCCGCCGGCATGACGCTGCGCATCGCGGGCCGCGAGAAAACGCTCTATTCCATCTACCGCAAGATGGAAGAAAAACACCTGAGCTTCGCGCAGGTCACCGACATCTACGGCTTCCGGCTCATCGTGCCGAACGTGATCGCCTGCTACACCGGCTTGGGCATCCTGCACCAGATGTACAAGCCGCTGCCGGGCAAGTTCAAGGACCACATCGCGATCGCCAAGCTCAACGGCTACCAGTCGCTGCACACCACGCTGGTGGGCCCTGCCGGCGTGAGCGTGGAGTTCCAGCTGCGCACCGAGGCCATGCACGTCGTGGCCGAATCGGGCGTGGCGGCGCACTGGCTCTACAAGGCCGCCGAGCCCAATTCCGCGAGCAACGACCGGCTGGGCACCAAGTGGCTGCAGTCACTGCTCGACATCCAGGACGAAACACGCGACGCCGCCGAGTTCTGGGACCACGTCAAGGTCGACCTGTTCCCCGACGCTGTCTACGTCTTCACGCCCAAGAGCCAGATCATGGCGCTGCCGCGTGGCGCCACGGTGGTCGACTTCGCGTACGCCATCCACAGCAACATCGGCGACCACACCTCGGCCGCGCGCATCAACGGCGACCAGGTCCCGCTGCGCACCGAGCTGAAGAATGGCGACGTGGTCGAAGTGATCACGGCGCCGGTGTCGACGCCCAACCCCGCGTGGCTGGGCTTCGTGCGCACCGGCCGGGCACGCTCCAAGATCCGCCACTACCTGAAGACCTTGGCGCATGCCGAGTCCGAAGGCCTGGGCGAGAAGCTGCTGGCGCAGGCGCTGCGCGCCGAGGGCCTGGGCAAGCTGCCCGAGGAAGACGACGAACACCAGGCACTGTGGGAGAAGCTGCTGCGCTTCACCGGCAACCGCACCCGCGCCGAGCTGCTGACCGACATCGGCCTGGGCAAACGCATCGCGAGCATCGTCGCCAAGCGGCTCATGGCGCTGCTGGCCGAGATCGGCGAGCGCCCCGACGCCCTATTGCTCAGCCGCGAGCGCTTCACGTCGCACGAGGCCGTGTCGCAAGGCGCGGTGACGCTCGACGGCAGCGAGAACTCTTCCGTGCGCTTCGCGCAGTGCTGCCGCCCCATTCCCGGTGACCAGATCGTCGGGTACCTCGGGCACGGCGAGGGGCTGGTGGTGCACACCGACGACTGTGGCGTGGGCCAGCGCCTGCGCAACAAGGACAGCGAGCGCTTCTTCGCGGTCGAATGGGCCGACGAGCCCACGCGTGCCTTCGAGACCGGCGTGGTCATCACCGTGCGCAACGACAAGGGCGTGCTCGCCCGCGTGGCGGCCACGCTGGCCGATGCCGAGGCCGACATCACGCACGTGGAAATGGCCGACGAGACCCCGCAGGATTCGACCGACCTGCGCTTCGTGATCGCAGTGCGCGACCGCACGCACCTCGATGCCGTGCTGCGCGCCGCGCGCCGGACCGCGTCGGTGCTGACCGCGGCGCGGACGATTCCTGCGCCCTGACCTTCTTCGTCAGTTCGCCGGCGTGTGCGGCGCCGGGTAGCTCACCGACAGGATCTCCACCTCGTGCGCCCCGCCGGGTGTCACGAGCTTCACCACGTCGCCTTCGCGCGCCTTGAGCAGCGCACGCGCGATCGGGGAGATCCAGCTGACTTCCGACTTGGCGCTCTCGGCCTCGTCGATGCCGAGGATCGTGACGCTGCGCTCCTCGCCGGTCTCGTCGACATAGCGGACGGTGGCGCCGAAGAAGACCTGGTCGCGCCCGTGGTGCACCGACGGGTCGGTGATCTCCGCGATCTCGAGCCGCTTGCCGAGGAAGCGGATGCGCCGGTCGATCTCGCGCAGGCGCTTCTTGCCGTAGAGGTAGTCGCCGTTCTCGGAGCGGTCGCCGTTCTTCGCGGCCCAGTGCACGGCCTCGACGACCTTGGGGCGCTCCTCGTCCATCAGCTGCAGCAGCTCGTCGCGCCGGCGCGCGTAGCCCTCGGGCGTGATGTAGTTCTTGCTGCCCGCTGGCAGCGGGGGCGCGGCGCCACCTGCGCCGTCATCGTCGTCGTCCGCATCGGCGTCCGACTCCTTGGTGAATGCCTTGTTCAATGCAGAGTCCTTCAAATCGGAAATACTGGGCGCCCTTGCCGCGCCGTACAAGCCGGTGAGTTTGCCGCAACCGCCATGCCCAGGAGACAGGAGCCCCCGTGATCGCCATCGGACATTTCCCTTGCCGTCGCCATGCCTCGGCGGGGCTTCATTTGTACGCTCTCGCGGTCCTTGCTGCCGTCCTGGGCTTTCTTCCCTTCGACACCCACGCCAGGACGCAGACCTGCTTCGTCGTGAGCATCCACAGCGGCGACACCCTCACCGCCCGCTGCGGCGACGCGGCCAGCGCCAGTGCGTGGCGCCGCGTGCGCCTGCAGGGCATCGAGGCGCCAAAGCCGGGGCAGCCCTTCGCCGAGCAGGCCCGGCAGAAGATGCACGACATGGTTCGCCTGAAGCCTGCGGACGTCGACTGCGACGCGTCCACATCCCATGCCCGCGAACGCATCTGCCTCGTGATGGTGACGCCGGATTCGGCACCCCATGGACCGCGAACGCTCGACGCAGGCCTAGCATTGCTGACCGTCGGATTGGCACGCTGGCAGCCCGCGCAGGCGCAGCGCCTGTCACCCCAGGAGCGCGGGCAGTATGAATTCGCGGAGGAAGAAGCCAAAGCCAAGCGGGCCGGCCTCTGGAAGGACGTGCGACCGGCGCGTCCTTGATGCGGGCACGGTGCAATGACCGGCCAAAGAAAAAGGGTTAGCTCGAAAAACGAGCTAACCCTTGAAGAGTGGTGCGGCTGGCAGGAATTGAACCCACGACCCCTTGGTTCGTAGCCAAGTACTCTATCCAACTGAGCTACAGCCGCACAGCTTTCGATTATAGCGTGTTTTTTCGCCCATCCCAACCTTTGTGATCGAAAGCTGAAAATACGGACGACGGCAGCCCGCAATGGGGCCTATTGCAACGCATCCGGCCCGTGCCGTTCCAAAGAGGCCCTTCCGACCCGGTACACTCCGCCCCGCCCGGAATAAGCCTGGGCCGCCGTAGGCAACACGGCGCCATACCATCCAAGGAATACTGAATGAACCGCATCGAACTGGTCGAGAAGATCGCCACCACCCACAACCTGAGCAAGGCCGAGGCCGCACGCGTCCTCGAAACGATCACCAGCAGCGTCGTCGCTGCCGTGAAGAAGGGCGATTCGGTCCAGCTGGTCGGCTTCGGTACTTTCAAGCAAGTCGCACGCGCTGCACGCTCGGGCTTCAACCCCCAGGCCGGCACCAAGATCAAGATCGCCGCCACCAAGGTGCCGAAGTTCGTCGCCGGCGCTGCCTTCAAGGCCGCCATCGACCCCAAGGCCGCCAAGCGCAAGGCTGAAAAGGCCGCTGCTGCACCCGCTGCCAAGAAGGCCGCCGCTCCGAAGAAGGCAGCTGTCACCAAGGCTGCTGTCACGAAGGCAGTCGTCGCCAAGGCTCCCGCCAAGAAGGCCGTCGCCAAGAAGAAGTAAGACGCATGGTGCGACGCTGCACAGGCCCGGCCTGGCAGCTGTCCGTATCGACGTCAAAAAGCCGCCCTCGGGCGGCTTTTTTGTGGGCGCCTGCCGCGCAGCGAATGCGGGCAGCGAAACCCTCTGTGCGAGGGCCCCAAACGAAAATAGCCTGGAAGAGAAACTCTTCCAGGCTATTCGAGAGATGGTGCGGCTGGCAGGAATTGAACCCACGACCCCTTGGTTCGTAGCCAAGTACTCTATCCAACTGAGCTACAGCCGCGCAGCCTTGAATTCTACCCCGCCGAAAGCGCTGTTCCGGCGAGGCCTTCAAAAAAGCTTCACGGCCTTGTGATGCGACGGCCTCAGGCCACCTGTTCGCCGCCCTCCTGCGCCTTGCGCCCCATCAGCCGTGCGGCCACGCGCTTCACCAGCAGGTAGAACAGCGGCACGAAGAAGATGCCCAGCGCCGTCGCCGCAAGCACGCCGCCGAACACCCCGGTGCCGATCGCGACCTGGCTGCCCGAGCCCGCACCCGTGGCCACCGCCAGCGGGATCACGCCCGCCAGGAAGGCCAGCGAGGTCATCAGGATCGGCCGCAGCCGCAGGCGCGCGCCTTCGGCCACCGCTTCGAGCAGCGGCACACCACGGCGCAGCGCCGCCTCCGCGAACTCGATGATCAGGATCGCGTTCTTGGCCGACAGCCCGATGGTCGCGAGCAGCCCGACCTGGAAGTAGATGTCGTTCGACAACCCGCGCAGCGCCGCCGCGATCACCGCGCCGAGCACGCCCAGCGGAATCACCAGCATCACCGACACCGGCACCGACCAGCTCTCGTACAGCGCCGCCAGGCACAGGAAGACCACGAGGATCGACAGCGCGAACAGCAGCGGCGCCTGCCCGCCCGACAGCCGCTCCTGGTACGACAGGCCGCTCCAGGCCTGGCCCGTGCCGCTCTGCTGCTTCGCGAGAGTCTCGATGGCCGCCATGGCCGTGCCCGAGCTGATGCCCTGCGCAGCCGCGCCCTGGATCTGCACCGCGGGCAGGCCGTTGTAACGCTCCAGCTGCGACGCGCCCTGCGACCAGTGCGTGGTGGCAAAGGCAGAGAACGGCGTCATCGCGCCCGTGCTGCCGCGCACGAACCACTGACTGATGTCGTCCGGTGCCGAGCGGTACGGCGCATCGGCCTGCACGTACACGCGCTTCACGCGGCCGCGATCGATGAAGTCATTCACGTAGCTGCCGCCCCAGGCGATGCCCAGCGTGGTGTTCACGTCGTCCAGCGACAGCCGCAGGGCCGAGGCCTTCAGCTGGTCGATGTCGACCTGCAGCTGCGGCGTGCCGGCCACGCTGTTGGCGCGCACCGATTGCAGGCGCTTGTCCTTGTTGGCCTCGCGCACCAGTTTTTCGCGCGCCTGCAACAGCCGCTCTGCGCCCATGCCCGAGGTGTCCTGCAGCCAGAACTCGAAGCCGTTCGATTCACCCAGCCCTTCGATGGGCGGCGGCACCATGCCGAAGACCTCGGCGTCGCGCTGCTGCTTGGCCAGCGCCTTGCCGGCACGCTCGACGATGGCGTGCGCGCGCTTGTCGGCGCTGGCGCGCTCGGACCAGTCCTTCAGCGAGACAAACGCCATGCCCATGTTCTGCCCCGAGCCGCTGTAGCTCCAGCCGGTGAGCGTGAAGATGGTGTCGGTCGTGTCCTTCTCGGTCTCGAGAAAATGCTTTTCGATGGCGCGGTTCACTTCGTCGGTGCGGCCCGAGGTGGCGCCGGCCGGCAGCGTCGCGATCACCATCACGCTGCCCTGGTCCTCTTCCGGCAGGAAGCCGCCGGGCAGGCTCAGGTACAGCAGGCCCATGCCGGCCACGATGGCGACATACACCGCCGTGAAGCGCAGCGGCTTGCGCAGGATGCGGCCCAGCACGCCCACGTAGCGGCCCTGCGCGGCGTCGAAGCGGCGGTTGAAGGCGCCCAGGAAGCCGCGCGTGCGCGGCGGCACGCCGGCCTTCAGGAAGCGCGCGCACAGCGCCGGGATGAGCACGATGGCCACCACCACCGACAGCACCATCGACGCGATGATGGTCACCGAGAACTGCCGGTAGATCACGCCCACCGAGCCGCCGAAGAAGGCCATGGGCAGGAACACCGCCGACACCACCACCGCGATGCCGACCAGCGCGCCGGTGATTTCCTTCATCGATTTGATCGTGGCCGCCTTCGCATCGAGCCCCTCTTCGTGCATGACGCGCTCGACGTTCTCCACCACCACGATGGCGTCGTCCACCAGCAGGCCGATGGCCAGCACCATGCCGAACAGCGTGAGCACGTTGATCGAATAGCCGAAGGCCGCCAGCACGCCGAAGGTGCCCAGCAGCACCACCGGCACGGTGATCGCGGGGATCACCGTGGCGCGCCAGTTCTGCAGGAAGAGGAACATCACGACCACCACCAGCGCGATGGCCTCCAGCAGCGTCCGGATGACCGACTGGATCGAGATCTTGACGAAGCGGGTCGTGTCTTCCGCGTAGGCCACGCGCAGGCCCGCAGGCAGCGAGCGCTCAAGCTCGGCGATGCGCGCCTTCACCGCGCGGGCGGTGGTCAGCGCGTTGGCGCCGGGCGCCAGCATCACGGCCGAGCCCGCGGCCGGGTGGCCGTTCAGGCGCGTGGTCTCGGCATACGACTCGCTGCCGATTTCCACCCGCGCCACGTCGCCCAGCCGCACCACGGCACCGTCGGCCTGCGTCTTGAGCACGATGGCCTTGAACTGGTCGGGCGTCTGCAGCCGCGACATCGCGGTGACGGTGGCGTTCAGGTGCTGCGTCGGCGCCGACGGCCGCGCGCCGATCTCGCCCACCGACACTTGCGTGTTCTGCGCGGTGATGGCGGCCGTGACGTCGGACGGCATCAGCTGGTAGCTGGCCAGCCGGTGCGGGTCGAGCCAGATGCGCATGGCGTACGCCGCGCCGAAGGCCTGCACCGAACCCACGCCGTCGACGCGGCTGATCGGGTCGCGCAGGTTGCTGGCCATCCAGTCGGCGATGTCGGTGTCGGTGCGCTGGCCGGTCTCGTCGTAGAGCGCCACGATCAGCAGGAAGTTGTTCTGCGACTTGGCGACCGTCACGCCCTGCTGCTGCACCGCCTGCGGCAGCCGGCTGGTGGCCTGGCTGACCTTGTTCTGCACCTGCACCTGCGCGGTGTCGGGGTCGATGCCCTGGCGGAAAGTGACGTTGATCTCGGCCCAGCCGGCGGCGCTGCTGGTCGACTTGAAGTACATCAGGCCGTCGATGCCCTTGAGTTGCTGCTCGAGCACCTGCGTCACGCTGTTTTCCACCGCCTGCGCCGAGGCGCCGGGGTAGTTGGCCGACACGACCACGGTCGGCGGCGCGATGTCCGGGTACTGCGACACCGGCAGCGTGCGAATGGCCACGCCGCCGGCCAGCATGATGAGGATGGCGATGACCCAGGCGAAGACGGGCCGCTGGATGAAGAAATGAGCGATCACGGGAGGTTGTCGCTTCTCATTAGTCGGCCGGAGAAGGCGCAGCAGCGGACGATGCGCCCGCCGTGGACACCGGCACCGGCTTCACTTTTTCGCCGGGGCGCGCGCGCTGCAGGCCGTCGACCACCAGGCGGTCGCCCTCGCGCAGGCCCCGGGTCACGACCCAATGCTCGCCCTCGGTGCTGCGCACTTCGAGCGCGCGCAGCTCGACCTTGTTGTCGGCCGCCACCACCAGCGCGGTCGGCTCGCCCTTCTCGTTGCGGGCCACGCCGCGCTGCGGCGCCAGGATGGCCTGGCGCTCCACGCCGGACTCAACCTGCGCGCGCACGTACATGCCGGGCAGCAGCAGCCCTTGCGGGTTCGGAAATTCCGCGCGCAGCGTGACCGAACCGGTGGCCTCGTCGACGGCCACTTCGGAGAACTTCAGCGTGCCGGCATGCGGGTACGGCAAGCCGTCTTCCATGCGCAGGCTGACCTGGGTGCTGGCCGGCGCCATGTCACCCGAGATGAACCGGCGCTTGAGCTTCGTCAACGCCAGGCTCGACTGCACCACGTCGACGTAGATCGGGTCGAGCCGCTGGATCGTGGCCAGTGCCATCGCCTGGCCCGGCGCCACGAGCGCGCCTTCGGTCACGGCGGAGCGGCCGATGCGTCCCGCGATGGGCGCGGTGATGCGCGTGAAGTCGAGGTTGATGCGTGCCGCCTTCACGGCCGCCTGCGCGGCCTTCACGCCGGCTTGCGCCTGCACCAGCGCCGCCTGCGCCTCTTCGTGTTCCTGCCTGCTCACGGCGTTGGCCTTGACCAGTTCGCCGAAGCGATCGGCCTTGCCGCGCAGGCTGGCGATGGTGGCCTGCGACGTGGCCAGCGCGGCCTGCGCCTGCTCGTGCGCGGCCTCGAACGGGCCGGGCTCGATCTCGTACAGCACCTGGCCCGCGCGGACCATGCCGCCCTCTTCGAACAGTCGCTTGCGCACGATGCCGTTGACCTGTGGCCTCACCTCGGAGACGCGGTAGGCGGCCGTGCGGCCCGCGAGCTCGGTGTGCACAGCCACGTCGCTGGCGTGCAGCGCCACCACGCCGACTTCGGGCGGCGCGTCATCGGTGGTGGAAGCCTGCTTGGCGCCGCATGCAGCGAGCGCGAGCAGGGACATCGGAAGCAGGAGCTTGAAAAGCGGGGTCATGGCCATCGGGAATCGCAGTGCGGCGTGCGCAGGGATCACCCGGCTCGTTACATTTGCACTCAAATGGTGCATTCTGCCTTCGATGTTGCGTTGCAACCTGAAGGAATCCTGTGTTTGCCGTAGGTGAAATCGGCGGCGGCCGCTAACCTCGCTCGCGCCCTCGCGGCTGCAAAGAAAAAGGCCGCGCAATGCGGCCTTCATCGGAGTGTCTACAGAGGGGGAATGTGTGGTGGTAGGCCGTGAGTGGCTTGAACACTCGACCAACGGATTATGAGTCCGCTGCTCTAACCAACTGAGCTAACGGCCCACGCGGGCCCGATTCTATGCGCCGCGCGCAGCCGCTTACTTGCGGTGGCTCAGCGCGTTGCTCACCAGCCGCGACGTGATGTCGACGATCTGGATCATGCGGTCGTACGGCATGCGGGTCGGGCCGATCACGCCCAGCGTGCCCACCACCTGGCCGTCGACCTCGTAGTTGGCGCTGACGATGGACAGCTCTTCGAAGGGCACGACCTGGCTTTCGCCGCCGATGAAGATGCGCACGCCCTCGGCCTTGCTCGACACGTCGAGCAGCCGCATCAGCTGCGCCTTCTCTTCAAAAAGATCGAAGGCACGCCGCAGCTGCCCCATGTCACTGGAAAAATCGGTCACCGACAGCAGGTTGCGCTCGCCGGAAATCACGACGTCGTCGGCCTGCGCATCGGTGAGCACTTCGGAGCTGACCTGCACCGCGGCCTGCATCAGCGCGGCAATTTCACCGCGCAGCTTCTCGACCTCGGACTGCAGGCGGTCGCGCACCTGCTCGATCGTCAGGCCCGCGAAGTGCGCGTTGATGTAGTTCGAGGCTTCCACCAGCTGCGACTGTGAGTAGTCGGATTCCGGGAAGATCACGCGGTTCTGCACATCGCCGTCGGGCGAGACGATGATCACCAGCAGCCGCCGCTCCGACAGGCGCAAGAATTCGATCTGCTTGAACACCGAGACGCGCCGCGGCGCCATCACGACGCCCACGAACTGCGACAGGTTCGACAACAGGTGCGCGGCGTTGGCGATCACCTTCTGCGGCTGGTCGGCCGCCAGGCTCGGCGTGCTCATCTGCTCGCGCTGCGCGGTCAGCATGGTGTCGACGAAGAGCCGGTAGCCGCGCGTGGTCGGCACGCGTCCGGCCGAGGTGTGGGGGCTGGCAATGAGCCCCAGCGCCTCGAGGTCGGACATCACGTTGCGGATGGTCGCGGGCGAGAGATCCAGCCCCGCCGAACGCGAGAGCGTGCGCGATCCGACGGGTTGCCCATCGGCGATGTAACGCTCGACCAGCGTCTTCAACAGCAACTTGGCACGGTCGTCCAGCATTGCAAGATTTTAGTGTTGTAATTTGTGAGCTATGACCTCACGCTTTCGTCACGTCGCCCTGATCGGCAAATACCAGGCTTCCGGCGCCCGGGCGCAGGCCGATGCGCGCGACGGCGTGATGGAGGGCATCGGCGCCTTCCTCGAATCGCAGGGTTGCACGGTGTTCGTGGAGCGTTCGTCCTGCGAGGACACCGACGCCCCGCCGCACCCGCGCTACCAGGCACTGTCGGTCGAAGAAATCGGCCAGCGCTGCGACCTCGGCCTCGTGGTCGGCGGTGACGGCACCATGCTCGGCATCGGCCGGCAGCTCGCGTGCTACGGCATCCCGCTGATCGGCATCAACCGCGGGCGGCTGGGCTTCATCACCGACATCCCGCTGGACAACTACCAGGCCACGCTGATCCCGATGCTGGCCGGCGAATACGAAGAAGACCACCGCAGCCTGATGCACGCACAGGTGCTTCGCGACGAGGCCGTGGTGTTCGACGCGCTCGCGATGAACGACGTGGTGGTCAACCGCGGCGCCACCTCGGGCATGGTCGAGATGCGCGTGTCGGTGGGCCGCCATTTCGTGGCCAACCAGCGCGCCGACGGGCTGATCATCGCGTCGCCCACGGGCTCGACGGCCTATGCGCTGTCGGCCGGCGGGCCGCTGTTGCATCCGGCGGTGCCGGGCTGGGTGATGGTGCCGATCGCACCGCACACGCTGTCCAACCGCCCCGTGCTGCTGCCCGATGCCGACGAGATCGTGATCGAACTGGTGAGCGGTCGCGACGCCAGCGCCAATTTCGACATGCAGTCGCTCGCCTCGCTCGCCATCGGCGACCGCGTGGTGGTGCGCCGCTCCGACTTCCGGGTGCGCTTCCTGCACCCGCGCGGCTGGAGCTACTTCGACACGCTGCGGAAAAAACTCCATTGGAACGAAGGGGGCTCCTGAATGAAGGACCAAGCCCCCAGCTTGAGGACGAACTGAGATGGCTTTGCGACGCATCGCACTGCGCGACTTCGTGATCGTGCGGTCCCTTGAACTCGACCTGTCTGCCGGCTTCACGGTGCTGACCGGGGAAACCGGCGCCGGCAAGTCCATCCTGATCGACGCGTTGCAGCTGGCGCTGGGCAACCGCGCCGACGCCGGCGCCGTGCGCGAAGGCGCCGAGCGGCTCGACGTGAGCGCCGAATTCGACGCCGACCCGGCCCTGGCCGGCTGGCTCGACGAAGGCGGCTTCGAGGCGGGCGACGGCCTGCTGCTGCGCCGCACGGTCGATCTGCAGGGACGCAGCCGCGGCTGGATCAACGGCAGCCCCGCCACCGCCACGCAACTGCGCGAACTCGGCGACCGCCTGCTCGACATCCACGGCCAGCACGCCTGGCAGAGCCTGACCCGCCCCGAGGCCGTGCGTGGCCTGCTCGACGCCTACGCGGGCGCGCGCACCGACGCGCTCGACGCCGCCTGGCAGAGCTGGCGCCAGGCGCTCTCGGCGCTCGAGCACGCACGCTCGGCGCAAGACTCGCTGCAACGCGAGCGCGAGCGGTTGCAGTGGCAGATTTCCGAAGTCGCCAAGCTCGCGCCGGGCGCCGACGAGTGGGACGAACTCTCGGCCCACCACTCGCGCATCTCGAACGCGCAGGCCCTCATCGACGCCGCCCAAGGCGCAAGCCAGGCGCTCGAAGACGACGACAACGGCGCCCTCGCCGCCCTCACGCGCGCCGCGACGCTGCTGCAGAACTGCGAACACATCGAGCCCGAGTTCCGCACGCTGGGCGAGGTGCTGGCGTCCTGCGTGGCGCAGGCCTCTGACGCGGCCCACTCGCTGCACGGCTACCTGCGCGACACCGACACCGATCCCAAGACCCTCGCCGAACTCGACGAACGCATGGGCCTGTGGATGTCGCTCGCGCGCCGCTACAAGCGCACGCCGGCCGAGCTGCCCGCGCTGCTGGCCGGCTGGCAGGCCGAGTTGCAGGCGCTCGACGCGCAAAGCGACCTCGAAGGTCTGGAGCGCGCCGAGCAGAACACGCAACAGGCCTACATGAAGGAAGCCAAGGCCCTCGGCAAGATCCGCAAGCAGGCGGCGCCGCGCCTGGCCCAGGCGGTCACGCAGGCGATGCAGGGCCTGGGCATGCAGGGCGGGCGCTTCGACGTCGAACTACAGCCGCTGGCACAGCCCGGCCGCGCCGGCCTCGAAGAAATCTCGTTCCTGGTGGCCGGCCACGCCGGCAGCACGCCGCGCGCCATCGGCAAGGTGGCCTCGGGCGGCGAGCTCTCGCGCATCGCATTGGCCATCGCCGTGACGACCAGCGAACTGGGCGCCGCACAGACGCTGATCTTCGACGAGGTCGATGCCGGCGTGGGCGGCGCGGTGGCCGAAACCGTGGGCCGCCTCATGAAGCAGCTCGGCCGCGATCGCCAGGTGCTCGCCGTGACCCACCTGCCCCAGGTGGCGGCCTGCGCCGACCACCACCTCGTGGTCGCCAAGCGCCAGACGGCGGCGGCCGGCACGGACGGCCCGCGCACCGAAAGCGGCGTGTCGCGCCTCGCCGCCGACGACCGCGCCCGCGAAATTGCCCGCATGCTGGGCGGCGAAAAGGTGTCGGCCACCTCGCTGGCCCATGCGCGCGAAATGCTCGGCCACAAGACGCCGGCGACCGCCCCATGAACATGAACCTCGACCTCGTCCTCATCACCGGCATGTCGGGCTCCGGCAAGTCGGTGGCGCTGCACGCGCTGGAAGACGCCGGCTACTACTGCGTCGACAACCTGCCGCCCGAACTGCTCACGGCCTTCATCGCCCTGCAGCACGAGCAGCAGGCCACGCGCGTGGCGATCGCGATGGACGTGCGCAGCGGCGTGTCGCTGCCGATCGTGCCGCAGCAGCTCGAAGCGTTGCGCGCCGATGGCGTCTCGCTGCGCTCGCTGTTCCTCGACGCGACCACCGACGCGCTGCTGCGCCGCTATTCGGAAACCCGCCGGCGCCACCCGCTCTCGCGCCAGGAAAGCCGCACCGACGTGCCCGAGCAGCACCGCGTGCTGGTGCAGGCCATCGAACTCGAACGCGAGCTGCTGGCCGACCTGCGCGACGGCGCCGACGTGATCGACACCAGCCTCATCCGCCCCGCGCAGCTGCAGAGCTACATCAAGGGGCTGATCTCGGCGCCGCAGAACGCGTTGACGCTGGTGTTCGAATCGTTCGCCTTCAAGCGCGGCGTGCCGCTCGATGCCGACTACGTGTTCGACGTGCGCATGCTGCCCAACCCGCATTACGTACCGGCGCTGCGCGCGCTCACGGGCCGCGACGAGCCGGTGATCGAATGGCTGCGCGAGCACGACGAGGTGGCGCGCATGTTCGACGACATCGAGCAGTTCCTGACGCACTGGCTCGACGCGCTGGCGCGCGACCACCGCAGCTACGTGACGGTGGCCATCGGCTGCACGGGCGGGCAGCACCGGTCGGTATTCCTGGTCGAGCAGCTGGCACGCGCCTTCGGTGCGCGCTGGGGCGCACTCAAGCGCCACCGCGAACTCGACGCCTGACGGCGGCGAAGCCGGCCTACCGCCGGGGCCGTTCAGGCCTCGGCGGTTTCCAGCAGCTTGCGCATCGGGGCGGGCAGCCCCAGCCGGCTCCACTCCTGCGCCTCGACCCAGCGCGCGCCCTCGCCTTGCGGCTGGACGCCCTGCAGCAGCACGGGGTGCAGGTGCAGGTCCTTGTGGGTCAGCACGTGCACGAAGGGCGGCAGTTCCTGCGTGTCATGCGCCGCGCCCGACGGCAGGGCCGCGAGCAGGTCGTCGTGGCTGTCGAACACCGGCAGGCAATGCAGCCCCGCCCAGATGCCCTTGGCGGGCCGCTTCTCCAGCCACACGCGCCCGTGCGCGTCGCGCGCCAGCAGCACCCACAGCGACTGGGCGCTGCGCTTGAGCTTGCGCGTCTTCACCGGGTAGCGCTCGGGCGTGCCCTGGCGCAGGCCCACGCAGCTGGCGTTCACCGGGCAGATCATGCAGCTGGGCTTGCGCGGCAGGCAGACCGTGGCGCCCAGGTCCATCAGGCCCTGCGTGTAGTGCGCCACCGCCTCGCGCTGGCCGTCGGGCGGGAGCAGCTGCGTGGCGAGGTCCCACAGCGCGCGCTCCTGCGCCGCCGACGACATGTCGCCGTCGAAGCCGAGCACGCGCGTCAGCACGCGCTTCACGTTGCCGTCGAGGATGGCCACGCGCTCGCCGAAACAGAACGCCGCGATGGCCGCAGCCGTCGAACGACCGATGCCGGGCAGGGTCACGAGTTCGGCGGCGGTGTGCGGAAAGGCGCCGCCGAAGCGCGCGACCACCTCCTGCGCGCAACGATGCATGTTGCGCGCGCGGCTGTAGTAGCCCAGCCCGCTCCACAGGCCGAACACCTCGTCCTCGGTGCCGGCGGCCAGCGCCGCCACGTCGGGAAAACGTTCGAGAAAGCGTGCGAAGTAGCCCAACACGGTCGTGACCTGGGTCTGCTGGAGCATCACTTCCGAGAGCCAGACGCGGTACGGATCGCGCGTGTTCTGCCACGGAAGCTCACTGCGCCCGTGGCTGCGCTGCCAGCGCACGATCTGTGCGGCGAATTCGGGAGGCAGCGGCGGAGGTGGGGAGACGGCCGCCCGCGCGGCGGTGCGCTCAGGCCGCACGCAGTTGCTCGCCCGCGATGGCGGCGGCCGCGACAGGCGGCTGGCTGCCGTGCTGCGCGATCAGCGAGGTGAACTCATGCAGGCGCTCCTGCAATGCGGCCAGGTGGCTTTCTTGCGCGGCGATCTCGGCCAGCCGGTCGTCGAGGCTGCCCGCGGCGTTCTGGATGCGTTCGATCGCCTCGATGCGCTTGCTGAAATTGCGGCGGCGCTCCTTGAGCTGCGCATCGATCTGCGCGCTGGCGCCCTTGCTCCAGCGCTCGACCTCGGTCATGGCGGCTTCGTTGACGAGCCGCAGCCGGCTGGCCAGTGCGCGCACCAGCTTGTCGCAGAAGTCGGCCTGCGCGAGCTTGATCAGGTTGCCCACGCCCAGGTAGTGGATGTGGCTGCGCTCGATCTGGCCCAGCTCCTGCTCGAAGCCGCTCAGGTCGGGCTCGGCCGGCGCCTGCAGCGTGAAGCCCTGCTCGGCGTTGAGCTGGCGGAAGGTGGCGTGCAGCATCGACTGGATCTCGGCCGTGGTCGCCTGCACTTCGCGCAGGTTGTTGCGCAGCGCATCGAAGGTTTCGCCGTACACCTTGCGCACGTTGAACTTGACGCCGGGGCGCTTGAGCGCCGCGGCCAGCTTGACCATGTCGGCCTTGAGCGCCGTGCGCCCGAGCACCGCGTACACCTCGCGCAGCAGCTTGCCCTGCACCGAGCGCAGCGCCAGGATGCGGGTGTTGCTGCCCTCGAATTCGGCATGTTCCTGGTCGATGCGCGCACGCATGTGGCGGATCACCGACACGTTCTTGCCGCGCAGGCCCTGCAGCTCCAGCGCCTGCTCCGACAGGTCGCGCTGGCGCACCTTCAGCAGGCGCTCGGCCTCGGTGCGCAGCGCGGTCATGCCGGCGTCGACCGCGAGTCGCAGCATGGTTTCGCGCTTGCCGAGCACGCCTTCGCCGAGCAGCGCCTCGAGCGCCGGCAGCCGGCTGGCGTCGAGCAGGGCCGCGTCGTGGCCGATCTTGGCCTGCAGGCCCTTCTGCGCCGACACCGGCAGCACCTGTGCCAGCGGCACTTCGAGCAGCCGGGCCGCGCCTTCGCGCTGGCGCTCGATCTGTTGCGCGATCTGCGCCGGGGTGCTCAGCGTGTCCCACAGCGTGTCGATCTTGTTGAGCACCACGAAGCGCGTGTCGTGGCTGTCGTCGCCGGTGATCAGGTGCTCGCGCCAGATGGACAGGTCGGAACGGGTCACGCCGGTTTCGGCGCCCAGGATGAAGACCACGGCATGCGCCTGCGGGATCAGGCTCACGGTGAGTTCGGGCTCGGCGCCGATCGCGTTCAGGCCGGGCGTGTCGAGGATCACCAGCCCCTGCTCCAGCAGCGGGTGCGGCATGTTCAGCACCGCATGGCGCCAGCGCGGAATCTCGACGCGGCCTTCGGCGTCCTGCACCGGGTTGTCATCGGGCGTCTCGGGGTTCCAGAAGCCGAGCGCGCGGGCTTCGTCCTTGCTCACCCAGCGGACTTCGGCCACCTTGCCCATGGCGCGGGCCAGTTGCTCGGCGTCGCCCACCTCGATGGGCAACTCGGTCCAGCGCGTGGGCCGCTCGCGCCAGTGGGCGAGCGAGTGCGGTTCCAGGCGGGTTTCGATGGGCAGCAGGCGCAGCTTGGGCGCCAGGGCGGCGTCGTAGCCCAGCTCGGTCGGGCACATCGTGGTGCGCCCGGCGCTGGCCGGCATGATCCGCCGGCCGTAGCCGGCAAAGAAGATCGCGTTGATCAGCTCCGACTTGCCGCGCGAGAACTCGGCCACGAAGGCCACCATGACCTTGCTGGTGCGGATCTGGTCTTCGAGGGCGCGCAGCCGTTCGGCCACGGCCTGGTCGAGCAACTCGTTGTCGGTCAGCCAACGGGACAGCCACTGAAGGCGGCGGGCGAAGTTGCTCCGCCAGGCGCCGTGCTGATCGAGCTGTTGGTTGAAAGAGCGGCTCAAGGGAAAGATGTAAGTAAGAATTTACAAATATAACATCGCCACATGGCGAACGGGGTACCGGCAGGAGTTTGCCCCGAAGCAGCCGCCACGGGGCGTGCCTTCCCTAGGATTTCTGGCAATGGGGGCAGTAATAAGTAGAGCGCTGCCCCTGTTTCAACAGCCGGATCGGCGTGCCGCACACCCGGCACGGCTCGCCCGCGCGGCCGTAGACGGTCGCTTCGAGCTGGAAGTAGCCGCTTTGCCCATCCACGTTCGAGAAGTCGCGCAGGGTGCTGCCGCCCTTCTCCACCGCCCGCGCCAGGATGTCGCGCACCGCCGCATGCAGCTTCGCCGCGCGCGGCCGGCTGATGCGCGCCGCCGACAGGGTCGGCCGGATGCCGGCCATGAACAGCGCCTCCGACGCGTAGATGTTGCCCACGCCCACCACCACGTCGCCCGCGAGCAGCACCTGCTTGATGGCCGTGCGGCGTTTCTTCAGTCCGGCATGGAAGGCGTCGAGGTCGAAGGCATCGCCCAGCGGCTCCATGCCCAGCCCGCCGAGCAGCTTCAGCGCCCAGGGCGCCTCTTCATCGTCCACGTAGACCACGGCACCGAAGCGGCGCGGGTCGTTCAGCCGCAGGGTGCCAAGCTCGGTGACGAGGTCGAAGTGGTCGTGCACGCCGGGTTCCGGCAGGTGGATGTCGAAACGCAGGCTGCCCGACATGCCCAGGTGCAGCAGCAGCAGCCCGCGGTCCAGGTCGATCAGCAGGTACTTGCCGCGACGGCGCACCTCGCGCACGCGGCGCCCGACCAGCGCCTGCGGCACCACCATCAGCGCCCAGCGCAGCGGCTTGCCGATGCGCACGGACTCGATGCGCGCACCGGCGATGCGGTCGGCAAAGCCGCGTCGGGTGACTTCGACTTCGGGTAGTTCAGGCATGAAAAGTAAAACTCCGGCAGCGACGAAGCCCCATGCGGCGCTCGTTCAAATGGCTGGATTATTATGGTCAGATGAACCCATCGCCCCGCCGTCACCGCCTTGCGGCGGCCGCGTCTCTCGTGCTGCTTGCCTACACAACGCACGCACAGTCTCTTGAACCCACCGCCGCCGGCAACCCGCCTCCCGCCATCGAGCGCACGGCGCCGCCGAAGCCGCCGGTGCGCCCCCGGACGACCCCTGCCGCCGCCAAGCCGGCCGCCGAAGCCGCGCAGCCGTCGGCGCTGACGGCCGACCTGTTCTACGAAATCCTCATGGGCGAGATCACCGCCCGCTCCGGCGACCCCGGCTCCGGCTATTCGCTGGTGCTCGACGCCGCCCGGCGCCTGCGCGACGGCAAGCTGTTCCAGCGCGCAGTCGAAATCGCGCTGCAATCGCGCTCCGGCGACGCCGCCATTTCCGCGGCACGCGCCTGGCAGGAAGCACTGCCCAATTCGCGCGATGCCCGGCGCATCGAGCTGCAGATCCTGATCGCGCTGAACCGCATCAGCGAAACCGTCGAACCGCTGCGCGCCGAAGTGGCCGCCACCTCGCAGATCGAGCGCCCCCTGCTGATGGCGGTGATCGCACGCACCTACGGCCGCGCCGCCGACAAGAAGCTGGCCGCCTCGGTGGTCGAGCAGGCGCTGGTCGACGAACTCAAGAGCCCCACGACCGGCGGACTGGCCTGGGCCACCGTGGGCCGGCTGCGCCTGAACGCCGGCGACCCCTCGGGGGCGCTGGATGCCGCGCGCAAGGGACAGGCCATCGATCCGTCGTCCGAGGCGCCCTCGGCGCTGGCGCTCGAACTCATCGATCCCGGCCAGCCGCTGGCCGAGCCGATCGTCACGCGCTACCTCGCGAACAACCCCAAGGCCTCGCCCGACCTGCGCATCGCGTACGCACGCACGCTGGTCGAGAACCGCCGCTTCAGCGACGCCAGCACGCAGCTGCAGACCCTGACCGCCGCGCGCCCCGAGCTGGCGGAGCCCTGGCTGCTGCTCGGCAGCCTGCAGATGCAGGCCCGCCAGGAAGCGGCGGCCGAAACCTCGCTCAAGCGCTACGTCGACCTGATGACGGCGCCGGGCCAGAGCCAGGACGCCGGTGACGTCGCGGACCGCAAGCGCGGGCTGACGCAGGCGTACCTCGTGCTCTCGCAGCTGGCGGAACGGCGCAAGGATTTCCAGGCGGCCGACCGCTGGATCACGCGCATCGACAGCACTGACAACCAGAGCGCCATCCAGGGCCGCCGCGCCAGCCTGCTCGCGAAGCAGGGCAAGCTGCCCCAGGCCCGCGAGCTGCTGCGCGCGCTGCCCGAGCGCACGGCGGAGGAACGCAAGCAGAAACTGCTGGCCGAAACCCAGCTGCTGCGCGAAGCCAAGCAATACCAGGCCGCCTACGACCTGCTGGCCCAGGCCTCGGCCGCCGCGCCGGACGACGGCGACCTCGTCTACGACCAGGCCATGATGGCCGAGAAGCTCAATCGCCTGGACGACATGGAGCGGCTGCTGCGCCGCCTCATGACGCTCAAGCCCGAGAGCCAGAACGCGTACAACGCGCTGGGCTACTCCTTCGCCGATCGCAAGATCCGGCTCGACGAGGCCCGCACGCTCATCCAGAAGGCGGTGCAGCTCGCGCCCGAAGACCCGTTCATTGCCGACAGCCTGGGCTGGGTCGAGTTCCGGCTCGGCAACACGGCGGAGGCGATCCGCATCCTCGAGGCGGCCTACAAGACGCGGCCCGACCCCGAGATCGGCGCGCATTTCGGCGAAGTCCTGTGGTCGGTCGGCCAGAAGGACCGCGCGGTCGCGATCTGGAAAGAATCGCTGCTGACGGACGCCGAAAACGAGACGCTGCAGGAAACCCTCAAGCGCCTGCGCGTCAAACCCTGAATGGCATCGATCACGCACACGGCTCCCGCGCGGGGCGATGGGTCCTTCACCCGCCGCGCGGCGCTCGGCGCGGGCGGCAGCGCACTGCTGCTGTGGCTCTCGGGCTGCGCCCAGCTCTCGGGCGGCACCGCTGCCGCGCCCGGACGTTCGGCCAGCTGGAGCGGGCGCATGTCGCTGCGCATCGACAGCGAACCGGTCCAGACCTTTGCCGCCCTGTTCGAGCTGCGCGGCTCGGCCGAAACCGGCGACCTGACACTGACCACGCCCATCGGCAGCACGCTGGCCCAGCTGCACTGGGCGCCGGGTGAAGCCCTGCTGAAGAACGGCAGCGAGACCCGCCGCTACGACTCCGTCGACGCACTGATCGAAGCCGCCACCGGCGCCGCCATTCCGGTAGGCGCCCTGTTCGGCTGGCTCGACGGCCGCGCCGATCCCGTGCCCGGCTGGCGCGCCGACCTGGGCCAGCTGTCGAACGGCCGCCTGCAGGCCACCCGCGAATCTCCGGCGCCTCGGGCCGACCTGCGCATCGTGTTCGAACGCTCATGAAGGCGATCTACGATCTTCCCGCGCCGGCCAAGCTGAATCTGTTCCTGCACATCACCGGGCGGCGCGACGACGGCTACCACCTGCTGCAGTCGGTCTTCATGCTGATCGACTGGTGCGACACGCTGCACGTCGAGCTGCGCAACGATGGCCAACTGAGCCGCGAAGACCTCACCACGCCGCTGCCGGCCGACGATCTCGTGCTGCGCGCCGCCCGTGCGCTGCAGGCGCACGCCGCGCCCGGCCAAGGCGCGCACATCGGCATCGCCAAGCATGTGCCGGCCCAGGCGGGCATGGGCGGAGGGTCGTCGGACGCGGCCACCTGCCTGCTCGCGCTCAACCGCCTCTGGAACCTGAACCTGCCGCTGTCGCGCCTGGCGCAGATCGGGCTGAAGCTCGGTGCGGATGTGCCTTTCTTCCTCGGCGGACGCAACGCCTGGGTCGAGGGCATCGGCGAGGAAATCACCCCCGTGAACCTGCCGCCAGCACGCTTCGTGGTGGCCAAGCCACCCGAGGGGCTCGATACCCGATTAATTTTTTCTGCGGATGATTTGGAACGGGCAACTCCTGTTGCTATAATCTCAGGCTTTGCTGCAGATAGCGAACAGCTAGAAGCCACAAACCTCGGCAACGGGGTTTACGACTTCGGTCACAACGACCTGCAGCCGGTTGCCCAACGGCTTTGCCCCGCAGTCACCGACGCCATCGAATGGCTCGGACTGCAAGGATTGAAGGCCCGGATGACCGGCTCCGGAAGTTCGGTGTTCGCGAAGATGCCGCAATTGCCGCAGGAAGCGGAACTGCTCGAAGCCCCCCGGGGATGGCAGGTTCGACAATGCGACAATCTGGCAGTTCATCCACTCTGGGGATGGGCAGCCTGAAGAGATAATCGGAACGCTCTGCGGTTCGATGCGACATATATCGGTGGGTGGTGCAAACCATCAACCTGTGTAGGGGAGTCGCCAAGCTGGTTAAGGCACTGGATTTTGATTCCAGCATGCAAAGGTTCGAATCCTTTCTCCCCTGCCAAATCTCTCAAACTGCGGCCTGATGGCCGCAGTGCTTCTTTTGCAGTCCACCGGCTGCAATAATCGGCGGCCCACACAGGCCGCCACGACTCGAAACCTTTGGCGGCTTTCCCGCAAGCCCATTTGCACTGCCCGGACGCGCTCATGCAGGCCAATCACCCTGACTTTTTGGTTTTCACCGGCAACGCCAATCCCGGCCTTGCTGCAGAAATCGCGCACAACCTCGGCACCTCGCTGGGCGCCGCACGCGTCGGTCGCTTCTCCGACGGCGAAGTCACCGTCGAGATCAACCAGAACGTTCGTGCCCGTGACGTGTTCGTGGTGCAGTCGACCTGCGCGCCGACCAACGAAAACCTGATGGAACTGCTGATCATGGTCGACGCGCTCAAGCGCGCTTCGGCCGAGCGGATCAGCGCCGTGATTCCCTACTTCGGCTACGCCCGCCAGGACCGCCGCCCGCGCTCGAGCCGCGTGCCGATCTCGGCCAAGGTGGTCGCCAACCTGCTGGAAACCGTGGGCGTCGAGCGCGTGCTCACCATGGACCTGCACGCCGACCAGATCCAGGGCTTCTTCGACATTCCGGTCGACAACATCTACGCCTCGCCCGTGCTGCTGGGCGACCTGCGCCAGAAGAACTACGAAGACCTGATCGTGGTCTCGCCCGACGTCGGCGGCGTGGTGCGCGCCCGTGCGCTGGCCAAGCAACTGAACTGCGACCTCGCCATCATCGACAAGCGCCGCCCGAAGGCCAACGTCAGCGAAGTCATGAACGTGATCGGCGAGATCGACGGCCGCAACTGCGTGATCATGGACGACATGATCGACACGGCCGGCACGCTGGTCAAAGCGGCCGAAGTGCTGAAAGAGCGCGGCGCCAAGAGCGTGTACGCCTACTGCACGCACCCGATCTTCTCGGGCCCGGCCATCGAACGCCTCTCCAAGGGCACGGCCCTGGACGAAGTGGTCGTCACCAACACCATCCCTCTTTCCGACGCGGCCGTCGCGTGCGGAAAGATCCGCCAGCTCTCCGTGGCACCGCTGATCGCCGAAACGATCCAGCGCATTGCCAAGGGCGAGTCGGTGATGAGTTTGTTCTCGGACCAGGACAACCTGTTCTGAGCTGAGAGCGAAAAAGCAGGCCTCCTTCGGAGGCCTTTTTGAACCGGAGTCGCACTGGTCGCGGTGGACTCTCACAGGAGCTAGTTATGAAATTCGTCGCTTATGAGCGCGCAAAGCAGGGCACGGGTGCGAGCCGCCGTCTCCGCATCACGGGCAAGACCCCGGGCATCGTCTACGGTGGTGACACCCAGCCGCAACTGATCGAAATCGATCACAACGCGCTGTGGCACGCCCTGAAGAAGGAAGCCTTCCACTCGTCGATCCTCGAAATGGACCTCGCCGGCGCCGTCACCAAGGTGCTGCTGCGCGACGTGCAATACCACCCGTTCCGCCAGCTGGTGCAACACATCGACTTCCAACGCGTCGATGCCAAGACCCGCATGAACATGAAGGTGCCGCTTCACTTCAAGGGTGAAGAAGAGTCCGACGCCGTCAAGCTGGATCACAACCTCGTGAACCACGTGATGACCGAGCTGGAAATCAACTGCCTGCCCAGCGATCTGCCTGAATTCATCGAGATCGACCTCTCGGGCCTGAAGAAGAACGCCACGCTGCACGTCAACGACATCAAGCTGCCCAAGGGCGTGAAGTTCGTGAGCCACGGCAAGACCAACCCCGTCATCGTGTCGGCCGTGCCGCCGCTGGTCTCGGAAGAGCCCGCACCCGCCGCCGAAGGCGCTGCTGCCGAAGGCGCTGCTGCTGCCGCTGGCAAGCCCGCCGCCAAGACGGCCAAGAAGAAGTAATCCTCTTTCTTTCCGTCCGCGAACAGAAGGCCCGCCTCGTGCGGGCCTTTTGCTTTGTGGGGCGGCGAGATAATTCGCGCCATGATCAAGCTGTTTGTCGGCCTCGGAAACCCGGGCCCTGAGTACGAAGCCACGCGCCACAACGCCGGCTTCTGGTGGATCGACGCCCTCGCGCGCGACTGGAAGCTCAACCTCGTGCCCGAGCGCGGCTACCACGGCCTTGCGGCACGCGCGAACATCGGCGGCCAGAGCATCTGGCTGCTGGAGCCGCAGACCTTCATGAACCTGTCGGGCAAGTCGGTGGGCGCACTGGCGCGCTTCTTCAAGATCGCGCCCGAAGAAATCCTCGTGGTGCACGACGAACTCGACGTGGTGCCCGGCCAGGCCAAGCTCAAGTTCGGCGGCAGCCACGCGGGCCACAACGGCCTGCGCGACATCCATGCCCAGCTCGGCACCGGCGACTACTGGCGCCTGCGCCTGGGCATCGGCCATCCCGGCGTGAAGTCGGAGGTGGTCAACTGGGTGCTCAAGAAGCCGCTCAAGGAACAACGTGAAGCGATCGAAGACGCCATCGTGCGCACCTTGCATGCCGCCCCCGCGCTGGTGGCCGGCGAGATGGAAAAAGCCACGCTGATGATTCACACGAGCAAACCGCCGCGGCCCAAGCCGCCGAGGCGGGAGCCCGGCGACGGAGGCACGACGCCTGCCGCCACCTAGCCGGCCACGGGAGTGCAGGGAGGGAGAGCAAACAAAAAATGAGAAAAAGAAGAACGACGACGAAGAACAAGAAGACAGCAGGCACAGCGGCAATTGCTATATTTTCAATAGCACTGTCCGCCGCCTGCATGGGCGCCTCAGCCCAGACTTGGCGATGCGGCAACACCTACTCTGACCAGCCGTGCGAAGGCGGGCGGACCGTGAAGGTGGACGACCGGCGCAGCGATGCGGACCGCAGGGCGTCGGAAGATGCCACGCGCCACAACGAACACAGCGCAGGTCGGCTGGCACGCAACCGGGAGTCGCAGGCGCGGGAGGCGCTCGGCCGGCGCAGTCCCACGACCTTCGATGCGGGGCGCTTTGCCTCGGGCGCGCAACCGCTCACGCCCGCCGAACAGGCCGCCCAGGCCCGCCAGCGCAAACACACGGCCGAGCCCCGCCCGACGAGCGCGCGCTTCAACAGTCCTTCGACCGGCGACGAGGCGCCGAAGGACACAGGCAAGAAGAAAAAGAAGAAGAAACCCGGCTCAGAGGGCGCCGGCTGACGACGACGGCGAGGCGGCATCCGAAGACGGCGCTGCCTTGTCCGCAGTGAGGCGCACGTACTTCTGCATCAGCGTCTCGCGGGTCTCCACATGGTCCGGGTTCACCGGGATGCAGGCCACCGGGCAGATCTGCACGCACTGCGGCTCGTCGAAGTGGCCGACGCACTCGGTGCACTTGTGCGGGTCGATCTCGTAGAACTCGGCGCCCATGTAGATCGCATCGTTCGGGCACTCGGGCTCGCAGACATCGCAGTTGATGCATTCGTCGGTGATCATGAGGGCCATCCCCCGATTATCGGCGGACCGGACGAAGGCCTCCCAGCAGACCCTGCGGAGCCCTCGCCGGCGTCAGGGCGGTCCGGCGAGGAGCGACAAAGTTCACAGCCAAGGCACGGTTGTTGCACCAGTCAGTTATGCTGCGGCCCGCCCCATGAGTCTGTTTCTATTCAAGCGCATCGCCACGCTGATCGGCACCCTGATCGGCGCCTCGGTCATCGTTTTCCTGGTCCTCGAGATCCTGCCCGGCAATGCCGCGCAGATGCTCATGGGCCCCGACGCCTCACCCGACGCCGTCGCCGCCCTGGCCACCAAGCTCGGCCTGGACCAGCCCGCGTGGACGCGCTACTGGCACTGGATCGGCGGCCTGCTCACCGGCAACCTCGGCGACAGCTACGCCTACAGCTCGCCCGTCATCGACCTGATCCTGGAACGTTTGGCCCTCACCGTGCCGCTCGCCGTGATGGCGATGGCCCTCACCGTCGTCATCGCCCTGCTCGTAGGCGTGACCGCCGCCGCGCGCCACAACAAGCTCGGCGACGTCGGCCTCATGGGCATGGCCCAGGTCGGCATCGCCATCCCAAACTTCTGGTTCGCGATCCTGCTGATCCTGGTGTTCTCGGTGCAGCTGCAGTGGTTCTCCGCGGGCGGCTTCGAGGGCTGGGGTGAAGGCATCTTCGCGGGACTGAAGTCGCTGCTGCTGCCGGCTTTGTCGCTGGCCGTGGTGCAGGCCGCGATCCTCGCGCGCATCACACGCTCCGCCGTGCTCGAAGTGATGCGCGAAGACTTCGTGCGTACCGCACGCGCCAAGGGCGTGTCCCAGCGCATGGTGCTGTGGACCCACGTGCTGCGCAACGCGATGATCCCGGTCATCACCGTCATGGGCATGCAGTTCTCCGAGCTGCTGGCCGGCACCATCGTGGTGGAGAACGTGTTCTACCTGCCCGGGCTGGGTCGCCTGATCTTCCAGGCCATCAGCAACCGCGACCTGATCGTGGTGCGCAACTGCGTGATGCTGCTCGCGGCCATGGTCGTCATCGTGAACTTCGTGGTCGACGTGCTCTACGCCGTGATCGACCCGCGCATCAAGGCGAGCGACGTATGAGCACGACCACCGTTCCCAGCGCCGTCGCGCTCAAGGTGCCGGGCTTCTGGCGCCGCGCCCTGCACCACCGCAGCTTTGCGATCGGCGGCGTGCTGAGCCTGCTGCTGCTGATCGCTGCCGTGCTCTCCCTGGTCTGGACGCCCTGGTCGCCCTATGCGATGGACATGGCGAACAAGATGCAGGGCCCTTCGGCCACGCATTGGCTTGGCACGGATGCCTTCGGGCGCGACGTGGCCTCGCTGCTGCTGGTGGGTGCACGCGCCTCCATCCTCGTGGGCGTGATCGCCGTGGGCATCGGCCTCGTGGTCGGCACGGCGCTGGGCTTGCTGGCTGCGGCCCGACGCGGCTGGGTCGAAGAGGCGGTGATGCGCCTGTCGGACTTCACGCTCGCCTTCCCCGCGATCCTCTCGGCCATCATGATGACCGCCGTGTTCGGCGCGGGCATCGTCAACGCCATCATCGCGATCGGCATCTACAACATCCCGACCTTCGCGCGCATCACGCGCGCCTCGGCCAACGCGATCTGGTCACGCGAATACGTCGCCGCCGCGCGTGCCTGCGGCAAGGGATCGTTCGCGATCACGATGCAGCACGTGCTGCCGAACATCTCCGCCGTGCTGATCGTGCAGATCACGATCCGCTTCGCCATTGCCATCCTGGCCGAGGCCGCCCTCTCCTACCTCGGCCTCGGCACGCAGCCGCCTCAACCCTCCTGGGGCCGCATGCTCAGCGAAGCCCAGACCCTCATGTTCCAGCAACCGCTGCTCGCGGTGTTCCCTGGCATGGCCATCGCCCTGGCGGTGCTCGGCCTGAACCTGATGGGCGACGGCCTGCGCGACCTGCTCGATCCGCGCCTGGCGCGCGCGAGGTAAACAAGCACGCCATGGCGCTTCTCGAAGTCAACGACCTCCACATCGGCCTGCAGACGCAACGCGGCCCGGCCGAAGCCGTGCGCGGCATTTCCTTCTCGCTGGAGCGCGGCGAAACGCTGGGCATCGTCGGCGAGTCGGGCTGCGGCAAGTCGATCACCGTGATGTCGCTCATGGGCCTGCTGCCCGCGACCGCGAAGGTCACGGGCAGCATCCGCTTCGACGGCACCGAGCTGGTCGGGCGCGACGAAAAGGACATGTGCCAGATCCGCGGCAACCGCATCGGCATGATCTTCCAGGAGCCGATGACGGCGCTGAACCCGGTGCACACCATCGCGCGCCAGGTCGGTGAGCCGCTGCGGCTGCACCGCGGCCTGTCGAAAGCCGAGGCGCGCAAGGAAGTGCTCGCGCTGCTCGACCGCGTCGGCATTCCCGACGCCGCCTCGCGCCTCGATGCCTACCCGCACCAGTTCTCGGGCGGGCAACGCCAACGCATCGGCATTGCGATGGCGCTGGCCTGCGGGCCCGACCTGCTGATCGCCGACGAGCCCACCACCGCGCTCGACGTGACGATCCAGAAGCAGATCCTGGAGCTCATCCAGGGCCTCGTGGCCGAGCGCGGCATGGCGCTCATCCTGATCTCGCACGACCTTGGCGTGATCTCGCAGACGGTCTCGAAGATGCTCGTGATGTACGGCGGCAGCGTGGTCGAGAGCGGCCCCACCGACGCCGTGTTCGCCAAGCGCGCCCACCCCTACACGCAAGGCCTGTTCGCCGCGCGCCCCGCCATCGGTGCGCCGCGCGGCCTGCGCCTGGCCACCATCCGCGGCAGCGTGCCCGAGCTGGTCGACCTGCCACCGGGCTGCCCGTTCGCGGGCCGCTGCGCCTACACAGTCGACGCCTGCCACACCACGCGGCCGTCCGCCACGGTGCTGCCGCCGGACCACGCGGTGCGCTGCATGCGTCTTGAAGAAATTGCAGCCGCGCAGGCTGTTGCGCCATGAATCCATCGACCCCGCTGCTGCAGGTGACCGACCTCGTGCGGCACTACGCATTGCCGCGCGAAAAGCTCTTCGGCCCGCCGCCCACCGTGAAGGCGCTCAACGGCGTGAGCTTCGAGGTGCAAGCCGGCAAGAGCGTGGGCATCGTCGGCGAATCGGGCTCGGGCAAGTCGACCATCGCGCGCCTCGTGATGGCGCTGGACACGCCCACCTCGGGCAGCGTCGCGCTCGAAGGCCGCAACCTGCACGCGCTCTCGAAAGCCGAACTGCGCACCGCGCGGCGCGACTTCCAGATGGTCTTCCAAGATCCGTACGGCTCGCTCGACCCGCGCCAGACCGTCGCACGCATCGTCGCCGAGCCGCTCGAAGCACTGGCCGAAACGCGCCGCGCCGAGCAGCGCGAACGCGCCGCCGAAGCGCTCGCGGCCGTCGGCCTGCGCACCACCGACCTCGACAAGTACCCGCACGAGTTCTCCGGCGGCCAACGCCAGCGCATCGCGATCGCACGCGCGCTCATCACGCGCCCCAAGCTCATCGTGGCCGACGAGCCCGTGAGCGCACTCGACGTGTCCGTGCAGGCCCAGGTGCTCAACCTCATGCAGGACCTGCAGCAGCAGTTCGGCATCAGCTACCTGCTCATCAGCCACGACCTCGCCGTGGTCAACCACCTGTGCGACGACGTGTGCGTGGTGTTCAAGGGCCAGATCGTGGAGCAGGGACCGCCGGCCGAGCTGTTCCATCACGCGCAGCATCCGTACACCCGCACCCTGCTGTCGGCGGTGCTGCACACGCCGCCCGGCGGCACGCTGCGCGCGGCCTGAAAACCAGGGTCCGGCCCTCGGACAGATCGGTCATGAGCATCTGGTGGCGCAAGCGCTTGGCTTCGCGCAAGATCGCTCGCCCATCCGGGAACGTCCCGAGGAAAAACCGCCCGCGCCGGCGCGCACCGGAGGGCCTGCTGCGAGAGAATGATTCGCTGCACGTGGCATCTTTCGTGCTGTGTGTCTTTCTTTCGTGGCGCTGCGCTTCCCCCTGGGGCACGGTGCGCGCCGAAGCAGTCATTCGACACTGACCGTTTTCCGGAGATCACCCCGTATGTTGAACCGTCGCACCCTCCTTACCACCGCCGGCGCCACCGTCGCCCTGGCCACCCCGCTGGCCGGCATGGCGCAGGGCCGCAAGGACGCCATCGTGATCGGCATGGCCCTGGAGCCGCCGGGCCTGGACCCGACCACCGGCGCCGCCGCCGCCATCGCCGAGGTCGTGCAGTACAACATCCTGGAAACGCTGACCAAGATCAACGTCGACGGCAGCGTCACGCCGCTCTTGGCCGAGAGCTGGGAAATCTCGCCCGACCTGAAGACCTACACCTTCAAGCTGCGCAAGGGCGTCAAGTTCCAGAACGGCGAGCCCTTCAACGCGTCCACCGTCAAGTTCGCGTTCGACCGCGCCGGCGGCGAGAAGAGCACCAACAAGGACAAGCGCACCTTCGCCAACCTCGCCACCCAGGTGGTCGACGAGCACACGGTCGTGGTCATCAACAAGGAGATCGACCCCGACCTGCCCTTCGTGCTGGGCCAGGCCACGGCCGCCATCGTCGAGCCCAAGAGCGCCGAGGGCAACGCCACCAAGCCGATCGGCACCGGCCCCTACAAGCTGGACAACTGGGCCAAGGGCTCGTCGATCACGCTGAGCAAGTGGGAGGGCTTCCGCGCCCCCGCCGTCGCGAAGATCAACAAGGTCACCTTCCGCTTCATCTCGGACACCGCCGCGCAGGCCGCTGCCGTGCTCTCGGGCGACGTGGACGTGTTCACGCGCATCGGCACGCGCGCCGTGCCGCAGTTCCGCAACAACCCGCAGTTCCAGACCATCCTGGCCGGTTCGCGCGCCAAGACCATCCTCTCGATCAACAACAAGAAGAAGCCGCTGGACGACGTGCGCGTGCGCCGCGCCATCCTCGCTGCCATCGACCGCAAGGCCTTCATCGAGGGCGCGGCCGACGGCCTGGGCGTGCCGATCGGCAGCCACTACGTGCCGGGTGCCGCGGGCTATGTCGACACCACGGGCATCAACCCCTTCGACATCGAGAAGGCCAAGAAGCTGCTGGCCGAGGCCGGCGTGAAGACCCCGCTCGAACTGCGCATGACCCTGCCCCCGCCGCCGTACGCGCGCCAGGGCGGCGAGGTCATCGTGGCCCAGCTCGCCAAGATCGGCATCAACGTGAAGATCCAGAACGTCGAGTGGGCGCAGTGGCTCAGCGGCACCTACACCAACAAGGACTACGACCTGTCGATCATTTCGCACGTCGAGCCCTTCGACCTGGGCAACTACGCCAAGCCCGACTACTACTGGGGCTACCAGTCGAAGGCCTTCGACACGCTGTTCGACAAGATCAAGTCCACCGGCAACGCGGCCGAGCGCAACAAGCTGCTGGGCGAGGCGCAGAAGCTGCTGGCCACCGACGCGGCCAACGGCTTCCTCTACCAGCCGCAGTTCCCGACCGTGGCCAAGAAGAACGTCAAGGGCCTCTGGAAAGAGAACCCGATCTTCGTGAACGACCTGTCGGCCCTGTCGTGGGGATGAGCCCCGCAGTGCCTGACGCTTCCCTGCCTTCGTTGAGCGACCTGTCGGCACAGGAGCTCTCTGCGGCCTACCGCGAGAAGCGCCTGTCGCCGGTCGAGGTGACGCGCGCCGTCATCGCGCGCATCGAGCACTGCGAGCCCCGGCTGCAGGCCACGTGGCTGTTCCGGCCCGAGGCCGCGCTGGAACAGGCGCGCGCCTCGGAGCAGCGCTGGCTGCGTGGCGACGCGCGCGGTCCGCTCGACGGCGTGCCGACGACCATCAAGGAAAACATCGCCACGCGCGGCGACCCGCTGCCCGCGGGCACGGCCGCCGTCGACCTCATGCCCGCCGCCGCCGACGCCCCGCCGGCCGCGCGCCTGAAGGAGGCCGGCGCGGTCATCGTCAGCAAGACCACCATGCCCGACTACGGCATGCTGTCGTCGGGGCTGTCGAGCTTTCACACGCTGGCGCGCAACCCCTGGGACCTGAGCCGCACGCCGGGCGGTTCCAGCGCGGGCGCCGGTGCCGCGGCGGCGGCGGGCTACGGCCCGCTGCACCTGGGCACCGACATCGGCGGCTCGCTGCGGCTGCCGGCCAGCTGGTGCGGCATCTTCACGCTCAAGCCCAGCCTGGGGCGCATCCCGATCGATCCGCCCTACATGGGCCGCGCCGCCGGTCCCATGACGCGCACCGTCGGCGACGCCGCGCTCATGATGCAGGCGCTGGCCCGGCCCGACGCGCGCGACAGCATGAGCCTGCCCGCGCAGGACATCGACTGGGCCGCGTTCGACGTCGCGCCCGACCACCTGCGCGGCCTGCGCATCGGGCTGCTGCTGGACGCCGGCTGCGGCCTCGCGGTCGAACCCGAGATCCAGGCCGCGGTCGAGCAGGCCGCTCGCCTGTTCGAAAAGGCCGGCGCCACGGTCGAGCCCATGCAGCCCTTCATGTCGCAGGCCCTGCTCGACGGCATGGACCACCTGTGGCGCATGCGTTCGCTCGTGGACCTGAAAGCCCTGCGCCCCGACCAGCGCGCCAAGGTGCTGCCCTACATCCGCGAGTGGGCCGAGAGCGCCGCCGAATTCAGCGGCGAGCATGTGTTCCGCAGCTTCAGCCAGTTCCACGCCACGCGCGTCACCACGGTGAACGCCTGCGCCCGCTTCGACTACGTGATCTCGCCGGTGTCGCCCAACATGCCGGCGGCGGCCGAGGCGCCCTCGCCCACCAACGACCCGCTGCGGCCGCTGGAGCACATCGGCTTCACGGTGCCGTTCAACATGTCGGAGCAGCCGGCGGCGTCGGTGAACTGCGGGTACTCGGCCGGCGGTTTGCCGATCGGGCTGCAGATCGCGGGACAGCGCTTCGACGACCTCGGCGTGCTGCGCGTGGCGCGTGCGTTCGAGCAGATCCGGGAAGTGCAGCGGCCCTGGCCGCAGCTCTGAGCACGGCCTTCAGGCCAGCTGCAACGACAGCATCTCCCGCGCCCGCGTCACGAACGCGGTCTCGCCCCGCCGCGCAGGCAGCCACTGGAACGCCACGCGCGGCAGCGCCGGCAGCCCATGCGGCGGTGCGAGCCGCGCGATGCCCTCCCCGATCGCCGATTCGTTGAGGCAGGCCACGCCCAGGCCCGCGGCCAGGGCCGACTGCAGGCCCGCCACGCCTGACGCCACGTGCGCCAGCACGTAGGGCACGCGGCGGCGGCGCAGCAGGGACACGGTGAACTGGTGCAGGGAGCAGGTGTCGGGCAGCGCCAGCAGCCGCACCGGCTCGCCGCACACCACGCGCAGGCCGGTCGCGCCGAGCCACGCCAGCGATTCGCGCCGCAGCACGGCGCCGCTGCCCGCCGCTGCTGCATTGGCGCCCGCGATGTTCATCGCCAACCCCACGTCGAAATCGCCATGCGCATAGGCGGTGCGCAGCGCGTCGCTCTTCAGGATGGTCACGTGCAGCCGCACCTGCGGATAGCGCTCGCCGAGCCGGCCCAGCAGACGGGTGAGGTCGCCGGGGCGGAAGTAGTCGGTCACGGCCAGCCGCAGCTCGCCCTGCAGCGTTTCGCCGCGCACGTCGCGAAAGGCCTCGTCGCTCAGCGCAAGGATGCGCCGCGCGTGCCCCAGCAATCGCAGGCCCGCCTCGGTGGGCGCCACGCCGGCCTTGCTGCGCGTCAGCAGCGACTGGCCGACGCGCTCCTCGAGCTTGCGGATCTGTTCGCTCACCGAGGACTGCGACAGGTACACGCGCGGCGCCGCGGCCGTGAGGCTGCCGGCGTCGGCCACCGCCACCAGGGTGCGCAACTGTTCGAGGTCGAAGCCTTGCATGGTGCCTGCCTATCCATTCGCTGATCCGATGGATTCCATCATATCTTCCCGCTTTTCCGATGGCGAGGCGACGCCCACAATCACCCCATCGACCACCCGTTCTTCAACGCCAAAGGAGTCCACCATGCCCCACATCGTCGTCCACCTCTCCGGCCAGCCTGACGCCGCCCTCACCCGCAAGACCGTCGACACGGTCGCCGAGCTCACGCAGAGCGTGCTGGGCAAGGCGCTGCCGGTCATCGCCGTCACGGTGCAGTACATCGCCGCCGACAGCTGGTTCATCGGGGGCAAGTCGCTGGCCGAGCTCGGCAAGTCGGCCTTCCACCTGGACATCAGCGTGACCGACGAGACCAACACCAAGGCCGAGAAGGCGCGCTACCTGCGCGAAGTGCACGCGGCCATGGCGCGGCTGCGGCCCGACCTGCACGAGGTCTCGTACGTCCACGTGATCGACGCGCGCGCCGCGGCCTACGGCTACGGCGGCCAGACCCAGGAGTACCGCCACCAGCAGGCGGGTGTCTAGGGCGTCTCACAGGGACTTGAAAGACGCCGGGGGCGTGGCACCATGCCGCCATGCCCTCCCACGGAACCCCGCACGCCGCCGACAGCCTCGGCAATCCGCTCACGCTCGACGACACCGCCAGCCTCGCGCTGGTCGACGACTTCGTCATGGGCTTTCTCTCGACCGAGGCGCGCGCCGTGAACCTGCTGGCGCTGGCCGAGCGCGATGCCAGCCCGATCGTGCAGGCCTACTGCGCGACGCTGCACCTGTTCGCCGAATCGCGCGAGGCCGCGGCCAACGCGCAGCCCTTCCTCGACAAGGCCCGCGCCGGTGCGGCGCGCGCCGCGCCGCGTGAGCAGCGCTACATCGCCGCCGTCCAGGCCTGGGCCGACGGCGACATCGCACGCGCCATCGCGCTGCATGCCGAGCAGGCCCGCGAGCATCCGCGCGACCTGGTGTCGGTCAAGCTGGGCCAGTACCACTGCTTCAACACCGGCGACTGTCCCGGCATGCTGCGGCTCGCACTCGCGGCGCTGCCGGCCGCGGCCGAGGTGCCCTACGTGCACGGCATGGCGGCCTTCGGCTACGAGCAGTGCCACCTGCTGCGCGAGGCCGAGGCCAGCGCGCGCCGCGCCATCGGCCTGTGCCGCAAGGAGCCCTGGGCGCACCATGCGCTGGCGCACGTGATGCTCACCGAAGGCCGGCTGGCCGAGGGGCTGGCGTTCATGCAAAGCGTGAGCGACACCTGGACCGGGCTCAACTCCTTCATGGTCACGCACAACTGGTGGCACGTGGCGCTGTTCCTCATCGACCTGGGCCGCGACGCCGAAGCGCTCGCGGTGTACGACGAGCACGCCTGGGGCGTGGTGAAGGACTACTCGCAGGACCAGATCGGCGCCGTGTCGCTGCTCGCGCGGCTCGAGCTGGCGGGCATCGACGTCGGTGCGCGCTGGGACGACGTGGCCGACCACCTGCGGCAGCGCCAGGCCGACCACGTGCTGCCCTTTCTCGACCTGCAGTACCTCTACGGCCTGGCGCGCGCCGGCCGGCCCGAGGCGCAGGTGCTGCTGCACAACATCGAGGCCTTCGCGCCCGTGGCGCCGGCGTCCACGCGCGCCGCGTGGCAGCGCGTGTGCGTGCCGGCCGCACGCGGCCTCGTGGCCCATGCGCGCGGCGACGTGGCGGGTGCGGTCGAAGGCCTGGGCGTCGCGCTGCCGCGCATGATCGAGATCGGCGGCAGCCATGCGCAGCGCGACCTGTTCGAGCAGCTCTACCTCGACGCGCTGGTGCGCACCGGCACCGAGTCCGCACTCGCGGGCGCGCAAGGCCTGCTGCAGCAGCAGCTCAACGGCCAGCCCGAGTCGCTGCGGCTGCGGCGGCAGACCGACGCGGTCTACGCGCGACTGGGACTCGGGCAGATCACGGCGCGCTGAGCGGCGCGCGGCGCCACCCATGCCTTCCGGTCATGGGGCGTGCCGCAAAAGGAATTAACGGCTGCGCGGAAGCGACTCCTAAACTGGCCGCTCCTCCCGCTCTCTTCCCGTTCGCCCATGCAGCGCTCCCTCGTCACGCTGGCCGTACTCGCGGCCCTCGCCTCGCCCTTCCACACCACCGCCGCTGAAGCCACTGTCGCGCTCGACCTGCTGCTGCGCGGCGGCACCATCTACACGGGCGACAGCGACACGCCCGTGGTCGGCGACGTCGGCATCGCGGGCGACCGCATCGTGTTCGCGGGCCGCGCCATGCCGGCGCAGTTCAGCGCGCGGCGCACCATCGACGCCACCGGCCTCGTGGTGGCGCCCGGCTTCATCGACGCCCACACGCACGCCGACGCCGACCTGCTCTCGAGCGACGCGCGCAAGCGCATGAACATTCCTTTTCTCACGCAGGGCGTGACCACGGCCGTGATCGGCAACGACGGCTTCGGCGGCTACGACATCGCGGCGCAGACGCAGAAGCTGCGCGCCGTGCCGGTCGGCACCAACGTCGCGATGTACGCGGGCTTCGGGCCGCTGCGCATCAGCCAGCTCGGCGAGGCCAACCGCGCCCCCACGCCCGCGCAGATGGACACCATGAAGCAGCACCTGAGCCGCGCGATGTGCGACGGTGCGCTCGGGCTGTCGACGGGCCTGTTCTACCCGCCGCAGAATTTCTCGAAGACCGAGGAGGTCATCGAACTCGCGAAGGTGGCGGCCGCGCACGGCGGCCTGTACGACAGCCACATCCGCGACGAGGCCATGTACAACATCGGCCTCAAGGGCTCGATCGACGAGGTGATCCGCATCGGCCACGAGGCGAAGCTGCCGGTGCACGTGGCGCACATCAAGGCGCTGGGCGTGGCGGTGCAGGGCCAGAGCGGCGACATCATCCGGCGCATCGAGAAGGAGCGCGCCGCGGGCCTGGACATCACGGCCGACCACTACCCCTGGACCGCGTCGAGCACGCGCTTCTCGGCCGCGCTGCTGCCGCCCTGGGCCAACGAAGGCGGTCGCGCGGCCACGCTGCAGCGCTTCGACGACGCGGCGCAGCAGGAGCGCCTGCGCAAGGACATGCGCGAGAACCTGCGCCTGCGCGGCGGGCCCGAGGCCATCCTGTTCTCGGCCGGCAGCACGACGTACGTGGGCAAGACCCTGGCCGACGTGGCCAAGGCCTCGAACGCCGACCCGGTCGACGCCGCCATCGCCGTGCTGCGCGACGGCGACCTCATGATCGCCTCGTTCAACATGAGCGACGACGACGTGCGCGCCTTCATGAAGCGGCCCTGGGTCATGACCTCGTCCGACTCGTCGCTGGGCCATCCGCGCGCCTACGGCACCTTCGCGCGCAAGTACGACCAGTACGTGGTGAAGGAACGCGCGATCTCGCTGGCGCAGTTCATCCGCAGCAGCAGCGCGTACACGGCCGACACGCTGGGCCTCGTGCAGCGCGGCCACCTGCGCCCCGGCTACCACGCCGACGTGGTGGTGTTCGATCCGAAGCGCTTCGCGGCCAAGGCCACCTACACGCAGCCGACGCTGCTGTCCGAAGGCGTGGTCACGGTGCTGGTGAACGGCCGCCTCGCGGTGGACGGCGGCCAGCCCACGGGCGTGGGCGCCGGCGTGCCGCTGCTGCGCACGCCGAAGCCGGGCAGTTGCCCGGCCTGAATCAATCTTTCTTCAGGTGCCGCCGCTGGTCGTAGGTCGGCTGCGGCGGCAGGTCGGCGAGGTGGCGCGTGTCGGCCCACTCGACGATCTCGATGGCGTCCGGCGCGGCCGGGTCGGCGATGCGGATGCGGTTGAAGCCCGCGTTCGGGATCTCGCTCTGGCGCGGGCCGCTGAGGCTCAGGCCGCGCGCGGTGCGCCACACCATGTCGAGCACGCCGCCGTGCGTGACGACGATCAGGCGCTGGCCACGATGTGCAGCGGCGACGGCGCCGAGCGCGCCGATCACGCGTGCATGGAACTCGCGCGCGCTCTCGCCCTGCGGCATGGCGTGGTCTTCGCGGAACTCCAGCCACTCTTCCCAGGCGCGCGGATGCTGGCTCTGGATCTCGTCGGCCCGCATGCCCTCGACCACGCCGAAGTGCTGCTCGCGCAGCGCCGCCGAGGTGACGACCGGCAGCGCCAGCTGCTGCGCCGCGGGCGCCGCGGTCTGCTGGGCGCGCATGAGGTCGCTGCTGATGAGGTGCCGTGCCGTTTCGCCCGCCAGCCGCAGGCCCAGGCGGCGCGCCTGCTCGTGGCCGATGTCGTTGAGCGGGACGTCCGCGTGGCCCTGGAAGCGCAGCTCGCGGTTCCAGGCGGTTTCGCCGTGGCGGATCAGGATGAGGTCGGTGGGGGCGGAGTCGGGGGTGGTGGTGGACATTGCATGCATTGTCCCCCGAGTGCATGACACGGCGGCTTCGTGCCAACCCGCTGTTGCACGGTCGCCACCGCGTACGGGCCGTGCGCCGGGCGCGTCCGATCGCGCAAAATCGGCGCATGCCCCATCTTGTCCTGCTGCCCGGCCTTGCCTGCGACGAACGCCTCTGGGAGGCCCAGTTGCCCGCACTTCCCGCCGCCTTCGGCGCCCGCGTGAGCGACGTCCAGACGCGCCACGACACCATCGAGGGCATGGCCAGCGCCGTGCTGCGCGAGCACGACGGCCCGCTGGTGCTGTGCGGTGCGTCGATGGGCGGCATGGTCGCGATGGAAGCGGCGCGCCAGGCGCCCGAGCGCATCGCCGGGTTGATGCTGCTGGGCACCAGCGCGCGGCCCGAGACGCCCGACATGTTCGCGCTGCGCGAAGGCGCCATCGAATGGTTCGAGCGCGGCGAGGTGCGCGAGATCATCGAGCCCAACGTCGCCTTCGCCTTCCATCCCGCGCAGGCCGCCAACCCGGCGCTGGTGCAGCGCTACCTGGACATCGTGCTCGGCGCCGGCGCGGCCCAGCTCATCCGCCAGAACCATGCCGTGATGCGCCGCCCCGACGCGCGCACGCACCTGGCCCTGCTGCGTGCGCCGGTGCTGCTGATGTGCGGCGACGACGACCGCCTCGCGCCACCCGAATGCACCCGCGAGATGGCGGCGCTGCTGCCGCGCGCTGAGGTGGTGTGGGTGCCGCAGTGCGGCCACATGCTGACGATGGAGAAGCCTGCGTTCGTCAACACGGCGCTCAACGCCTGGCTGGGCAAGCACTTCCCCAGCGCTTGAGAGCCCCGGTCAGTGCAACTGGCCGCCGGTTTCCGCGACGTCCTGCTTCACCGCGAGCGCGGTCTTCACGGTGATACGCAAGGCATCGACCAGCGTCTCGAGCGCCATGCTCGGCGCACCCGGAAAGCGCGCCGCCTGCGCGGGCAGGTAGGGAATATGGATGAAGCCGCCGCGCGCGCCCTTCGCCGTCGCGTGCGTCGCGAGGCGGTGCATCAGCCCGTAGAAGAGGTGGTTGCACACGAAGGTGCCCGCGCTGTTCGACACCGAGGCCGGCACGCCGCCCGCGCGCAGTTCGCGCACGATGGCCTTCACGGGCAGGCTCGAGAAGTAGGCAGCAGGCGCGCCGGGCACCACGGGCACGTCGATCGGCTGGCGGCCGAGGTTGTCGGGCACACGCGCGTCGTCGACGTTGATGGCGATGCGCTCCGGCGTGAACTCGGCGCGGCCACCGGCCTGGCCGATGCAGATCACCAGCGTCGGCTGGAGCTCGTCCATCGCGCGGTCGAGCGCGGTGAGCGCCTCACCGAAGACACAGGGCACGAGGCGCGCATGCACGGTGGCGCGGCCGCACTGCCAGCCGTCGAGTGAGCGCACCGCTTCCCACGATGGGTTGAGCAACTCCTGCTCGAAGGGCTCGAAGCCCGTCAGCAGGACCGTGGGAGAGGCGCGCTTCGCCGGCATCGCGTGGCCTGCGTTCAAGCCATCGCGCGAACGTCGATGCCTTCCTGCTGCAGCCGCTCGCGGATGCGCCGCGCGAAAGCCAGCGCATGCGCGCCGTCGCCGTGCAGGCACACGCTCTGGGCGTTGACGGGCACGGTGCTGCCGTCGATGGCGACCACGCGGTGGTCGCGCACCAGCGACAGCGTCTGCGCCAGCGACTGCTCCTCGCTCTCGATGAGCGCGCCGGGCTGGCTGCGCGGCACGAGGCTGCCGTCGGGCATGTAGCCGCGGTCGGCGAACACCTCTTCCACAGGCTGCAGGCCGGCGCGGCGGGCCGCGTCGATCATGTTGCTGCCGGCCAGGCCGAAGAACTTGAGCGAAGGGTCGAAGCGGCGCACCGCCTCGCACAGCGCCTCGGCCAGCTCGGGCTCTTTCACCGCCTGGTTGTAGAGCTGGCCGTGCGGCTTCACGTGCGCGAGCCGGCCGCCCTCGGCTTTGACGATCGCGGCCAGCGCGCCGACCTGGTAGAGCACGTTCGCGACGATCTCCTCGGGCGGCAGGTGCATGGTGCTGCGGCCGAAGTTCTCGCGGTCGGGAAAGCTCGGGTGCGCGCCGATCGCCACGCCGTGCGCCATGGCCCAGCGCACGCACTGCTGCATGGTCCTGGCGTCGCCCGCGTGCCAGCCGCAGGCGATGTTGGCGGAACTCACGAGGCCGAGCAGCGCTTCGTCGCTGCCGGCGCCTTCGCCGAGGTCGGCGTTCAAGTCGATCTGCATGGGATGTTCTCCGTCTCGGGGGCAGGTGCGGGAGCCACCTGCGTCAGGCCACAGTCTAGGCCGCGCCGGGCCAGCCCGCAGCGGCGAGCCCCTGCGCCACCTGCGCCAGGTAGCGCTGCTGCGCGGCCCAGGCCGCGAGCGCGTGCGACAGGTCGGTGCGCACCAGCCGCAGCCGGCCGCCGAGCGGCGCCTGCGCGAGCTTCCAGAGGTCAGCGCGGATCACCACGCCGATGCGCGGGTAGCCGCCGGTGGTCTGCGCGTCGCCCATGAGGATGATCGGCTGGCCCGAAGGCGGCACCTGGATCGTGCCGGGGATCACGCCCGAAGACAGCATGTCGCCGCCCGCCTTGCGCTGCAGCTCGGCGCCGGCGAGCCGGCTGCCCATGCGGTTGCTCTGCGGCGTGATACGCCAGCGCTCGCTCCACAGCAACGCCTGCGCGTCGGGCGTGAACAGATCGAACTCGGGGCCGGGCAGCACGCGCAGCGCGAAGGCGCCGTCGGGCTCGGCCGTGCCCCAGTCGGGCGCGCGCAGGCCGAAAGGACGGCGCGCGTTCTGGTCGGCGCCGAGGCGCGAAGCGCCCAGCGCGAGCCGGTCGCCCTTGCGCAGCGCGCGGCCTTCGTGGCCGCCGAAGCCGGCCTTGAGGTCGGTGCTGCGCGAGCCAAGCACGGGCGCCACGTCGATGCCGCCGGCCACCGCGAGCCAGCTGCGCAGGCCGGCCTTCGGCGTGCCGGGCGCGTTGGCGCCGGCAAGGCGCAAGGTCTGGCCGGCACGCACCGGCACGCTCCAGCAGGGCCACAGCGGCACGCCGTCGAGCGTGGCGCCGAAGTCGTCGCCGGTGAGCGCGATGCGGGTGTCGACTTCGAACTGCAGCTCGCAACCGCCCATGGTGAATTCGATGCCCGCCGCCGCGTCGGCGTTGCCGGCCAGCCGGTTCGCCAGCGTGAGCGCGAGCATGTCGAGCGCGCCGCCCGGGCAGATGCCGAGCTGGCGCAGGCCGGGCCGCCCGAGGTCCTGCACCGAGGCATGCACGCCGGGTTTGCGCACGAGGATCATGTCTGCAGGCTTTCGACGACGAAGCGCACGCGGTCGCCCGGACGCAGCAAGGTGGGCGACTCGGCCGAGGGATCGAACAGCTCGAGCGGCGTGCGCCCGATGAGCTGCCAGCCGCCCGGCGACACCAGCGGGTAGATGCCGGTCTGCTCGCCGCCGATGCCGACCGAGCGCGCGGGCACGGCGGTGCGCGGTTCGGCGCGGCGCGGTGTCGCGAGCTCGGGCGGCAGCCCGCCCATGAAGGCGAAGCCCGGCAGGAAGCCGAGCAGGTAGACCACGTAGTCGCCGCCGCTGTGGTGTCGCACCACCTCGGCCGCCGACAGCCCGGTGTGGGCCGCCACGTCGGCCAGGTCGGGACCGTGCTCGCCGCCGTAGGCCACGGGAATCTCGATGCGCCGCCCCTCGGCGGCATGGGCCGCAAGCCCCGGCCAGGCCTGGAGCACGCGCGCCGCGAGTTCCTCGAACGCCACGGCGGTCGGGTCGAAGGTCAGCGTGAGGTTGTTCATGCCCGGCAGCGCTTCGCCGACGCCGGGCCAGGCCAGCACCTCGGCGGCCAGCGCCCAGATGCGCTGCTGCTGCGCCAGCGTGGCGGGCGCGGGCAGGTCGCACACCAGCGCCGCATCGCCCAGCGGATGCAGGCGGGGCAAGGGGGTGGCGCTCACCTCAGCGCGAAGCCTGGGAGCGGGCTCATTCCCTACCGAGGCTGCGGACCTTGGCGGTCAGCTGCTGCTCGACGTTCGGCGAGACGAACTTGTTGACCTCGCCGCCGAGCATGGCGATCTCGCGCACGAAGGTGCTGGAGATGAACTGGTACTTGTCGCTCGGGGTCAGGAACACGGTCTCGACGTCGGGCATCAGCGAGCGGTTCATGCCGGCGAGCTGGAACTCGTAGTCGAAGTCGGTCACGGCGCGCAGGCCGCGCACCATGGCCTTGCCGCCGCGCGCGACCACGAAGTCGCGCAGCAGGCCCGAGAAGCTCTCGACCGTCACCTGGTCGCTGTAGGGCTTCACGGCCTCGCGGGCCATGTCCATGCGCTCGGAGAGCGTGAACAGCGCCTTCTTGTGGTGGCCCGCCGCGACGGCGACGATCACCTTGGAGAAGAGTTGGGTTGCACGCCGCACCACGTCCTCGTGACCGAGGGTGATGGGGTCGAAAGTGCCGGGATAAACCGCGATCACGTTGCTGGCCATGGTTGCTTCTTCCTCATGCTGCCGGTGCGGCTTGTCCGGCGGATTATGCAGGCACGGACACAGCGCGGCGCAGCAGATGGGCATGCACGGCGCCGGCCTTCAGGTAGCGGAATTCGGCCAGGCCCAGCGCGGCGAGCTCCTCGGCGGCCCAGCGGCGCGGTGCCTCGAGGTAGATCGCGCCGTCGGCATGCAGCGCGCGCGCGGCGGCGCGCAGGGCCGGCTCGTACAGCGCGAGGTTGTCGAAGGGCGGATCGAGAAACACCGCCTGCAGGCTGCCTGCCGCCGCGCGCTCGAGCGCGGTGACTCCGTTGCCGCGCTCCACGCGCACGGCCTCGGCCGAGAGCTTGGCCTTGGCGGCCTGCAGCTGGGCGACCAGCGCGGCGTCCTGCTCGCACAGCAGCACGTGGGCCGCGCCGCGCGAGGCGGCTTCGAGGCCGAGCGCACCGGTGCCCGCGAAGGCGTCGATGCAGTGCCAGCCCGGCAAGGCACCGCCACCCACGCCGGCCAGGCTCGCGAGCCAGTTGAACAGCGTTTCGCGCACGCGATCGGGCGTGGGGCGCAGGCCGGGCTTGTCTGCCACGGCCAGGCGGGTGCGCTTCCATTCGCCGCCGATGATGCGAACCTCGCTGGGCCGCGACGGGCGCTTGGCGGCGGGGGCGCGCGAGACGGGCGCGGCGGCGTTCTTCTTCGGGGGCTTCTGGGGCATGCGGCGAGCTTAACGCCGCAGCTGGCCCCGCTTCACTCAGTAGCCCATGAACGCGCGACGCGCCAGCAGCGCGGCCAGCACGAGCATCGTGCCGCCGATGAGCGCATCGAGCATCTGCCAGGCGCGCGGGCGTGCGAACACCGGCGCCAGCAGCCGCGCGCCGAAGCCCAGCGCGGTGAACCACAGCACGCTGGCCAGCGTCGACCCGACCACGAACCAGGCCTTGAGCAGGCCCGGGTACTGCGCCCCGGCCGTGCCCACGAGCAGCACGGTGTCCAGGTAGACGTGCGGGTTCAGCAGCGTGAAGCCGGCGGCCTGCGCGACCACCGCGGCGCGCGAGCGCGAGGCGCCCTGCGACACCGTCTGCAGCGCGCCCGGCTGGCGCGAGCGCCACAGCGCGCGCAGGCCGTAGCCGCAGAGAAAGGCCGCGCCGAAGCCCGCGAGCAGCGTTGCCAGCATCGGCCGCCCCTTCAGCGCCTGCGCCATGCCGGCCACGCCGGCGGCGACCAGCACCGCGTCGCAGACGGCGCAGAACAGCACCACCGCGCTCACGTGCTCGCGGCGCAAGCCCTGGCGCAGCACGTACGCGTTCTGGGCGCCGATGGCGACGATGAGCACCAGGCTCATGAAGAGCCCGTTGAGGAAAGCGGTGGAGGCGTGAACGGCGGTCATGGTCCGAGCTTGCCGTCCGCAGCCGATTCAATCAAACTAAACTTTCTAACGCCGATTCAGTTTTACTTCATTCACCACCATGCTCGACTACGCCGCCCTGCACGCCCTTGCCGCCGTGGTGCGCGAAGGCAGTTTCGAGCGCGCCGCCCGCGCGCTGCACGTCACGCCCTCGGCGGTGTCGCAGCGCGTGAAGCTGCTCGAGGAGCGCACCGGCGGTGCGCTGCTGGTGCGCGGCCAGCCCTGCGTGGCGACCGAGGCCGGCCTGCAGCTGTGCCGGCACGTCGAGCGCGTGGGCATGCTGGAGCACGAGCTGCGCGAGGCCCTGCCCGCGCTCGGCATGGGCAGCGGCGAGGCGCACGAGCGGGTCACGGTGCGGGTGGCGGTCAATGCCGACAGCCTCGCGACCTGGTTCATGGCGGGTGCCGCCGCCTTCGCCGCGCAGGCGCCCGACGCCCTGCTCGACCTCACGGCCGACGACCAGGACCACACGGCCGAACGGTTGCGCAGCGGCGCCGTGCTGGCGGCCGTGACCGCGCTGGCCCAGCCGGTCACGGGCTGCAACAGCGAGGCGCTGGGCACGGTGCACTACGTGGCCGCCGCGAGCCCCGGTTTCGTGGAACGCTATTTCGCCAAGGGCGTGGGCGCGCGCACGCTGGCCGCCGCGCCGAACCTGGTGTTCGACCGCAAGGACCGGCTGCAGGCGCGCTGGGTGCGCCGCATCTGCCACCGCAACGTGGAAACGCCGCGCCACTGGGTGCCCTCGCCCGCCGCCTTCGTCGAAGCGGCCTGCCGCGGCATCGGCTGGGGCATGCACCCGACCAGCATGGTGGCCGATGCGCTGCGCGACGGCACGCTGGTGGAACTGGTGCCCGGCGCGACGCTGCCGGTGCCGCTGTACTGGCAGCACGCCCGCGCCGCGCCGCGCCTGCTGGCGCAGCTCGGCGCCGCGGTGCGCGAGGCCGCGCGCAGCGGGCCACACGCGCTGGCCTGAGCTCTTCTTTTCTTCTTACTGCGCCGCGGCGGCCTGCTTGCCGCCCACCACCACCGTCACCATGCGCTGCGGCTGCAGCTTGCGGGCGAACGCGGCCTGGATGTCGGCGGCCGTGACCGCGTTCATGCGCGCGGTCCAGGTGTCGAGGTAGTCCAGCGGCAGGCCGTACCAGGCGATGTTGGCGACGTTGCCGATCAGCTTGCGGTTGCTGTCCAGCAGCAGCGGGAAGCCGCCGATCAAGTTGTCCTTGGCGGCCTTCAGCTCCTTCTCGGTCGGGCCTTCGGCCACGAACTTCGCGAGCACGTCGCGCGAGACCTTCGTCGCCGCCTCGGCCTGGTCGGGCCGGGTCTGGAAGCCGATGCGGAAGGCGCCCGCGTCGAGCCCCGGCGCAAAGCCGCTGTACACGCTGTAGGCCAGGCCGCGCTTCTCGCGCACCTCTTCGGTCAGCCGCGAGACAAAGCCGCCGCCGCCGAGCACGTAGTTGCCGAGCGTGAGCGCGAAGTGGTCCGGGTCCTGGCGCGGGTAGCCGGGCTGGCCGATGAAGACGTGGGCCTGCGCCGAGTCGAACGCAATGCGCTCGTCCTTCGGCGCCGTGAGCGCCACCACCGGCGCGATGGCCGGCAGCGGTGCGCAGGCGGCGGGGCTGGGCAGGCGCGACAGCAGCGTGGTCGCGAGCGCCTCGGCCTCGGCGCGCGTGACCGCGCCCACGATGCTGAGCTTGGCGCGGCACGGCAGGATCAGCTGCTCGTAGCGCTGGCGCATGGCGGCGGTGTCGATGCGCGCCAGCGTGGCTTCGGTCACTTCCTGGCCGTAGGGGTGCGTGCCGTACACGGCCTGCGCGAAGGCGCGGCCGACGACGGTGGCGGGCTTGGTGTTGGCTTCCTTGATGGCGGCGTTGATGCGCTCGCGCTCGCGCGGCCAGATGTCGTCGGGGAACGAGGGCTCGCCGATCTCGCGCGCGGCCAGGGCCACGGCCTTGGTCAGCAGCGCCGGGTCGGACAGCGTGCGCAGCGTGTAGCTGGTGCGGTCGGTGCCGGCGCTCACGTCGAAGCTGGCGCCCAGGTCGGCCCAGGCCTCGCCCAGCGCATTCTGGTCGAGCGCGGGCTCGCCGTTGCGCCCGGCACGCACGCCCTTCTCGACCATCGCGGCGCTGGTGCTGGCCAGCCCGGCCTGCGCGGCCGGGTCGCGCCGGCTGCCGGCGTCGAAGTCGATCTGCACGTCGACGATCGGCAATGCGTTGGTCGACACCAGGTACACCTTGGCGCCGTTGGCCAGCGTCCAATGCTGGATGGGCAGCGCGGCCTGCGCGCTGCCCATGCCGAACAGCGCGGTGATGCCCGCCAGGAGGGCGGTGCTTGCAATCTTGTGGAGGTTCTTCATGAGGGGAATCCGGTGCCTTTCAGCGCATCTCGCCCACAGGGGCTGCGAAGCCGCGGCCGCGCTTGGGTTCGGGCGGCAGGGGCCGCAGCGTGGCGACCGTGAGCTGGTCGTCGCCGAAGTACTTGGCGGCCACGGCCTGCACCTGCGCCGCCGTCACGGCCTGCAGCCGGGCGACGATGCGCTCGCTGGCGTCCAGCGGCAGGCCCTGGATCCAGTTGCTGCCGAGTTCGCGCGCCTGCGCCATCACCGAATCGCGCTTGTAGGTCTCGCTCGCCACCCACTGCGTCTTGACGCGGGCCAGCTCGGCCTCGCCGACGCCCTCTTTCGCCACGCGCGCCACCTGGGCGCGCAGCGCGGCCTCGACCGTCTCGGCGGTCTTGCCGGCGGCCGGCACGCCGTCGAGCATGAACAGCTGCGGACCGCGGCCGATGAAACCCGCGTACGCGCCGGCCGAATCGGCCACGCGGCCGGGGCCCTGCGTGAGGGCGCGGTCGAGCCGCGCGCCGGCGTAGCCGTCGAGCACGGCCGAGAGCACCACCAGCGCCCAGGCGTCGCTGTTGGCGTCGTCGATGTTGGTGAGCTGCGGCACGCGGAAGGCGAGCGACACGTACGCCTGCTCGGCCGGGGCCTTGAATTCGAGGCGGCGGATGCCGCGCTGCGCGGGCTCGGTGCGCGGCTTGCGCTCCGGCACGGCGCGTGCGGGGATGCTGCCGTAGTACTTCTCGGCCAGCGCGCGCACCCGCGCCACGTCGACGTCGCCGGCCACCACGAGCACGGCGTTGGCCGGCACGTACCAGCGCTGGAAGAAAGCGCGCGCATCGGCGGGCGTCATCGATTCGAGGTCGCTCATCCAGCCCACCACCGGGCGGCGGTACGGCGACGCGGTGAAGACGGCCGCGCTCTGCTGCTCGCCGAGCAGGGCGCGCGGCTGGTCGTCGGTGCGCAGGCGGCGCTCTTCCTTGACCACCTCGATCTCGCGCTTGAACTCGTCGTCGGGCCACTGGTTGTTGGCGAAGCGGTCCGATTCGAGCTTCATCACCTGCTCGAGGCTGCCGACCGGGATCTGCTGGTAGTAGCCCGTGGCGTCGCGCATGGTGAAGGCGTTTTCCTGGCCGCCCAGCGCCGCCACGCGGCGCGAGAACTCGCCGGCCGGCACGCTCTTCGTGCCCTTGAACAGCATGTGCTCCAGCACGTGCGCCACGCCCGTGGTGCCGTCGACCTCGTCCATGGAGCCGACCCGCACCCAGACCATCTGCACCGCCGTCGGCGAGCGCCGGTCGGTCTGCACGATCACGGTCATGCCGTTGGCGAGGGTGAATTGCTGGGGGCCCGGGGCCGCGGCGGCAGGGGTCGACGCGGCGGGAGCGGGGGTGGACTGGGCCTGCGCGGGCACGGTCCACAGCGCCGAAAGCGCCAGGGCCAGCACCGCACCAGACGCAGCGCGGCGTGGCGAGAGGTGTTTCATAGAATGGGTCGGATTGTAAAAAGCTCCCGATGTTCAGTTTCTTCAAGAAAAAACCACCTGCCGATGCCCCGGTGACACCGGCCCCGCCGCCGACCGCCGAACCCGCGCCCTCCCCGGCCGCGGAACCCGCACCGGCACGCTCGGTGTTCTCGCCGTCGAGCTGGTTCGGGTCGAAGCCTGCGGCGGAAGCGCCTGTTCCCGCACCCGCACCCACCCCTGCGCCGCCCCCCGAGCCGACACCGGCCGCGCCCGTGGTGGCGCCGACGCCCGCGCCAGTTCCGGTCGCTGCACCAGCGCCGATCCCTGCGCCAGCGCCCGCCCCCATTCCCGCACCCGCTCCCGTCATCGCGCCACCGCCGCCCCCTCCGGCGCCCGTGCCCGCACCGCCTCCCGCGCCTGTCGCCGTCGTCGAGCCGGCCCCCATCGCCACCGAGCGCAAGAGCTGGTTCGACAAGCTCAAGACCGGCCTGCGCAAGACCGGCACCGGCATCCAGGCCGTGTTCGTCAACGCGCAGATCGACGACGCGCTGTATGAAGAGCTCGAATCGGCGCTGCTCATGGCCGACACCGGCGTCAAGGCCACCGAGTTCCTGCTCGACGACCTGAAGGTGCGCGTCAAGCGCCAGATGGCCACCGACGCATCGCAGGTCAAGCGCCTGCTGGCCGACGCCGTCACCGACCTGCTCAAGCCGCTCGAAAAGCCGCTGGTCATCGGCGAATACACGCCCACCGTGATCATGGTGGCCGGCGTCAACGGCGCGGGCAAGACCACCTCCATCGGCAAGCTCACCAAGCACCTGGCCACCGAAGGCGCCTCGGTGCTGCTGGCCGCGGCCGACACCTTCCGGGCGGCGGCGCGCGAGCAGTTGCTGGTCTGGGCCGACCGCAACACCGTCGAGATCGTCAGCAACGAAGGCGGCGACCCCTCGGCCGTGAGCTTCGACGCGGTGAACGCCGGCAAGGCGCGCGGCAAGGACGTGGTGCTGGTCGACACGGCCGGGCGCCTGCCGACGCAGCTGCACCTGATGGACGAGCTCAAGAAGATCAAGCGCGTCGTCACCAAGGCCGACGCCACCGCGCCGCACGAAGTGCTGCTGGTGATCGACGGCAACACCGGCCAGAACGCGCTGGCGCAAGTCAGGGCTTTCGACGAGACGCTGGGCCTCACGGGCCTCATCGTGACCAAGCTCGACGGCACTGCCAAGGGCGGCGTGCTGTGCGCCATCGCGCGCGAGCGGCCGATTCCGGTGTACTTCATCGGCGTGGGCGAAAAGCTCGAAGACCTCGAGACCTTCAACGCCCGCGAGTTCGCGCAGGCGCTCCTGGGCTGACCGGCGCTTTCGCCGCCGTTCGCTTCGGTCAAAAAAAACGGTCCCCGACTCGCGCCGGGGACCGTCAGCTCCCTGTCTTTCTTTTTTCTCCCTTTGTATTTCCCCCTGCGTGTGTGCCTCTTCGGGAATCAGAAACCGAACAATGACGTCGGACCGCACACCGGGCTGGCGTTGCAGTTGGTCGGCGTGAAGTAGTAGGCCTTCTGCTCGCTGGTGCCCAGCGCCAGGTGACCGAGCAGCGCCGCCTTCTTGGCCCCTTCGGCGTTCGCCTGCTGGATGAGGGCCGTGGTGTTAGTGGCTGGTGCAAGCGAATAGAAGTTGAAGGTCGTCGACTGCGACAGGTCCTTGGCGTAGAGCACACCGTTGCCCCCCGCAAAGATCAGCTCCGCCCGAAAGCGGAAGCCACGGGCGCCGCGCTCATTGAACTGCGCAAGGTAGTCAGCGTGGTCGTTGATGGGATCGCCCATTTCATAAGCGAAGGTGGCGTTGCCAACCGAGCTTTTCTCATAGACGGCGACCATGCCCGCCGGATCTCCGGTTCCGAACTCGGCTGTCCGGTTGAAGAAACCGCTCGCACCCTGAGTGTTCGCCTGTGTCAGGTAGTCCGCCTTGCTCTTAGGCGCCAGCTCGACACGGTAGCTGTAGGTGGCAGTGTCGGCGCTGCTCTTGCGGTAGAAGTAGAAGGTCTCGCCACCGACGATCCACTCGCCCGCCCATTGGAAGCCCCGCGCACCGGCTTCATTCAGCTGGTTCAGCAGGTCCGCGTTGGACGTGGCCTGCGGCTTCTTCTCGTAGCTGTAGGTCGCATCGACGGTCTTCACGAAACCATCGACCTGATCGACAGTGGTCGGGCTGGCCATGAAAGAGAAACCGCTCAGGAAACGGAACCCGCGCGCGCCCTGTGCAGCGAGGCTGTCGAAGAAGGCCGACGTGGCGGTCGCAGCCGGCAGGCCCTCGTACAGGAAAGTGGTCGCGCCCGGATTCGGCGCGGGTGCGGGGGCCGGCGCTGGTGTGGGTGCAGGCGCCGGGGCTGGTGCCGGTGCGGGCGGCGGGGCCGGCGGCGGCAACACGAAGCCACCACCACCGCCGCCGCTGCCCCCACCTCCGCACGCCGTCAGGGCCAGCAGCGCGGCCGTCGCGGCGGCCACTGCAGCAGGTTTGAAATTCATGGTCACTCCCTTGTCGATTCTTGTTCGGTGGCAACGCGGACCGCTGTCCGTCGACGCCGTGGAAACCCGAAATTACGACGGGGCCGATGTTCCCGGCAGTGCCAAAAGTCATTGCATGTGTGCCTATCCGAATCGATCGGCACGCAATGAACTACAACGTATTCACTTTCGATCGCAAGCTGTGTGCACGACGCTACGGTGCCGTCGCGAGCCCCGCCATGGCCTGCAGCAGCGCATCGGGCGCCACCGGCTTGAACAGCACCGGCACGCCCGACTCGCGCACGCGCTGCAGGCGGTCGGGCGAGGTCTCGCCGGTGATGAGCAGCAGCGGCAGCTCGGCGCCGGCATGCCGGCTCAGGCGCAGGCCGGCGTCCAGGCCGTCGACGCCGTCGGCGAGGCGGTAGTCGCACATCAGCAGGCCGAAGGGCCGGCCCTCGGCGCGGGCCTGGTGCAGCGCCTCGGCCGCGGCGGCCTCGTCGGCGACGGCGTGCGCGTCGATCGCGTGGGAGCGCAGCAGGCCGGTCATGGCCTCGCGGATTTCGAGCTCGTCGTCCATCAGCAGCACGCGGCCGGGCAGCGTGGCCGCGCGCCGACGTGCAGCCAGTTCGACACTGCCGGCCGGGAACGGGCCCACGAGCGCACTGACCTGCGGCGGCACGGTCGGCAGCACGACGCGAAAGTGCGTACCCCGGCCCGGGCGCGAATGCATCTGCACCGGATGGCCCAGCAGGCGCGACAGGCGACGCACGATCGACAGGCCGATGCCCAGCCCGCGCGCGCGGTCGCGGCCCGGGTTATCGATCTGGTAGAACTCTTCGAAGATGCGGTGCGACTGCTCGGGTGCGATGCCGATGCCGGTGTCGCGCACCTCGATCCACACAGTGTCGCCACGGTCGCGCGCCGTCACGGTCACGCCGCCCTGCACGGTGTACTTGAGGGCGTTGTCCATCAGGTTGGACAGCATGCGATGCAGCAGCTGCGGATCGCTGCGCACCCACAGGCCGCTGGCGCGCACGCGCAGCTGCAGCTCTTTCTGCTCGGCCTGCGCCGAGAAGGTGTGGTTGAGCGGCAGGAACAGCGCGTCGAGCTCCACCGGCTGCGGCGACGGCGTGATGACGCCGGCGTCGAGCCGGGACACATCGAGCATGGTGTCGAGCGACGCGCCCAGCGCGTTCACCGCGCGCATCAGGCGCTCCGCGTTGCGGCTCTCGGGGCGCCCGCGCAGTTCGTTCTCGAGCGCGGCGCCGAACAGCGCGATGGCGTGCAGCGGCTGGCGCAGGTCGTGGCTGGCGGCGCCGAGGAAGCGGGTCTTTTCTTCGCTGGCGCGCTCGGTGGCGGCGATCTGCTCGCCCAGACGCGCGGCCAGCGCCTCGTTCTCGAAACGCAGCATGAGCGAGTCGGTCAGCAGCCGGTGCTGGCGCACGCCGGCGTGCAGCGTGAGCATCAGGTAGGCCGAGCCGGCCGCAGCCAGGAACAGGTGCAGGCCATCGCCCTGCCAGGCCAGCGCGATGATCATGCCCAGCGACATGGGCAGCGTGTAGCCGAACAGCGCGGGCTTGAGCGGCCACAGCGACTGCGCGGCGCGCGCGCAGCTGCCGACGATCACGGCCATCAGCAGCGAGGTCATGGGCAGGTTCTCGTGCGGCACGATGAACCAGGGCACCACCGCCGTGATCATGCTGACCAGCGTGACCATGCGCGAGATCTTGCGCGCCCAGTACGGGCTCTCGGAGGCCGGCTTGTCGGGCGTCCAGCGCGGCGTGAAGAACACGTAGATGTCGACCGCCACCAGCGCCGCCATCCAGAACAGCAGGCGCGCATCGCTGAGCTGCGAGTAGATGATGCAGCCGAACACGATCACGAAGCCCAGGTGGGTCAGCGTGGAGATGCCGTAGGTGTCATAGACCGAGCCGACGTGCTCGCGCAGCACGCGCTGGCCCAGCAGCTGGCCGGCGGCGGCGTCGCCGCGGCCCGCCAGCGTGGCGCCGCTCAACGCAGCATGCTGATCAGCTGGGCGCGCGAGCGCATGCCGAACAGCAGCAGGATGGTCGAGACATGGTTCTTCACCGTGCCCTCGCTCAGGTTGGCCAGTTGCGCGATCTCCTTGTTCGCCTTGCCTTCGAGCACCCACTGCAGCACCTGCATCTGACGCGGCGTGAGCTCCTGCCAGGCGCTGGCGTGCGCGAACTCCGCATACCCCGACAGCGACTTGGGCAGCGACGCGGGCGGCAGCGGCTGCTGCGGCGTGCCGTCGGCCTCGAACAGGCCGCAGGCGCGGATGAAGCCCACCATCTCCTTCAGGTCGGCGGACTTGGGCAGGAAGGCGCTGGCCCCGAGTGCGAGCGCGCCCTGCGCCAGCGTGCTGTTGGCGGTGCCCGAGAGCACCACGACGCGCGCCGCCGGAAAGCGCAGGCGGAACTCGGCCAGGCCGCTGAGCCCGTGCGTGTCGGGCAGCGCAAGGTCGAGCAGCACGAGGCCGATGGCCGCCTCGTTCGCCGCATAGAGCGCGAGCGCGTCGGCGATGTTGCCGGCCTCGAACACCGAGATGCGCGCGCCCGAGGTGGCGGCCTGGGCCTGCACCAGCGCGCTCACGCCCAGGCGCAGCAGGTCGTGGTCGTCCACCACCAGGATCGCGCCGGACACGCCGGCGGGCACACCGATGTCGGTGGTGGGCGGCAGGGGTGCGGAGGGGGAGTCGAAAGAGGCCACGGATTTGATCTTAGCGGCGCAAGCCCCGCGCGACAGTGCCCTAAGTCATGGCGCCCGGCCGTCGTCCGCCCCCGGGACGACGCCACTTGCCATCGCCTGGCGCCGTGGGCACCATGAGACTCTTGCCGCAACGCACGGCGCCCCGGAGACCTGCCATGACCCACACTGCCGCCGCCCCGCTCGCCACCAGCGAGCGCAAGGTCGACCGCCTGCTCGCCCACTACGAGGAGAGCCACCGCCATCCCACCAACGAGCTGATCCACTTCGTGGCCATTCCCGCGATCATGCTGAGCATCGTCGGGTTGCTGTTCGCGATCCATCCGTGGGTGGCCTACGCCTTCGTGGCGGCCAGCCTCGTGTACTACGCCCTGCTGCGCTCGCCGGCCTTCCTCGTCACGATGCTGGCGCTCACGGTGCTGGCGCTGGTGGCGGTGCATGCGATGGGCACCGCGGTGGCGCCGGTGTCGGCGGCGATCTTCGTGGTGGCGTGGATCTTCCAGTTCGTCGGCCACAAGATCGAAGGCAAGAAGCCTTCGTTCTTCGAGGACATCCAGTACCTCTGGGTTGGCCCGCTGTTCGTGCTGTCCAAGCTGTTCGTCAAGCTCGGCATCCGCTGGTAGTCGGCGGGTGATCTGGCGCGCAGCGTCCGCGCGCGAGGGTTCCTTCAAGGCGACACGAGCGGCTCGGCCTCATAGGCCCGGTGCAGCAGTTCCACGAAAGCCGGCGCTGGCGGCAACACCACGTCGCCGATGCGGTGCACCGCCACGCCCGGCGTCCACGAGTTCATGACCACGGCGCCGGCCAGCGCGGGCAGGTCAGCCATCCGCAGCACCTGGCTGCGCTGCGGGACACCGAGGCGTTCGAGCTGCCGGCGCACGATGCCCATCGTGGTGCCAGTCAGGATCTCGGCTTCGGGCCACACCACCGCCTCGCCGTCCCAGAAGGCCAGGTTCCAGATCGACGCCTCGCCGAGCCGGCCGTGCCGGTCGAGAAAGGCCGCGTCGTCGAAGCCCTGCGCGACGGCCTGGCGCAGCAGCTGGGTCTTGGCGCCTTCGCCGACGTGCTTCACGGACGGCAGGAAGCGCTCGTGCTCGATCGCGGCCAGGGTCAGCGGGCCGGCGGGGCCGCTGGAAGGCGGGCCGGTTCGGATCAGCACTTCGGGCACCGCGTCGGCCGTGGTGAACTCGCCGGCCGGGGAGTAGGCGGTGGCGGTCAGCGACAGGTCCGCCGGGCCGGCCGCGAGCGCCGCCCGCAGGTGGGCGCACACCGTGTCGTCGGGCAGCGCCTGGCCGAACAGGGTCTGCGAGGCAAAGCGCAGCCGCGCCAGGTGGAGGTCGAGGCCCCGCACCCGGCCGCCGCGCACCTGCATGACCGTGAAGTGCGCGTGGCCGGCGAAGGCGAGCGACGCCAGGGCCCCGGCGCTCGCCGGCTGGCCGTTGCGCTGCACGACGAAGGAAGAAGGAGAAGGGACGCTGGCGGACATGGTTTCGTGGCTCTTGGAGGGGATGAATCATCAAGTTCCTGAACTATCCCGCGTTGACTTCCCCAGGAGAAACGAATAGTTTTTGGAAAATTATCAAAAACTATTTGAAGATCGATGCACCCCAGACTGCTCCCCGGCACCCGCGCCCTGCGCACCTTCGAGGCTGCCGGGCGGCACCTGAACTTCACGCGGGCGGCCGAAGAAGTCGGGCTGACGCCGGCGGCCGTGAGCCACCAGATCAAGGAGATCGAGGAGCAGCTCGGCGTGGTGCTGTTCACGCGCACCAGCCGCAGCATCCGCCTGACGCCGGCCGGTGCCGTGTGGTTCGAGGCCACCGCCGACGCACTCGACACCCTGCGCCGCGCCGCCGGCCGCGCCCGGCGCATGGCGCGCGGGGCGGCGACGCTGCGGCTGTCGACCAGCGCCCGTTTCGCGACCAACTGGCTGCTGCCCCGGCTGCCGCAGTTCCGCGCCGCGAACCCGGGGCTGGAACTGGGTTTTGATATTTCGGACGCGCTGCGGGATTTCGACGCCGACGACATCGACGTGGCGATCCGCTTCGGCACCGGAAAGTACCCGGGCACGCGCGCGCAGCGGCTGTTCGACACCGTCATCGTGCCGGTCTGCAGCCCCAGGCTGCTGGCCAGCGGGCCCCCGCTGGCAACGCCGCGCGACCTGTTCCAGCACACGCTGTGCTACGTCGACTGGAAGACCGACGGCATGGTCTGGCCGAACTGGCCAATGTGGATGGCCGCGGCCGGCATCGAGGGCTTCGACGACAGCCGCTGCATCGGCTTCGCCGACTCGAGCGACGTGGTGCGCGCCGTCACCGAGAGCGGCATGGTCGGCCTGGCCGACCTGGACATGATCGGCGCCGACCTCGCCCAGGGCCGGCTGGTGCGGCTGTTCGACATCGGCGTGCCCATGGCGGCGGGCTACGCCTACCACCTGGTCTACCCGGAAGGCAGCGCCCAGGACCCGCGCATCCTGGCGTTCCAGGACTGGCTGCTGGGGCAGGCCTCCAAGACTTGAAAAACGCCAAACGGCATACAAATATCCAACAAATCGCGACAAAAGCTATCGCAACGATAGAAACCCAAGGGAACCCTTGGCTTAGCACTCCCTCTAACCGAGTGCTAATATGGCCAACACAAAGGAGTTTCCCCTGATGACAACGCTGTCTGGAGTCTCTGCCAACCAGCTGGCCGTCGCCAACCCCTGGTCGATGGTCCCCCCGCTGGGCAACCTGGATGCCTACATTTCGGCCGCCAACCGCCTGCCGCTGCTCACGCTCGAAGAAGAGCAGGGCTTCGCACGCAAGTTGCGCGACCAGAACGACCTTGAAGCCGCCGGTGCGCTGATCCTGTCGCACCTACGCCTGGTCGTCTCGATTTCCCGCCAGTACCTGGGCTACGGGCTGCCGCACGGCGACCTGATCCAGGAAGGCAACGTCGGTCTCATGAAGGCCGTGAAGCGTTTCGACCCCGACCAGGGCGTGCGGCTGGTGAGCTACGCCATGCACTGGATCAAGGCCGAGATCCACGAGTACATCCTGAAGAACTGGCGCATGGTCAAGGTCGCGACGACCAAGGCCCAGCGCAAGCTGTTCTTCAATCTGCGCTCGATGAAGCAGGGTTTCAAGGCCGACTCGGCCGCGGCCGACAACGGCACGCACCGCGAGACGCTGAGCCCCGACGAGGTCTCGCAGATGGCCACGCGCCTGAACGTGAAGCCCGAGGAAGTGCTCGAGATGGAAACCCGCCTGTCGGGCGGCGACGTGCTGCTCGATCCGGGTCCGTCCGATGACGGCGACGAAGGCTTCGGCCCCATCGCTTACCTGGCCGACGCCACGCAGGAACCGACCGCCCTGCTCGAATCGCAGCAGCGCGACCGCCTGTCGAGCGACGGCATCGCCACCGCCCTCGAGGCGCTGGACGACCGCAGCCGCCGCATCGTCGAAGAGCGCTGGCTCAAGGTGAACGACGACGGTTCGGGCGGCATGACGCTGCACGACCTGGCCGCGGTGTACGGCGTGAGCGCCGAACGCATCCGCCAGATCGAAGTGGCGGCAATGAAGAAGATGAAGAAGGCGCTGGCCGAGTACGCGTAAGCGTCGCAACCGCCCTCCTCCACGAAAAAGCCCGGCAGTGCCGGGCTTTTTTTCGTTCGGGGGCGCTTCAGGGCGTCGACTTGGTCAGCGTGCGCAGCGCCCGCTTCGCGATGTAGCGGGTCTCGGCGACCGGCGACTCGGCCACCCAGCGCGTGCACAGCGTCTCGACCCACTCGGGCTGCGTCTTGCTGGCGTCGTTGAGCCAGTTGGCGACCGAGTTCTGCACGTAGCGATGCGCGTCGGCGCGCAGCGGCTCCAGCAGCGGCAGCGCCAGCCAGGGCTCGGCCTTCAACGTCTCGATCTGCGCGCACCACACGCCGCGCGGGCGCGTGAGTTCGCTGGCGAAGCGGCGCACGTTCGGATCGGCATCGGTCACCCAGGGCTGCAGCAGCGCCAGCGCTTCGTCGAGCGAATCGATGACGCTGTCGCGCACCGCCATCCAGGCGAACTCGCGCACGCCGAAATGCGGGTCGGCGGCAAAGCGGCGCACGGCGTCGAGCTGGGCCGCCAGCGGCAGGCCCGACAGCGTGATCCACTGCACCGCCCAGCAACGCGCCACGTCGCTGGCGTGCGTGGCCAGCCGGTGTGCCACGGCATCGCGTTCGGTGTGTTCGGCCGTCATGTCGTACAGCGCCCGCGCGATGTGGCTGTGGCGCTGCATGGGTTTGAAGGCGGCCAGCATGGCGAGCGTGTCGTCCAGCCGCTCGTGCGCCGCGTCGAGGCCGACATGGCCCGCCACGCTGCGCGCGAGCAGCGGCAGTTCGAGTGCGAGGAATTCGTTGAGGTTGACGGTCTCGAGCAGCCCGCCGTTCAGCGCGCCCAGCACCTCGGGCGGAATGAGCGCGATGCGGAACGCGCCCTTGCGCGACTTCAGGTGCGCGACCGACGCTGCGTCCATGTCCCGGGCGCCCGGCTCAGGACGCGAGCAGCGTCTTCAGGTCCGACACCATCGCCGGCACGCCCGCGCCGTAGCGCGCGTAGAGCCGCAGCCGGCCTTGCGGGTCGTAGATGTAGCTGGCGGCCGAGTGGTCCATGGCGTAGCTGGTCGGCGTCTTGCCATCGACCTTCTTGTAATAGACCTTGAAGTCCTTCGCGACGGCGGCCAGTTGCTCGGGCGTGGGAATGAGCGCCACGAAGCTCGGGTCGAAGGCGCCCATGTAGGCCTTGAGCACCTCGGGCGTGTCGCGCGCCGGATCGACGGTGACGAACAGCACCTGCAGCTTGCTGCCGTCGGCGCCGAGCTGCTGCTTGACCTGCGCCATCTCGGTCATGGTGGTCGGGCAGACGTCGGGGCATTGCACGTAGCCGAAGAACAGCACCACCGCCTTGCCCTTGAAGTCGGCCAGCGTGCGCACCTTGCCGTCGGCGTCGGTGAGCGAGAAGTCTTTGGCGTAGTCGGCGCCCGTGATGTCGACCGCCTGGAAGCTCTGCTTCGGCTGCTCGCTACAGGCCGAAAGGCCCAGGCCCAGCGTGGCCGAGGCGGCCACCCAGCCGGCCGTGGCGGCGATCGATTTCAGGGCATTGCGCTTGTTCATGGGCAGGTCAGGTCCGGTCAGCGGAGGTAATGGTCGACGAGCAGCGCCGCGAACAGCACGCTCAGGTGGATGAGCGAAAACCGGAAGGTCTTGCGCGCCAGCGTGTCGGAGTAGTTGCGCCACAGCGCGAAGGCATAGCCGGTGAAGCCGATGCTCACGCCGATGGCGACCACGAGATAGAGCCAGCCGCTCATGCCGTAGATGAAGGGCATCAGGCAGGCCGCGAACAGGATGAAGGTGTACAGCAGCACCTGCAGCCGCGTGAACTCGTTGCCGTGCGTCACGGGCAGCATCGGCAGGCCAGCCTTGCGGTAGTCCTCGACGCGGTACAGCGCCAGCGCCCAGAAATGCGGCGGGGTCCACAGGAAGATGATGAGGAACAGGATCAGCGCCTCGGGCCCGACATCGCCCGTCATGGCCGACCAGCCCAGCACCGGCGGCATGGCGCCCGAGGCGCCGCCGATCACGATGTTCTGCGGCGTCAGCGGCTTCAGGATGACGGTGTAGATCACCGCGTAGCCGACGAAGGTGGCGAAGGTGAGCCACATGGTCAGCGGGTTGACCGTGAACCACAGCAGCGCCGAGCCAGCCGCGCACAGCAGCGCCGAGAACACCAGCGCCTGCATGTCGCTGAGCTGCCCGCGCGCCGTGGGGCGCCAGGCGGTGCGCTTCATCTTGGCGTCGATGCCCTTCTCGACCAGGCAGTTGAATGCGGCGGCCGCACCGGCCACGAGCCAGATGCCGATGCAAGCCAGCACGCCGCGCTGCACGTCGGCCCACGACGGCAGGCCGGGCACGGCCAGCACCATGCCGATGAGCGCGCAGAACACGATCAGCTGCACCACGCGCGGCTTGGTGAGCGCGTAGAACTGGCGCAGCACGTTGGCGGTGCTGGCGTGCTGAACAGGAATCGGGGTGCTCACGCGGTGGCTTTCTTCGGTTGGGGGGTGCCGCGCGCATTGTCGACGGCGCGCGGAATCGGTGCAGCGGCGGCGCTTTCGCGCCGGCTCTCGCACAGCACCCAGGTCAGGACCACGGCCAACGCCGCGGCGCCGCCGGTGTGGAGCACGGCGGCGGCCAGCGGCCAGCCCAGCAGCACATTGCCCAGGCCGGTGGCCAGCTGCAGCAGCGCCAGGCCGGCCAGCCAGTGCGCCTGCGCGCGCAGCGCCTCGAGGCGGCGCAGGCGCCAGGCCAGCAGGCCGAGCGCCACGAACACGGCGTACGCCATGAGGCGGTGTGCGTAGTGGATGGCGGTGAGCGCGGAAAAGTCGAGCGGCTGGCCGTCGCCGGTCACGCCGAGATGGCGCCAGATCTCGAAGCCCTGCGCGAAGTTCATCGGCGGCCACCAGCTGTTCTGGCAGGTCGGGAACTGCGTGCAGGCCAGCACCGCGTAATTGGTGCTGACCCAGCCGCCAAGCGCGATCTGCAGCACCAGCAGCACCGCCGTGGCGATCAGCCCGTTGCGCAGGGCTGGCGACACGGCCGTGGGCAGGCGCTGCGCCGCCACCTGGCGGTAGCGCACGGCCTGGATGCACAGCAGCGCGAGCAGCACGATGGCGCCCATCAGGTGCATCGTGACGATGGCGGGGAACAGCTTCCAGGTGACGGTCATGGCGCCGAAGGCGCCCTGCAGGCAGACCCAGACCAGCGTGGCCGCGGGCCACCAGGCACTGAGCACGACGTGGTGGTGCGCGCTGTCGACCGGCGGCGCGGGCTGGCGCCGCTGGCGGCGGCGCACGATCCAGGTGGCGCCGGCCAGCGTGAGGATCAGCACCCCGACGCCGGTCGCGAGGTAACGGTGGACCATTTCGATCCAGGCCTTGCTGTGCGTCACCGGGCCGGTCGGCTGAGCCGCCTGCGCCATGGCGATCTCGTGGCGCGCGCCGGCCGGGCTGGCGTTGCCGTAGCAGCCGGGCCAGTCGGGGCAGCCCAGGCCCGAATCGGTGAGCCGCGTGAAGGCGCCGAACAGCGTGAGGTCGAAGGTGAGGAACAGCGTGAGCACGGTCAGCGCATGCAGCCGCCGCGCGGGGCCGGAGCCGGCATTGCGGCGCCACACCCAGACCAGCGGTCCGAGCGCGAGCAGCACGCCGGCGCCCATCATCCAGGCGATCGGCGTGAGGTCGTAGAGGGAGCTCGTGTCCATCGGGCGATTGTTCGTGCGGGGCTCAGCGGCCCGCTTCGTCCCACGACGACGAGGCGCGCAGCAGGCGGTCGATGTCGCGCTTGGCGCGGCTCGCGCCGGCGGCGTCCATGCGGGCCGGGAAACGCATCATCCAGTTGCCCATCGGATCAACCACGTAGAGGTGCTCGGACAGCGCGTGCCCTTGCACGGGCGCGAGCCAGCGTGCCAACTGGTCGGCCGGCACGCGCAGCACGGTCGCGCCGTGCAGGCCGTTGGTCAGGCGCTCAGGCACAGGCGCCGCATCGCTCACGAGCCAGACGCGATCCAGGCGGTCTTTTTCGCGGCCGAGGCTCTCGCGCAGCTGGCGTTGCAGGTACAGCTGCTGCTCGCACAGCGCGTCGCAGGCGGCGTCGGCCACCGCCACCAGCAGCCACTGGCCCTTGAGCGTGGCCAGCTCGACCGGCGCGCCGCTGCGGTCGGTTGCCGTGAGGCGAGGCATCTCGCGCTGCGGATCGATCAGCTCGCCGTACACGCTGCGGCCCTCGGGGCGGATCACGTAGTAGGTGAAGTACGAGGCGATGACGGGTGCCGCGCACATCAGCAGCACGGCGATCATCTTCCAGCGCCCGTGGACAGTGCGACGGTTCTCGGCCTCGTCCAGCGCCTGGCCCGGCGACGGCATCGAGTGCACGGTCAGGCCCAGCGGCTCGTCAGAGGCCGCGGCCATCGCGTGCGCGGCGCCGCGCGCGCCGGAAGGGGGAGATGAATTGGAACCAGACATAGAGGATGACAACGAGGGCCGACAGGCCGAACCACTGGAATGCGTAACCGTAGTGCCTCTCCAGGCCCAACGCCGGGGCCGGCCAGTCGCGCTGCAGGCCCTCGGACGCCGGCCCGCTCTGCTGCAGCGACACGTCGGTGCGCAGCGGCAGCTGGGTCTCGCCGCGGAATGCCTCCAGGTCGAGATTTTGCCGGATGGGGGAAGACCCCTGAATGCCCGGTGCCGGAGCGCTGGCGCCTGCAGCCGAAGGGGCCGGTGCGGCGGCCGATGCCGCGGGTGCCGGTGCGGCCGCAGCCTTCGCGCCGAGCTCGAACAGATGGCTCGGCGGCGGCTCGATCAGCGCCGTGAGCTCGACGATGCCGGGCGGCGTCTCGACCACACCGAGCTGCGTGCGGTCGACGAAATTGCGCTGCACCCATCCGCGCTGGACCATCACAGCCTGCTCGCTGCCTTCGAGCGCGAACGGCGTCAGCACGTAGAAGCCCGGCGTGCCGTGCATCTGGCGGTTGTCCAGGTAGACCGTCTGCGCCGTGAGCCACAGGCCGCGCAGGTGTACTGGCCGGTGCATTTCGCCGGCGGCTTCGCCCAGCGCCAGGAACTCGGCCTGGGACAGCGGGGCTTTCTGCTTTTGCGCGTCGATGCGGGCTTGCAGCGCTTCTTTCTGCGCGGCGCGCGACAGCTGCCAGCGGCCCAGCGACACGGTGGCGGCCAGCGCCAGCACGGCCGCCAGCGTCACGACCAGGAAACGGCCCCGGCCCGCGCGGCGGCGCGGCGTGGCAGAGGAAACGAGAGGCTCGGGGGTCACTGGAGCGGACGGGGCGTGCGGCCGATAATGCGGGTCATGAAATATTTCGTCGCCCTGATCTTTCTGGGCATCTTCGCGAGCCTCGCTTTCGCGCTCTACTTCATGCTGAAGGACGGTCGCGACGGGCAGAACAAGCGCGGCGGCATGGCCCGCGCCCTCACCTTTCGGATCGGCCTGTCGGTCTTTTTGTTCCTGTGCATGCTGCTGGCCTGGAAACTCGGCTACATCCAGCCCACCGGGCTCCCGCTCGGGAAGTAACAGATGGTGCTCGTTCCACGAGAACCATGAAAAAGGCGCCTTACGGCGCCTTTTTTCTGGAATGCCGTGAGGTTCTTCGCTCAAAGCCAATAGACCAGCACGTACAGGCCCAGCCAGACCACGTCCACGAAGTGCCAGTACCAGGCGGCACCTTCGAAGCCGAAGTGACGCTCGGCGGTGAAGTGGCCCTTCTGCAGGCGCAGCGTGATGAACAGCAGCATCAGCATGCCGATGAACACGTGCAGGCCATGGAAGCCGGTCAGCATGAAGAAGGTCGAACCGTAGGTGCCCGAGCTGAGCTTGAGGTTCAGTTCGGTGTACAGGTGGAAGTACTCGTAGCCCTGCACGCCCAGGAAGATCACGCCCAGCAGCACGGTGAGCCACATGAAGCGGATGCACTGTGCGCGGTGGTCGGCGCGCAGCGCGTGGTGGGCGATGGTCAGCGTCACGCCCGAGCTCAGCAGCAGCGCGGTGTTGATGGTCGGCAGCCAGAACGGGCCGACGGTCTGGAAGGGCTCGATGATGCCGGCCGGCGAACCGGTCACGCCGGCGGCGACGCTGGGCCACACGGCCTTGAAGTCGGGCCAGAGGATCGCGTTGTCCAGGCTGCCGAGCGTCGGCAGCGCGTGGGTGCGGGCCCACCACAGCGCCGTGAAGAAGGCACCGAAGAACATCACTTCCGAGAAGATGAACCAGCTCATGCTCCAGCGGTACGAGAGGTCGATCTTGTGGCCGTACTGGCCGCTCTCGCTCTCGCCGACGGCGGCACGGAACCACACGAAGAGCGTGCCGAGCCAGATCACCATGCCCAGCAGCAGCGACCAGGCGCCCCACTGGTGGCTGTTGATCCATTGCCCCGCGCCGAGGATCACGAAGAACAAGCCGATCGCGGACACGACCGGGTAGGCCGAGGGTCCGGGCACGAAGTAGTAGGGCGTGGTGCCGTGGGTGGTTGAACTCATATCAGCTCCTGGCTTTCTTTCTTCTCTCGATTCAATGATTCTGGAGATCGTGGTTTTTTGTCTTCGGCTCAGCAGGCAACGCTCAGGCGGCCGCGACCACATGCCGCACCAGCAGCACCAGCCCGACCACGAAGACGATCACTGCGGCAAACGCCACCACGATGACGTGCAGCGGATTGAGCTTGCCCAGGTCTTCCTTGTAGGCGCTGTTGCGGCGCACCCCGAAGAACGACCAGCCCACCGCCTTCATCGTGTCCCACAGCGTGGGCTTGCGGCGCGGGGCTTCGGGCGGCAACGGCGAGGTCACGAGCGCGGCTCATCGGCGACAACATGCGAAACGGCGGCCACCGGGGCCGGAGGCGTCTTGCCGCCCACCTCGAAGAAGGTGTACGACAGTGTGATGGTCTTGACGTCCTTCGAGATCTTCGGATCGATCACGAAGGCGACCGGCCACTGCTTCTTCTCGCCCGCGTCGAGCGTGTACTGGTTGAAGCAGAAGCACTCGAGCTTGTTGAAGTGCGCCGCGGCCTGCTGCGGCGCGTAGCTCGGGATGGCCTGCGCGGCCATGCGACGGTTCTGCGTATTCTGGAACTCGTACATCACCGTGTTCAGCTGGCCCGGGTGCACTTCGATGAAACGCTCGGCCGGCTTGAAGTCCCACAGGCCACCGCGCACGTTGGAGTCGAACTCGACCTTGATCGTGCGGGTCATGTCGACCTGCGTGTTGTCGGGCACGCGCACGTTCTTGGCGCCGCTGGCGCCGCCCGGCACCTGGAGCTCGGAGAGCGCGAGGATGTTGATGCCGGTCATCTCGCAGATGGCGCGGTACATCGGCACCAGCGCGTAGCCGAAGGCGAACATGCCGCAGGTCACGACGGCCAGCTTGCCGACCATGCGGACGTTGGCGCGGCGGATGCGTTGACCGAGGCTCATGCTGTTGCTTCCGTTCGAGGGTGCGATGCGGCGCGGTCAGCGACCGCTGAACCAGACCATGCGGACGATGAAGCCGATGAAGAAGATCACCGCGATGGAGGCCAGCGTGAGCCCCATGCGTCGGTTGTTCCTTCTTTGTTCAGGCGTCGTCATCGTCGTGCAGTCGTGGTGCTTGTCCGGCGTGCGCGGGTGATCAGCCGATCACCTTGGTGGCGGTCACGTCGAGCTTGGGCGGATTCTCGAAGGTGTGGAACGGGGCCGGCGACGGCACTTCCCACTCGAGGCCTTCGGCCGCTTCCCAGGGCTTCTGAGCCGCTGCTTCACCCTTGCCGCGCATCGAAGGCAGCACGATGAACAGGAAGAAGTAGACCTGGGCGAAGCCGAAGAAGAAAGCCCCCACCGAAGCGATGGCGTTGAAGTCGGCGAACTGCATGGGGTAGTCGGCGTAGCGACGCGGCATGCCGGCCAGACCCAGGAAGTGCATCGGGAAGAAGGTGACGTTGAACGAGATCAGCGACCACCAGAAGTGGACCTTGCCGCGCGTTTCGTTGTACATCACGCCGGTCCACTTGGGCGCCCAGTAGTAGAAGCCCGAGAACATGGCGAACAGCGAGCCGGCCACCAGCACGTAGTGGAAGTGGGCCACCACGTAATACGTGTCCTGCAGCTGCGTGTCGATCGGCGCGACCGCGAGGATCAGGCCGGTGAAGCCGCCCATCGTGAACACGAAGATGAAGCCGACCGCGAACAGCATGGGCGTCTCGAAGGTCATCGAGCCCTGCCACATCGTCGCGATCCAGTTGAAGATCTTCACGGCCGTGGGCACGGCGATCAGCATGGTCGCGTACATGAAGAACAGCTGGCCCGTGAGCGGCATGCCGGTCGTGAACATGTGGTGGGCCCACACGATGAACGACAGGATGGCGATCGACGAGGTGGCGTACACCATCGAGGCGTAGCCGAAGAGCTTCTTGCGCGCGAAGGCGGGCACGACCTGGCTGATGATGCCGAAGGCCGGCAAGATCATGATGTAGACCTCGGGGTGGCCGAAGAACCAGAAGATGTGCTGGTACATCACCGGGTCGCCGCCGCCGGCGGGGTTGAAGAAGCTGGTGCCGAAGTGGCGGTCGGTCAGCGTCATCGTGATGGCGCCGGCAAGCACGGGCATCACGGCGATCAGCAGGTAGGCGGTGATGAGCCAGGTCCAGCAGAACATCGGCATCTTCATCAGCGTCATGCCGGGGGCGCGCATGTTGAGGATGGTGACGATGATGTTGATCGAACCCATGATCGACGAGGCGCCCATGATGTGCATCGCGAAGATGCCGGCATCCATCGAGGGGCCCATCTGCAGCGTGAGCGGGGCGTACAGCGTCCAGCCGGCCGCGGGCGCGCCGCCGGGCATGAAGAACGAACCGGCCAGCATGATGGCCGCCGGAATCAGCAGCCAGAAGCTGAAGTTGTTCATGCGCGCGAACGCCATGTCGGATGCGCCGATCTGCAGCGGGATCATCCAGTTCGCGAAGCCCACGAAGGCCGGCATGATGGCGCCGAACACCATGATCAGGCCGTGCATGGTGGTGAACTGGTTGAACAGCTCGGGGTTCACCATCTGCAGGCCGGGCTGGAACAGCTCGGCGCGGATCAGCAGGGCGAGCACGCCGCCGATCATCAGCATCGTGAAGCTGAACAGCAGGTAGAGCGTGCCGATGTCCTTGTGGTTGGTCGCGAACACCCAGCGGCGCCAGCCGGTGGGCGCGTGGTGATCGTGATGGTCGTCGTGTGCGTGGCCGCCGGGGGCGTGACCGTGGGGGTCGAGGACTGCGCTCATGTCGTTGTTCCTTGCAATTTCTTCTTCGCGGGGCGCCGTCGGATCACTTGCCGCGCAGGGCCAGCACTTCGGCCGGTTGCACCAGCTGGCCCGTCTTGTTCGACCAGCTGTTCTTGGTGTACGTGGCCACGGCCGCGAGGTCGGTGTCGCTCAGCTGCTTCCAGGCAGGCATGGCACCGTTGTTCTGGCCATTGAGCAGCACCAGCAGCTGCACCTTGTGGTCGGAATCGGTCACCTTGACTGCGCCGTCGAGCGGCTTGATCGGGCCTGCGCCCTTGCCGTTGGCCTGGTGGCAGGCCGCGCAGTTGGCGGCGTAGACCTTCTCGCCGCGTGCCAGCATGTCGGGCAGCGTCCAGACCTTGGTCGGGTCGTCGAGCTTGGCTGCGGCTTCCTTGCGCTTGGTGGCGACCCAGGCGGTGTAATCGGCAGCCGACAGCACCTTCACGTGGATCGGCATGTAGGCGTGTTCCTTGCCGCACAGTTCCTGGCACTGGCCGTAGTAGTCGCCCACGGTCTCGGCGCGGAACCAGGTGTCGCGCACGAAGCCGGGAATGGCGTCCTGCTTGAGGCCCAGCTGCGGCACGGCGAAGGCGTGGATCACGTCGTTCGCGGTGGTGATGATGCGGACCTTCTTCTGCACCGGCACGACCATCGGGTTGTCGACCTTGAGCAGGTAGTCGTCGGGCATGGCGCCCTTGGCACCGGCGTCGGACATGGCGCGCTGCGAGCTGTCGAGCGTGGAGATGAAGGCCAGGCCCTCGCCTTCGCCGTTCAGGTAGTCGTAGCCCCACTTCCACTGGTAGCCCGTGGTCTTGATCGTGAGGTCGGCGTTCGTGGTGTCCTTCTGGGCCACGAGCACCTTGGTGGCGGGCAGCGCCATCACGATCACGATGAGGAAGGGCACGATGGTCCAGATGACCTCGACCACCACCGATTCATGGAAGTTCGCGGCCTTGTGGCCCACCGACTTGCGGTGCTTCCAGATGGAATAGAACATCACCGCGAACACGGCGACGAAGATGACCGTGCAGATGATCATCATGATCGTGTGGAGCAGATGCTGCTCCTGCGCGATCTTGGTCACGCCGACCGGAAGATTCAGCTGGCGCACCGCGGGGCCGCCGGGCAGATCGTTGACTGCGTGCGCCGCGTTGCTGAACGCCGCGCCGGCCGCCAGCAACAGATTCGCCGGCCTGTACTTATTGCGCCAAATGCTCTTCATCGTGTTCACGTTTCTTCAATTTTTCGAAAACCCAACCGTGCAGCACCGCGCGAGCCCCCTCAGGCGCCACGCAACGCCATGCGAATCTCGCGCGCCAGTGCGGCTCGCAACTCCGGGCGTACATAGCGCCCCACCCTGACCGATCGACCTTGCCCCGAGACCTCGATCAGCGAACGATCGCCGGTCTGCGGTTCGATCCGCACCTGGTGCGGAAGAAATTCCGTGCGTTCATAGTGCCCACCGTTCTCGAGCTCCACGACGAGGCGCCCGCCCTGCAGCGCGATCCGTTCGCCATCGGTGGCATGCCGCGCGTACATCATGAACGCAAAGCCCACCGCGGCCAGTTCGAGCCAGGCGAATGGCAATACCAGCGGCGCACCGTGCAGCCAGAACACCATGCCCGTGCCCAGAGATACCACGCACAGCGAGGCGTAGAGCCAGCCCAGCTGGCTCGGCGTCACCGAGCAATTGCGTTTCAGGAACCAGTGGATGTTCTGGCCTGAGACGGTGGCAAAACGAAACACGGAATTCGACACGGGCGAGTTCAGCAAATCGGTGCGTCGATGGTGGCCAAACCCCTCGTACAAACAGGATCCGACACCCCTCGATCACGGGACAATACCCGCGAGTTTCACGCAACGGCGGATTGTAGCGGGTAGAGCGCGGGCCCCGCGCACCGAATGAGGGCTGCCGGGTCGCTCAGGCGCCAGGGCGGCCGCGCTGGAGCATCGATCGCATCTCTCGCAGCGAGACCGCGCTCTCGGGCGACAGCGCCACGCGCGGCGTCGGCTTGAAGGCGTGGCCGTAGATGACCTCGAAGGTCAGCGCGATGCGGCCCTCGCCTTCCGCAGCCGGGGCCAGCTCGGGCAGGGCCTGCTTGAGCGCGCGGTGCCAGGCCTTGCCGCGCAGTGCGGGGAAGCGCGCCGGATGCAGGTTGCGCCCCAGCGTACGCAGCTCGGCCAGGGCGGCCTCGGGGGTGGCCCAGGTGAGCACGATGCGCTCCATGTCCATCACGGGCTCGGCGAAGCCGGCATGCACGAGCATGTCGCCCCAGTCGTGCATGTCGGTGTACTCATGGCCGGCGGCGGGCCAACCGAGCCGGGCGTGCAGGGCGCGCAACTCGCGCACCGTGTCCGGGCCGAGGCAGGAGAACATCAGGAAGCCGTTGGTCGCGACCAGGCGGTGCCACTGCGCGATGAGCGCCTCGGGATCGGCCGCCATGTGCAGCGACATGTTGGCCCACAGCAGGTCCACGCCGTCTTCGGGCGTGGCGTCGAAACGGGCCTTGCCGCCCTGCCAGCGGCGCGCGCTCCACCAGGGGGCGGTCAGTGCCTCGCCGGTCCGGTCGGCCAATGCGGATTCGGATTCGATGACGAAGGCTTCGGCGTCGCGGTAGCGGCGGGCCAGCAGCGCGTGCGCCTCGAGGCCGCCGCGCAGCGGCGACCAGTCGGCCCAGGTGCGGGGCTGGGCCTTGATCCATTGCAGCCGGTCTTCCATCCGGCGGCCGATTTCCTCGTGCAGCCAGGGCGAGCCCTCGGCGGGCGCGAGCCGGCGCCAGCGGTCGGCCGCCGTGGGATCGATGGTCGGCGGTCTTCTTGCGGGGTCGGTGGCCATGGGGCCGTGAGTATATTGAGGCATGCACAACCGCCGGGCCCTGAGGCCTTTCACCTCGCTGCTCGCGCGGCTGCCCAGCCAGTGCGAGGTCTGCCGCGCCTGGCCGGCGCAGCGCGTGTGCGACGCCTGCGTGGCCCGCTTCGCGCCGCCGACCCCGCGCTGCGGCGGCTGCGCCCTGCCGATGCCCGAGGGCGTGGCGCGCTGCGGCGAATGCATCAAACACCCGCCGCCGCTCGACGCCTGCCTGGCGGCCTGCACCTACGCATGGCCGTGGCCCGACTGCATCGCCCAGTTCAAGTTTCGCGGCGAGGCAGGCTGGGCCGGCCCGCTGGCCACCCTGCTGCGCAGCGCGCCGTGGGTGGAGCCGGCGCTGGAACAGTGCGACCTCGTGCTGCCGATGCCGCTGGCGCCCGGCCGACTGGGCGAGCGCGGCTTCAACCAGGCGCACGAGCTCGCGCGCCGGCTGGCACCGGCCAAGACCGACGCCACCCTGCTGCTGCGCACGCGCGACACGCCCGCGCAGAGCGGCCTGCCGCGCGCCGACCGGCTGCGCAACCTGCGCGGCGCCTTCGCCGTGGAACCGCTGCGCGCCGACGGCCTGCGGGGGCGGCGCGTGGTGCTGGTGGACGACGTGATGACCAGTGGCGCCTCGCTGTTCGCCGCGGCCGCCACCTTGCGCCTGGCGGGCGCGGCGCACATCACCGGCGTGGTGCTGGCGCGAACCGATCCGCCGCGCTGAACCCACCGGCGGCGCCCGCGACAATCGGGGCATGTTCCATATCGTCCTGGTCCACCCTGAAATTCCGCCGAACACCGGCAACGTGATCCGGCTCGCGGCCAACACCGGCTGCACGCTGCACCTGGTGGAGCCGCTCGGCTTTTCGATGGACGACCGCCTGCTGCGCCGCGCCGGGCTCGATTACCACGAGTACGCCGAAGTCAAGCGCCACGCCGACTGGGCCGCGCTGCTGGCCACGCAGCAACCGCCGGCCGAGCGCATGTTCGCGCTGACCACGCGCGGCACCCGCCCGGTGCACGACGTGCGCTTCCAGCCCGGCGACTGGCTGGTGTTCGGCTCGGAAACCGCCGGCCTGCCGCCCGCGATCCGCGATGGCTTTGCCGAGGCGCAGCGCCTGCGATTGCCGATGCGTGCCGGCCAGCGCAGCCTGAATTTGTCGAACGCGGTGGCGGTCACGGTGTTCGAGGCCTGGCGGCAGAACGGTTTCGCCTGACGGCCCTTCGCGCGGCAGGGGCACATCCGATCGGTGCTGCGCGGCGTATGGGAAGGCATGCCGGTGATTCACACCGGCATCCGCCCCCTCAACGCTGACTGCCAAGGAGTCCCGCCATGCACACCACCCTGCGCTTGATCACGATCGCCGCCCTCGCCTTCGCCGGCGGCGCCCATGCCTTCCAGGGCGAGCAGAATCCGCTGCCGCCCGCGCCCTTCCAGTCGTCCCTGACGCGCGCCCAGGTCCAGCAGCAAGCCCTGCAGCCTCTGCAGATCAGCAACGGCGGCACCGGCGTGGCCCGCCCGACCGCGGGCAACGTCGACCGTGCGGCGGTGCGCGCGAGCGCCGTCGGCATCACCCGACAGGGCGCCGCCACCTACGGCGAAGTCACCGACCGCCGGATGTAAGTAGAGAGAAGAAGAAAAAGTCCGCTCAGGGAAAACGGCGCACCACCGACTCGGCGACGCACGCCGGCTTGGCGGCGCCTTCGAGTTCGATGGTGGTTTCCCAGGTCATCTGCAGGCCGTTGTTGGGAATCGGCTCGGCGCTCAGCAGCTTCATGCGGGCGCGCAGGCGCTGGCCCACGGGCACCGGCGACATGAAGCGCACGCGGTTCAGGCCGTAGTTCACGCCCATGCGCGACTCGACCACGTCGATGGCCGTCTCGAAGAACTTCGGCAGCAGCGACAAGGTGAGAAACCCGTGCGCGATCGGCGCGCCGAAGGGGCCGGACTTGGCCCGCTCCACATCGACGTGGATCCACTGGTGGTCGCCCGTCGCCTCGGCGAACTGGTTGACCTGCTGCTGCGTCACGCTGATCCAGTCGCTCACGGCGACTTCCTGGCCGACGCAGGCGGCGAGATCCTGAAGGGTCTGGAATGTCTTTTTGGTCATGCGGGGCATTCTGGTGCCAAGGGCACAAGGCTGGCTGTCGGACTTGCGACAACCGGGATTCAGGGAAATCCGGGGGGTCAGTTCAGGCGTCGAGCCATTCGCAGATCGGCGCCCACTGGTCCAGGTCGCGCTGCACGCGCCCCGGCGCAATGTCGAACAGCGTGAGCCCGCGCGCGGCCAGCTGCACGTAGTTCTGCGTGTCGCGCAGCTCGCCCAGCACGGGCACGCCCAGGCCGGCGATGAACTCGTGCAGCCGGTCGGCCGCCAGCGTGCGGGCGTTCACGCGCATGCCGACCAGGCCGATGCGGGTCTTCTCGGCGCGGCGGCTTTCCAGCAGGCGGTCGAGGAAATCACGCGTGGCGTAGATGTCGAAGATGCTCGGCTGCAGCGGCACGATCACGCGGTCGGCCAGCGCCAGCACCTCCTTGAAGCGCCAGCCGTGCAGGCCGGCGGGCGTGTCGAGCACCGCGTGGGTGGTGCCGCGCGGCGGGCGCACCACGGTGCTGTCGCCGGTGGCTTCCCAGGTGGCGATGGGGCGGGCCTGCGGCGGGCGCAGGCCGAGCCACAGCCGCGAGGACTGCTGGCGGTCCACGTCGCCGAGCATCACGGCATGGCCGCGGCTCGCGAAGTAGCCCGCGATGTTCGTTGCAATCGTCGACTTGCCCACGCCCCCCTTGGGATTGGCGACCAGAACCACCGGCATGAGGATCTCCTCCAGAACTGGAACAGGGCTGGATGGTAGTCGCCCCGGGTTGCGCGTCGGCGACGGCGGGCCGTCTGCGTTATGTTCGCCACATGACGACAACAACATCCGCGGAGAACCCCGCCAGCAGCATCTATGTGCTGGCGGCCCACCCCCACTGGCGCGATTCGCGCGTGAACCGCCGGCTGTTCGCCGCCGCGCAGCGCGTGCCGGGCGCCGACGTGAACGACCTGTACGGCAGTTACCCCGATTTCGCCATCGACGTCGAGGCCGAACGCGAGCGGCTGGCGCGCGCGGACCTGGTGGTGCTGCTGCACCCGATCCAGTGGTACTCGATGCCGCCGCTGCAGAAGCTCTGGGTCGACGACGTGCTCGGCTACGGCTGGGCCTACGGCCCCGGCGGCACCGCGCTGCAGGGCAAGGACTGCTGGCTGGTCGCCACCACCGGCGGCCCCGAGCCGAGCTACCACCCGCAAAGCTACAACCGCTACTTCTTCGACGCCTTCCTGCCGCCCTACGAACAGACCGCCGCGCTGTGCGGCATGCGCTTCCTGCCGCCGCTGCTGCTGCACGGCGCGCGACGCGCCAGCGAGGCCGAGGTGGCCGCGCACGTCGAGGTGTTCGTGCAGCGCCTGGAAAGCTACCCGGTGTGGCCCGAGATGGACGAGCTCGATGCCTGCATCGCCTGCCCGGTGCCCGAGACCGACCGCCCCGCGGAATCCGACGACGTGGGCCAGGTGATGGCCGGCGCGTTCCACAGCGCGATGACGCACGGCCTGGCCGTCGCCAACGGCAGCAACAGCACCCACAAGGCGGCCTGAGCATGGAACACGCACCCGCCTGGCTGACCAGCAGCCTGATCTACCTGAGCGCCGCCGTGCTGGTGGTGCCGCTGTCCAAGGCCCTGGGCCTGGGCTCGATCATCGGCTACCTCGTGGCCGGCATCGCGATCGGCCCCTGGGGCCTGGGCCTCGTGTCCAGCGTCGAAGACGTGCTGCATTTCGCCGAGTTCGGCGTGGTGCTGATGCTCTTCCTCGTGGGCCTCGAACTCGAACCCAAGCGCCTGTGGAGCCTGCGCCGCCCGATCTTCGGCTGGGGATCGGCGCAGGTGCTCAGCTGCGCGGCGGTGCTGTTCGCCGTCGGCTGGGCCGTGGGCGCGCCGTGGCGCGTGGCACTGGTGGCCGCCCTCGGGCTGGCGCTGTCGTCCACCGCCATCGCACTGCAGGTGTTCGGCGAACGCAACCTGCTGAAGACGCCCAGCGGGCAGGCCGGCTTCTCGATCCTGCTGTTCCAGGACGTGGCGGCGATCCCGATCCTTGCGCTGCTGCCGCTGCTGGCCGGTGCCACGGCGGCCGAGCAGTCCATCAGCGGGCTGGACCGCGCGCTCGAGGCGCTGAAGATCGTCGGCGTGATCGCCGGCATCATCCTCGGCGGCCGGCTGCTGCTGCGCCCGATCCTGCGCTGGATCGCGCGCAGCGACACGCCCGAGATCTTCACCGCCGCCGCGCTGCTGCTGGTGGTGGCCATCGCGGCGCTGATGCAGTTCGTCGGCCTGTCGATGGCACTGGGCGCCTTCCTTGCCGGCGTGCTGCTGGCCGAGAGCGAGTACCGGCGCGAGCTGGAGACCGACATCGAGCCCTTCAAGGGCCTGCTGCTCGGGCTGTTCTTCATCGCGGTGGGCATGTCGATCAACTTCGGCGTGCTGCTGGCCAACCCGGGGGTCATGGCCTTGCTGGTGGTGAGCTTCCTGGTCATCAAGCTGGTGGTGATCTACGCGCTGGCCAAGGCCATGGGCCTGGCCTACCAGGAGCGGCCGGTGTTCACGCTGCTGCTGGCGCAGGGCGGCGAGTTCGCCTTCGTGGTGTTCCAGGCCGCCGGGCCCGACGTGCTGCCGCCGCAGACCACCTCGCTGCTGATCGGCGCGGTGGCGCTGTCGATGCTGCTGTCGCCGCTCCTGCTGGTGCTGCTCGACAAGTTCGTGCTGCCGCGCTACAGCCACGCGGGCGGACCGCAGCTCGAAGAGATTTCGGAGCAGCAGGACGCCAAGGTGCTGATCTGCGGCTTCGGGCGCTACGGCCAGATCGTCGGTCGCCTGCTGATGTCGCAGGGCCTGCGCGTGACGGTGCTCGACCACGACGCCGACACCGTCGAAGGCCTGCGCCAGTTCGGCTTCCGGGTGTTCTACGGCGACGCCACGCGGCTGGACCTGCTGCGCACCGCGGGCGCCGGCACGGCGCGCGCCATCGTGGTGGCGGTGGACGACATCGAACAGTCGCTGGACATCGTCGACCTGGTGCGCGAGAACTTCCCGCAGGCGCGCATCATTGCGCGCGCACGCAACGTGACGCACCTGTTCCAGCTGCGCGACCGCGGCGTGCAGGACATCGAGCGCGAGGTGTTCGAGTCGTCGCTGCGCAGCGCGCGCTCGGCGCTGGAGGCGCTGGGCTGGCCGGCGGCCGAGGCGCGCGAGGCCTCGATGCGCTTCCGCCAGCGAAACCTCAAGCTCAGCGACGAGATCTACCCGCACTACAAGGACCGCGCCAAGCTGATCGCCGCCAACAAGGCGGGCCGCCAGCAGTTCGAGGAGCAGATGGCGCGCGAGCGCGAGGAGCGCAAGCTGCGCTCGGGCCAGGACTGGGACCGGCTCGGTGAAGACGAGCCAACGGGCGACGCGAAGGCGCCCTGAGGCGCGAGGTCAGACCGGCACGGTCAGGTACACGCCCTCGCGGCCGATCACCGGCGCGCGGGTCGGCATGAAGATCGTGCAGCCGTAGCAGGGCGAGCGGATCTCGCGCCCGGCCTGCACCGCGATCAGCTCACCCTGGTCGAAGGTCTCGAAACCGAGCACGGGTCGCACGAAGGCGAAGTCGTCCGACGTGACCATGTGGACCTCGAGCAGCCGGAAGCGGCGCGCGGCCACCGGCACGCGCGGCACCGGGTCGACGAGCCCGAGGTGCGCCAAAAAGCGCAGCGACACGTCGGTGGCCAGGTCGGCCGCCGACTGCGCGAAATGCTGGCCGCACTCGACCACCACCGCACCGCCGTCGATGCCCGGCTCGCCGTGCCGGCCGTAGGCCGTGACGCCCGTGCCGGGCGCGGCGCCCACGGGCATCACGAGGTGCACCGCCGGGCCGCCGACGGCCTGCGCCAAGCCTGCATTGCGTTCGAACTCCGGGTAGACCCAGAAGGGCTGCACGGGCGCGCGCGTGGAATGGATGTCCAGCACGTAATCGGCCGCGTCGAGCACCGGCCGCAGCTCGCGCGCGCGGCGCAGCTCGGGGCTGTCCCCGGTGCCGTCGAGCAGCTCGGGCGACCAGATGCGGTTCAGGTTGTGCACCAGCTGGCGGTTCTCGTAGGGCCGGCCGATGTCGAAGGCCTCGTAGGCCTCGACGTTCGCGAAGCTCACGGTGAGCGTGCCGATCTTCGGGCGCACGCCGGTGTCGAGCAGGTGCGTGGCCGCGACCATGCCGCAGATCTCGTTGCCGTGCGTGAGCGCGTTGACGAGCACGTGCGGGCCCGGCTTGCCGGACGCGAAGCGGTGCACGTAGTCGATGCCGGTGTTGCCCTGGCGGTAGGCCGAGAGGTCGCGCGGCAGCACCTCCAGCGGTGCGGTGTCGGGAGCGAAGGCCTGCAGTGTCTGCGTCATGGAACCAGCCGCCCGCTCACTCGCCGCGGATGCCGGCGCGCTTGACCATCTCGCCGTACAGCGCGAGCCGCTCCGACATCATGGCCGTGAACTGCGCGGGCGACTGCGCCTCGGGCGCGAGCGAGCCGCGTGCCAGCAGCGCCTCGACCATCGTCGGCTGGTCAGCCACCGTGCGCACCGCCTTGTGCAGCGCGGCGATGACCTCGGGCGGCGTCTTCGCGGGCGCGGCCAGGCCGATCCACGAGGTGGTGTTCAGCACCGGATAGCCCAGTTCGGTGAAGGTCGGCACGTCGGGCAGCGCCGCGACACGCGTGGGCGAGGCCACAGCCAGCGCGCGCAGCTTGCCGGCCTGGATGTGCGGCAGGAACGGCGCGAGGTTGTCCAGGCCGAACTGCACTTCGTTCGAGATCAGCGCGGTCACCAGCGGACCGCCGCCGCGGTAGGGCACGTGCGTGGCGTTGAGCTGCAGCTGCGACTTCATCAGCTCGACGTTGAGCTGGCCCATGCTGCCCGGCCCGGCGCTGCAGAAGTTGAGCTCGCCCGGGCGCGACTTCACCAGCGCCACGAACTCCTTGAAGGTCTTGGCGGGCACGGCCGGGTTCACCAGCAGCACGTTGATGGAGCGCGCGAGCTGGCTGATGGACAGGAAATCCTTGATCGGGTCGTAGCCCGGGTTGGCCTGCGTCAGCGGGTTGGCCAGGTGCGAGCTCTGCGAGGACACCACGAGCGTGTAGCCGTCGGGCTTGGCGCGCGCCACCTGGGCGCTGGCGATGGAGCCGCCGGCGCCGGCGCGGTTGTCGATGACCACCGGCGTGCCCAACGCCTTCGACAGCGGCTCGGCGTACAGCCGCGCGATCAGGTCGACCGAGCCGCCGGCCGGGAACGGCACCACCAGCGTGACCGGGCGGGCCGGAAAGGCCTGGGCGCGCGCGGACAGGGGCAGCAACGCCGCCGTCAGGCCGGCGCCGAGGATCTCGCGCCGGCGCAGGGCGGGCACGGCGGGGGTGGTGGAACGCATGGCAAGGTCTTTCTGCAGAAGAAGCGGGCAATCGGGCGGACAGGTCCGGCCGAAATCGTGCATTCATTTTTGCAAGGAGGCCTAATTTTTGCAATACTCGTTGCAAAAATGAGGTTTCTCCGATGCCGCACGCAGACACCCCCGCCGCCCCCAGCCTGAACCAGCGCATCTCGGGCTATGGCAAGAAGCTCACGAAAAGCGAGCGACGCCTCATCGAGGAATTGCAGGCGCACCACCCGCAAGGACTGCTCGAATCTGCAACGAGCCTTGCAAGAAAGGTGGGCACCAGCGCCTCGACCGTGGTGCGGCTGCTCGCCAAGCTGGGCTACGAGAGCTACGCCCAGGCGCAGATGGAGGCGCGCGCCGAAGTCACCGCCCTGCTGGCCTCGCCCGCCACGCGCGCCGACGCGGTCATCGGCGACGACACCTCCGTGCGCAGCTGCCTGGACAACGCGCTGCTGCACGACCAGCACAACCTGGCCGCCACCTTCGCGGCGCTCGACGTGGGCGCGTTCGAGGCGGCGGTGAAGCTGCTCACGCAGCGCAAGGTGCGCGTGCACGTGCTCGGCCAGCGCAACGGCCTGCCGCTGGCCAGCCACCTCGCGCTGAACCTGAACCTGTGCCTGCCCGACGTGCGGCTGCTGGGCGGTGCGGGCGCGCTGCCGCTGGAAGACCAGCTGCTGCGCATCGACGACAACGACCTGCTGCTCACGCTCACCTTCCGCCGCCACTCGCTCGCGATCGCGCGCACGGCGGCCTACTTCCGCGAGCAGGGCGCGAAGGTCGTCATGGTCACCGACAGCCCCACCGCGCCCGCGGCGGCCTCGGCCGATCACCTGCTGCTGGTGCGCACCTCCAGCGCCTCGCCCTTCGATTCGTACACGGCGGCGCTGTCGGTCTGCAATGCCTTGATCACCGCGGTGGCGCAGCGCCGCAAGAAGGAACTGGCCGCCGTGTTCGAACGCGGCGCAGCGCTGTGGGAGCCGCACTGGAACGAGGCGGCGCCGCGCGCCGCCTGAGCCTCAGGCCGCCGGGGTTCCGAGCCCCAGCAGGCGCACCGCGTTGTCCTTGAGGATGCCGGGCATGACCTCGGGCTTGAAGCCGGCGGCCTCGAAGTCCTTCATCCAGCGGTCGGGCGTGATCAGCGGGTAGTCGCTGCCGAACAGGATGCGGTCCTTCAGCAGCGTGTTGGCGTACTGCACCAGCTGCTTCGGAAAGTACTTCGGGCTCCAGCCCGAGAGATCGATCCACACGTTGGGCTTGTGCGTCGCCACGCTCAGCGCCTCGTCCTGCCAGGGGAAGCTCGGGTGGGCCATGACGATCTGCATGTCGGGGAAGTCGATGGCCACGTCGTCCAGGTGCATCGGATTGCTGTATTCCAGCCGAAGGCCGCCGCCGCAGCGCATGCCCGAGCCGATGCCGCTGTGGCCGGTGTGAAAGATGGCCGGCAGCTTGTACTCGGCGATCACCTCGTAGATCGGCCAGGCCATGCGGTCGTAGGGGTGGTAGCCCTGCACGGTCGGGTGGAACTTGAAGCCCTTCACGCCGTGCTCCTCGATGAGCCGGCGCGCCTCGCGCGCGCCCATCTTTCCCTTGTGCGGATCGACGCTGCCGAAGGCAATCATGATGTCGCTGTTCTGCGCCGCGGCCTCGGCGATCTCCTCGTTCGGGATGCGGCGGCGGCCCATGTTCGACTCGGCGTCGACCATGAACATCACCAGCCCGATCTTCCTTTCACGGTAGTACGCCACGCTCTCGGCGATGGTGGGGCGGCGGTTCGAGCCGAAGAACTTGTCGGCCGCGCGGTCGTATTCCTCGCCGTAGTTGTCGAAAGGATTCCAGCAACTCACTTCGGCGTGGGTGTGGATGTCGATCGCGATCAGGTTCCGTGGGTCCATGTCGTTGTCTCCGGTTCGGGTAAGTCCCTAGGTTTCGGGAGGCTCCAATGCCTTGAATTGATTATTTCTCATAACCATAATCCAACGCAACCCCGCACACCATCATGACCAATCCAGACCTCCACCTCGACATCCGCGACGACGTCGCCATCGTTCGTCTCACGCGCGGCGCCAAGCGCAACGCGCTGTCCGACGGCCTGATCCTCGCGCTGCGCGACACCTTCGAGACGCTGCCCGCCACCGTGCGCGCGGCCGTGCTCGACGGCGAGGGCCCGCATTTCTGCGCCGGCCTGGACCTGAGCGAGCTCAAGGAGCGCGACGCCGGCCAGGGCATGCAGCACTCGCGCCTGTGGCACAGCGCGCTCGACCTGATCCAGCACGGCCCGGTGCCGGTGGTGGCGGCGCTGCACGGCGCGGTGGTCGGCGGCGGGCTCGAGCTGGCCAGCGCCTGCCACATCCGCGTGGCCGACCGCTCCACCTTCTACGCACTGCCCGAAGGCTCGCGCGGCATCTTCGTGGGCGGCGGCGGCTCGGTGCGCATCCCCAAGCTGATCGGCGTGGCCCGCATGACCGACATGATGATGACCGGTCGCGTCTACAACGCCGAAGACGGCGAGCGCGCCAACTTCGCGCAGTACCTGGTCGACGAAGGCTCCGCCTTCGACAAGGCCTTCGAGCTTGCCAAGCGCATCGCCACCAACGCCCCGCTCACCAACTACGCGCTGATGCACGCGCTGCCGCGCATCTCGGAGCAGTCGGCCGACCACGGCTTCTTCACCGAGGCGTTGATGTCGGGCATCGTCCAGGCCGCGCCCGAGGCCAAGGAACGCGTGCGCGACTTCCTCGAAGGCCGTGGCGCCAAGGTGAGCAAGGGATGACCGCCGTCCGCTACCGCCCGCTGGCCTTCGGCGTGACGCGCGCGGTGCTGCGCGACGGCGCGCCGGGCACGCGCTACCTCACGGCCGAAGCGCCGCTGCAGGCCTACCGCGAGCGCATGACCGACCGGCTCGCGCACTGGGCGCAGGTGGCGCCCGATCGCACCTTCATCGCGCGCCGCGAGCGCCTGCCCGACGGCCGCACCGGCGACTGGCTGCGCGTGAGCTATGCGCAGGCGCTGGAAGAAGCGCGCGGCATCGGACAAGCCCTGCTCGACCGCGGCCTGAACGCCGAGCGCCCGGTCGTGATCCTCAGCGAGAACGGCATCGAGCACGCGCTGCTCGCGCTGGGCTGCCTCTACGCCGGCGTGCCCTACTGCCCCGTGTCGCCGCCCTATGCGATCGTGAGCCAGGACTACGACAAGCTGCGCCACGTCATCGACACGCTCACGCCCGGCCTGGTGTTTGCCGCCGACGCCGCGCGCTTCGCCAAGGCCATCGCGGCCACCGTGCCCGCCGGCACCGAGGTCGTGCTCGCCGAAGGCACGCTCGAAGGCCGCGCCACCACGCGCTTCGACGTGCTCGCCGCCACGCCGGCCACGCCCGCCATCGACGCGGCGATGCAGGCCACCGGCCCCGACACCATCACCAAGTTTCTTTTCACCTCGGGCTCGACCAAGATGCCCAAGGCGGTGATCAACACGCACCGCATGTGGTGCGCCAACCAGCAGCAGCTGCGCCAGTCGATTCCCGCGCTGGGCGACGAGCCGCCCGTGCTGGTCGACTGGCTGCCCTGGAACCACACCTTCGGCGGCAACCACAACGTGGGCATCGTGCTGGACAACGGCGGCACGCTGTTCATCGACGACGGCAAGCCCACGCCCGCCGGCATGGCCGAGACGCTGCGCAACCTGCGCGAGATCGCGCCCACCATCTACTTCAACGTGCCCACCGGCTTCGAGGCCATCGCCAACGCGATGGAAAGCGACGCCGTGCTGCGCCGCAACCTGCTGTCGCGCGTGAAGATGTTCTTCTACTCGGGCGCGGCACTCGCACAGCCCGTGTGGGACAGCCTGCACCGCACGCAGGAATCGGAAGTCGGCGAGCGCATCGTGATGGGCACCGGCCTGGGCATGACCGAGTCGGGCCCCTTCGCGCTGTACGTGACCGGCCCCGACGTGAAGTCGGGCGACGTGGGCCTGCCGGCCGCCGGCATCGAGCTCAAGCTGATCGAGGTCGACGGCAAGACCGAGGTGCGCTACCGCGGCCCCAACATCACGCCCGGCTACTGGCGCGCGCCCGAGGCCACGGCCGAGGCCTTCGACGACGAAGGCTTCTTCTCCACCGGCGACGCGGTGAAGTGGATCGACGACGGCGACATCCACCGCGGCCTGCGCTTCGACGGCCGCATCGCCGAAGACTTCAAGCTCGCCACCGGCACCTTCGTGAGCGTGGGCCCGCTGCGCGCGAAGATCATCGCGGCCGGCTCGCCCTACGTGCAGGACGCGGTGCTCACGGGCATCAACCTGAAGGAGGTCGGCGCGCTGATCTTCCCGACGCAGAAGGTGCGCCAGCTCGCCGACCTGCCTGCCGATGCCCCGCTGCAGCAGGTGCTCGAAAGCGCTCCCGTGCAGGCGCACTTCCAGCAGGTGGTGGACACGCTCGCGGCCGGCGCCACCGGCAGCGCCAACCGCATCGCGCGGCTGCACCTGATGGCCGAGCCGCCCTCGATCGACAAGGGCGAAGTGACCGACAAGGGCTCCATCAACCAGCGCGCCGTGCTCAAGCACCGCGCCGCACTGGCCGACGCGCTGCACGCCGACACGCTGCCTTTCACGCTCAAGCCCCGCTAACCCCATCCAGGAGACACACCCATGAAGATCGAAGGACAAGCCGCACTCGTCACCGGCGGCGCCTCGGGCCTCGGCGAGGCCACCGCGCGCGAACTCGCGCGCCTGGGCGCCAAGGTCGCGGTGCTCGACCGCAATGCAGCCCTCGCCGAAAAAGTGGCCGCAGAAATCGGCGGCGTCGCCTGCGTCTGCGACATCACCGACACCGACAGCGTGAACGCCGCGCTCGACAAGGCGCAGGCCGCGCACGGCCCCGCGCGCATTTTGATGAACGTGGCCGGTATCGGCAGCGCCAAGCGCATCGTCGGCAAGGACGGCAACCCGGCGCCGCTCGAAGACTTCGTGCGCGTGGTCAACATCAACCTCATCGGCGGCTACAACATGGCGCGCCTCTTTGCGGCGCGCTGCGCGAAGCTCGACGCGCTCGACAACGGCGAAAAGGGCGTGATGCTCTTCACCGCCTCGGTCGCGGCCTTCGACGGCCAGGTGGGCCAGCAGGCCTACAGCGCCTCGAAGGGCGGCCTCGTCGGCATGACCCTGCCGATGGCGCGCGACCTCGCGCAGCACGCCATCCGCGTGTGCACCGTGGCGCCGGGCCTCTTCGCCACGCCGCTGCTGCTGGAGCTGCCCGAGCCGGTGCAGCACTCGCTGGCCGCGTCGATCCCGTTCCCGCCGCGCCTGGGCAAGCCGTCGGAATTCGCCGAGCTGGCCTGCCACATCGTGACCAACGGCCACTTGAACGGCGAAGTGATTCGCCTCGACGGCGCCTTGCGCATGGCGCCGCGCTGATTCCCGCCCCCGCAGACAACCAGGAGACAAGACCATGACCACCCGACGCCAATTCACGGCGGCGCTCGGCGGCACCGCCGCGCTCGCCGCATTGCATCCCCTTGCCGCACTCGCCCAGGCGGTGCAGCAGCAGGTGAAGATCTACTACGGCTTCCCGGCCGGCAGCGCGGGCGACAGCGTGGCCCGCCGCGTGGCCGACAAGCTGGGCAACACGCCCTTCACCGCCACCAACCCGGTGGTCGAGAACAAGCCCGGCGCGGGCGGGCGCATCGCACTCGACACGCTCAAGACCTCGCCGGCCGACGGTTCGGTGCTGTGTCTCGCGCAGGCCTCGGCGCTGTCGATCTACCCGCACATCTACACCAAGCTCAGCTACGCCATCCCCGACTTCGCGCCCATCTCCATCGGTGCCGTGATGACGCACGGCCTGGCCGTCGGCCCGATGGTGCCGGCCAGCGTGAAGACGCTGAAGGACTACATCGCCTGGGCCAAGGCCAACCCCGGCCAGGCCAGCTACGGCTCGCCGGGTGCGGGCTCCACGCCGCACTTCCTGGGCGCGCTGCTGGGCCTGAGCACCGGCACCGACCTGCGCCACGTGCCCTACCGCGGCTCGCTGCCCGGCATCAACGACGTGGTGGGCGGCCAGATCGCCTCGTGCCTGACGCCCGCCGGCGACTGCCTGCCCTTCGTCAAGGCCGGCAAGCTGCGCGTGCTCGCCACCTCGGGTGCGCAGCGCCCGGCCTACCTGCCCGACGTGCCGACCTTCACCGAGCAGGGCTTCCCCGAGATCGTGGCCGACGAGTGGTTCGGTTTCTTCGCACCGGCGAAGACGCCGGCCGCGACCATCGCCGTCGCGAGCACCGCGATCCAGGCCGCGCTGAAGGACAAGGCCGTGGCCGACGGCCTGCTGTCGGTGGGCCTGATCGCGCACGGCTCCTCGCCCGAGGAGATGAAGAAGTCGCTGCAGTCCGAGTACGAACGCTGGGGCCCGCTGGTCAAGAAGATCGGCTTCACCGCCGAGTCCTGAACCCCATGCATTACCAGCCTCGCCCCGAAGACGTCCGCTTCCTGTTGAACGCGGTGCTCGATGCGCCCACGCGCCTGCGCGCACTCGCGCCCTTCGCGGAGGTCGACGAGCCGCTGCAGTCGCAGGTGCTCGAAGAAGCCGCACGCTTCGTCGGCGAGGTGATCGCGCCGCTGAACCGCGAGGGCGACGAGGTCGGCTGCCACTTCGAGGGCGGCGAGGTCGTCACGCCACCGGGCTTTCGCGCGGCCTACCAGGCCTTCGTGGACGGCGGCTGGCCGGCGCTCTCCGCCGCCACCGAAGACGGCGGCCAGGGCCTGCCGGCGGTGCTCGAGGCCATCCTCTACGAATGGCTCAGCGCCGCGAACCACGGCTTCACCATGGCGCCGGGGCTGCTGCACGGCGCATACGCCTGCCTCAAGCACCACGGCAGCGACGAATTGAAGGCGCGTTATTTGCAGAAGATCGCGACCGGCGAATGGCTCGCGACCATGTGCCTCACCGAAGCGCATGCCGGCAGCGACCTCGGCCAGGTGCGCACGCGCGCCACGGCGCAGGCCGACGGCAGCGTGCGCGTGAACGGCGGCAAGATCTTCATTTCGGGCGGCGAGCACGACCTCACGCCGAACATCGTGCACCTCGTGCTGTGCCGTTTGCCCGATGCACCGGCGGGGCCCAAGGGCCTGTCGCTGGCGCTCGTGCCGAAGCGGCTGCCCGACGGTGCGCGCAACGCCGTGCACTGCGAGCGCATCGAAGAAAAGATGGGCCTGCACGGCAGCCCGACCTGCACGATGCGCTTCGACAACGCCACCGGCTGGCTGGTCGGTGAGCCCGGTCGCGGGCTGGCCGCGATGTTCGTGATGATGAATGCGGCGCGCCTGCACGTGGCGCTGCAGGGCATCGGCCTGCTCGACGCCGCCTGGCAGAAGGCCGACGCCTACGCCGCCGAGCGCCGCCAGATGCGCGCACCCGGCGCCGCGCCCGCCAGCCGCGGCACGGAGGCAGCCGACCTGATCGCCGAGCACCCGGCCGTGCGCCGCATCCTCGACACCCAACGCGCCTGGATCGAGGGCTCGCGCGCGCTGGCCTACCGCAGCGCGCTGATGCTCGACGTCGCCACGCACGACAGCGACCCCAAGGCCCGCGAGCGCGCGCAGCGCTGGTGCTCGCTGGTCACGCCGGTGCTCAAGGCTGCCTGCACGCACCAGGCCTTCCACGGCGCGAGCGACTGCCTGCAGGTGTTCGGCGGCCACGGCTACGTGCTCGAATGGGGCGTCGAGCAGGTGGTGCGCGACGCGCGCGTGACCATGATCTACGAGGGCACCAACGAGATCCAGGCCATCGACCTGCTGGTGCGCAAGGTGCTGCCCGACGGCGGTGCGGCGCTGTCGGCCGTGCTGCTCGAGTTGCGCGACACGCTCGACGCCTCGCGCGAGGCCGATGCCGACGTGCAGCGCCGGCTGGCGCAACTGCGCTACCTCGGCACCACGGTGGCGATGGCGGCGCACGCCAACCCCGTGCTGCCTTACGAGGTGGCGGACGACTTCCTGCGCGTGACCGCGCTCACGCTGATGGCGTGGGCCTGGGCCCGCATCGAGGTGGCCGCGCCCGCCGATGCGGATCGCCTTCGCGCCGCGGCGGCCTTCCGGCGCTGGGTGCTGCCCGAGTTCGAGATGCGCCTGGGCATCGTCAAGCGGGCTTGTGAGGGTGTCGCACTGGCGCATTCCGCACAAGAGGCGTCACGCTAGTTGTTCGAGAAAGCAACGCGCGGTTACGCTCGCCGCATGCCTCCTCCCGCGAAAACACCGTCCGCCAAAACCGAATCCGCCGCCCTGCCGTCCCCCCGCACGGACCGGCTCGACGCCCGCGTGCTCGAAGGGCTGGTCGGCTACAACGCCCGGCGCGCCTGGCTGATCGTGAGCACCGTGTTCGCCGACCGCATGGCGCCCTACGGCCTCAAGCAGATCGACTTCTCGGTGCTCTCGCTGCTGGCGCACAACCCGGGCGCCACCTCGCGGCAGCTGTGCAACACGCTGGACATCCTGCCGCCCAACCTCGTGAGCCTGGTGGCCACGCTGGACGGCCGCGGCCTCATCGAACGCCGCCCGCATCCGCACGACGGCCGCGCGGTCGGCCTGCACCTCACGCCGGCCGGCGAGACGCTGATCCGCGAGGCCGAGCAGGCCGTGGTGCAACTGGAAACCGAAGCCAGCAGCCGCCTGAGCACGCGCGAGCGCGAGACGCTCATCAAGCTGCTGCAGAAGATCTATCTCTGAGACCGGAGCGCGGCGACGCTGCGGCTACAGGCCGCGTTCCACCATGTCGATGAGGCGCTGCCCAAGCGCATGCGTGGCCGTTGCGTCGACCCCGCGCAGCGGGCCGTCGATGATGAGCAACGCCAGCCCGTGCACCGCCGACCACGCGAGGTATTCGGCGCCCGGGCGCCGCGCCGGGTCGAGCAGGCCCGCGTCCACGAGCCGGTCGACGGCCGCGCCCAGCAACTCGAACGGGTTCATGCCGCTGGCGCCCGCGCCGTCGGGACCGACGTCGCCCTGCGCGTCTTCCGACACCACGAAGGCCGTGCGAAACAGCCCCGGCTGCGCCTGCGCAAAGCGCAGATAAGCGGTGCCGATGGCGCGCACCTGCGCGCGCGCGAAGTCGGCGGGCGGCTGGTCGCAGGGCAGCACGGCGAGTTCGCCCTCCATCGCCTTGGCCGCCTCCGACAGCGCCGCGGCACGCACCGCCAGCAGCAGGTCGTGCCGGCTGGCGAAGTGGCGATACGCCGCGTTCGGCACCACGCCCACGCGGCGCGTGGCCTCGCGCAGCACCACGGCACTGGGGCCCCCGTCCCGTGCCAGTTCGATGCCCGCATCCAGCAACGCACGGCGCAGGTCGCCGTGGCGGTAGGTGCTGCGCGCGGGCGGCAGGCTTTCGGGAACGTTGTTGAGCTTCATCGTGACTCCATGTGGACACTGTCCATTATCTCTGCTATTCTTTGTGGACGGTGTACACAAAGTAATTCCATTGTTTTCGCGCAGACCCGTTGTGCCCGTGAACCAACCGAAAGGAAACGCCATGAAAGTCCAGTCTTACCTGTCCTTCGAAGGTCGTTGCGACGAAGCGATTGCCTTCTACAAGAAGGCGCTCGGCGCCGAAGTCGTGCAGCTGATGCGCTACAGCGAGGCGCCGGCCACCGGCGGCCCCGAGGGCAATCCCGACGCCGGCTGCGCCGGCGGCATGCCCGGCCCTGACAAAGTGATGCATTCGGTCTTGCGCATCGGCCAGACCGAGCTCATGCTGTCCGACGGACGCTGCTCCGGCCAGGCCGAGTTCAAGGGAATCATGCTGTCGCTGTCGGCCGACAGCGACGCCGACGCCCGCAAGTGGTTCGACGCACTGGCCGATGGCGGCCAGGTGATGCAGCCGCTGATCCCGACCTTCTTCACCACCAGCTTCGGCATGCTCAGCGACCGCTTCGGCGTGGGCTGGCTGCTGGTCGCAGACCCGGCCGCCGCGTGATGCGCGAGGGCTCGTTCTTCACTCTTCCCACACGCTTTTTTTCATCATGCTCAAGACCATCGTCCTCGCCGTCCTCGCGCTGATTGCCGCACTGCTCATCTACGGCGCCACGCGGCCCGACAGCTTTCGCGTCGAGCGCACCACGCGCATCGAGGCGCCGGCCGAAAAAATCTTTCCGCTGATCGACGACTTCCACCGCTGGAGCGCGTGGTCGCCCTACGAGAAGCTCGACCCGGCCATGAAGCGCACCTACGGCGGCGCCGCCAGCGGCAAGGGCGCGACCTACGCCTGGGAAGGCAACAGCAAGGCGGGTGCGGGCACGATGGAAATCACCGAGTCGCAGCCGGCGTCGAAGGTTGCGATCAAGCTCGACTTCGTGAAGCCCTTCGAAGGCCACAACACGGCCGAGTTCACGCTGCAGCCGCAGGGCGGCGCCACGCAGGTCACCTGGGCCATGTACGGCCCCACCCCCTACATGGCCAAGCTCATGGGCATCTTCTTCGACATGGACCAGATGATCGGCAAGGACTTCGAGGCGGGCCTGGCCAATCTGAAGAGCGCAACCGAAAAGTAAACGCCTCCTCCCCTCATCGACTCACCTCAATCACTCAAGGAACTCACATGTCCCCCATCAACGCTTACCTCACGTTCGACGGCAACGCCGCCGAGGCCATGCGCTTTTACGAGAAGACGCTGCGCGGCACCATGCAGATGATGATGACCGTCGGCGAAGCGCCCGACACCGAGCAGATGCCGGCCGAGGCCAAGAAGCGGATCATGCATGCGTCGCTCACCTACGGCGACGGCATCCTCATGGCCTCCGACACCATGCCGGGCCAGCCCTTCGAAGGCATGAAGGGCTTCGGCGTGGCGCTCACGCTCGACACCGTGGCCGAGGCGCGGCGCATCTTCGACGCCTTCGCCGACGGCGGCTCGGTCGGCATGCCGTTCGAGAAGACCTTCTGGGTCGAAGGCTTCGGCATGGTGACCGACCGCTTCGGCACGCCGTGGCTCATCAACGGCGGCAAAGCGCTGGTCTGAGCGCGGAGCCGCCTCTCTTTCTCTACTTTTCCCTTCTTCGCAGGAAGCACCTTCCATGACCGAAACCCTCGACAACCGAAAGCGCTGGCTCGCCCTGATGGTGCTGTGCCTGGGCGTGCTGATGATCGTGCTGGACACCACGATCGTGAACGTGGCGTTGCCTTCGATCCGCACCGACCTCGGCTTTTCCGAGACGTCTTTGGTCTGGGTGGTGAACGCCTACATGCTGACCTTCGGCGGCTTCCTGCTGCTGGGCGGGCGGCTGGGCGACCTGTACGGCCACCGCCGCGTGTTCCTCGCGGGCCTGGTGCTGTTCACGCTGGCCTCGCTGGCCTGCGGGGTCTCGACCTCGCAGGGCCTGCTGGTGGCGGCGCGCGCGGTGCAGGGCCTGGGCGGCGCGGTGGTGTCGGCCGTGTCGCTCTCGCTCATCATGAACCTGTTCACCGAGCCGGCCGACCGCGCCAAGGCGATGGGCGTGTACGGCTTCGTGTGCGCGGGCGGCGGCAGCATCGGCGTGCTGCTGGGCGGGCTGCTCACGAGCACGCTGAGCTGGCACTGGATCTTCCTGGTCAACCTGCCGATCGGCGTGGCGGTGTATGCGCTGTGCGTGGCGCTGCTGCCCAATGCACGCGGCCATGCGCATGGCGAGAAGCTCGACGTGGCCGGCGCCATCACCGTCACCTCGTCGCTGATGCTCGCGGTGTACGGCGTGGTCAACGGCAACGAGGCGGGCTGGGGCTCCACGCAGACGATGGGGCTGCTGGGCGCGGCCGTGGTGCTGCTGGCCGTCTTCATCGCCATCGAGGCGCGCGTGCAGCATCCGCTGATGCCGCTGGGCCTGTTCAAGCTGCGCAGCGTGTCGGTGGCCAACGTGGTGGGCGTGCTGTGGGCCGCGGCCATGTTCGCGTGGTTCTTCATCTCGGCGCTGTACATGCAGTTGGTGCTGCAGTACACGCCGATGCAGATCGGGCTGGCCTTCCTGCCGGCCAACGTGATCATGGCGGTGTTCTCGCTCGGCCTCTCCGCAAAGATCGTGATGCGCTTCGGCATCCGCAAGCCGCTGGCGGCGGGCCTGTGGCTCGCGGCCCTCGGGCTGGCGCTGTTCGCGCGCGCGCCGGTCAACGGCAGCTTCGTGCTCGACGTGCTGCCCGGCATGGTGCTGCTCGGCCTGGGCGCGGGCATGGCCTTCAACCCGGTGCTGCTGGCGGCCATGAGCGAGGTCGACCCGGCCGACTCGGGCCTGGCCTCGGGCGTGGTCAACACCGCCTTCATGATGGGCGGCGCCCTGGGCCTGGCCGTGCTGGCCAGCGCCGCGGCGGCACGCACCACCGCCATGGCCACCGCCGGCGCACAGACGCCGCTGGCGCTCACCGGTGGCTACAACCTGGCCTTCCTGGTCGGCGCCGTGTTCGCGGCGGCGGCGGGTCTGATCGGGGTCCTGCTGCTTCGCCCGGCCTTGCCGGGACACACCCAAAACAACCACAGCGAAGCAGCGTCGGCCCCAGGCGCGGCGGGCGAGACGGCGTCGTCGTGAACGCGACGCCGCCATGCAGCCCCCGCTTTTCTTTCTTCAACGGTTCTATCCCCTATTCAGGAGAACAGACATGGCTCGTTATGTAGACGGATTCATCGTCGCCATTCCCACCAAGAACGTCGAGGCCTACCGCAAGCTCGCACGCAAGGCCGGCAAGGTCTGGATGGAGTACGGCGCGCTCGAGTACGTAGAGTGCATCGCCGACGACGTGAAGCCCGGCAAGCTCACCTCGTTCCCCCAAAGCGTGAAGCTCAAGGCCGACGAGACCGTGGCCTTCTCGTGGATCACCTACAAGTCGCGCAAGCACCGCGACACGATCAACAAGAAGGTCATGGCCGACCCGCGCCTGGAGGCCATGATGGACATGAAGAACCTGCCGTTCGACGGCAAACGCATGATCTTCGGCGGCTTCAAAAGTATTGTGGAACTCTGAACATGCTCAGGCCAGGAAGCCGTCGTAGACGAGCTTCAGGCCTGTCAGCAGCATGCCCAGATAGACGAAGCGATAGAACCACGTCGCATCGATGCGGCGTGCGATGCGGATGCCGATCCACACGCCCAGCGGTGCGATCGGCATCAGCACGAGCGAGGTGGCCAGCGTGCGAAAGTCGAGCAGGCCGAGCCACGCGTAGGGAATCCACTTGCTGAGATTCACCACGAAGAAGAAGTAGGCCATGGTCGCCGTGAACACCACGGGCTTGAGCTTCAGCGGGATCACGTAGGCATTGATCGGCGGCCCGCCCGCATGCGCGATGAAGCTGGTGAAGCCCGACACGGTCGTCAACACCGCGCCCACCGCGCGCGACGGCAGCGGGTCGTTGGGCTTGGGCGGGAACAGCAGGCGCTGCGCCAAAAACACCAGCGTGAACACACCCACGATGCCCGCCACCGTGTGGGCCGACAGCACGCGAAACAGCAGCGTGCCGATCACCGTGCCGACCAGCCCGAACGGAACCAGGAACTTGAGCAGCGAGCGGTCGAAGTCGCGCCGGAACGCGGCCAGGCCGAGCAGGTCCATGAGCAGCAACAGCGGCATCAGGATCGCCGCCGCCTGCGGCACGGTGACGGCCAGCGCCATCATCGGCACGGCCAGCGACCCGAAACCGGCGCCGAAGCCGCTCTTGCTGATGCCGAGCAGCAGCACGGCGGGGACGGCGACCGCGTAGAACGACGGGTCGGTGATGAGGGGAAAAACCATGGGGAAACCAGCAGCGCAGAAAAAAGCCCGCCAGGGGCAGGCGGGCCGTCCGGGAGCGTAGCAGGAAGCCCGGTTTCCTGCCGGCGGCCCGCCCCGACCACGCCCCGCTCCCCCCTCACGGGACAACCCGCTTGACAGCGTTTTCGAGATTTATGACATTTATGATCATAAATAGACGGAACGCAGATGCCCCCTTCCCAACCCAAGCCTTCGCTCACGCGCGACAAGCGCGTGAAGCGTTCCGACCAGGTGGTCGACAACATCAAGCGCTGGGTCGTGCAGACCCAGCAGCAAGTCGGCAACAAGCTGCCGCAGGAGAAAGAGCTGATCGAGCAGCTCGGCGTGTCGCGCGGCACGGTGCGCGAGGCGCTGGCCGCGCTGCAGGTGCAGGGGCTGGTCGCGATCAGCACCGGCCCCAACGGCGGCGCCACGCTCACGCAGGCCTCGTACGCGCAGTGCCTGCAGGCGGTGTCGAACTTCCTGTACTTCCAGCCGGTCGACATCACGATGCTGTACGCGCTGCGGCGCGTGGTCGAGCCCGAGCTGGCCGCCAACGTGGCCACGCGCCTCACCGAAGAAGACCTGACCGCGCTCGAGGCGCTGATCGGCCACAGCCACCCGGCGCACGGCGGCAGCGCCGACTGGAACGAGCGCCGCGAGGCCGACCTGCTGTTCCATGACCGCCTGGCCGAGGCCTGCAGCAGCCCCTTCCTGGCGCTGGTGTGCCGCCTGCTCAACGACGTGATCCGCCGCGTGATCATCGTGCGCAACGCGCTCACCGAGTTCGACCAGTTCGACGAGGAGATCGTCGACAGCCACACCGAGCTGCTCGACGCGCTGCGCGCCCGCGACCCCGCGCGCGCGCGCGAGGTCATGCGCGTGCACATGGAACACGCCGAAGCCCTGGCCCTGGAGGCCGAATCCCGCGTCGACCGCGGCAGCCTGCTCATGAAGAAACCGACCGGCTGAGGCCTGCGCGGCGTGGGCTGACCCGCCGCCCTCTTCCCCCCTGCTCTCTCTTGCCTTCACCCCGGTCGCTCCGGGGTGCGGGATTTCCTTTGCCTGAACTTTCCTCGAGACCTCCCATGACTGCATCCCCCGCCCTCTGGCAGCGCAGCGCCACCGACCTCGCCGACGCCGTGCGCCGCCGCGAGCTGTCCTGCCGCGAAGTGACGACCAGCGTGCTCGCGCGCATCGCCGAACTCAACCCGCGCCTCAATGCCCTGGCCGAAGTGCTGGCCGACGAAGCCCTGGCCAGCGCCGACGCCGCCGACGCGCGCACCCTGCGCGGCGAGCCGCTGGGCCCGCTGCACGGCGTGCCGGTGAGCATCAAGGTCAACGTCGACCAGGCCGGCCACGCCACCACCAACGGCGTGATCCCGCTGAAGGACCACATCGCCCGCGAAGACGCGCCGGTGGTGGCGCACTGGCGCAGCGCGGGCGCCGTCATCGTGGGGCGCAGCAACACCGCGACCTACTCGTCGCGCTGGTTCACCGACAACGGCGTGCACGGCCGCACACTGAACCCGTGGGACGCAGCCATCACCCCCGGCGGCTCCAGCGGCGGCGCGGCTTCCGCGGTGGCCAGCGGCATGGGCGCGCTGGCGCATGGCAACGACATCGGCGGCTCGATCCGCTACCCCGCGTACGCCTGCGGCGTGGCCGGCCTGCGCCCCACCGCCGGCCGCGTGCCGGCCTTCAACCCGAGCGCGACGAGCGAGCGCGGCATCACGCCGCAGCTCATGTCGGTGCAGGGGCCGCTGGCGCGCAGCATCGCCGACCTGCGACTGGGCTACGAGGCCATGGCACGCCCCGACGCGCGCGACCCGAACTGGGTGCCGATGCCGCACGAGCTGCCGCGCCCCGCCGGCCCGATCCGCGTGGCGCTGTTCAAGCGCGCGCCGGGCATCCCGGTCGACCCGGCCGTCACGCAGGCGCTGGACGACGCCGCGCGCTGGCTGCAGCAGGCGGGCTACGCGGTCGACGAAGCCGAGCTGCCCTGCTTCGGCGAGGCTGCGGCCCTGTGGCGCACGCTGATCGTGGACGACACCCGCCGCAACATCATCGCGGGCGTCGAGCAGCACGGCGACGACCTCATGCGGCGCAGCCAGCGCTACCTGCTCGAAGGCATGGCCGAGACCGACCGCGACGGCTTTCTGGATGCGCTCGCGCGGCGCCAGGCGCTGCTGCGCAGCTGGTCGGTGTTCATGCAGACCCATCCGCTGGTGCTGATGCCCGTGTCGTGGCAGCGCCCCTGCCCGCAGGACGAAGACGTCGCCAGCCTGGAGCGCGCGCGCGCCCTCATCGACGCCCAGAGCCCGTTGCTCGCGACCGCCGCGCTGGGCATGCCGGGCCTCGCGGTGCCCACCGGCATGGCCGGCGGCGCGCCCATGGGCGTGCAACTGCTGGCCTGGCGCTTCCGCGAAGACCTGCTGCTGGAGGCCGGCCAGGCGATCGAAGACGCGGCGCGCTTCACGCCGCTGGTCGCGCAGTGACCTTTCTCTTCCTGTTCTTCCAACGATTCCAACCACCCGGAGACTTTCGATGACCCCCTTCACCTTCCCCACCGGCCCCGCGCTCTCGCGGCGCGGCCTCATCCGCGCGGCAGCGGCCACGGGCCTGGGCGGCCTGCTGCCGTACGGCGCGAACGCGCAGCCGGCGGTCAACCGCCTGATCGTGCCCTTCCCGGCCGGCGGCCCGGCCGACTTCATGGGCCGGCTGCTGTCCGAAAAGCTCAAGGACGAACTCGGCCGCCCGGTCATGGTCGACAACCGCCCCGGCGCCGGCACGCGGCTGGCGGCCGAGGTGCTGAAGAACAGCCCCGCCGACGGCACCACCATGCTGCTGGCGCCGGTCGACCCGATGTTCATCGGCCCCGCGATCTACGCCAACATGCGCTTCAACCCGGCCACCGACTTCAAGCCCGTGACCGACGTGAGCGGCATCCAGTTCGGCCTGGCCGTGAGCGCCGCCTCGCCGGTGAAGACGCTGGCCCAGTTCGTCCAGGCCGCCAAGGCCAACCCCGACCAGGGCTCGATCGGCATCACCACCGTGGGCTCGCTGCTGCACTTCCTGGCCATGGACTTCGTGGCCCTGTCGCGCAGCGGCGCCACCCTGGTGCCCTACCGCGGCGGCGCAGCCATGGTCACCGAGCTGATCGGCGGCCAGGTGGCCTCGGGCATGGACGCCACCACCACCCTCACCGAGTACCACCGCGCGGGCAAGCTGCGCGTGCTGGCCGTGGCCGGCGACAAGCGCGCCGACGGCCTGCCCGACGTGCCGACCTTTGCCGAGTCGGGCTACCCGACGCTCGTGGCCTCGTCGCGCTATGTGCTGTACGCCCACGCCAACACCGCGCCCGCCACGCTGGCCCAGTGGAACCGGGCCGTGCGCAAGGTGCTGGCCCTGCCCGACGTGCGCGAAAAGCTGGGCCGCGTGGGCTACGACCTGCTGCCCGGCGCCTCGACCGAAGAGGTGGTGCGCTACACCGACGCGCTGGCCGCGCGCTGGCTGCCGGTGATCAAGGCCTCGGGCTACAAGGGCGACTGAGGCCCGCCGGCAGCGACCCAACCACCGAAAAGTGTGCGTAAACGCACCGACCGGCGGCGGCGGGGCTCTCACACTGGCATGGCAACCGCCGCAGTCCGCGACGGCCTTCTTCCTTTTTTCTTCCACTCAAGGATTCGCCATGAACACCCAGGCTGCCCCGATCGCCTCCGCCGCTTCGGCGTCTTCCTCCTCGTCGTTCCTTGCCACGCCCGCTGCCCGCGACGACGCCGGCAAGCTGGTGCTGCGCGTGTCAGTCGGCGTGCTGATGCTGCTGCACGGCATCTTCAAGCTCTCGGCCGGCGTCGGCTTCATCAGCGGCATGCTGGCCAAGGCCGGCCTGCCCGGCGGGCTGGCCTACCTCGTGTTCGTGGGCGAGATCGTCGCGCCGCTGCTGATGATCGCGGGCCTGTGGACGCGCGCCGCCGCCGCCGTGGTGGTGATCAACATGCTCTTCGCCTTCGGCCTCGTGCACATGGCCGACCTGTTCGCGCTGACCAAGCAGGGCGGCTGGGCGCTGGAGCTGCAGGGCCTGTACCTGTTCGGCGCGCTGAGCGTGGCATTGATGGGCGCCGGCCGCTACAGCGTGGCGGGCCCCAACGGACGCTGGAACTGATCTAGTCGCCGCGCACCTGCGAGACCATCAGCGCCAGGCGCTCGGCATCGGCCACCACCAGCGCCTTGCCGTCCTTGCGCAGCACGCCGCCGCGCACCAGCGTGTTGAGTTCGCGGGTCACCTGCTCGCGGTTGGTGCTGATCTGGCTGGCCAGCGCCGCGTGCTTGGGCGCGGGCTCCAGCCGGGCCTCGTTGCCGTCGATGCCCGCCTCGCGCGCCAGGCGCAGCAGCTCGGCATGCAGGCGGTTCTGCACGCCCAGCGTGCTCAGGTCGATCACCCGCTCCGACAGCTGCCGCACCAGCGCGGCCAGCCGCTGCATCACGCGCTCGGCCACCAGCGGCTCCTCGCGCAGCAGCGCCAGGAAGGCCGCGCGGTCCAGGCTGGCGACCACGCAGGGTTCGAGCGTGACCACGTCGGCCGAACGCGGCCCGCCGTCCAATGCGGCGATGTCGCCGAAATGCGCGCCGGCGTCCGAATCGCGGAACGTCACCTGCCGGCCGTTGGCCGCGTAGGTCGTCACGCGCACGCGGCCCGACACCAGCAGGAACACCTCGCCCTGCAGGTCGGCGCGCAGCATCAGCGGCTTGCCGGCCGCCACGCTGTGCCACAGGCACTGGCGCGCCAGGTGGTCGAAGCGGTCGTCGGACAGGCCTTCGAGCAGCGCGATGCGGCGCAGCGCGAGGCTGGAGCGGGGGGTGGGTTCGGGTAGGGCCATGCCGGTGGTCATCGAGGCGCGCGCATTATGCTCGGGTGCCGCTTCGAACCCGTTCATGGACAGACGTTCCCCACCTCCCGCTTTTTCACTGAGGACGCCGACACGGCGCAACCTCCGCTGGGCGAGCGGGCTGGTGCTGATGGCCTACATCACGGCGCACCTGCTGAACCATTCGCTGGGCATCGTCTCCTTCGCCGCGGCCGAGACCGTGCTGCGCGGCGTGCAGAAGTTCTGGCACAGCCTGCCCGGCACGCTGCTGCTGTACGGCGCCGCCGTCACCCATCTCGCGCTGGCCGTGGCCGCCCTGTGGGAACGCCGCACCCTTCGCATGCCGCCGCTCGAAGCCCTGCGCGTGCTGCTGGGCTTTGCGCTGCCGCTGTTGCTGGCCACCCACCTCACCGCCATGCGCGGCGCCTGGCTGGCCTACGGCATCGAGGGTTCGTACGTGCGCGTGGTCTGGGGCCTGTGGGACCTGGCCGGCGCGGGCGCGCAGCTGGGCATGATGCTCGCCGCCTGGGCCCACGGCTGCCTCGGCCTGCACTTCGCGCTGCGCGTGCGCCCGCTCTACCGGCGCCTGTTCGCGCCGCTGCTCGCGGTGGCCGTGCTGCTGCCGGTGACCGCCGCGATCGGCTTCGTGTCGATGGGGCGCGAGTTCCAGTGGACCGGCGTGCCGCCCGTCGTGCTGCCAACGTCCGAGCAGGGCCGCGCGCTCAACACCGCCGAGACCAACCTCAAGCTCTACTACGCGCTGGCCTTGCTGGCCCTGCTCGCGGCCTACGCGGCGCGCAGCAGACTCGCGCGACGCGCAAGCGGTGCCACCGTCGCGCTGCGCTACCCCGACCGCACCGTGCACGTGCCGCCCGGCTGGAGCGTGCTCGAAGCCAGCCGCTCGCATGGCATCGCGCACGTGTCGATCTGCGGCGGACGCGCGCGCTGCTCCACCTGCCGTGTGCGCGTGAGCGGCGCGCCCGAACACATCGGCACGCCGGGCCGCGACGAGCAGCGCACGCTCGAACGCGTGCGCGCCCCGCACGACGTGCGGCTGGCCTGCCAGCTGCGCCCGCGCGGCAGCATCGAGGTGACGCCGCTGTTCGCGCCGCTGCCGCGCGAAGGCCGGCCCGCGCCGGTCGGCCGCTTCGGGCACGAGCGCGACGTGGCGATTTTGTTCGTCGACCTGCGGCGTTGGTCGGGCCTGTCGGAGCGGCAGTGGCCCTTCGACCTGGCCTACGTGCTCGACCGCTACTTCGCCATCGTGGGCGCCGCCGTGCGCGAGAGCGGCGGCGTGCCCAACCAGTTCATCGGCGACAGCGTGATGGCCATCTTCGGCCTCGAGAGCGACCTGCCCACCGCCTGCCGGCAGGCCCTGCGCGCCACCCAACTCATCGGCGAGCGCATGGACGCATGGAACGTCGACTTCCAGGCCCAGTTCGGCCAGCAGCTTGACTTCGGCATGGGCCTGCACGCCGGTCGCGCGGCCGTCGGCGAAGTCGGCTACCTCGAGACCACCACCTTCACCGCCATCGGCGAAGTGGTCAACACCGCGAGCCGCCTGCAGGACCATTCGAAGACTGCCTCGGCGCGGCTCGTGGTCTCGCAGTTCGCGGCGCAACAGGCCGGCGCCGAAGCAACGCTGGGCCCGGTCGACACGCTGAACGTGCGCGGGCGCTCCGAACCGTTGGCCGTGATGTATTCACGCGCCGGGAAAGCGCCCTGAGCATCACCTGCCGGATTCGGTGCGCAAACGCACAGCGCCTTCCGTGATGCGGTTTCACACTGCAGCTTGTGGCAACGACGACTGTCCGCCGCCCACAGACTCAAGGGAAATCTCATCATGAACAGCAAGCAACTCCTCGCCATTTCCGCCGCCGCCTTCGCCCTGCTGGGCACCGTGGGCGCGGCCCACGCCGAAACCTACGAAGGTGTGCACGCCATCACCTCGGCCGCCAGCCGTGCCGACGTGCGCACCCAGGCCGTCGCCGCCGCGCGCAACGGCAACGAATACTCCGACGCCGCCGCCGAAGGCACCGTCGCCGTGACCTCCACGCTCGACCGCCAGGCCGTGCGCGACCAGGCCGTGGCCGCTGCCCACAACCCGCTGCAAAGCCTGGACCGCCGCGCCTTCTACCGCGACGAAGTGCCCGCCGCCTACAAGAAGCCGGCCGTGAGCTTCACGCGCCAGGCCGGCCTGTAATCACGACGCCACCACCTGCACCCGCGCCGCGCGCGGGCCTGCAGCCTCGGTGATCGTGAAGCGCACCGGCAGGAAGTGCTCGATCACTGCGCAGTTCGTGCGCGTGTGCGGCGTCACTTCGCTGCAGGTGAACGCGCCCGACTGCCCCGGTTGCCGGAACACCGCCAGCGCCAGCAGCAGCGCCAGCTGGTCGGCCAGGTGCGGCCCCACGGCCGCGTCCTCGTGCTTCTGGAACGCGCGCACCTCCTTCACGAGGCCGTGCGCCACCTGCTCCGCGCTCAGCGTCTTCTCGCCGAAGGCCGTGAACACCTCGGTGAGATGCGCGTAGGCCAGCGTCACCAGCAGCGCATTGCCCGGACCTTCGTTCTGGCGCGTCGGCACCGTGCGCAGCTGCTCGGCTTCCACCGACCAGCCCATCGCCACCCCCACCGTTTCGAGTTCGCGCGCCGCCACATGGCGTGGCAGGCCGGGCGCCAGGCACTCGGCATGGCCCGCCAGCAGATGGCCGCGCGACAGCAGGTCGAAGGCCTGCAGCCGCGCGCCGTCTGCCGCCGGCACGATCGTCGCGTCCACCTCGCCGCCACCGGCCGGATAGAAGCCGCAGCGGCGCAGCACGAGCTGCAGGTCGCCGCCGAGGCGACGCACCAGCGGCGCGAAGGCACGCTCCAGGAAGTGGAACGGCGGCGCCATCGGGTTGTGCGTGCCACCGCTCAGCCGCAGCCGGCTGACCTGGCCCGCGGGTTGCAGCAGCAGCGGCGGCAGCACCGTCTGCAGCACCAGCATGCAGCTGCCCGCGCCGGCGATCGCAAAACGGTAGTCGCCCGCGCGCACCGGCCCCGGCACGAAGCGCAGCGACTGCGAGCCCAGCTCGGCGCCGTCGACCTGCGCGCCGCTGATCTGCGCCGCCGCGTGCACGCACGCCAGGTGCTGGCGCATCAGGCCCGGCTTGGCCCGGCCCGCGCGGATCTTCGCGATGGCCAGCGGACGGCCGGTGATCATCGACAGCGCAAGGCCGGTGCGCAGGATCTGGCCGCCGCCCTCGCCTTGGGAGCCGTCGAGTTCGACGGCGTCGAGTGCTCGTTGTTCTTCTTGAGCTTCCGTCATCGGGAAAGTCTTTCTTTCTTGTTCAGTCGTTTGTCGTTGTTCTTGTTCGCGCGGTTCCGAGCCGGCAGGCGCGACAACGCACCGCCGTGCTGTGGATGCTGCCGAGCGCCACCTCGTACCACCACTTCTGCTGCTTGGCCGTCCACACCTCTTGCGCCCCGCAATCGCGGCAGGTGAACGCCTTGTCGACGTAGAAGGTGGGCAGCGGGCCGTAGGTGTTGTTGTGCGCGGCCAGCAAGGCCGTGTCGGCCGCGACCATGCCTTCGGCACGCAGCAGGCGTGCATCGGCCTGGCGCTGCTGCAATGCCACGGCGCGCGCGGCGCGTTCGAGGCGGTGCGCCTTGATTTCGGCGCGGCGTTGCTTGTTGCTTTTCATGATCGCAATGTTCTTCAAATAATCCGAAAGGCACGCAGGTGGAGCTCCATCTCACCCGGGAAGCCATAGGGCAGAAGAGCGCGTGGACTTTCCTCGGACAGCAGTTCTTTTCTTCGGTTCCAGAGAGCAGCCACGGCCGCCTTCTGCGTTTCCTTTGGAGGCACGTAGCAATTGGCCATCGCCTTGCACCAGGACTCGACTTCAATGGTCACGGCATGGCAGAGGTCGCCGGAAAGGTTTCCTCTCTCCATGAGTGCCATGACAAACAGCAAGCGATCCCAGGGCGATCCGGACCTGAGCATTGCCATGACTTCCGGTGCAACCTCCTGACGTTCCAGACCCATGCGCATCAGCGCATCCGGGCGAGGCAACGATGCGCCGCGCCGGATGTGCTCGACCGCGAGGCGACGTACCTTCGGTGAAGCGTCCGCCAGGATCTCCATCAACTCCTTGTCGACCTCTTCGTCTTTCGCGGCACAGAGCACGAGCCATCGGGCAAGGCGCCGCAGCGGCACGACCTTCGACGCCTGCAACCCACGGGCATACCCCGTCGCGCGCGAGTCCTGAAGCAAGTGCAGCACGTGAAGGGCGGCCGTCTTTCGCGCGTCGACTTGGGGGAGTTCCAAGATCTCCGCCGCCCGACTGGCGAACTCCTCCCTGCTCACAGCCGACGAATTCACAACCAGCGAACGCACGACCGCGCTCGTGTCGAAGCACATGGACCGGGCAAACCGCTGCACATCGAAGTCTTTCTCGCCCAGAAGCACCCGGGTGGCCGCTGCCCGCACACGCGGCAGGCATGCACGGGAAGCGCTCTCGAAGAACTTGCGCCTGTCCGCCGACGACTGCAGCCGGTCTGCCGCGTTGAGGCATAGCTGCGCCGTCGGTGGGTCGCGTGAGAGCGCACCTTGTGTCAGCAGCGCCAGAAGCACTGGACCCGCGCTCGCCCGCTGGAGACGCAGCGTGAAGATCCAACGCCGCATGGCATCGTCGAGCACCGGTGCCTGACGCTCCAGCTCGTCGGTGTTGCGCGCAAGAAAATCCTCGATGGCAGCCCGCAGCGCGCGCAGGTCGGTCCTGCGGATGCGATAAGCAAAGGCCAGTTCCGGCAAGGCATGCGCCCAATGGCCGATGAACTCGTCGCGCATGAAGGAGGCGAGGCCTTTCTTTGCAGCCTCGCCCACCCCCGGCACCCAGTCGTCGACACACACAAGCAGGATGGCGATGGCCCGCGGGTCCTGACGCCGCACCAGTTCGGCCACGACGGCTTCGCGCTGATAGCCGTCATAGGAACGTGCAAGCTCTTTCAATTCGCTGAATGCGAGCGCACTCGCATCCAGCGTCGGCACCGCCTCGGTTCTACTTTTCCACCATGTCATCGCAATGTCCTTTTCTCGGCGCCTGGAACTTGCGCCGCCTCCCTTTGCCAGGGCGATGATCGCGCCTGGCGTTACCCCTTCACACACACCACCTGCTTGAGCGTGTAAACCACCTCCACCAGGTCCTTCTGCGCCTCCATCACCGCGTCGATGTCCTTGTAGGCCATCGGGATCTCGTCGATCACGTCGGCGTCCTTGCGGCATTCGACGCCTTCGGTCGCGGCGATCTGGTCGGCGACGGTGAAGAGCTTCTTGGCCTTCGTCCGGCTCATCTTCCGGCCCGCGCCGTGGCTGCAGCTCATGAAGCTCTCGGGGTTGCCCTTGCCGCGCACGATGTAGCTCTTGGCGCCCATGCTGCCGGGGATGATCCCCAGCTCGCCGAGCTTCGCGCTCACCGCGCCCTTGCGGGTCACGAGCACGTCTTGCCCGAAGTGCGTCTCGCGGCTCACGTAGTTGTGGTGGCAGTTCACCGCTTCCACGTGCGCTTCGAACGGCTTGGCGATGACCTTGCGCGCGGCCGCGACCACGCGCTGCATCATCACTTCGCGGTTCGCCCGTGCGAACTTCTGGGCCCAGCCCACGGCACGCACGTAGTCGCCGAAGTACCGGGCACCTTCCTCGAAGTACGCCAGGTCTTGATCAGGCAGGTTGCGCTGGTGCAGCTGCGCGTCCTTCTTCGCGAGTTCGATGAAGTGCGTGCCGATGGCATTGCCCACGCCGCGCGAACCCGAGTGCAGCATGAACCACACAGCGCCCGCTTCGTCCAGGCACACCTCGATGAAGTGGTTGCCGGTACCCAGCGTTCCCAGGTGCTTGTGGTTGTTCGTGTTCCTGATGCGCGGGTGGTCCTCGCAGATCAGCTCGAACTCGTCCACAAGCTTGGCCCAGGCGGCGTCGGTTTCATCGGGCGGCGTTTCCCACGAACCCTTGTCGCGGCCCATGCGCTTGGGGTTGCTTCCGTGCGGCACGGCCTTCTCGATCGCCGAACGCAGCGGGCCCAGGTTGTCGGGCAGGTCGCGTGCGTTGAGCGTGGTCTTGCAGGCCATCATTCCGCAGCCGATGTCCACGCCGACGGCGGCGGGGATGATGGCCTTGAAGGTCGGGATCACCGACCCCACGGTCGCACCGATGCCGTAGTGCACGTCGGGCATGGCCGCGATGTGCTTGAACACGATGGGCAGGCGCGCGGCGTTCTCGAGCTGCTTTTGCGCCTCGTCTTCCACGGGCACGCCGTTCGTCCACATCTTCACGGGAACGCCGTTGGCGACTTCATGCAGTTTGTAGTTCGTCATTTTTCTTTCCTCTCTATCTCTGTCTATTCTTCACACTCGTTGGTGGACACGGCGGGATTCGAACCCGCATCAATACGGCGACCGTGGTGTTTGAATCCAGCGGCCCAGTCGACGATTGGAAACGCGCGCCAGTGACAGACCCGTCATCGGAGCCAGCACCTGCATCCTCAACCTTGCTCGTCGACCGACTTGCCCGCCGTACCTGGTCTTACCCAGGCTGCCGGCAATTTCAAACATTTTTGGCAGTGGCGCTCCCTTCTGTGCCTGCGTGCCCGTGTCTCTCTCATTTCTCTACCGCTCAGGACCCGTTCGGCCGCAGCGTCACGAGTCCGTTGAGCACCTGGTCCAGGCCGCCGACCACCGAGATCTTGTCGATGCGCTCGGCCACGCGTTCCAGCGTCTCGAGTTCCTTCATGCGCAAGGCGACGGGGTTGCCCTCCATCACCTTCGCGGTGTTCAGCAGCGAGCGCGTGGCCGCGGTTTCCTCGCGGCGGCGGATCACGTTGGCCTGGGCCGACTTCTCGGCCTCCACCACCTGCGCGAGGATGGTCTTCATCTCGCCCGGCAGGATGATGTCCTTCACGCCCACGCTCTCCAGCACCAGGCCCGAACCTTCGAGCCGCTCGCGCACCTGCGCCAGCACCGTCTGGTCGATGGCCGACTTGTTCTCCAGCAGGGCGTCGAGCGTCTGCTCGCCCACCGCCGCGCGCAGGCCGAACTGCAGCTCGCGGTACACATGTTCGGCCGGCTTGGGCATCTGCGCCAGGGCCTGGCGCACATCGGCGAAACGCCACACCGCCGACAGGTTCAGCCGCAGCCCCACCTTGTCGCGGGTCAGGATTTCCTGGCCGCTCACTTCGGCGATCTGCGAGCGCAGGTCCACGCTGGTCACGGCCACCTGCCGGTTGAAGCGCCAGAAGCCGTGGTTGCCCGGCGGCAGCAGCGCCTGCATCTGGCCTTCGAGGGTCAGCACGCCGGCGTGGAACTCGGGCACCTGCACCAGCAGCACGCCTTCGAGCCCCTGCACCGCACGCGGACGCAGCGCCACGCTCTGCAGCTTGGCCAGCAGCTCGGCCGGCAGGCGTGCATCGGCGGCCACGTCGATCACGTCGACGCGCTGCTCGCGCAGGCCGCGCCAGTAGAGCTTGCGGGTGGCGGGCGGCAGCACCTGCACCAGCACGCCGTCTTCATGGCGCAGGCCGACCTCGGTCTCGCCCAGCGACACCTGCACGAACTCGCGCTGCACCAGCTGCGGCTCGCGCGCCAGGAAGTAGTCGGCCAGTTCGTGGTCGAAGGCCGGCTCGGCCAGCGAGAAGCGCTCGAGCTGCACGGTGTCGAAGCCCGTGAACACGCGGTACTTGCCGGCGGCATACAGGCCCTCGAAATCGCCGTTGCGCAGCAGCAGCACGCGTTCGTTCTTCTTGACGGTGAATTGGGTGAATCCCAGCATTTTTTCTTCCTCTCTCTTCTTCTTCGTTGCGGTTGTCGTTCGTTGTTTGTCTGTGTTTCGTGTCGGGGCCCACGAAGGGCAGGCGGCGGGCACCGTGGCTTGCGAGGTCAGCAGTACAGCGGTCGACGGGTCGGTGCGGTGGCTGCGCCATCGCCTCCTTCTGCGTCGATGGCTGCATGCGGTTCCTTGCAGAACGCGCGATGCGCAAGCCGCCTGCACTGGCACGGTGTCGCTCGGCCGGGCCCTGCCCTGCGCCTCGCTCCGGTGTGCCGGGGCGGTGGGGCTTTCGCCCCCATCAAAGCGGCGGTGCGAACACCGCCGAAGGTTGTTTGCGGGAATCGAACCCGCCACGCCGCGTGGTTAGCACGGTGCTCCACCATGAGCAGACTGGATCAAGTCCAGTGACCAAAGCAGTTCAACAGCGGCATACCGCGGACCCAAGAACAGGTCTGGCCTGCGGCACCGGGCCGCTTTCATGCGGCACCTGGGAGCGGATGAACTGCATCCGGACCCTTTCTCTATTGCAGCGAGCGTGCCAACTTGCGCGCACGGCGCCCCGGAACACGATGACGGCGATGCAAGTCATTGACCGGAAAGGGAAATTTCTTCTTCGCTCGGTGTGACACGGCGCCCATCCCTTGCTAGCATTCGGATAATTTCTAGAATTTCAGCTAGCCTTTTATCCATGAAGCCCATCGTCGTCATCGGTTTCCTCGGCACCCAGCTCGATGCCGGCCAGGGCGCGGGCCGCTGGAACAAGTGGCGCCCCACGGTCTCGCTCGCGCAGCACGACGACATGGTGGTGGCGCGCATCGAACTGCTGCACACACGCAAGCACACGGCGCTGGCCGAGCTGGTGAAGGCCGACATCGCCGCCGTGTCGCCCGAGACCACGGTCCACCTCGTGCCCTTCGACCTCGAAGACCCGTGGGACTTCGGCGAGGTCTACACGCGCCTGTACGACTGGGCGCGCGCCTACCCCTTCCAGCCCGAGCGCGAGCAGTACTGGACGCACATCACCACGGGCACGCACGTGGCGCAGATCTGCATGTTCCTGCTGTCGGAATCGCGCGTGGTACCGGGCGTGCTGGCCCAGACCTCGCCGCCGCGCAAGCAGCGCCAGGGCGACGCCGGCAAGGTCGCGCTCATCGACCTCGACCTGTCGCGCTACGACCCGATCGCGCGCCGCTTCGACGCCGACCAGCGCGACGCGGTCGCCTTCTTGAAGAGCGGCATCGCCACGCGCAACGCGCGCTTCAACGCACTCATCGACGAGATCGAGCGCGTGGCCGTGCGCTCACGCGCCCCCATCCTGCTGGTGGGGCCGACGGGCGCGGGCAAGTCGTTCCTGGCGCGCCGCATGTTCGAGCTGAAGCAGGCGCGCCACCAGGTGACGGGGCCCTTCGTCGAAGTGAACTGCGCCACGCTGCGCGGCGACGGCGCGGCCTCCACGCTGTTCGGGCACAAGAAGGGCTCGTTCACCGGCGCGGCGAGCGACCGCGCGGGGCTGCTGCGCACCGCGCACCAGGGCGCGCTGTTCCTCGACGAGATCGGCGAGCTCGGCCTGGACGAACAGGCGATGCTGCTCAAGGCCATCGAGGAAAAGCGCTTCTTCCCCGTGGGCGCCGACAAGGAAGTGGAGAGCGACTTCCAGCTCATCGCCGGCACCCACCGCGACCTGCGCCGCGACGTGGCGCAGGGGCGCTTTCGCGAAGACCTGTTCGCGCGCATCAACCTCTGGACCTACGACCTGCCCGGCCTCGCGCAGCGGCCTGAGGACATCGAGCCCAACCTCGACCACCTGCTGGCCCTGCACGCGGCCGAGAACCACCGCGTGGTGCGCTTCAACGCCGAGGCGCGCACGGCCTACCTGCGCTTTGCGCAAAGCAGCGAGGCGATCTGGCGCGGCAACTTCCGCGACCTCTCGGCGAGCGTGACGCGGCTCGCGACGCTGGCCGATGGCGGGCGCATTGCCGTCGCGCTGGTCGAGGCGGAGATCGCGCGGCTGCGCTGGCTGTGGAAGCACGAAGGCACGGGCGCTTCAGTGGCGGCGGACGATGAGGTCGACCTGGAAGCCCTGCTCGGCGAAGAGAAGTTCGCGGCGCTCGACCTGTTCGACCGCCTGCAGCTCGAAGCGGTGGTGCGCGTGTGCCGGCCGGCGCGCAGCTTGTCGGAGGCGGGGCGCCAGTTGTTCCAGGCCTCGCGGACGCAGCGCAGCGTGGTCAACGATGCGGACCGGCTGCGCAAGTACCTGGCCAAGATGGGGTTGGACTGGGCGCGCGTTTCAGCCGATGCGCGCCCCTGAGGGCGTGGGCTATCCTCCGCCCGATGCCCATCTCCGCATTCGCCGTGAAGGTTCCCGCGGCTGAAACCATCGCCGCAGACCTTCGCCGCCGCTTCGACCCCACCGTGGCGCTCGGCGTGCCCGCCCACATCACGCTGCTCGTTCCCTTCATGGACCCCGCGTTGATCACCGACGAGGTGCTCGCCCGCGCGCGGCGCGTGCTGCAACGCACGGCGCCGTTCTCGTTCGTGCTCGGCAAGGTCGGGCGCTTTCCCGAGACGGCCTACCTGGCCCCGGAGCCCGCTGCGCCGTTCATCGAGATGACGCGCGCGCTGGTGAAAGAGTTTCCCGACTTCCCGCCGTACGACGGTTTGCATGACGACATCATTCCGCATCTGTCGGTGGCGCACGGCAACGCGCTGCACGCGGAAGAAGCGGCCATCGAGCTGCAGGCGCGGCTGCTTGCGTCGGGGCCGGTGCAGGCGCGCTGCACGGAGGTCGTGCTCATCGAGAACGCGTCGGGGCGGTGGATGGACATGCATGTCTTCCCCCTCACCGACCCCGCGACGATCCTTCGCCCATGACCGAGATCTACATCAGCACCGACGTCGAAACCGACGGCCCCATCCCCGGCCCGCACTCGATGCTCAGCTTCGGCTCGGCCGCCTACACGGCCGACAAACAGCTCGTGTCCACCTTCAGTGCCAACCTGCACACGCTGCCCGGCGCCGAGGCCGATCCGAAGACGGCTGCCTGGTGGCAGACGCAGCCCGAGGCCTGGGCCGCGTGCCGCACCGACCTGCAGGACCCGACGCATGCCATGAAGAACTACGTCGCATGGCTCAAGGGATTGAAGGTGCGGCCGGTGTTCGTGGCGTACCCGGCGGGCTTCGACTTCCTGTTCGTCTACTGGTACCTGATGCGCTTCGCGGGCGAGAGCCCGTTCAGCCATTCGGCGCTCGACATGAAGAGCTTCGCGATGGCCCTGCTGAAGATCGGCTACCGCGACAGCACCAAGCGCGCGATGCCGCGCCGCTGGTTCGACGCCGGGCTGCCGCACACGCACGTGGCGCTGGACGACGCCATCGAGCAAGGCGCCCTCTTTTGCAACATGCTCGCCGAAAGCCGGCGGGCCGGCGGGCCGCAGGCATGACGACCAGCACCACCGCACCCGCTCGCCGCTGGTGGATGTCGCTCGCCGCCCTGCCCCTCTTCCTGCTCGGCGGCTGCGTGCAGTCGATGTTCTATTACCCCGACCGCGTGCGCTACGAAACGCCCGACGCGCTGGGCCTGCGCTACGAGAACGTGCGCTTCACCAGCGCCGACGGCACGCGCCTGAGCGGCTGGTTCATTCCCGCCGCGGGCCGAGCGGACCCGAAGGCGGCCAAGGGCACGGTGGTGCATTTCCACGGCAACGCGCAGAACATGAGCAGCCACTGGCGTTTCGTCGCGTGGCTGCCCGCGCAGGACTACAACGTCTTCGTGTTCGACTACCGCGGCTATGGCGAATCGGACGGCGCGCCCGAGCCCCGCGGCGTGTTCGAAGATTCGAATGCCGCGCTCGACCACGTGCGCGCCCGCGCGGACGTCGATGCGTCGCGGCTGTTCGTCTTCGGGCAGAGCCTGGGCGGCACGAACGCGATCGCGGCCGTGGGCTCGGGCAACCGGGCCGGCGTGAAGGCGGTGGCGATCGAGTCGACCTTCTATTCGTACCGCTCCATCGCCAACGACAAGCTGCCGGGCGCCGGCCTGCTGGTGCGCGACGACTACGGGGCCTCGAAGTTCGTCGCGGCCATCGCGCCGATTCCGCTGCTGCTGATCCACGGCACGGCCGATGCGGTGATTCCGCACCACCACTCGCAGCGCCTGCTGGCCGACGCGAAAGAACCCAAGCAGCTGATCGAGGTGCCGGGCGCCGGCCACCTCGAGCCGATGGCGGCGCCGCGCTTCGGCACGACGTACCAGCAAGCCCTCACCACCTTCTTCGACAACGCCCCGGCGCTGCCTGCCCGCCCATGAAACACTTCGACGAAGCCGCCACCGCCGCACCCCTGGGTTTCGATCGGCTGGTGCCCGCGCTGCGCGCCGCCTTCGCGGCCGAGGCGCAGGTGCCGCCGCGCCACGTGCACAGCATCGAGACCGGCGGCGACGCGGCCACGCGCGGCACGGTGCTGATCATGCCGGCGTGGAGCGACGCGGGCTTCCTGGGCATCAAGACGATCAACATCTTTCCGGGCAACGGCGCGCGCGGCCTGCCCGGGCTGCACGCGACCTACGTGCTGTACGACGCGCGCACCGGCGTGCCGCTGGCGATGATGGACGGCAACGAGATCACAGCGCGGCGCACGGCGGCCGCATCGGCGCTGGGCGCCTCGTTCCTGGCGCGCACCGATGCGCGCAAGCTGCTGGTGCTGGGCACCGGCCGCATCGCGCGCATGCTGCCCGCGGCGCACGTGAGCGTGCGACCCATCGACGAGGTGTGGGTGTGGAACCACCGGCCGGAAGGCGCCGAGGCGCTGGCCGAGCAATGGCGTGCCGAAGGCTGGAATGCACAAGCGGCCGGCACCGACCTCGAAGCAGCCGTGCGCAATGCCGACATCGTGAGCTGCGCCACGCTGGCGACCACGCCGCTGGTGCGCGGCGAATGGCTGGCGCCGGGCGTGCACCTGGACCTGATCGGCAGCTTCACGCCCGCGATGCGCGAAGCCGATGTGCAATGTTTCGATGGCACGCGCACCTTCATCGACACGCCCGAGGCCTTGCAGAAGGCCGGCGATCTGCTCGATGCGATCGCCGCCGGCACCTTGCGCGCCGACGCGGTGCAGGGCACGCTCGCCGAGCTGTGCCGTGGCGCGCGGCCCGGGCGCACGGGCGATGCCGAGCGCACGGTGTTCAAGGCCGTGGGCAGCGCGCTCGAAGACCTGAGCGCGGCCACGCTGGTGTGGCAGGCGCGCACGGCCCCCTGAGGCCCACGCCGCCCGCCGTCAGCGTCAGAACGTCACGTTCGCCGACAGCCAGATCGTGCGTCCCGCAGGCGTGGTGCCCGCCACCGACGCACCGCCCTGGAAGTACTCGTTGACCCAGGCCGAGGTGCCGGCCAGGTTCACCTGCTGGAACTTGCGGAAGTCCTTGTTGAACAGGTTGTTGATGTTGGCGTTCAGGCGCACGTTCTTCGACACCTGGTAGGAGCCGCCCAGGTGGAACAGGTGGTAGGCCTTGATGTCGCCCACCGCGCGGTAGATCGCCAGGTTGTTGCCCGTGAGGCGCGCCGGGTCGCCGGTGAAGCGCGGGCTCTTGCCGCGGTACTCGCCGCGCAGCCAGAAGCGCCACTTGGCGTCGGGGCTCCAGTCGAGCTGCGCATGCAGCAGGTGGCGCGCGGTGTCGGCCAGCTTGCCGTTCTTCACGCCGCCTTCGATCACTTCGCTGTCGGTCCAGGTGTAGCCCGCCTTCAGGCCCCAGGCCTTGGTGAGCTGCATGCGGCTGCTCAGTTCCATGCCCCAGGTCTTGGCCTGGTCGACGTTGACCGAATAGTTGGCGGTCGGGTCGACCACGCAGCTGGAGATGCGCGCCACGCTGCAGTCGCCGCCGCTGGCGATCTTGTCCTTCACCTTGTTGTGGAACAGGGTCGCCGAGGCGGTCAGGCCCTTCTGGTTGTTGAACAGCGCCGACAGCTCGGTGCTGGTGCTGGTCTCGGGCTTGAGGTTCGGGTTGCCGATGTTGAGCGTGGCGCCCTGGCCGCTCACGCCGCTGATGCCGTCGATCAGCTGGTTCAGGCGCGGCGCGCGAAAGCCCTTGCTGACGCCGCCCTTGAAGGTCCACTGCGGCGTGGCATCCCAGACCAGGTAACCGCGCGGGCTTACGTGGCCGCCGAAGGCGCTGTGGTGGTCGTAGCGCCCGCCCAGCGTGGCGGTGAGGCCGGGCGCAAGGCGCCATTCGTCTTCGGCGAACAGCGCCCACATGGTCTGGCTCTGCGAGCGCGGCAGCAGGCCGTCGACCAGCTTGGCGTCCCACCACTGGCCGCCGACGGTCAGCACGTGGGCATCGCCCACCGGCGCGACGAGCTTGCTGTCGAGCACGAGGTTGGTGGTCTTGAGTTCGCGCGCGCGGCCGCGGTCGGCTTCGCTCAGCCAGTACACGGTGCGGCGGGCCGCGGCATTGCGCGGGATGGCACCGCCGGGAATCGTGCGGCCGACGGTCTCGGTGGTGGTGTGCATCAGGCTGCTTTCCACCGTGCCGAAGCCCAGGCGCCCGGTGTGGCCGATGGCGACCTGGTCGCGGTTGAAGCGCAGCGCGTCCAGGTAGCCCGGCGGGTTGTTGCCGGTGCGGTTGGGCGCGGCGGCGTCGCGCGTGCCCAGGCGGCCGTCTTCGTTGTCGTACCAGCTGCGGCCCGATTCCACGTCGAGCCAGATGTCGTGCTGGCGGTTGGGCGTGAGCATCAGGCGCCCACCCACGCTGTGCTGGCGGCTCTCGGCGGGCGCCGGGTTGCGCGCCGTCGCGGGCTGCGCCTGGCCGGGGGCCAGCACCCAGTCGGCGGCTTCGCGGCGGTAGATGTTGCCGCGCAGGGTCAGGCCCAGCAGGTCGGTGGCCACGGGGCCGCTCAGGTAGACGCTGGAGCGCGTCTGCGAACCCCACTCGCTGTCCTGCGGAATGCCGGTTTCCATCGTGACCTGGCCGCCCCATTCGCGCGCCACCTTGCGCGTGATGATGTTGACCACGCCGCCCATGGCGTCGGAGCCATACAGCGTCGACATCGGGCCGCGGATGACCTCGATGCGCTCGATGGCCGCCAGCGGCGGCATGAAACTGGTGTGCGCGGCGCCGAAGCCGTTGGGCGTCACGTCGCCGGCCACGTTCTGGCGCCGGCCGTCGATGAGGATCAGCGTGTAGTCGCTGGGCATGCCGCGGATCGAGATGTCCAGGCCCCCGGTCTTGCCGGTGGCGCCGCCCACGTCGATGCCTTCGACGTTCTGCAGCGCCTCGGCCAGGTCGCGGAACTGGCGCGTTTCCAGCTCCTGGCGCGTGATCACCGAAATGGACGCGGGCGCGTCCTTGAGTTCCTGCTCGAAGCCGGTCGCGCTGACGACGACCTCGCGCAGTTGTTGTTCAGCGGGCGTCTGGGCGAACAGGGCGGGAGAAAAAAGAGATGCGGCGGCCAGCGCCAGCACCGACGGACGCGGCCGACGGCCGCAACGCGAAAACAACATGCAAAAACTCCACGGGAAACGGCAGGAAAAACAGGGCCGCTCTCGGGATGCGTTGTTGTTGCGTACCAACTGATCAGCATCAATTCTATTGAGAATGAAAACAAATATTATTTGCATCCAGAGCCATCGAAGGGACATTGCGAGAGGCCGATGGCGCTTCGTGTAGGCCCTGCTTCCGGCCACCCAGACAAACCCCATGTCAGCCGAAAGTTCATCTTGAATTCGGGGGCGGATACGTCATCTGGCGAATGGCAGCCCGCGAAGGGCGCTGTTACTCTGGAACAAGAAAAAAGAGAGGTCCGCCATGCTCACCATCCTTCAGAAAGCCGTGATCCTCGGGAAGGCCGGCGTCGAGGTCCCGGCCCGTCCGCTGGACGACCTGTCGACGCCGATGGCCACCGGCTCGCCGGTGAAGGCGGAAGGCGTGTCGCAGAAGGCGCACGAATGGGCGCGGGCCGTCGAGACCCTGTACGTCAGCTACGTTGCGGCGCGCGCCGCGAAGAGCCTGCGCGACGCCGAAGAGGCGCGCCAGTCGGCCATGCTGCGGCAACTGTCGGCCGCGGTGCAGGCCTGAGCACCATGGGACTGTTCGATTTCCTGAAGAAGAAAAAGCAGCCGGAAGTGGACATGCCGTCGACCCTCGAGGCCGGCATGGCCTCGCAGGCGGAAGACTTCATCGGCGCCTTCTCGCAACCCGGCGCGCCCATCGACAGCACAGCGCTCGACTACTCCGAAGCCTCGCTGGTCCTGGTCGACCAGGTGCTCGAAGACTTCTTCCAGCAGCAGGCGCCCTTGCCCGACGACCTGCACTTCCTGGCGTCGGCCTATGTGTTCGAAACCGCACGCCGCGAGTTCGGCGGACGCTACCTGCGTGGCGACGACGACAACCCCTTCGTCCTCGTGATCGGCCCCGACAGCGCACAGGTCGGCGTCTGCGCCATGGCCAAGGTGCGCGGGCGCGCCGTCAACGGGCCGGAAGACAGCCTGGCGTTCTTCTACGCCGGCATCGCGCCCGTGGTGCAGCGCGGCGTGAGCGCCACGCTGGTCTGACACAGCGGCAGCAGCGGGCGCCTCACGGCCCGCTGCCGCCCCCTGCCACCTCCCCTTCAGTCGAACTGCGTGGCGACCTGTCGCTGGGTGCCCAACCCTTCGATGCCCAGCGTGACGACATCGCCGCGCTTGAGGTAGACCGGCGGCTTGAACCCCATGCCCACGCCGGGCGGGGTTCCGGTGGAAATGATGTCCCCCGGGCGCAGGCTCATGAACTGCGAGAGGTACGCGATCAGGTAGCGCACGCCGTAGACCATGGTGGCCGTGGAGCCGCTCTGGCGCCGCACGCCATTGACCTCCAGCCACATGTCCAGCTGCTGCGGGTCGGGCACTTCATCGGGCGTCACGAGCCAGGGCCCGATCGGTCCGAAGGTGTCGGCCGACTTGCCCTTGGTCCACTGGCCCTGGCGTTCGGTTTGAAACGCGCGCTCCGACACGTCGTTGATCAGGCAGTAGCCCGCAACGTGGTCCATCGCGTCCGCTTCGCTGACGTACTTCGCGGTCTTGCCGATCACCACGCCCAGCTCCACCTCCCAATCGGTCTTGGTGGAGCCGCGCGGAATCTCGAGCACGTCGTTCGGTCCGCCGATCGCCGAGGTGGCCTTCAAAAAAACGATGGGCTCGGGCGGCACCGTGGCGCCCGTCTCGGCCGCGTGGTCCGAGTAGTTGAGCCCGATGCAGATGAACTTGCCCGAGCCGGCCACGCAGGCGCCGATCCGCGGGGAGCCCTCCACCAGCGGAAGGCTCTGCGGGTCCAGCGCGGCGAGGCGCGCCAGGCCGGCGGGCAACAGCACCTCGTGTGCGATGTCGTTCACGTGCATGGAGAGGTCGCGCAAGCGGCCTTCTGCGTCGAGCATCGCCGGCTTTTCCTGGCCGACGGCCCCGTAACGCAACAGCTTCATTCGTCATTCCTTGGTGGTTGATTGGCTGGCTATCTGGCGGCGCTGCCGCGTGCCTTGCCGAGCTCGGAGAACAATTCCTGGGTCAGTGCCGGATCGATCTGTTTGACATGCTTGTCCGTGACCGGCGCGAGCTTCTCGCGCAGGCGCTCGCGCTCGGCGGCGGGGAACTCGGTCAGCACCATGCCCTGGCCCTTCAGGAACTCGGCGGCCCTGGCGTTGACGTCGCGGTTGGCGGCGCGCTGGAAGGGCTGCGTCTCCCGGGCTGCATCGAGAAGAATCTTGCGTTCGTCGTCCGAGAGCTGCTCCCAACGCTTCTTGCTGAACAGCAGCACGACAGGGTTGAACACGTGCCGCGTGTTGGAGCCGTACTTCTGGATCTCGTAGTACTTCGAGGCTTCCACCAGCGAGTACGGATTTTCCTGGCCGTCGACGGCCTTCTGCTCCAGCGCGGTGTAGACCTCGGGCAGCGGCAGCGGCGACGGGTTGGCGCCCAGCGCGCGGAAGGCATCGATCATCACGGGGATCTGCATCACGCGCAGCTTCAGGCCCTGCAGGTCTTCCATCTTCGCCACCGGCCGCCGGCTGTTGGTGACGTTGCGAAAGCCGTGCTCGAAGTACGTGAGGCCGATCAGCCCCTTCTCGGGCAGCTTGTCCAGCAGCTTGCGGCCGACCGGACCATCGAGCACGAAGTCGGCTTCCTTCTCGTTGTTGAACAGGAACGGCAGGTCGAACAGCGAGAACTCACGGGCCATGCCCGAGAGCAGGCCCGGGATCGCCATCGTCATTTCCACCGTGCCGCCCTGCAGCGAGGCGATGACCGAGGCATCGCCGCCGAGCACGCCCGAAGGAAAGAGCTTCACCTTCATCTTGCCGCCGCTCTTTTTCTCGACGATCTCCGAGAAGCGCTGCGCCCCCATGCCCTGCGGATGCTCCTTCTGGTTCACGAAGGCGAACTTGAAGGTGCGCTCCTGGATGTTCTGCGCAGCGGCGAGGCCGGCCGCCAGGAACGCGCTCAGGACGAGGCAGGTGGCGGCCAGGCGATGCGGCAATTTCTTGGGCATGGGCATCTCGGTGAGAAGGTGTGGCGACCCGCGCGCGATCAGACCGCGACGCGTTCGAACTGGACGCTGCGGCAGTCCATCTCGTACTCGAGATCGACCACCGGCGGGCGGTTGTAGTGCCACGTCAGCCCGTGCCGCGCGGCACCGCGCTTGACGATCTCGTCGGCGATGAAGGGATGGATGTCGTGCACTGTGTACAGCTGCGAGCCCGTGGTGCTGGCCCAGGTGAAGCCCAGCGATGCCAGGCGGCGTTCCATTTCGTCGAGCACCCACTGCGCCTTCTTCAGGATGGCGGGCGGCGAGGTGTCGCCCAGGCGCACGGCATGGTCGCGGTAGTGCCCCTTGCCTTCCGGCGCTTCGGCGCTGCCCGCCACCACGAACGATGCCGCCGCCTCGGCGTCGGGCACGGTGTAGCTGAAGGCATGGAACGAGGGCTCCGACGGCGGCGACAGCGCGGGGCACACGTTGCTTCGCGCCACCGGATTCAGGTCGCCGATGAAGATCCCCCATTCCTTCAACGTGCCCACGTAGAGGTTGTTGAACTCGACGAAGCCCTGTTCGGTGAACGGTGCCGGGGACCGCAGTTCGCACGCGCAGAAGGCGGCCAGCGGACGCGAGGCCTCCTCCAGGATTTCCTTGATGCGACGAAAGCCCTGCTTCAGGGGCAGGGGCTCCAGGAAGCGCACGCGCTCGATGCGAAACCCAGGTTCGGCGGCCACGCCAGCCGAGTACTGCTGGACGCCCGGAATGAACCGATAGCCGCCTGGGAGGGAGAGTTGGAGTGCCGACACGTGATTTCCTTTGTGGAGAGAGCGAGAGAAAAAGAGAGAGAACGGGCAGAAGAGCTCAGGGAATCTGGCTCCAGCGCTGGTTGGCCCCGCCATGGCAGGCGTAGGTGGACAGCGCCGTGCCCTGCGTGGTGGTCGAGCCGGGCACATCGAGGCACGCGCCGGAAGACACCCGGTTGCGCAGCGTCGCCCCGACCACGCTCCACTGCGTGGCCGCGCCCGCCGTGCACGCCAGCTGCACCACCGGGCCGCCGCCGGCGTTGGTGTTGCCCTGCGCCAGGCACAGGCCGCTGTGCTTCGCGACGAACTGGCTGTAGCCGCCGCTGCTGTTGACGGTGAAGGTCTCGTTGGCGCCGTTGCCGCAGGCCCACTGCACCACCGTCGCGCCGCTGGCCGTCGAGCCGCCCGACACGTTGACGCACAGGTTGTTGACCTCCGAGCGGATGCGCGTGTCGATCGCCGGTGCCGTGTCGAACGACTTCACGTACTCGCCCAGCGCCTGCAGGTCGGCCGCCGGCAGGCTCGAGGCATTGCCGTGGCCGCCCGCGAGCACGTCCTGCAGCGTGGCCTTCTGGCCGTTGTGGAAGAAGCTCGGGTTGCTCCAGGTGCCGTAGAGCGTCGGGGTGTCGAAGCCCACGCCGGCCAGCGGCTGGTTGCTGCCCTTGCCCGACGAGAGCTGGATCGTGCCCACGTCGTGCCGCAGCCCGTCGCGCAGGCTGCCGGCCGTGTGGCAGGTCGCGCACTGGGCCGTGTTGAACACGGTCTGGCCGCGCACCGCGTCCACGCTGAGGTTGCCGTCCGCCGCGCGGGCCGGGCTGCGCATGTACTTGTTCAGCGAGTTCAGGTAGGCCGCGAGATCGTCGAGCTGCGCATTGCGGCCGGCCTTGGGCACGCCGAGCGGGTCGCCCGTGGCCGAGAAGTCGGCGTTGGTCAGGAAGCCCGTGCCGCCGAACTCGTTGCGGATGTCGTGCTCGAAGTCCTGCACCTCGTCGAAGTTGGCGGTCCAGTGCAGCTTGCCGTGGCCCGTGCCGCGCCGTCCCTGCAGGCTGATGGTGCGGCGCAGGCCCTCGCCGCGCTGCGTGAAGTCCCACACCATGCCGTCGTCGCTGCCGTCGGCATGGCAGCTCGCGCAGGACATGTAGTTGTTCATGCTCATGCGCCGGTCCGACGCGTTGTAGAACACCTGCTTGCCGCGCAGTGCCGCGGCCGCCATCGGCTCCTGCGCGACCGTGGTGATGTTCTGCAGGAAGGCCGGGGCAGCGGACTCCGAGGACAGCACCTGCGCCACGTCGTGCACCGACACCGAGCGCGCCAGGAAATTGTTGACGTACAGCCGCTTGCGCGCCGCATCGAGGTACAGGCCGTGCGGCGCGCTGCTGGCGTTGATTTCGCCGCGCACCGAACGGTTGTAGGCATCGACGATGGCGATGCGGTTGCCCTCCATCTGCGCCACGAAGATGTAGTCGCCGGCCGGCGAGTACAGCGCGGCGCGCGCGGGGGCGCGGTCGTTGAAGTCGAGCTGTTCGCTGAACAGTTCCGCGGCCGTCTGCAGGTTCACCTGCGACAGGATGGAGCGCACCGTCTTGTCGTGCTCCAGCGGCAGGCCGTCGCGGAAGGTGCCGCGCACGATGTTGTCCTTCTTCGAAGGCAAGAGCGCACGCGCGCCGTCGGGCGAGATCACCACCTGGCTCAGGTAGTTGGGCACGCCGCGCGAGGCGGCCTCGGTGTCGACCGTGGTCGTGTCGACCGCCAGTGCGATCGGGGTGGCGGCGCTGAAGCTCTGCAGGTTCACCTTGTGCAGCTGGCCGCCCGTCATCTTCGACTTGAAGCGCGTCACGTAGGCCGACTGCGAGCTCGCATCGACCGCGATGCCGCGCACGCTGCCTTCCAGGGCGAGCGTGCCGGTGGCGGCGCCGGTGGTCGGGTCGAAGCTGACCAGGGCCGACTTGCTCTCCAGCGTCAGCAGGCCCTTGGTGCCATTGGGCGTGAAGACGACGCCGTACGGACCGCTGCCGTAGGCCAGCGGCACCGTCGTCGACAGCATGCCGTCGGCCGCGTTGAGCGCCACCAGCTTGTCCTCGCCCTGCACCGTGACCCAGATGCGGCCGTCGGGGCCCACAGCCAGCGTCTTGGGCTCATCGCCCACGCGCACTTCCCAGCGCTTGGCGAAGGTCTGCGCGTCGATGGCGGCCACCGTGCCGCTGTCGGGGTTCACCGAATACACCGCGTTCGCATCGCCCGCGATGTTGGTCGTGTGCGTCGGCGCCGCCGCCGTGACAGGTGCGATCACCGTGAGGTTGTACGTGTAGAAGGTCTCCTGGCCGTTCGCGGCCTTCACCGTCAGCGTCACGGTGTAGTGGCCGGGGCTGCTGTAGGTGTGCGTGACGCCGGGCTGCGAGGCGTACGCGCTCTGCGTGCCGTCGCCGAAGTTCCAGCGGAACTGCGCACCGGTGGCACCCAGCGTGGCCGGGTTGAAGTTCAGCTGGCCGTTGACGATCTTCGGTGCGCCCACGATGCCGGGATCGCCGATCACGGCCTGCGCCCGCAGCGCCGCCACGTCGGTGTCGCCGAGCACGCGGGCGTACACGCGCACTTCGGCCAGCGTGCCCTTGAAGAGTGCGGCGTTGCCCTGAATCTGCCCCAGCAGCTGGAACTTGGTCGACAGGCCCTTGGTGCCGGTCGGGCCGGTCGAGGTGGTCTTCACGCCGTCCACGTACACCGCCTGCGCGCCCGAGGCCGCATCGCGCGTGAGCACGACGTGGTGCCAGTTGCCGTCGTTCACGGCGCTTTGCGAGCGCGTGCCCGCGTTGTCGCCCACCGACAGCTTGATGTTGCCGGTGCTGTCGAGCCAGCCCCAGAACACGTCGTCGACGCCCGGCGACTGGTCGCGCCCGAAGATGCCGGGCGCGGTCCACGAGTTCGCAGCGCCGGCCTGCGTGGTCTTCATGTAGAAGCTCAGCGACGCCGTACCGCCCAGCGTGGTGGATACGCTGTCGTTCTTCAGCTGCACGCCCGCGGTGCGATTGGCGAAGTTCAGGCCGATGCTCTCGAAAGCATCGCCGGTGGCGGGGGTGCCGTTGTTGGCGCTGATCTGGTCACCCAGGTTGCCGGTCAGCGCCCAGTGGTGCATCAGGTTGATGTCGTTGGCGTTGCCGGTGTTGAAAGTGGAGCGGTAGTCGGCCGCGATGGCGTTGCCCGCATAGTCCTTCAGGCCGTTGGCGGGCAGGAACACCTCGTAGGCGGTGCCCGGCTGCAGCGGCTGCGCGGGGTGGAAGTTGACGATGCCCAGCTGCACGCTGTAGGTGCCCGCGAGCGTGTTGCCGCCCACCGGGCGCACGATGAAGGTGTTGGCGTTCACGCTCTCGGGCCGGATGCTGTCGGTCATGCCCAGGCCGATGCGCGAGCTGAGGGCCTGCTGCTTCGCACCGTTCACGGGCGAGACCTGCTTCACTTCGGGCTTGGTGGTGTCGGGGTCCACCGCATGCACGATGAAGCCGCTGCCCGAGCCGTGGTCGTTGCCGACGTAGATCAGGTTGCCGAACGGCGACACCTGGCCGTGGTCGGAGCTGGAGAAATCGGGATGCGTCGTTGCGAACAGTCCGCCGCGCCCGACCTCGACGTGGTTGAGCGGGTTGCTCACATCGACCTTGTGGATGTAGTTCTGCGCGCCCTGGAACACGAAGTTGTCCTGCGTGCTGCAGTACAGCTGCTGGTTGATCACCAGCCGGTTATCCTCGGCCACGAAGCGCGAGCGGTCGCTCAGGTCGTAGCCGTACATCTTGCCGCCGCTCTCCTGTGCGGACGCGTAGACCTTCTTGCCGTCGAAGCAGGTGGAGTAGTAGCTGGCGGTGGACCCGGAGACGGTGTCGAGCACCTTGGGATTCAGCGGGTCCGAGATGTCCAGGCTGGCGAAGCCGCTGGTGTTGGTCATGGACGTCAGCACCATGTGGTTGCCCATGGTGAAGATCGGCCCCACGCGAAAGCCGCCGAGCTCGCCCGTCGGTATCGGGTTGGGCTTGCCGGCGCCGCGGTTCGCGAGCACTGCGTTCGCGGGGTCGGTGGCGTCGATGACGAACACGCCCTGCTCCGCCGCCGCCACGTACAGGTAGGGCGCCTGCCACCACAGCTGCCAGCTCACGTTGTTGTAGTCGCCCTTGTTGACGTTGGGCAGCACCAGCTTCTTCACTTGCTTGACGTCGTTGATGTCGGTGAAGTCCCAGAACTCCACGCCGAAGACGCTGGGCACGGCGACGTACTGCTTGCCGCCGATGGTGGCGATGCCGATGGAATGCGGCTCCCTCAGTTCCTTGGTGCGGCCGTCCGGCTCGTAGATGCGCTTGACGAGCCGCAGGTTGCGCGGATCGGAGACGTCGTAGAGCAGGAAGCCGCCAGGGCCCAGCCCGCCATCGGGCGTGAACGTCGTCAGGAAGTAGCCGTTGATCATGAGGCCCACGTTCTGGCCGTAGTGGTACTTGGTGTACCCGGCGGTGGGGTGCGTCACGCTGCCCCCGGGGATCTTCGGCACGTCGGCACCGGTGCCCGCGCCGACGCCGGTGTCGACCTCCTCCTTGATCATCGAGATGGGCTTGAACAGCTCCGCCTGCGTGTAGGTCAGGTTGCCCAGTCCGGGTCCCTGCAGCGGCAAGGGGTCGGCCACCAGGTCAGCGGCCGCGGAGGCCATGCTGGTGGCGGCCTTCCTGATCGTGTCGAGGGGATTCACCCCGGTGATCGCCGCATGCGTCAGCAACGCACAGCCGAACAGAAAACCTACCGCAAGAACTTTCTTGGTGCTCATTTTCATCCTCGCAAATTCGATCGGACGCCATCTTTCGGTGGGAAAAGATTCGACCGGAATCTAGCAGCGGATGCGTGCGCGAACGGCATTGAATTTCGAAGGGAGGATTCGAATATTTAGATCATTGCTCAGGGTAAATGGTGATGTTTTGGCATAGGTTGTGCTTCAAAGTTCGGGCCTGAAAAAAGTGAATTCATTGCCCACCGATCGCCCATGAAGGAACACCCCATGTCTCACGCCGGTCTTGTTGTCCAGCGCCTGCCTCGTCTGTCCAAGCGCAGCCTGCTGGGCGCTTCGCTGCTCGCGGTGCTGTGCGCCACGCTGCCCCACCATCCAGCGCATGCGCAGGGCCCGCGCAACTTCGCCACATTGGCGATGGTGGCCGAGCCGCAGACGCTCGACCCGATGGCCTCCACGGCCGACCTGGTCGGAACCATCATGCAGCACGTGTACGAGACGCTGTACACCTTCGACGCCAAGTGGAATGTGGTGCCGATGCTGGCCGAGGGCATGCCGAAAATTTCGGCCGACGGCAAGACCTACGCGATCACACTGCGCAAGGGCGTGGCGCTGCACAACGGGCGCGAGCTCACGGCGGACGACGTGGTCGCCAGCCTGCAGCGCTGGATGGACCAGTCGCCGCGCGGCAAGGCCGTGGGCAAGGAAATCGAGAGCCTCAAGGCCAAGGGCCCGCTGGGCGTGGAGATCGTGCTGAAGGCGCCGTATGCACCGCTGCTGTCGCAACTGGCTTTGCCCAGCAATGGCACCGCCGCGATGATGGCCAAGGAATCGATGGCCTCGCCGCTGAAGGACTTCGTCGGCACCGGCCCCTACAAGTTCAAGGAACGCCGCCCCGACCAGTTCGTGCTGCTCTCGCGCTTCGACAAGTACGCCGCGCGCAAGGAACCTGCGAGCGGCTACGGCGGCAAGCGCGAAGCGGTCATCGAAGAGCTTCGCTTCGTGCCCGTGCCCAACGCCAGCACGCGCGTCGAAGGTGCACTCGCGGGCCAGTACGACTTTGCCGACCTGCTGCCGGTGGAGGCGCTGCCGCGGCTGGAGAAGGCCGGTGGCAAGACGCTGCCGATCATCACGCCCGCCTTCGGCTTTCCGCTGGTGGTCTTCAACACCAAGGAAGGCCCGCTCGCCAGCCAGGCCGTGCGCCAGGCCCTGCAGACGGCGATGGGCCAGGGCGAGATGCTCGCGGCCGGCTTCGGCGACACGCGCTTCTTCATCGCGGAAGCGAACCACTTCCCCAAGAGTTCGCCGTTCTACTCGGCGGCGGGCACCGACCAGTACAACCAGCGCAACGCCACCAAGGCGAAAGACGCCGCCGCCAAGGCTGGCTACAAGGGCGAGCCGATCCGCGTGCTCACCAGCCGCCAGTACGACTTCCACTACAACATGTCGCTGCTGATGGCCGAGCAGCTCAAGCGCGCCGGCTTCAAGGTCGACCTCAACGTGGTCGACTGGGCCACGCTCACCCAGCGCCGCAACGACCCGCGGCTGTGGGAAATCTTCATCACCCATTCGGGGCTGTTCCCCGAGCCCATGCTGTCGCCGCCGCAACTGGGCGACGGTGCACCAGGCTGGTGGGACTCGCCCGCCAAGAAGGCCTCGCTCAGTGCGTTCAACACCGAGAGCGATCCTGCCAAGCGCGGCGCGCTGTGGGGCAAGGTGCAGCAGGTGGTGTACGACGAGGTGCCGTACATCAGCGTCGGCAAGTTCAACGCCCTCTCGGCCAAGAGCCCGGCACTGGACAACTACCAACCCACGAACTGGCCCTTCTTCTGGAATGTGAAGATCAAGTAGGAGGCGCGCTTGTTCCGTTTCATTGCCTCGCGCTTCGCCGGCATGCTCATCGTGCTGGCGCTGGTGGCCGTGCTGGTCTTCGTGCTCACGCGCGCGGCTTCGGGCGACCCCATCTCCGTGCTGTTGGGCGACCAGGCCACCGCCGCCGACATCGCCCGCGTGCAGAAGGACTACGGCCTGGATAAACCCCTGCCCGTGCAGTTCGGCTACTGGCTGCGCGAAGTGCTGNCATCGCTTCGCTACATCGCCTCGCGCGCGGGCGGCATGCTCATCGTGCTGGCGCTGGTGGCCGTGCTGGTCTTCGTGCTCACGCGCGCGGCTTCGGGCGACCCCATCTCCGTGCTGTTGGGCGACCAGGCCACCGCCGCCGACATCGCCCGCGTGCAGAAGGACTACGGCCTGGATAAACCCCTGCCCGTGCAGTTCGGCTACTGGCTGCGCGAAGTGCTGCAGGGCAACCTGGGCACCTCGATCTTCCTGCAGCGCCCGGTCACGCAGGCGCTGTGGGAGCGCGCCGAGCCCACCACCTTGCTGGCGCTGCTGGCCGTGGCCATCGCGGCGCTCATCGGCGTGCCCTGCGGCATCGTCTCGGCCGTGTTCCGCGGGCGCGTGGTCGACCAGTTCTTCACCGGCATCGCGATGCTGGGCGCCAGCATTCCCAGCTTCTGGCTGGGCATCGTGCTGATCCAGATCTTTGCGGTGTCCTTCGGGTGGTTCCCGGTGTCGGGCTACGGCGCGCCCGATGCACCGTTTGCCGAGAGATTGCACGCGCTGGTGCTGCCGGCCACCGTGCTGGGCCTCTTGAACTCTGCGCTCATCATCCGTTTCACGCGCGCCTCGATGCTCGACGTGCTCGGCGAGGACTACGTGCGCACCGCACGCTCCAAGGGCCTGAGCGAGAAGGTCGTCGTCTTGAAGCACGCACTGCGCAACGCGCTGGTGCCCATCGTCACGGTGATCGGCCTGACGGTCGCGCTCATGATCGGCGGCGCCGTCATCACCGAGACCGTGTTCGGCCTGCCGGGCGTGGGCAACCTCGTGGTCAACGCCGTGCTGCGGCGCGACTACCCCGTCATCCAGGGCGCGCTGCTCGTGATTGCCGCGATCTATGTGCTCATCAATTTCTCGATCGACCTGCTGTATGCCGTCGTCGATCCGCGCGTGAAGGTCTGAACGATGCGCATGCCTCGAATGCTCCGCCAGCTGATGCACCGCCGCATCGTGATGGTCTCTGCCCTGGTGCTGCTGGTGATTGCCGTGCTCGCTGTCGGTGCGCCGTTGTTTGCTTCGGCCGACCCCAACGACACAGNTCATCGAAGATCGCCACCGCGCGCGTCCAGCCCGCCGAGGCGCCGCGATCTATGTGCTCATCAATTTCTCGATCGACCTGCTGTATGCCGTCGTCGATCCGCGCGTGAAGGTCTGAACGATGCGCATGCCTCGAATGCTCCGCCAGCTGATGCACCGCCGCATCGTGATGGTCTCTGCCCTGGTGCTGCTGGTGATTGCCGTGCTCGCTGTCGGTGCGCCGCTGTTCGCGTCGGCCGACCCCAACGACACGGCTGTTTTGCAGCGCCTGAAGGCGCCCAGCGCCGAACACCTGCTCGGAACCGATGAACTCGGGCGCGACATGTACTCGCGCATCGTGCACGGCGCCCGTTACTCGCTGGCCATCGCCGCGCTCACGGCGCTGGGCGCGGTGATCGCCGGCACGGTGCTGGGCCTCATGGCCGGGTTCTTCCGCCGGCTCGATGCACCTTTGATGCGCGTGGTCGACGCCATGATGTCCTTCCCCGACATCCTGCTGGCCATCGCGCTGGTGGCCATCCTCGGGCCGTCGCTGATGAACACCGTGCTCGCGCTGGTGCTGGTGTACACCCCTCGCGTGGCGCGGGTGGTGAGGGCTTCGACGCTGGTGGTGCGCGAACTGCTGTTCGTGGAGGCCGTACGTGCCTTGGGCGTGCGCACCTCGCGCATCCTGTGGCGCCACATCCTGCCGAACCTGATGTCGCCGATCCTCGTGCAGGTGTCGTTCATCTTCGCCTACGCCATCCTGGCGGAAGCGGGCCTGTCGTTCCTCGGTGTCGGCGTGCCCCCCGAGATCCCCACCTGGGGCACCATGGTCGCGGGCAGCCAGCAGTATGCGCACCAGGCCTTCTGGGTCGTGCTGTTCCCGGGCCTGGCGATCATCTTCACGGCGCTGTCGCTGCAATTGCTGGGCGATGGTGTGCGCGACCTGCTCGATCCGAAGCTCAAGAAGACCTCGTGATGACGAACGCGAACAACACCCCACGCCTCACGGTCACCAACCTGAGCACGAGCTTCCCCACCGAAGACGGATTGATCCGTTCGGTGGCCGACGTGAGTTTCTCGATCCAGCCCGGCAAGACCACCGCGCTGGTCGGCGAGTCGGGCTCGGGCAAGTCGGTCACCAGCCTCACGCTGATGCGCCTCTTGCCCAAGACTGCCAACGCGCAGGTCAGCGGCAGCGCCTCGTTCGTCACCCGCGAAGGCAAGACGCTCGACCTGCTGCAGATCGGCGAACGCGAGATGCGCTCGCTGCGCGGCAACCAGCTGTCGATGATCTTCCAGGAGCCCATGACCAGCCTGAACCCGGTGTTCACCATCGGCGAGCAGATTGCCGAGAGCGTTCGCCTGCACAAGGGGCTCGATCGCAAGGCCGCGCTGGCCCATGCACTGCGCATGCTGGAGCTGGTGGAGATTCCGGCTGCCGCCCAACGCATCCACGAGTACCCGCACCAGCTGTCGGGCGGCATGCGCCAGCGGGTGATGATCGCGCTGGCCATGGCCTGCGATCCGACGCTGCTGATCGCCGACGAGCCCACCACGGCGCTGGACGTGACCATCCAGGCGCAGATCCTGGAATTGATGCGCCGGCTGCAGGCCGAGACGGGCATGAGCATCCTGTTCATCACGCACAACCTGGGCGTGGTGGCGCACCATGCCGACGACGTGGTGGTCATGTACTCGGGCCGTGTGGTCGAGCGTGCGCCCGTGCGCCCGCTCTTCGCGCAGCCTGAGCACCCGTACACGCAGGGCTTGTTGGCCTGCCTGCCGGGCAAGGCGCGGGTTCCTGGGCAACCCAAGCCCAAGCGTCTGTTCGCCATTCGCGGGCAGGTGTCGAGCCCGCTGGCGCCGCCACCCGGCTGTGCCTTCGAGCCGCGCTGCGACCAGGCGCTGGCGAGCTGCAAGGACGCGATGCCGCCGCTGATCGACATCCGGCAAGACCGCCAGGCGCGCTGCGTGCGCGTGCAGCCTGACCAACCGCTCGCGAGGGCTGCATGATGACCACCGCTGTTTCTTCCTCTCCCCTCATCGAAGTCCGCGGCCTCAAGAAATACTTCGGCAGCAGCGAGCGCCCCGTGCGCGCGGTCGACGACGTGTCCTTCGCGATCCACCCCGGCGAGACGCTGGGCCTGGTCGGCGAATCGGGCTCGGGCAAGAGCACCATCGGGCGCACCGTGCTGCGCCTGGTCGAGCGCACCGAGGGCCAGGTGCTGTACCGGGGCGACGACATCGGCGATCTTTCGGGCGAGCGCATGCGCAAGCTGCGCAGCAAGCTGCAGATCATCTTCCAGGACCCGTACGCCAGCCTGAACCCGAAGATGCGCATCAGCGCCATCCTGGGCGAGGCGCTGTCCACGCACGGGCTGCACAAGGGCGCGGCGGCACGCGACAAGCGCATTGCCGAGCTGCTGGAGACCGTGGGCTTGCGCCCCGAGCATGCGAGCCGCTTCCCGCACGAGTTCTCGGGCGGCCAGCGCCAGCGCATAGGCGTGGCGCGCGCGCTGGCCGTGGAGCCCGAGTTCATCGTGGCCGACGAGCCGCTGTCTGCCCTCGACGTGTCCATTCAATCGCAGGTCATCAATCTGCTGGCGGACCTGCGCGAGCGCCTGGGCCTGACGATGCTCTTCATCTCGCACGACCTGGACGTGGTCGAGTACCTGTGCGACCGCGTGGTGGTGTTGTACCTGGGCAAGGTGATGGAAGTGGCCACCACCGAGGAGCTGTTCGCGAACCCCTCGCACCCCTACACCCAGGCGCTGCTGGCCGCGAGCCCGAAGCCTGATCCCGAGATGGCCACCGAGCGCATCGCCTTGAAGGGCGACATTCCCAGCCCGATCTCGCCGCCCTCGGGCTGCGTGTTCCGCACGCGTTGTCCGCATGCCATCGAGGCCTGCGCGCAGACGGTACCCAGCCTGGATGAGGTTTCCCCCGCACACTACAGCGCCTGCATCCGCAAAGAACTGCTCTCCAACACCGCCGTTGCACGACCATGACCGACATTTCTTCCTCGACACACGATTTCATCGACCCGCTGCTGAGCGACCGTTTCAAGGGCTACCCGCGCACCCAGCCGCCGCGCCTGCGCAGCGAAGTCGGTGCCGCCGGCTGGAACGTGCTGGCCGGCGATCTGCCGCTGCCGCTGGCCGTGCTCAAGCGCGAGGCGCTCGAGCACAACCTCCAATGGATGCAGGCGCGCGTGCGCGAATGGGGCATCGACCTGGCGCCCCATGGCAAGACCACCATGTCGCCGCAGCTGTTCCAGCGCCAGCTCGATGCCGGCGCCTGGGGCCTGACCTTTGCCACCGTCACGCAGCTGGCCGTGGGCGTGGCTGCCGGCGCGCGCCGCACGCTGATCGCCAACCAGGTCGTGAGCGACGAAGACCTCGCGGGCATCCAGCTGCTGCTGGCCGACCATGCGGACCTGCGTGTGGTGTTCCTGGTCGACTCGCTGGCGCAGCTGGCGCTCATCGAAGACTGGTCGAAGCGCCATCCCGCGAGCGTGCCTTTTGAAGTGATGCTCGAGATCGGCATCGACGGCGGACGTACCGGTTGCCGCACGCATGCAGAGGCAGTCGCCGTGGCGAGCGCGGTGCGTGCCAGCAGCGCCGCGAAGCTGGTGGGCATCGAGAGCTACGAAGGCCTGAATGCCACCGGGTCCACCGAACAGGACACCGCCTTCGCCAAGGCCCTGATGGACCGGATCGAAGCCGTCGCGCGTCATTGCGACACGCAGCAGCTCTTCGAGACCGACGAGGTGCTGGTCTCGGCCGGTGGCTCGGCCATCTTCGACCTCGTGGCCGGGCGCCTGAAGCCCGCGCTGGGCTCGCCGGTGCGCGGCCTGCTGCGTTCGGGCTGCTACGTCACGCACGACCACGGCTTCTACAAGCGCATGGTGAATGTGGCGGATGAGCGCATGGGTTGCGAGTGCGGCGAAGGGCTGACGCCGGCGATGGAGGTCTGGGCCAACGTGCAGTCGCGGCCCGAGCCAGGCCTGGCGATTCTCTCGGTGGGCAAGCGCGACATCTCTTTCGACATGTCGATGCCCATTCCCATTGCGCTCGCAGCACGCGGTGCATTGCAATCGCACGCTGTGCCCGCCAGCTGGAAAGTCACGGCACTGAACGACCAGCACGCCTACCTGCGCTGGGACGCGAACGACGAAGCGCAAGCCCCGGTCGTCGGCGACCGCGTGGGCCTGGGCATCTCGCACCCCTGCACCACCTTCGACAAGTGGCACTGGATGCCCGTGGTCGAGAACGACTACCGCGTGAGCGATGCGGTCGTGATCCATTTCTGAGCAAGGCACGCATCCCTCCATGAACACACAGAAGAACAGCGCGACGCTGCTCGAAGGCGGCCTCGTGGTCGACGGCTCGGGCGGCCCTTCGTGGCCCGGCGACGTGCTGCTGCAGGGCGATCGCATCCTGGCGCTGGGCGACGGCCTGCGCACGCGGCTGCCTGCAGGGTTGAACATCGCCGACGTCGACGTGGTCGACTGCCGCGGCAAGGTGATCGCGCCCGGCTTCATCGACGCGCACACGCACGACGACGCCATCGTGCTGCGCGACCCGCTGTGCCTGCCGAAGGTGTCGCAGGGCATCACCACCGTGGTCACGGGCAACTGCGGCATTTCGCTGGCGCCGTACCGCACGCCGCAGTCGAAGCCGCCGCTCACGCTGCTGGGCGCGGACTCGTTCAAGCACGCAACCATGGCCGAGTACCGCGCCGCCGTCGATGCGACGCAGCCCGCGCTCAACGTGGCCGCACTCGTAGGCCACACCACGTTGCGCTTCGCGGCAATGCAGGCACTCGACCGGCCCGCGAACGGCGATGAACTGGCTCACATGGCCGCATTGCTCGACGACTGCATGGCCGCCGGCGCACACGGCCTGTCGTCGGGGCTGTTTTACGAAGAAGCGTTTGCAGCACCGGCCGAAGAAGTCACCGCGCTCGCGCGCGTCGTGGCGCGCCATGGCGGCGTGTACGCCACGCACCTGCGCAGCGAGATGCAGCAGATCATCGAAGCGATGCACGAGGCCGGCGACTCGGCGTTCGAGGCCGGCGTGCCCTTGATCATCTCGCACCACAAATGCGCAAGCCCCGCCAACTGGGGCCGCACCAAGGAGACCCTGCCGCTGATCGATGCCCTGTCGCAGCGCCAGGAGATCGCGATGGATGTCTATCCCTACGTGGCCGGTTCCACCGTGCTGCGCGAGGACATGGTGGATGGCGTCATCGACGTGCTGCTGACCTGGTCCGAGCCCCACCCGGAGATGACCGGGCGCCTCATCGCCGACATCGCACGCGAATGGGGCACCACCGAGAAGGAGGCAAGCCTGCGCCTGAAGCCCGGCGGTGCGTGCTATTTCCTGATGCAGGAAGAAGATGTGGAGCGCGTCATCGCGCATCCGCGCACCATGATCGGCAGCGACGGCCTGCCGCACGACCGCCATCCGCATCCGCGCCTGTGGGGTGCGTTCCCGCGCGTGTTCGCGCGCTACTGGCGCCAGCGCAAGCTCTTCACGCTGGAGCAGGCGGTGCACAAGATGACGGGCATGACGGCGCGCAACCTGCGCATCGCCGATCGCGGCCTGCTGCGCGTCGGCACGATGGCCGACGTGGTGGTGTTCGACCCCGAGACCATCACCGACACCGCCACCTACGACCAGCCGCTGGGCGTGAGCGAAGGGATCGAACGCGTGTTCGTGAACGGCGTGCTCGCATATCGTGGGGCGAACGAGGCGCGCGTGCTCGCGCGCGCGGGGCGCATGCTGACACGGCAGCCACGCGCCGCGAACTGAGCGTCGCCGCGCCCCTTCCCCGCCATCCCGTAGAGTGCACGCATGATCGAATCCACCACCCTTCGGTACTTCTACGAGGTCGCGGCCTTTGGCTCCGTGCGCGTGGCGGCGGAAAAGCTCTTCGTCGCCCAGAGCGCCGTGAGCCGGCAGATCGCGCTGCTGGAAGACGAACTGGGCGTGCCCGTCTTCGAGCGCCACGCGCGCGGCATGGCGCTGACCGCAGCCGGCGAACTGCTGCTGCGCTATGCGCAGGACAACAAGACGCAGCTGGCCGACCTGAAGGGCCAGATCCACGAGTACGAGACGCTGGCCAAGGGCCATGTACGGGTGGGCTGCGTGGAAGGCATCCTGCACGGCCTGCTCACCAGCTTCATGCCGAGCTTCATCCGCACGCACCCGGGCATCACCTTCTCGCTCGATCTCATGGGCTCGCATGCGGTGGGCGAGTCGGTGGCGGAGCACAAGTACGACCTGGGCATCCTGTTCGGCGCCTCGCCGCGCCCCGACCTCATCGAGCTGCAGAAGATCGAACAGCCGCTGTGCGTGATCGCTTCGACGCAGCATCCTCTTGCACAACAGCGCAGTTGCACGCTCGCGGAAGTCGCCGACGCGCCCCTGGCGTTGCCCGACCGCTCCTTCGGCCTGCGCCAGCTGGTCGACCGCGTCAGCTCCAAGGGCAAGTTCAAGCTGAACATCGCGGTCGAGACGAATTCGCTGTCCTTCGCGAGCCGGCTGGTGGCGGAGTCGGACCTCATCACCTTCCAGCCGAGCGACGTGGTCGCGCCGCTGATCGAGGCCGGCAAGGTGGTGGCCATTCCGCTCACCGATGCGTCGCTGCGCTCGGCGCGCGCCACGCTGGTGGCGAGCTATTCCCGGCGGCTGTCGCTCGCGGCCAATCACCTGTCGCAGTCGCTGATCGCCTACATGCAGGGGTGGCAGCGACCCGTGAAGCCGGGGCGCGCCACCGCCGCTCGCACACCCGCCAGGGGAAAGCCGGAATAGTTCCGGCGCGCGGGATCGTCGGCATCGAAAGGTTCAACCCGGCAGCGTGACCGTGATCATCTTGATCTCGGTCATCGCCTCCAGCGTGTGCATGCCGCCCAGCCGACCGATGCCGCTCTTCTTGCCGCAGCCGCCGCCAAAGGGCAGGTGGATTTCCCACCAGGTGGTGCCCGCGTTGATGTTGACGATGCCGGCGGGAATCGCCTTGGCCATGGCGATGCCGCGGCCGATGTCTTGCGTGAAGACGCCCACCGAGAGGCCGTAGTCGTTCTGCAGGGCCAACGCCAGGGCTTGCGCTTCGTCCTGGAAGGCGATGACCGGCACGACGGGGCCGAAGGTTTCCTCCCGGCACAGCCGCATGTCGGGCGTGACGTCGCGCACCACAGTCGGCTCGAAGAAGAGGTCGCTGCCCAGGTCCGGCCGCGCCCGGCCGCCGTGCAGCACGCGCGCACCTTGCTCAACGGCATCGTCCACATGCGCGCGCACCTTGGCTGCCACCTGGGCGTTGTTGAGTGGCCCCATGGTCGTGGTGGGATGCAAGGGATCGCCCAGCACCTGCTCGGCGGCCCGGGCGACCAGCTTGTCGCAGAGGCGGTCCACCACACTGGCATGGGCCAGCACGCACCCTGTCGCCGCGCACACCTGCCCTGCATTGAAGAACGCGCCGCCCGCTGCTGCAGTGGCTACGGCATCGAGGTCGGCATCTTCAAAGACGATCACGGGCCCATTGCCCCCGAGCTCGAGCAGCAGGGGCTTTCCGGCGCCCCGCTCGGCGATGCGCTGGCCCGTCGCAGTGCTGCCGGTGAAGGCGATGGCGGTCACGTCCGGGTGCACGACCACCGCATCGCCCACGGTCGCGCCCTCGCCGATCACCAGGTTGAGAACGCCGGCGGGCAGGCCGGCCTTTTCGATGACTGCCATCAGCGCGCAGGCCACGAGCGCGGTGGACGGCGCAGGCACCCAGACGAGGGTGTTGCCAGTGGCGATGCCGGGGGCGATGTACTCCACCGGAATGTTGACCGGGAAGTTCCAGGGCGTGATGACGCCGTACACGCCGCGCGGCTGCCGCAGCGTCATGACGAGCTTGTCCGGGTCTTCCGCCGGCAGCGTCTTGCCGCCCATCTGCTTGACGAGTTCGGCGGCGAGCCGGAAGCCGTCGGCGGCCTTGGCGACCTCGCCGAGCGCCTCGGCCAGGACCTTGCCCTGCTCGCACGACAGCGTGTGCGCGAGGGCCTCGCGCGCGGCATCGATCTCGGCCGCGATCGCCATGCACATCGCGGCGCGCTCGAACACAGGCGTGGCGGCCCACGCGGTGGCCGCGGCCTTGGCGGCGGCAACCGCCTCGCCCGCCGTCTCGCGGCCCGAACGGGGCACCGTGGCGAGGGTGTCGCCGTTGGCCGGGTTGACCACCGGCAGGGTGTCGGCGGTGGTCGACCAGCGCCCGCCGATGTGGTTGCCCGTTTCGACTTCGGACATGCAGTGGTTGCGCATGGCCTAGCCGTACGAATACGCGATCGACGCGGCGTGGCGCTGGCCCTCGCTGCCACCGGCACGCGAATCCACGGTGGACGCGGACGGCCTGTACCCGGCCGGCGCCGGGGCTGCGACGCCCACATGGCGCTCGGTCTGCGCATCGAAGCAATGGGTCGATGCAGCCTCGCGGACCTGCAGGTGCACGAGGTCGCCGGGCTTGAGGGCCACGCGGTCGTGCACGGACACGCACCAGGGCGTCTCGCTGCCCGCCACCGTGCCGTAGATCTGCGTCTTGTCGCCCGTCGACTCCGTGAGGATCACGCGCAGTGCCAGGCCTTCCGGGGCCAGCTGCAGGTGCTCGGGCCGCAGCCCGAGCAGCACGTGCTGTCCATCGGCCAGCAGCGGCGTGCACCCGGACGTGGGCAGGTCCCAGGCCTGGCCGTCGGGCAGTGCGAGCCAGGTGCGGCCGTGTGCGCGATGCACCTGCCCCTGCGTGAAGTTCATGGCGGGCGAGCCGATGAAGCCCGCCACGAAGCGGTTGACCGGGCGGTCGTAGAGCTCGAGCGGCGCGCCGACCTGCTCCACCCGGCCCGCGCGCATCACGACGATGCGGTCGGCCATGGTCATGGCTTCCACCTGGTCGTGCGTGACGTAGACCATGGTGTTGCCCAGGCGCTGGTGCAGGGCCTTGATCTCGGCGCGCATCTGCACGCGCAGCTGCGCATCCAGGTTGGACAGCGGCTCGTCGAAGAGGAACAGCGCGGGCTCGCGCACCACGGCGCGGCCCATGGCGACGCGCTGGCGCTGTCCACCCGAGAGCGCGCGCGGCAGGCGGTCCAGGTAGGGCGTGAGGTTGAGCAGGCCGGCGGCTTTTTCGATGCGCGGGCGGAAGTCGCTTTCGGCCTCGCCGCGCGTGCGCGGGCCGAAGGCGATGTTCTCGTAGACCGACAGGTGCGGGTAGAGCGCATAGCTCTGGAACACCATCGAGATGTTGCGCTTTTGCGGCGACAGGTCGTTGGCCCGTGCACCGCCGATGCGCAGCTCGCCGCCGCTGATGGGCTCCAGCCCCGCGATCATGCGCAGCAGCGTCGACTTGCCGCAGCCCGAGGGGCCGACCAGCACGACGAACTCGCCGTGGGCAATGTCCAGGTCGATGCCGTGCACGACGGGCACGCCCGCGAAATCCTTGCGCAGTTGCTTGAGTTGAACCTGAGCCATGGGGTCTCCTTGTCTTTGTGGAAGTGAGTCGCTGGCTCAGTAGTCTTCGACGGTGATCTCGCGGGCCATGGGCAGGATGCCCGCCATGAGGCCCGCATCCACCGGCAGCGCCACGCCCGTGATGACGCGCGCGGCGGGCGACGCCAGGAAGAGCACGGCATCGGCCACGTCGTCGGGTGTCGCGAAGTCGCCCAGCGGGTACCACTTCTTCAGCTGCTCGAACACCTGCGGGTTCTTGTCGGCCCGTGCCTGCCAGGCCGGCGTCTTGACGGTGCCCGGCAGCACGATGTTGGCGCGGATGCCGTAGGCGCCCAGTTCCATCGCGAGCGAGCGGGTGTAGCTGACCAAAGCGGCCTTGGCCGCGCTGTAGGCCGGGTGGCCGAGCGTGGTCAGCGCGTTGACCGAGCCGATGAGCACCAGCTGCCCGCTGCGGCGCTCGACCATGGCGTGGCGCACCGCCTCCACGCAATGGAACGCGCCATTCAGGTTGAGCTGGATGTCGGCCTGCCAGTCCTGCGGGGTGGTCTTGCGCACCGTCGGCCCACGCGCGGCGCCCACGTTCGACACCAGCACATCCACCGGGCCGACAGCCGCAACGGCTGTGGCCACCTTGTCGCACAGGCCTGCGCAGTCGGTGACGTCCGCCACCAAAGGATGCAGCCGCGCCAGATCGTCGGCACTCACGCCCTGCCCGGCCAACACGGCCGCCAGGCCTTCCAGCGCGCCCGCGTCGTGGTCCAGCGCGATCAGCCGGTCGCCGGCCTGCAGCACGCGGCGGCACAGGGCCTGGCCGATGCCGCCCGCGGCGCCCGTGACCAGCGTCACGCGCCGGGACGGCGCGTGGGGATGAACAGGAGACGGAGTCGAAATTGATGTGTCCACGCAATGCGCCCTGTGAATTGCCAATACCTCTCCCGACCGGGCGGCAATGAATTACCGCGCGCAATTCGAGCTCGAATTTTGAAGCGTACAGGAGGCCACGGGAATTTGGCCTTCAATATTTCGCAGGCAGGGTTCTGTTTTTTAGAAATCGAGGGTTAGCTCTATCTATGGCGCCATTCGACCGACTCGTAAGATAAAAAAGCGCAAGCATTGATCGCAGCAGATCCCGACGTGTATTCAATTAATTTTCAATCACTTCACGAGGAATTAAATATGAAAAACCGAAATACAACTCTATTGGCAGGCGCAATTCTTCTGGGTCTTTCCTCCCTCACGGCCCAGGCGGGGAATATCCGCATCGCCATGTCCAGCTACAGCGACAACACGCGCCCCTGGCTGGAGGCGCTGGCCCGGGACTACGAAAAGGCCAACCCGGGAGACAAGGTCAAGGTCGAGGTGGGAAGCTGGGAGAACATGCAGCAGAAACTGCAGGCGGAAATCGCCAGCAACAACCCGCCCGACCTGGCTCACGTCGCGACCCGCTGGGTCGGTGATTTCGTGAACGACGGCCTGGTGGAGCCGGTCGACAATTACGCCAATGCGGCGTTCAAGGACCAATTCATTCCGGCCTTCCTGAAAGCCGGAAATATCAATGGCAAGCCTTATGCGCTGCCTATTGCGGCCAGCGTGCGCGCCATGTTCTATAACAAGGAAATGCTGAGCAAAGCAGGCTTTCCCAATGGCCCCAAGACCTGGGACGACGTGATTGCCGCCGCGAAAAAGATCAAGGCCACGGGGGCCTACGGCTATGGCATCCAGGGCAAGGACCTGGATACCGACACTTATTTCTACTACGCGCTGTGGAGCATGGGGGGCGACGTGCTCGATGCGGGCAACAAGGCCGCCTTCAATTCGCCGACCGGTGTGAAAGCCGCCACGCTCTACAAAAGCATGATCGACCAGGGCCTGACCGAGCCCGGCGTGGCCGGCAACACGCGCTACGACCTGCACAACCTGTTCAAGCAGGGGCGCCTGGGCATGGTCATTTCGCTGCCGCCGCTGGCCAAGGAAATCGCCAAGGACGCGCCGCAACTGAAATACGGCATCACCGGCGTGCCCAATGGCGGCAAGGACATCACCTTCGGCGTGACCGACTCGATCATGATGTTCAAGACATCGAAGAACAAGGAAACCGCCCAGAAATTCCTGAGCTTCATGTTCTCGAAAACCGCGCGGCTGAAGTTCGACCAGGGCGAAGGCTTCATGCCGGTGACGCGCGAGGTGGCCAACGACCCCGTGTTCAAGGACGACCCGGTGCTGTCCGAGTTCGTGACCCTGCTGCCCAACGCGCGCTTCGCCCCGCTGGTCGCCGGCTGGGAAGACTCGGCGCAGGCCGTCACCAACGCGCTGCAGGCCATCTACCAGGGCAAGGCGGAACCGAAGGCGGCGCTGGACAAGGCCGCGGCCGAAGCCAACACCAAGCTCAACAAGAAGTAAGCAAGCCCTGGGGCGCAGCCGCCGGGCTGCGCCAGCTTCCCGCGTGTCGCACCACGCCCAACCACGCCTATCCGATCGAATTGCCCTATGCAGAATCCCGTTCGAGGCCCTGCCCTGGCTTGGGGGCTGATTGCGCCGAGCCTGTTGCTCACCCTCTTCATCCTGGCCTATCCGCTGTCCACCCTGGTGTTCCAGTCGGTGCACGACATCTCGCGCTTCGGCCTGCTGCGGGCCTTCAACGGCCTGGACAACTTTCGCACCGTGTTCACCGACCCGGTGTTCGCCCATGTGGTGTGGCGCACGGTGCAGTGGACGGTGTGCGTGGTCGGCGGCGCGGTGCTGTGCGCTGTGCCGATCGCGCTCATCCTGCAGCAGGATTTCTATGGTCGGGGCGTGGCGCGCACGATCGTGATGCTGCCCTGGGCGGTGTCGCTGACCATGACGGCCATCGTCTGGACCTGGTCCTTCAACGGCCAGTACGGCATGGTCAATGCGAGCCTCGCGATGGTCGGGATCATCCGGGAGCCGATCAACTGGCTGGCCGATGGACAGCTGGCGTTCTGGGTCGAAGTGGGCGTGGGCATCCTGGTGTCCATCCCCTTCACCGTCACCATCTTCCTGGGCGGCCTGTCGTCGGTGTCGCAGGACATCTACGAAGCGGCCGGCATCGAAGGCGCGTCGCGCTGGCAGCAGTTTCGCCGGCTCACGCTGCCGCTGCTCAAGCCCTTCATCCACATGGCGATCGTGCTGAACGTGATCTACGTCTTCAACTCGTTCCCCATCATCTGGATCATGACGCAGGGCGGGCCGGACAACGCCACGCACATCCTCGTCACCTGGCTGTACCAGCTGGGCTTCCGCCTGGGCCGCCCCGGCGAGGCAGCCGCCATTTCGCTCGTGATGCTGGCCTTGCTGCTGGCCTTCACCGTGTTCTACCTGCGCCTGCAAAAGCGCCAGTCCGCGAAGGCCGCCGCATGATCCGCCCCGACAAGCTCCTGCGCAGCCTCTGGTGCTGGCTGCTGCTCGCGCCGCTGGTGGCCGTGGTCGTCTTTCCGCTCGCGGTGATGTTCTTCACGGCGCTCAAGCCGGCGTCCGAGATCTACGTCTATCCGGCGCGCTGGTTGCCGCAGCAGTGGCAGTGGAGCAACTTCTCCGCCATGTGGACGCAGACCGGCTTCGGGCGCGCGCTGCTGAACAGCCTGCTGGTGTCGCTCTCTGCGACGGTGCTGACGATTGCCGTCAGCGTGCCTTCCGCCTATGCGTTGGCGCGCCTGAAGTTTCGCGGCCAGGGCGGCTACCGGCAGTTCCTGCTCATCACGCAGATGATCTCGCCCGTGCTGCTGGTGGTGGGCCTGTTCAAGATGGCGGCCAGCCTGCCCTGGTTCGAGGGCGGCAACATGACCGACTCGCGCCTGTCCGTGGTGGTGGCCTATGGCGCCTTCGGCATTGCCTTCGCCGTCTGGATGATGACCTCCTACTTCGAGACCATTCCGCGCGACCTGGAGGAGTCGGCCTGGCTCGAGGGATCGGGCCCGGTGCGCACGGTCTGCAAGGTGTTCCTGCCGCTGGCGCTGCCGGCCATGGCGGTCACGGCACTGGTCACCTTCGTCAATGCGTGGAACGAGTTCGCGGTGGTCTACACGCTGATCCGCTCCACGGAGAAGCAGACGCTGACCGTGCTCGTCACCAACATGGTCGCGGGCCAGTACGTGGTGCAGTGGGAGCTGGTGATGGCCGCCGCCATCTGCGCCGTGGTCCCGGTCGCCATCCTGTTTGCGTGGATGCAGCGCTACATGGTGCAGGGCTTGACCGCGGGCTCGGTCAAGTAGCAAGCCGTGGCCGCAGCGGCATCACAGCCCGCTGCTACCCGCTGCGCCCGCCCCCTTCGAATAATGCGGCGACGGCCGGCGCGCCCCCTGCGCCGGCCGGTTTCGCTACACCTCATCCGAAGGAGACAAACCCGATGGCTCGCAAGATCCTGATGCTCTGCGGCGACTACGCCGAAGACTACGAAACCATGGTGCCGTTCCAGACCCTGCTGGCCGTCGGCCACACCGTGCATGCGGTGGCGCCCGACAAGAAGGCCGGCGACTGGGTTCACACCGCCATCCACGACTTCGAGGGCGCGCAGACCTACAGCGAGAAGCCGGGCCACCGCTTCACGCTGAACGCAACCTTCGACGAGGTGCGCCCCGAGGCCTACGACGCGCTCGTGATCCCCGGCGGCCGCGCGCCCGAGTACCTGCGCATGCACAGCCGCGTGGTGGAGATCGCACGCCACTTCCTGGCCACCGACAAGCCGGTGGCCGCCGTCTGCCACGGCGCGCAGCTGCTCGCGGCCACGGGCCTCATCAAGGGCCGCAAGGTGTCGGCGTATCCGGCCTGCCAGGTCGAGGTGGAACTGGCCGGCGCCGAGTACATGGGCATTCCGGTCGACCAGGCCGTGACCGACCGCAACCTCGTCACGGCACCGGCCTGGCCGGCGCATCCGGCGTGGCTCTCGCAGTTCCTCGCGGTGCTCGGCACGCGCATCGAACACTGACCTGAACGGATGGACGCGGGCGGCGCTACAGTGCGGCGTCGCCCCGATTCACCCTGCCTCTCGAGGAGATGGCCCATGTGCGAAGTCTTCATCAGCGCCGATCCGCAAAGCTACGACGCGCGCACGCGCTCGGTGCGGCTGCACGGCGTGGTCACCAGCATCCGGCTCGAGAACCTGTTCTGGCAGGTGCTCGAAGAGATCGCGCAGCGCGACGGCATGGCCGTGGTGCAGCTCATCGAGCGGCTGTACGACGAGCTGGTGGCGGCGCGCGGCGAGGTCGGCAACTTCGCGTCGTTCCTGCGCGTGTGTGCGCTGCGCTACGAGGCGATGGTGGCGCAGGGGCGGATTCCGGCCGACACGTCGGTCGCGATCCGCTCGCTCGATGCCAACGCCGTGCTGCATGAACTGCCGCAGGGCTGGGGACGGCCATCGCCCGTGCCGCAGCCGGGCGAGGCCCGCGTGCACACGCTCCACACCGCCGCGCGGCGACATGCGTAGACGTCGCACGGCGCACGAGATCACCAGCGCATCTTCACGCCGACGCTCGCATTGACCCCGCTCTTGATGCGCGAGTCGCCGCCGGAGCCCGACCACAGCTTGCCCAGCTCCACATACACGCTCGTGTTCTCGGCCACCTGCAGCGTGGCCCCCGCCGCCAGCTCGGTGCTGCTGCCGCCGGTGCGCGTCGCAATGTCGGTGAAGCCGGCCGGGCCGACGAAGCGGGTGACGTCGGTGCCGCGGCTGCTGCGGTGGAAATTGACCCGCACATAGGGCTGCAGCACCCCGGCGCGGGTGACGAACTCGCCCTTCACGCGCACGCCGGCGCGTGCCCGCCAGCCGTTGTGGCTGTTCTGCTGCACGAGCGCGCCGGAGATGCCCGTGTCGCCCAGGCTCACCCGCTGGTGCACCAATTGCACCTGCGGCTCGACGGTCCAGTTCTGCGCGATGGGAATCGACTGCCCCACCTCGATGGACGCCAGCAGGCTGTTGCCCTTGCCGCCCCGGGAGAAGCCCAGCGTGGGTCTGGCGGTGTAGCGGTGGCGCCCGGCCTGCAGCACGCCGTCGACGTACACGCCGCTGGCGTGCTTCCAGGTGGCATAGGCGCCCAGGTACTCGCTCTTCTGGTTGTTGGTGCCCACGCCGAGGTTCGCCAGGCCGCTGGCAAAGCCGTTCACGCGCATGTCGCCGTCGAGCTGGCCGACGTACACGCCCGCGTGCCAGTCGGGGTTGGCCCACAGGTCGGTGCCGGCCTGGAAGCCCGTGAGGCGCCCCTTGCTCGTGGGGCTCACGGTGCCGCCCTGCGCGATGGTGCGCTCGGTGCTGATGATGCGCCCCCACGCCTCGCGGTAGCCCTGCGTGGGCTTGGCCGGGTTTGCGCCCGCTACAAGGTCCTCACCCATGCGCAGGCGCCTGTTGCCGAGCATCGCGAAGCTGGACTGGCGCAGCTGCTCGGGCAGCGCGGCGTACAGCGGCACTTCGGCGCGGTAGGTGGGCACGGCGAGCACGGGCACGACACCGGTGCCGCCAGTGCCCGAGCCGCCACCGCCGGCAGGCGGCGTGACGGGCGGGACAGGCGTCACGGGTGCGGCGGTCGAGCGCAGGTACCAGTTTTCGCCCGCGCCGGCGGCGTCGGCCGCATGCAGCCGGTACTCGTAGGCGCCCGCATCGACGTGCGTGCCGGCCAGCACGAACGCGCTCTTGGTCGTCTGCGCGGTGGTGGTCGCGCCGTTGAGGGCACTGATCACCTCGATGCCGTTGCCCGTGGTGAGCGCGCCCAGGCCGCCCAGGTTGGTGATCTGCACATTCGTCGTGCCGCTGGCGACGGCGGTGGCGCCGCTCAGGATGAGCCGGTCGCTCGCGCTCGCGCTGCCGCCCAGCGCGGTACCCAGCCGCAGCGTGCCGCCGTTGCCCACCCAGGGACCGTTGACGGTGAGCGTGGTGCCCGGCACCGCGCCCACCAGCGAGACGGTGCCGCTGTGGGCCATCGATGCAAGGGTCTGGCTGTTGCCGGCCAGGTCGAGCGTCGCGCCGGTGGCCACGGTGAAGGGACTCGCACTGCTGAGCACGTTGGCGGCGCCCGCGCGCAGGGTGCCCGCCGCGACGTTGGTGGCGCCCGAGTGGGTGTCCGCACCGCTCAGCGTCAGCACGCCCGCGCCGATCTTCACGAGATCGCTGGCGCCGGAGATCGCGCCGGTCCACGTCAGGGCGTTCCCGTTGGTGTCGATGGTGCCCGTGCCGCCCAGCAGCAGGGCGTTGCTGACGCTGAGGCCGCCGGCGCCCGCGATGACGCTGGCGGTCGCGCCCGCGCCGATCGAAATCGCGCCCGTCATCGACGAGCCGGTGTTCAGCGTGAGGCTGTTGGTGCCGCCCGTGAATGCGACCGCCGCGGCGCGCGTGACGCCGTCGCCGCCCAGGCCGCCCGAGATGGTTCCGCCGTTGGTCAGCGCGAGGTTCGCGCCCGTCACCCCGACGCCGCCCACGCCGTTGGCACCGCTCGGTCCGCCGTTGCTGTTGGCCCCGCCGACGCCGCCCGCCCCACCGGCGATGGTGCCGGTGTTGGTGACGGTTGCGCCCGCGCCGATCGATGCGAGGCCCGCCCCGCCGTCGCCGCCAGCGCCTGGTGAACCGGTGCCGCCCGCACCGCCGCCGGCCGCGCCGCCTGCGCCCCCGGCACCGCCCGTGATCGCGCCGGAGTTGTTGACGGTGACGGCGACACCCGCCAACGTCGCACCGATGCCCCCTGCGCCGCCGCCGCCGCCCGAAGCGTTGGAACGGGCGGGCGCCAATTCGGCCCCGCCGGCGCCGCCCGCCCCGCCCGTGAGGGGGCCGGTGTTGGTGAAGCTGAGCCCCGGGTTGGTCGCGTTCAGGTAGAACCCGCCGCCCCCACTGCCACCGCCGCCGCCCTGCGAGAAGGCGTCGCCGCCCTTGCCGCCGGCGCCGCCCGTGGAAGATCCCGTGGCCGTGTAGCTGCCGAGCGGGCCGCTGAGGATCGAACCGTAGCCGCCCGCGCCGCCACCACCCGCTGCCCAGTACCCGTTGCCGCCCGCGCCCCCGATACCACCGGTGTAGCTGTCGGACGAATTGGCCACGTTGTTGGCGATCGACGCGCCCTGGAAGCCGCCGCCACCGCCCCCGCCATAGCCGTTGCCGTTGGCCGCGTCACCGGTCTGCGCCTGGCCCGCGCCACCCGCGTCGCCCTGGAACGCACCAGGACCGGTGGGCGTGCTGGCCGCGCCGGCCGCGCCGCCGGTGCCCGGCGTGGCACCGCCGAAGCCGCCGATGCTGGCGTTGGCCCCCGCCGTGACGCCGCCCGGCGTGGACGATCCGCCCGCGCCGCCGAAGGCGTTGACCGTGGTGTCGTTGAGCCCGCCGCTGCCGCCCGTGCCGTCGCTGCCGCCGGCGCCCGCGTTCAGCGACGCGTCACCGACCGGCTGGCCGCCCGCGCCGCCGGCCGCGAGCACCGGCACGACGCAAACCCACAGCGCCGCCGTTGCCGCCGCCGCCGCCACCGCGCGCACGCCGCCCCCGCTGCACGATCGCGCGCGGCCGCGCGCGATTTCCGGCGCGGCCACCCAGGTGCCGGCGGTGGGACTCCACAGGGTTCGGAAGATCTTGTTCATGACTCAACTCCCTCTTCGTTCACTGACTGGGCAGGTGGACCTCCGTGTGCAGCAGCAATGGCTTGCTCCTCCCCACGGCGACGATTTCGGATGTGCAAGTCAAAAATGTAAGAACGCGTGCCAGTTACGCGTATCCCTGCAAGGGGCTACCCTGAAACGGGAGCGACCGGCCCCATGCGGGGCCACTCCGCCTCTGTCAGGCCCTTCGGTAGACGGTCTACCCTGTCGCGTATCCATACGTAACATGTGACTTTTGGACAGCACAATCTCTCGCCCTGGGCGCAGCGCCCAAAAGAAAAGGCACCCTCGCGGGTGCCTTGTTCGTTGCGGATGCGCCCCGGGGCGCGCGCTGTCAGTCCAGCGACACGTTCGCCTTGCGGATCACGTCCGTGAAGCGCTTCGTTTCCGTCGCCACGAACTGGTCGAACTGCGGGCGCGTGGTCGGGAACGGCTCGTAGCCGAAGCTCTTGAACTTCTCCAGCACGTCGGGTTCGGCCAGACCCTTCTCGATGTCGCGCTTGATCTTGTCGGTCACCGAAGCCGGCAGGCCCTTGGGCACGGCGATGGCGTTCCAGCCGATGACCTCGAAGCCCTTCGGGCCGCCCGATTCGCTCACGGTGGGCACGTCGGGGAAGGCGGCCACGCGCTGGGGCGCGGCCGCGGCCAGGAAGCGCAGCTTGTTGGCGCGCTGCAGCGGGCCGGCGGTGGCGCTGCTGCCCAGCGCAAAGGCCAGCTCGCCGGTGGCGACCGAGGTGTACAGCTGCGTGGTCTCCTTGTAGATCACGTGCTCCATCTGCGTGCCGGTGGCCGACTCGAACAGCTCCGAGCCCAGGTGCACCGGGTTGCCGACCGACCACGAGCCGTAGTCGAGCTTGCCGGGGTTGGCCTTGGCGTCGGCGATCAGGTCGCCCACGGTCTTGTACTTGCTGTTGGTCGCGACAGTGAAGAAGAAATACGTCTTGAACAGCGGCAGCAGTGCGTCGAAGTCCTTCGATGCGTCGTAGGGCAGCTTCTTGAACAGCGCCGGATACGCGGCCAGGTGCACGTTGTCGAGCACGATGATGTCGTGGCCGTCCTTGGCACCGCGCTTGAAGGCGTCGATGGCGATGAAGCCGTTGCCGCCCGGGCGGTTCTCGACCACCACCGGCTGGCCCCAGGCGCGCGAGAGCTTGTCGGCCACGAGGCGGGCCACGCCGTCCGGACCACCGCCGACCGGGAACGGCGTGATGATGCGCACGGGCTTGGTCGGGAAGGCTGCGGGCTGCTGTTGTGCCGAAGCGGTCAGCGGCAGCAGGCCGCCGGCGGTCAGGGCCAGCACGGCTGCAGCGATGGCGCGGCGCGAAAGCGACGAACGGAAGAAGGACATGAGGGAAGTCTCCGGTTTGATGAATCGTTGATGGGTTGGAAGCGGTGCGCCGCCGCTCAGTCGACCGACGCGCCCGAGGCCTTGACGATGCCGGCCCACAGCGCGCTTTCCTTCGCGATGAGCGCGGCGTACTCCGCCGGCCCGCCGAGCAGCGGCACGGCGCCTTCCACGTCCAGGCGCGACTGGAACTCGGCGCCGCCCGCCACCTGCAGCATCTGCGCCGACAGCGTCTTCACGAACGCGTCGGGCGTGCCGCGCGGCGCGAGGATGCCGTAGGTGAGCGTGCTCTCGAAGCCCGCGAGTTCGCGCAGGCCCGACTCGGCCACGGTGGGCACGTCGGGCAGCGACGGCAGGCGTTTGGCGCCCGTGACGGCAATGGCGCGCAGCCGCCCGCCCTTGACCAGCGCGAGCGCGGGCGGGATGACGCTGAACATCATCTGCACCTGGCCGCCCGCGAGGTCGGTGAGCGCGGGGTTGGTGCCCTTGTAGGGGATGTGATTGATCTTGGTGCCGGTGCGCTGCGCGAAGAGTTCGCCCGTGAGGTGGCCACCCGTGCCGCTGCCGCTCGAGGCGTAGTCGAGCAGGCCCGGGCGCACCTTGGCCTCCTTGACGAGGTCGGCCACGCTGCGCACCTTCGAGGCGGCGGGCACCACGAGCACGAGCGCGGACGACGCGAACATGGCCACGGGCACGAGGTCCTTGCGGGCGTCGAACTTCAGGCCCTTGTACAGCGCCGGGTTGATCGACACGGTGCCCGTGTGGCCCAGCAGCAGCGTGCTGCCGTCGGGCGTGCTGCGCACCACCTGCTCGGTGCCGAGGTTGCCGCCCGCGCCGGGCTTGTTGTCGACGATGACGCCCGACTTGCGCACCTCGCCCAGGCCCTTGGCCATCTGGCGCGCGAACACGTCGTTGCCGCCGCCGGCCGCGAAGGGCACGACGATGCGGATCGGCTTGCCGTCGGCCTGCTGCTGCGCATGCGCAGGCAGGCCCGCTGCTGCCAGCAGGCCCAGCAGCAGCTCGCGTCGGGCGAGCGCCATCAGACGCGTTCCAGGATCACGGCAATGCCCTGCCCCACGCCGATGCACATCGTGCACAGCGCGTAGCGGCCGCCGCCCTTGTGCAGCTGGTTCACCGCGGTGGTGGCCAGGCGTGCGCCGCTGGCGCCGAGCGGGTGGCCCAGGGCGATGGCGCCGCCATTGATGTTCACGCGCGCGTCGTCGTCCTTCAGGCCCAGGAGGCGCAGCACGGCGAGGCCTTGTGCGGCGAAGGCTTCGTTGAGTTCGATGACGTCGATCTGGTCGAGCGTGAGGCCGGTGAGCGCCAGCACCTTCTGCGTGGCGGGCGCCGGGCCGATGCCCATGATGCGCGGCGCGACGCCGGCCGTGGCCATGCCGACCACGCGGGCGCGCGGCGTGAGGCCGTGCTTGGCGGCGCTGGCTTCGTCGGCCAGCAGCAGCGCGCAGGCGCCGTCGTTCACGCCGCTGGCATTGCCGGCGGTGACGGTGCCGTCGGGGCGCACGATGGGCTTGAGCTTGGCCAGCGCCTCCAGCGTGGTGTCACGCGGATGCTCGTCCTTGTTGACGATGAGGGCGTCGCCCTTCTTCTGGGGCACGCTCACGGGCACGATCTCGGCGTCGAAGAAGCCGGACTTCTGCGAGGCCACGGCGCGCAGCTGCGAGTTGAGCGCCATCAGGTCTTGCGCTTCGCGCTCGATCTTGTAGTCGGTGGCCACGTTCTCGGCCGTCTCGGGCATCGAGTCGACGCCGTACTGCGCCTTCATGAGCTTGTTGACGAAACGCCAGCCGATGGTGGTGTCGTACACCGCGTTGTTGCGGCTGAAGGCGCTCTCGGCCTTGGGCATGACGAAGGGCGCGCGGCTCATGCTTTCCACACCGCCGGCGATCATGAGGCCGGCTTCACCGGCACGGATGGCGCGCGCGGCGGTGCCCAGGGCATCGAGGCCCGAACCGCACAGGCGGTTGATGGTGCCGCCACCCACCTCGATCGGCAGGCCCGCGAGCAGCGCCGACATGCGCGCGACGTTGCGGTTGTCTTCGCCGGCCTGGTTGGCGCAGCCGTAGAGCACGTCGCTCACGGCCTGCCAGTCGACGTTCTTGTTGCGCTCGATGAGTGCGCGCAGGGGCACGGCGCCGAGGTCGTCGGTGCGCACGCTGCTGAGCGAACCGCCGTAGCGGCCGAAGGGGGTGCGGACGGCGTCGCAGATGAAGGCTTGGGTGGTCATGTGAGTTGTCTCTTGAATGGGTGGAACGGATCAGGCGGCGATCGGAAGGCCGACCAGCGTCTCGAGTTCTTCGCGGCTCAGGCCCTCGACGGTGTCGACGAGCTTCAGGCCCTGCGGCGTGCACTCGAGCGTGGCGAGGTCGGAGTACACGCGCTTGACGCAGCCGATGCCGGTGAGCGGATAGGTGCACTCTTGCACCAGCTTGCTCGCGCCCTGCTTGGTGAGCAGATCCATCATGACCCACGTCTGCTTGGCGCCGATGGCCAGGTCCATCGCGCCGCCGACCGCGGGAATGGCGTCTTTCTCGCCCGTGTGCCAGTTGGCCAGGTCGCCGGTGGCCGACACCTGGAACGCGCCGAGCACGCAGATGTCGAGGTGGCCGCCGCGCATCATCGCGAAGCTGTCCGAGTGGTGAAAGAACGAGCCGCCCGGCAGCAACGTGACGGGCTGCTTGCCGGCGTTGATGAGGTCGTAGTCTTCTTCGCCGGCCTCGGGCGCGGGGCCCATGCCGAGGATGCCGTTCTCGCTTTGCAGGATGACCTCGCGGCCCTGCGGCAGGTGGTTGGCCACCAGCGTGGGCTGGCCGATGCCGAGGTTGACGACGGCGCCGTCGAAGATGTCCTGTGCGACGCGGGCTGCCAACTGATCTTTGGTGCGACGGGTGTATGCCATGGTCATGCTGCCTTCTTGAAGCCGCCGGCCTGCGTGGCCACGCGTTCGATGCGCACCACCTGGTGCACGAAGATGCCCGGGGTCACGATGCTCTCGGGGTCGAGGGTGCCGAGTTCGGCGATGTCGTGCACGGTGGCGATGGTCTTCTTCGCGGCCATGGCCATCACCGGGCCGAAGTTGCGCGCGGCCTTGCGGTAGACCAGGTTGCCCCAGCGGTCGCCGCGCTCGGCCTTGATGAGCGCCACGTCGCCGTGGATGGGGTACTCGAGCACGTACTGCACGCCGTCGATCTCGCGCGTTTCGCGGTCGCCGGCCAGTTGCGTGCCGTAGCCCGTGGGGCAGTAGAAGGCGCCGATGCCGGCACCCGCCGCGCGGATGCGCTCGGCCAGGTTGCCCTGGGGCACGAGCTCGAGTTCGATCTTGCCGCTGCGGTACAGGCCGTCGAACACCTGGCTGTCGGCCTGGCGCGGAAAGCTGCAGATGATCTTGCGCACGCGCCCGGCCTTGAGCAGCGCCGCCAGACCCGTCTCTCCATTGCCTGCGTTGTTGTTGACGACCGTGAGGTCCTTGGCGCCCTGCTCGACGAGACCGTCGATGAGTTCGCCTGGAATGCCGGCGGTGCCGAAACCGCCGATGAGCACCGTGGCGCCGTCTTGGATGCCTGCCAGGGCATCGGCGACCGAGCGCGCGATCTTGTTGATCATGAAGCCTGTCTCCGGGAGTGAAGGAAGAAACCGAACGGTGCGAACACCCTGCCGAATTCACGAACCCTCGCAAACCGCAATTTGTTCGCCTAAAGAACTTTTGTTCGTATAATGAATTTTAGAGAGGATCGCTCGCCATGGCAACCCACCCCGTTTCCGCTACGTCCACCACCGACACGCCCGCCCCCGGCGACAGCTACGTGCAATCTTTTGCGCGCGGCCTGCAGGTGATCCGCTCGTTCAGCGCGAGCGCACCGCACCAGACCCTGAGCGAAGTGGCGGCCGGCAGCGGCCTCACGCGTGCGGGGGCACGGCGCATTCTTCTCACGCTGCAGACGCTGGGCTACGTGGTGAGCGACGGCAAGCTCTTCACGCTCACGCCGCGCATCCTCGACCTGGGCTTTGCCTACCTGTCGTCGATGCCGATCTGGAACCGCGCCGAGCCCGTGATGGAGGCGCTGGTGCAGCAGGTGCAGGAGTCGTGCTCGGCCGCCGTGCTCGACGCGACCGACATCGTCTACGTGCTGCGCGTGCCGACGCAGAAGATCATGCGCATCAGCCTGGGCGTGGGCTCGCGGCTGCCGGCGTACTGCACGTCGCTGGGCCGCCTGCTGCTGGCCGACCTGGACGACAACGAGGTGCGCGCGCGGCTCGAGGCCTCGAACCTCGAGGCGCTGACCAAGCACACCGTGACCGACATCGACGCGCTCATGGCCAAGGTGGCCCAGGCGCGCAAGCAGCAGTGGTGCCTGGTGAACCAGGAACTGGAAGAAGGCCTGATCTCGGTGGCCGCGCCCATCGTGAACCGGCAGGGCCGCATGGTGGCCGCGCTCAACATCAGCGGGCAGGCGAACCGCACCAGCGCGAAGGTGATGCAGGAGACGATGCTGCCGGCGCTGATCGATGCGGCACGGCAGGTGTCGGCGCTGCTGTAGCCGCAGCGCGATCGCTCCGGCGCTGGCTCAGGCCTCCGAACGGATGCCTTTCATGAGGATCACGCCGCCCAGACGCGTGGTGTCGGCGCGCATGCGCTTGGCCAGCGTGTCGGGCGAACCGGGCTGCGCCTGCCAGCCGGTCTTGAGCAGCTCGCCGCTCACCTCGGGCGAACTGATCACCTCGACCAGCGCGGCGTTCAGCCTGGCCACGGCGGCCGGCTTCATGCTCGCGGGCGCTGCAAGCGCGGTCCAGATCTCGAGGTCGGCGCCGCGCACGTCGGCGTCGCGGATCGTCGGCAGCTCGTTGACCAGTGGGCTGCGCTCGGGCGAGGTCACGCCGATGGCCTTGAGCTTGCCCGACTTCACGTGCGGCATCGCCAGGCCCGGCGGCAGCAGCGCCAGCTGGATCTCGCCCGCGAGGATGCCGGCGATCACCTGCGGGTTGCCCGTGTAGGGCTTGTGCTGCGCGGTGATGGCCGCGCGGCTCTTGAGCAGCTCCATGCCCAGGTGGCCCACGGTGCCCACGCCCGGCGTGCCGTACTTGCCGGCGCTGCCCAGGTTGCGCACCCACAGCAGCAGGTCGGCCGCGGTCTTGCCCGTGGCGCCGCCCGACACCACCAGCACCAGCGGCGCGGTGCCGATCAGGCCGACGGGTGCGAAGTCTTTCTCGGGGTCGAAGTCGAGCGAGGGGTTCAGCAGCTTGGCGATCGTGAGGTTGCCGTTGATGAGCGCGCCGATCGTGTGGTCGTCCGTGGCCTTGGCCACTTCGGCGGCCACGAGGTTGCCGCTGGCGCCGGGCTTGTTCTCCACCGTCACCGGCTGGCGCAGGAGCTTCGAGAGCGGCTCCGCGATGGCGCGCGCCGCCAGGTCGGGCGAGGCACCCGCCGGAAAGCCCACGAGGATGCGCACGGGCTTGGTTGGCCAGGCGGCATCGCCGCCTGCTGCGCGCTGGGCCCACGAGGCCGGCGTGAACAGCGAGGTGGCAATGGCTGCAGCGCCGCCTTCGAGCAGGCGGCGTTTGGTGATCTTCAAAACGGACTCCGGAGGGTTGGAAAAATCAGGGTAAACACGTGCATTTTGCTTACGAGACGTTACATGATGATGCTGCAGCGCACAAGTTCGGCACAACTGTGAATAGGGCCATCGCAGGGCTCCGTCAGCTTGGTATCCAGAGGTGACGGGCGCATTTACAATGCCTGCCGCATTCCCCTTCCCCACCAACGAGGTCTTGTCCGCAATGCCCAAGAGCCCCCGGCCTCGCGCCCGCTTCAGCTTCTCCCCCACCGTGCGCGCCCTGTTCCTGGCCGTTGCGGCCTGCGGCGCCGCGCTTCCCGCGCTGGCCGCGACCGAGCACGAAGAGGTCGACCGCCTGATGCAGTCCGGCAAGCTCGACGAAGCCATGACCAAGGCCGAGGCCTTCCTCAAGGACAAGCCGCGCGATCCGCAGATGCGCTTCCTGAAGGGCGTGATCCAGCTCGACACCGGCAAGCGCACCGAGGCCATCGCCGCCTTCACCCAGCTCACGCAAGACGCGCCCGAGCTGCCCGAACCGTTCAACAACCTCGCCGTCATCTACGCGAGCCAGAACCAGTTCGACAAGGCCCGCAACGCCCTCGAAAGCGCCATTCGCACCAACCCCAGCTACGCCACCGCCCAGGAAAACCTCGGCGACGTGTACGCGCGGCTGGCCAGCCAGGCCTACAGCAAGGCGCTGCAGCTCGACCAGAACAACACCGCGGTACAGCCCAAGCTGGCCGTGATCCGCACGCTCTTCACCGCCCCGCCGGCGGCCGGCTCCAAGGGCTCGACCCTCGTGGCTTCGGCCACGACGACGCCCGCGCCGGCACCGGCTGCAAAGCCCGCCCCGGCGCCTGCGCCCGCACCGGTCGCCAAGGCACCTGCTCCGGCACCCGTGCCCGCTCCTGCGCCTGTCGCCAAGGCACCGCCTGCGCCCGCGCCGGCACCCGCCGCCGCGCCCGTCGCCCCCCCCGTCAAGGTGGCCGCAGCCCCCGCGCCGGTCGCCAAGACGCCTGAACCGGCACCAGCCCCTGCCGCAGCCCCGGCGTCCACCTCCGAGATCGAATCCGTCGTGCGCGGCTGGGCCTCGGCCTGGGCCAGCCAGGACATGGACCGCTACCTCGCCGCCTACGGCAGCGACTTCGTGCCCGCCGGCGGCCAGAGCCGCAAGGCCTGGGAAGAAGACCGCCGCGCGCGCATCGTCGGCAAGTCCAGCATCAGCGTGAACCTCGAGAACCTCGCGATCAAGGTCGACGGACAGACCGCCACCGCCAAGTTCCGCCAGATCTACCGCGCCGACAACCTCAACATCGCGAGCCGTAAGACGCTCGAGCTGCAACGCTCCGGCAACCAGTGGCACATTCGCAAGGAAAGCGTCGGCGGCTAGTGGCAGACATCGTCCGGCACGGCCGGCTTCAGACCCTCCCGTTCCCGCTGCGGAGCGGGAAGCTGCTCGCGGCCTTGACGGCCGCTTCTGCGCTCCTGCTGGCCACGCCCGGCGCCGCGCTCGCAGCCAACAACAGCAACAGTTCCAGCAAGTCGGCCACCGCCAAGACCAGCGGCACCAAGGCCGCCAAGGCGGGCGGCAGCCGTACGTCTGCCAAGGAAGCCAAAGCAGGCAAGGCCGGCAGCGGCGCCAGCAAGACGCAGTTGCAAGCCAAGGGCAAGCGGTCCGCCGTCGCGGCAGACAATGCGGGCGCCACGCGCCCGGTCCGCAAGACCGCCAGAACCGCCGCGCCGCTGCAGGAAGCCAGCGGCGCCGAGGCCCGCCTGATCGGCGTCTACGAACTGTTCGGCCGCGGCAAGACCCGCGAGGCCTTGGCGAAGGCCCAGACCCTCGTGCGCGACCATCCGAACTTCCAGCTCGCGCAGCTCGTGTACGGCGACCTGCTCGCGGCGCAGGTGCCGCCGTCGAACGCCATGCCCGACACCGCTGGCATCGCGCGCCTGCGCGGCAACCCGGCCATGGTCGAGCTGCACGAGGAATCGCGCCGCCGCCTGCAGGCCCTGCGCGAACGCCCGCCCGCCGGCACCGTGCCCTCGCAGTTCCTCACCCTCTCGACCCGCAGCCACTTCGCCATTGCCGTCGACGCCTCGCGCTCGCGGCTGTACCTGTTCGAGAACTCCGACAAGGGCCTGAAGCTCGTCGCCGACTACTACATCTCCGTCGGCAAGTCGGGCACCGACAAGGCCGTCGAAGGCGACGCGCGCACCCCGCTGGGCGTGTACTACATCACCAGCAGCCTCGACCCGCGCTCGCTGAAAGACTTCTACGGCGCCGGCGCCCTGCCCATCAACTACCCCAACCCGTACGACGTGCGGCGCGGCAAGACCGGCAGCGGCATCTGGCTGCACGGCACCCCGCCCCAGCAGTTCGCGCGGGCGCCGCTGGCCAGCGACGGCTGCGTCGTCATGGCCAACCCCGACCTCAAGCAGCTGCTGCGCAAGGTCCAGATCGGCGCCACCCCCGTCGTCACCGCGCGCAGCCTGCAATGGATTTCGCAGCCGCAGGCCGAAAAAGAAACAAAGAAATTCGCCGATTCAATTGCCGCCTGGAAAGACGCGCGCGCCAGCGGCAATGAAGCGCAATTGAAAAAATTCTATTTGCCGGATTTCCAGCGTGCCAGCCGCAAGCCCGTCGATGCCGATGCGGTACTCCGCGACGAATTGACCTACGCACAAGGTAAACGAGTGCAAATCAAGGACACGTCGTACCTGCACTGGCGCGACACCGAGGACACCATGGTCGCCACCTTCGGCGAGGTGTTCGAGGGCGAGAAGAACGGCCGCACCCGCCGCCAGTACTGGCTCCGCCAGGGCGGCGAGTGGAAGCTCTTCCACGAAGAAATCCTCGGCTGAGCCCACATCACCGAAGGGGTCTCGGCCCCAAAAGTGTGATTTATTGCCCAAACGGAGCCGCCTTGTCGAGTGTTACAAATTGCACTCCTAGGTACCGCGCTACGTAACACGTAACGGGCATGTTCCCGTAACGCTCAACTTTCGGACGTTCCCGCGCCCGTAACGCGTTCCCCTCGTCCATGCCAGTGTGCATGCGGTTTACAGAGGGAAACGAACATCTCCAGACTGTGAATAAGTGACCTTTTCTGCCCCGTTGTGGGGGCCGAACGAGGCTGGCCGCCTTCCTGCTTTACCCCTCCGAGTAGCACATCCGGGACTCGATCCGGTGTGTTTCTCCTGTTGATACACGGAGTTACGCTGTATAACATCCACCGTGCCAGCCTTTGTTAACACTTCCTTTCAGGAGATCACCATGCTTAGTTCTATTACTCGGTTTCTGCGCGATGAAGAAGGTGCTACTGCAATTGAATATGGAATTATTGCGGGGCTGATGGCCGTTGTTCTCGTGGCTGCATTTAGCGCAGACAGCGGCATTGGCCTTGCACTTACAACTCTGTTTACCAACATCGCCGCCGCGCTGCCCTCCACCATTTGAGTTTGAAAGTCGCTTTTCTCCTGTGGCTGCTTCTTGTTGTCGTCTATGACTTCCGAATGCGCCGCGTTCCGAACTGGCTTGTGGTTGCAGGCGCCGGCCTTGCGATCACGGCCTTGGGGTTGGGGGCGGGGCCTCTTGGACACGATTGGCGTGCAGCACTTTTCGGTGCAGGAGCAGGGTTTGGTTTTCTCTTGCTGTTCTATGCCACCGGCCTCATGGGAGCGGGCGACGTGAAATTCGCTAGCGCCCTGGGGTTGTGGGTCGGTTTGCCAGCGTTGGCGCCGATCTGGATCGGAGCCAGTCTGATAGCAGGCATTCACAGCGTTCTCTGGCTCGCCCTCAGGCGCTGGCCCTTTTTTCCGCGGCTCGCCCTGATGTTGGCTGGCCCGTCGCGCGCAGCCGAACCCGGCACCTCAACTCGCCGGATACGCGTCATTCCTTACGCGGCCTACCTCGCCTTGGTCGCAGCGGCATGGATGGTTTGGGGGCGACAGAGTTAGCCACGGCCGACTCTGTTTTGTCTCGCAGGCCTTTCATCTCTTTTCCCATGATCGCTTGCTCCCCTCCCTCAGTTCGCCGCCCATGATCAATCTCACCAAAATCATCGCCGCTATCCTCGTGCTTCTGGCCCTCGCGCTCGGTGGCTACGCATGGGTTCTCAGCCGCAAGGCGCCGCCTCCGCCGCCTGCAGCCGCAACCTCAAGCGCAGCGCCTGCAAAGACCGCACAAGTGCAGACCTTCCCCGTGGTCGTCGCAACCAAACCATTGCCAGCCGGCCAGACGATCCCGGCCGATGCCCTGCGCGTGGAACAACTGACGATCAATCCAGCGGGGGCTTTCAAAGAAACCGCGCTACTCGCTGGCCGCGTCCCGGTGATCGACCTGGGCGAGGGCTCTCCCCTACTCGAAGGCCAGTTGGTTTCCGGCCTCGCCCTGCGCGTTGCAGAAGGCGAACGCGCCGTAGCGGTCAAGGCCGACGAAGTCATGGGTGTGGGAAACAAGGTCCAGCCCGGCGACTTCGTCGACGTTTTCCTGATGCTGAAATCTGACAGCAAGGACATCGACCGCAGCCAAGCGCGCCTGCTGCTGTCGCGCAAGCGGGTGCTCGCATTCGGCAGCGCATCAGTCGATGGCTTGGCTTCCAAAGCCGACAAGAACGGCAATTCGCCGCAACGCTCCGAAGCCGCGCGCACAGCCGTGCTTGCCGTACCGGTGGACGATGTCAATCGTCTGGCCCTCGCGGAAAACAGTGGCCGCCTGCTGTTGGCCCTGCGCAATCCCACTGACATGTCAGAGCCTGATCCGAAGCTGTTCGCTGAATTACCCACGGCTCTGCAGCCGACACCGCCGAAACCCGGCGAACCACGGCGCGCACCGCTTGAGGGCCTGGACCGCGCCCAAGCCGGCATGACAACCGCCGATTTCGTGACCGGTGGTAAGCCTGGCGTATTGCGCGCGCCTACCGTCGCAGCACGCCCCGCTGCGGGAACCGGCACTGGCGGTAACCGCGGTGGGCTTCAAGTCGAAGTCATCCGCGGCGACCGCAGTGAAACCATCCGCTATTGATCGGCATCACGCCCATGCATGCCCCGCACGAAAAACACACCATGACGCACCCCCCTCGCGCGAAACCCAACGCTTCGGTCCACGCCCTGCGCCCGACCTTTGTGGCGCTGTGCTTGCTGACCCTGAGCGTTTGGCCTGTTGCGTCCTCGGTAGCCAATGCGCAAGCCATCGCTCCGGGCGCGCCGATCCAGTTCCGCGTTGATGCCGGCTCGCAGAAGGAACTGTTGATCCCGAAAGGCATCGACCGCATGGCCATTGCCGACGAAGCGGTGGCCGGGGTGGCACTCACACGCCAGACGCCGAACCTGCCAGCAGCCCGCCTGATCGTGACAGGCAAGGCCGCAGGACGGACCACGCTGATGATCTGGGAAAAAGGCCAATCGACCGCGACGGTGTACGCGCTCGAAGTGCGCCGGCGTGCCTCGACGCTCACTGGCTCGCTCGACAGCATGACCGCGCATCAGGAAGCGCGAGAAACCGCACTGGCCGCCGGCGGAGAGAAATCCCCACTGGTCGATCGCTCCATCGTCAATGTGCGCAGCAATACCGTGCAGGTCGAGGTCAAGGTCGTCGAGTTCAACCGCAGCGTTCTCAAGCAGGCGGGCCTCAACATCTTCAGCACGCGTGCCAACTCCAATGGATTCAGCTTTGGCTCCTTCACGCCATCGTCACTGAAGTCCGCGACGTTCGCGTCGGATGGAAGCATCAGTGGCGACTACAACAACCCTCTCGCACAAGCCTTCAGTCTGCTGTTCAACTTCGGCAAAGCCGGCATCGGGCTGAACGTCGGCTTCCTCGAGGGCAATGGCATGGCGCGCGTGCTCGCCGAGCCCACGCTGGTGGCACTGTCGGGCCAGAGCGCAAGCTTCCTGGCCGGCGGCGAACTGCCAGTGCCCGTACCCCAGGGTCTGGGTACAACAAGCATCGAATACAAGCCTTTCGGCATCGGCCTTACTCTCACGCCCACGGTGCTGTCAAACGAGCGCATCGTGCTCAAGGTCGCCCCCGAAGCCAGTGACCTCGATTACACGAACTCGCTGAGCATCAACGGCGTGGCCGTGCCGGCCATCACCACGCGCCGTGCCGATACTACGGTCGAGCTCGGCGATGGCGAGAGCTTCATCATCGGCGGCCTGGTGAGCCGCACCACCACCTCGAATGCAGACAAGGTGCCGCTGCTCGGCGACATCCCGGTGCTGGGTACCTTCTTCAAACAGAACAGGTACCAGATGAGTGAGAAGGAGCTTGTCATTCTTGTCACACCGCACCTGGTGAAGCCGATTGCGCGCAACACCGACCTCACCCCGTACATGCCTGGCGGCGCCGAGCAGCGCGATGGCCCGGTGTGGCGCGCGCACCTCCTGGGACCAGCCTCTGGCACAACAGTGCCTGGCTTCTCCCGCTGATGGAAACCAGCCATTCACGACCCGTGGCCGACGCCATGAACGCCCCTCGCGACCACCTTCCCGAAACCGGCGCAGAGACCTATCTCTTCGCCTCGCCCAACGGGGGCCACATTACGTGGTTGACTGATGCTCTTTCCAGGCAGGGCGCCGTGGTGATGCTGTCGCCCGACATCAAGTCGCTTGATGAGCGCGTCGCCCTGCTCAGCCCGGCGGCCGTCTTTCTCGACTTCGCCGGTGACCACGCCGAGGCCGCGAGCGAGCTGCACGAGCGCCTCAAGCGTGACTGGCCAACGCTGCCTGTGCTGGCAACGGGCATCTCGGCCGAACCGGCTTCGATGCTGGCCGCACTGCGTGCTGGCGTGGACGATTTCATCGACATGGCCGCACCGCAGACCGATGCGGCCAACACGCTGCGCAAGTTGCTTGAGCGACGCAGCACCCTGTCGAGCGGCACGCGCGGAAGCACCATCGCCCTGCTCGGTGCCCGGCCGGGCATCGGCGTGACCACGCTCGCGGCCAGCTTGTCGCTCGTGATCAACGATCAACTGGCCCAGCCCGCGCAAGCTCCGGCAAGAACACCCGGCCGCAGCGCGCGACATGGCGTGGCCCTTCTCGACCTGGGCCTGCCTGCGCGCGACGGCCTGCTCTACCTCGACACGCAGAGCAGTTTCAGCTTCGTCGACGGCGTGCGCAACCTGCGCCGCCTCGACCAGACGCTGTTGCAGACAGCTCTCGCGCATCACGCCAGCGGCATCGCCGTGCTGCCACTGCCGGCAAGCCTCGCGCAGGTGCGCGAAATCTCGCACGCCGACTCGGTCGCGCTGATCAAGCGCCTGGGCGACTTCTTCGATTTCCAGATTGCCGATCTGGGCGGCTTCTCGACCATCGACTTCGTGGCGCAGACGGTAAAGGAAGCCCAGCGCTCCTGGGTCGTGTGCGATCAAAGCATCGGTGCGATCGTGTCCACCGCAACCATGCTCAAGGAGCTGCGTACGCGCGGCATCGAGACCGATCAGCTGTCGCTCGTTGTCAACAAGTTCGACAGCCACGTAGGGCTTGCGGCCAAGGACATCGCCGAGCGGCTCGAACTGCCGCTTCGCCACGTGGTGCCAGCGCGCAGCGCCCAATTGCTCGGAGCCGCGAGCCGCGGCGAGATGCTGGTTCGCATCGCACGCAACGACCCCTATTCACAGGCAGTGGCCGACCTCGCACGCAGCCTGCACCAAGAGTGCACGACAGGTTCAGTGCCGGCGCCGGTCGGGGCCACGCGCTGGACCTCGACGTTGATGTCGAAGGTCATCGGCTTCCGGAAGAGCTCTACCCAAGGTTGAACAGTCCATGTCCACCGATATCGAATTTGCCGACGACGACCAGACGTTCATCAACTCCCAGCAGTTCCAGGACATCAAGAGCTGGACGCACGATCACCTGCTGAGTCGCATCGAGGAACTGGGCGCGGAGTTCGGCCGCTGGTCGCGCGCCTCGATCCAGCAGTTCGTCGAACTGGAGGTCGACAGCTTCGTGCGCTTGCGCCGCGTGCCGATCAACGACCGCGAGATGCAGCTCATTGCCGATGCGCTGACGAAGGAGCTGGCCGGCTTCGGGCCGCTGGAGGATCTGCTCAACGATCCTGCGGTCGAAGACATCCTGATCAATGGCTACCAGAACGTCTATGTGTCGCGGCATGGCATGCTGGAGCGCGAAACGCTGCGCTTTGCCGATTCCGAGCACGTGATGCGCATCGTGCGCCGCATCCTCGCGCCGCTGGGCCGCCGGCTCGACGAGGCCAACCCCATGGTCGATGCGCGGTTGCCCGACGGTGGCCGTATCAACGTGATCATCGAACCACTGGCCATCGATGGCTTATCGGTCTCGATTCGGAAGTTCCGCAAGGAACCGCTCACGCCAGCCGACCTGGTGAAGCTTGGCACCTTCGATGCCGGCATGGCACAGCTGCTGGAGATCGCGGTGCGCGCACGCTGCAACGTCCTCGTGAGCGGTGGTACCAGCTCGGGCAAGACCTCGCTGCTCAACGCGTTGGCCAGCTTCATTCCAGCACGCGAGCGTGTAATCACCATCGAAGACACGGCCGAGCTCTCGCTCAGTACCAGTCACGTGGTGCGACTGGAAAGCCGCCCCGGCGGGTTCGACGGTACGGGCGTGGTCTCGATCCGCGACCTGCTCCGCAACAGCCTGCGCATGCGGCCCGACCGCATCATCGTGGGCGAAGTGCGCGGCGCCGAAGTCATCGAGATGCTGCAGGCGATGAACACCGGTCACGAAGGCTCGATGGGGACGATCCACGCGAGCTCGCCGCGTGAGTGCCTCTATCGTCTCGAAATGCTCGCAGGCTTTGCCGGTTATCAGGGCAGTGAAGTGAGCCTGCGGCGCCAGATCGCCAGCGCGATCGACTTCATCGTGCAGATCGGACGGATGTCGAACGGCCAGCGCCGCATCATCTCGCTGAGCGAAGTGACCGGCGTGAACGACAACGTGGTGGCGATGCAGGAGCTCTATCGCTACGATCCGATCGTTTCTCCCGACGGCGAGGAGCGCGACCGTTGGGTGTCGCTCGGCATCGCGCCGCACTCACCGAAGATCACGAGATTCAGGCAGTCGTTCGCACGCGCGCAGCAGGGAGAGCATCGTGCGTGAAAGCGGTCTGCTCGGCATTGCCGTGACAGCGCTACTACTGGCGGCGTGCGGGCTGTTTCTGTGGCAGTGGGCAAAGAAACGGCAGGCACGAGACACCGTCGGGCGACATCTCGATCATCAAATTCAGGCTGGTACGGCCACATCCACTCCGGCACCCTTCTCTGCTCAGCCGCCCGCGCGGGCCGCTGAACCGATCAGCAGCCTCGTCTCCGGACTGACCACTGACCCATGGCTCGAGACCGAGGCCACCGCCGCAGCGGCCACTCGCCCCAAGCGCTGGCTCGACCGGGCTGTGCCCGCATGGCTGGTGGGCGCGGTAGCCCCTCGGGTGCTCGTTTTGGGCGTCGTCATCGTTGCCGCGCTGTCGTTGGCTGTCGGCCTCCTCGGCGGCTGGCTCCCCGCATTCGGGGTCCTCTTGCTGCTCGCGTTGGCCGGCATTTTCGCGGTCTGGCTGCGGTTGCAAAAGATGCGCCGCAAACTGGTTGCCCAACTGCCGGGCTACATCGATGCCATGGTTCGCCTGATCACCATCGGCAATTCGACGCAGGCCGCCTTCCAGCTTGCAATCGGAAGCACACAGGAGCCGCTGCACGGCCACCTGGAACGCTCGGCCGCCCTGGTCCGTGCGGGCGTGGATTTGGACAAGGCTCTGCACCAGACGGCCACCAATGTGCGTGTAGAGGAGATGTTCCTTCTTTCCTCAATCCTCGGGCTGGGCGTGCGCTACGGTGGACGCGCCGACCTGCTGCTCGAACGCGTGAGCAACTTCATGCGTGATCGCGAACAGGCTGAGCACGAACTGGTGGCGATGTCATCAGAGACGCGGCTGTCAGCCTGGATTCTGGGACTTCTGCCCGTGGGGGTGGGCGCTTTCATGATCATGAACAACCCCAGCTATTTTCTTGGGATGTGGAACGACGGCACCGGCAGGATGCTCGTCTTCACAGGTATTGGACTTCAGGCACTCGGTGGCCTGCTGTTGTACCGCCTTGCGAGGATCGCATGATGCTGACACCCGGCGTGTTGACCGCCATCAGCCTGGGATTGCTGGCGCTAGGTCTGCTTCTGGCGGGCGGTACGCTGATTGCATCGGAGCTGCGCCGTGCGCGTAGCGGCCACGCGATCGGCAAGGCAATTCACCAAGGCACGGTGTCATCGCCCGCAGACACCTCCGAAGTCAACACGGAGTTTGGGGCGCAATACAAGTCCGACGTCGAACTGCCGTTCCATTGGTTGGATTCGCGCCTCGGCCATGCTCTTGTTGCCGACGAGGACCGCAATCTCATCGATCAGTGCGGGCTGCCGTCTCAACGTACTCAGTTGATATTCCTCGTCACTCGCATCTTGCTGGCGATCTTGTTGCCATTGCTGGCACTTGTCTTCTGGAGCGCAGGGCACAAGCAAGGCACGGTCATTGCCGTTCTTGCCGGACTTTTCGTGATCGGCTTCATGGGGCCGAAATGGCTGTTGGGTCGAATCGCCGCCGGTCGGCGAATGCAGGTCGCCAAAGAGTTACCGCTCTTCGTGGATCTCTTGCGATTGCTCCAAGGCGTGGGCATGAGCCTGGACCAGGGTCTGCAGGTCATGGCAAGCGACTTTTCGCACGTGCTGCGCGTTCTTGGGTACGAACTGACGCTGGCCAATCGGCAGTACGCCCAGGGTCGCACGCGTGAGCACTCTTTGCACCGCCTTGCCACGCTGCACAAGAACGAGAACCTGCGCAGCTTGGTTGCATTGCTGGTGCAAGTCGATCGTCATGGGGGCGCGGTTCAGGAACCGTTGCGTGCTTTCAGTGACCGCCTTCGCGAGCATCGTCGCTCCGAAATGAAGGAACGCATCGGCAAGATCACCGTGAAGATGACCGGAGTCATGGTGATTACGCTGCTGCCCGCATTGCTGATCGTGACAGCAGGCCCCGGCTTTCTCGCCATCCTCCGGGCATTGGGGAGCGTCGGAAAATGAGAGTCCTCTTCAACCCTCTTGCACGCATCACGTGGCCATCGATGGTGGTGGGACTGGCTCTGGCAGTTTCCGGATGCGCCGCAACCAAGGATCGCTATGCGGCTGGCGAAGATGCCCAGCAACGACAAGCCTTCGAGGCCGCCAGTGACACGAAGACCGGCGCCAACATCGACACCCAGGCGACCTACCTCAAGGTCGTCGACCAAATGCAGCAACAGGGCCTGTGGTTCGCATCACTGGCACACATCGATGCCCTGGAACAGCGCTGGGGCATCACGCCCGATTCGACGCGCGCGCGCGCCGACGCGCTGCGTCAGACCGATCAGGCTGAACTCGCTGAAACCGCCTACAAGCGCTTGCTGACCACGCCGCAGGAGAGTGCGGGCTACAGGGGCCTAGGCCTGCTGGCGGGCGCGCACGGCAACTACGCGCAGGCGGTACAACTGTTCAAGCAGGCGCAGCGCCGAACACCCACCGATGCATTGCTTCTGAGCGATCTGGGTTATGCGAGCCTGCGCGCCGGCCAGCTGGAGGAGGCACGCCTGCCTCTGATGCAAGCCTTGCAGCTGCGGCCTGACAGCAAGCAAGCGCAGGCCAATGTTGCGCTCTATCTTGAGGTCACGAATCAGCAGGAGCAAGCCACAGCCCTGATGAATGCGAACCGCATGTCCGACACCACACGCGCTGCCGTGCGTGAAGCGGCAATGCAGATGCGAGCCGCAGGAAGCTCAGCCCCCCCCCCCGCATCCATGAACACCACGGGATCTGCGTCCGCTAGTACATCGCCCAGGGTGTCCACGAGGCCGCATGATGACTCGGCCGCCGTACCGCTCGCACTCAAGCCAACCCGCTGGGCCGGAATGGGCGGCATGCGCACCGCCACTCAGATGAACCCGTCGACTGCAACAACAGAGTTGCCTCTTTCGACAAATCCGAATTCACGAGGTACACCATGAACAACCATGAGCCTTTCAACCGGCTTTTCACGCTGTCCGCTTGTGCGCTGGCCACGACCCTCTGCTTCGTGTCGACAGTAGCCTTTGCGCAAACAACCCAAGCAGGCCCCGGTCAAGGGGGCGCCAACACCGCAGCATCAGCAATCGATGCCGCGCAACCCAGGAAAGAATCTGCTGCGCACCCGACAACGGAGACCCAGGCAGTTGCAGAAGAGGAAGAGACCTTCGATCTTCCTCTTCAGGTTGGCGATTCGACGCTGAACCTTTTCGCTTGGCAACGAAGCGGAGAGGTCGCTTCGAAAACGCCTCGACCTATTGCGGGAAGTGTCGCCAGTCGGAGCTACGAACGCTACCTCAAGAGCTTCGAGCACCCCATTCCAGAGCGACTGGGCTCAAGCGTGACCAACGCCAAGAATGGCGGCGGAGCATCGGGCACAGGTTCTCGGTAAGAGAACGGCCGCTTCTACCGCGTAGATTTTCCCAAGACACATGCGCAAGCGAGTCAACTCTCTGCATGCACAGCGCGGCCTCTACGCGCTTGAGTACGCGCTCGTCTTCCCTCTCGTCTTCGTGGTGCTCTATGCCATCCTGAGTTACGGGATTCTCTTCGCCATCCGCCTGGGTATGCAAAACGCGGCCGAAGAAGGAGCGAGGGCCGCACTACGCTACCAATCAGTGGACACCGCAGTCTGCGCGAATCAACTTGCATGTCGCCGGCTCGCAGCAGCGAATACCGCCCAAGCGGGCGTCGGCTGGCTGGGCAATGCAACCGTCGATGCCAAGGTCTGCCTCGTTGATGGCGACGATGGTTGCACGAGCGTCGTAATTCCCAGTTGCGGCTCATCCCTCGCGACGCGCTGCCAGATGATCGTGACTGTCAACTACGACTACGAAGCCTACCCTTTGGCTCCGTCGCTTCCCGGCTTCGGATTTCTGATGCCAAGCAGGGTTCAAGGCAGAGCGAGCATGCTGATGAGTGATCCCGTTGCAGGGGCTGGGGCATGAGCGCGCGTCTTCCTCGAGGGTTCACGCGCGAGCTGCAGCGAGGCATTGCCGCCATCGAGTTCGCATTCGTACTTTCGACGTTGCTGCTGTTTCTCTACGGCCTTGTTTCCTTTGGTGCCGTGCTGTACGCGCAGCAGGCTATCTCACGCGCGGCCGAAGACGGCGCGCGCGCCTTCGCTGGCGTCAATGATCCGACGGAGGCCGCCAACATTGCGCTGATCAGGAACATTGTCTATGCCTCCCTGGCTACGTCGCTCGTGACTCCAGCAAATGTCGGCAACACAACCGCGCAGCGGAAGACCTGGTTGCAAACCAATCCGAACGTCTCTGTCACCGTCGGCACTTCCGGCCTCGTGACCGTTTCGTACCCCTATCGGGAAAATCCAATCATCGCGCTACCCGCTGTCCTGACGCCTTCCAAAATTTCCGGCTCCGCCAAATTTTCCATGTAGGGCTGAATGACATGAGCATCTTCGTCAACGAAAAAAAATACCGGCGATCGCAGCGCGGCTCCGTGGTGATTCATGTCGCTATCTTCCTGAGCTTCGCAGTCATCCTGTTCATCGGCACTGAATTGGGCTACCTCTTCTATCTGAAAAGAGAGTTCCAAAAAACTGCCGACTTGGCAGCTCTGGCTGGAGCGCAAGCGCTCAATGCCAACAACTGCACTACGGCTTACGGCGCAGCCAGATCCAATGCAAACGATGGCACCAGCCGCAACATGCCCGCAGGTTTTTCGCTTGCGGACAGCGACATGGCTTGCGGGCAATGGAACATCCAGGACACGACCAATCCAAATCACTTCAACGCGACTTCCGCTGCAAAGAACGCGATACGGGTAAGCATCACGCGTACGCCTCCTCCCCTGTTCATTTTCTTCACTGGTAATCGAACGATCTCAGTACAGGCTATCGCGGCGCGCGCACTGCCCAAGGCGGCCTTGAGCATCAACAGCACTCTGCTGACTCTGCAAACCGGGCAATCGCCGATCCTCGACGCGCTCGTCGGCGGTCTGCTTGGAGGAAGCATCAATCTGGGAGCTGTTGGTTGGCAAGGCTTGGTGACTTCGCAGATCAACCTGCTTAGCTTTCTAGATGTCTTGGCTCCCGCGATCAATCTCACCGTCGGAGACTATGACGGCGTTCTCAACGCGAACGTGACGGTGGCGAAGCTTCTCGAGGTGATGGCGAGCGTGCTTGAGCGAAATGGCGCCCTGCTCACTACCCAGCTCAATGAGTACAAGAAACTTGCCATCTTGGCGGCAGCGCTCGATCTCCCACCAATAAGGGTCGGTGATGCTTTGGGCGTGATTACCGGCACTGCAGCCAGTGCTCTGGACCTTTCGCTGCAGGCGGCCCAGTTGACACAGGCAATGGTGCAACTCGCCAACAGCCAAGTCGCAAATCCATCAGCGGTTCTCGCCGACGTTGCACTCCCGATCGCCGGTGTCACAGCCACAGTGAAGATCGTTGAACCGCCGCAGTTCTCCGCAACTGGCAATCCAGAGCTCGCCAAGGCGGCGCCACTGGGCCCCGACAAGATCTATGTTCGAACTGCGCAGATTCGAACATTGATTTCGGTCAACCTTGGGGTGCCGGGTCAATTGTTGACAAACTTGGTGAGCGGTTTGCTCAACGCCCTGACATCGCTGACATCGGCTTTGATCTCGATTCTGACCTCGGTGATCGACCTGACGCCGCCTGGAGATTGTTCAATCATCGCCATCCCCTGCCACACAACGCCGAAGGCTGTCATCTCTGACGTCACTGCGCTTCCACTGCCTATCCGCATTGATATCAACCTCGATATTGCCCCCGCATCGGCGTACGTCACCGATTTTGATTGCACCAACAACGCCGACAGGAAATTGTGGGCCGCGTCGAAATCCAATGTGGCGACTTTGCGCATCGGAAAAATGGGGACAAGCTCCGCAGATGCGAAGTCGAAAGTTTTTTCCTCTTCCACACTGCCTCCGGTCGTTGACCCCATTCCGTTGGTGGATATCGGGACTGTGCAGTCCAGAAAAACTTGCACCGTCGCCGCCCTGGGATTGTGCGTCTTGAGCTTTCAAGAGTACCTGAAGGCCAACGGCACATGGACCACACAGAAGTCAGACGCCAAGAGAACAGCTTTTGGCGGCGGTGGAATAGGGCTCTCGATCAACCCAGACCCCGTCAGCAGCGGGGCCCCAACACTGCCCTTCCGCTCAAGTACTGCGGGCCTCCTCAAAGAGCTCAATGACACGTCGGCCCCTGCTCAGACATATCTTTCAACGTCAGCCACCGGCAATACGGCCGGAGTTTTGATCGATACGGTGAACGGACTCCAACTTAATCTGTACGCCCCCAGCGCATCGACCGGCCTCTTGGGCGCGATCCTGCAAACAACGGATGCCGCAGCGACTCTTGTTTTCAATCTTCTGAAGACTGTGGTCGCCCCGTTGCTCGCTTCCGTTGTCAATCCACTCATTGAGCTGCTTCTGAAGGCATTGGGAATTGATCTTGCAAATGCCGAAGTCGGCGCCCGCATGACGTGCAGAGCAGGCGCAGAGCTGGTGTATTAACGCGAATCGAAAACAAGAAATTGAATGCTGAGTCCCGGGCTATTGCTTCTATGAGTGCCTCCAACTTCGACGAACTCGACCTCTTTGTCTGGGAAGGCAAAGCCGACATCCTCGACCGCATTGCGCGGTGCATGGCGAGCTTCGACGTGGAAGTCATCCGGGCCGATGGCCTGCCGCCGCCCCAGCAGGACCGCGGTGTCGCACTGCGTCCTTCCGTCGCGATCATCAGCGTCACCGTCATCGATGGCGGCGGTCTTCCGCACGCGACCGAGCTGCTGCAAGGCATGCCCGTGATCTGGGTCGCTGCGGCCTCGCGCGAGCGCGACTCGCGCACGTATCCGCCCGAGTACCTGCACGTCCTGCCCTACGACTTCACCTGCGCCGAGTTGCGCACGATGGTGGCCAAGCTGGTGCGCCAGCTGCGTGCGCGCGATGTCGCGCCGCAGGCGCCCGACGTGCTGGTGGCGCATTCCGATGCGATGAAGGGGCTGCTCGCCGAAGTGGGCGCCTTTGCGGACTGCAACCATCCGGTGCTGGTGCGCGGCGAGACCGGCGTGGGCAAGGAGCGCATCGCGCAGCAACTTCACATCGGCCACCAGCAGTACGGCAAGGGCGCGTTCGTGGCGGTGAACTGCGGTGCGATTCCCGACGGGCTGTTCGAGTCGCTGTTCTTCGGCCACACGAAGGGCTCGTTCACGGGTGCCGTGCATGCGCACCGTGGGTACTTCGAGCAGGCCACGGGCGGCACGTTGTTCCTCGACGAGATCGGTGACTTGCCGCGCTATCAGCAGGTGAAGCTGCTGCGCGTGCTTGAAGACAGCGCGGTCACGCGGCTGGGTGCAACGTCGCCGATCCGTGTCGACTTCCGGCTCGTGGCGGCGACGAACCGCAACCTGCGCGAGATGGTGGCGAGCGGCGAGTTTCGGGCCGACCTGTTCTACCGGCTCGCGGTCATCGAGCTGCATGTGCCGAGCCTCGAAGAGCGCGGCGAGATCGACAAGATCGCGATCTTCAAGGCGCTGCTGGCGAACGTGCTCGGCGACGAGCTCGAAGCCCTGGGCGAAACGCCGCACTGGCTCAGCGATGCGGTGGCCGAAACCTACTTTCCCGGCAACGTGCGGCAGCTGCGCAACCTCGCGGAGCGCGTGGGCGTGATCGCGCGGCAGTTGCACAGCTGGGACCAGAACCTGATCCAGCGCGCGATCGCGCTCACGCGCGGCACGCCGGCGCCCGCTGCGCTGGCCACCGACCGCAACGGCACGGGGGTCCCGCTCGATGCGAACGGCGATCGCAAGGGCTGGAACAGCAGCGAGCGCAACCGCATCATCGCGGCGCTCGAGATCAACGACTGGAAGCGCCAGGACACGGCGCAGCACCTGGGTATCAGCCGCAAGGTGCTGTGGGAGAAGATGCGCAAGTACCAGATCCTCGACGGCGAGCCCGGCATCCCCGAAGAGACTTAGCTCGCCCCCAGGCTGCGCGGCACTTCGTGTCCGCTTCTCCTTCCCCCTACCGGGGGCAACACCTGAGGCCCGGCAAAGCCGGTTCCTCGGTGTTTCACCAACGGGCTTCGCTGCGCTTGCCTCGAAGGGCTATTGGGTTCCGAGGCGCGTCGCTCTGCGCAGCGGCGGGTTCGCAATCGATGCGCCCGGTGCGCGGTCGACCAACGGTTCGCTCGCGCAGGTCGTGTTGCTCGAGATGCACAGCGCGCCCAGCAGGCCGTCTTCGGTCAAAACGTTCCGGCTCGGGGGGCCGAAGATGCGGTCGATCCAGTTGTTGGCGCCGATGGGGTCGATGCGCAGTTCGCCGGTGGTGCGCGCCAGGCGCAGTTCCGAAATGCGCAGGTCGAACACGCCGTCGATGTAGTCGAACAGCAGGGTGTAGTAGTCGAGCTGCGCGTCGAGCACCTGGGGCAGGGTCTCGCGGCCGAATTCCATGAGGCGGCGGCGGCCGCGGAAGGCCTGGCCCGAGGTGCTGACGGCTTCCATCAACTGGCGCTCGCGTTCGCGGCCGGCCACGGTGCGGGACCACGACGACGCGGTGAGCTCCATCAGGTTGAGCTTCACGCCCTCCATCTTGGCTTCCTGGTTCGCCACTTCGGCCAGGGCACCCTTGAGCTTGAGCTGGCGGTCGAAGCCGTTGCCGAAGTTCCAGTTGAGTTCGAAGGCGGCGCGCGTGGGATCTTGCGGCGACACGCCGCGCGGGTCCTTGCTCTTCACGACGACGGCGTCGAGCGTGGGGTACAGGCTGGCTTCGGTCTGGTCGACCAGCGCACGCGCACGCGCCACGCGGCCCTGGGCTTCGGCCAGTTCGGTGCTGCGCGCTTCGGCGCGGCGCAGCGCTTCTTCCTGCGAGCCGATGCGCCAGTGCGCCGGCGCGGCGAGCACGGGCAACGATTCGGGCGCGGGCGAGAACTTGAAGTAGTTGCGGAACTTGGCCAGGGCCTCGTCGCGCTGGGCCTCGAAGTCGGACTCGCGCGCAGCCACGAGGGCGCGGCGCGAGGCGGCCATGTTGAGGTCGTTGTCGCCGCTCACGCCGAGGGCCACGCGGCGCGCCTCGGCCTTCGACAGGTCGGCCACCACTTCGGTGGCGCGGTGTGCGATCTGTTTCTTCAGGTCGAAGCGCTGCACCTGCAGGTAGGCGGTGAGCGCGTCGAGCACCACTTTCTGCGAGGTGGTGGTGACAGCTTCGTCGTCGGCCTGGTTGCCGAATTCGGCGGCGCGCTGCGCCGCGCTCATGGCGCCGCCGTCGATCAGGCTCACGCGCGCTTCGGCGGTGAGCACGGTGTAGTTCTCGCTCTTCGCGTCCTTGGCGCCGCTGCTGTAGGTGCCTGACGACGTGCCGACCTTGAAGCGCGGGTAGCGCGCCATGCGGGCCGCGTCGACGCCGAAGCTGCTGGTGTTGGCCGCGGCCTGCGCGGTCAGCACTTCGGGGTATTCCTGCGACAGCGCGATGAGCGCCTGCTTCACGCGCTGCGCGTAGCTCGCGGCGCCGAGGGACGGCGACGACAGGCGGCGCGACAGTGCCAGCGCTGCAGGCGGCCCCTCCTGCTCCGGCGACGGTTGGGCATACGCGGTGGGCGGCAGCGCCATGCTGACGCACAAGGTCGCGCAGAGCACACCAGGGGCGATGCGCGCGCGCCGGCCCGGCAACACGGGCTTGCTCATGGTTCGCGGAAGGCTTCGCGCCGCAGTTTGAGCACAGGCCGCAGGATGTACCAGATGAACGGATCGGTCCCCACGCGCAGGTCGACTTCGGACTCCATGCCGGCGGTGATGCGGTTTTCCGGCCGCCCCACGTGCGACTGCGACATGCTGATGAGCAGGCGGTAGTACGGCGCGCCGCTGGCAATGGCGGCATCGCGGTCGGCGTCGGCCGCCACGAGCTTGACCTTGCCGTCGACGGCGCCGTAGCGCAGGTAGTCGTAGGCGGTGATCTTCACGCGCGCCTCCTGCCCCACTTCGACAAAGCCGCGGTCGTTCGGGTTGAGGCGCGCCTCGACCATGATCTCGTCCTCGTCGGGCACCACCTCCAGGATGGATTCGCCGGGCTTCACGACCCAGCCGGCGCTGGAGCTGCGCAGGCCCTTCACGATGCCGTCGGCCGGCGCCTTCACCACCGTGCGCGAGCGCTGGGTGCGGGCGCGCGCGAGGTCTTCGCTCAGGCTGGCGAACTGGCGCTCGACGGTGGCCAGTTCGTCCGATGCGCGGCGGCGAAAGCGGCCTTCGGCCTCGGCCATCTTGGCTTGCGCCTCGGTGATGGCGGCCTGCGCCGAGATCACGCCCTGGCGCGCCACGGCGAGTTCGCTGCGCACGCCTTCGGCCTGGCGGCGCTTCTCGAGCACCTCGACCTGGCCGACGAGTTTTTCGCTCAACAGCTGTTCGGAGATCTCCAGCTCTTTCTGCATCAGCGCGAGCCGGTCGTTCAGGCCCTTGGCCTTGGCCTGCTGCTCGAGCTGCTTGCTGCGCGCCTGCTCCAGGCCGGACACGGCGCCGGCCATGACGCCGCGCTGTTCGAGCGCGCGCGCCTGATAGGCACCGACCTCGCCTTCGAGCACGGCTTCGTCGATGTCGGCATCGAACGAATCGCGCTTGAGCGGTTGGCCGCGGCTCTCGGCAATGAGTCGCACGCGCGTGGCCTGCGTGGCGGCGTAGCGCGCGGTGAGCTCCTCGAAGTTCAGGCCGCTGCCGCCCAGGTCGATCTCGACCAGCGACTGGCCCTGCTTGACCTTGTCGCCTTCTTTCACGAGCACGTTGCTGACGATGCCGCCTTCCAGATGCTGGATCGATTTCACGCGGTCGGAGGGGATCACGCGGCCCGGTGCGACGACGACGGTTTCCATCGGAAAGCCGAGCCCCACCGCTGCCAGCACCGCGACCGCGCCGCCGATGATCCACTGGCGCCGCCGGCCTTGCGGCGTGGTCTGCGCCGCCTGTTTCTCGCTCTCGCCCTGAAGCACCTGCGGCAAGTCTGGTTTCAAAATCCCGTTCCCCTGTCTCTGTCTGTCAGTCGGTCGATCCGTGTCAACCACGAATCACGCATCGCGTGGCCTGCTTGCTCACGCCATCGAGCGCGAGGCGGCCGGGACGCCTGCATTGTTGTTGCTGCTGCCACTGCCGTCGTCGGTGGTGTCGCCCAGCGCCACCAGCGGCTTCTTCACGCCGAAGAGCTTGGGCACCATGACGGCGGCGGAGCCGATTTCCACGTTGCCCTGGCCGGTGACGTGATAGACGGCGGAGGCCGCCGACACGATGCGCAGCGAGTGCGTGACCACGACCACGGTGCGCACCTTGGCCACCGCGAGCATGGTCGCGAGCAGGTTGCGCTCGCTTTGAAAGTCGAGGTCGTTGCTGGGCTCGTCGAGCACCAGCACCGAGGGCTTGCGCAGGAAGCTCATGGCCAGCGCGAGCTTGCGCCGCTCACCCACCGAGAAGCCGGTGCCGCCCTCGCCCACCACGGTGCGATAACCGTCGGGCAGGCGCGAGATGAAGTCGTGCGCGCCCGAGAGCTTGCAGGCCGCGACGATCTGCTCGTCGCTCTGGCCCGGCGCGCCGCGGCGCATGGTGTCGACCAGCGGGCCGCCGAACCAGTACACCTCCTGCGAGAGGTAGCTGATCCAGCGCGACAGCTCTTCGCGGCCGAACTGCGACAGGTCGTACTCGCCGATGCTCACCACGCCGTGCGTGGGCGTGTACAGGCCCGACAGCAGCTTCACGAGCGTCGACTTGCCCGCGCCGTTGCGCCCGACGATCACGTGCAGGCCGCCGGGGCCGATGTCGAGGTCGACGTTTTCCAGCACGGGCTGCGGTGCGTCTTCGGTGAAGCTGAAGCTCACGTCTTTCAGCGTGACGCGGCCCAGCGGCTGCGGCAGCGCCATGCCGGTGGGCGCCTTCTCGACCGGCTCGCCGAGCACGGTCTCCAGCCGCTTGGCGGCTTCCTTGGCGGTGGCCAGCGCGCGCCAGTTCGACACCAGCCCGGCCACCGGCTGCAGCGCCTTCAGCGCAAGCATGTTGGAGGCAACGAGGCCGCCCACCGTCATCCACTGCTGCATGACGGCGATGGCGCCGACGGTGACGACGATCACCGAGAACACGGTGAGCAGCACGGTGGTGCCGTCGCGCGCGGTTTCGATCTGGCCGTTCTTGCCGAAGCTCTCGCTGAGCCAGGCGTTGTAGGTCTGCTGCCAGACCTCGATGGTCGGGCCGTCGTTCGACTGCGCCTTGAGCGTCTCGCGCGCATGGCAGATCTCGGAGGTGATGCGATCGAGGCCGCGCCCGCGCAGCACTTCTTCGACGCGGCCGGCGCGCACTTCGTCGGCCCACCACCAGGCCAGGAACGCCATGATGGCCAGGAAGGCCGCCACCACGGGCAGCACCGGCAGCGCGACGATGCCGATCACGATCAGCGCGAAGATCGCCATCGGCAGGTCGAAGATCGATTGCGCGAGCCCGCCGGTGACGGTGCCGCGCACCGCGCCCACGTCGCGAAAGAACAGCTGCCAGGACGAGGCCGGCCGCGCCTCGAGCGCGCGCAGCGGCCGCCCGAGCATGGAGTGCAGCAGCGCGCCCGACACGCCGTGGTCGACGGTAGCGCCCGCGTTGCGCAGCAGGCGCGAACGCCGCGTGCGCAGCCAGAACTCGATGCACAGGAAGAACAGGATGCCGCTCACCAGCGCGGCGAGCGTGGAGACGCCGCTGCGCGAGAGCACGCGGTCATACACCTGCAGCAGGAAGATCGAAGGCAGCAGCCCGAACAGGCTGATCGGCAGCGACAGCCAGGCCGCGCTCTTGACGAGCGGGTAGGCCGCGCGAAACGCATCGTTCAGCGCACTGGCATACGGACTGGCGCCGGGGACTTCCGGCCTGTCGGCAACCAGCTGGCTGGGCAAGAGGAACTTGATCATGGAAAAAGACCGATCCGTCGGGCAACGACGCCTGCATTATTATCAACTGTTACCCGACTGTTACAAGGCAAAAATTCGCCTCTGACGCCTCTCAGCATCGGTGGGTGCGAACCTGCGCCGGACCGGTCGTTTCCGTACCGCGCGTTCCTTGCGGCGCGGCGTTTTCCCTGAGCGTGCAATTCATCGTTTTGTGGGCATGGCTGTGGGTCGCGGCGCGGCCGGATGAGCCCGGCAGGCCTTCGGCAAAAACGAGGGCGATGTTGGCGCACAGCAGCATCAGCAGCACCCAGGCGCACAGCAGCTGCAGCCAGCCCAGCCACCAGCGCCGCGGGGGTACCTCGCGTTCGGATTCATAGGGGATGTGGACCAGTGCGTTCCATCTCATGGCAGTGCTTTCAGGACCCGGGCCAGCCGGGAAAGACCGACACCCGCGGAGCTCTTGGCCAGCACCCAGTCGCCTGGTTGCAGCAGCCCGCCGAGTGCGGTGGAGAGGTCGGACACATCGACAAACCAATGGGAGCGGACCTTGGTGCGGATGCGCGTGTGAAGCGCCCGCATCAAAGGTCCGCACAGGAGCACGCGGTCAGGTTGCGACGCCAGCAACTCGGCCTCCAGATCGAGGTGATGGCGTTGCGCCGCGGGCCCCAGCTCCTGCATGTCGCCCAGGATGGCCACCCGGCGCGCAGGCTCGCAGGGGGCTTGTGACAGCAACTCAAGCGCCGCCCGCATCGAACTCGGGTTGGCGTCGTAGGTTTCATCGATCAGCTTGAAGCTCCCGCCGCCGATGTGAATGGTGTGCAGCGCACCGCGTCCGCCCGGCGGCTCGAAGTGCGCAAAGGGTTCGACCGCGGCGGCCAGCGGCAGGCGCAGCGCCTGCAGCGCGGCCAGCGCGGCCACGGCACTCGCGCCCATGTGGCGGCCCGGCGCGTTCAGGCGCAGCTGGAAGGGCTCGCCGGCCACCTCGGCCTGCACCTCGCCGTGGTCGAAGGCGAGCAGGCGCACGTCGGCGTCCTTGTGCTCGCCGTAGGTCACGATCTGCAGCTGGTGCGCCATCGCGGCTTCGGCGAAGGTGGCGAACTCGGGCATGTCGCGGTTGAGCACGACGCGGTCGCCCGCGGCCATGGCCTGGAACATGCGGCAATCGAGCCGTGCGGCGGCCTCCGACGGGCCGCGGTGCTTCTGCGACGCGGCCGACAGCCCCGTCACCACGATGAGCGACGGCCGCATCAGCTGCGCCGAGGCCGGCATGTGCGAGGTACCCATTTCGAGCACCCAGTAGGCGGCATGGCGCGGCATGCAGGTGAGGTTCCACGCGATGCCCGAGGGCAGGCTGATGTTGCCTTCGGGCTGCGCCACCTCGCCCCACACAGTGAGCGCGCCGGCCAGCATGGCGGCCACGGTGCTGCTGCCCGCGCCGCTGCCGAGCACGCCGCACACGCGGCCCGTGAACTCGGTGCGCGCATGGTCGCCCAGCTCGAGCACGGCCTGCAGCACATTGGGCACCTGCAGCACGGGCACGCGCTTGTCCAGGTGCGGCTTGGGGTCGGTGCACAGCACGGCCGCGGCCGGCTGCAGCACGCCCTTGAGCGTGACGGCGGCCAGCGGCGTCTTCGAGGGCCGGGCCTGGTGTTCGAACACGACGCGGCCCTTGCGCATGAAGGTGCGCTGGGTCACGCCGGTGGCGCGCCAGCCGTCCTCGGGCTTGACCACCCATTCGCCGCCGGTCACGCGGGCCATCTCGCTGGCCGTCCAGACCGCGCCGTCGTCGCGCACGCTGCCGCCACCGCCGCCCCCGGGGCCCGCGCCGCCGGGCTGGCTGCGCCGGTCGAGCAGGTAGCGGTGGTAGGCCGCGAAGCCGGTCACGTACTGCTCGACGTCGTCGATGCGCACGCGGAACGAGTGGTGCCGCACGAAGAAGGCGCCGACGACCGTGGACGGCCGGCGAAAGTACATCGCCATCTCGGGCCAGAAGAAGCCGTTGAGCAGGTAGTGCGCGCGGTAGTCGAGCGCGCGGTAGAACTTCTCGGTGTCCAGCTCGTCGAGCAGGTGCCGCATGGCGGGCATGCTCTCCAGCCGCTGCAGCATCTGCTGCGCCGCCAGCATGAGGCTGAGCAGCGTGGGAAAGGTGGTCTTGCGGTCGAGCACGAAGTCCAGGTAGCCCGCCACGTTCTGCAGCCCGAAGCGGAAGTAGCGCTCCTGCGGGCTCCACTGCGTGAGCTCGTTCACGCAGCCGCTGAGCCAGTGGTCGTGCGACTGCCAGTGCTGGCTGGCAATGAAGTGGTCGAAGGCTTTCTCGACCGCGGCCAGCCAGCGCGGATCGCGCGTGAGGCCATACAGGCGCATGAGGCCGAAGGCCGCCTCGCCGTCGTAGAAGATGACGCGCGAGGCCTGCTTGAGCGACAGGTCGGCCGCGTGCAGCACGTGGTCGAAGCGCCCGCTGGCCGGGTCCTGCAGCGCCACGATGCCCAGCGCCAGCTTCTCCAGCAGCGGCAGCCAGTGGCGCGTTTCCATCAGCTCGCAGTAGCGCACGAACATGCGCACGCAGGCCGCGTTGCCGCCCAGGCGGATCTCGCCGCCGGTGTCGACCAGGTAGGCCACCTCGCGGCCGTCGGGCAGCGTGTAGTCGCGGATCAGCGCGTCGGTGAGGTGGTCGATGGCGCGGTCGATGGCCGCGCGCAGCGTGTCGTCGCGCGTGAGCTCCCAGGCCTCGAGCATGGCGTGCACGGTGCCCGCATGGCGCATCGCGTCGTAGGTCGGGATGCGGCGGTCGAAGCACGGGAAGTAGCCGTACACGAACAGGCCGTCGCTCTGCATCTGGCGCGCCAGGTACGACGAGCCGCTGCGCACCAGCTCGAGCACCGCCTGCGGGTTGAGCGCCGGCAGCTGGCGGCGGCCCGCGTCGAGCCCCGTGCCCACGAGCTTGTGCACCACGCCGTCGGGCTGGCAGAACACGCCCACCGTGGCCAGCAGGTACACGGTGCGCTCCGACGACTCTTCCAGCGGCAAGGTGCGCTCGAAGCGGGCCTGCGCATAGACGTCGAAGTTGCGCACGTTCACCACCGAATGCGCGATGGTCGAATCGCCGCACAGCATGGCGTTGGCGTTGAGTTCCTGCTCGGTGAAGGCGAAGCCGAAGTCCTGGTCGAAGGCCAGGCCGAGCCGGAAGTAGTTGCGCTTGACCGCGGTGAGCTGGGTCTTGAACTGCGTCCAGTCCATGGGACTGGCGCCCTCGACCCAGTCGATGCGCAGCCAGGGCGAAACGATGCCGCGCTCGCGCACCCATCGCTCGACGAGGTCGGCGCCTTCGCGCCAGGCGGTCTCGAAGTCGTCGGCCCGCGCATGCACGACGTGCGCACGCTGGGAGCCGTCGCTCACCGAGAAGAAGAGCGTGAAGGCCGGGTACGGGGCAGGCAACGCCGCGCACACGGACACCAGGCGCTCGTGGCAGGCGTGGAGCTGGTCTGAGAAGGACATCATTCGGCCCCGGTCGAATGCGGGCGAAGGCCGGTCGCGTCCGTCATCTGCTCTCGCTTGAATGACGTGATCGCGGACCGGAAGCCGCCCGTGAAATCATCGCGTGCTCCCGATTCAGCGGTAGCTGAACTCGGCGCGACGATTGAGCTGATGGCCCTCCTCGGTGGTGGCAAGCGATGCGGGCTTTTCAATGCCCCAGCTGACGGCTTCGATGCGTTCGCCCGGCACGCCCATCTGCGTGAGCATGCGTTGCACGGCCTCGGCGCGGCGCTGGCCGAGCGCGAGGTTGTACTCGCGGCCGCCGCGCAGGTCGGTGTGGCCTTCGATCACGACCCGGCTCGCCGGCCGGTTGCGCATGTAGCCCGCGTGCGCCTCGACGATGCTGCGGTCGCCCGTTCTGACGTCGTACCGGTCGAAGTCGAAGTAGACGATCTTGGCCGGTGTGTTCGGCGGCGGCGGCGGGGGTGCCGGCTCCACCTTGGGCACTTCGCGCACACTCTTGTTGGAGTAGTAGTAGGTCGCGTCGTCGCGACCGCCCTTGGGAGGCACACCGCAGGCAGCGAGGCTTGCGCCCATTGCCACGAGGGCCAGTATCCGGAAATTCTTGTTCATGACGGTCCTTTCGCGGGACGGGCCGCTGACGGCCCGTCCCTGTCTGCTTGCTATCGAGGTTTCCCTTCCTCCTTCTTCGTGTCCTTGGATCAGCCCAGCAGGCCGTGCAGGATGTTCGTCACGGGTGCCAGGGCACCGCCGGCCGGGCTCTGGTCGAGCAGGCTGGTGATCGGGGTGAGCACGTTGTCGAGCACCGGGGCCACCGTGTGTTCGACGGTGTCCAGCACACCGGTCACGACCGCGGCCACCGGGGCTGCCGGGGTGCCGGCGAGGATGTCGGTCACCGGTTCGACTGCGTTGGTCACGGTTTCAACCACCGTCGAGACCACCGAGCCGGCCGAGCCGTCGAGGATGCTCGTCACCGGTTCCAGGATGCCGGCCACCGGTTCGGCGCCGCCCGTCAGGCCGCCGAGCAGGCCGCCCACGAGACCGTCCGCACCGAGCAGGCTGCCGACCAGGCCGTCGTCACCGAGGACGCCACCGAGCAGACCGCCTTCGCCGCCGCCGAGGACGCCGCCCAGGAGGCCGCCGTCACCGCCGAGGACGCCACCGAGCAGGCCGTCGTCACCCAGCACGCCGTCGAGCAGGCCGCCGGCGTCGCCACCGGTCACACCACCGAGGACACCGCCCAGCAGGCCGTCGTCGCCCAGCACGCCGTCGAGCAGGCCGCCAGCGTCGCCGCCGGTCACACCACCGAGCACACCGCCCAGCAGGCCGTCGTCGCCGAGGATGCCGTCGAGCAGGCCGCCAGCGTCGCCGCCGGTCACGCCGCCGAGCACACCGCCCAGCAGGCCGTCGTCACCGAGGATGCCGTCGAGCAGGCCGCCAGCGTCGCCGCCGGTCACGCCGCCGAGGACACCACCGAGCAGGCCGTCGTCGCCGAGGATGCCGTCGAGCAGGCCGCCGGCGTCGCCGCCGGTCACGCCGCCGAGGACGCCACCCAGAAGGCCGTCGTCGCCGAGGATGCCGCCGAGCAGGCCGCCGTCGCCACCGAGGACGCCGCCCAGGAGGCCGTCGTCACCCAGCACACCGCCGAGCAGACCACCGTCACCGCCGAGGACGCCGCCCAGGAGGCCGTCGTCACCCAGCACGCCGCCGAGCAGACCGCCTTCACCGCCGAGCAAGCCACCCAGAAGGCCGTCGTCACCCAGCACGCCACCGAGCAGACCACCGTCACCGCCGAGGACGCCACCCAGAAGGCCGTCGTCACCCAGCACGCCACCGAGCAGACCACCGTCACCGCCGAGGACGCCGCCCAGGAGGCCGTCATCACCCAGCACGCCGCCGAGCAGACCGCCATCGCCGCCGAGCAAGCCGCCCAGCAGGCCGTCGTCACCCAGCACGCCGCCAAGCAGACCACCTTCGCCACCGAGGACGCCGCCCAGGAGGCCGTCGTCACCCAGCACACCGCCGAGCAGACCACCGTCACCGCCGAGAACGCCGCCCAGGAGGCCGTCGTCGCCGAGCACGCCACCGAGCAGACCACCTTCACCGCCGAGCAAGCCGCCCAGCAGGCCGTCGTCGCCCAGCACGCCACCCAGCAGGCCACCTTCGCCGCCGAGGACGCCACCCAGGAGGCCGCCCTCGCCGAGCACGCCACCCAGCAGACCGCCTTCGCCGCCGAGCAAGCCGCCCAGCAGGCCGTCATCACCCAGCACGCCGCCGAGCAGACCGCCGTCGCCGCCGAGGACACCGCCCAGCAAGCCGCCGTCGCCACCCAGCACGCCACCCAGCAGGCCATCGCCACCGATCAGGTTGGCCACGCCGTCGGTCACGAAGTCGACCTGCGTGTCCACCGCGTTCAGCAGGCCGTTCGTCGCACCGGCGCCGAGCAGCTGGTCGACCACCGGGCTGACCAGGCCGCCCACGCCGTCCGTCACGTCGTCGACGAGGCTGTCGGCCGGGTCGAGCACATTCGGGTCGTTCGGCGTGAAGCTGGAACCGAGCACCGGGGCCAGCAGGCCGTCGACCGTGTCGGTCAGGCTGTCGGTCAGTTGCGAGACCGGGGCCAGCACGTCGCCCAGGCCGAGGTCGCCAAGCACGCCGTTGTTCAGGCCGTTCACCAGGCCGGCGACCACGCTGTCGGCCGGGTCGAGCAGGGCCGCGCCGGTGCCGGGGGTGCCGCCACCGCCGATGCCGCCGAGCACGCCGCCCAGCAGACCGCCGACAAGGCCTTCTTCACCGAGCAGGCCGCCCACGGGGCCGTCTTCGCCCAGCAGGCCACCGACCACGCCGTCCGGTCCGAGCAGGCCGCCGACACCGTCGCCACCGAGCAGGCCACCCAGCGGGCCGTTGTCGCCCAGCAGGCCGCCGAGCAGGCCGTCGTCACCGAGCAGGCCGCCGATGGGGCCGGTGCCGCCGAGCAGACCGCCGACCAGGCCGTTGTCGCCGAGCACGCCGCCCAGCACGCCGTCGCCGCCGAGCAGGCCGCCGATGGGGCCGGCATCGCCGAGCAGGCCACCGACCAGGCCGTCGTCACCCAGCAGGCCGCCCAACGGGCCGTCGCTGCCGAGCACACCGCCCAGCAAGCCGTCGTCGCTCAGCAGGCCGCCGACCAGGCCGTCGTTGCCGAGCAGGCCGCCGATGGGGCCGCCTTCGCCGATGACACCGCCGAGCACGCCGCCCAGCAGGCCGTCGTCGCCACCGAGCAGGCCGCCCAGCGGGCTGTCGGCGAGCAGGCCGGAGATCGCGCCGTCCTGGCCAAGCAGGTTGTCGATGAGGCCGCCCTGGCCGAGCAGTTCGCCGGTGAGGCCTTCCGAGCCAGCCAGGCCGGCCAGTGCGCCGTCGCCGCCGAGCAGGCCGCCCACGAGGCCGTTGTCGCCCAGCAGGCCGCCGATCGCGCCGTCGTCGCCGAGCAGACCGCCCAGCAGGCCGTCCGCGCCGAGCAGGCCGCCGGTCAGGTTGCCGACGGCGCCGTCGCCCAGCAGGCCGCCGACCAGGCCGTCTTCGCCGAGCACGGTGTCGAGCAGGCCGCCGACGGCGGTGTCTTCACCCAGCAGGCCACCGACCAGGCCGTCCGGTGCCAGCAGGCCACCGACCAGGCCGTCTTCGGCCAGCACGCCGGCCACGAGGCTGCCTTCGCCGAGCACGTTCTCGAGCAGGCCGCCGAGCGCGCCGTCGTCGCCCAGCAGCTGGTCGGTGACACCGCCCAGGCCGAGGGCGTCGGTGAGGCCGCTGACGATGCCGTTGTCGCCGACGAGGTTCTCGAGCCCGTTGTTGAGCGCGTCGGTCACGTAGTCGACCTGGCCGAGCAGGCCGTCCAGGATGGCACCGGCGGCGCCGGCACCGAGCAGCGGATCGAGCACCGGGCTCAGCGCTTCGCCGAGCGGGTCGGTGATGCTGCCGACGGTGTCGTCGATCGGGTCGAGCTGGTTCGGGTTGTTGGCCTGGAACTCTTCGCCGAGCAGCGGAGCGAGCACGTCGTCGACGACGTCGGTCAGGTCATCCACCACCCCCGCCACCGGGGTCAGCGAGCCACCAAGGCCGAGCGCGTCATCCAGGCCGTCGACCACGCCACCCACGATGCCGTCGGCTGGGTCGAGGAGGTGGTCGGCGTCTGCGTCGGAGTCGGAATCGCTGTCCGAGTCGGAGTCGGAGTCAGAGTCGGAGTCACTGTCCGAGTCCGAATCAGAGTCGCTGTCCGAGTCAGAGTCTGAATCCGAGTCACTGTCCGAGTCGGAATCAGAGTCGCTATCCGAGTCGGAGTCGCTGTCCGAATCCGAGTCAGAGTCCGAATCAGAGTCGCTGTCCGAATCCGAGTCGCTATCGCTATCGCTGTCGGAGTCGCTGTCCGAGTCGGAGTCAGAGTCAGAGTCCGAATCGCTGTCCGAGTCCGAATCGGAATCCGAGTCGCTATCCGAATCCGAATCCGAATCCGAATCCGAATCCGAGTCAGAGTCGCTGTCCGAATCCGAGTCGCTGTCAGAGTCCGAGTCGGAATCCGAGTCCGAGTCAGCGTCCGCATCGGACTCACCGCCCGGGCCGCCCACGAACAGCGGGAAGCCGGTGGTGCCACCGTCGCCGCCACCGCCGCTCAGTGCAGCACCCAGCGCCGCGGCGCCCAGGGCGCCCAGCGCGAATTCACCCAGGCCGATGCCGCTGCCGGCCGCGGTCTTCTTGGTCACTGCCAGAGCGGCCGCATCGGCGTCGCTGTCCGGCGGGGTCACCTGCAGGTCGCCCGAGGCGACGTCCACATTCACTTGTTCGAGGCCACCGGGCAGCTTGGTCGAGCCGATGGTCGCATCGGTGCCGCCGGTGAAGACGCCGGCCAGCGGCGCCTTGTTGGAGGCCGATCCGGGGAACAGCACGTTGGCCTGGCCGCCGTCCGGCACGATCACGCGGTCGCCGGCCATCAGGGTCTGATTGCCGTCCACCGGAATGCGGACACCCTCGCGCATCACTGCAACGCCGGGCGTAGCATTGGACAATGTGCCCACGCTGGGCGACGCCACGGCCGCAGGCGCGGCGGAGGCGCCGGCGCTGATGCCCGGCGTGCCGAGCGGCGTGACGGTGGCTTGGGCGAGAACCACGGGCGCGCCAGTGGCGGCGAGCCCTTCGGTCGAAACGGTCGATGCTTGTGGAGCGGTCATGGCAGCCTCTGTGACAAAAGATGCATCTACAGGGGCAACTTGCGTGCCGCTTTTCCGCCGCCGTGCCAACGCCGCGCCATCGGCGCTTCAAGTGATTGATTTGTATGGATATTTTTCTGAAAACCGCGCAACACACCGGCCTCCGAAACAGCCCGTAAGGAGGTCAATTCGCGATTCGTTACGTAACGATGTAACGCCTCGTACCCGGAACGCCGGGCGTGTCACGCGCACTTTCCACAGCCCTGGCGCCCACGCCGCGCCACCCGCTTTTTCTCTTTCCTTCTTCTCTCTTCTATATATGTTCAATCCCTCCCAGGAAGACGTGCGCCGCTTCTTCTGCGACGTGTACGCCAAGCACCGGCAGGGCCTGCCGATGGAGCCGCTGGAGACCATCGCGGCCGGCTGGATCGACGAGCACCCCGAGTACCACGAGGACCTGCTCGACGCCGATGCGGCGGTGGCGCGGGTCTACGACGGATCGAACGGCCGCGAGAACCCGTTCCTGCATCTGTCGATGCACCTGTCGATCAGCGAGCAGTGCTCCATCGACCAGCCGCGCGGCATCCGCCAGGCCGTCGAGCTGCTGGCCGCACGCCGCGGCTCGCTGCTGCATGCGCACCACGAGGCGATGGATTGCCTGGGCCAGATGATGTGGGAGAGCCAGCGCGCGGGACGCCCGCCGGATGGCGATGGCTATGTGGCCTGCGTGCAGCGTCGCGCCACGAAGGACTGAGCGATCAGCCGGCGGCGCGCGGCGTTCCTTTTCGCGCCGGCAACGCGCCCTGCGCCTTCGCCGCCTCGCGCAGCAGCCCCGCCATCGCGGCGCGCATCGGCGACGGCTCGGCCTCGCTGCGCTGCAGGAGGCCGACCGGCTCCTCTGTGCCGGTGGTGTCGATCGGCAGCCGCACCAGGCGGCCATCGGCCAGCTCGCTGCGCGCGGCGCCCAGCGGCGTGATCCACACCGCATCCGACACCGCCACCAGCGCGCGCGCCACCGCCACGTCGAGCGTCTGCAAGGCGTTGGGCGGCAGCGCGAGGCCGCGCGCCGACAGGAAACTCTCGGTGTTGTGGCGCGGGGCCGTGCCCTCGCCGTACACGACCAACGGATAGTCGAGCACTGCCTGCACCGGCGCTGCCTTGAGTGCAAGCGGATGGCCGGCGCGCACGGCGAACACCAGCGGCTCGGTGTGCAGCAGCTCGAAGCTCAGGCCCCCCATCAGGCGCGGGTCGCTCATGCGGCCCACCACGAGGTCGAGTTCGCCGGCGCGCAGCTCGTCGAGCAGCACGGCGTTGGCCGCGCTCTTCACCAGGATCTGCACCGCCGGCCAGCCCTCGCGCAGCCGCGCCAGCGCCACCGGCAGCAGCGCGGGCGCCACGCTGGGCAAGGCGCCGATGCGCAGGCGCTCGATGCGCCCGCCCGCCGCCGGCGCCACGGCCTGGGCGCTGGCGTCGAGCGCTTCGAGCACGCGCAGGGCGTGGGCCAGCAGCTGTTCGCCGGCCGGCGTGAGGCCCTGCACGCCGCGGCGACCGGCCTGGCTGCGTTCCACCAGCCGGGTACCGACCACGGCCTCGAGCTCCGACAGCGTCTTGGACACCGCCGGCTGGCTCAGCGCCAGCCGCTCGGCAGCGCGCGCCAGGTGACGCTCCTGCGCGACCGCGACAAAGGCGCGCAGGTGCCTCAACTGCACGTTGCGCACGAAATCCTGGCGAAGCTCGGCGGGAGACTTTTTCAATGCCTTCTGGTTATTGAAACTGGAACAATCTTCAATTTACATCATTGATCGCGACTTCTACAGTGCGGGCTTCGGATTCGTCCCACGACAGGAGACAACGTACATGACCAAGACCAGCGGCGTTCAGCCCACCCTCACCCCGCGCGACTGGGACGCCCACCCCAGCTACATCTACCCCGGCTACAAGTCGACCGGCAAGCGCGGCCCGCAGAAGCCGCTCATTCCGCTGAAGGCCTCGCTCGGCGAGCTGCAGCAGCCGGTGTACGGCCACGACAGCATCGGCGAGTTCGACCACGACCTCACGCGCAACGCGCGCGTCAACGGCGAGCCGCTGGGCGAACGCATGATCCTCACCGGCCAGGTGCTCGACGAGCGCCGCCGCCCGGTGGCCAACACGCTGGTCGAGCTGTGGCAGGCCAACGCCTCGGGCCGCTACGTGCACAAGGTCGACCAGCACGACGCCCCGCTGGACCCCAACTTCCTGGGCGCAGGCCGCTGCCTGACCGACAGCGAAGGCCGCTACCGCTTCCTGACCATCAAGCCCGGCGCGTATCCCTGGGGCAACCACCCCAACGCCTGGCGCCCGCAGCACATCCACCTGTCGCTGTTCGGCCAGAGCTTCGCCAGCCGCCTCGTGACGCAGATGTACTTCCCCGGCGACCCGCTGCTGCAGTACGACCCGATGGTCACCGGCACGCCCGAGCGCTACCGCAACCGCCTCATTGCCGACTTCAGCCTCGACATCACCGAGGAAGGCTACGCCCTGGGCTACCAGTTCGACATGGTGCTGCGCGGCGCCGATGAAACGCCGTTCGAGAACCGCTGAAAGGAATTCCCCATGCCATTGATGACCGCACAGGAAGCCGACTTCGGCCAGACCCCCTCGCAGACCGTGGGCCCCTACTTCGCCTACGGCCTCACCGCCACGCAGTACGGCTACAACTTCAACCAGCCCTTCGACGCCGTGCTGGCGCTGGACACCGCCAGCGGCCAGCGCATCCGCCTCGAAGGCCGCGTGATCGACGGCGACGGCAACCCGATCAACGACGCGCTGGTCGAGATCAGCCAGCCCGACGGCGAAGGCCGCTACCCGCAGACGCCCGACGAGGCACGCGCCCTGGGCTTTCGCGCCTTCGGCCGTGTCGGCACGGGCACCGACGCGCAGAACCGCTTCGTATTCCATACCGTCAAGCCCGGCGCCGAAACGCCCGGCGAAGCCCCGCACATCAACGTGATCGTGCTGATGCGCGGCCTGCTGCTGCATGCCTTCACGCGCGTGTATTTCAGCGACGAGGCCGAGGCCAACGCGAAGGACGCCGTGCTGCAGAGCGTGCCGGCCGAGCGCCGCCACACGCTGGTCGCCGAGCGCGTGGCGCAAGGCGGCGCGGTGACGTACCGCTTCGACATCCGCATGCAAGGCGCGGACGAGACGGCCTTCTTCGACGTCTGACCCCCGGGAAAATCCGGACGAAAAAAAGCCCGCATCAGCGGGCTTTTTCTTTGGAGCACCAGTCTTGCGGACTGGCCTGGCTTACTGAGGCGCGTGATGCAGGCGCGATTCAGGCACGACCTTCAGTTCGCCGGGCAGCGTGCTGATGTAGGTGGCCAGCGTCTTCAGCTCGGCGTTGGTGAACTTCTTGGGTTCGACCTGCGCGGCCATCACGGCGTTGGAGCGGCCGAGGTGGGGGTTGTTCTTCACGCGGTACGACTTCAGCGCCACGAACAGGTAGTCGGCGTGCTGGCCGGCCAGCTTGGGCACGGTGCCGTCGTTCGGCGTGTTGAAGTTGGCGCCGTGGCACTTGGTGCAGCTGTTGTCCTTGTCGCGCGCGATGAGCGCCTGGACGTTCTCGGACGCGGCCTTGGCCGGTGTGGCCGCAGGCGCGTCGCCTTCCTTCACGCCCAGCTGGCTGTAGTAGGCCGAGAGATCGGCGATGTCCTGTTCGGTGAGGCTGTCGGCGATGGCGCGCATCGTCGGGTGCTTGCGATCACCGCCCTTGTACGCGGTGAGCGCGGCCGAGATGTAGGTGGCGCTCTGGCCCGCGATCATCGGGACCTTGTGGATCTCGGGGAAGCTCGCCTGGTAGCCGATGATGCCGTGGCAACCCACGCACATCTGGACCTTCTTGGCTCCGTCCTGGGCCTTGCCAGTGACTTGTTGGGCTTGGGCCGAGACCGTCACGCAAGCGACAGCAAGGGCAAACATCGTGGTCAACAACTTGTTCATTTTGCGCGCACAATCTCGTGGAGATACAGTTTTTCGAATCAACATTCGATTATATGCAAGGGTCCCACGGGAACCTCGCGCGAGCTGCACAAGAGACTGCGCAATGCAGATCGAGTGTGTTCTTTTCTCCACCCTGCCTCCGCTCCACTCATGAAATTCAAGGGCTCAGACAACTACGTCGCCACTCAGGACCTGATGCTGGCGGTCAATGCGGCCATCACACTCCAGCGCCCCCTGCTCGTCAAGGGCGAGCCCGGCACCGGCAAGACCATGCTGGCCGAGGAAGTGGCGCAAGCGCTCGACATGCCGCTGCTGCAGTGGCACATCAAGTCGACCACCAAGGCGCAACAGGGCCTGTATGAATACGACGCCGTGAGCCGCCTGCGCGACTCGCAGCTGGCCGACGTGGACGGCGGCCAGCGCGTCAAGGACATCCAGAACTACATCGTCAAGGGCGTGCTGTGGCAGGCCTTCACGGCCGACAAGCCGGTCGCGCTGCTGATCGACGAGATCGACAAGGCCGACATCGAATTCCCGAACGACCTGCTGCGCGAAATCGACCGCATGGAGTTCTACTGCTACGAGACGCGCGAACTCATCCGCGCCAAGCACCGTCCGCTGGTGTTCATCACCTCGAACAACGAGAAGGAACTGCCCGACGCCTTCCTGCGCCGCTGCTTCTTCCACTACATCAAGTTCCCCGATGCCGAGACGATGAAGCACATCGTCGCCGTGCACTTCCCGAACCTGAAGCAGGAGCTGCTCACGTCGGCGATGAAGACCTTCTACGACGTGCGCAACCTGCCCGGCCTGAAGAAGAAGCCCTCGACCTCCGAGCTGCTCGATTGGCTCAAGCTGCTGGTGGCCGAAGACATTCCGCTCGAAGCCCTGCAGAGCAAGGACGACAAGGTCGCCGTGCCCCCGCTGGTGGGCGCGCTGCTCAAGAACGAGCAGGACGTGACCCTGTTCGAGAAGCTCGTCTTCATGCAACGCAACAACCGCTAGGCCATGAGCCGGCAACCGCATTCCACCAGGCAGCTGATGAAGCTGGGCATCGCCCAGGCGGTGCTGTTCGTGGTGGGCGCGCTGATCGGGCGCGGGATCGGGCTCTTGCTCGGGCTCGACGCCTTCGGCACCGACAGCAAGTACGGCACGCGCGAGATCGTCGGCATTGCGCTGATCGGCCTGGGCGGCGGCGCCGGTGCGCAGGCCGCGCGCGCGTGGTACGTGCACAAGTACGGCGACCCGCGCGGCTGAGCCCCAGATCCATCGAGACCCGCACGGAGACACGGAGAGTTTGCACATGGCGTTCGTCGAACCCGTCACGCTGAAGGCCCGCGGCCTCGCGCTGGTGCCGCTGGCACTCACCCACGAAGACGGCCTGCGCGCCGCGGCCGCCGATGGCGAGCTGTGGAAGCTGCGCGTCACCTCCGTGCCCGAGCCGCAGGACACGCGCGCCTACATCGAGACCGCCCTCAAGACGGCCGACCGCTTCGCCTTCGCTGTCACCGACGAAGCCACCGGCACCGTGCTGGGCAGCACGAGCTTTCACGACATCCTTCCGGGCGTGAAGCGCGTCGAGATCGGCTACACCTGGTACGCCGAGCGCTGCCAGCGCACTCACGTCAACACCACCTGCAAGCTGCTGATGCTCACGCACGCGTTCGACACGCTGGGCTGCAACGTGGTGGGCTGGCGCACTGACAACTTCAACTTCGCCTCGCAGCGCGCCATCGAGCGTCTGGGCGCCAAGAAAGACGGCGTGATCCGCGGCCACGTGATGCGCCGCGACGGCACCATCCGCGACACCGTCATGTACAGCCTGCGCGCGGGCGAATGGCCCGAGGTGAAGGCCCAGCTGCTGTACCTGCTCGACAAGCCGCGCGGCTGAACGAAACACAAGGAGCGCTCCATGCTCATCGACTTCTTCTACACCCTGCGTTCGGCCAAGCTGCCGGTGTCGGTCAAGGAATACCTCACGCTGCTCGAGGCGCTCAAGTCCGACGTGGTGGGCCCGAACTCCGACGGCGCCTACGGCATCGACGATTTCTACTACCTCTCGCGCACCGCGCTCGTGAAGGACGAGAAGCACTACGACAAGTTCGACCGTGCCTTCGCCGCCTACTTCAAGGGCGTCGAGATGCTCACCGACTTCACCAAGGAAGTGCCGCTCGACTGGCTCAAGAAGACGCTGGAGCGCGAGTTCACGGCCGAAGAAAAAGCCAAGATCGAGAAGATGGGCTGGGACGAGCTCATGGAAACGCTCAAGAAGCGCTTCGAAGAGCAGAAAGAACGCCACGAAGGCGGCAGCAAGTGGATCGGCACCGGCGGCACCTCGCCCTTCGGCAACGGCGGCTACAACCCGCAGGGCATCCGCATCGGCGGCGCCGGCAAGAACCGCAGTGCCGTGAAGGTGTGGGACCAGCGTGCCTACAAGGACTACGACGACACGCAAGAGCTGGGCACGCGCAACATCAAGGTCGCGCTGCGGCGCCTGCGCAAGTTCGCGCGCGAAGGCCACGAGGAAGAGCTGGACCTGGACAACACCATCCACTCGACCGCCGCCAACGCCGGCTACCTCGACATCAAGATGCGGCCCGAGCGCCACAACAACGTCAAGGTGCTGCTGCTGATGGACGTGGGCGGCACGATGGACGAGCACATCCAGCGCGTCGAAGAGCTGTTCTCGGCCGTGAAGACCGAGTTCAAGCACCTGGAGTTCTACTACTTCCACAACTGCGTCTACGACTTCATGTGGAAGAACAACAAGCGCCGCTTCTCCGAGAAGTTCGCGACCTGGGACATCCTGCGCAAGTACAACAAAGACTACAAGCTGATCTTCGTGGGCGACGCCACGATGAGTCCTTACGAAATCTTGCAACCTGGCGGCAGCGTCGAATACAACAACGAAGAGGCCGGTGCCGAGTGGATCCAGCGCCTCACGCACACCTTCCCCAAGTTCGCCTGGATCAACCCCGAGCCCCAGGGCGTGTGGCAGTACCGCCAGAGCATCGCGGTGATGCAGCAGCTCATGTCCAACCGCATGTACCCGCTCACGCTGCGCGGCCTCGAAGAGGCGATGCGCATGCTGTCCAAGTAACCCGCGGCCCCGCACAAGTGGGGGGCAACCGCCATACGGGTGCTGTCAGAATGCCCCCATGGTCAGGGTGGCATCCGTTCTTTCGCCGGCGTTGTGGCCGGCTTTGCTTTTTTCCGGCGTCCTGCTTTTGCAAGGCTGCAGCCTGCTGCCTAAAAAAGAGGCGGCGGACACCGGTGCGTCCACCGCCGGCGTGGTGCGCAGTGCCGATGCCGACAGCCACGGCGACAGCGCCAAGGACGACGACAAGGCCAAGGCCGACGGCCGGCGCAACGCCTTCACCGTCGACGTGCGCGGCCCCGAAACCGAGCGCGACTACCTCGCGCGCCACCTCGAAATCCAGCGCTACCGCGAGCTCGACGACCTGGGCGTGACCGAGGTCTCGCGCCTCATGGTCGCGGCCGAGGCCAATGCGCGCGAGCTGCTGGGCACGCTGGGCTACTTCACGCCCACGCTCACGCTCGAACTCAACGAAACGCCCGACAGCACCGAGGCCCCGCGCGAGGTCGTCATCACCGTGGCGCCCGGCGAGCGCACGAAAGTGTCGACCGTGCAGATCCGCTACGCCGGCCAGATCGCCAACGACCCCACTGCCGAAGCGCAGCGCGACGCCATCCGCACCGGCTGGGCGCTGCGTGCCGGCGAGCCCTTCACGCAAGGCGCGTGGGACGACGCCAAGACCACCGCGCTGCGCAGCCTCACGGCCAAGCGCTTTCCCACCGGCAGCGTGGAGATCAGCCGCGCCGAGATCGACGCCGACCGCCACGAGGCCCGGCTCGGCGTGACCTACCAGTCGGGCCCCGCCTATAAGTTCGGCCCGCTGGTGCTGCGCGGCGTGGAGCGCTACGACGCCGACGCCGCGCGCCGCATCGCGCGCCTGCCCACCGGCACCGACTACGACCAGCAGAAGCTGCTCGACGCCCAGCAGCGCCTGGCCAGCAGCGGCTACTACGACTCGGTGTTCCTCACGCTCGACACCGACAGCAACACGCCGCTGGCCGCGCCCGTGATCGCGCAGCTGCGCGAGGCGCCGCTGCAGAAAGTGGTGATGGGCGTGGGCTTCACCACCGACAACGGCCCGCGCCTGTCGATCGACCACACCCACAACCGCATGCCGCTGCTCGGCTGGCGCGCCGTGTCGCGGCTCTCGCTGGACAACGACATCCAGTCGCTGGGCACCGAGTGGAACGCCGTGCCCGACGACCGGGGCTGGCGCTGGTTCGCCGGCGGCGAACTCAAGAGCGAGCAGTCGGGCAGCTACGTGGTCGACAGCGGCCGACTGCGCGGCGGGCGCAACAAGTCGAGCGACCACATCGATCGCAGCTACTTCCTGCAGTACGACTACGCCCACAACCGCGGCACCGACGCGCCGCCCTCGGCCTCGGCCGTCACCGCCAACTGGGGCTGGACCGGGCGCTACTTCGACGACAACTCGGCGCCCTCGCGCGGCTACGGCCTGGCGCTCGAAATGGCTGCGGGCTACACGCTCACCGGCCAGCAGGTGCCCTTCACGCGCACCTACGCGCGCTTTCTCGGCGTGCTGCCGCTGGGCGCGGCCGAGGACAAGAACGCCCGCGCGCGCCGCAGCCGGCTGCAGATGCGCCTGGAGGCCGGCGCCGTCGCGGCCAAGGACAGCGCGCAGATCCCGTCCACGCTGATGTTTCTTACCGGCGGCGACACCACCGTGCGCGGCTACAGCTACAAGCAGATCGGCACCGTGCGCGCCGACGGCAAGACCGTGGCGGGCCGCTACCTCGGCGTGGCCAGCCTCGAATGGCAGCGCCCCTTCGTCTACAAGGACAAGCTCACCGAATGGGAGAGCGTGGTGTTCGTGGATGCCGGCGCCGTGGCCGACAAGCCCGGCGAGCTCAAGCCCAAGGTCGGCGTGGGCGTCGGCGCGCGCTGGCGCAGCCCGGTCGGCCCGGTGCAGGCCGACCTGGCCTACGGCGTCGACTCGAAGAAATTCCGCCTGCACTTCCGTCTCGGCTTCACCTTCTGACCCGCTTCATGCCGTCCACGCCCACCACAGCCACGCCCCGTCCCCGCTCGCGCACCCGCCGCGTGCTGCGCGCGCTGGGCTGGACGCTGGCGGGCCTGTTGCTCGTCGTGCTGCTGCTCGCCGCAGGCACGTGGTGGTGGCTCGGCTCGAACAAATCATTGGCCTTCGCGCTCGCCCAGGCCGCACAGCGCCTGCCCGCGGGCCAGACGCTCGAAAGCCGCGACGTGACCGGCTCGCTGCGCACCGGCGGTCGCATCGGCTGGCTCAAGTGGCAAAGCGAGAGCCTCGCGGTCGAGGTGAACGACGCCACGCTCGGCTGGCAGCTCGCCCCGCTGTTCCAGCGCAAGGTGCAGCTCGGCGAGATCCACGCGGCGAGCCTGTCGATCGAACGCCGCGGCCCGCCCAGCGACACGCCGACCGAGCCGCTCACGCAGGTCGCATTGCCCGTCGAAGTGGCCGAGGTGCCCTTCCGCATCGACGAGGTGCGCTGGGCCGGACCGCCCGCGCTGGAAGCCAAAGGCCTCGCGGGTCGCTACAGCTACCTCGGCGCGCAGCACGCGCTGGACATCGAAGGCGTCGACATCGCCGACGGCCACTACAGCGCCCGCGTGCGGCTGCAAGGCCCGGCACCGATGGCGCTCGACGCCACGCTCGACGGCCGCGTGAAAGCCCCGCTCGCCGAAGACCGCCACATCGAGGTGCAGGCCAGGGCCTCCGTGAAAGGCACGCTGGCCGGCCCCGAAGCGCGCCTGCAGATCGCCGCCGACCTGCAGCCCACCGAGCCCGACGCCGAAGCGCCCATGGCCGCCCAGCTGCGCGCGCAGATCGCGCCCTGGCTGCCGCAGCCCGTGATCGACGCCAAGGCCGACCTGCGCAACGTCGACGCCGCCAGCCTCTGGCCCGGCGCACCCCGGACCCGGCTCACCGGCACCGTCGAACTCGCGCCCGACGCTGCCACCGGCCCCGCCGCTTGGAAGGCCTCGGCCGACATCCGCAACGCCGTCGCCGGCCCGTGGGACGAACAGAAGCTGCCGGTCGAACAGGTCCAGGCGCAGGTCGGCTTCGACGGCACGACCTGGACCGTGCCCGAAGCCACCGTGCGCGCGGGCGGCGGCCGCGTCGACGCCGAAGGCAGCTGGAGCCCCGCGCCCTCGCCCTGGCAGGTGCGCGCCACCGTGCGCGGCGTGCGGCCCGGCGCGCTGTACAGCGAGCTGTCGGGCGCGCCCGTCGGCGGGCAGATCAGCGCGCGGCAGGCCGAAGACTCCGACACCCTCGTCTTCGACGTGGCCCTCCGCGCCGAAGGCAACGGCGGCGCCGGCAGCAAGGCGCTGCCCGGCTTCGGCCTGGACCGCGCGCTGGCGCAGGGCCAGTGGAAAGACCAGGTGCTCGACCTGCGCACGCTGCGCGTCGAAGCGATGCGCGCCAGCATCGACGGCAAGCTGCAGGTGCGCGTGGCCGAGCAGGCCGCCAACGGCAAGCTCGCCCTCTCGCTGCCGGGCGGCAGCGCGCAACTCGACGGCCGCATCGCGCCCACCACCGGCGGCGGCGACCTCCAGGCACGCATCGACGACGCCGAAGCGATGCAGCGCTGGGTGCAAGGCCTGCCGGGCCTGTCAGCCGTGTTCGCGAACGCCAGTGCCAAGGGCAGCGCCCGGCTCGACGCCAGCTGGCAAGGCGGCTGGCAGACCGTGCAGCGCCGCATCGAGAACCCCGGCGCCCCGGCCGCACGCGGCAATGCCGAGCCCAGCCTCAAGGCCGCGCTCGCCGTGCCGCGCCTCGACCTGAACCTGCCCGCCGCCCAGCCCGGCGGCACGGCCACCAGCGTGCAACTGCGCGCACTGCAGGCCGACCTCGCCGGCAGCATCGCCCAGGCCACGCTGACGCTCAAGGGCGAAGCCACCACCGGCACGCAGAAGCTGGCGCTCGACACCCGCGCCAGCGGCGGCCTCGCCAGCGCCAACCAGTGGCGCGCCACCCTCGCCAGCCTGCGCCTGCAGGCCCAAGACACCGTCACCGCGCGCCCCGGCCAGGGCCCTTGGGTGCTGGAGCTGGGCCGCGAGGTCACGGCCACCGTGCGCGCCGCCGACAACCGCCTCGACGTCGAAGCCTCCGCCGCCGACGCCACCCTGCGCGGCCCGCTGCCCGGCACCGTGCGCATCGACTGGCAGCCGCTGCGCTTCAACCAGAGCGGCGCCGCGCCCAACCGCGTGTTCCGCCTGCAGTCCAAAGGCCAGATGCAGGGCCTGCCGATGGCCTGGGCCGGCGCGTTCGGCGCCAACGCCACGCTGAGCGAACTCGGCATCAGCGGCGACCTGCTGTTCAACGGCGACTGGGACATCGACGCCGGCGACACCCTGCGCGCCAAGGCCCGGCTCGCGCGCCAGAGCGGCGACATCCGCGTGCAGGCCGGCGAAGCCGCGCTCGTCACCCGCATCACCAGCACCGGGACCGGCACCGCGAGCGAACGCACCATGAGCTCGGCCAGCGGCAAGAACGAGGTCAACGGCGTCGACGTCACCGCCACCCCGGCCGGCCTGCGCCGCGCTGAACTGCAGCTCGACGCGCAAGGCGACGCCGTGCGCGCCACCCTGGCCTGGGACAGCGAACGCGCCGGCCGCCTCGACGCCGAACTCGGCACCCGCATGCAGCAGCGCAGCGGCGGCTGGCAGTGGGCGCCCGACGCGCCCCTGAACGGCACCCTGCGCGCCGCGCTGCCCAACCTGGGCGTGTGGTCCATGCTCGCGCCACCCGGCTGGCGCATCGCCGGCACGCTCGACGCCAACGCCACCCTGTCGGGCAACCGCACCGCGCCGCGCTGGAACGGCACGCTCGGCGCCGACCAGCTCGCGCTGCGCGCCCCGGTCGAAGGCCTCGACCTGCGCGACGGCCGCCTGCGCGCCTCGCTCACCGGTGACCGCCTGGAGATCACCGAGTTCACGCTCAAGGGCGGTGCCGGCAGCAACGCGCGCATCGGCGGCCAGAGCGGCAACCGCAGCACCGCCGCCAGCGAAGCGCGCACCGACGGCGGCTCGCTCACCGCGCGCGGCGACCTCAGCTGGGGCAGCAACAACAGCACGACCAGCACCGGCATCCGCATGGCGCTGCAGGCCGAGCTGCGCGCCCTGCGCGTGCTGGTACGCACCGACCGCCAGGTGTCGCTGTCGGGCAACCTGCAGGCGCGGCTGGACGACGGCCAGTTCAACGTGCGCGGCAAGCTCAAGACCGACCGCGCCGTCATCATCCTGCCCGACGAGACCGCGCCCAGCCTGGGCAGCGACGTCGTCGTGCGCTCGGCCGCCAAGGACAAGGCTGCCGCCGAGGCCGCGCAGCGCGAATCCGCCAAGGCCGACGCCCAGGCGGCCAAGGCCGCCAAGCCCCAGACCGCCAAGCCGCCGGACATCGTCGTCACCTTCGACCTCGGCGACGACTTCGCCGTGCAGGGCCGCGGCATCACCACGCGGCTCGAGGGCGAACTCGAAATCCGCAGCACCCGCCTGGACGCCCCGCCGCGCATCACCGGCGAGGTGAAGACCGTGAAGGGCCAGTACCGCGCCTACGGCCAGCAGCTCGACGTCGAGACCGGCATCGCGCGCTTCAACGGCCCCTTCGACAACCCCGCGCTCGACATCCTGGCCATCCGCCCGAACATCGCGCAGCGCGCCGGCGTGCAGATCACCGGCTCCGCGCAGTCGCCGCGCGTGAAGCTCTACGCGGAGCCCGCGCTGTCCGACGCCGAGACGTTGTCATGGGTCATCCTGGGCCGCGCCTCGGCCACCAGCGGCGGCGAGTCGGCCCTCTTGCAGCAGGCCGCCCTGTCGCTGTTCGGCAAGATCGGCGGCACCACCACCGGCGGCAGCCTGGCCAGCCGTTTCGGCCTGGACGAACTCGGCTTCAAGGGCCCCGGCAACGGCGGCGACCTGCGCGAGTCGGCCGTCACGCTGGGCAAGCGGTTGTCCAAGGACTTCTACATCACCTACGAACGCAGCCTGGGCGGCACCTTCGGCACCCTCTTCATCTTCTACGACCTGACCAAGCGCCTCACGCTGCGGGGCCAGGCGGGGCAGACGAGCGGGGTGGACCTGATCTATACGGTGAAGTACGACTGAGGGCGGCCGAGACACCCCAAGCTGGTAAAGTGCGGGCCGCGCAGCAGCAGCAGCGCACACCGTCTTCGTAGTTCAATGGATAGAACGGGGTCCTCCTAAGACTCAGATACAGGTTCGATTCCTGTCGAAGGCACCATGAGACCGTTGATTTCGATGAACCGGAAGTTCGACGCCGACCGCTCTTGCCCTCCTGCCACGCAAGGACCTGGTGGCCGCGCCGCCGGGCAAGACCGATGACCCGACGCGAACCGACCATCTACGATCTGGCGCGCATCGCCGAAACCTCCGCGTCGACGGTCAGCGCGATCCTGAACGGCACTTGGAAGAGTCGCCGCATCGGCGAGGAAACAGCCATGCGCGTGCTGGCGCTCGCCAAGGACCTGAAGTACACGCTCAACCGCCAGGCCAGCGGCCTGCGGCGCAAGCGCTCCGGGTTGATCGGCATGGTCATTCCGATGCACGACAACCGCTTCTTCAGCGCCATGTCGCAAACCTTCGAACGGCTGGCGCGCGAGCGGCATCTCTACCCCATCGTGGTCAGCACGCTGCGCGACCCGAAGCTCGAGGCAGAGACGGCGCGCACGCTGATCTCCTACCAGATCGAGTACCTGCTGGTGACCGGTGCCACCGCGCCGGATGCGGTGAGCCGGATCTGCTCGCACCACGGCATCGCGCACCTCAACGTCGACCTGCCGGGCAAGCTCGCGCCCTCTGTCGTCTCCGACAACCGCTGGGGCGCGCGTGAACTCACAGCGCGGCTCGTCGCACGGTCCAAGGTGCCGCGGGCGTCCCGGCGCAACCGGTTCTGTTTCGTCGGCGGCATTCCGGGCGACCACAACACGGCGCGACGCATCGAAGGTTTCTCGGACGCCATCACCGACGCGTTCGGCAGCCTGGACGGCGCGGACATCGACGCCTGCGGCTACGAAGCGGACCAGGCCGAAGTGTCGATGCGGGCGCTGTACGCGCGCTTGGGAGGTTTGCCGCGCGGCCTGTTCGTCAACTCGACCATTGCCCTGGAGGGCGTGGTGCGGTTCCTCAAGACCTTGCCGCTCGACGAAGTCCACCAGTGCGCCATCGGCAGCTACGACTGGGATCCGTTCGCGATGTGCCTGAGCTTTCCCCTGCTCATGGTCCGGCAGGACATTCCCGGCCTGCTCGGAAAGGCCTTCGAGATCATCGACTCGGGGCACTTCGACCCCGGCGAGCTCATCCAGATCCGGCCCGAGCTGATTGAAACCTGAGCCGGGCTGTCGGCCCCGCGGCCGGGCTAGGCCGGCCCTGACCCCGCCTCGTCCGACGCCATCGCCTTCAACGCGTGCATCACGTCGCGGGTGCCGTCGTAGAGCTTGCGGTACTGCGCGTACATGCGGTCGTACACCGCGCGGCGCGACGGATCGGGAACGATGCGGCGCCCGGGCCGGACCCACTGCGCGATGTCGCTGCGGCGGATCAGGCCGGCGGCGCAGCCGGCCAGGAATGCGTCGCCGAAACTCGCGCCCACGGTCACGGCCGGCACTTCCTGTTCGACCTGCGTGATGTCGGAGACGATCTGCAGCCAGGTGTTGCCCTGCGCGCCGCCGCCCACGGCGACCACCCGGTTGACCTTCGCGCCGATGTCGGCAAAGGCCTCGAGGTTGTGGCGCACGCCGAAGCCCACGCCTTCCAGAACCGCCCGGAAGAGCTGCTCCCTCGAGTGAGACAGGCTCAGCCCGGCGATGACCCCGCTGGCACGCGTGTCGTTGATGGGCGTTCGCTCCCCGCTGAAGTACGGCAGCACCAGCAGGCCGCCCGCACCCGGCGCGACGCGGGCGGCGCCATCGAAGAGCGTGGCATAGCCGCCGGGCTCTTCCAAGTCGCGTGCCAGCTCGTCCTTGAACCAGCGTGTGAGGCTGCCGGTGGTGCTCATGCCCGCGGCCAGGTTGAACTGTCCCTCGTACGCGCCGGCCACGGTCCACACCCGCGGATCGGGTGTCGGCTGGTCCTGCACCAGGACGAAGAAGGTCGTGCTTCCGTACATCACCATCAGGTCGCCCGGTGCGACCGCGCCCACGCTGATCGCCTCGCTCAGCGCATCGACGGCCCCCACGGCCACCGGCGTCCCCACCGACAGGCCGGTGGCTGCCGCGGCCTGCGTGCTGATCTCGCCGGCGATCTCGTCCGACCAGGCCGGGCGCGGCAGCGCGTCCAGCGTCACGAACGAATGATGGAAGCGTGCGTCCCACGTGCCGGTCGCGGGGTTGTACAGCGGCATGTAGTGGCTGGCCGTGTGCCGGTCGATGCAGTGCCGGCCCGTCAGGCGGTAGCCGAGGTAGGAACTGGCCGTGGCCAGGTACCGGGTCGCCGCCCAGACCTCGGGCTCGTGCTTGCGAATCCAGCGGATCTTCGGCCCGATGGCCTGGCTGGTGAGGTCCATCAGCGAGAACGCGCGAATGGCGGCGGCACCGAGCTCTGCCTCGATCTCCGCGATTTCTTTCTCTGCCCGCACATCCACGCCATACAGGATGGCGGGCCGCAGCGGGCGCATCTCGGCATCGAGCGGCACCACGCAGGGGCCGATGGCGCTGACCGCGACGGCGGCGATGTCGCTGCCGCTCAGGCCGGTGCCCTCCACCACCATCTTGCACAGCGCACACACGTCATGCCACCAGACCTTGTCGGCGTCCTGCTCGACATGGCCGGGGCGCGGCAGGCTGATGTCATGCGGGATGGTGACGGTGTTGAGGATCCGCCCCTCGAAGGTCGTGAGGGTGGCCTTGCTGCTGTAGGTGCCGACGTCGATGCCGAGCAATGCGTGCTTCATGGGTGCGGGTGCGATCAGGAGGACAAGGGTGCGACCCCGGGATCAGCGCGTTCGCCGGATCGAGAACAGCGTGCCGGCGACGAGGATGAACGCGCCCACGATGACTTTCTGCCACGTGCTGGGCACCCCCGCCAGGATGAGCACGTTGTTGATCAGCGTGACCAGCAGCACGCCGAGCAGCGTGCCGAAGACCGTGCCGTTGCCTCCCGTCACGCGGGCGCCGCCGAGCACCACGGCCGCGATCACGTCGAGCTCCGTGCCGACGAGATCGAAAGGGTTGGCCAGCCGGTTGCTCGAGACATGGACGATGCCGGCGATGCCGGCGAGCAGGCCCGCGTAGCCGAACACGAACATGTGCACCACGCGCAGCCGGAACCCCAGGCGCTCGGCAATGCCGAGATTGCCGCCGATGGCATACACCGCGCGTCCCATGAGCGTGCGATTGAGGATGAACCAGGTGAGCATCGCGGCCGCCGCGAGAACGAGGACCGATGCGGGCAGCACGGACATGGCGCCTCTATCGGTGGCATGGCGCAGCAGCGCCGCGCGGCCGAAGCTGTCCATCGGATCGGGGATCTCCATGAAGAACACCGTTCCGATGAACGTCAGGAGGAAGCCCCGGAACAGGTACTGGGTGCCGATGGTGACGATGAGCGACGGCGCCTTCAGCCAATCGACGAGGCAGCCGTTCAGCATGCCCAGGAGCACGCCGCCGAGGGCGCCCGCCAACAGGATGAGTGGCATCGGCGCATAGGGCCACCACAGCGTGACCGCCTTGGTGATCGCGTACATGGTGAGCGCGGCGATCGCGGTGAACGAGACGTCGATGCCTCCCGCAGCCAGCACGACGAGCACGCCCAGGGCAAAGATGCCGACCACCGTGCAGGAACGCAGGATGTCGAAGAGCGTCCCGACCTGCAGGAAGTCGGGGTTGATGACGGCGACCGCGATCGCGACCAGCGCGATCATCGACGCGGTGAAGAACTCGGGGCGCGCCGTCGAAAGACGACGTGGGTGCGCGGGCGCCGCAACGGCCGTCACGCTGCGGGGCTCTGTCGATGTCGTGGCCGTCATGGGGTGCTCTTCGGGAGGGTGTCGGACAGCAGCGCCCGATACAGCGCGCTTTCGTCCAGTTGCTGCGCATCGAACTGCGAGACCAGCCGCCCCTTCTTCATCAACAGGATGCGGTCGCAGTTCTGCAGCAGTTCGGGCAGGTCGTCGCTGACCAGGATCACGGACATCCCGGCGTCGGCCAGGCGCTGGACGAGGCGATAGATGATGTCCTTCGACCCCACGTCCACGCCGACGGTCGGGCCATGCAGGATCAGCAGGCGCGGCTGGATGGTCAGCCAGCGACCGATCAGCACGCGCTGCTGGTTGCCGCCCGACAAGGACTGCACCGCACGCCGCACGTCGGGCGTCGCGATCTGCAGGTCGCGCACGATGGTTTCGGCCATGGCTTGGCCGCGCCGCGGCTCCAGCAGCCCCAGGCGACCTCTCAGCTTCGAGATCACCACCGAGACGATGTTGTCCTGGATGGGCTTGTCGAGAAACAGGCCTTCGCCGAGCCGGTCTTCCGGTACGTAGCCGATGCCCCGCGCGATCGCGTCCGCGGGCTGGCGCAGGGCGATGGCCTGGCCGTCGAGTTCGATCGATCCGCTGTCTGCCGGCGCCACGCCGGCGAGTGCATGTGCGAGTTCGTTGCGCCCCGAGTCGAGCAGGCCCGTCACACCGAGGATCTCGCCGCCGCGTAGCTCGAATCCGACGTCGGCAAACGCGCCGCGCCGGCCCAGGCCCCGAACCGCCAGGAGCACCGGGCCGCCGGTCGGCGTGGTTCGGTATCGCCGGGTGGCGATGTCGCGCCCCGTCATGAGGCGCGCCAGTTCCGCCTTGTCGAAGTCGGCGATGGGCCCTTGCGCCACCTTCTGGCCGTCGCGGATCACGATGACCTCGCCGCCGATGGCGTAGCACTCGTCCAGCTTGTGGCTCACGAACAGCACCGCGACGCCGCGCGATTGCAGCCTTCGCACCACGGCGATGAGGTTTTCCACCTCGCGCCGGGTGAGCGCGGTGGTCGGCTCGTCCATGATCACCATGCGCGCGTTCGTGGCAATGGCGCGCGCGATGGCGACCAGTTGCCGGGTCGCGATGGGCAGCGACTCCACCTGCGTGGCCTGGAAATCCGCGGTGTCGGGCAGGCCCACCGTCGCCAGCGCACGGCAGGCGGTCTGCGCCAGCTTCCGGCGGTCCAGCAGGCGAGACAAACGCCCCCGGTTCGCGACGAGCTGCTCGGTCAGCCCGATGTTCTCGGCGACGCTCAGGTTGGGCAGCAGCGAGAGGTCCTGGTAGACCGTCTCGATGCCGGCCGTGAGCGAATCCAGCGACGACAGCGCGCTGAAGCGCACGCCCTGGATGCGCAGCTCGCCTTCATCGGGCGGTTGCACGCCTGAGATGATCTTGATCAGGGTGCTCTTGCCGCACCCGTTCTCTCCCAGCAGGTGATAGACCTCGCCGGCCCGGACGGTCAGCGAGACGCCCCGCAGCGCATGCACCCCTGCAAAGCGCTTGTGGACGCCCACCACCTCCAGGAACGCCGGGTCGGCGGCGGCCGCGGTTGCCGTGCCTGCGGCTTCGTGTTCGCGCGCGGACGCGCGCGCCTCTTGGACAACCCCGGTGGACGCCATGCTTCAGTTCTCGCTCGAATGCGCTCGGAGCCAGGGGCCTCAGAACGGGTATTGCTTGTAGTTGCTCTTGTCGACGTCGACCCAGGCCTGGCCGCGGACAATGACGCCGCGCCCCGGACCCTTGGTCACCTGGACCTTCTCGTAGCCCTTGACGCCCAGGTCCATGCCGATTTCAGGGCTCTTGCCGTCGAGCAGCAGCTTGGCCATCTTGTTCATGACGATGCCGGCGTCCTTCGGGTCCCAGAAGGAAATGCCCGTGATGGCGCCGGACTCCAGGAGCTTGGCGGCCTCCCCGGGCAAGCCGGTGCCGTAGACGCACACCTTGCCCTGCAGCCCCGCCTCTTCCACCGCGCGGCCGATGCCCAGGACGTCGAGCGACGACGAACCCTGGAAGCCTTTGAGGTCGGGGTACTTGCGCAACAGCTCCTTGGTCTTCTCGTAGGCCTTGGTCGCGTCGTTGAACGATTCGTTCTTGGCGGCGACGAGTTGCAGGCCCGCGTATTTCTTCGATGCGTTCGCGGCACCGGCATTGGCCCACTGCACGTGCGACTGGCTGCCCAGCGAGCCGACGAAGGAAGTCCACTTGCCGCTTTTCTTCATGCATTCGGCCATGCGGTCGTTCAGGCGCGCGCCGTAGTCGGCGTTGTCGAAGGCCTCGATGTCGATCTGCGTGTTCTTCTGGTTGTCGGCTTCGTGCGTGACCACCTTGATGCCCTTGTCCATGGCGCGCTTGAGCACCGGCTCGAGCGTCGGGGGGTCGAAGGGCACGACCGCGATCGCACTGACGTTCTTGGCCACGAGGTCCTCGATCACGCGCAACTGCTGCGCGGCGTCGGCCTGGCCGGGCCCTGCCTGCAGCGTCTTGACGCCGGCATTGGCGGAGCCGAACGCCTTCACCCCTTCTTCCATGCGGTTGAACCAGCTGATGCCGGTGATCTTCACCACGGTGGCGATGGTCTGCTCCTGGGCTTGCGCCTGCGCCGCTCCCGCGGCCATGGCCACCACGCCCACTCCCAGCGTGCATCGGATCAGTTTCTTCGTGCTCTTCATCGTTGATGTCTCCTTGAATGCCCCCCTGTCGATACACGTGCCCGGCACAAGAGGGGATTGCGCCAAAGCCTTCAGTGAATGAACGCCCCCGGGGTCAGCCCCGGGGCCGCAGCCAGTGCCTGATTTCGAAACGCGACGACGCCAGGAAGAGCAGCAGCATCAGTCCCCAGGCGCAGTCGCGGAAAAAGCTGGAGATCCCCACCAGGTTGAATGCGCTCGACAGGACCTGCAGCGCCGTGGCGGAAAAGAAGAGGCAGGTCATGCGGCCGTACCCGCCGGAAGGCCTCACGCCGGCCATCACGGCGATCAGGATGGTGATGAGCAGGTACGACCCACCGTAGTCCCACTTCACGCTCGCGGTGCGCGATGCGATGAGCACGCCCGCCAGCGCGGCCAGCACGCTGCTGAGGATGTAGGTGCTCAGGAGGACCCGCGTGGGAGAGATGCCGGCATAGCGCGCCGCCTTCGGGTTCGTGCCCATCAGGTACAGCCGGACGCCGTAGGCGCTGCGGCCGAGGACCAGTCCCAGCAGCAGCGTGGCCGCGAAAAAGAGGACGAAGCCGATGGGAATGCCGAGCACCGTGTCGTTGCCGATGGCTGACAGCGGCTCCACGTAGCCGAGCCGCATGGCGGAGCCGTTGGTCAGGACCACGGCGATGCCCGTGAACAGCAGCTGGGTGCCCAGCGTGGCCAGGATCGGCGTGAGGCCCAGGCGGGCAATGAGCAGTCCGTTGAACGCCCCGCCGACGACACCCGTGACCAGGGCCACGGCGGCGAAGAGCACGGTGAACAGGACCGGCGCGTCGTCGGGCGATACGAACTGCGGCGCCACCAGCGCCCCGACCACGCCGGCGAGATTGGCCATCGCGGCGCCCGACAGGTCGATGCCCCCGTTGCCGGAAATCATCGTGAGCATGACGCCGATGGCCAGCAGGCCGATCTCGGGCAGCTGGCTGGCCATCGACTGGAGGTTGTCCGTGCTGGCGAACTGCCCGCCGGACCAGACGGTCGCGCCCGCGATCACCAGGAGGTTCACAAGCAGCAGGAACGACAGCTGCGGGTCGCGAGGCAGGCCGAACTTCATGATCTGGCGGTGGCACAGGGCGCGAGGCCTGCGACGGCAAAAGGGTTGGAGTGGGTGTTTTGCACAATCGATTGTGCAATTGCAGGAAATCGTATCGAGCGCGAACTTGCCAGTCATCAGGGTTTACCTCAGGCGACCCTGCGCGCACGAATCCTCCCGGTGCCAGGCGTACGCCCCGCCCCGCGCAGCGACGAGATTTCAATCGACGACCCGACGGCGCGCCGGACTACTTTTGGATGCACCGCGTAACGGCATGCTGTCCTTCGTAGCAAGAGACAAGCAACAGGGGGCAAGCGATGAACAAGACCGAGGCCTTGGCGGCCATGGTGGAAGTGGCCCGGATCGGGCGCGGCATGACGCCCGCCGATGCACTCACGCAGCTGGGCGAGCTGATCGCGCAGGAGTCGCCGGACGATCCGGCGCATGACGTGAAGGTCGAAAAGCTGCTGCGCCTCGGCGCCTGCATCTGGTCGTTGCGGCGCGGGGTGTTCCTGCCCGAGCCGCCCGGGCGCAGCGACGAAGCGGAGGCTGCGCCGGTGCAGCGGCCCCGCGAGATCGCGCCCATCGGCACGGTGCCCGCGCGCGCATCGCACCCCGTCTCCCACCACCCGGTGATCCCGGCCCTGAGCACGTCGGTGCACTACGGGCTCGCGACGGCCTTCACACCACCCGAAACTCCTCCACCACAAAGGCCGTGATCTCCGCCAGGAAGGTCTTGGCGTGCGCCATGGTGCGCTGGCCTTCGGGCGAGGCGAACGCGGCGTTCAGCGTGTCGGTGTTCTCGAACCACAGTTCCACGATGCCGTCGATCGGCAGCTCGGCGTAGCCGCAGGGCGTGCCCTTCTCGAACTCGCGCGCGACCACCACGTTCTGGCGGTAACCGGCCACGCCGGGCATGTGGCGCACGTGGTCGGCGTGCACCTTCCATTCGCGGCGGAAGTCTTCTTCCGACTGCGCGACCGGGCGTCGCAGGGTCGAGATGCGCTTGAGCATCGCCGGCCCCGCCGGCGATGCAGGCGACGGCGGCGCGATGACCTCGGTCTGCTCGACCGTCACGATGTGCAGCCCGCCTAGAAAGTGGCGCTCGTCGGCGCGGATCTCTGCCGCCAGCTCACCGGTGTTGAAGGCCGCATCGGCCTGCGCCGCCGCATCGAACTGCAGCTGCGAGAAACCATCGAAGTCCCACGGTCCGCGCGCGAAGTCGATGCCGCGCTGCAACCGGTCGGTCACGCGGTTCTGGCGGTAGGCGCGCAGCGTGGGCAGCCGCGCGACGAGCGGGCCGTGGCGTTCGCGCCAGTGGCGGCTGAAGGCCTCGTCGGTCCAGCCGGGCTGCTTGCGGATCAGGCCCATGCGCAGGGTCGTGGTCGTGGGGTCGGTCATCGGTCAGTTTCCTTGTGGGGTTGCGCGTTCTGCGCTTCGGCGCGCGCACGCGCCAGGCCGGGCGCACGCTTGGCGAGCCACACGCCGTGGCGCACGGGCCAGCGCTGGTACTGCGGGTCGGCGCCGAGCGCGGCGGCCGCGTGGTGCGGCCAGTAGGGGTCGAACAGGGCTTCACGGCCGAGCGCGACGAGATCGGCCTGCCCGGCGGCGAGCACGGCCTCGGCCTGTTGCGCGTCGACGATCATTCCGACGGCCTGCGTGACCACGCCGGCCTCGCGCCGGATGCGTTCAGAGAACGGCACCTGGAAGCCCAGGCCGCGCGGCACGGGCAGCGCGCGCGTCTCTTCAGTGAGGCCGCCCGAGGAGCAGTCGATCACGTCGACGCCGCAGCGCTTCAGCTCGCGCGCGAGCACCACCGAGTCGTCGAGACTCCAGCCGTCGAGCGTGCCGTCCACGGCCGAGAGGCGGCAGAACAGCGGCTTGCCGGCGGGCCATGCGGCGCGCACGCGCTGCGCGATTTCCAGCGCGAGCGACATGCGGTTCTCGCGGCTGCCGCCGAGCGCGTCGTCGCGGTGGTTGGCGTTGGGCGACAGGAAGCTCGCCACCAGGTAGCCGTGGCCGAAGTGCAGCTCGACCACGTCGAAGCCGGCCTGGTCGGCGCGCACGGTGGCATCGACAAAGCGCTGCACGACCTCGGCCATGTCGGCGGCATCGAGCGCGCGCGGCGCCGACCAGCCGGGGCCGGCGGCGAGCGCGCTGGGGCCCAGGCGCTCCCAGGGTTCGTCGTCGGCCGCCATGCGCGCCGGGTCGATGGCCGCCCCACCCTCCCACAGCGGCTCGCTGCCGGCCTTGCGGCCCGCGTGCGCCAGCTGCACGCCGATGGCGCTGCCTTGCGCGTGGACGAAATCGACCACGGCCTTCAGCGGCGCGATCTGGCTGTCGTTCCACAGGCCGAGGTCGGCGGTGCCGATGCGCCCGCGCGGATCGACGGCGGTGCTCTCGGTGAGGATCAGGCCCGCGCCGCCGAGCGCGAACTTGCCCAGGTGCACCAGGTGCCACGGCGTGGCATGGCCGCGCTCGGCGGCGTGCTGGCACATGGGCGAGATGACGATGCGGTTGGCCAGCGTGAGCTCGCGCAGCTGCAAGGGCTGGAACAGCAGGGGAAGAGAAGAATCAGGCATGTGAAGGAATCAAGGGGCCGGCGCAGCCACCGGCCGCGTGCCGAGCCAGGTGCCGCTCATCACCGCCGCAAAGCCGAACAGGTGCCACCACGTGAGCACTTCGCCCAGCAGCAGCGCCGCGAACAGCACGCCGAACACCGGCACCCAGTAGAGAAAGACGGCCGTGCGCGCCACGCCGATGACGGAGATCGCACGGTTCCAGATGAGGTTGCCCGCGGCGGTGGCCGCGATGCCCGAGAACAGCACGAGCGCCCACGGCCACAGGCCGGGAAAGAGCTGCGCCGTGCCCAGCCGCGATGGCCCGAGCAGGGTGTGCACCACGAGCATGAACGTGCCGATGAGGTAGATGACCCAGCTGATCGACAGCGGATCGACCTGCCGCGCCAGCCGCTGCACGCCCACGCCGCCGACCGCGAAGCTCACCACCGACAGCGCGAGCATCAGGTCGCCGATGCCGGCGCTCGACAGCCCCGCGCCCGGGTGGCTCAGCACCACCGCCGCCACGCCCGCGAAGCCCAGCGCCACGCCCACCATGCGGCGCGCCGTGAAGCGCTCGCCGAAGACCAGCGCGGCCATCAGCGCCGACACCAGCGGGCTCAGCGCCATGATGAGCGCGCCGTTGGTGGCGGTGGAGCGCAGCAGCCCCTGCGCGAACAGGATCTGGTTGCCGTAGACCATGAGGAACGCACAGCCCGCCATCACCGCGAGCTGCCGCGCCGTGAGCCGGGGCACGCCACCGCGCCGCCACAGCACGATGGCGCTGAGCGCGACGCACGCCACGCCCATGCGCAGCGCCGCCAGCGGCAGCGTCTCGAAGGACGCGGTGAGCGCCTTCACGGCCGAGACGTTCACGCCCCACACCAGCATCGCGAGCAGCATCCAGCCCTGCACGGACGCGGGCGTGGCGCCGTGCGAAGGCGCGGGTTGGCTCACCTCAGCTTTCGAGGGCGTTCCACATTTCGATGTCGCGCTCCGCGGTCCAGATGCGCGGATGCACATGGCCGGTGGCTTCGTCGTAGGCACGGGTCACGTCGAAGGGCATGCAGTGGTCGAAGATGACCCAGTGGCCGTAGGTCGGGCGCAGCGCGGCCACGGTTTCCTTGTAGATCACGTTGAGCGACTTGCCCTCGGCCACGCCGTTGTTCACCAGCGTGTAGACGTCGGAGATGAAGGCGCGCGTGGAGGCGATGGCCTTGCGCACGTCGGCGGCGTTTTCCAGTGCGGCGCCGCGGCCGGGCACCAGCTTCTCGAAACCGAAGCCGGCCAGGCGATCCAGCGTTGTGGGCCAGTCGCGGAAGTAGCAGTCGCCCGCGTAGGCGGTGCTCTGGTATTCGACGAGGTCGCCGGCGAAGCAGATCTTCTGGTCTTCGAGGTAGGCGATGGTGTCGCCCTTGGTGTGGCCGCGGCCGACCTGCACGATCTTCACTTCGAGCTTCTTGCCGAGCCACACGCTCATGGTGCCGTCGAAGGTCATGGTGGGCCAGGTGAGGCCAGCGGGCACCGACTCGACGTTGCGGAACAGGCGCGGGAAGCGGCCGATCTCGCTGGCCTTGTCCTGCTCGCCGCGCTCGACGATCAGGTCGTAGGTGTCGCGGCTGGCCAGGATCTGCTCGGCACCTTCCTTGAAGTACGCCGACGCGCCCAGCACGCGCACCGCGTGGTAGTGGCTCAGCAGCACGTACTTGATGGGCAGCGGCGTGACTTCGCGGATGCGGCGGATCACGTCCTGCGCCATCGCGGGCGTGGCCTGGGTGTCGACCACCATCACGGTCTCGTCGCCGATGAAGACGCCGGTGTTGGGGTCGCCCTCGGCGGTGTAGGCGTAGGCGTTCTCCGAGAGGCGGGTGAACGAGACCTTCTTTTCTTCGAGGTCGGCCTGGCTGGCGAATTTCTTGGTGGTCATGGGAGTTCCTTTGATGTGAGCGGTGAATTCAATGCGTGCCGAGGTACGCCGACTTCACCTTGGGGTTGTCGAGCAGCTCGCGGCCGGAGCCTTCGAGCGTGATGCAGCCGGTTTCGAGCACGTAGGCGCGGTCGGCCACGCCCAGCGCCTGCTTGGCCATCTGTTCCACCAGCAGGATCGTGAGACCCGAGCTGCGCAGCTGACGGATGGCGTCGAAGATGTCCTTGATGATGAGCGGCGCCAGGCCCAGCGAGGGCTCGTCGAGCAGCAGCAGGCGCGGCTCGCTCATGAGCGCGCGCGCAATCGCGAGCATCTGCTGTTCGCCGCCCGACAGCGTGCCGGACAGTTGATGCGCGCGTTCCTTCAAGCGCGGAAAGCGCGCGAACTCGCGTTCGATGGCGCGCTCCACGAAGGCCTTGTCGCTGCGGCGCGAGTAGGCGCCGAGCATCAGGTTCTCGCGCACGGTCTGGTCGGGAAACACGCCGCGCCCCTCGGGCGACAGCGCCACGCCCAGGCCCACGCGCTGGTGCGCGGGCACGTGCGTGCAGTCCTTGCCGTCGATGAGCACGCGGCCTTCGGCCACGGGCTCCAGCCCGACGATGCTCTTGAGCAGCGTGCTCTTGCCGGCGCCGTTGGCGCCGATGATGGTGACGACCTCGCCCGCGCGCACTTCCAGGCTCACGCCCTTGACGGCCTCGATGGCGCCGTACGAGACCTTCACCGATTCGATTTTCAACATGATGGTTTCGGTCCTCTGGCTCAGGCGGGCACGGCGGCCATGTCTTCTTCGTCGTCCACGCCCAGGTAGGCCTCGACCACGCGCGGGTTCGACTGCACCTCGGCGGGCTTGCCTTCGGCGATCTTCACGCCGTAGTCGAGCACGATCACGTGGTCGGAGATCGACATCACCAGGTCCATGTGGTGCTCCACCATCAGGATGGACACGCCGCACTTGCCGATGCGCACCAGCAGTTCGCCGAGCTCGGCGGTTTCCTGCGGGTTGAGGCCGGCGGCGGGCTCGTCGAGCAGCAGCAGCTGCGGCTCGGTGGCCAGCGCGCGCGCCAGTTCCACGCGGCGCTGCAGGCCGTAGGGCAGGCTGCCGGCGGGCCAGTGCGCCAGGTGGCCCAGGCCCACGAGGTCGAGCAGCTGCAGCGCGCGCTCGCGCGTGGCGCGCTCCTGCTTGCCGGCCGTGGGCCAGGCCACGAGCGACGACAGGAAGCCGTTGCTCATGCGGCTGTGCCGCCCGAGCATCACGTTGTCGAGCACCGAGAGGTCGGCGAACAGGCGCAGGTTCTGGAAGGTGCGGCCCATGCCCAGGCAGCAGATGGTGTGCGCCGGCTGGCCCACGATGTTGCGGCCCAGGAAGCGGATCACGCCCGCGTCGGGTTCGACCACGCCGGTGAGCATGTTGATCATGGTGCTCTTGCCGGCGCCGTTCGGGCCGATGAGCGCATGGATGTGGCCGCGCTGCAGGCGGAACGACACGTCCTGCGCGGGCCTCACGCCGCCGTACGACTTGGTCACGCCCTGCACCACCAGCAGCTCGCCTTCGCCGCCGGGACCGATCCGGCCCGGCACGCCGTTGCCGGCCGCCCCTTCGCCGCGGTGGCGCGACTTCAGGAACCACTTGTTGAACAGGCCCACCACGCCGCCCGGCATCACGTACAGCGCGAACAGCAGCAAAAAGCCGTACAGGAAGTGCTGCGCCGAGGGCCAGCGCGCGAGCAGCGCGTCGGTCGCCGTGAGCAGCACCGCACCCACGATGGGGCCGTACATCGAGCCCGCGCCGCCGAACAGCACCAAGAGCAGGATGAAGATCGACAGGTGGAAGGTGATGAAGTCGGAGTTGATGTACTGGTTCTGCTGCGCCACGAGCGCGCCCGCGATGCCGCAGGTGACGGCCGCGACCACGAAGGCCATGACCTTGGCGCGGTACACGCGCACGCCCACCGACGACGAGGCGATCTCGTCCGCCTGCAGCGACAGCAGCGCGCGGCCGAAACGGCCCTGCAGCAGGTTGCGCAGCAACAGGTGCAGCGCGGCGCTGAGCACGATGCCCAGGATCACCCATTGCACGCTGCTCAGTGGCTGGCCGTTCCAGGTCAGCGGGCGGATGCCGTAGATGCCCTGCGCGCCGCCGAACACGTCGGTCCATTCGCCCACGAGCTTCTCGACCACGATGCCGAAGGCCAGCGTGACCATCGCGAGGTACGGGCCCTTCACGCGCAGCGAAGGCAGCGCAATGAGCACGCCGCACACGCCCGAGACAACGGCCGCGATCACCAGCGCGAGCCAGGGGCTCAGCTCGGTGCGCGAGGTGATGAGCGCGACCGCATACGCGCCGGCCGCGAACAGGCCGGCCTGGCCCAGCGATTTCTGGCCTGCATAGCCGACCAGCACGTTCATGCCGGCGGCGCACAGGTAGTAGACGCACATCATGAAGGCGATGCGCAGGTAGTAGTCGTTGCCGGACAGCGAGACCAGGCCGCACAGCACGGCCGCCACCAGCACCACGGCGGCGGGATGGGCAAGGCGCTTCATACCTTCTCCACCGTCGAGCGACCGAACAGGCCCGTGGGCCGGAAGGCCAGCACCAGGATCACGAGCGCGAACACCGCGACCTCGCGCCACTGCGCCTGCCACAGGTTCACCATCGACTCGAGCACGCCCAGCAAAAAGCCGCCGATGACGCAGCCGCGCGGGTTGCTCAGCCCGCCGATCATGGCGCCCGAGAAGCCCTTGAGCCCCACAGTCAGCCCCATGAAGAGCGAGGCCTGCGCGATGGGCGCGAGCAGGAAGCCCGACAGCCCCGCCAGCGCCGAGCTGACGACAAAGGCGCCGATCATCATGGCGTTGGTGTTGATGCCCATGAGGCTGGCGACGTTGCCGTTCTGCGCCACGGCGCGCATGGCCTTGCCGATCATGGTGCGGTTCATCACGCGGTCGAAGCCGATCATCACGACCACGGCCACGCCGAGCGTCAGCAGTTCCTGCGGGCGCACGCCCACGCCGAACATGCGGATCACGGTGTCACCCACGGGCGCGGGCACCACCACGGGCTTCGGGCCCCAGATGGCCAGGCCCACGCTCTGCAGGATCACGCCGAAACCCAGCGTGCTCATGACCCAGGCCATGCCCGGGCGGCCCGCGAACGGGCGCACGCCGAGCACGTAGAGCAGCCAGCCCAAGAGGCCCATCACGCCGAGCGCGGCGACCAGCGCGAACAGCTGCGCGCCCGCGCCGGGCACGGCGTCGCCGAAGGTGGTGGAACTGAGCGGCTTGCCCAGCACGAGGAACAGCGCGCTCATGCCGATGAACGCGCCGGCCGAGACGAACTCGCCGTGCGAGAAGTTCAGCGTCTTGGTCGTCGTGAACGTGATGCTGAATCCGAGCGCCACCAGCGCATAGGCACCGCCGACGGCGAGCCCGCTGATGAGCGCCTGCAGGAGCGCTTCAACCATGGTGTGTATCTCCGTTGCGGAACGGGGCGGTGCCCCGTTCCTTTTGTCTCAGACGTTTATTGCTTGAAGTCGGCCGGCTTGAGCGCACCGATCAGCGCGTCGCTGTAGGGCAGCAGCTTGCCGTCCTTCCAGCGGATCCAGACCAGGTCCTTGGCCGTCAGGGCTTCGTGGTTGGTCTTGCTGAAAGGCTTCTCGTAGGTCTTGAGCACGCCCTGCACCGGCGTCTTCAGGTCTTCGAGCGCCGCACGCACGGCCGCGCCGTCGGTGCTGTTGGCCTGCTTCATGGCCTGGGCCAGCAGCAGCACCGAGTCGTAGCCGTGCAGCGCGAACGAGAACGAGCCCGGCGCCTTCAGCTTGCTGCCGATGCGGTCGAACAGCTTCTGCTGCACGGGCGTTCGCGTTTCGCTCACGGTGCGCATGAAGATCGGCTTCTCGGCCAACGCCTTGCCGGCCGCGTCGTAGAAGGTGATGTTGTCGGCCGCCCACGACGTGAGCGTCAGCGGGAAGTAGTTGATCTTCTCCATGCTGCGCACCAGCTGCGCGATGGGCGTGCCCTGCGCCCACACCACCACGGTGTCGACGTTGGCAGCCTTCATCTTGCTCAGCTGCGAGGTCATGTCGGTGTCGCCGACGCCGAAGCGCTCGGTGGCCGCGATCTTGATGTCCTGCAGCTTGGCGATTTCTTCCATGTCCTTCAGGCCGCCCTGGCCGTAGCCGGTGGTCTCGGCCATGAGGCCCACGACCTTGGAGCCGGCCGTGTTGCGCTTCACGTAGGCCATGAGCGCGGCGACCTGTTCGCGGTCGACCATCGAGACGCGGAACATGTAGTTGTCGGCGCCCGCGCTCATGGGCTTGGTGATGTCGGTGCCCGAGCCCACGTTGCCCAGCACCGGAATCTTCTTCTGGTTGGCGATGTGCTTCCAGGCCATGGCGTTGCCCGAGTTGGTGGGGCCGAACACGGCGACGACCTTCTCGTTGTCGACCAGGTCGCTCATGTTCTGGATCGACTTCGGCGGCGCCGAGACGTCGTCGCGCGTGACCAGCGTGAACTTCCGTCCGAGCGCGCCGCCGGCGGCGTTCAGGTCGGCAATGGCCGCTTCCATGCCCAGCACCGCTGCCTGGCCGCTCTGCGCCGAGGGCGATGCCGAGAGGTCGCCGTTGTAGCCGAGCTTGATGTCTTGCGCGTAAGCCCCGGCACTGAACGCAGCGAAGGCGGCGGTCGCGAGCAGGGTCTTGTACAGACGGATCGTTTTCATTCTTTGTCTCCTAAGGGTTGACGGACGGGGAACGGGAAATCGAAAAGGAAGAGGCGTGGCTCAGACGGCGAGGAAGCCGCCGTCCACCGGCAGCGTGATGCCGGTGACGTAGCGCGACATGTCGCTGGCCAGGAAGATCACCGGGCCCACCAGGTCTTCGGTCTGGCCGACGCGGCCCAGGGGGATGCGCGTCATGAACGACTCGAGGCGCTGCGGGTTCTCGCGCGTGGCGGCGGTCATGGGCGTCTCGATCACGCCGGGTGCCAGTGCGTTCACGCGCACGCCGGCCGGCGCGAGCTCCTGCGCCAGCGACTGCGTGAGCATCTTGATGGCGCCCTTCGAGGGCGAGTAGCCCAGGCTCGCGGCCTGCCCCGCGTAGGCGGCGATGGAGGCGATGTTGATGATCGAGCCCTTCGTCTGCTTGAGCACGGGGATGAAGGCCAGCGTGGTGTTGAAGGTGCCGTGCACGTTCACGTCGATGGTCTTCTTCCAGTTGGCCGCGGCGTTCGGGCTGCTGGTGGTCTCGCGGATGATGATGCCGGCGTTGTTCACCAGCAGGTCGACATGGCCGACCTCTTGCGCCACGCGCGCGGCCAGCGCCTGGCAGGCCTCGGGCACGGTGACGTCGAGCACGAACGACCAGGCCTCGCCGCCTTCGTTGCGCACCAGCTGCGCGGTCTCGGCCACGGTGGCTTCGTTCATGTCGGTTACGACGACGCGCGCGCCCGCCTGGGCCAGGCCGAGCGCGAGCGCACGGCCGTTGCCCTGGCCGGCGCCGGTGATCAGCGCGAGGCGGCCTTCGAGCAGGCGCGGTGCGACGTGAGGAGGAAAGGGCATGGTCGGCTCCTTGGGTTGACTATCGGAACGGGGATCAGGCGCCGCGCGGCACGGCCACGGCTTCGCGCTGCTCGACGTGCAGGGGCGCGGCGGCTTCGGCCTGCGCGACCTGCAGGCCTGCGACGTAGCCGAAGGTGAGCGCCGGGCCGAGCGTGATGCCCGCGCCGGGGTAGTTGCCGCCCATCACGCTGGCCGCGTCGTTGCCGACGGCGTACAGGCCCTTGATCGGCTGGCGGTCGGCGTCGAGCACGCGCGTCTTCTCGTCGGTGACGAGGCCGGCGAAGGTGCCGATGTCGCCGATGACCAGCTTGATGGCGTAGTACGGGCCGTTTTCCAGCGGCGCCACGCAGGGGTTCGGCGTGACGTTGGCGTCGCCCTGGTAGCGGTTGTAAGCCTTGCTGCCCTTGCCGAAGGCGGGGTCGTCGCCGGTGCGCGCGCCCTGGTTGAACTCCTGCACGGTGGCTTCGAGCGCGGCGGGGGCGATGCCGATTTCTTTCGCCAGCTCGCCGATGCTCGCGCCGCGCTTGAGGTAGCCGGTCTTCAGGTGGCGGCCGATGGGCAGCGGCGCAGGCGCGACGCAGCCCAGGCCGTAGTCGCGCAGCGCCTTGTGGTCGCACAGCAGCCAGGCCGTGACCTCGGGCTCGCCCTCGCAGGCCTTGACCATCGCCTGCACGAAGTCGTGGTACGAGTTGCCTTCGTTGGCAAAGCGCTTGCCCTTGGGCGTGACCGCGATCACGCCGGGCTTGGCGCGGTCGATGAAGTGCGGCATGACGCCCTTGCTGCCGTCGGGGCGCGTGGTGACCGAGGCCGGCACCCACGCCGCGGCGTGCGGGATGGTGCCGTCGACGCGGCCGCCCACGGCTTCGGCCAGGCGCAGGCCGTCGCCGGTGTTCGTGGAAGGCGACGGCGAGTAGTGCTCCTTGCCGGTGGGTGCGTGCGGGAACAGTTGCTTGCGGCGCTCCACGTCGTAGGGGAAACCGCCACAAGCCAGCACCACGCCGCGCCTGGCAGTGATGCGCACCGTCTTGCCTTCGTGCTGCACCACGGCGCCCGAGACGCCGTCGTACTCGACCACGAGCTTCTTCACGGGCGACGAGAGCCACACGGGAATGTCCAGGTCCATCGCGGCCTTGGCCAGGCGGCCGGCCAGCGCATTGCCGTTGGTCAGCGTCATGCCGCGGCCGTGGCGCACCACGTCCAGGAAGTGCCGGGTCAGGCGCTTGGTGACGTACCAGAACGAGGTCGGCGACTTGAAGGCCCGCATGAAGTGTTTGATCTCGGGGCCCGAGCCCAACATCATTCCGAACACCGTGAGCTCGGGCAGCGGCGGCGCCAGGTGCTTGATGCGCGCACCGAGCTCGCGGCCGTCGAACGGGCGCGTGACCATCGAACGCCCGCCGGGCTGGCCGCCGGGCGCTTCGGCGTGGTAGTCGGGGAAGACAGCCGGCATGTCGAACTGCACGCAGGTCTGGCGCGTGAAGAAGTCGATGGCCTTGGGGCCCATGTCGAGAAAAGCACCGACGCGCGCCGCATCGAAGTGCGTCGTGGTCTCGTGCTTCATGTAGTCGAGCGCCGCGCCGGGCGGCTCATGGATGCCCTGCTCGGTGGCCAGGCGCGTGCCCGGAATCCACAGCCAGCCGCCCGAGCGCGCGGTGGTGCCGCCGAAGCGCGGCTCTTTCTCGACCACCAGCACCTTCAAACCCTGCGACGCCGCCGTGACGGCGGTGGCCATGCCCGACGCGCCGCTGCCGACGACGAGGACATCGCATTCCCACGTGTTCTGTTCCATCTCTGCCTCTGTTCGCTCTCGTGTTGTGTGTACGACTTAAGTTGCGGCGGAGTGTAGGCAGCGATGTTGATATGGTCAAGTCGTTTAGTTACTATCAGATGATCAGTCATCGTCGATTGAACACGACAATATCAGTAGAAACCCTGATGGCTATACTCGCTCCCACTCTCAACCCCCACGCCGGGCGCCCCATGGAAAAGCCAAGACGTGGCATTCAATCCGTCGAAATCGGAACGCAATTGCTGGTCGCGCTCGGCCGGCACGTGGCGCCCATGGCGCTGCGCGATCTCGGCAAGGCCGCCGGCGTGCCGGTCGGCAAGGCGCATCCCTACCTGGTGAGTTTTCTGAAGGTCGGCTTCGTGGTGCAGGACGGCACCGGCCGCTACGAGCTGGGCCCGCTGGCCCTGCAGCTGGGCCTGGCCAAGCTGCAGCGGCTCGACCCGATCAAGGAAGCCTCGCCGCTCATCGAGGCGCTCGCGTCGGAGACCGAACAGAGCATCGCGGTCGCCGTCTGGGGCAACTTCGGGCCGACCGTGGTGCGGCTGGAAGAACCGATCCACCCGCTGCACGTGAACCTGCGCACCGGCACCGTGATGTCGCTGGCCTACACGGCCACGGGCCGGCTGTTCGCGGCCTACCTGCCGCCGAAGGTGGTGGAAAAGATGATGCTCGAAGACCTGGCGCGCACGCGTCCGGCCGACGGGCGCGGCGCCAGCGAAGAGCTGTCGAAGTCGCAGATCGAGGCGCTCCTGGTCGAGACGCGGTTGCACGGCATCTCGCGCACGCTGGGCCAGCCGATTCCGGGCATCGACGCCTTCTGCGCGCCGGTGTTCGACTCGACCAACAACCTGGTGCTGGGCATCACGGCCATGGGCCCCGAGGCCACCTTCGACAGCGACTGGAACGGCCGCGTGGCCGTGCCGCTGAAGGCCTGCGCACTCGAAATCTCGCGCCGCCTGGGCTTCGTGCCCACCGACGAAGCGGGCTGAACCGCCGGCCCGTGCCGTGTAGGCAGGCGCTCACGCGCTTGGTTTGCCTTATCCCGCACGCGCGGGCCGCAGACGCGGCCACCGTGGAGGCCTACCTACCTCACGGAGACCGGTCATGAAAAGCATCATCCTTTGGCTCTGCGGCGTCCCGCTGATCGTGATCATCGGGCTGAAGGTGTTCGGCATTCTCTGACCGGCCACGCGCCACGGCGAACGATCCCGCTTCCTCCTCACGGCGCTTCTTGCGTCGTTACAGCGCCCCTCCCGGGGCGCTTTTTTTGCGGATCGATCCGGTCAGTGCCGCTCAGTGGGTATCGCGGCGCAGCTGCTGCACGTCTTCATGCAGCGAATGCGCCCAGCTGCGGCGTTCGCGGCTGTACGAAGGCTGCGGCTCGCCGAAGCGCACGATGGCCAAGAGCGGCGGCGCGCGCAGCGTGTTCCACACCGAGGCCAGCAGGTTGTCGTCGTCGATGTAGCGCGGCGCCTGGCTGGTCTCGCCGGTGGCGGCGTCGGCAAAGCGCAGCGCGGCCGGGATCACCGGCGCGCCCGAGGAAATCGCGGCCTGCAGCAGGTTGGCATGGAACGGCAGCAGCCCGCGCCCGTCGCTCGTGGTGCCTTCGGGAAACACGCCGATCAGGTCGCCGCCGCGCAGCGCCTCGGTCATGTGGTGCACCACGCGCATGGCGTCGCGCCGGCGTTCGCGCTCGATGTAGAGCGTGCCGGAGCCGGTGGAGAGCGTGCCGATCACCGGCCACTGCTTGACGTCCGACTTCGACACGAAGCGCACATGGCGCGCCGCATGGATGGCGGTGATGTCGAGCCATGAGAGGTGGTTGCAGATGAGCAGCGCCGGCCCGTGCGCGGGCGGCTCGCCCTGCACGCGCAGCGTGACGCCCATGATCTGCAGCATGCGCGCCGACCAGGCCTGCACGCGCGCGTTGCGCTCGTCCTGCGGCAGGCGGGGGAAGGTGAAGCGGATCGTCCACCAGCCCGACAGCGCATGCGAGGCCGCATGCAGCAGGCGCCAGCCGGCCTTCAACGAGTGCAGCATCTGGACGCGGGCCCTCTTCTTCTTTTTGACGGCGTGCCGTGTGGCGGGCGGCTGTCGCTCAGCCGTGCACGACGCGACCGGCCACCAGCGTGTGGCGCGCGCGCCCCTGCATCGGGTAGCTGGAGAACGGCGTGTGCTTGCCCTGGCTGCGCAGCGCCTCGGGCACCACCTGCCATTCGAGCGACGGATCGGCGATGCACAGGTCGGCCACGCCGCCCTCGGCGATGCGGCCGATGCCGCTGGCCGCATCGGCCGCGTTCAGCAGTCGCGCCGGCGCCGAGGTGACCACCTCGATGGCGCGCGCCAGACCCGCGCCGCTGCGCTCGCCCCACTGCAGCGCGAGCGGCAGCAACAGTTCGAGGCCGGTGGCGCCGGGTTCGGCTTCGGCAAAGGGCAGCGTCTTGGCGTCGGCCTCGACCGGCGTGTGGTCGGACACCAGCGCGTCGATGGTGCCGTCGGCCAGCGCGGCCGAGAGCGCGTCGCGGTCGCCCTGCTGGCGCAGCGGCGGGTTCAGGCGCGCGCGGCTGTCGAAGAAGCCGATGTCGGTGTCGGCCAGGTGCAGCGAGTTGATGCTGACGTCGCAGGTGATCGGCAGGCCCCGCGCCTTCGCCTCGCGCACCAGCGCCACGCCGCGGGCGCTGGAGATGCGGCACAGGTGCACGCGCGCGCCGGTGCTCTTCATGAGCTCGATGATGGTGAAGATGGCGATCGTCTCGGCCGCCACCGGCACGCCGCCCAGGCCCAGCCGCGTGGCGAGCGCGCCGCTGGCGGCGACGCCCTTGCCGAGGTCGCGGTCCTGCGGACGCAGCCACACGGTGTAGCCGAAGGTGCTGGCGTACGACAGCGCGCGCTGCAGCACCTGCGTGTCGGCCAGCGGCACGTCGGCCTGGCCGAAGCCGATGCAGCCGGCCTCGGTGAGCTCGGCCATCTCGGTGAGCACGCCGCCGGCGAGGTTGCGCGTGAGCGCGCCCAGCGGGAACAGGCGCGCGCACTGCAGCTTTTCGGCGCGGAACTTGAGCATCTCGACCAGGCCGGGCTCGTCGAGCACGGGGTCGGTGTCGGGCGGGCACACGAGGCTGGTCACGCCACCCGCGATGGCCGCGGCCATTTCGCTTTCGAGCATGCCTTCGTGCTCGTAGCCCGGCTCGCGCAGGCGCGCGGCAAGGTCGACGAGGCCGGGCGTGACGATGCAGCCCGTGGCGTCGAGGGTGCGCTCGGGCTTGAAGCCCGCCGGTGCGCGCCCGATGCCCGCGATCTTGCCGTCGGCGATGGCGATGTCGGTGGGCTTGTCGGTGCCCGAGGCGGGGTCGACCACGCGGCCGTTGGTGATGAGGATTTTCATGCGTCTGTACTTCCGGTGGCAGTCAGGGCCTTTTCGGGAAACACCGTGGAACCGGCTTTGCCGGGCCACTGGTGTTGCCCCCGGTAGGGGGTTGGCGAAGCGACACGAAGTGCGCGAAGACTGGGGGCGAGCAACATGTCTATGCTTCGTTCCCTGCCACGATGCTCATCACGGCCATGCGGACCGCGATGCCGAAGGTGACCTGCGGGAGGATCACGCTCTGCTTGCCGTCGACCACGGCGGAGTCGATCTCCACGCCGCGATTGATCGGGCCCGGGTGCATCACGATGGCGTCGGGCTTGGCCAGCTGCAGCTTTTCCTGCGTGAGGCCGAAGGTCTTGAAGAACTCCTGCGACGAGGGCAGCAGCGCGCCGCTCATGCGCTCGTTCTGCAGGCGCAGCATGATGACGACGTCGCAGTCCTTGATGCCTTCTTCGAGCGTGTGGCACACGCGCACGCCCATGCCGGCCATGTCGGCGGGCACCAGCGTCTTGGGGCCGACCACGCGCACTTCGGCGCAGCCGAGCGTGGTGAGCGCATGGATGTCGGAACGCGCCACGCGCGAGTGCAACACGTCGCCGACGATCGCGACCGTGAGGTTCGAGAAGTCTTTCTTGTAGTGGCGGATCGTGTACATGTCGAGCAGCCCCTGCGTCGGGTGCGCGTGGCGGCCGTCGCCGGCGTTCACCACGTGCACGTGCGGCGCGACGTGCTGCGCGATCAGGTACGGCGCGCCCGACTCGCTGTGGCGCACCACGAACAGGTCGGCGGCCATGGCGCTCAGGTTGGCGATGGTGTCCAGCAGCGACTCGCCCTTGGTGGCCGAGGAGCGCGCGATGTCCAGGTTGATGACGTCGGCACTCAGGCGCTTGGCCGCGATCTCGAAGGTGGTGCGCGTGCGCGTGCTGTTTTCGAAGAACAGGTTGAACACGCTCTTGCCGCGCAAGAGCGGCACCTTCTTCACCTCGCGGTCGCTCACGCTCGTGAAGTTGGCGGCCGTGTCGAGGATGTGCGTGACGATGTCCTTGGGCAGGCCCTCGATCGACAGCAGGTGGATCAGCTCGCCGTTCTTGTTGAGCTGCGGGTTTCGCTTGTAGAGCATTACTTGTTGTCCTCCACCTTGAGGCTGAAGGCGCCGTCGTCGGCGCGTGCGAGGGCTAGCAATTGGGTGTTCGGCAACGTGAGCGTCGTCGCGGCGAAGTCGGCTGCAACAGGCAACTCGCGGCCACCGCGATCCACCAGCACGGCGAGCCGCACGCAGGCGGGGCGGCCGAAGTCGAACAGCTCGTTGAGCACAGCGCGGATCGTGCGGCCCGTGTAAAGCACGTCGTCGAGCAGCAGCACGTCAGCGCCGTTCACGTCGAAGGGCAGCGCGGTCTGCGCGCTGGCCGAGAGGCCGCGGCGCGCGAAGTCGTCGCGGTGCATGGCCGACGAGATGACGCCGGGGGCGCCGGCCAGGCCCAGGTCTTTTTGCAGGCGCTCGACCAGCCAGGCGCCGCCGGAGGTGATGCCCACCAGTTTCGTCTCGGGGCGCATCAGCGCCTTCACGCCGGACAGCAGCGTCGTGTAGAGCGCTTCGGCATCGGGGATTGAACTCACGGGAGACTCCTCAAAAACTGTTCCAGGATGATGCAAGCGGAGGCGGCATCGGCATCGCGGGCGCCGGACGACAAGGCCTCGGTGGTGCTGTAGCGCTCGTCTACCTCGAACACCTGGAGATTGAAACGGCCGCGCAGCTGGCGCGCGAACTTCTGCGCGCGGCGGGTGTTCTCGTGCGGGGCGCCGTCGGGGTGATAAGGCACGCCGACCACGAGCGCGTCGGGCTGCCATTCCTTGATACGGGCCTCGACCTGCGCAAAGCGGGCGTCGGCCCCCTCGGCCTTGATGGTGGCCTGCGGGGTCGCCGTGCGCAGCAGCCGGTTGCCGCTGGCCACGCCGGTGCGCTTGGCGCCGAAGTCGAAGGCCAGGAAGCTCTGGAAATGCGCGGAAACGGGAACGGAAGCAGGGGCGGATGCAGGCGCGTCGGACATGACGTCGCTCATGCGTGGCCCGCGTCGGGGGACAGCGTCCAGGCTTCGAGCCCCAGCAGCATCAGCGCCTTGTCGTAACGCTTTTCCACCGGCGTGTCGAAGATCACGGCCGGGTCGGCCAGCACGGTGAGCCAGCTGTTCTCGGCCAGTTCGGACTCCAGCTGGCCCTCGCCCCAGGCCGAATAGCCCAGCGAGACCAGCACCTTGCGCGGGCCGGCGCCGGTGGCCAGGGCCTCCAGCACGTCCTTGGAGGTGGTCATTTCGAGCCCGCCGGGGATGGTCATGGTCGAGGCGTAGACCGATTCCTCGGGCTTCTCGGCCTGGGTGAACACCGGCTCGTGCAGCACGAAGCCGCGCTCGGTCTGCACCGGGCCGCCCTGGAAAACGGGGGCCTCGCCCAGCTCGGGGCGGGCCAGGTGCAGCTCGATCTTCTCGAACAGCACCTTGAGGTTGATGTCGCTGGGTTTGTTGATCACCAGCCCGAGCGCACCGCGCTCGCTGTGTTCGCAGAGGTAAACGACGCTGCGGTTGAAAGTTTTGTCTTCCATCCCCGGCATCGCGATCAGAAAGTGATGCGTCAGGTTCATCGGGGCAGAATCGGCAGCCATATGCCCCCGATTTTACTGGCCGTCGACAAGACCTATCCCAAAGGGCTCATGTGGTTTCGCCGGGACCTGCGGGTGGACGACAACGCGGCGCTGTACCGGGCGCTGCGGGCCTGCCGGCAGGTGGTCTGCGTTTTCGTGTTCGACCGGGCGATCCTGGACGCCCTGCCCCGGGCGGACCGGCGGGTCGAATTCATCCGCGAATCGCTGGTGGAGCTCGAAGCCGAGCTGCGCGGCCTGGGCAGCGGGCTCATCGTGCGGCACGCGGTGGCCGCCGAAGAGATACCGGCGCTGGCCCACACGCTCGACGTGCAGGCGGTGTTCGCCAACCGCGACGACGAGCCCGACGCCCTGGCGCGTGACGCCCGCGTGCTCGGCGCGCTGGCCAACACGGGCATCAGCTTCCACACCTTCAAGGACAGCACGGTCTTCGACCGCGACGAGGTCATGACCAAGGCCGGGCTGCCCTACACGGTGTTCACGCCGTACAAGCGGGCCTGGCTGGCGAAGGTGGATTCGTTCTTCCTGAAGCCGTACCCGGTGCGCAGCCACGCCGACGCGCTCGCGCCGCCGCCCCCGGCCCTGGGCGGGCCGGTGCCCACGCTGGGCGAGATCGGCTTCGAAAGCACCAACCTCCAGACGCTGGAGATTCCCACCGGCACACGCGGCGCGGGCGCGCTGTTCGAAGACTTTTTCGAGCGCATCGACCGCTACGACGAGGCGCGCAACTTCCCGGCCGTGCGCGGCCCCAGCTACATGGGCGTGCACCTGCGCTTCGGCACGGTGTCGATCCGCCAGCTGGCCAGCGTGGCGCACCAGCTGGCGCTGCAGGGCAACACCGGGGCCGCGACCTGGCTCAGCGAGCTGGTCTGGCGCGACTTCTACTTCCAGATCCTGGCGCACTTTCCGCACGTGCACGCGAACGGCGAATCGAAGAGCTTCCGCCCCGAGTACGACAAGATCCAGTGGCACCACGGCAAGCACGCCGACCAGCTGTTCGACGCCTGGTGCGAGGGCCGCACCGGCTACCCGCTGGTCGATGCGGCGATGCTGCAGATCCGGCAGAGCGGCTACATGCACAACCGGCTGCGCATGGTGGTGGCGAGCTTCCTGTGCAAGGACCTGGGGCTGGACTGGCGGCGCGGCGAGCGCTACTTCGCGCTGCACCTGAACGACTTCGAGCTGGCCTCGAACAACGGCGGCTGGCAGTGGGCCAGCTCGACCGGCTGCGACGCCCAGCCCTACTTCCGCATCTTCAACCCCGTGACGCAGAGCGAACGCTTCGACCCCGAAGGCAAGTTCATCCGCCGCTACCTGCCGCAGCTCGCGGGCCTGTCGAACGTGGCGATCCATGCGCCGTGGATGGCGTCGCCGGTCGAGTTGGAGGCAGCGGGCGTCAGGCTGGGCGAGAACTACCCGAAGCCGGTGGTGGACCACGCCGAGGCGCGGGAGAAGACCATGCAGCGCTATGCGGCGGCGCGCGCCAAGGCCCTGCAAAAGCCGTAACCCAAGAAAAAAGGGCCCCGAAGGGCCCTTTTCTTTTGCGCGCCGACTGCCGGCGCGGCCGAGGCCGATCAGGCCACCGCCAGCGCGGCCGGCTCGCTCGTGTACGCACGCACCAGGCGCAGCAGTTCCTCTTCCGAGTACGGCTTGCCCAGGTAGTGGTTCACGCCCAGGTCGCGGGCGTACTCGCGGTGCTTCTCGGCGATGCGCGAGGTGATCATGATGATCGGCAACTCGGCCAGGGCCACGTCGGCGCGGATGTTGCGGGCCAGGTCGAAGCCGTCCATGCGCGGCATCTCGATGTCCGACAGCACCACGGCCGGGCGCTCCTGCTGCAGGCGCTCGAGCGCCTGCAGGCCGTCGGCCGCGAGCGACACGCGATAGCCTTCGCGCTGCAGCAGACGCTGCGTGACGCGGCGCACGGTGATGGAGTCGTCCACCACCAGCACGAGCGGGATCTGCGGCACCACCGGGGCAAAGGCGGCCGGCGTCTGCGGCGCGCCGGTGTCCACCGAAGCGGCATGCGTCGGCGCGGCCAGCGCGGCGGTCTGGCGCGCACGCGCCTGGTCGCCGTGCACCGCGGCCAGCGCCACCGGGTTGTAGATGAGCGCCACCGCGCCCGAAGCCAGCACCGAGATGCCAGCCAAACCGGGCAGCCGCGCGAGCTGCGGGCCGAGGTTCTTCACCACGACTTCCTGGTTGCCCAGCACTTCGTCCACGTGCAGGGCCACGCGCTGCGCCGCGCTTCGCACGATCACCAGCGTGTTGTTCTTGGTGGCGGCGTGCTCGCTGCGGATGGAATGCTGCAGCAGCGCGCCGGCCCAGTAGAACGGCACCTGCTCGCTGCCGAAGGCGAAGCTGTGGTTCAGGTAGGCGGCCTCGAGGTCGGCACCGCTCACGCGCTGCACGAGTTCCACGAGGTTCGACGGCACGCCGATCGAAACCTCGCCCGCGCGCAGCATCACCACGTGCGTCACGGCGGTGGTCAGCGGCAGCACCAGCTTGAAGGTGGTGCCCTGGCCCGGCGTGCTGTGCGTTTCGATGCGGCCGCCGAGCGCGGCGATCTGCGCGCGCACCACGTCCATGCCGATGCCGCGGCCGGCCAATTCGGACACCTGCCCGGCCGTGGAGAAGCCGGGCTTGAAGATCAGCTCGGTGGCTTCTTCGGGCGACAGCTCCTGGTCGGGGCCGAGCAGGCCGAGGGCGCGGGCGCGTTCGGCGATGCGCTTCTGGTCGAGGCCGGCGCCGTCGTCGCGGAAGCTCACCGACACGTCGTTGCCTTCGTGGTGCAGGTCGATGACGATGAGGCCGCTGGCGTCCTTGCCGGCCTTCTCGCGCGCCGCCACATCCTCGATGCCGTGCGCCACGCAGTTGCGCAGCAGGTGTTCGAAGGCGGGCGTCATGCGGTCGAGCACGCCGCGGTCCATTTCGATGGAGCCGCCGACGATGTCCAGGCGCACCTGCTTGCCGGTGTCCTTCGAGGCCTGGCGCACCACGCGGTAGAGGCGGTCGGAGATGCCTTCGAACTCCACCATGCGCGTGCGCAGCAGGCCGCGCTGCAGTTCGCGGGTCTGGCGTGCCTGCACGCTCAGGTCGTCTTCCGTGGCCTGCACGGTCTTTTGCAAGGTGCGCTGCACGGTGGCCACGTCGTTCACCGACTCGGCCATCATGCGCGTGAGTTCCTGCACGCGGGTGAAGCGGTCGAACTCGAGCGGGTCGAAGCTCTGCTGCGAATCCTTGGCTTGCGCCAGGCGCGACTGCATCTGGCTTTCGGCCTGCACCTCGATGTCGCGCAGCTGCTGGCGCAGGCGGTCGAGGTTGCCCGTGAGGTCGGCCAGCGAGCCGCGCAGCTGGCCCAGTTCGGCCTCCAGGCGCGAGCGCGTGATGATGACCTCGCCGGTCTGCGCGACCAGGCGGTCGAGCAGCTGGGTGCGGATGCGAACGGCCTGGCCCGAGGCCGCGCGCAGCGGTGCGAGCAGGGCCGGCGCGGGGCGCGGCAGCAGGGACGACGGGGCTTCCACGGCGGATTCGGCAGAAGCCGCTTCGGCCTGGTCGTCGTTCGCCGACTCGCGCACCTCGGGCGCCGCCTGCACGCGCTGGATGGCGGGTGCGGTCGGGCTGGCGGTGGCGATCAGCTGGGCCACCTCGACCTGGGCGGCGTCGTCGGCCGCGCGCAGGGCGTCGAAGGTGTGTTGCAGCGTGTCCAGGCGCGTGAGCAGCTTCTCGATGTCGGCCCGCTCCGCCCCCTGGGAGCCCAGCAGTTCGATCTCGGACTCCATGCGGTGCGCGCGCTCGCCCAGGCGCATGGCGCCGGCCAGCCGTGCGCTGCCCTTGAGCGTGTGCAGCGTGCGCAGCACCGAGGCGCGCGGCGCGGCGTCGTCGGGGTGGTGCGACCACTGGCGCAGCGCCTCGCCCAGCTGGGGCATCAGTTCGGCGGCCTCTTCCTCGAAGATCGGGAACAGGTCGACGTCGACCGCATCGGCCAGGTCGATGGCGTCTTCGTTGTCGTCCAGTACCACGTCGGCAAAGGCGTCGTTGGCGACGACCTGCTTGGGCAGCAGCGTCTCGAAACGGGCCGCGGCAATTTCGGGCGGCATCGGCGCGGCGGCGATTTCGCGCAGCGCCTGCAGCGTGGCTTCGGACGGATCGCGCAGGAAGCCGACGGCGAACTGGTGCAGCAGGCGACGCAGCTCGTCGGCCGCGGCGACCAGCACGACGCCCTGCTCGCGCGTGCCGCTGCCCTGCATCTGCAGGTGCTGCAGCGCCGATTCGAGCAGGCGGGCCATGCCCGACAGGCTGTGGAAGCCGACGGTGGCCGAACTGCCGGCCAGCGAGTGGGCCAGCGCAATGGTCGAGTCGGGCAGGCGCTCGTGGGTTTCGAGCGCCCATTCGCCGACATCGGTCGCCAGCTGGCGGGACCACTCGTCGGCTTCGTTGAGGTAGACGTTGTACAGCGCGATGCCGATGCGCAACGGGCCGATCACCTTGACCTGGTCTTCGGCGCTCGGCGCGATGGAAGACTCGGGCTCGAGGACCGCCTCGGCCAGCACGGGCTCGGGCTCGGACACGGGTTCCGGCTCGGCCACGACGGCTGCTGGCAGCTCTTCGACGACAACGGGGGCTGGGGCTTCGGGGGCGACTTCGATGGCCGCCGACACAGGTTCCGGCTCCGGCTGCAGTTCTTCGACCGGCACGTCCAGCGCCGGCAGTTCTTCGGCGGCCTCGATGACCTCGACAGGTGCCACCGTCTCGGCGACAGGCTCTGCGGCAGCCAGCGGCAGCGGCTCGGGCGCCCATTCGAGATCGGGCAGGCCCGACGCGGTCGGCATCGTCGCTTCGATTTCCGGGGCGGGCTCGGGCTCGGCGTGCGAGACGGCGGGCTCGGCCGGTGCATGCGTCTTCGGGGGCGCGAGGAAATCGAAATCGTCGCCGCTGGGCAGCACGTCGAGCGGCGCGGGCGCGGTGCTCTGCTTGCCCTCGAAGTCGAGGAAGTCGGTGGAGGCGAAATCGTCGTCGGGCTCGGGTGTGACAGGCTTGGTCGGTGCGTGTGGCGCTTCTTGCGCCTGCTGCCAGTCGGAGAAGTCCAACGTGGCGTCAGGGGCTGCGACATCTTGCGGCGTCAGCGACAGGTCGGGGAGCTCCGGCAGCGGGATCGGCGCCGGCTCGGCGGCGATGTGGCGCGCGGCCACGGCGAGTGCTTCGGCATCGGCCACGCGCACCGGGGCGGGCACGGGCTCACCGGCCAGCAGCGCATTGGCCACGCGGCTGAACGGCGCCGAGTGCCAGGTGCCTGCATCGCCGGCGGCGATGGCTTCGACCCACTGGCTGAAATCGCGCAGCATGCGCTCGGTGCTCGACAGCAGCTCGGGCGTGGCATCGCGCTGGTCGGCCAGCCAGGTGTTGAGCACCTGTTCGAGCGACCAGGCGGCGTCGCCGAAGTCGGTGAGGCCGACCATCCGCGAGCTGCCCTTGAGCGTGTGGAACGCGCGGCGCAGGATGGTGAGTTCTTCGGTGTCGCCGGGACGGTTGCCGAGCGCGGCGATGGCGGCCAGGCCGTTGCCCACCACTTCGCGGGCTTCGTCCAGGAAGATGTTCTGCAGGTCGTCTTCTTCGAGCTCGGTGACCTCGGTGTCGGGCAGCGCCGACGGGCCCGTGATCTTGGTGGTCCAGCTCTCGGCCTTACGACTGAATTCCTCCAGCGGCGACGGCTTGGTCTTGCGATTGGGCGTCGCCAACGCGGCGAGCTTGGAGGCGATCTGCGCGTCGACCTCCTCGATGCTGAGCACGGGCTCGGCGGCCGGTGCGGCGGCGCCTTCGGCCGGGGCCGCGGCATCGATGGCCTGACGGCCCATCAGCGGCTTGAGTTCGCCCGCTTCGGCATCGAACACGAACAGGCGCTTGGCCAGCGCGGGCTGGTAGCCCAGCATGTCGATGAGGAAACCCAGCGCGCCCAGGTTGTTGCCGAGCGCGTCGAAGGTGGCCATTTCCTCGACGGGCGAGCGGTTGACCTGCAGCATCTGCTCGACGTCGTCGCGCATGCGTTGCACGGTGTGCGCGGCCTGCTCGAGCCCCAGCACCGAGAACACGCCACGCATCTGCATGAGCTGGGTGGGCACGGTGCGCAGCAGCGGCTTTTCGGCGGGGCGGCGGAAATACTGGTCGAGCGACTTCTCGAGTTCGCTCAGGTGGCTGCGCAGCTCGTCGACCACGGTGCCCATGGTCTGGCGGTCGCTCACGCGGCGGTACAGGTCCTCCATCCACGGCTCGAGCGGCTCGGAACGGCCGCCGTCGCGCACGCGTTCGATGCGGCCGGCCAGCTGCAGCGTGCGGGCCGTGAGCTGCGGATCGCTGGGATCGAGGTCTTCGAGCGCGGCTTCGAGGTACAGCACCGAGGTGGCGACTTCCATCGCCAGTTCGGTGTCGGGCGGCTGGCCGGAACGCACCGAGGCGTCCACGGCGTGCGTCAGCGCCTGCACCATCGGCTGGCTCGGCGGGTGCAGCTTCAGCAGCGATTCGCCGAGCTGCGCGAACGTGTCGGCCACCTGCCGCGTCCGCGTGATGTCGCCGCCCGAGAGCGCCGACCACATTTCCTTGGCGGTCTCGATGCGCTTGCGCGCCTGCAAGAGCACCAGCGGGTCGAAGCGGCCGAACTGCACCACGGTGTAGTCGACGCGCGGTTCTTGCGTCACGCCCCAGGCGCTGCGCACGGTGCGCAGCGTGGCGGCGTCGTCCTGCGCGCCGGGCACGGCCTGGGCGCAGAAGAACAGCAGGTCCTGGCCGAGGCGGTCGGACACGACGCTGTCGCCGCGCGCCAGCGTGGCGTACTGCAGCAGCACGCGCGAGGCGGCGCGCTTGACGTAGGTGTCGGCGGGAATCAGGCCCAGCGCGAGGGCTTCGAAGAAGCCCGCGGCCAGCGTCCAGAAGCTCGCGACGCGCGGCAGCAGCGCACCGCGCCCGAGCCCCAGGCACAGCGCATGCAGCCGTCGCGCGGCCTGCGCGTCGCCGCTCTTGACCAGTTGCAGCACTTCGCGGTCGAGCCGCGAACGCACGGCCGGGTCATAAGCGAGCGCGGCTTGCGTGAGGGCCGGCTTGACCTCGACCCAGCGCCAGGCGGTGCTCCACAGGTCCGCCGGATGGACGCGCTCATTGCCGCCCAGCTCCAGCACGTCGCGGTACTGCGGAAACAGCGCCACCGACGACACGGCCTTGCCGGCCAGCAGTGCGCTGAGGAAATCGGTGACGGCGAAGCCGGCACGCTCGATCTTGTGCACGGCACTCTCGGTGCAGCGCTGCGGCTCGGCGATGAAGCCCTGCACCGCGAATTCGATGGTGCCCAGCACCAGCGCAGGCGAGCTGTGGCCCACCATCTGCAGCGCGCCGACGGCCTGGTGCAGTTGCTGGCGGGCCATTTGCAGCGGACCGCTCTCGGGCTCCGTGGCACTGCCCACGTCGCGCACGAAACGCCGCAGCGACTTGCCGACACCGTCGAGGGACTTCTGGATTTCTCCCAGCACCCAGGCCAGCGGCCCGAGGTCTTCGGTGGCCGGCATGTTGCCGGCGAGGGGGGCCGTGGCAGGGGTTTGAATCGACACGTGGTTGCTCGCCGTTCTTATCTATCTGTTGTCACGCGATCTTGAAACGAGCCACCGAGCGACGCAGTTCTTCGGCCATCTGCGAGAGCTCGCGCACCTGCTGGGCCGTGGTCCGCGTGCCTTCTCCGGTCTGTTCCGTCACCGCAAAAATGTGCTGGATGTTGGCGGCCACCACGTTGGCCGAATCGGCCTCGCGGGAGGCGGACTGCGAAATCTGCTCGATGAGGTCGGCGAGTCGGCGCGACACGCGGTCGATCTCGGACAGCGCGGTACCCGCGTTGTCGGACAGCTTGGCCCCTTCGACCACACCCTGCGTGGAACGCTCCATGGCGCCCACCGCGTCCTGCGTGTCGGTCTGAATCGCCTTCACCAGCGCCGAGATCTGGCGCGTGGCGTCTGCGGAGCGTTCGGCCAGTCGCTGAACTTCTTCCGCCACCACCGAGAAGCCCCGGCCGGCTTCACCGGCGGATGCCGCCTGAATGGCGGCGTTCAGGGCCAGCACGTTGGTCTGTTCGGTAATGTCCGAGATCAGCTCGGTGATTTCGCCAATCTCTTGCGACGATTCGCCCAGGCGCTTGATCCGCTTGGAGGTTTCCTGGATCTGGTCGCGGATGGAGTTCATACCGCCGATGGCGTTCTGCACGGCCTGCAGGCCCGACGATGCGGCTTGCAGCGACTGGCGCGCCACCGTGGCGGACTCTTGCGCTTGCGAGGACACGCCGTTGATTCGCTCGGCCATGGTCAGCACCGACTGGCCGGTTTCGCGAATTTCGCGCAGCTGCTCGGTCGAGGCGGCGAGCAGTTCGGTCGAGGTGTTTTCCACCTGCGACGTCGTCTGCGCCACGCGGGTTGCCGTGTTCTGCACGTTGCCCACCAGCAAGCGCAGTTCTTCCACCGTGTAGTTCACCGAGTCGGCGATGGCGCCGGTGATGTCCTCGGTCACGGTCGCTTCCTGCGTCAGGTCGCCTTCGGCCACTGTCTGCAGTTCGTTCATCAGGCGAAGAATGGCGGCCTGGTTGGCGTTGTTCACGCGGCCGGCTTCTTCAGAAGCCTGCTCGGCAGCCAGACGCTCGCGTTCGGCGACGGCGGCACGTTCGCGGCCTTCGCGCACCTGCACGAAACCGATGGCGCCGGCCAGAGCCAGGGCGGCCAGCGACAGCACGAACAGCAGCACGATGGTGCCGGCGCCCAGGCCGGTGCGTGCCGAGAGCTTCTCTTGCAGTTCGCCCAGCGACTTACGCAGCGGCTCGCTGTCGGTCAGGATGGACGCCTGCGCTTCGCGCGCGGCCACCAGGCCCTGCAGATTGCCCAGAATGGCCGAGGCCTGCGTGCGCATCTGCTCGTAGGTCTTCAGGATGGCTTCGAGCTGCTGGCGCGTCTGCGGGTCTTTCGAGCCGGGGAAGCGCTGCTGCGCGTTGCCGTCGAGCAGGCCGCGGGTGGTTTCCTGGAAGGTGTTCAGGTCCTTGCCCAGCAGGAACACGGCGTCGGGGTTCACGCCCTCGACCGTGAAGAACTCGTTGGTCGACTTGCCGATGCGCTGCGTCAGCATCACGAGCTGGCCGGCGGCCGAGATCTCGGGCAGCGTGGCGTTCTGCTGCATCTTCAGCGACGCGACGGTTTCCGTCATTTCGAGCAGCGTGGACGACTGCTGGTTGATGTCGCGCAAGGCGGCGCCCACCTGCGTCAGGATCTGGCGCTGGGCCAGCACGGCCTTGGCGCTCGCGTCGGCGCGGGCGACCAGCGGGTTGATCTTGTTCATCTCCTCGTCGTACTGGTTGCCGACGGCTTCCAGGCGCAAGGCGTCGTCGCCGTTGGTCAGGCCCTGCACGCGGCGCGAGAGGTCGTCGGCGCTGTCCTTCACTTCGACGAACGCCGAGGCGCTGCCGACGAGGGCCTGCGAGATCGACTTGGCCAGGCGCTGCGACTGCATCAGCGACTGGCCGGTGGCCGCCACCTGCTGCGCCAGACGTTCCGCGCGAAGGATGGCGGAGCCGGCCACCAGCAACAGCGCCAGCACCACGATGGCCAGCATGATGGCCAGCACGCGCTGCTGCTTGGCGGGGTTGGCGCCCATGCCGCCGCCCGCGGCGGGGGCCAGCGGCACCGCTTCGAGCGTGGCCGCGTTGGCGGCTTCGACGGACGCCGGGTCGCCCAGCGCGTCGATGCCGCCGAAGCCGGTGTCGGCTGTAGCGGCGGATGCCCCCTCACCCTTCTTGGCGAGGCGGATCGTTTTTTCGTCCGGAACCTGAACCGTGTCGACATCGTCGAGCGATATCGAACCGGAGCCGTCGACGCGGGCCTTGTCGTTCCCGTTGGTCGCGGGGAGTAATTTCTTGAACTTGTCGGCGATCGAGCTCACGGTCGGTCCTTCAGGTGGTTGCCAGTGCCATGTGCCGAAGCACTACGCACCAATACTCAAAAACTGGGGTTGCTGCGAAAGCGCCTGCAGGTTGACTTCCTGCCAGCGCTCTCCTGCTGCGTCGGTGTACAGATGCCCGTGCCAGGCCGGGGCCTCTGCGCCCGGGGCCTCGGCGGCCGTGAAGGCCTCCGCACCCCGCAACCCCGCCAGTCGATCGACCAGCAAAGCGCAGTTGACTTCGAGCAGCTCGTTGAATGCCACGAGCCGCGATTGGATGCGTGCCGCCTCGGTGGCGGCGGGAGCGCCCGGCGCACCGGACGCAAACGCCGACAGCTGCACGACGCCGTACAGGCCGCCGCGCAGGTTGGCGACGCCGAGAAACCAGGGCTCCGTGTAGGGCACGGGCTGGGGCGGCGTCCAGGGAAAGATTTCGCCGGCGTGCGCCAGCGGAAAGAGGTACTTGCCCTCACCCGCCTCGACCGCCAGCCAGCTCGCGGCCACGCCCGTGGTGCGCGCGGCCTGGAGGCGGCTCGCAAGCCGGGACTGGAAGGCGCGCAGCGCGTCGCGATTCGCCATGGAGTGCGCAGGTTCCCGCTCAGGCGAGCGCGCTGATCTTGGACATCAGATCGGCCGCGTTGACCGGCTTCACGATGTAGTCGCGTGCGCCCTGGCGCATGCCCCAGACACGATCGGTTTCCTGGTTCTTGCTGGTGCACAGGATGATCGGAATGGCGGCGTACTTCGGGTCACGGGCGATGGCGCGCGTGAGCTGGAAGCCGTTCTGGCCGGGCATGACCACGTCCATGAGGATCAGGTCGGGGTGGTCTTCCTCGAGGCGGCGCATCGCGTCGTCGGCGTTTTCGGCCGTCTTCACGGAGAAACCGTTCTTCTGGAGGAGGTCGGTCAGGAACACCAGTTCCGTCTTGGAGTCGTCGACGACGAGGATTTTTCGAATGGGCATTACTGCACTTCCTGTTGAACAATGCCAAACTGCTGCACGGCCTGCAGCAGCTGGTCTTTGGTGAATGGCTTGGTGAGATAGTCCTGGGACCCGACCATGCGGCCGCGGGCCTTGTCGAATACGCCATCTTTCGAAGACAGCATGACGACCGGGACATTGGAGAAATGCGCGTTGCGCTTGATGATGGCGCAGGTCTGATAGCCGTCGAGGCGAGGCATCAGGATGTCGCAGAAAATCAGGTGAGGCTTGTGGTCGTTAACCTTGGAGAGCGCGTCGAAGCCGTCTTCCGCGAGAAGAACCTCGTGCCCACCCTGCTTCAGAAAAATCTCGGCACTGCGCCGGATGGTGTTGCTGTCATCGATGACCAGCACCTTGTAACCAGATCCATTCGGGCCCATTGCAAACGCTCCTGCTCATGAGACTTGGATGCCCGCCGCGCCGAACATCGACGCAGATCGCGTAGCCCTATGCCATGCTTGTCAGATCTCAACCATTTCGAAGTCTTCCTTGCGCGCACCGCACTCAGGACAGGTCCAGTTCATCGGCACATCGGCCCAGGCCGTGCCTGCCGCGATGCCGTCTTCCGGTACACCAACCGCTTCGTCATAGATCCACCCACAAATCAGGCACATCCAAGTTTTCGTGTTCATCGGAGCTTAAAGTCCTTGTTCATTAAATGCAACGAGTGTATCTATGCGTATCTCACTGGCAGGCCGTAAACGTCGCGCCTATGCCACCATCCAGGGGATTTCGCTAGGCGTATGACCATCTACTTACATCCAGACGAGAACGCCCGCAAACCGGGCAATCTTAACGACCCCCCGCAGGACGACGAGGCGCTGAGCGAACGCGACCTGAATCCCCCCTGCGTGCTGGTGTTCAATGCCAGCGATCCGAGCGGCGCGGGCGGCCTGGGCGCCGACGCGTTGGCCATGGGATCGGTGGGCGCTCACATCCTGCCGGTGGTGACGGGCGCCTACGCGCGCGACACGGCCGAGATCTTCGACCACTTCGCCTTCGAGGAAGAGGCCGTGGCCGAGCAGGCGCGCGCCATCCTGGAAGACGTCGAGGTCCAGCTGATCAAGGTCGGCTTTGCCGGCACCCCCGAGGCGCTGAGCACCATCGCCGAGACCGCCGCCGACTATCCCGACGTGCCCGTGGTGGCCTACATGCCCAACCTGTCGTGGTGGGACGAGAACCTGATCGAGGCCTATCTCGACGCTTTTCGCGACCTCGTGCTGCCCCAGACCACGGTGTTGGTTGGAAACCACAGCACCCTGTGGCGCTGGCTGCTGCCCGACTGGAGCGGCGAGCGCCCGCCCGGCGCGCGCGACATCGCCAAGGCCGCCGGCGAGTTCGGCGTGCCCTACACCCTGGTCACCGGCATGGTGCTGCCCGACCAGTTCATCGACAACGTGCTGGCCTCGCCGCAGTCGGTGCTGGCCAGCGAGAAGTACGAACGGCTCGAAGCCGTCTTCGCCGGCGCCGGCGACACGCTCTCCGCCGCGCTCGCCGCCCTGCTCGCCAGCGGCACCGACCTCGTGGCCGCCACGACCGAAGCGCTCGCTTACATGGACCGCTGCCTCGACGCGGGCTTTCGCCCCGGCATGGGCCACGTGCTGCCCGACCGCCTGTTCTGGGCCGAGCCCGAGGACGACGAAGACGATGACGACGCGCCCGACACCCCACCCGATTTCGCTTTACCCCCGCACGACACGCGACACTGATGACTGACCAGAACGACCTTCTTTTCGAGCGCGCCCGCGCCGTGATCCCCGGCGGCGTGAACTCGCCCGTGCGCGCCTTCAAGGCCGTCGGCGGCACGCCCCGTTTCATCCAGCGCGCGCAAGGCGCCTATTTCTGGGACGCCAACGACAAGCGCTACATCGACTACATCGGCTCCTGGGGTCCGATGATCCTGGGCCACGGCCACCCCGCCGTGGTCGAGGCGGTGCAGAAGGCCGTGCTCGAAGGCTTCTCGTACGGCGCGCCGACCGAGCGCGAGATCGAGCTGGCCGAAGCCATCCTGGCCCTGGTGCCGTCGATGGAGATGGTGCGCCTCGTGAGCTCGGGCACCGAAGCCGCCATGAGCGCGCTGCGCCTGGCGCGCGGCGCCACCGGCCGCAAGACCATCGTCAAGTTCGAAGGCTGCTACCACGGCCATGCCGACGCGCTGCTGGTGAAGGCCGGCTCGGGCCTGGCCACCTTCGGCAACCCGACCTCGGCCGGCGTGCCGCCCGAGGTGGTGCAGCACACGCTGGTGCTCGAGTACAACAACCTGCAGCAGCTCGAAGAAGCCTTTGCGCTGCACGGCAAGGACATCGCCTGCCTGATGATCGAGGCGATCGCCGGCAACATGAACTTCGTGCGCGCCACGCCGGCCTTTGCCAAGCGCTGCCGCGAGCTGTGCACGCAGCACGGCGCGCTGCTGATCTTCGACGAGGTGATGACGGGCTTCCGTGTCGGCCTGCACGGCGCGCAGGGCGTGCTGGGCATCACGCCCGACCTCACGGTGCTCGGCAAGGTCATTGGCGGCGGCATGCCGCTGGCGGCCTTCGGTGGCCCGCGCGCCATCATGGAACAGCTCGCGCCGCTGGGCCCGGTCTACCAGGCCGGCACGCTGTCGGGCAACCCGGTGGCCACCGCCTGCGGTCTGGCCACGCTGAAGGAAATCTCGAAGCCCGGCTTCTACGAAGCGCTGGCCAAGAAGACCCGCACGCTGGTCGACGGCCTGAAGGCCGCCGCGGCCGCCGAGGGCCAGCCCTTCAACGCCGACAGCGAAGGCGGCATGTTCGGCTTCTTCCTGATGAACGAGCTGCCACAGAACTACGCGACGGTGATGACCACCGACAACGCGCAGTTCAATGCGCTGTTCCACGGCCTGCTCGACCGCGGCGTGTACATCGCGCCGGCACTCTACGAAGCAGGCTTCGTGAGCGCCGCGCACAGCGAGGACGACATCGCGGCCACCATCGAGGCGGCGCGCGACATCTTCCGCAAGCGCTGACGCGCGCCCTCCCCGCTCAGGCGGGGTCGACCGCCGCCACCGGCCCGGCCTCGGCTTCGAGCACTTCGGCCGCGGCCAGGCACAGGTCTTCCCGGAAGCGGTCGCTCACGAGCTGCACGCCCGTGGGCAGCCCGTGGCGCAGCCCCATCGGCACCGACAGCCCCGGCAAGCCCAGGATCGCGGTGGACAGCAGCGGGCTCTGCGCATCCAGAATCTCCCGCATCGCGGCGCTGCCGCGCTGGTCGGCATCGACCGGGAACGGATGGCGCCACGACACGGGCATCAGCAGCAGCGGATGTCGTTGAAGGAACAGCGCCCATTCACGCATCAGGCCCGTGCGCGCGGCCAGGGCGCGCATGTAGCTCACCGTGTCGAACTGCGGCGCGTGCGCGTCCATGGCGCGGTAGGCCTGGCGGATGGTGTCGTCGCCGTCGCGCATCAGTGCCTCTTCCACCAGCAGCCGGCTGTCGGCCATCGTCAACGACAGCCAGAGGTCGGCCGTCTCGCGCAGGCGCGGCGGCTGCGCAGGCTCGACACGGTAGCCGGCGCGCTCCAGCCGGCGCGCGGCGCCCTGCAAGGCATCGGCCACCTCGGGGTCGCAAGCAAAGCCGGGCAGCTCGGTGCACAGCGCCACGCTGACGGGACTGCCCGACGTGGCCGATTCCAGCGGCGCGGGCGCCCACCACGGGTCGCGCACATCGCGTTGCGCCATCGCGGCAAAGGCCAGCCGAAGGTCCCGCACGCTGCGCGCCAACGGCCCTTGCACCGACGTGAGCTGGACCACCATCGGCCGCTCGCCCGCACCCGAGGGGTTGAAAGCCGGCACGCGCCCGAAGCTCGGGCGCAGACCGTACACGCCGCAGGCATAGGCCGGGTAGCGGATCGATCCGCCCTGGTCGTTGCCATGCGCGATGGCGCCGATGCCCACCGCGACCGCCGCCGCCGCGCCACCGCTCGAGCCGCCCGGCGTGACGTCGGAGTTGTACGGATTCAGCGTGCGACCGTGGGCCGCGTTGTCCGTGAACCAGCGCATCGAGAACGCGGGCGTGTTGGTGCGGCCGACCACGATCGCGCCGGCGCGCTGCAGGTTCGCCACCACGGGGCTGTCGTCCGTCGCCACGACGCTGCGGTAGGCCTCCACACCGTTGGTGGTGGCATGCCCGCGCTGGTCGACGTTGACTTTGATGGTGACCGGAACGCCGTGCAGCGGCCCGGTCGCCTCGCCCTGCGCGAGCACGGCATCGGCCTGCGCTGCCGCGCCGAGGGCCTCGTCGGCGCAGCCGTCGACCACCGCGTTCACCCGCGGGTTGACGGCCTCCAGGCGCGCCAGGCTGCTGCGCACCGCCTCGACGCACGAGACCTCGCGCGCCTTGATGCGCTGCGCCAGGTCGGCGGCTTCCAGTTGCCAGAGTTGCATGCGTTGTCTCCTTGAGAAAAAGTGAAATCGATCGGGCCGCGCGTCAGTCGCCCTTGACACCCGCGCGCCGCACCGCGTCGGCCCAGCGCGGCTTCTCGCGCTTCATCAGCGCGCTGAGCTCCTCGGGGCTCGAAGGCAGCGCCTCGATCGACAGCGCGGCGTTGGCGCGCACCACGGCCGGGTCGGCCAGCGCGGCGCGCAGCGCGGTGTTGAGCCGGTCGACCGTCTTGCGCGGCGTGCCCGCCGGCGCCATCAGTGCGCCCCAGGCCACCACCTCGAAACCGGGCACGCCGCTCTCGGCCACCGTCGCCACCTCGGGCAGCACGCCGGCGCGCTTCGCGCTGGTCACGGCGATCGCCTTGACCCGGCCCTGCTGGATGAACGGCAGCACCGCCGAGATGTTCTCGATGGTCACGTCGAGCTGGCCGTTGACCATGTCGCCGACCGCCTGCGTGCCGGTCTTGTAGGGCACCTGCACCATCGTCAGCCCGGTCTCGGCCTTCAGCAGTTCGCCGGTCAGGTGGCCCGCGCTGCCGATGCCGGGCGAGCCGGCCGAGAGCTTGCCGGGATGCTCGCGCCCGTAGGCGATGAGCTCCTGCAGGTTGCGCACCGGCAGGTCCTTGCGCACGATCAGCACGTAGGCGTTGCTCGAGATCAGGCCGACCGGCACCAGGTCTTTCTCGGGCGCGTAGGGCAGCTTCGAGAAGAAGGCCGGGTTGATGCTCAGCGTGACGAGGTTGCCGTAGCCGACCGTGTAGCCGTCCGGCGCGGAGGTGGCCAGCGCCTGCGTGCCGACGATGCCGCCGGCGCTGGGGCGGTTGTCCACCGCCAGGGCCTGGCCCAGCTCGCGCCCCATGGCGTCGGCCACCGGCCGCACCGCAACGTCCACGCCCGACCCGGCGGCGTAGGGCACGATGAATTTCAACGGGCGCTCGGGAAACTGGGCCGAGGCGCTCATCGAGGCGCCCAGGGCGATGGCGGCCAGCCCGGCCAGGACGGTGCGGCGGGTCCACGCGAATGACAGTGCAGGCACGAAGCGATCTCCTGTGAAAGTCCCGCCGCTCACCATGAGACGACCGGTGCGCAAAGTCTAGAAATCGGCCGCGCGCCGGAAAAGACAATCGCTTGTCGCGATGACAACCTGCGTTTGTCTGGGGATCACCCGGTGGCGCCGGGCGGCAGAATGCGCCGCATGAAGGACCACCAGCTCAAGGCCTGGCTGCGGCTGGCCGACACCGGCAGCATCCGCGCCGCCGCGCGCAGCCTGCACCTGAGCCAGGCGGCCGTGACCAAGGCGATCCGCGAACTCGAGGCCGAGGTCGACGCCCAGCTGGTGCTGCGCAGCTCGCGCGGCATCGAGTTCACCGAGTGCGGCCGCCAGCTCACCGTGCGCGCGCGGCTGGCGCACCAGCAGCTCGAACTCGCGCGCCAGGACATCCGCATCCTGCAGGGCAGCCAGCACGGGCGCGTGGCCGTCGCGGTGACGCCGATGGTGTTCCTGGGCGTGCTGCCCGAGGTGGTGCGCGCCTTCCGCAAGGCGATGCCGCATGCGCAGCTCAAGCTCTTCGATGGCCTGATTCCCCAGGTGCTGCCGCTGCTGCGCGAAGGCACGATCGACTTCGCGGTGGCCGGCCCGGTGGCCGCGGCGCTCGATGCCGACTTCGCCTTCGAACGGCTCGACATGATCGAGATGGCGGTGCTCTGCCGGCGCGGCCATCCGCTGAACCGCGCCACCCGATGGGAAGAAGTGGCGGGCGCCGAATGGCTGATGCACCTGGCGCCGGGCAGCCAGCACACCTTCCTGCTCGAACAATACGCCGCGCAAGGCCTGCCGCTGCCCGAGCACCGCATCGAGGTGGCGTCGTTCGGCGTGAGCTGGGGCCTGCTGACCCGCAGCGACGCGCTGATGGTCGGGCCGGCCGGCATGCTCACCATGCCGCCGTATGCCGACCTGGTGGAGCGCGTGCCGCTCGCGATGCCGGTCCCGCCGCTGGAGCTGGGCATCGTCTCGCCGCGCGGCAAGCCGCTGTCGCTGGCGGCACTGCGGCTGGCCGAGCTGTTTCGCAAGTACCTGGCGCGGCCCACCTGAGTTGATGTCATCGTTTTCGTGATCGCCGCGTGTATATTGCGCCGGCGTTCGCGGGGCCGCTCCCACGCACGCAGACCCAAGGGAAGCCGTCATCGCAGCCACCATCGAAGCCGCGAGACAGACCAATTTCAGGATGCCCCGCCCATGACCCCCTTGCGCATGCTGCCGCTGCTGAGTGCCCTTCTCCTGCCGGGCCTCGCGCTGGCGCAGTCCTTCGAGCCGAAGAACATCTGGGTCAACCCCGGTTTCTATTCGGCCCACTTCGACAGCGGCAAGGGCCTGGAAAACGCCAACCCGGGCCTGGGCTTCGAGTACCCGCTGAACGACACCTACCGCGTCACGGCCGGCACCTTCCACAACAGCAACCGGCGCCAGTCGCACTACGTCGGCCTGTACATCCTGCCCTTCGAGTTCTACGGCGTGAAGTTCGGCGCGGTGGTGGGCGGCTTCGACGGCTACCCGGACTATCGCAACGGCAACTGGTTCCCGGCCATCATTCCCACGGCCGCCATCGAGGGCAAGAACTGGGGCCTGAACATCGCCTACGTGCCGACGATCAGGAACCGGTTGTACGGCGCGATCAGCTTCCAGCTCAAGTACCGCTTCGGCACGCACGAGTAGCGGCCACAAAAAAAGGCCAGGGCCGCGCGAGCGACCCTGGCCTTCTTCGGGCAGGCCCCGCAGGGCCGCAGGCTCAGTGGCGGAAGTGGCGCACGCCCGAGAACACCATCACCACGCCGCGCTCGTCGGCCGCGTCGATCACTTCCTGATCGCGCATCGAGCCGCCCGGCTGGATGACGCAGCCCGCGCCCGCGTCCACCACCACGTCGAGGCCGTCGCGGAACGGGAAGAAGGCGTCGCTCGCCACCGCCGTGTCCTTGAGCGACAGGCCCGCGTGCTCGGCCTTGATGCTGGCGATGCGCGCCGAATCGAGGCGGCTCATCTGGCCGGCGCCCACGCCCATCGTCATGCCGTCGGCGCAGAACACGATCGCATTGCTCTTGACGTACTTCGCAACCTTCCAGGCGAACAGCAGGTCTTGCAGCTGCTGCGGCGTGGGCTGCTTCTTGCTGACCACCTTGAGGTCGGCCAGGGCCAGCTCGTGGTTGTCGGCGGTCTGGATCAGGAGGCCCGAGCCGACGCGCTTGACGTCCATCGCGTTGCGGCCGTTGTCCCAATCCGTGCTTCCACCCTTGGGCAGCGCGATCTCGAGCACGCGCACGTTGAGCTTGGCCTTGGTGGCCTGGAACACTTCCAGCGCCTCGGGCGTGTAGCCCGGTGCCATCAGCACTTCGACGAACTGCTTGTTGACGGCCTGCGCGGTGGCCAGGTCGACCGGGCGGTTGAAGGCGATGATGCCGCCGAAGGCCGAGGTCGGGTCGGTCTTGAAGGCCTTGCTGTAGGCCTCGAGCGCGTCGGCGCCCACGGCCACGCCGCAGGGGTTGGCGTGCTTGACGATCACGCAGGCCGGCACGTCGAAGCTCTTCACGCATTCCCACGCCGCATCGGCGTCGGCGATGTTGTTGTAGCTGAGTTCCTTGCCCTGCAATTGCTTGGCCGACACGAGCGAACCGGGCGCCGGGTACAGGTCGCGGTAGAACGCGGCCTGCTGGTGCGGGTTCTCGCCGTAGCGCAGGTCCTGCACCTTCACGAAGCGGCCGTTGCTCTGCGCGGGGAACAGCGAGCGCTTGGGCGCGGGCTGGCCGATGCTGGCGTCGAAGTCGATGGCCGAGAGGTAGTCGCTGATCGCGCCGTCGTAGTCGGCGATGCGGTTGAACGCGGCCACCGAGAACGCGAACTTGGTCTTGTCGCTGAGCTTGCCGTCGGCCTTGAGCTCAGCCAGCGCCACGGCGTACTGCGAAGCGTCGGTGAGCACGCCCACGTCCTTCCAGTTCTTGGCGGCGCTGCGCACCATGGCCGGGCCGCCGATGTCGATGTTCTCGATGGCGTCCTCGAGCGTGCAGCCGGGCTTGGCCACGGTGGCTTCGAACGGGTACAGGTTGACCACCAGCAGGTCGATGGTGTCGATGCCGTGCTCCTTGATCGCAGCGACGTGCGCGGGCAGGTCGCGGCGCGCCAGCAGGCCGCCGTGGATCTTCGGGTGCAGCGTCTTCACGCGGCCGTCGAGCATTTCGGGAAAGCCGGTGTGGTCGGCGACTTCGGTCACCGGCAGGCCGGCGTCGGCCAAGAGCTTGGCGGTGCCGCCGGTGGACAGCAGCTTGACGCCCAGGCCATGCAGGGCCTGCGCGAATTCAAGGATGCCGGTCTTGTCGGAAACGGAAAGGAGTGCGGTCTGAGCCATGGGATATGCCGTGGAGTTATTTCAAAAGTTTGTGCTCGACCAATTTCTTGCGGAGCGTGTTGCGGTTCAGGCCCAGCCATTGGGCGGCCCGGGACTGGTTGCCTTCGGCGCGCGTCATGACGACGTCGAGCAGGGGTTTCTCGACCACGCGCACGAGCATCTCGTACATGCCGTCGGGTTCGGTGCCCCGCAGATCGCGAAAGTAGCTGTCCAGACTGCTGCGAACGCAGTCCTCGATGTGTTTCTTGCTCATTGCTTCTTCTCTTTTTGTCTTCGCTCAATCGACGGCGCAGGCCGTCTCCTCTTCTCCCGCCGGCTCCTCGTCTGCCGTCGGGGCGGGCATGCGGTCCATGCGGTCCGCAAGCCCCTGGAAATAGTCGTCGACCGCGCGCAACTGGCCGGCGCAGTCTTCGATGGCGTTCATCCGTGCGCGGAACGCCTCGCCATCGGGCAGCGCGCGCACATACCAGCCGATGTGCTTGCGCGCCGTGCGCACGCCGCTGAACTCGCCGTACAGCGCGTAGTGCTCCACCAGGTGATCGAGCAGCAGCCGGCGCACCTCCGCCACCAGCGGCGGCGCCAGGTGGGTGCCGGTGTCCAGGAAATGCGCGATCTCCCGGAAGATCCACGGCCGGCCCTGCGCGGCGCGGCCGATCATCACGGCGTCGGCGCCCGTGGCCGCGAGCACGTCGCGTGCCTTCTCGGGCGAGCGGATGTCGCCGTTGGCCACCACCGGCACGCGCACCGCGGCCTTCACGGCGGCGATGGTGTCGTACTCGGCGTGGCCCTTGTAGCCCTGCTCGCGCGTGCGCCCGTGCACGGTGAGCATCTGCACGCCGGCCGATTCGAAGTCGCGCGCGAGCTTCACCGCGTTGCGGTGGTCTTCGCTCCAGCCGGTGCGCATCTTGAGCGTGACCGGCACGTTGAATGGTTGCGCCGCGTCGACCACGGCCTGGACGATTTCCAGCGCCAGCGGCTCGTCGCGCATGAGCGCCGAGCCGGCCCACTTGTTGCAGACCTTCTTGGCCGGGCAGCCCATGTTGATGTCGATGATCTGCGCGCCGCGCTCGATGTTGTAGACCGCGGCCTCGGCCATCATGGCCGCGTCGGTGCCGGCGATCTGCACCGCAATGGGGCCCGGCTCGCCGTCGTGGTTGGCGCGCCGCGAGGTCTTCAGCGTGTTCCAGAGTTCCTTGCGCGAGGTGACCATCTCGCTGACCGCATAGCCCGCGCCGAGTTCGCGACACAGCATGCGGAAGGGCCGGTCCGTCACGCCGGCCATGGGCGCGACGAACAGCCGGTTTTCCAGCGTGTGGGTGCCGATCTGCAAGGTCATGGGAAGGAGTGCTGTGCGGGTCGGCTGCTGAAAAATGAGGCACGATTGTAGCCACGTGGCATTTCAGCGACTGAAACGATTTACGCCTTTTTGCGCTTGCGACACAGGCGTAAACACCAGTATTTCGCGGGGCCTTCTCCCACGCGCTTGCGACGTGAGCGCTGCCTATACTTCGCCGACCTTATGCAAGCCTGGCTCGACGCACTCCTGGCGCTCCTCGCGCTCCCCCAGTACGGACTTTCGACGCTGTTCATCGCGGCCTTCGTGTCGGCCACGCTGCTGCCGGTGGGCTCCGAACCGATTTTGTTCGGCCTGCTGAAACTCAACCCCGAGATGTTCTGGCAGGCCATTGCCGTGGCCACCATCGGCAACACGCTGGGCGGCGCGGTCGACTGGTGGATGGGCTACGGCGCGCACAAGGTGGCCGACAAGTACTCGCACTCGAAACACCACCTGCGCGTGCTCGGCTGGCTCGAGCGGCTGGGCCCGAAGGCCTGCCTGCTGAGCTGGCTGCCGATCGTGGGCGACCCGCTGTGCGCGGTCGCGGGTTGGCTCAAGCTGCCGTTCTGGCCCTGCGTGGGCTACATGGCGATCGGCAAGTTCCTGCGTTACGTGACGATGACCTACGCGCTTCTATACGTCTTTCCGTCATAAGGACTTGGCTCGCCCCCCAGGCTGCGCGCACTTCGTGTCGCTTCGCCAACCCCCTACCGGGGGCAGGCCGGCCGCTTCGGGTGGCCGTGCGCGGCGGCCTCGCGCAGATGCAAAAAACTCAGCTCAGCAGTTCGTAGGGGCCGCCGCGTTCCAGCGCGCGCTGGTAGGCCGGACGCGCATGGATGCGCTCCAGGTAGGCCATGAGCTTCGGCCGCTTCGCATCGAGGCCGCCGCGCGCCCGCGAGGCTTCGACCACGAAGCTCATCTGGATGTCGGCGCCCGTGAATTCATTGCCCGCGAACCACTCGCTGCGGCCGAGTTCGGCCTCCATGAAATTCAGATGGCCCGTGATGTTCGGATGAATGAAGGCCGACTTCGCCTTCGCCGCGATGGCCTTGGCGATCGGCTTGGCGAAGAAGGGCATCTTGCTCGTCTCGATGCGGTCGAACACCAGCTTGAGCAGCAGCGGCGACATCGCCGTGCCTTCGGCGAAGTGCAGCCAGTAGCGGTAGCGCAAGGCCTCGGGCGAGCCCGGCGCGGGCGCGAGCCGACCCTGGCCGTAGCGTTCGATGAGCGACTCGATGATCGCGCCCGATTCCGCCAGCGTCGCGCCGTCGTCGGTCGTCACCACGGGCGACTTGCCCAGCGGATGCACGGCCTTCAGCGAAGCGGGCGCCAACATGGTCTTGGGGTCGCGCTGGTAGTGGACGATCTCGTAGGGCAGCTCGAGTTCTTCGAGCAGCCAGAGCACACGTTGCGAGCGCGAGTTGTTCAGGTGATGGACGGTGAGCATGATGGCGAATGAAAGCCTTCCGGCGGAGGATGCAGCGGGCGCGCAGTCTAACCAACGCACGCGGGTTCCGGGCGCCCGCTGCGACAGCGTCACCGCCTACGGCAAACCGTGGACCGGCTTCCTACACTGACCCGGATGGCTCCTCACTCCGCGCGGCACCGCCGCACCTCGCTGTTCATCACCGGACTCTGGCTCGGCCTTGCGGCCTGCCAGGCCTGGGCGCTCACGCCCGAGGAGGTGTTCCGCAAGGTCGCGCCCGCCGTCTGGACCGTGAAGGGCGAGCGCGGCAACAACCAGACCGCCATCGGCAGCGCGGTGGCCGTGACCTCGGGCGCGCTGGCCACGGCCTGCCACGTGGTCGACGGCGCCGTCGCCGTCACCGTGGAGCAGGGCCCGACCACATTGCGCATCGCCCGCATCGTGCGCGACCCTGATCCGTCGCGCGACCTGTGTGTGCTCACGAGCGAGACGCCGCTGCAATTGCCCGCCGTGCAGATCGTGCCCGCCAGTGAACTGCGCGTCGGCCAGCGCGTGTTCGCCGTCGGCAGCCCGCATGGCCTCGAACGCACGCTGAGCGAAGGCCTGATCTCCGCGCTGCGTCCGCGCGCGCCCGGGCAACTGCCGATCGTGCAGACCTCGGCGCCCGTGTCTTCAGGCTCCAGCGGCGGCGGGTTGTTCGACACCGAGGGCCGGCTGGTCGGCGTGACCGACAGCGTGGCGCCCGGCGGCGCGAACCTCGGCTTTGCCTATCCGGCGCAATGGGTGATGGAACTGCCTCAGCGCGTGACCACGGAGCTGGCGACATGGCGCGATCTGCTGAAGACCACCGGCGTGGTGTTCGGCCCCAACGGGGAACCCGCGCCGTCCGGCCACGCCGAGCTGTCGGACCTGCAGGCCCTGCCGCCCATCGGCGCCGACCCGACCCCGGTGCGCAATGCGTACCGCCAGTTCCTGCTGCAGGCCCGGCCCCGGATCTTCCTGATCACCGGCGATCAGAAGTTCGGCACTGCCACCAGCTCGGCCGCGCTGACCGAGCATCTGAAAGGCTGCACTGAACGCAAGGTGACGTGCGCGGCCTATGCGGTGGATGACACGGTGGTTTGGGGCAAGGAGCAGGCCGCGAAGTAGCCGTGACTTACTTGACGCCGGCCTTGCGAAGCTCTTCCGCCGTGATGCGGACCGACTTCTGGCCCCGCTGAACCACGATGGCGGTGTTGGTACGCACCGCGGCCTCGCGCGCAGCCCGCGCGGCGCGCCGGATCGCGATCAGCGAAGCGGCCAGGTCCTTGTCCTTGGCTTGCATGAGCTGTTCACGGGTCATGGTGCTTCTCCCCATTCGATGAGATCCGGCTCTTCGCCGGCGTTGTCGTACAGCGCCCACGCGTCCACCGCGACGCGATAGAGGTCGTCGAAATTTCGACGCCCCGCCTCGAATCGGCGACGAATCACATCTTCGGGAATGTGATGCCCGCCCTGCCGGACACGCTCGGCGACGCGTGCCACGGCAAATTCTGCCGTCGGAAGGGCCAGAAAGAAAAGGCTCACGTGGTAGCCCGACTTTCTCCACGCATCGATGTGGCGCAGATAGCCCAGTCCCGACAAGGTCGTCTCGAAAGCGAAGCTCTCTCGGCGACGGGCGCACTCCGCGATCTCCGCCAGCATCAATCGCCCAGCCTTGAGGGCTTCAGCCTCCGGTGCGAAAGGCGACAAGCCGGCCGCGATCAGATCGGCATTGATGAAACGCGAGATTTGCGCTTCCTGAGGAAGGAAGGCGCGGGCGAAAGTGGTCTTGCCCGCACCGTTCGGTCCCGCAATGATGACGATCTTGGGATGGCTCATCAAAGCAGGAGATGCGCGCTCAGGAACTGAACAGGAAGTTCATCACGTCGCCATCCTTCACGACGTATTCCTTGCCTTCCGACCGCATCTTCCCCGCGTCCTTCGCGCCCTGCTCGCCCTTGAAGGCGATGTAGTCGTCGAACGCGATGGTCTGGGCGCGGATGTAGCCCTTCTCGAAGTCGCCGTGGATCACGCCGGCCGCCTGCGGGCCGGTGTCGCCGATGTGGATGGTCCAGGCGCGCACTTCCTTCACGCCGGCGGTGAAGTAGGTCTGCAGGCCCAGCAGCTTGAAGGCGGCGCGGATCAGGCGGTTCAGGCCCGGCTCTTCCTGGCCGATTTCGGCGAGGAACATCTTCTTGTCTTCGTCGTCCATCTCGGCCAAATCGGCTTCGATCTTGGCGCAGATGGCGACCACGGGCGCGCCCTGCTTGGCGGCGTACTCGCGCAGGCGATCGAGGTAGGGGTTGTTCTCGAAGCCGTCTTCCGACACGTTGCCCACGAACATGGCGGGCTTGGCGGTGATGAGCGTGAAGCTCTTCACCAGCGGCAGCTCTTCCTTCGTGAACTCGAGCGCGCGCACGGGCGTGTTCTCGTTCAGCGCGGCCTGGCAGCGTTCGAGCAGGCCGACGAGCTTCTGCGCGTCCTTGTCGCCCGAGCGGGCGACCTTGGTGTGGCGGTGCAGCGCCTTCTCGACCGTGGCCAGGTCTGCCAGGCAGAGTTCGGTCTGGATCACTTCGATGTCGGAGATCGGGTCGACCTTGCCGGCCACGTGGATCACGTTTTCGTCGTCGAAGCAGCGCACCACGTTCACGGTGGCGTCGGTCTCGCGGATGTGCGCCAGGAACTTGTTGCCCAGGCCTTCGCCAGTGCTGGCACCGGCCACCAGGCCGGCGATGTCGACGAACTCGACGATGGCGGGCACCACGCGCTCGGGCTTGACGATCTCGCTCAGCTGGTCGAGCCGCGGATCGGGCACTTCCACCACGCCCACGTTGGGCTCGATGGTGCAGAACGGATAGTTTTCCGCTGCGATGCCGGCCTTGGTCAACGCATTGAAAAGGGTGGATTTACCGACGTTGGGCAGGCCGACGATGCCGCATTGCAAACTCATGGGAGGTCCTCTTGGGTAACCCCCGATTTTAGGCTGACCGGGTTCTCCCCCGGGCCAGGCGCCCTTCCCGCCACGCCGGCGCGCCCTTTTCCAAGGCGCTCGACTCCGCCAGAAAGCCCTCTGGCAGCGGCTTCGAGGGCTGAAAGGCTCAGGGTTTGACCCGACTGGCAAACGTTTGCGCAAACGTTTCCCTCGATTAACATCGGGGCCCCCGGCACAGACCGGCGTTCCGCTCTGACCCCTTATTTCAGGAGACATCCACCATGAAGTTCACCCGCCGTACCCTGCAAAGCGCTGCCGCACTGACCTTGCTGGGCGCCATCGCCGGAACGCCCGCCTTCGCGCAGGACAAGCCGAAGGTCGCGCTGGTCATGAAGTCGCTGGCCAACGAGTTCTTCCGCACCATGGAAGACGGCGCCAAGGCGCACCAGAAGGCCAACGCCGCGCAGTACACGCTGGTGGCCAACGGCATCAAGGACGAGACCGACACCGCCGCCCAGATCAAGATGGTCGAGCAGATGGTGGCGCAGAAGATCAACGCGCTGGTCATCGCGCCGGCCGATTCGAAGGCGCTGGTGCCGGTGATCAAGGCGGCCATCGACAAGGGCATCCTGGTCGTGAACATCGACAACCGGCTGGACGCCGACGCCCTGAAGGAAAAGGGTATCCAGGTGCCCTTCGTCGGCCCCGACAACCGCGCCGGCGCCAAGCTGGTGGGCGACGCGCTGGCCAAGGAGCTGAAGTCGGGCGACAAGGTCGGCATCATCGAAGGCGTGTCGACCACCTTCAATGCGCAGCAGCGCACGCTGGGCTACCAGGACGCCATGAAGGCCGGCGGCATGACCGTGGTCGGCGTGCAGTCGGGCCAGTGGGAAATCGACAAGGGCAACACCGTGGCCGCCGGCATGATGCGCGAGCACCCCGACCTGAAGGCCCTGCTGGCCGGCAACGACAGCATGGCGCTGGGCGCCCTGGCCGCCGTCAAGGCCGCGGGCAAGACCGGCAAGGTGCTGGTGGTGGGCTACGACAACATCGGCGCCATCAAGCCGATGCTGAAGGACGGCCGCGTGCTCGCCACCGCCGACCAGTTCGCCGCCAAGCAGGCCGTGTTCGGCATCGAGACCGCGCTGAAGGCCATCGCCGACAAGAAGAAGCAATCGGAAATGCCGGCTGAAGTGAAGACCGACGTGGTGCTCGTCACCAAGTCGTCGAAGTAAGCCATTCCGCTCCCCTCTAAAAAGAAGAAGACCTCGTTTTGACCGCCGCACCCGACGCCGCCATGAATCCGCCCTTACCCACCGCCGTGCTCGCCCTGAGCACGGTCGGCAAGGACTACGCGGCGCCGGTGCTCGACGGGGTTTCGCTCGAGCTGCGCGCCGGTGAGGTGCTGGCGCTCACGGGCGAGAACGGCGCGGGCAAGAGCACGCTGTCGAAGATCGTCTGCGGGCTGGTGCAGCCCACGCGCGGCGGCATGCTGCTCGATGGCCAGCCCTTCGCGCCAGCCTCGCGCCGCGATGCCGAGCGCCTGGGCGTGCGCATGGTCATGCAGGAACTCGGCCTCGTCACCACGCTGTCGGTGGCCGAGAACCTGCTGCTCGACCGCCTGCCGCACAAGAGCGGCTGGATCCGCCGCGCCACGCTGCACGAGCTGGCCGAGCGCCAGCTCGCCAAGATCGGCCTGGACGGCATCGACCCGGCCACGCCGGTGGCGCGGCTGGGCATCGGCCAGCAGCAGATGGTGGAGATTGCGCGCAACCTGCAGGACGACACGCGCGTGCTGGTGCTCGACGAGCCCACCGCCATGCTCACGCCGCGCGAAACCGCCCACCTGTTCGAGCAGATCGAGCTGCTGAAGCTGCGCGGCGTGGCGATCGTCTACGTGTCGCACCGCCTCGAAGAGCTGCAGCGCATCGCCGACCGCGTGGCGGTGCTGCGCGACGGCAAGCTGGTCGACGTGCGCGCCATGGCCGGCGTGCGCGAATCCGAACTGGTGCAGCGCATGGTCGGGCGCGCGGTGCACGAGCACGAAGGCCGCGCGCGCCGCGTGGCGGGCCCGGTGCTGCTGAGCGCGCGCGGCATCGGCCGGGCGCAGGTGGTGCGCGACGTCGATCTCGAACTGCGCGCGGGCGAAGTCATGGGCCTGGCCGGCCTGGTCGGCTCGGGCCGCACCGAGCTCGTGCGGCTGCTGTTCGGTGCCGACCGCGCCGACCGCGGCGAGGTCGTGCTGCACGACGGCACGCCGGCCGCGCAGCCCGTGCAACATGCGCGCAAGGGCTGGCGCTCGCCGATGCAGGCCATTCGCGCGGGCATCGGCCTCGTCACCGAAGACCGCAAGTCGCAGGGCCTGCTGCTGTCGCAGCCGATCCGCGTCAACGCCACGCTGAGCGACCTGGGCGCGATCTCGCACGCCGGCTGGCTGCGCCGCACCAAGGAGCGCCAGATTGCCCGCCGGCTGGTCGAGCTGCTGCGCATCCGCTCGCGCAGCATCGAACAACCCGTATCGACGCTCAGCGGCGGCAACCAGCAGAAGGTGGTGTTCGCCCGCTGGCTGCACCGCGAATGCAGGGTGCTGCTGCTGGACGAACCCACGCGCGGCGTGGACGTGGGCGCGCGCGCCGACCTGTACGCCGAACTCGACCGCATGACCGACGCCGGCAAGGCGCTCCTGATGGTGTCCAGCGACCTGCGCGAGCTGATGGCCATGTGCGACCGCATCGGCGTGATGAGCGCCGGCCGGCTGGTCGCGGTGTTCGAGCGCGGCGAGTGGAGCGAACAGTCGCTGCTCGCCGCCGCCTTCAGCGACGCCACGGGCCGCGTGCCCGGTTCCCCGGCGGATTCCGCCCCTTCCGCATCCGCCCCGACTTCCGCCGACGCCTGACGACCATGAACGCAGCCTCTCCCTCTTCTCCTGCTTCCGCCGCCGCCGGCAAGCCGCCGTCCGCACTCAAGGGCCAGCTCGGCACCTACCTCGGCCTCACGGTCGTGCTGCTGGGCATGATTGCGCTCTTCGGCTCGATGAGCGAATACTTCCTCACGCGCGAGACCTTCATCTCCATCGCCAACGAAATCCCGGCGCTGGCCGTGATGGCGGTGGGCATGACCTTCGTGCTGATCATCGCGGGCATCGACCTCTCGGTGGGCTCGGTGCTCGCACTCAGTGCGGCCGTCACGGCCGCCGCCATCCTCGAATGGAAGCTCTCGGTGCCGCTGGCCGCCATGCTCGGCCTGGCCACCGGCCTGATCTGCGGCACGGTGACGGGCGCGGTGTCGGTCGCCTGGCGGCTGCCGAGCTTCATCGTCTCACTGGGCATGCTCGAGGCCGTGCGCGGCGGCGCCTACCTGGTCACCGACTCGCGCACGCAGTACGTGGGCGACGCCATCTCGGGCCTGGCCGCGCCGTGGATCGGCGGCATCTCGGCCGCCTTCGTGCTCGCCGTGGTGCTGGTGGCCGTGGGGCAGCTGGTGCTCACGCGCTCCGTGTTCGGCCGTCATGTCGTGGGCATCGGCACCAACGAGGAAGCCATGCGCCTGGCGGGCATCGACCCGCGGCCGATCCGCATCATCGTGTTCGCCGTGACCGGCCTCTTGGCCGGGCTCGCGGGCCTGATGCAGTCGGCCCGCCTCGAAGCGGCCGACCCGAACGCGGGCGTGGGCATCGAGCTGCAGGTGATCGCGGCCGTGGTCATCGGCGGCACCAGCCTCATGGGCGGGCGCGGCTCGGTGGTCAACACCTTCTTCGGCGTGCTGATCATCGCCGTGCTCGAGGCCGGCCTGGCGCAGGTGGGCGCGAGCGAACCGAGCAAGCGCATCATCACGGGCGCGGTGATCGTGGTGGCCGTCATCATCGACACCCTGCGCCAGCGCCGGGCCGAACGCCGGCTGGCCTGAGCTTCCACAGGAACAAGGACAACCATGGCCACCATCAAGGACGTCGCACTCCAGGCGGGCGTTTCCGTCACCACCGTGTCGCACGTCGTCAACGACACGCGCCACGTGAGCGCCAAGGTGCGCGAGCGCGTCGAGCTGGCGATCCGCGAGCTGGGCTACGTGCCCAACGCGATGGCGCGCAGCCTCAAGAGCAACACCACCTCGACGCTGGGCATGCTCATTCCCAACAGCTCGAACCCCTACTTCGCCGAGATCGTGCGCATCGTGGAAGACCGCTGCTTCGGCGCCGGCTACACGCTGGTGCTGTGCAACACCGACGACGAGCCCCGGCGCCAGAGCGTGTACCTGCAAGTGCTGGCCGAGCGCCGCATCGACGGGCTCATCGTGGTGTCGACCGGCGCCGACGAAGACGACTCGCTCGCCACCCAGTTGCGCGGCCTGCGCATTCCCACGGTGCTGGTCGACCGCGAGATCGCCGACCCCGCCTGCGACCTGGTGGAAACCGCCCACATGCAAGGCGGCCTGCTCGCCGTGCGGCACCTGCTGTCGCTGGGCCACAAGCGCATCGCCTGCATCGGCGGGCCGCTGGGCGTGACGTCGAGCGAGCAGCGCATCGAAGGCTGGCGCATGGCGCTGGCGGAAACCGGCTCCGCGCCGAACGCCGACGCGTTGCTGTGGCGCGGCGGCTTCACCAGCCAGGGCGGCTACGAGGCGATGCACGCCATCCTGCGCACCGAGCAGAAGCCCTCGGCCGTGTTCGTGTGCAACGACCTGATGGCCATCGGCGCGCTGCGCGCCGCGCATGAAAGCGGCGTGCGCGTGCCCGACGAACTCTCCATCGTGGGCTTCGACGACATCGAACTGTCGGCCTACACCAGCCCGCCGCTCACCACCGTGGCCCAGCCCAAGGAGCGCATCGGCGCGCTGGCGGTCGACATGCTGCTGGAGCGCATGGGCGGCAAGCGCCGCGACGCGCGCAAGGTCGTGCTGCAGCCCGAGCTGCGCGTGCGCGCCTCGACCGCGCGCCACGCGGGCTTTCGCGAAGCCGGCGTGACGCCCGCTCCTTCCACCACCACCGCCACACCTTCCAAGTCCCGCACCTCGTGAGCCTTCAGCCTCTTTCTTCCTCCACGCCACCGCGCATCGTGGTGCTCGGCAGCCTGAACATGGACATCGTGCTGCGCGTGCCGCACGCGCCGGCCGCGGGCGAAACCCTGCTGGGCCGCTCCATCGACGCCATTCCCGGCGGCAAGGGCGCCAACCAGGCCGTGAGCTGCGCGCGCGAAGGCGCGCAGGTGCAGATGATCGGCTGCGTGGGCGACGACGCGCATGGCACGGCCCTGCGCGATGCGCTCGCGCGCGACGGCATCGACACCGCCGCGCTGCGCACCGTGGCGGGCGAGCCGACCGGCACGGCGCTGATCCTCGTGGAAGACAGCGGCCAGAACCGCATCGTGATGATTCCCGGCGCCAACGCGCGCGTCGCCATCGACGAAGCCTCGCTGACGCAGCAGGTGCAGGGCGCGGCCTTCCTCGTCGCGCAGTTCGAAACCCCGATGGACCAGGTGGCACGCGCCATCAACGCCGCGCACAACGCGGGCTGCGCGGTGATGCTCAACCCCTCGCCGGTGCAAGCCATCGCCGAGGCGCTCTGGCCCCGCATCGACACGCTGGTGGTCAACGAGATCGAGGCGCAGACCCTGTCGGGCCAGAACGCCGACAGTCCCGAAGAAGCAGCGCAGGCCGGCCAGGCGCTGCGCGCGCGCGGCATCGCCCGCGTGGTCGTGACCTTGGGTTCGCGCGGCGCCGTGGCGGTCGACGCCGACGGCGCGCGCCACCATCCCGCGCCGAAGGTGCAGGCCGTCGACACCACCGCCGCCGGCGACACCTTCCTGGGCGCGCTCGCCGTGGCGCTGGGCGAAGGCCAGTCCTTCGACGAGGCCGTGCGCCTGGGCATCCGCGCCGCCGCGCTGTGCATCCAGCAGCCCGGCGCCCAACCCTCCATTCCGCTGCGCGACGCCGTGCTGCGCAGCCCCCTGCCTCCCGACTGGATCACGCTGTGAAACGCTCTCCCCTGCTGCACGCCGAACTCTCCCACGTGATCGCCTCGCTGGGCCACGGCGACATGCTGGTGATCGGCGACGCCGGCCTGCCGATTCCCGACGGCCCGCGCCGCATCGACCTGGCCGTGGCACGTGGTGTGCCGGGGATCAGCGATGTGCTGAAGGCGGTGCTGTCGGAGATGCAGGTGGAAAGCGCACTCATGGCGCGCGAAGCGCTGGAGCACTTGCCTGCCGGCACGCTGCCCGCGTGGTGCGAAGGCCAGCTGAGCGTGGTGCCGCAGGTCATATCGCACGAAGAACTGAAGCGCGTGAGCGCGCGCGCCAAGGCCGTCGTGCGCACGGGCGAATGCACGCCCTACGCGAACATCATCCTGGTCGCGGGCGTGGCGTTCTGATCGCCCCTTACTCGAAGCGGTAGTTCGCCCCCACCACCTGCCCCACCTTGAGCATGTGCTCCACGCCCTGCACCACGATGCAGTTCATGCCGAAGGTGATGCCGCCATCCACGCGCGCGTCGGCGCGGTAGGTGCGCAGCACGTCGCCGACCTCCGGGCTGCTGAGCGCGGTGGCCGGGTCGATGTCGGGAATGGGGCAGCGCGTGCAGGGCTTGACCGGGCGCAGCTCGGCCTCGCCTTCGCCGGTGGTGACGTGCAGCGCGTCGACCCGGTCTTCGTCGTGCGACTCGATGCCGGCCAGCACGATGTTCGGGCGGAAGCGCTCGATGCCGACCGGGCCGTGGCCGGCCGCCGCCAGGCGCTCGTTGAGTTCGGCGATCGAGCCTTCGCTGGCCACCAGCAGCGGGAAGCCGTCGGCGAACTGGTTCAGCGCCTCGACGCCGTCGGTCCACTTCAGGCTCGACAGGCGCTGGTGCTCGGGGTCGAAGCGCACCAGGCGCAGCGTCTGCGGCTTGCCGGGCTCCGAAAGAAAGTCGCTGAACCACTGGGCGGCGATGTCGCCCATGTCGTAGGCCGCGACTTCGTCCTTCCACACGCGCACGCGCACCGGCTGCTCGACACGGTCGAAGGCCAGGTGCAGCGCCAGCATGCCGGGCGCGCGCAGCACGACCTCGGTGTGCTTCATCTGCGGCTGGATGAGTGCCATGCGCGGCAGCTGCCGCTGGGTGACGAACTCGCCCTGCGCATCGACCACCATCCAGGCGCGGTCGAACTCCAGGCCGGTTTCGGTGAGCAGCATCTCGTCGAGCTCGACGCCGGCGCACGACTTGACGGGGTACACGAACAGGCGGGCGATGGTGGCCTGGAGATCGAAAGCGGGCGGCTGCGACACGGTGGGGGTTCCTTTGAAATCGCTGGCCATTCTCCCGCATGAACGGGTATCGGCGCCCGCGCGCGAGGCAACTCCTACAATCATCCGATGGCTCTTTCTCCCGAAGTTTGTATCCGCGGTGCCGGCATCGTCGGCCGCACGCTGGCGCTGCTGCTGGCGCGCGAACGCGTGCGTGTCGCGCTGGTGGTGCCGCCGGCCCCTGCGGGCAAGGAAGACATCCGGGCGTACGCGCTCAACGCGGCGTCCCGCACCATGCTCGAATCGCTGCGCGCCTGGCCCGACACGGCCCATGCCACGCCGGTGCACGAGATGCAGGTCCACGGCGACGACGGCGGCCGCGTGCAGTTCAGCGCCGCGCGCCAGAAGGTCGAGGCGCTGGCCTGGATCGTCGACGTGCCCGCGCTCGAACAGCAGCTGGCCGACGCGGTGCGCTTCCAGCCCCTGATCGACGTGGTGACCGAGCCCGTGGTCGCGCCGCTCACGGTGGTCTGCGAAGGCAAGGCCAGCGCCTCGCGCGCCGCGCTGGGCGTGAGCTACGAGGTCACGCGCTACCCACAGCACGCCATTGCCGCGCGGCTCGAGGCCGCGCACACGCACGACGGCATCGCGCGCCAGTGGTTCAACGACCGCGGCGAGGTGTTCGCCCTGCTGCCGCTGGGCGGCGTGCACGGCAAGACGCTGGCGCTGGTGTGGTCGGTCGACCAGCTGCGCGTGCCCGAGCTGGTCGCGCAGGGCGTCGACGAATTCAGCGCCGCCGTGAGCGAAGCCAGCCACGGCGAGCTGGGCTCGCTGCGGCTCACGAGCGAACGCGCCGTGTGGCCGCTGTCGCGCGCCATCGCCGACCGCTGGTCCGGCACGATGCCCGGCCAGCCCACCCAATCGTGGGTGCTCGCGGGCGACGCCGCGCACACGGTGCATCCGCTGGCGGGCCAGGGCCTGAACCTCGGCCTGGCCGACGCGGCCGCGCTGGCCGACGTGATCCGCACCCGCGACTACTGGCGCAGCGTGGGCGACGCCCGCCTGCTGCGCCGCTACGAACGCGCCCGCCGCGCCGACGTGCTGCAGATGAGCCTGGCCACCGACGGATTGCAGCAACTTTTCTCGCACAACCTGGGTCCACTCCCTGCGTTGCGCAACTGGGGCATGCGCGGTTTCGACCGCACGCGCTTCGTGAAGCACTGGATCACCGCACAAGCCATGGGCCTGAAGGCCTGATCGCCTGACGCCGCCGCCAGCCCTCCACCTTTTTCCCGAAACCTTCCCGATGACCTTCGTCCGCCACCTTCTCGTCGCCGCTTGCGCGCTGCTCACGCTCTCCACCGCCGGCGCGGGCGAGGCCGAGATCCGCAAGAACCTGCCGACGCACATTCCGCAGCTGCCGCCCATCGAGGAAGTCACCAAGACGCCCGTGCCGGGCCTGTACGAAGTGCGCGTCAACGGCAGCCAGATCCTGTACACCGACGAGCAAGGCGGCTACCTGCTGCAGGGCAGCCTGATCGACGCCAAGACCCGCCGCAACCTCACCGAAGAGCGCGTCGAGAAGCTCACCGCCGTCGCCTTCGACAAGCTGCCGCTGAAGGACGCGATCAAGATCGTGCGCGGCAACGGCAAGCGCAAGGTCGCGGTCTTCGAAGACCCGAACTGCGGCTACTGCAAGCGCTTCGAAAAAGACATGAAGAAGGTCGACAACGTGACCGTCTACATGTTCCTGTACCCCGTGCTCGGCCCCGATTCGACCGCCAAGTCGCGCGACATCTGGTGCAGCAAGGACCCGGGCAAGGCCTGGGCCGACTGGATGGAAGGCAACGTCAAGCCCGCCGCCGCAGCCACCAGCTGCAACGTGACGGCGCTGGAGCGCAACGTGGAGTTCGGCCGCAAGTACAACATCACCGGCACGCCCACGCTGATCTTCACCGACGGCAGCCGCGTCCCGGGCGCCATTCCCGCCGAGCAGGTCGAGAAGCAGCTCGCCGCCGCCAACTGATCCGATGGCGACGACCTCCGCTTCCCGGCGCGCAGCCGCGGCTGCAACCGCCACGCCCGCCGTGCATTGCCGCGTCGAGTGCGCCGACCTGCATGCGCGCCTGTTCGCCGTCACGCTGACCATCGCCGCGCCCGCCGCGCAGCAGCGCGTGGCGCTGCCGGTGTGGATTCCCGGCAGCTACCTCGTGCGCGAGTTCGCCAAGAACCTGCAGGGCCTGCGCGCCACGCAGGGCCGCCGCAAGCCGGTGCTGACGCAGCTCGACAAATGCAGCTGGCAGATCGATTGCGTGCCAGGCCAGCCGCTGGTGCTGCACTACCAGGTGTGCGCCTACGACAACTCGGTGCGCACCGCATGGCTCGACGCCACGCGCGGCTTCTTCAACGGCACCAGCGTGTGCCTGCGCGTCGAAGGCCAGACCGAGGCGCCGCATGCGCTGGAGATCGTTCCGCCCACGCTGCCGGCCGACGCCGCGCGCTGGTCGTGCGCCACCGCGCTCGTGCCGACGAAGGCCGACAAGCACGGCTTCGGCAGCTACCGCGCCGCCGGCTACGACGAACTGGCCGACAGCCCGGTCGAGATGGGCGCCTTCTGGAGCGCTGAGTTCGACGCCTGCGGCGTGCCGCACCGCTTCGTGATCGCGGGCGCCGCGGCCTCGTTCGACGGCGATCGCCTCATTGCCGACACCAAGGCCATCTGCGAAGCCGAGATCCGCTTCTGGCACGGCGACAAGGCCGGCAAGCGCGGCGGGCCCAAGCTGCCGATCGACCGCTACGTGTTCATGCTCAATGCGGTGGACGACGGCTACGGCGGGCTCGAGCACCGCCATTCCACCGCGCTCATCTGCAACCGCCGCGACCTGCCGCTGCGCGGCGAAAAGAAGAAGCAGCCCGAGGGCTACACCACGCTGCTGGGCCTCATCAGCCACGAGTACTTCCACACCTGGAACGTCAAGCGCATGCGCCCGGCGGAGTTCGCCAGCTACGACTACAGCCGCGAGAACTACACGCAGCTGCTGTGGTTTTTCGAAGGCTTCACGAGCTACTACGACGACCTGCTGCTGCGCCGCGCCGGCCGCATCGACGACGCGGCCTACCTGCGCCTGCTCAACAAGACCATCAACCAGGTGCTGCAGACGCCCGGCCGGCTGGTGCAGCCGGTGGCCGACGCGAGCTTCGACGCCTGGGTCAAGTACTACCGCCAGGACGAGCAGACGCCCAACAGCACCGTCAGCTACTACACCAAGGGTGCGCTGGTGGCGCTGTGCTTCGACCTCACGCTGCGCCAGGAAGGCAAGGGCACGCTCGACGACGTGATGCGCCACCTCTGGACGCAAGGCAACGGCGGCCCGATCAGCGAAGCCGACATTGCAACCGCACTCGAAGCCGTGGGCAGACGCTCGTATGCGCCCGAGCTCGCGCGCTGGGTGCATTCGACCGACGAACTCCCGCTGGCCGACCTGCTGCGCGCCCACGGCGTGGCCACGCTAGACGACCCGTCGCAACCCGCGCAGGCGCTCGGCCTGCGCGTGGCCGAAACCGGCGGCAGCGTGCAGATCAAGGTGGTGCTGCGCGGCGGCGCCGCCGAGAAGGCGGGCTTCTCGGCCAACGACGAATGGCTCGGCATCGAGCTGCCGGCCGTCGGTGGTCGCAAGGGCGCGGCGCAACCTGCACAGGCCTGGCGCCTCACCAAGCTCGACGACCTGGCGCTGTACCTCGGCGATGCCACCAAGTGCACCGCCCTCGTCGCGCGCGACCGCCGGCTGCTGCGCCTGCCGCTCACGCTGCCGACGGGCTCGACCACGTGGCGGCTGTTCTCGCACGACGCGGCCAAGATCACGGCCTGGCTCGCAGCCAAGCCTTGATTTCTTCCGTTCAGGCCGGGTGATCGACGGCCGCCGCCAGCGGCGGCCGCACGAACAGCATCGGCTGCGGCTCGCCCACCAGCACGCAGGGCTTGCCGGTGCGGCGGCAGTGGTCCTGCACGCGCCAGTAGGCACCGTGGCTCACGCAGCCCGTCTGGCAGATCACGAGATCGGCGGCGCGCAGGCCCGCTTCGAGCGCTGCGGGGTCGTCGGCCTCGTCGCCGCCGTCGTGGTGCAGGTAATGGCCGCCGGCAATCTCCACGAGCTGGCGCGCCAGCGAAGGCGCCTCGGGCGCCGCTTCCGAACGGCCCACGCACAGCACCGACTTGGCCCGCAGGTCGGCCGGCACCTGCGGCCCTGGCGGCAAGGCATGGTGACGCCGGCCGCCCGGCGCCAGCAGCGCATGCAGGCGCTGGGGCAAGGCGCTGCCCTTGGCGGCGCGCGCCGCCAGTTCCTCGCGCACGATGGCAATCGCCGAGTCGCGCGCCACCAGTGCGCCGCGCAACCGCACGACCTGCGCCTCGAGCCGCTCGACCCGGGCGGCCTGCTCCATCAGCAGGCGCGAGCAACGCTCCTGCACCCGGGCATAGGCCCGCAGCAACACGGCATGTTCTTGCATCGGGAAGTCCATGGCGGCCATTCTAGATGAGAATAATTCTCAAATGAAACACCCGCGCGTCAGCGGGCCCGAAGCCTGGCTGGGTATAGTGGGACGCGTTTTTTTCCCCACCTCCCCCGGAGACAGCGACACCATGAGCTACGAAAACATCGACGTGCGGACCGAAGCAGGCAAGGTCGGCATCATCACCCTCAACCGCCCCAAGGCCCTCAATGCGCTGAACGACGCACTGATGACCGAGCTGGGCCAGGCGCTCAAGGCCTTCGACGCCGACGACGCCATCGGCTGCATCATCCTCACGGGCAGCGAGCGCGCCTTCGCGGCCGGCGCCGACATCGCGGCGATGGCCAAGTACAGCTTCATCGACACCTACAAGGGCGACTACATCACGCGCAACTGGGAAACCATCCGCTCGATCCGCAAGCCGGTGATCGCGGCCGTGAGCGGCTTCGCGCTGGGCGGCGGCTGCGAACTCGCGATGATGTGCGACTTCATCATCGCGGCCGACAACGCCAAGTTCGGCCAGCCAGAGATCAAGATCGGCGTGATCCCCGGCGCCGGCGGCACGCAGCGCCTGCCGCGCGCAGTGGGCAAGAGCAAGGCCATGGACATGGCGCTCACCGCCCGCATGATGGACGCCGCCGAAGCCGAGCGCGCGGGCCTCGTGAGCCGCGTGGTGCCGTTCGAGAAGCTGGCCGACGAAGCGCTGGGCGCCGCGCTGATCATCGCGGGCTTCTCGCAGATCGCCGTGATGGCGGCCAAGGAATCGGTCAACCGCGCCTTCGAGAGCGGCCTGAGCGACGGCGTGATGTTCGAACGCCGCCTGTTCCACGCGCTGTTCGCGACGCAAGACCAGAAGGAAGGCATGGACGCCTTCCTGGCCAAGCGCCAACCGGATTTCAAGAACGCCTGATCAGGCCTGATCGTCGCGGGCCCGGCGACCGCAGCAGCGGTTGCTGTCAGCGGGTTCGCGACAGCGCCGTGCGCAGCGCCTCGAGCGCCTGCGCCGGCGGCGTGCCGATGGAGGCGGGGCCGCCCGGCTGCGGCGTCCACCGCACCTGGTCGCCCGCGATCTCGAGCACGGCCAGCAACGCGCCGTCGCGCCGCAGTTCGATGCGCGCCTCGACCGGCGCACCCAGTTCCCCGCCCGACACGGTGGCCGCGCGCGCCACGGTGTTCACCAGCGCCGCGAGGCCTTCGGTGTCGCCGCGCGCCTGGCGCGTGGTGGCGCCGGCGCGCGTGATGTCGAGCGCGGTCCAGCGGTCCAGTGCCGTGAAGCCGCCGCTCGCCACAGCTTCGGTGGCTGCGCGCGGTGCCGCCTTGGCGGCGGCCGACGGAGCCGGTGCGGCTTGCACAGGAGCGGCCCGACGCTGCATGCCGGCGACATTCGCGCTGGCACCGCCTTGCGCGGCAAGCGACGGCGCCGTCTCTGCGGACTCGCGCTGCATCGGCGCTGGCGCTGCAGGTGCTACGGCCGGCGCCGGCGGTGCAGCTGCGTAAGGCATCGGACTCTGACCGACATCGGCCATGGGCGGCGCGGCCGGCATGGGCGCAGACGCGATGGCCGGTGCGGCGGGTGCAGGCGCAGGCACGGGCGCCGGGGCTTGCACCACTGGGGCCGCGGGCGTCGCCTTTTCCATCGTCCGTGCTTCGTCCTTCTGGACCGATGCGGCAGCAGGGGCTTCGCGCCGCCGCGACGCTTCACGCGTTTCCTGCACCTCGCGCTGCTTGAGGGTTTCCTTCGCATCGCGCGCCGCCTCGCTGCGCTGCGCAGCGGGCGGCGTCATGTCCGCCGTTGCGGCCGGTTCAGCGACAGGCGCGGGTGCCGCGGCGACTGCCGGCGCCTCAGCCGATTGCGCAGGCGGTGCCGACGCCGGCGCGGGCGCCCCGGCCACTTGCGCCTCGCCATCGAGCCGCGCGTCGGGCACCGGCTCGCGATGCCACAGCACGGTGACGAAGGTCGCCACGAGCACGGTCGCGAAGGCCGCGTTCCACGGCATGCGCGAACGCGGACTGCCGCCGCCGAACAGGCGTCGCCACCACGGCGCAGCCTGCACCGCAGGGCCGGCCGCCGGCGCGGAGGCCGCGGCGAGGTTGTGCGCCATCTTCAGGATCGCCTCGCGCGTGTGGGCCGCGGGCACGGCGTCGCGATCGGGCGCGTGGTCCAGCGCGCGACGCAGCCGGGCGTCGTGCAGGTCGTGGTCGTCCATGCCGGTGCTCATGCGCGCTGCTCCAGCACCGACAGGTAGCGTTCCATGCAGCCGCGCAGCTTCTGCAGCCCGTAGCGCAGGCGGCTGCGCACGGTCTCGAAGCCGATCTCCAGCCGGGCCGCGAGCGCGTCGACGGTCAGGCCGTCTTCATGGTGCAAGAGAAAAGCCGCGCGTTGCTCGGCCGGCAGTTCGTCGAGACAAGCCAGCAGCCGACGCCCGGCGGCGCGCCAGAACGCCAACTCTTCGGCCGACGGGTGCGCCGACAGGTCGGTGGCCCCGTGCACGCCGCGGTCGAGCGCGGGCACCGCGTCGCCGTCGTCGTCCGCCGCGTGGCCATCGAGCGTCACCTCGCGTCCGCTCACGCGCAGGCGGTCCATCGCGAGGTTGTGCGCGATGGTGAAGGCCCAGGTGCGCCAGGTGGCGCCCTGCGGCGAGAAGCTGTCGCGCGCCGAGATGATCCGCACCCAGGTGTCCTGGAACACCTCGTCGGCCTGCGCGGCCAGCCGCGCGCCGAGCAGGCGCTTGACGAAGCGGAACAGGCCGCCTTCGTGGCGCGCATAGAGCACGTCGAAGGCGGCGGCGTCGCCGTGGGCGTAGGCCAGCATCAACTGATCGTCGGGCATGGCGTCGCGCTCGGTGGCGGTGCGGGCAGCAGCAGAAGGGGCGCGTGGCAGCGCAGACATCGCAGGATTGTCACCCGAGCTTGTACGGCGCACGGAGGCGATCGGGGTTAAGTCGAAACGCGATCCGACGCATTCGATTGCAGAAAAATCGACCTGAAAACGCCGGGAGTTGAACTGGGCCCAAAGCCTGGGCTATAATTTTGGGCTCGGTGCTGAATTGCACTGACGGCTCTTTAGCTCAGTCGGTTAGAGCGATGGAATCATAATCCACAGGTCCGCGGTTCGAGTCCGTGAAGAGCCACCAACACAGCCTCCCCGCCCCGGCGGAATGGCTCAAAAAGCCCTAAGTTTTCAACGACTTAGGGCTTTTTTCGTTCAGGCCTGCAATGGGGTCTCACCCACCGGCACCCGGTCCAGCCGGAACGCCTCGGGCTCGCAGTGCACCAGGCGCCAGCCGTGCGCGCCGTGCAGCTGCAGCTCGTCCATCACGTCCGTCAGCGTGCCGATGAGTTCGTTGCCCCAGAACCTGCGCGCGCCGCGCACGGGGTTGAGCATCTGCCGCAGCCGCGGAATCGACAGCACGCGCTCGGCGTTGAAGAAGAACTCCAGCGCGAGGTCGAAGGTGACCGGGTCGACGCGCTGCGTGCGGCCCGGGAAGCTCACGCTGCGGTCCATCGGCTGGAAGCTGTAGGCGCCCCACACGAGCGGCGTTGGCATCGCGCACGCCAGGCCGCGCGTTCGGAGCGACAGCAGGATGGTGCGGTAGAAGTCGTCGAACGCCGGTGCCGCCGCGGGCGGGCGCCCCCGCAGGTGCCGCGTGGGCGCGGGCGCCTCCTGCGCCAGCGGAACGATCTTCGTCCCCATCAACGACAGCACGTCCGGCGCCTCCTCGCCTGCCGCCTCGGGCACATCGGCCAGGAACAACAGGTTCAGGCGGTCGCCCAGTGCCTCGAGTTCGTCGACGCTGGTGAACACCAGCGGCGCCACGCCCAGCGCGCGCAGCACGCGCCGCGCGTACTCGCGCTCGCGCAGCGCACGGCCGAGCACGCCGATGCGGCGGGCGGGGCGCGCCAGGGGCTCCGAGGGTGCGGCGAAGAAGCGGCTCATGCGGGAGCTCCTTCACAGTCCGCTGCGGCAACAACATGCCCGAGGCAATGCGTTCGGGGGCTCGGGCCGCGGTTCGCGACCCCGGTGATCAGGACCGGCATGGGTGCTCGAAATTCTCAAAAGAATGAATGAAGCCGCGTCCGCTGCGCCCGCGCTTCATGCCGCATGCGATGCAGCACAAGGCAGCGGGCCCACTGAGGCAACCCGGCGCTCACCCATCCTAGGAAGGCCCGCACGGCCCGTACATAGGACTGTTCCGAAAAGCCGCGCCTTTCGCGCCCCTCAGAGCACCTTTGCGCCGCGCAGCCAGTCCAGCAGCATGGCCGAGTCGGCGCGCATGCGCAGGTCGGCGGCCTCGGCGTCGAAGCGCGTCGTCACCTGGGCCGACTGGTTGTTGTAGTGATCGCTCTCGGCGGTGAGCACGTCCAGCAGCGTGCGCTTGCCCAGGTGGTACCACTGCTCGTAGAAGATCTTGCGCACGCGGTCGGTCTCCTGGATCAGCTCGGTGTACTCGCCGGCACGGCTGGCCGCCGCGTCGCGCTGCTCGGCGGACGTGCGCAGCCGGTAGGCCAGGTCGCGCGCCGAGGCCTCGGCCTTTTCCTCGCCGGCCGCCGCGCGCTCGAAGGCCGCGCGTTCCGACGCGCGCCCCGAGCCGCCCTGGAACGCGTTCCACTGCAGCGACAGGCCCGTGGACCACGGCTGCTTGCTGCCCGCCGAATCTTCCTGCGTGCTCTTGCCGACCACCCAGTTCAGCTGCGGCAGGCGCCCGGCCTTCACCGACTCCGCATACAGGCCCGCGGCCTTCGCCTCGGCCCGCGCCTGCTGCATGGCCGGATGCTCGGCGCCCGCAATCAGGGCGTCCTGCAGCGCGACCGGGCGGATCTCCCATGCCAGGTCGGCCGGCCACTGCACCTCTTCGCCGACCAGCTTCACGAGGTTGACCTGCACCTCGCGCAGCTTGGCCACGATGGCGTCGCGGCCGGTCACGGCCTGCAGGCGGCGTGCGCGCGCCTGCGTGAGTTCGCTGGCGCGGCCGCGGTCGCTCTGCACGATCTGGCTCAGCATGTCGACCAGCTCTTCCATGCGCTTGACATAGCCCTGGCTGGCCTCGAGCGCCGCCTGGTGGCGCCGCTGTTCGAGCAGCGCCGACACGGTGTCGTAGGCGATCTTCTGGCGCACCTGCTGCGCCGCCTGGTAAGCCGCCTTCGAGGTCTCGGTGCGGCTGTCGATGGTGGCGCTCAGGCGCCCCCAGTCGTACACCGGCGTGGTGATCGCGAGGTTGCCCGACGCGTTGCGCGTGCCGCTGTTGGCACCGCCGCCGAAGGTCGCGGAAGGCGACGACACGCCCACCTGCACCTGCGGCCACCGCTGGCCCTTGGCCTGGTCGATGTCGTACTCGGCCGCCTTCCAGTTGGCCTGCGCCTCGCGCGCCTCGGCGCTGAGCTCGAGCGCCTTGCGCACGTTCTCGTCGAGGTAGGCGCGCAGGCGCTCGCCCGCGTCGGCGCTGAGGCCCATCGAGGAGGCGGACGCCGCCACCTTGCGCATCTGGAACGGCGGCGGCGATGCCGCCACGAACGGCGCAGGCATGGCCACAGGCGCCACCGCAACCGCCACGGCCGGCGCTACAGCCAACCGCCGCGCCACCTTCAGCGCCGGCGCCTCGTCCTGCGACGCATGCGCCACCGACGCACCGGCGCCCAGCAGCATCGACACCGACAGCAGCGCGCACATGCCCGGCTGCATGGATTTGTTCTTCTTCGTTTTCATGATGACTTCGACTCCTGCTCAGCGTTCGCGGAACGCTTCGCGTGCCTTGAGCACCGGCTTCAGCAGGTAGCTCAGGACTGATTTCTCGCCCGTGCGGATCTCGACCGTGGCGGTCATGCCGGGAATGATGGGGAACTCCTTGTCGCCCGCGCTCAAGGAGGCCTTGTCCGTGCGCACCAGCAGGCGGTAGTACGAGGTGTCGCCGCGCGCGCCCTGGCGTGCCTTGTCGTCGTCCTTCAGCGTGTCGGGGCTCAGGTGCTCCACCGTGCCGGTGAGGCCGCCGTAGATGCCGTAGTCGTAGGCCGAGATCTTCACGGTGGCCGGCAGCGTCGGCCGGATGAAGGCCACGTCCGAGGGTTTGATCTTGGCTTCCACCAGCAGCTGGTCTTCCAGTGGCACGATCTCCATGATGTCCGCGCCCTGCTGGATCACGCCGCCGATGGTGTTCACGCGGATGTTCTTCACGGTGCCCTTCACAGGCGCCTTGATGGTGGTGCGCTTCATCACGTCCTCGCGCGCGCCCATGTTCTCCTTGGCCTGCGCCAGCTCGCCCTCGAAGCGCGTGAGCTCGGCGTTGGCCTCGGCCCGGTACTTGTTCTGGCGCTCGGCGATCTGCAGGCGGAACTCGTTGGCCTGGCGCTTCATGCGCAAGACCTCCACCTCCGACATCAGGCCGCGCGCCGACAGCGGCTCCGACAGCGAGATCTCGCGCTCGGCCAGCTGCAGGCTGCGGTTCAGCGCGCCCACGCTTTCGTTGAGCGTCTGGCGGCGTGCGTTGTAGGCCTGCGTCTCGTCGCGCACGATCGAGTCCACGCCCTGCACGTCCGGCGGAAACGCCAGCGGCTGCGCATAGGCCTCGGCGCGCAGCCGGGCAATGGAGCCCTTCAGCGCCTGCACCTTCGAGAGCCCTTCGCGGTACGACGCACCCGCGCGCGTCGGGTCGATCTCGAGCAGGATCTGCCCGCGCTCGACCACGTCGCCTTCGTGCACGTTCATCTCTTCCAGGATGCCGCCTTCCAGGCTCTGGATGATCTGCTCGCGGCTGGCCGGAATCACGCGGCCTTCGCCCTGCGTGATCTCTTCCACCTTGGCAAAGTGCGCCCACACGCCGCCGACCACGAGGATCGTCGCGATGAGGTACAGCACCGCCAGGCTGCCCGGCGTCTTCTGCACCAGCATCGCCTCGCGCAGGTCCTTCACGAAGGGAGAGTCTTCGTGGCGTGCCTGGCCGCTCGGGCCCGGGCGCTTCGCGGGCAGCTTCGCCACGGGGGCCGGCACCTTCGCCGGCAAGGCCGCGCCGGGCATGGGCCCCGCGGTGGTTTCGTTCGTGTTCATGGCATCGTTTCCTTGCATCGGGTGCGCGCTCACGCGGGCACCGGTTGTTCGTTCGGTTCATTGCCGGCCGCGCCGCGCAGGCGCGCCAGCACGGCGTCTTTCGGTCCGTCGAGAAACACCTTGCCGTCGCCGTCCATCACGACGATGCGATCGACCAGGTCGAGCACCGACAGCCGGTGCGTGGCCACGACCAGGGTCTGGCCCTGCGTGACGTGCGCCATGCGGCGCAGGAATTCGTGCTCGGTCTGCAGGTCCATCGAGCTGGTGGGCTCGTCCATCAGCAGGATGCGCGGGCGCAGCAGCAGGCAGCGCGCGAGCGCCACCAGCTGGCGCTGCCCACCCGACAGGCCGTGGCCGCCCTCGCCGATGGGCATGTCGTAGCCGCGCGGATGGCGCGCCGCAATCGCGTCGATGCCGGTGATGCGCGCCACGTGCAGAAACTCTTCCGTGGTGGCCGAGGGGTGGCCGATGGTCACGTTGTCGCGCAGCGTGCCGTGGAACAGGCGCGCGTCCTGGCTCAGCAGGCCCACGGCGGCGCGCACGTCGGCCGGGTCGATCTGGCCCACGTCGACGCCGTCGAGCAGCACCTGCCCGGCGCCGGGCTGGTACATCGCGGCCATCACGCGCAGCAGCGTCGACTTGCCGCAACCGATATTGCCCAGGATGGCGATGCGTTCGCCCGCCTTGATCGCCAGGCTCACGTCCTGCAGCACCGGCGGTGCCGGCTGCATGGGCGGCGCGGGGTAGGCAAAGTTGATCTTCTTGAGCGTGACGTGGCCGTTGAACACCGGCTTGGCCAGGTAGCGGCGCTCCGCCACGCGGTCGGCCGGCTTGGCCATCACCTGGTTGAGCGAGGTCAGCGCCGTCTTGGCCTGCTGGTAGCGCACCGCCAGGCCCACCACCGCCGCCAGCGGCGAGGTCGAGCGCCCGGCCAGGATCACCGTGCCGAACAGCGCGCCCATCGTGAACTCGCCCGCATGGATGAGGTAAACGCCCCACACCACCAGCACCACGGTCTGCACCTGCTGGATCAGCGTGACGAGGTTCACCGCCATGCTCGAGAGCTTGCGCGACTTCATCGAACTGGTGGCCGCGAGCGCGCTGAAGTTTTCCCACTTCTGCTGCATCACGCCCTCGCCGCGCGCGGCCTTGAGCGACTCGATGCCTTCGATCGATTCGATGAGCAGGCCCTGCTTGAGCGAACCCTCGCGCAGGTTCTCCTGCATCACCTTGGCCAGCGGCCACTGGATGGCCACGCTGATGAGGATGATGAGCGGAATCGACAGCAGCGGCACCAGCGCCAGCGGCCCGCCGATCATGAAGATGATGCCCACGAACAGCAGGCAGAACGGCAGGTCGGACAGCGTCGAGATCGTGGCCGAGGTCACGAAGTCGCGCACCGACTCGAACTCGCGCAGCTGGTTGGCCGACGAGCCCGACGACTGCGGCTTGTGCTCCATGCGCGTGGACAGCAGCTTGCGAAACAGCATCGAGCCCAGGATCAGGTCGGCCTTCTTGCCCGCCATGTCCACCAGGTGCGAGCGCACGTGGCGCGCGCTGAACTCGAACACCATCGCAAACACCACGCCGATGGCCAGCGACCACAGCGTGACATACGCCTGGTTGGGCACCACGCGGTCGTACACGTTCATCGTGAAGAAGGTGCTCGCCAGCGTGAGGATGTTGATCAGCAGCGCCGCCAGCGCCGCGCTCGCGTAGTAGCGCCGGTAGCGCCACAGCGTGGAAAACAGCCAGTGCCCTTCCGACTCCTCGGCCTCGGGGCCGGCGCGGTCGTCCAACTGCGCGTGCGGCTTGGCCAGCAGCGCGTGGCCGCCGTACAGCGCAGCCATCTCCTGCACGTTGAGCGTCACGGTGCCCGTGCCGGCTTCCGGCAGGATCACGTCGTAGGTGGCCTTGTCGCCCTGGCCGTTGCGGCCAGTGATGACACACGCGCCGCCTTCCTTGCGCAGCGCCACCACGGGGAACAGGTACGAGAGCAAATCGCCCACCTCGCGCTTGACCCAGCCTGCGCCGATGCCCGCCTGCTCCAGGATGCGCACCGCCAGCGTGGGCGACAGGCGCATCTCGCGCGGCAGGCCCGCCTGCAGCGCGGCCTCGCTCAACGTGCGACCGTGGTGCGCGCACAGCCAGTGCACGGCGCGCAGCAGCGTGTCGCGCTCTTCCGCCACCATCGCCATCGGCGACGCCTCGTTGCCGGGGGCTCCCGGTACGCCGGGTACGGCGTCATGCGCGATCACTGCAGCCATGTGGTTCTCTTTTCTCTTCGCCCGTTGGCAGGCCTGTGGCAGCGCGGCGGGGCCGTGGATGCCGGTGGTGTGAAACATCGGGGCAACACCCGTCCCTGCCCCATGGCATCGGACTTTCATGGCATTGCACTGACAAGGAATTCGCAGGGGCCCCGCATGCGCCTCGGCAGCGGGGGATCTCGACGTGGGAACCGCGCGGCAGGCGCCGTTCCCATGCCAAGGACTTTACAAATGGGCCCGTGAACAATCCATCGGACTCGTCCGAAACTGCGGGCCGCATGCACGCCAAAAGGGGCGTTGTCCCTGCCGCTGCGGGCAAGGGGCAACGCCCCGCGGCGCACGCAGCGCCGGAATGCCCGCCGCGCGGTGCGACTTACGCGACTTACTTCACGCCCTGCACCACCACCTCGACACGGCGGTTGGGGGCGTTGCACGCAATGCGGGCGTCGCGCGAGCGGTTGGCCACGCACGACACCACCGTCTCGACGCTGCCCATGCCTTCGGCCGCGATGCGGTCCGCCGGCAGGCCTTCGTCGGCCAGCACGCGGCGCACCGTCTGTGCGCGCTGCTCCGACAGGCGCAGGTTCTCGGGCGCCGAGCCGATCGGATCGGCATGGCCGCGCACTGCGATGCGCGTCACGCCTTCCAGCGAATTCGCGCGGATCTGCGCAGCCACGTCGGCCAGTGCCGTGCGGCCCTTCTGCGTCATCGCGGCGAGGTCGGAGCGGCCGAACGCGAACAGCGTGTCGGTGTTGAGCGTGTAGCGGGCCTTTTCCACCGGCTGCACCGCGGCCACCGGCTCCCGGCAACGCTCGACCGTGCTCGCGCGGCTGATCACGTGGCGCTGTTCGTGCGCGCCCGCCAGCATGCGTTCGGCATCGGCGCGGCGGTAGGGCACGGGCGAGCCCGAGCCGTCCTGTTCCGACACGGCCACGAACACCGTCTTGCCGCCCTCGAGCTCGGCGCGCGTGCGGGGCTGCGACTTGCCTTCGTAGGTGGGCGCATCGCCGAGGTAGGCCTCGACCGAGTGGTTGCCCGGGGCCACGCACAGGCGCGTGAAGCTGTTGGGCAGCAGCGCGGCGTGGAACTCGCCGTTCACGTACACGTGCGCCGCACCGGGGCGCTGGCCGGCGGCCGAGGTGCTGACGGGGCGAAAGAAGATCACCTGGGCCTGGTCGGCCGCTGCAGCGGGCACGGCACGGTAGACCGGCCCCTGGCGGACCGCAGCAGCGCCCTGCTTCTGCGGTTGCTGGGCCTGCGCCGCGGTCGCCGCCAGCACGCCCAGTGCCAGGAGTGCGGCGGCGCGGACGCCGCGGTAGGAGAAAAGAAAAGTCGAAGGAAGCAACGAGGACATGAATGGCTCCGGGTGCCCCGTACGGGGGCACGCATGAAAAATGAATGAGAAAAAAGTGGGACCTCGACGCCACGGCCAGCCAGCAGCGCCTGGCAGCCATCGGCTGCCACGCGCATTCACCGGCCGGGCGACGGGCCCCGTCGGCTTAAAGGATGGTCACGTGGACCTTGTCCTCGACCAGCAACTCGGCCGTGCCGGCCAGGTTGGTGTAGACGTGGTACGTCACGCCGCCCACCGTGGCATTGCTGCCCTGGGTCCAGCCGTCGTCGCCGTGGGTGCCGCCGAGCAGGTCGACTTCGCCATTGGCGCCGTTGACCAGCATCTGCACCTTGCCGTCGGCCACGACCATGTCGTGCGCGCCACCGGCCAGCACGTCGTGCGTGCTCAGCGCCAGCGTGTTGCCGCCCGACCCGAGGTCGAACTTCTCCACGCCCTGCACCTTCGGGCCGAGGGCCGACAAGTCGATGTGCATCGCCTTGCCGTGCATCACCAGGGTGTCGATGCCCAGGCCGCCGTCGATGTGGGCGAAGTCGCCGCTGTGGACGCGGATGACGTCGTCGCCCGCACCGCCATGCACCGTGTCGCCCGTGCCCACCTTCATGAAGGTGTCGTTGCCCGCGCCGCCTGCGAGGCGGTCGGCGAAGCCGAGTTTGGCGATGAACGTCTCGTCGCTTTCGGTGTAGACCTGGGCCGGGCTGTCGATGATGTTGTCGTCCGTCATCTCCACAGGTTCGAAGACACCGAAGGTGCCGGCGGGGTAGGCCCAGAAGTGACTGGTCTTGTTGACGGGGACGGAGACAAAAGCCGTCAGGTTGCCCGCCGCATCTTCGAACGCCACCTTGATCGGGATTCCCGCCGGGATGGGGAGGTCCCGCCACACGCTGGTGATCGTTCCATCCCTGTGGCCCTCGGTGACCTGGAGGTAGTAGTCCTTCTCGATGTTGTTTTCGACGTAGCGAATGACGACCCGAGCCGCGTCCTTGACCCCGGGATTCTCAGCGACTGGAATGTCGAGGGCCCACCAGTACCACAAGTGGGCGTACGACAGATAGATGCCGCCCTGGGCAAGAACCGGCGGTGCCGTATCCACCGTGAACTCGAACGCACCCGAGGGCGCACTCGTGTTGCCCGCCTGGTCCGCCCCCGCCACCGTGATGCTGTGCGCACCTTCGCCCAGCGCCTTGGCCGGCGTGTAGGTCCAGTTGCCCGAGGCGTTGGCCTGCACGCGGTCGATCTCCACGCCGTTGTCGTAGATGATCACGGTGCCGTTCGCATCGGCCTTGCCGCTGAAGGTCGGCTTGGCGTCGTTGGTGGTGGTGCCGCTGGCAATGGCGCCTGTGATGGCCTCCACGTCGTCGATCACCGACACGATGGTCGGCTTGCCCGGCGGCGTGGTGGCCACCGTGAAGCCGAAGGCATCCGACGCCACGCTGGCGTTGCCCGCCTTGTCCACCGCCGTCACCGTGATGGTGTGCACGCCATTGCCCAAGGCCGTTGCCGGTGTCCAGCTCCAGTTGCCCGACGCATCGGCCTGCACCTGCATGAGCTTCACGCCCTTGTCGTAGATGACCACGGTGCTGTTGGCCTCGGCCTTGCCCGTGAAGTCGGGGCGCGCGTCGTCGGTGGTGCCGTTGAGCGCCACCTTGCCCACCACGCTGCCCACGTCGTCCATCACCGACACGATGGTCGGCTTGGTCGGTGCGGTACGGTCGACCGTCAGATCGAACGCAGCGGTCCTGGCGCTTTCGCTGCCGCCCGCCGGCGTCACGCTGGCACGCAGGCTGTGCAGGCCTTCGCCCAGCGGCGTGTCCGGCGTGTAGCTCCAGTTGCCACTCGCGTTGACCACGGCCTGGCCCAGCAAGGTGTTGCCGTCATAGATCTTCACGGTGCCGCCCGCGATGGCCTTGCCCGTCAGCGTCGGGGTGGTGTCGTCGGTGAAGCCGCCGTTTGCAATGGGGCCGGTGATCGCACCCGCATCGTCCATCACCTGGTCGATGCTGATCTGCAGCGTGACCGCCACGCCTTGCTGCACCAGCAGGTCGGCCTTGAAGCCGGAGTGCTGGTACACCTCGTAGACCACGCCGCCGACGGTGACGTTGGCGCCCTTGACCCAATCGCCCGGGTCGGTGCCGTTGGGCAGCACGTCCATCAGCGAGACCTTGTCGCCGGCATTGCCCTTGACCATCATCTGCACGCGGCCGTTGGTCACGAACTGGTTCATGGCGCCGTTTTCCATCACGTCGGCCAGCGACAGGGCGAGCGTGTTGTTGCCCGTGCCGGTGATGTCGATGATTTCCACCGAGCTGACCTTGTGGCCGAGCGCAATCAGGTCCAGCAGCTGGTTGGCGCCGGTCAGCTTGAGCGTGTCGGTACCGCCGTTGCCGGAGATCGCCGAGTCGGCCAGGTGCTTGACGTCGGACACGACGAACTCGTTGTTGCCCGAGCCGCCATGCACGGTGCCCACCGATGCAGCGGTGAGGGTTTGTGATGCCGCGGGGTCCTTCAGTCCTGCGCTGGTCCAGTACTGCGATGCATTGCCGGCCGGGTCGACCATGGCCGCGGAGATGTCGGGCAGAGGCGGGAGGGCGCTCAAGTTGTCGATCCAATGCCCCTCCAGATCGCCGATCGCCGTCACGACGAAATGGCCGATCGTTTTTCCGGCTGGCGCTTCAAAGGAAAACTTCTGCCAGTTGCCAGCTGCCGCCGGGAGAGATCCCAGAAGATTGCCCGACACGTCATAGAACTTGATGTCGCCCGTGCCGTTGTGGCCGTACATGAAGAAGGAGACCGCGCTCTTTCCACTCGAGAACTGATAGCTTGTCGTGAAGTTGGCATTGCTCCCACCAGGCATGAGAACGCGGCCGTCCAGAGTGCCGCCAGTGATCTTCATCTCGGAAGAGGAGGTGATGGTCACATCGCCAGTCGTCAACGACAGCCCCACCGCTCCCGAGGGAAGATCATTGAACTTGATCATCGCGGGATTGGTGATCAACGCCTTTCCTGCCGCAATGTCGGCCGCGGTCAGCGTGTACTCGTAATAGTCGCCGCCCAGTTTCAGGCTGATCTTGTGGCCCGCGGCCACGTTGGCGGCGTTGAACTGCACCTCCAGGTCGGTGCCGACCTGGACCACCTTGGTCGGCGCCACAGGCGCCGCAGCGTCCAGCGCCATCGCCTGCGATTGCACCGCGCCCACGTTGCCGGCGGCGTCCACCACCTGCGTCTGCACCGTCCAGTTGCCTGCGTGGCTGCTGTCGTCCTGCGCACTCCAGGCGATGCCCGAAACGAAGGCCGCCTTCCAGGTCACGCCGCCATCGGTGGAGACCTGCAGGGTCTCGCCCGCACCGAGCGCAGCGGACAGCTTGCCCTGCAGCAGGCGCCCGGCGCTGCCGTCATTGGTCAGGTAGTCGGCTTCGCTGAAGCCGCTGTCCTTGCCAATGACCGAGACCGTGGCCGTCTGCGTCGGCGCCACCGTGTCCACGGTGAAGCCGAACGCATCCGACGTCGCGCTGGTGTTGCCCGCCTTGTCCACGGCCGTCACGGTGATGCTGTGCGCGCCCTGGCTCAGTGCCGTGGCCGGCGTCCAGGTCCAGTCGCCCGAGGCATTGGCCGTCACCTTGGTGAGTTCGACGCCCTTGTCGTAGATGACCACGGTGCTGTTGGCCTCGGCCTTGCCCGAGAGCGCCGGCCGAGTGTCGTTGGTGAACCCGTCCTTGCTCACGTTGCCGGTCACCGGGGCCACGTCGTCGACCACCGACACGATGGTCGGCTTGACCGGTGCCAGCGTGTCCACCGTGAAGCCGAACGCGTCCGACGCCACGCTGGTGTTGCCCGCCTTGTCCACAGCCACCACGGTGATGTTGTGCGCGCCCTGGCTCAGTGCCGTGGCCGGCGTAAAGGTCCAGTCGCCCGAGGCATTGGCCGTCACCTTGGCGAGCTCGACGCCGTTGTCGTAGATGACCACGGTGCTGTTGGCCTCGGCCTTGCCCGAAAGCGCCGGCTTGGTGTCGTTGGTGAACCCGTCCTTGCTCACGTTTCCGGTCACCGGGCCCACGTCATCGACCACCGACACGATCGTCGGCTTGGCCGGCGGCGTCGTGTCCACCACGAAGTTCCAGCTGCCGCTGGCCTCGCTGGTCTGGCCCAGCGGGCTGGTGGAGGTGGCGGTGATGCCGTGCGCGCCATCGGTCAGGCTGGTCGGGGGCGTGAAGCTCCACTTGCCCGAGGCGTCGGCCACGACCTGGCCCAGCAAGGTGCTGCCGTCATAGAACTTGACCGTGTGGTTCGCCTGCGCCGTGCCCGCCAGGGTCGGCCTCGCGTCGTCGGTGGCTTCGCCGGGTTGCAGCATGTGCGGCGTGCCCACATCGTCGAACACGCTCTCGATCACGGGTGCGCTCGGCTTGTCGGTGACGACGTTGACGGTGTAGCGCCCGGTCGGCATGGTCTCGTTGCCGGCAGCATCGCGCTCCACGAGCGTGAAGGTGTTCGGGCCGGCTGCCAGCGGGGTGTCTACCTGGAAAGTCCATTGGCCGTTTTCGCCGATGGTGGCCTGGCCCAGTTCGCGGGTGCCGGCGGCATCCCTGACCATCACGGTGACCGTGTGGCCGGGCACGCCGGTGCTGTAGCCGCTGAGCAGCGGATGCGTGTCGTCGGTGGTGGCACCGGAGGCCACGTTGCCGGTGACGCCGCCCACGTTGTCGGCGACGCCCGTGATGGCCAGTCGGCTGGCGTCGGGCGGGGTCACGTCGATCTCGAAATTGAACGCGGGCGAAGGCGCGCTCTCGTTGCCGGTGCTGTCGCGCGCGACGATGGTGATGGCGTGCAGGCCTTCGAGCAGGTCGGTCGATGGGGTGAAGGTCCAGGTGCCGTCTTCGGCGACTTCGGTGGTGCCGATCTCGGTGCCGTTGTCACGGATGACGATGGTGTCACCGGGCGTGCCCTGGCCGCGGAATTCGGGTTGGCGGTCGTCGGTGACGCCGCCGGGGGCGATGCTGCCCAGGATGTCGCCGGCGTCGTCGGCGGCGCCGCCCACCGAAGGAGGAAGGGGCGCGAAGGTCGATGCGCCTGCGCTCAGGGCGGAGGCGATGTTCGCGTGGGGGGTGACGTTCGTCTGTTCGAATGTCATGGGATTCCTATGCTCTGAAATGGGAAAGGAAGACCGGATCGGCACGCGAAATAAGCGCAGCGCGATCCAGCGTTTTGAGGGGTGACCTACTCTAGAAATCGCCGTCGGGCCGGGCCATCGGACGAATCTGAAAGCCGGGTACGAAGGCGTAGGTCGGTGCCGAAATCGCGCACAAAGTCGTCGACAACGGCACAGGTAAAAAAGAAAAACGCGGCAGCCGCACCGGCAGCTGCCGCGTCATGCGCGGCGCTGTGGTTGCGCCGCGTGACCGACCAGCGGCCTTACAGGATGGTCACGTGGACCTTGTCCTCGACCAGCAGCTCGGCGGTGCCGGCCAGGTTGGTGTAGACGCTGTACGTCACACCGCCCACCGTGGCGTTGCCGCCCTGCGTCCAGCCGTCGTCGCCGCCGAGCAGGTTCACGTCGCCGTTGGCGCCGTTGACCAGCATCTGCACCTTGCCGTCGGCCACAACCATGTCGCGCGCACCGCCGGCCAGCACGTCGTGCGTGCTCAGCGCCAGCGTGTTGCCGCCCGCGCCCAGGTCGAACTTCTCCACGCCCTGCACCTTCAGGCCGAGGGCCGACAGGTCGATGTGCATCGCCTTGCCGTCCATCACCAGGGTGTCGACACCCAGGCCGCCGTCGATGCGTTCGAAGTCGCCGCTGTTGACGCGGATGACGTCGTCGCCCGCACCGCCATGCACCGTGTCGCCCGTGCCCACCTTCGTGAAGGTGTCGTTGCCGGTGCCGCCTTCGAGGCGGTCGGCGAAGCCGAGCCTGGCGATGAGCGCGTCGTCGCTCTCGGTATAGGCTTGGGCTGGGCTGCCAACACCGTTGTCGTCTGCTGCCGCCTCTTCCAGGGAAAGATCAAAGGTGGAAGCGGGGTAGAAAGTATCCCCCTGCGTGTAAGAGATGGTGACGAATTTCGTCATGTTGCCCTGCGCATCGGCATAAGCAAACTCGACAGGGGTCCCATCGAGTAGCCAACGCAACTCCTGGGAGTTATCCAGGAAGCTAAGGCTGTCGATATCTTCCGACGTCAGTTCAAAGTAATGAATTTTTCCCCTGAACTTGACTACGGCGAAGTCTCCTACGGCAAGATTATTTTCCGGGCGGAAATAGGTGTAGAACTGCATTCCGCCTCCCATACCATCCACGCCATAAAACGCATAAACGCCACTTGGCGATCCAAGCGACGGTGACAGCGTGTCCACCGTGAGGTCGAACGAACCAGACTGCGCGCTTGCGTTGCCCGCCTTGTCCATCCCTGCCACCGTGATGCTGTGCGCCCCTTCAGCCAACGCCGTGGCCGGCGTGTACGTCCAGTCGCCCGATGCATTGGCCTGCACACGGTCGATCTCCACGGTCTTGTCGTAGATGGCCACGGTGCTGTTCGCTTCAGCCTTGCCACTGAAGGTCGGCGTGGCGTCGTTGGTGGCGGCGCCACTGGTGATAGCGCCCGTCATGGCCTCCACGTCGTCGATCACCGACACGATGGTTGGCGCTGTCGGTGGCGTCGTGTCCACCGTGAACCCGAACGCCGCCGAAGGCACGCTGGAAACACCCGCCTTGTTGATCACGATCGCGCTGATGCTGTGGCCGCCGTCGGCCAGCGGGGTGGCCGGCGTGTACGTCCAGTTGCCCGACGCATCAGACTGCAAGCGCGTCACCTCCACGCCGTTGTTGAAGACGATGACGGTGCTGTTGGCCTCGGCCTTGCCCGTGACCAGGGGCAGGGAATCGTCGGTGAAGTCGCCGCTGTACAGGTCGCCCTGCTCGCCGCCCACGTTGTCGTACACCGACACGATGGTCGGCTTGGGCGGCGGCGTGGTGGACACCGTGAAGCCGAAGGCATCCGACGGCGCGCTCGCGTTGCCCGCCTGGTCGACGGCCTTCACGGTGATGGTGTGCACGCCGTTGTTCAGCGCCGTCGTCGGCGTCCAGGTCCAGTTGCCCGACGCATCGACAGGCACGCGCTTGACCTCCACACCCTTGTCATAGATGACCACAGTGCTGTTGGGCTCGGCCTTGCCCGCGAAGTCGGGGCGCGGGTCGTCGATGACGCCGTTCAGCGTCACCTCGCCCTGGATGCTGCCCACGTCGTCGACCACCGACACGATGGTCGGCTTGGCCGGCGGCGTCGCGTCGACGGTGAAGTCGAACGCGGCCGAGGGCACGCTCACGTTGCCTGCGGCGTCCGTAGCGGTCACGGTCACGTTGTGCGCGCCGTGGCCCAGCGCCGTGGCCGGCGTGAAGCTCCAGTCGCCCGCGGCGTTGGCCGTGGTCTCGCCCAGCAGGGTGGCGCCGTCGTAGACCTTCACGGTCGCGTTGGCTTCGGCCTTGCCCTTGAACTGCGGCCGGGTGTCGTCGGTGACGCCGCCCTGCACCACGTTGGTGGTAAGGCTGCCCACGTCGTCGAGCACCGCCACGATGGTCGGCGCGCCCGGCGCGGTGAAGTCGACGGTGAAGTCGAACACCGCCGTCTTCGCGCTCTCGCCGTGCGCCGCCGTGGTCACGGTGGCGCTCAGTTCGTACGCGCCTTCGCGCAGCGCGGTGGATGGTGTGAAACTCCAGTCGCCGTTGGCGTCGGCCACGACCGAGCCCAGCACGGTGGTGCCGTCGTACACCTTCACGGTGCCGCCCGGGGTGGCCTTGCCGTGCAGGGTCGGGGTGGCGTCGTCGGTGACGCCGCCCTTGGCGATCTCGCCGAGGATGTCACCGGCGTTGTCGGTCGCGCCGGCGATGCTGACGGTCGCGGGTTGCACATCGACGGTGAAGTCGATGGCCGCGCCCGGCTGGCCCACGTTGCCGGCCACGTCGGTCACGGCGTTGCTGAAGCTGTGCGCGCCCGGCGCCAGCGGCGTTTCGGGCGTGAAGCTCCAGTCGCCCGTGGCGTTGGCCTGCACCTTGCCGATTTCCTTGCCGTCGTCATAGATGGTGACGGTGGCGTTCGGCTCGGTCTTGCCCGCATAGGTCGGGGTGTCGTCGTCGGTCACGGTGCCGCTGGTGATCGGCCCCTTGATCTCGCCGGCGTCGTCGCTCAGCGTCGCGACCGAAGCCGCGGGCGGCGTGTAGTCGGTGGTCAGCACGAACTCGGCCGAAGGCGTGCTCGTGTTGCCGGCCTTGTCGGTGGCGCTGACGGTGAACTTGTGTTCGCCCTCTGCCAGCGGCGTGGTGGGCGTGTACACCCAGTTGCCGTTGGCGTCGGCCACGACCGTGCCCAGCTTGGCGCCGTTGTCGTTGATGGTCACGGTGCTGCCGGCTTCGGCCTTGCCCGAGAGCGTGGGCGACGGGTCGTCCGTCACGCCGCCGTTGACCAATGCACCCTGCTTGGCGCCCACGTCGTCTGCCGCCGCATCGATGCTCGGCGCCATCGGGGGCACGGTGTCCACGGTGAAGCCGAAGACCGAGGTCGGCGTGCCCGTGTTGCCCGCCAGGTCGGTGGCGGTGGCGGTGATGGCGTGCGCGCCCTGGCCCAGGTCGACCGTGGGCGTGAAGGTCCACGAACCGTCGGCCTTGACCACGGTCTGGCCCAGCAGGGTCGAACCGTCGTACACCTTCACGGTGCTGCCGGCCTTGCCCGTGCCCTGGATTTCAGGGCGCGTGTCGTCGGTCGTGCCGTTGAGCACGATGCCGCCCTTGATGGCACCCTGGTCGTCCACCAGCGCGCTGATCTCCAACGTGCCAGGGATGATGTCCACGATCAGGTTCAACGGAGCGCTTTGACCGCTCGAGTTGCCCGCGGGGTCCACCACCTCGGTGGTGAGCGCATGCGAACCGTTCGCCAGCGGCGTGGTCGGCGTGAACGTCCAGTCGCCGTTGGCGTCGACCAGCGCGCTGCCCAGCAGCGTGCCGTTGTCGTAGACCTTCACGGTCGCGCCCGGCTCGGCCTTGCCGTTGAAGGTGGGCTTGGTGTCGTCGGTGGTGTCGCCATTGGCGAGCGGCCCCGTCTTGGCACCCACGTCGTCCAGCACCTCGAGACCCGTCACCGGGCCCGGAGGCGCGGTGTCGACCACGAAGTTCCAGATGCCGGTGGCGTCGCTGGTCTGGCCCACGGAGTTCGTGGCCGTCGCGGTGATATCGTGCGGGCCGTCGGCCAGCGCGGTCTCGGGCGTGAAGCTCCACTTGCCCGACGCATCGGCCACGACCTGGCCCAGCAGCGTGGCGCCGTCGTAGACCTTGATGGTGTTGCCGGCCTGCGCCGTGCCGATGATGGTCGGCTTGGCGTCGTCGGTGACTTCGCCCTTTTGCAGCATGTGCACCACGCCCACGTCGTCCTGCACGTTCTGGATCACGGGCACGCTCGGCGGCACGCTGTCCAGGATCACGGTGTACGAAGCGCTCGGCGCGGTCTGGTTGCCCGCCGGGTCCATTTCGATCGCGGTGAACTCGTTGCTGCCTTCCAGCAGCGGCGTGCTCACTTGCAGCGTCCACTTGCCGTCGGCGCCCACGGTCGCGCGGCCCAGCTCACGGCTGCCCGTGCTGTCCTTGACCGTCACGATGATGGTGTCGCCGGCCGTGCCGGTGCCGCTGATGACCGGACGGCTGTCGTCGGTCGTCGCGCCCGAGGCCACGTTGCCCGTGATGCCGCCCACGTCGTCTTCCACGCCCGTGATGGCCAGCTTGCTGGCGTCCGGCGGCGTGTAGTCGGTGGTCACCACGAACTCGGCCGAAGGCGCGCTCGTGTTGCCCGCCTTGTCGGTGGCGGTGACGGTGAACTTGTGTTCGCCTTCCGGCAGCGGCGTGGTGGGCGTGAAGCTCCACTTACCTTCGGCATCGGCCGTGACCTGGCCGAGCACGGCGCCGTTGTCCTTGATGACCACGGTGCTGCCCGCTTCGGCCTTGCCGGTCAGTGTCGGGGACGGGTCGTCCGTCACGCCGCCGCTGACCAGCGGCTCCTGCTTGGCGCCCACGTCGTCCGTGACCGATTCGATGGTCGGTGCGGTCGGTGCGACGGAGTCCACCGTGAAGTTGAACGCCTGGGTCGGCTGGCTCGTGTTGCCCGCCTTGTCGGTGGCCGTGGCGGTGATGGCATGCGCGCCTTCACCCAGGTCGACCGTGGGCGTGAAGCTCCACGAGTTGTCGGCCTTGACCACGGTCTCGCCCAGCAGCGTGGCGCCGTCGTACACCTTGATGGTGCTGCCGGCCTTGCCCGTGCCCTGGATCTCGGGACGCTTGTCGTCGGTCGTGCCGTTGGCGGCAATGGCGCCCGTCACGGTGCCCTGATCGTCCACCAGCTTGCTGATCGAGACTTCCACCTTCTTGGTGTCCACGTTGATGTCCAGCGCCGGACCCTTGCCGCTGGAGTTGCCAGCGGGGTCGACGACCTCGGTGCTCAGCGAGTGCGCACCGTCGCCCAGCGGTTCGGTGGGCGTGATGCTCCAGTTGCCGTTTTCGTCAGCCACGGCTTCACCGATTTTCTTGTCGCCGTCGTACAGGTTCACGGTCGCGCCCGGTTCGGCCTTGCCCTTGAACTCGGGTTTGTTGTCATCGGTGGTGTCACCGCTCTTGAGCGGACCTTGCACCGCACCCACGTCGTCCAGTGCTTCCTGGCCCGTGACCGGGACCGGAGGCACGGTGTCGACCACGAAGTTCCAGATGCCGGTGGGCTTGCTGGTCTGGCCCACGGGGTTGGTGGCCGTCGCGGTGATGTTGTGCGCGCCGTCGGCCAGGTTCGTGCCTGGCGTGAAGCTCCACTTGCCGCCAGCGTCGGCCACGACCTCGCCGATCTGGGTGCCGTTGTCGTAGATCTTGACGGTGGTGCCGGCTTGCGCCGTGCCGATGATGGTTGGCTTGGCGTCGTCGGTGACGTCGCCCTTTTGCAGCATGCCCGTCTTCGGGCCTGCATCGTCCTGCACGTTCTGGATCACCGGCTCGCTCGGCGGCACGCTGTCCAGGATCACGGTGTAGGGCGCGCTCGGCACGGTCGCATTGCCCGCCGGATCGACCTCGATCGCGGTGAACTCGTTGCTGCCTTCCAGCAGCGGCGTGGTCAGCTGCAGCGCCCACTTGCCGTCGGCGCCCACGGTCGCTTCGCCCAGCTTGTGGGTGCCCGTGCTGTCCTTGACCATCACGACGATGGTGTCGCCGGCCGTGCCGGTGCCGCTGATGACCGGGCGGCTGTCGTCCGTCGTCGAACCCGAAGCGACGTTGCCCTGCACGCCGCCCACGTCATCGGCCACGCCGGTGATGGCCAGCTTGCTGGCGTCAGGTGGCGTGTAGTCGGTGGTCACCACGAACTCGGCCGAAGGCACGCTCGTGTTGCCGGCCTTGTCGGTGGCGGTGACGGTGAACTTGTGTTCGCCCTCTGCCAGTGGCGTGGTGGGCGTGTACACCCAGTTGCCGTTGGCATCGGCCACGGCCGTGCCCAGCTTGGCGTTGTTGTCGTACACGGTCACGGTGCTGCCCGCTTCGGCCTTGCCCGACAGCGTCGGGGACGGGTCGTCCGTCACGCCGCCGTTGACCAATGCACCTTGCTTGGCGCCCACGTCGTCTGCCGCGGCGTCGATGCTCGGCGCGGCCGGTGGCACGGTGTCCACCGTGAAGTTGAACGCCTGGGTCGGCCCGCTCGGGTTGCCGGCCTTGTCGGTGGCCGTGGCCGTGATGGCGTGCGCGCCCTGGCCCAGATCGGCCGTGGGCGTGAAGGTCCACGAACCGTCGGCCTTGACCACGGTTTCGCCCAGCAGGGTCGCGCCGTCGTACACCTTCACGGTGCTGCCGGCCTTGCCCGTGCCCTGGATCTCGGGGCGTGCATCGTCGGTGATGCCATTGGTTGCGATGGGACCCTTCACGGTGCCCTGGTCGTCCACCAGCGTGCTGATCCGCAGCTCACCAGGGATGGTGTCCACGATCAGGTTCAGCGGATCGCTGTGGCCACTCGAGTTGCCCGCCGGGTCCACCACCTCGGTGGTGAGCGCGTGCGAACCGTTCGCCAGCGGCGTGGGGGGCGTGAAGCTCCAGTCGCCATTGCCGTCGACCAGCGCGCTGCCCAGCAGCGTGCCGTTGTCGTACACGTTCACGGTCGCGCCCGGCTCGGCCTTGCCCTTGAACTCGGGCTTGTTGTCGTCGGTGGTGTCGCCGTTCTTCAGCGGCCCCTGCACGGCGCCCTCGTCGTCCAGCACTTCCAGTGCCCGTCACCGGGCCCGCAGGCACGGTGTCGACCACGAAGTTCCAGATGCCGGTGGGTTGGCTGGTCTGGCCCACGGGGTTGGTGGCGGTGGCGGTGATGTTGTGCGTGCCATCGGCCAGGTTGGCTTCGGGCGTGAAGCTCCACTTGCCCGAGGCGTCGGCCACGACTTCACCGATCTTGGTGCCGTTGTCGTAGATCTTGACGGTGGTGCCCGCTTGCGCCGTGCCGATGATGGTCGGCTTGGCGTCGTCGGTCACATCGCCCTTTTGCAGCATGCCCGTGTGGATGCCCACGTCGTCCTGCACGTTCTGGATCACCGGCGCGCTCGGCGGCACGCTGTCCAGGATCACGGTGTACGACGCGCTCGGTGCGGTCGCATTGCCTGCGGGGTCCACTTCGATCGCGGTGAACTCGTTGCGGCCTTCCAGCAGCGGCGTCGTCACTTGCAGCGTCCACTTGCCGTCGGCGCCCACGGTCGCCTCGCCCAGCTTGTGGTTGCCCGTGCTGTCCTTGACCATCACGATGATGGTGTCGCCGGCCGTGCCCGTGCCGCTGATCGCGGGACGGCTGTCGTCGGTCGTCGAGCCCGAGGCCACGTTGCCTTGCACCAGGCCCACGTCGTCGGCCACGCCGGTGATGGCCAGCTTGCTGGCGTCCGGCGGCGTGTAGTCGGTCGTCACCACGAACTCGGCCGAAGGCGCGCTCGTGTTGCCGGCCTTGTCGGTCGCCGTCACGGTGAACTTGTGTTCGCCTTCTGCCAGCGGCGTGGTGGGCGTGTAGACCCAGTTGCCGCTCGCGTCGGCCACGACCGTGCCCAGCACGGCGCCGTTGTCCTTGATCGTCACGGTGCTGCCGGCTTCGGCCTTGCCCGACAGCGTGGGCGACGGGTCGTCCGTCACGCCGCCGTTGACCAATGCGCCTTGCTTGGCACCCACGTCGTCCATGGCCGAATCGATGCTCGGCGCGGTGGGTGCCACGGTGTCCACAGTGAAGTTGAAGGCCTTGGTCGGCTCGCTCACGTTGCCAGCCTTGTCGGTGGCGGTGGCGGTGATGGCGTGCGCGCCCTGGCCCAGGTCGGCCGCAGGCGTGAAGCTCCACGAACCGTCGGCCTTGACCACGGTCTCGCCCAGCAGCGTGGCGCCGTCGTACACCTTGATGGTGCTTCCGGCCTTGCCCGTGCCCTGGATCTCGGGCTTCGTGTCGTCGGTGCTGCCGTTGGCGGCGATCGGGCCCTTCACGGTGCCCTGATCGTCCACCAGCTTGCTGATCGAGACTTCCACCTTCGAGGTGTCCACGGTGATGTCCAGCGCCGGGCCCTTGCCGCTGCTGTTGCCAGCGGGGTCAATCACTTCCGTGCTCAGCGAGTGCGCACCGTCGCCCAGCGGTGTCGTGGGCGTGATGCTCCAGTTGCCGTTCTCGTCGGCCACGGCTTCGCCGATCTTGGTGTCGCCGTCGTACAGGTTCACGGTCGCACCCGGCTCGGCCTTGCCCTTGAATTCGGGCTTGTTGTCGTCGGTCGTGTCGCCGCTGGTCAGGGTGCCTTGCTTGGCGCCCACGTCGTCGATCACTTCCAGGCCCGTCACCTGGCCCGGGGCCTTGGTGTCGATCACGAAGTTCCAGATGCCCGTCGCATCGCTGGTCTGGCCCACCGGGTTGGTGGCCGTCGCGGTGATGTTGTGCGTACCGTCAGCCAGGTTGGCCGTCGGCGTGAAGCTCCACTGGCCCGAAGCGTCGGCCACGGTTTCGCCCAGCAGCTTCGTGCCGTCGTAGACCTTGATGGTGTTGCCCGCTTGCGCCGTGCCGATGATGGTCGGTCGGGCGTCGTCGGTGACCTGGCCCTTCTGCAGCATGCCTTGGAGCACGCCCACGTCGTCCTGCACGTTCTGGATCACCGGCACGCTCGGCGGCACGCTGTCCAGGATCACGGTGTACGGTGCGCTCGGCGCGGTCGCATTGCCCGCCGGGTCCACTTCGATCGCGGTGAATTCGTTGTTGCCCTGCAGCAGCGGCGTGCTGGCCTGCAGCGTCCACTTGCCGTCGGCGCCCACGGTCGCGCGGCCCAGCTCACGGCTGCCCGTGCTGTCCTTGACCATCACGATGATGGTGTCGCCGGCCGTGCCGGTGCCGCTGATGACCGGACGGCTGTCGTCGGTCTTCTCGCCCGGGGCCACGTTGCCTTGCACCAGGCCCACGTCGTCGGCCACGCCGGTGATCGCCAGCTTGCTGGGGTCCGGCGGCGTGTAGTCGGTGGTCAACACGAACTCGGCCGAAGGCGCGCTCGTGTTGCCCGCCTTGTCGGTGGCGCTGACGGTGAATTTGTGCTCGCCTTCATTGAGCGGCGTGGTGGGCGTGTAGCTCCAGTTGCCTTCGGCGTCGGCCACGACCTTGCCCAGGAAGGCGCCGTTGTCGTTGATGGTCACGGTGCTGCCCGCTTCGGCCTTGCCCGAGAGCGTGGGCGACGGGTCGTCCGTCACGCCGCCGTTGACCAATGCACCCTGCTTGGCGCCCACGTCGTCCAGCGCCGATTCGATGCTCGGCGCGGCCGGCGGCACGGTGTCCACGGTGAAGTTGAACGGCTTGGTCGGCTCGCTCGTGTTGCCGGCCTTGTCGGTCGCGGTCACGGTGATGCCGTGTGCGCCGTCGGACAGGGCCGTGCCGGGCGTGAAGCTCCACGAGCCGTCGGGCTTGACCGTCGTCTCGCCCAGCAGGGTCGCGCCGTCGTACACCTTGATGGTGCTGCCGGCCTTGCCCGTGCCCTGGATTTCGGGGCGCGCGTCGTCGGTGTTGCCGTTGGGGGCGATGGCGCCCTGGATCGTGCCCTGGTCGTCCATCACCTTGCCGATGGCCACCGTGGCGGGAATGGCGTCCACCACCACATTCAGCGCATCGCCCTGGCCGCTGCTGTTGCCGGCCTGGTCGACCACCTCGGTGGTGAAGGCGTGGTCGCCGCTGGTCAGCGGCGTGGTGGGCGTGAAGCTCCAGTCGCCGTTCTCGTCCACCAGCGCTTCGCCGATCTTGTTGCCGTTGTCGTACACGTTCACGGTGGCGCCCGGCTCGGCCTTGCCGCTGAAGGTCGGGAGGTCGTCGTCGGTGGTTTCGCCGTCCTTCAGCGCGCCCACCTTGCCACCCACGTCGTCGGTCACGACGAGGTCGGTGACCTGCCCCGGCGGCGTGGCGTCGACCACGAAGTTCCAGACGCCGGTGGCGTCGCTGGTCTGGCCCACGGGGTTGGTGGCCGTGGCGGTGATGTTGTGCGTGCCGTCGGCCAGGTTGGCTTCAGGCGTGAAGCTCCACTTGCCATTGGCGTCGGCCACGGTCTGGCCCAGCAGCTTCGTGCCGTCGTAGACCTTGATGGTGTTGCCGGCCTGCGCGGTGCCGATGATGGTCGGTTTGGCGTCGTCGGTCACGTCGCCCTTCTGCAGCATGCCCTGGTGCGGGCCCACGTCGTCCTGCACGTTCTGGATCACGGGCACGCTCGGCGGCACGCTGTCCAGGATCACGGTGTAGGGCGCGGTGGGCGCGGTGTGGTTGCCCGTGGGGTCCATCTCGATGGCGGTGAACTCGTTCTTGCCTTGCAGGAGCGGCGTGCTCACCTGCAGCGTCCACTTGCCGTCGGCGTCCACGATGGCGCGGCCGAGCTCGCGGCTGCCCGTGCTGTCCTTGACCATCACGATGATGGTGTCGCCGGTCGTGCCGGTGCCGCTGAGCAGCGGACGGCTGTCGTCGGTCTTGCCGCCCGAGGCCACGTTGCCCGTGACTTCGCCCACGTCGTCGGCCACGCCCGTGATGGCCAGCTTGCTGGCATCGGGCGGGGTCACGTCGATCTCGAAATCGAAGGGGTCGGAGGGCTTGCTCTCGTTGCCGGCCGGGTCGCGCGCGATGACGGTGATGGAATGGTCGCCCTCCTTCAGGTCGGTCGACGGCGTGAAGGTCCAGGCGCCGTTCTCGTCCACTTCGGTGGTGCCGATCACGGTGTCACCGTCCTTGATGACGATGGTGTCACCCGGCGTGCCTTCGCCATGGAACTCGGGCTGGCGGTCGTCGGTGACGCCACCCGGGGTGATGGGGCCCTGGTACTCGCCCATGTTGTCGTTGGCGCCGCCCACCTGGGGCTGCGCGGGCGGGGTGATGTCGACGACGAAATCGAACGGGTCGGAGGGCTCGCTCTCGTTGCCCGCGGGGTCGCGCTCGACGATGGTGATGGAGTGCTCGCCCTCGCTCAGGTCGGTCGGCGGCGTGAAGGTCCACACGCCGTCCCCGTTCACTTCGACGCGGCCGATTTCCTTGCCGTGGTCCTGCACGATGATGGTGTCGCCCGGGGTGCCCTGGCCGTTGAACTCGGGACGCTGGTCGTCCGTCGCGCCGCCCGGGGGCACGCGGCCCTTGATGGGGCCCACGTCGTCGATGACGGCGCCGGGGCCTTCGCTGCTGCCGCCGTCCCACTCGGGCTTGGGCTGCGGGGTGGTGTCGACGGCGAACTCGAACGGGTCCGAAGGCTCGCCTTCACGGCCGGCCGGATCGCTCTCGGTGATGGTGATGGAATGGTTGCCCTCGCTCAGGTCCTTCGGTGGCGTGAAGTGCCACGCGCCGTTGCCGTCCACGAGGGTCTTGCCGATTTCTTTGCCGTTGTCGTACATGGTGATGGTATTGCCGGGGGTGCCGGTTCCGAAAAAATCAGGTCGCGTGTCGTCGGTCTGGCCGCCGGGTTGGATCTGGCCCTTGATGGGACCGACGTCGTCGTAGGCACCGCCAATGCCGTCGAAGCCGGGCTTGCCGGGAGGACGCACGTCGGGCGGGGGCATCACGGGCGGAAGGCTGGGCGCGGTATCACCGTCGCTGCCGCTGGCCGCGGCAATGGCGCCGAGACCGAGCGCGGCCAGGCCGCCGGTCATCAGCAGGGGCAGCATGCCGCCGAAGAAATCGTTGCCACCGGCCGCTTCGGTGCCGGCCAGGTACGGCGCACCCGGGCCGTACGAATCGCCACCCAGCGCCACGGGCGCCGACTGGCCTTCGGCCAGCGCGTAGATGTCGCCCGCGCCATCGGTGCGCGCATACGCATACAGCTGGCCGTCCTCGGCCACGCCATACAGGCCCACGGGTTCCGATTGCGCGTAGTAGCCCTCGAGCACCAGGCCCGGGCTCGTCTCGCCTTCGAGCGTGATCTGCAGGTCGTTGCCCACGCGCGTGAGCGTCACGTTCTCGGGCGCAAAACCGTCGTCGCCCTTGAGCAGGTACTTCGCGCCCTTCTGGACCTTGATGCGGACCGGCGCCTTGCCGTTCGTTGTCGCTTCCACCGTGTGATCGATGTTCCTGCCGTTGCTGTTGACGACGACCTTCGTCTTCTTCGTTGCCATGTGATTCCTAGTGCTTGCTGAATGAAAAACGGGACCGCAGTGGCACGCGCACGCGCGGCGCCAACTCATACGGTTTGTTGACCGATGACTTTAGGAAGACGGTCCCGTTCCATCCATCGGACGAGTCCGAAAGCGGGTGCGGCAAACATAGGCACAGGGCGAAACTGTGAACAAAGCCCCCAGGAGTTCGTACAAAGCACAAGGCCCTCGCGAGTCAGCGACTCGCAAGGGCCTTGAAGAAGACAGCGCCGCAGCGCGAAGCGGTCAGCGTCCGAGGTCTTTGGCGGACACGCCGCCGATGCCCCAGTTTTCCTTGGGCATGTCGTGCAGCCACACGCGCACGTTCTCCTTCGGCGCGTCGACGGCCTCGACGATGGCGCGGGTCACTTTCTCGATCAGCGCGCGCTTCTGTTCTTCGGTGCGGCCTTCGATGAGGTAGATCTGTGCAAAGGGCATTCGTGTACTCCTGCTGTGTGCTTCAGTGCTTGATGCAGATCAGACGAAGCGCAGGCCCACGCTGCCCATGCCCTGCACCTTCAGCGTGACGGCATCGCCCGCCTGCACGGCCACGGCCTCGGTGATGCCGCCCGAAAGAATCAGCGTGCCCGCCGGAATCTCCTCGCCGCGCGCGCCCAGGTGGTTGGCCAGCATCGCGATCGCCGCGGCCGGGTGGCCGAGCACGGCGGCGCCCGCGCCGAAGGCCACGGGCTGGCCGTTCTTTTCGAGCACGATGCCGACGGTGCGCAGGTCGACCTCGCTCGCGGGCACGGCGCGACCGCCCACCACGAAGCGCGAGGCCGAGGTGTTGTCGGCCACCACGCTCTTCAGGTCGAACTTGAAGTCGCGGTAGCGGCTGTCGATCACCTCGATGCCCGGCAGCACGAAGTCGGTGGCCGCGAGCACGGCGCCGATGTGGCAGCCCGGGCCGCTGAGCGCGCGCTTCGTGACGAACGCGATCTCGGGCTCGACCTTCGGGTGGATGAGCTCGCTCACCTTGCACTCGCCGCCCTCGGGCAGCGCGTAGTTGTCGGCCATGAAGCCGAAGACCGGCGTGGTCACGCCCATCTGCTTCATCTTGGCGTGCGAGGTGAGCCCGGCCTTCAGCCCGATGATGCGGTGGCCGCGCGCGAGCTTGCGGCGGCGGATCTCGTTCTGGATGGCGTAGGCGTCGTCCCAGTCCATCTCGGGATGTTCGTCGGTGATCTTGGGCGTGTCGCGCGCTTCCAGCTCGCAGGTCTCCAGGTGCTCGGCGAGCGCGGCGATGGTGTCTTGGCTGAGCTTCATGCCGCCACTCCTTCCTGTTGCTGCTGCACGGCCTGGCGTGCGCGGGCCAGCGTGATGGCCGTGTCTTCGATCCTGTCTTCCTGCCCGCCGACCATGCCGCGCCGCCCCAGCTCCACCAGGATCTCGCGCGCGGGCACGCCGTACTTCTTCTCGGCGCGCTTGGCGAACAGCAGGAAGCTCGAGTACACGCCCGCGTAGCCCAGCGTGAGCGAGTCGCGGTCGACGCGGATCATGTGGTCCATGATCGGCACGACGCGGTCCTCGGCCACGTCCTGGATGCGGAACACATCGACACCGGTCTCGATGCCCATGCGGTCGCACACCGCCACGAACACCTCCATCGGCGTGTTGCCCGCGCCCGCGCCCAGGCCCGCTGCTGCGGCGTCGATGCGGTTGGCGCCGGCCGCGACGGCCGCGACCGAGTTGGCCACGCCCATCGCGAGGTTGTGGTGGCCGTGAAAGCCCAGCTCGGTGTCGGCATGGAGCGCCGCGCGCACCGCGCCGATGCGCGCCGTGACATCGTCAGGCAGCATGTAGCCGGCCGAGTCGGTCACGTAGATGCAGTTGGCGCCGTAGCCTTCCATGAGCAATGCCTGGCGCACCAGCGTCTCGGGCGAGGCCATGTGGGCCATCATGAGAAAGCCCACCGTGTCCATGCCGAGCCGGCGCGCCATGGTGATGTGCTGCTCGGACACGTCGGCCTCGGTGCAGTGCGTGGCCACGCGCACGGTGTGCACACCCAGGCCGTGCGCCATGCGCAGGTGGTCCACGGTGCCGATGCCGGGAATCAAGAGCGCCGACACCTTGGCCTGCTTCATCAGCGGAATCACGGCGCCCAGGTACGCCTCGTCGGAATGCGCGGGAAAGCCGTAGTTGACCGAGCTGCCGCCCAGGCCGTCGCCGTGCGTCACTTCGATCAGCGGCACGCCCGCTTCGTCGAGCCCGCTGGCGATGTGCGTCATCTGTTCGAGCGTCATCAGGTGGCGCTTGGGGTGCATGCCGTCGCGCAGTGTCATGTCGTGCAGGGTGACGCGGCGGCCCTTCAGATTCGTGTTCGTCGTGGTGGTCATGGGTGTGCTCCTAGGCCACGGCGGGCTCGGGTTGCGGGAGGCTGGCGAGCATCGCTTCGGCGAACATTTCGGCCGTGCGCGCCGCGGCGGCGGTCATGATGTCGAGGTTGCCGGCGTACTTGGGCAGGTAGTCACCCAAGCCTTCGACCTCCAGGTAGATCGACACGCGGTTGCCGTCGAACACCGGCCCGTTTACGAGCTTGTAGCCCGGCACGTACTTGCGCACCTCGGCGATCATCTCGTGCACCGAGGCCGTGATGCGCGCCTCGTCGGGCGGGCCTTCGGTGAGGCAGTGCACCGTGTCGCGCATGATCAGCGGCGGCTCGGCCGGGTTGACGATGATGATCGCCTTGCCCTTGGCAGCGCCGCCCACGCGCTCAACCGCACCGGCCGTGGTGCGCGTGAACTCGTCGATGTTCTTGCGCGTGCCCGGGCCGACCGAACGGCTCGACACGGTGGCCACGATCTCGCCGTAGGCCACGGGCTGCACGCGCGACACCGCCGCCACCATCGGGATGGTGGCCTGCCCGCCGCAGGTGACCATGTTGACGTTGGCCGGCCGTGCACCGCTTTCCATCAGCAGGCTCTTCAAGTTGACCGGCGGCACGCAGAACGGACCGATGGCCGCCGGCGTGAGGTCGATCATCAGCACGCCCAGCGCGTTGAGCTTGGCGCTGTTCTCGGCATGCACGTAGGCGCTGGTGGCGTCGAACGCGATCTGCACGCCGTCGGCCTGCACATGCGGCAAGAGACCGTCCACGCCCTCGGCCGTGGTCTTCAGGCCCATCTCGCGGGCGCGCTTCAGGCCGTCGGACTCGGGGTCGATGCCCACCATCCACACGGGTTCGAGCACCGGGCTGCGCTGCAGCTTGGCGAGCAGGTCGGTGCCGATGTTGCCGGGGCCGATCAGCGCGCACTTGATCTTCGTTGCGGTCGTCATGGGGTTGTCTCCTTCAATGGAAGCGCACCGAGCAGCCGCCGAGGCCGCCGATCGAGACGCGGAAGTTGTCGCCGGCCTTGGCGGGGAACATCGCGGCGAGCGCGCCCGACAAAATCACCTCGCCCGCCTTGAGCCCGATGCCCAGCGCACCGAGCGTGTTGGCCAGCCAGGCGACCGCGTTCACCGGCGAGCCGAGCGCGGCGGCGCCCGCGCCGGTGGCGATGATTTCGCCGTTCTTCTCGAGCACCATGCCGCAGGTGGCCAGGTCGATGCGGCGCGGATCGACCGCGTGGTCGCCGAGCACGAACACGCCGCACGAGGCGTTGTCGGCCACGGTGTCGGCGATCTGGATCTTCCAGTCGCGGATGCGCGAATCGACGATCTCGAAGCAGGGCATCACGCACTCGGTGGCGGCCAGCACGTCGGCGTTGCCGATGCCGGGACCCATGAGGTCGCGCTTGAGCAGGAAGGCGATCTCGCCCTCGGCCTTGGGCTGGATGAGCGTGGTGCTGTCGATCGACTCGCCCTCGCCGACGACCATGCCGTCGAGCAGGTAGCCGAAGTCGGGCTGGAACACGCCCAGCATGTTCATCACGGCGCGCGAGGTCACGCCGATCTTCTTGCCGACGACGCGCTCGCCGGCTTCGAGGCGGCGCGCGATCATGCGCTGCTGGATGCCGTAGGCGTCGGCGATGGTGATGCCTTCGTGCCGGCTGGTGAGCGGCTCCACGACGCTGCGCTCGCGCAGCGCGTCGTAGAGCTCGTCGCCGAGCCGCTGGATGAGGGTGGGGTCCATGGGGGGTCTTTCCTTTGCTCTGTCTCGGGTGAATCAATCAATCGGTCGATCGGCTTCGTTCAGGAAGTCGCCGACCAGGCGGGCGAAGCGCGCGCTGTGCTCGATCTGCGTCCAGTGGCCGCAGCGGCCGAACACATGCAGCTGGCTGCGGGGAATCCACTGGCTCAGCGTGAGCGAGGTGGCCAGCGGGATCACCTGGTCTTCGCGGCCGTGGATCAGCAGCGTCTCGTGCGGCAGCGCACGAATGGCGGCCTCCGGGCTCGCCATGGCATCGACCCAGCGCTGGCGCGGCGCCGGGAACATCGCGCCGAAGGTCTCCTGGAAGCCGGGCCGCGTGCTGGCCTCGTAGCGCAGCTGCGCGAGCTCGTCGGTGACGAGCGTGCGGTCGAACGCGAACACGTCCATGATCCGGCGCATGTTCGCGAACGAGGGCGTGTAGCCCCACACCGCATCGAGCCCCGGCGTGATCGCGAAGGGCACGCCCACGCTGCCCATGAGCACCAGCCGGCGCACACGGTGCGGCGCGCGGATGGCGAGTGCCAGCGCCAGCGCACCGCCGAAGGAGTTGCCCACCACGTCGGCGCGTTCGATGTCGAGCGCGTCGAGCAGGTCGAGCGCCTGCTGCACCCAGGCGTCCATCGTGTAGCCCGCGCCGGGCACGCGCTCGGTGAAACCGAAGCCGGCCATGTCGGGCGCGATCACGCGGCGCGTCTGCGCGAGCACCGGCAGCACCAGCCGCCAGTTGGCCCACGCACTCACGCCCGGGCCCGAGCCGTGGATGAAGAGCACCGGCGCGCCCTCGCCCAGGTCGTGGACGTTGGTATGGAAGGCGCCCGTGCGGATGCTGTTCGCGATTTCGGGGTTGCTCACCGCCGGGCCCTCACAGCTTGATGCAGACGTTGCGAAGTTCTGTGTAGAACTCGAGCGAATGCACGCCGCCTTCGCGGCCGATGCCCGACGACTTGGCACCGCCGAAGGCCGTGCGCAAATCGCGCAGGAACCAGCTGTTGACCCAGCAGATGCCGACCTGCACCTGCTTGGCCACGCGGTGCGCGCGGCCCAGGTTCTCGGTCCACACGGTGGTCGCCAGGCCGTAGTCGGTGGCGTTGGCCAGCGCGATGGCTTCTTCCTCGGTGTCGAAGGGCGCGATGTGGCAGCAGGGGCCGAAGATTTCCTCGCGGATCACCGAGGCCGTCTCGGGCAGGCCGGTCCAGATGGTGGGCTGCACCCAGTGGCCCTCGGCCAGCGCGCCGGGCATCGACGGCACGCCGCCGCCGGTGACGACGGTGGCGCCTTCCTTCACGGCCTTCGCGTAGTACGACAGCACCTTCTGCTGGTGCTCGCGCGAGATCAGCGGGCCGATGCCCACGCCGGCCTCTTCCGACGGGCCCGGCTTCAGCGCCTCGGCCCTGACCTTGAGCGCCGCGACGAACTTGTCGAAGATCGGCCGCTGCACATAGACACGCTCGGTGCCCAGGCACACCTGGCCGCAGTTCTCGAAGGCCGAGCGCGTGATGCCGGCCACGGCCTTGTCGAAATCGGCGTCGGCGAACACGATGCCGGCGTTCTTGCCGCCCAGCTCGAAGGACACGGGCCGCACGCCCTTGGCGGCCGCCCCCATGATGGCCTCGCCGGTGCGCGTCTCGCCGGTGAAGGTGATGCCGTCCACGCCCGGGTGCGTGGTGAGGAACTCGCCGGCCGAGTCGGGCCCGAAGCCGTGCACCACGTTGTAGACGCCCGGCGGAATGCCGACCGCGTTCATCACCTCGCCCAGCAGCGTGGCGGTGGCCGGCGTTTCTTCCGAAGGCTTGACCACCACCGTGTTGCCGCAGGCCAGCGCGGGCCCGACCTTCCAGGTCATGAGCAGCAGGGGCAGGTTCCACGGGCACACGACGCCGATCACGCCCAGCGGCGAGCGCACGGCGTAGTTCAGCGCCTGCCCGCCGTCGGGCGTGGCCATCTCGAAGCTCTCGGTGGGCACGTTCTTCACGATGTCAGCAAACACCTTGAAGTTGGCGGCGCCGCGCGGGATGTCGACGTGCGAGGCCAGCGCGTGCGGCTTGCCGGTGTCGGCCATCTCGGCGGCCAGGAAGTCGTCGAAGCGCCGGTTGATCTCGTCGGCCACGGCATGCAGCAGCTCGACGCGGCGCGCGACGCTCATGCGGCCCCACTCGCCGTTCAGTGCCGCACGTGCGGCGCGCACGGCCGCATCGACCTCGCCGCGGCCGGCCTCGTGCACCTTGCCGATGACGCGGTTGTCCACCGGCGCGCGGTTGTCGAAGGTCTTCGTCGTGGCGACGAACTCGCCGCCGATGAAGTTCATGAACTGTTTCATCGCACCGTCTCCTTCAGGTCACCACGCTCAGGAAGTTCTCGTTGAGCTTGCGGTCGTGATAGAAGATCGCGCGCCCGAGTTCGTCGTCGGTCCACACCAGCGGCGGCTTGTCGGGGTAGAAGATGTAGCCGCCCGAGAACACCTCGTTGCGATTGCCGCTCGGGTCGAAGAAGTAGATGGTCTCGCCGCGCGTGATGCCGTGGCGCGTGGGGCCGATGTCCAGCGACACGCGCTTCTTGGTGATGATGTCGGCCGCCTTGAGCACCTCGCCCCAGTTGTCGAGCAGGAACGACGCGTGGTGGAACTTGTTCTTCTCGGGGTGGCGGATGAAGGCGATGTCGTGCGGCTTGGTCGAGCAGGTGAGAAAGGCCGCGATGTACATGCGCTCGGGGCCGGCCACCACGCTCTCGGCCAGCTGGAAGCCCAGCACCTCGGTGAACAGTTTCATGGTGCCGTCCAGGTCGTCGCCGTACAGCAGGCAGTGGTCGAAGCGCGAGGGCGCCATGCCCTTGAGGTCATCGGGATAGACCTCGGGGTTTTCATACGGCATGCCGTTGCCGACCTTCTCCTTCTCGGCGAAGAGCTCGATGGCATGGCCGGTGGGCACGGTGAAGCGAAAGCGCTGGCCGGTGCGCAGGTGCTCGCCGGCTTCGATCCACTGCATGTCGGTGGCCAGGCCGCTGGCCTTCAGGTCGGCGGCGAGCTTGTCGAGCGTGGCGGGCGAATCGACGCGAAAGCCCATGAAGTCCATGCCGGCCTCGTCGGCTTCGCGCAGCACGACGCTGTGGTGGTCGTGCTCGTCCCAGGCCTTGAGGTAGATGCGGCCCTGCGCATCGCGCCCGGTTTCGATCAGGCCCAGCACGTCGCGGTAGTGCGTGAGGGCGGCCCCGAGGTCGAGCACGCGCAGTTGCACGTGTCCGGGGCGAATGACGCCAGTGAGTGCCATGGAAGTCTCCTTTGGTGGGTGAGGGAAAGGTTCAGGTGGGGGAACGGGGAACGGCGGGCTGCGACGCGGCCAGGCGCCGCTCGATGCAGCGCGCCAGCTTCTCGACGGCGCGCAGGGCCAGGTCGCTCTGCGGGTACGCGCGGCACGCCAGCACGTAGCCCTGGGCTTCTTCTTCGGCGCTGACGTGGCAGCGGCTCATGCGCTCGCGGCGCACGGCGCCCGACTCGATGCGCACCTTGCACACGCCGCAGCCGCCGCCGCGGCAGCCGACCGGGATGCCCTTGCGGCCAAGCTGCTCCATGCCGCCGAGCAGGGTCTGGTCGGCGCGGCACACGTAGTGCTCGTGGGTGTTGCCGATGGCGACGGAAAAGCGCATGACGGGCTCCACGTCACAGTGCCTTGAACAGCGGGCTGCGCGGTGCTGCAGAGGCCGCATCGGCGGCGGTGAAGAATTTCTCGGTGTAGATGTCGCGCTCGAACAGGCGGCCCTGCATCAGCGTGGCGATGCAGGCCTCGGTCATCGGCGGCGGTCCGCACAGGTAGGCCTTGTGGCCGCGGAAGTCGTTCGCGAAGTGGGCCTTCAGCGCCTCGTGCGCAAAGCCGCGCGCCCCATGCCAGTCGCTGTCGGCCGGCAGGTCGGACAGCACGGGCACGTAGGTGAAGTTGGGGTGCCGCTCGGCGAGCTGCTCGAAGAGCTCGCGGTAGTACAGCTCTTCGGTGTTGCGTGCGCCCTGCACCAGCGTGATCGGCAAGGTGCAGCCTTCGGCCAGCAGGTCGAGCACCATCGACTTCGGGCTCGACAGGCCCGAGCCGCCGGCCACGAAGATCATCGGCAGGCCGGCCGACTTGCGCACGAAGAAGCGGCCATTGGGCGCGGTGAAGCGCAGACGCTGGCCCACCTGCAGTTCGTCGTGCAGCCAGCCGGTGGCGCGGCCGTTGGGCACGCGGCGGATGTGCAGCTCGACCAGGTGGTCGTCGGGTGCGTTGGCGATCGAGAAGGCGCGTGCGCCCTCCACGCCCGGCACGTGCAGCATCACGTACTGGCCGGCCTGGAACGGCGCCGGCCGGTCGGTGCGCAGCCACAGGCCGCGGATGGTGGGCGTGAGCATGCGGGCCTCGACCAGCTCGGCGTCGAAGTCTTCCAGCGGCAGGAACTGCGCGTCGGGGTCTTCGTCGATCTCGGCCTCGATGACCAGGTCGGCCTGCGCCATCGCGCAGCACGCGAGGATCTTGCCGTCGTCGCGCTCGAAGTCCATGAGCGCGAAGTTGGACGCGTCGCCGTGCTCGCACTCGCCTTCGAGCACCTGCACCTTGCAGGTGCCGCACACGCCGTGGCCGCAGGCGTGGGGCAGCCATACGCCGGCGCGCAGGCAGGCATCGAGCACGGTCTGCCCGTCGCGCGCCGCCACGGCCTGGCCGAGCGGCTCGATCATGATCTGGAAGCTCATGGCAAGGCCCTCCCGTGCTCAGCTGAACGAGCCGCCGATGCCCGTGAGCCCGGGCGTGCGAAAGCGCAGCGCCGACTTGTGGACCAGGCCGTTGTCGGCCAGCGACTTCGACGCGTCGGGCGCGAAGGGCTTGCCGGAGTCGAACCATTCGACCTTCGACCAGTCGACCTTTTCGAAGTCGGGGTGGCTGCCGTACACGCCGGGCAGCACGTCGCTGACGAGCGCGCCGAAGGGCATGGCCGCGGGCAGCGGCAGGCACACGGGGGCGCAGAAGAGCAGGTGGTCTTCCCAGCCGATGTAGAGCAGGCGGTTGCCATGGAAGCGGTCTTCGCTGTCCATGACGGTGCCGGTGTAGCCGGGGGCGAGTGCAACAACAGACATGTCGGTCTCCTTGTTTCGGGGTGAGCGCCGCCCACGCCGTGCGTTGGGCACGGCGGGAGCGCGGGGGTCGATGAGGGGTGGTGGGGCCTGGGTGCTCAGGCCACCTTGGGCTCGGCCGTCGACAGGTCCTGCCCTGTCCAGCGTTCCCAGTTGGCCTTGTCGGGCGAGGTGTTGAACTCGCCGTTGTCGGCGCCGACGTTGATGTGGTAGTAGTCGAGCACGGCCGCCAGCGGGTTGAAGCCTTCCACCGTCGGGTCGGTGCCCTCGGGGAAGCAGTTGCCCTGGTAGATCTGGTGCACCGGCAGCCAGGCCTGCACGTACTTCTCGGGCTCGCCGTCGAACACGTCCTTGCAGCCGTCGGAGCAGAAGTGGTACTTCATGCCGTGGTAGCTGCTCTCGCGGTAGCAGATCTTGGTGGGGTCGTCGGGCTCGGTGAAGGCCATCGGGATCTGGCAGGTCTGGCACAGCATGGGCAGCGTGTTGTTGAACCAGCGCTTGCCCTGCTTCTCCTGTTCGGCCAGCCACTCGAAGCGCGGGCGGTACAGGCTGTCGAAGGTCTCGGGGTACTTCTCGGCCAGCCAGCTCATCTCGTCGGGCTTGGGTGCCCAGACGTTGAAGTTGGCGGCATGGCCGTAGTTGTTGAAGATGGCCCAGGCCTCGTGCGAGATGCGGCTCTTTTCCTTCGAGGCCACCTCGTGGTACTTGGGCATGCGGATGCCGTAGCGCGCGAGGTCCTCGAACAGCGCGCCGCCGTTCTTCTCGAAGTACATCTCCCAGGCCTCGGACCAGCTCATGACGCGCTTGGGCAGCATGTAGTCCATCATCATCGCCACCAGCGTGAGCAGGCGGTAGCCGCGCCAGAACCACTTGTCGACCCACTTCTGCACGATGGGCACGTTGTCCGGGTCCTGCTCGAGGATGAACTTCACCACCTCCAGGCCCAGCGTCATGTGACGCGACTCGTCGCTCTGCGCCGAGAAGCCGAAGGTGACGGTGGCCATGTCGCCGTTGTAGGCGGCGCCGCTCATGAAGGGCATGAACAGCAGGTTGGTCAGCACGTACTCGAAGGAGAACGAGATGGCGGTGATGAACTCGAAGGGCCCCGCGCTCATCGCATCTTCGAAGTAGCTCTTGGGCACCGACAGATACCACACGCGGTCGTGCATGTGCTGCGGGTCGTGCAGGCCGTGGAAGTACTTGTTGAAGTGGCTGATGGTGTGGAACTGCGTCTGCGCATGGCGCAGCTCGTCGATCGACTGCATCTGGCAGGCCACGCGCGCGCCCACGCCGCGCAGCGAACGCCCGGCCATGGCATAGCCGCGGTGCGCCGCGTACTCCAGCGGCGAGACGCCGGTGAGGAACAGCTTGAGCGTGTTCAGGTAGCGCGGGTCGCTGATGTTGAACTGGCCGTTGTTCTGCTGGAATGCATCGATGATGGCGTAGAGTTTTTTCTCCTTCTCGCCCTGGAACTTCCAGTAGGCGTCCATCGTGAGGCGGAACGGGTCTTCCCACTTATCCCAATCGTGGATCTTGATGCCCTCGAACTTGTCGAACGGGAACACGTCGTCCATCGACTGGTAGGTGGTCTCCCAGCCGAGGCCGCGCGTCATCATGGCGTAGCGTTCCTTCAGGCCGAGGCGCGGGGTCGTGGGGGTCTTTGCTGCTGCTTGGGTGGTCATGGCGTGGTCCTTGGTCGTGGTCCGGTGAGGCCTGGGCTCAGGCGCCCCAGTGGAGGGTGAATTCGTCATCCGTCTCTTCGATGCTTCCGGACAGCGAGATCAGGCTCAGGTGCAGTTCCTGCAGGTCCCAGCGGCGCCCGACCAGGGCTTCGACGCTCTCGCGACGGATCACGAGGCGGCCGGGCGCGTCGATCTTCACCATCGCGGGGTACTCGGTGACGGTGGCCCCGGGGTTGTCGGCCACGATGGCCTCGACGATGGCGCGCGCGGCCTCGCCGGTCTGCAGGGCAATGAAGACGGGCGGGCGGGACACTTCGGCGGTGGCGGTGGTCATGGGTGGTCTCCTTGGTTCGATCGGTTCGGTCGTCAGGCGGCAGCGCCCGTGCGCACCAGCCGGGCCACGCGCGCGTCGAGCGCGGCATGCAGCGTCTTGAGCACCTCGGCGCCCTGCGCACCGAGCGCCAGCGCGGCCAGCGGCGCCAGCGCCTGCACGGCCTGGTCGCGCCAGCTGGCATACCACTGCGCGAGCAGCTCGGCGTTGGCGGGCGACTCGTCGGCGGCGGTCTTCAGCGTGGCGTCGACCCAGCGCACGTTCTCGTCGAACCACTCGTTCATGAACTCGGTCAGCATCGCCAGCGCGTTGCCGGTGGCGGCGCTGTGCGCGTTCACGTAGTGGCGGTAGACCAGCGGGTACAGCAGGCCGTCGAGCACGAGGTTCTGGGCCACGAACACCTCGAACCAGTCCTTGGTGACGAAGAGGTTCTCCATCAGGCGGCGCACGCCCTGCCAGGCCGGGTGCGCGAGCCAGGCTTCCTTTCCGGCGTCCAGCGCGCGACCCGAGTTGGCGTCGATCTGCAGGCCGACGCGCGAGAGGTACTGCGCGATGCCCAGGCGGTCCATGGCCGCGTAGATGAAGGGCTGCGTGATGGCCGTGCCGTAGCCGTAGCCGCAGCAGTAGCTGTGGTTCATGTTGGCGCCCCACTCGTAGTGGCGCAGCGGCACCAGCACCTGCTGCAGCGACTCGCGCACGCCCGCATCGGCCTGGGCCAGCAGCTGGCGCTTCTCGGCGAACTCGAACTGGCGGTCGGCGCCCTCCCCCTGGCGCGCGCGGGTCATGGTGTACACGCCGTAGTAGTAGTGGCGCGGGTCCTTGAAGCTGTACCAGTCGGCCATCACGAGCGCCGTGCGGCGCTTGTCGTACAGCGCGTGCTGCGGGTCCCACAGCGGCCGGTAGTGGAAGTTGGCGGTGGGCTGCATGTCCAGCGTGGCCTCCTGGTAGCGCGAGGCCGGCTTGTCGCCGAGCCGCCGCGCCACATGCGAGAAGGTCTGCCGGATCGGCCGGATGTCCGAGGTCTTGATGTCGACTTGCACGGGGTGTCTCCTTGGTTGTCGCGGGAAAAAAATGCGGGGGTCGTCAGTGGTCGATGCCGGGCGCGCCGAAGCGCCACTTCATGCGCTCGAAGTCCAGCCGCGCACCCTCTTCGGTGCTCAGGTGGCGCACCGTGTGGCGCGCGCAGAACTCGCGGAACTGGTCGAACTGCAGCACCAGCTCCACGGCCAGCTCGGGGTCGCCGATGGCGAACTCGAACTCCACGAAGCGCGTGCCGCGCGTGCCGGTGACGCGCACGAAGCACGGCTGGCCGGTCATCTGTGCGGCGCTGCCGCTGCGGGGGTCGGGCTGCATCGAGGGCATCACTTGTTCAATCCATCAACAGGTGGACGGCACCAGCGCCGCCCGGCCTGATAAGGGCAACGGGCGTGCCAGCGTGGCTAAGTGATTGATTTGCATGGGCCCGCTGCGCCTGCGGGCCCGAAGCACCGGGAAGTCCCGGATGCTGGTTTGATCATTTGCTGCGGTGCAGCTTGATCAAATGGTGAAAACCGGAAAACGCCGGCCGGCGTCCGCTCAGGACGTGGGCAGGCCTTCTTTCTTCAAGCGGTAGGCCAGCTGCGGGCGCGTGATGCCCAACAGGCGCGCGGCCTGCGACAGGTTGCCCTTGGCGCGCTGCATCGCGGTCTGCATGAGGCGCTGCTCGAGCGAGGCGATATCGATGTTCTGTTCCAGCACGCGCTGGCACAGCGCGTCGAGTTCGCTCGCGTCGGCGCCCGAAGCCGAGGCCCCCGTGGCGACCTTGCCGCTGGCGTCGAGCTGGTTGTCGGCCGGCGCGCCCGGCGGCTGCATCCACAGGTGGCAGGCCTCGATGTCGCCGTGGTCGGGCGCCAGCAGCACGGCGCGCTCGATCACGTTCTCGAGCTCGCGGATGTTGCCGGGCCAGGCGTGCTTGTGCACGTCGAGCGCGGCCTTGTCGGTCAGGCCGCGCAGCTTCTTGCCGTACAGCGCGCTGTACTTCTCGACGAAGCGCGCCACCAGCGCCGGGATGTCGGCGGTGCGCTCGCGCAGCGGCGGAATCTGGATCGGGAAGGTGTTGAGCCGGTAGAACAGGTCGGTGCGGAACTTGCCGGCCTGCATGGCCTGCTGCAGGTTGACGTTGGTGGCGGCCACGATGCGCACGTCGACCTGGGTCGGCTGCTCGGCGCCCAGGCGCTCGACCTCGCCGGTCTGCAGCACCCGCAGCAGCTTGACCTGCGCGGCCAGCGGCAGGTCGCCCACCTCGTCCAGGAACAGGGTGCCGCCGTGGGCGCGCTCGAAGCGCCCGGCGCGCGCATGGTGGGCGCCGGTGTAGGCGCCCTTTTCCACGCCGAACAGCTCGGCCTCGATCAGGTCGGCCGGAATCGCCGCGCAGTTGACGGCAATGAAGGGCTGCTTGCCGCGCGGCCCGTTGTCGTGCAGCCAGCGAGCGAACACTTCCTTGCCCACGCCGGTCTCGCCGAGCAGCAGCACGGTGATGGCGCTGTCGACCGCGCTGCGCATGAGCTCGAAGGCGGCGCGAAAACCCGGCGACACGCCGACCAGCTTCTGGTCGTACTCGCGGCGCGGCTGCAGGCGGCGCAGGTGCTGCAGGCCGAGGTTGAAGTCGATGAGCTTCTCGGCCACGTGGTGCTGGCGGAAGTACTCCAGGTAGTGCTCGTCGTTCCACGCCTCGGCGGCCTGGCCGACGATGCGGCAGCGGCTGTCGCCCATGCTGGTGCATTCGACTTCCTTGAACACCACCAGCCGCCCCATGAAGGCGGTGGTGTAGCCCGAGGCATAGCCGATCTGCGACCAGCACTGCGGGTCTTCCCCGTAGCCGAAGTCGGCCACGTGGGCTTCGCATTCCCATGAGTTCTCCCAGAGGAACTCGCCGTAGAAATGCTTGGTGGCCACGTCGAGGTCGACCTGCACCTTCTGCACCGAGACGATGCCCTCGATGGAATGCAGGCGCGGCCCGAGCATGAAGGCGTCTTCGGCGCGCATGCCGGCAAGGCGCTCGCGCACGGCCACCTCGCCGTCGCGCAGGCCGGAAGCAAAACCCATGCGCACCAGCAGGCCGCGCGCGCGCTCGATGCCCAGCGAGTCGAGCAGTTCGCGGCGCAGTTCGGCGAAGGCCCGGGCATGCATGAGCAGCATGCGCTGCTCGTCCAGCCAGATGTGGCCCGAGCCGGCGCTGAAGCGCAGGGGAGAAAGAAGTTCTCCCACCATGTCCCCTTTACTTGTCTGGAATCCGTTCCTCCTACATTCTCCTGCAAGGACGGACGACAAGGCTGCTCAATCAACAGGCAACGTGGTGCGAAGCCGCGCCAATGCTCGCTTTGCTGGCTCGCCTCCTCAGGCAACCCACAGAGTTATGCACAGAAAGAACGAACAACTGTCATCAAGTTGACTTGGCCGCGACGTAGCCCTTGAACTGCTCGCGCAGCTTGGTCTTCAGCAGCTTGCCGGTGGCTGTATGCGGCAGGCTGTCGACGAAAGCCACGTCGTCGGGCAGCCACCACTTGGCCACGCGCTGCGAAAGAAAAGTGAGCAGTTCCTCGCCCGTGACCTCTGCGCCTGCACGCTTCACGACGATCAGCAGGGGCCGCTCCTGCCACTTCGGATGCGCGATGCCGATCACCGCCGCCTCGGCCACGGCCGGGTGCGCGCTGGCGGCGTTCTCCAGGTCGATCGACGAGATCCATTCGCCGCCCGACTTGATGACGTCCTTGGCGCGGTCGACCAGCTGCACATAACCGTCGGCGTCGATGTTGGCCACGTCGCCGGTCGGAAAGAAGCCCTCGGCGTCGAGCACGTCGCCGCCTTCGCTGCGGAAGTAACCGCTCGCAATCCACGGGCCGCGCACATGCAGGTGGCCGAAGGCCACGCCGTCGTGCGGCAGGCGCTGGCCGTTCTCGTCGACGATCTTGAGCTCCACGCCCCACACGCCGCGGCCCTGGCGCATCTTGACCGTCGTCTGCTCCTCTTTCGGGAGCGCGAGGTGCTTGGGCAGCAGGTTGCCGATCACGCCGATGGGACTGGTCTCGGTCATGCCCCAGCCTTGCACGAAGTCGGCGCCGAAGTCGCGCTCGAAGCGCTCGATCATGGCGCGCGGCGTGGCGGCGCCGCCCACGCCGATGCGCTTGAGGCCGATGGCGCGGGTGTCGATCTCGGGGTGGGCGTCGAAGTACTGGAACAGCATGAGCCACACGGTGGGCACCGCCTGCGAGAAGCTCACCTTCTCGTCGCGCATGAGTTCGTACAGGCTCTGGCCATCGAGGTGCGGGCCGGGCATGACGAGCTTGGCGCCCACCATCGGCGCCGAGTAGGGCATGCCCCAGGCGTTGGCGTGGAACATGGGCACGGCCAGCAGCAGCGTCATTTGCGAGCACACGCCGAAGGTGTCGGGCGCGCATTCCATCAGCGAATGCAGCACGGTGGAGCGATGCGAATACAGCACGCCCTTGGGGTTGCCCGTGGTGCCTGACGTGTAGCACAGCGACGAGGCGGTGCGCTCGTCGAACTCGGGCCAGGTGTAGTCCTCGCTCTGCGCGCCGATGAGCTCGTCGTAGCACAACAGGTTGGGCACGTCGATGCTCGGCATATGCGCGCGGTCAGTCATGGCGACGAAGGCGCGCACGCTCTTGAGCTTGGGCGCGAGCTTCTCGACCAGCGGCGCGAAGCTGGTGTCGAAGAACAGCACCTTGTCTTCGGCGTGGTTGACGATGTAGTCGATCTGCTCCGGAAAGAGGCGCGGGTTCACCGTGTGCAGCACCGCGCCCGAACCCGACACGCCGTAGTACAGCGCCAGGTGCCGGTAGGTGTTCCACGCCAGCGTGCCCACGCGGTCGCCGGGCGCCACGCCCAGCGCCTTCATCGCGTTGGCCACCTGCTTGGAACGCCGCTGCACCTCGCGGTAGTTGGTGCGGTGCACCGGGCCTTCGACGGTGCGCCCGACGATCTCGACGTGGGGGTGGAAGGTGGCCGCGTGGTCGATCAGCGACGAGATCAGCAGCGGGCGGTCCTGCATCAGTCCGAACATGGTGGTGTGTCTCCTGTGGTTCTTTTGAGCGTGCGTCTGCGAAGGCTACTTCACGGCAATCGAATCGCCCATGGGCTCGAACTCCTTGCCGTTGAACTGCACCAGCTGCAGCGTGTTGAACGGAAAGTAGTCGGTGGCCGAGGTGTTCAGCGCAATGCCCGGCAGCAGCATGCCGGTGCGCATGTTCTTGAGCATGGTGGCCTGCTTGAGCACGTTCTCGCGCGTGAGGTTGTCGCCCGAGGCCTTGAGCACCGTCTCCATCGCCTGCGCCACGCCGTAGCCGTACACGCCGGCGGCGTTGTTCACGTCTTCGTTGGGGGCGTACTTCTTCATGAAGGCCAGGAACTCCTGCGTGGCCGGGTCGTTGGCCCAGCGCGGCTGCGCGGCGTCCTTGAAGAAGGCCATGGCCATGATGCCCTTCGACTTCTCCAGGCCCGCGGGCTCCAGCGTCATCTTCACGTAGGCCGACACGTAGGTGAGGTACTGCTGCTTGGGCTTCCAGCCGATGTCCCAGGCCTTGCGGATGGCCTGCGCGGCAAAGCGCGCGGTGGCGAAGTTGACGAACACGTCGGCACCCGACGACTGCAGCTTGATGATCTGCGAATCGACCGTCGGGTCGGCCACCTCGAACGAGGCCTCGGCCACCACCATCGAGGCCTTGTCGCCCAGGCCCTTCTTCAGGCCCTTGAGCAGGTCCTTGCCGAAGTCGTCGTTCTGGTAGAGCACGGCGATCTTCGCGTTGGGCATCGTCTTCAGGATGTTCTTCGCGTAGAGGCTGCCCTCGCCCTCGTAGCTGGGCATGTAGGGCGTGGTCCAGGGGTAGGCCTTGGGGTCGTTGAAGCGGTCGGCGCCCACGCCCAGGAACAGGTGCGGCACCTTCTTGGCGTTCATGTACCGCTGGATCGCCGCATTCGATGCCGAGCCCAGGTTGCCGTACACGGCGAGCACTTCGTCCTGCTCCACCAGCTTGCGCACCACCTCGGTGGTGCGCGGCGGCGTGTACTGGTCGTCGTAGCTGATGAGCGTCACCTTGCGGCCGTTGATGCCGCCCTTGTCGTTCACCATCTTGAAGTAGGCCTCGTTGACCTTGCCGACGATGCCGTACGAGGACACCGGGCCGCTGTAGGGCATGGCCATGCCGAGCTTGATCTCGGTGTCGGAGGCGCCGGTGTCGTACTTCTTCTGCGCGAGGGCCGCGCCGGCGGTGAACAGGAGGGCCGCGCCGCCCAGGGCGGCGGCCAGTCGAACGATGGAGGTCATGGAAGCTTCAATGAAAACAAAAGGGGAAATGAATGGCGGGCCAGCTGTGCGGCCCGCATGCCGTCGATCAATCGCCGAGCACCTTGCCGAAGGGCTCGTAGCGCGTGCCGTTGAAACGCACCAGCTGCATGCGCTCGATCGGGTAGAAGTCCGTCGGCGAGGTCTTCACCTCGATGCCCGGGTAGAGCATCGGCGGGCTGTACTGCAGGTTGGCCGCCACCTTCATGATGTTGGCGCGCGTGAGGTCGTCGCCCGCCTTGCGCAGCACCTGCTCCAGCGTCTGCGCCGACGAGTAGCCCAGCACGTTGAGCGAATCGCTCAGGTCGCCCGAGGGGTAGTACTTGCTGAACCAGGTCTTGTAGTCCTCGTACTCCTTGGAACCCTTCCACATGTCGTCGGCCGGGTCGCGCAGGTAGGTGGCCGAGATCACGCCCACCGCGTTCTCGGGGCCGGCCGGCTTGATCACCGCCGACACCGACACCGACACGCTCGACAGGTACTGCGTGGGCTTCCAGCCGATGTCGGCCGCCTTGCGGATCGCCTGCGCCGCGAACTTGGGCGTGGTGATGCTGAAGAAGGTGTCGGCGCCCGAGGCCTTCAGGTTGACCATCTGGCTGTCGATGGTCGGGTCGGTCACCTCGTAGGTCGACTGCGCCACGATCATCGTCTTGGCCTTGTCGCCCAGTGCCTCGAGAAAGCCCTTCAAAAAGTCCTTGCCGAAGTCGTCGTTCTGCATGAGCACGGCGATCTTCGCGTTGGGCTTGGTCGAGAGGATGTGTTGCGCGTAGATCTTGCCTTCGGTCTGGTACGTGGGCTGCCAGCCCATGGTCCAGGGGAAGGCCTTCGGATCGCCGAAGCGCGTGGCGCCCGTGGCCACGAACAGCTGCGGCACCTTCTTGGCGTTCATGTAGCGCTGGATGGCGAGGTTGTGCGCCGTGCCCAGCGGGCCGAAGAGCACCAGCACCTCGTCCTGCTCGACCAGCTTGCGTGCCTGCTCCACGGTCTTGGAGGGGTTGTAGGCGTCGTCCAGCGAGATGAACGTGACCTTGCGGCCGTTGATGCCGCCTTCGGCATTGAGCTTGGCGAAGTAGCCCGCCGCGGCCTTGCCGATGGTGCCGTAGGCCGACACCGGGCCGGAGTACGGAACGATGTGGCCGATCTTGATCTCGGTGTCGCTCGCGCCCGGGTCGTAGCGCTTCTGGGCCTGCGCGGTGAAGGCCGTGGCGAGGCCGAGCGTGGCGGCCAGGCCGGCGCCGAGCAGGCGGCGGCGCGTGCCGGGGCGGGCGGAAATGAGGGAACGTGTCATGGTGTTGTCTCCGTCGTTCTCGTGAAAAAGAAGCTGCGGCCGCGGGCCTCTTGCCGGCCTTGTATCGGTCTCTTGCGGACCTCGTGCGGCGTTCGGGCTGGATGGTAGGCAGCGCCTCCTGCGCGTCACATCGTCGGAACGGACGATTGAGAGCGGCTGAGGGTTGCCCCTAGCATGAGCCTCGACACGGAGACACACCCACCGCCGCGCAACGCGGCGCGCACCGAAGGCAAGCACCGCATGGACCTCACGCTCAATCCCCGCTACGAAGCCTTTCGCGACGAGCTGCGCGCGTTCCTCGCCACGCACGGCCACCGTTCGGCCTTCGCGCGCACCGCCGAACGCCCCGACGCCGACGCCCTTGCGTGGCAGCGCCTGCTGCTGGACCACGGCTACGCCGGGCGCACCGTGCCGCGCGACTACGGCGGCCACGGCGCGGCGCCCGACGTCATGGAGTCGCACCTCATCACCGAGGAGTTCGCGCGCGCCGGCGTGGCACCGCCGCTGGGCAACCAGGGCATCTCGATGCTGGTGCCCACCCTGCTCGAGCTGGGCAGCGAGGCGCAGCGGCGCGAGTGGATCGGCCCCACCCTGCGCGGCGAGGTGGTCTGGTGCCAGGGCTACTCCGAGCCCGGCGCGGGCTCCGACCTGGCCTCGCTGCAGACGCGCGCCACCGAAGACGGTGGCGACTTCGTCATCAACGGCCAGAAGATCTGGACCTCGACCGCGCACGTGGCCGACATGATCTTCTGCCTCGTGCGCACCGAGCCCGGCGCAGCGAAGCACGCCGGCATCAGCTACCTGCTGTTCTCCATGAAGACGCCCGGCATCGAGGTGCGCCCGCTCAAGACCATGACCGGCCACGCCGAGTTCAACGAGGTCTTCTTCACCGACGTGCGCGTGCCGCAGCACCAGATCGTGGGCCAGCGCGGCGACGGCTGGAAGGTGGCCAACGCCACGCTCAAGCACGAGCGCGGCTCGCTCGGCAATCCCAACCTCACGACCCAGCGCTACCAGGAACTCGCCACGCTGATGCAGGCCGAAACGGTCGACGGCACGCGCCTCATCGACCAGCCCGTGCTGCGCGACCGCCTGATGCGGCTGCAGGGCCAGGTGCTGGCGCAGAAGTGCCACGGCCTGCGGCTGCTCACGGCCGCGGCCAAAGGCGAAGACCCGGGCCTGGCCGCGCTGGTCGTGAAGCTGCAGGGCTGCGAGCTGCGCCACCAGCTGGCCGCGCTCGCCATCGACGCGCTGGGCGAACTGGGCCTCCTGATGCCCGGCAGCGCGCACCTGCGCGCGCAGGCGCTCTGGCAGGAGCGCTACATGTTCGACCTGGGTTTGATCATCGGCGGCGGCACCGCGCAGATCCAGAAAAACATCATCGCGGAACGCGGGCTGGACATGCCGCGCGAACCCCGCCTCGCCTGATCGCCATCGGAAGAAAGCACGCCATGGAATTCGCCCTCTCCGCCGACCAGAAGCTGCTGCAGGACAGCCTGCGCCGCGCGCTCGAACGCGCCTGTCCGCTCGACCGCGTGCGCCGCGTCGCGGCCGACGACCTGCCGCTGGACCGCGAGGTCTGGCGCACGCTGTGCGAGGTCGGCGTGCCGGCTCTGCTCGTGCCCGAAGCCTTCGGCGGGCTCGGCCTGTCCCTGCTCGACGCCGCGCTGGCCGCCGAAGAACTGGGCCGCCATGTCGCGCCCACGCCCTTCCTCGGCACCGCCGTGCTCGCGCCGCTGGCGCTGCGCGAGGCCGGCAGCGCCGCGCAGCAGGATGAATGGCTGCCGCGCCTGGCGGCGGGCGAATGCATCGCCGGCGTGGCCATCGCCGAGGCCGTGGCCGGCGCGCGCGACGGCGCGGGCGTGACGGCGACCCATGGCGTGCTCGACGGCAGCGCGCTCTTCGTGCTCGACGCGGGCGCGGCCGATGTGTTCATCGTGGCCGACCGCGCGGGCGGCCTGCACCTCGTGCGCGCCGATGCACAAGGCCTCACGCGCGGCGCGCTGCGCAGCATCGACGCCACGCGCCCGCTCGGCGAGCTGCACTTCGCGCAGGTGAAGGCAGAACGACTTCCCAACAGCAGCCCCGCCACGCTCGCGCGCCTGCGCAGCGCGGGCTGGGCCCTGCTCGCCGCCGACACACTCGGCGCGGGCGAAGCCATGATCGGCAAGGCCGTGGCCTACGCCAAGGAGCGCCGCCAGTTCGGCCGCGTGATCGGTTCCTTCCAGGCCGTGAAGCACCTGTGCGCCGAGATGGCCGCCGCGCTGGAGCCCGGCCGCGCGCTGGTCTGGTACGCGGCCCATGCCTTCGACGCATTGCCCGAAGCAGCCGCGCTGCTCGCCGCGCACGCCAAGTCGCACCTCAGCGAAACCGGCACCTTCGTCGCCCGCACCGCCACCGAGGTGCATGGCGGCATGGGTATCACCGACCTGCTGGGCCTGCATTACTGGTTCAAGCGCATCGGCTTCAACCGCCAGTTGCTCGGCGGGCCCGAGCGCGTGCGCCACCTCGCCGCCGAGATGCAGGGCCTCGTCGCCGCATGACCTCCCATCCCATGACCACACCATCCACCGCTCCCCGCATGCTCGAAGGCCTGCGCATCGTCGACCTCACCACGGTGATCTTCGGCCCCTACTGCACGCAGATCCTTGCGGACCTCGGCGCCGAGGTGGTCAAGGTCGAGCCGCCCGAGGGCGACAGCATCCGCATCATCGGCACGCCGCCCGTCACGCCGCTGATGAGCCCCGTGCACCTGCGGCTGAACCGCGGCAAGCGCTCGGTCGACTGGGACCTGAAGAGCGAGGACGGCCGCGCCGCGATGCGCCGCCTCATCGAGACCAGCGACATCTTCATCCACAACGTGCGCAGCGACGCCATCGCGCGCGCGGGCCTGTCGTACGACGACGTGCGCGCCATCCGTCCCGACATCGTCTACGTGCACTGCACCGGCTTCGACCAGCGCGGGCCGTATGCCGCGCTGCAGGCCTACGACGACATCATCCAGGCCGCCTCGGGCATCGCTTCGCTGCCGCCCAAGGTCGACGGCAACCCGCAGCCGCGCTACGTGCCGATGACCATGGCCGACAAGGTCTCGGGCCTGCATGCCGCGTACGCCGTGCTCGCCGCGGTGGTGCACCGGCTGCGCACCGGCGAGGGCCAGCAGGTGGAGGTGCCGATGTTCGAGTCGCTCGCCAGCTTCAACCTCGTGGAGCACCTGTGCGACAAGACCTTCGTGCCGCCCACCGGGCCCGCGCTGTACCCGCGCCAGATCGACCCCATGCGCCAGCCCATGCGCACGCGCGATGGCTACATCGCCATTGCGCCCTACCTGGACGACCGCTGGCTGCGCTTCTTCGAGGCCGCCGGCCACCCCGAGGTGCTCGAGGCGCCCGAGCTGGCCGACAAGGCGCTGCGGCGCAAGCACATGAGCCGCATGTACGAGGCCGCCGCCGCCATCTTGCCCGAGCGCACCACGGCCGAATGGCTCGACATATTGAAGAAGGCCAACGTGCCCGCGATGCGCGTGAACGACATCGCCGACCTGCCCGACGACCCGCAGCTGCAGGCCGCCGGCCTTTTCCGACAGCGCACGCATCCGACCGAAGGCGCGTATCTTGAAGTGCGCCCGCCGGTGCGCTTCTCGGGCTATGCCTACGCCGACCTGTCGCACGCCGCGACGCCCGGCCAGCACAGCGCCGAAGTGGCACGCGAGCTGGGCGTGACCCTCATGAACGAACGAAAGAACGCCGCATGACCATGACTGTCTACGACGCCGTCGCGAGCCGCCGCTCGGTGCGCGAATTTCTCGACCGCCCCGTGCCGGCCGACACCCTCCGCCGCGTGCTGCAGGCCGCGCTGCGCGCGCCCTCGGGCGGCAACCTGCAACCGTGGCACCTGCACGTGGTGGGCGGCGAGCGCCTGGACGAACTCAAGGCCCTCATGCGCACCCGCGTGCAGGAAACACCCGGCGGCGAGGGCAGCGAGTACGACATCTACCCGCGCGAGCTGGTCGCCCCCTACCGCGACCGCCGCTTTGCCGTGGGTGAAGCGATGTACGCGCGCCTGGGCATTCCGCGCGAGGACAAGGCCGCGCGCCTGAAATGGTTTGCGCGCAACTTCCAGTTCTTCGGCGCGCCGCTGGCGCTCTTCTGCACCGTCGACCGCCGCATGGGCCCGCCGCAGTGGTCCGACCTCGGAATGATGTTGCAGAACGTGATGCTGCTGCTGCGCGCCGAGGGCCTGGACAGCTGCCCGCAGGAATGCTGGGCCATCTACCCGCAGACCATTGGCCGCTTCATCGACCTGCCGCCCGAACGCATGCTCTTCACCGGCATGGCCATCGGCTACGCCGACCGCGACAAGCCCATCGACGCCCTGGAGACCGAGCGCGCCCCGCTGGACGACGTGGCCGAGTTCATCGGCATCTAGGAAGGCAATCACCCATGGACGATTGGGAAAGCGCCTGGGCGCCGATGGTGGCGCGCGTGGGCGAAGACTTCGCGAACGGCGTGATCCGCTGGGGCGTCGACGTGATCGAGGCCGGCGCCGTGCGCCGCTATGTCGAGGTTCTGGAGTTCGACTGCCCGCTGCACCACGGGCCCGACGCCGTCGCGCCATCGACCAGTCTCGCCAGCCTCACGCTGCCGCCCATGTGGGCCCCGGGCCAACCGCCCGTGTTCACCAGCGACGCGCGCAACGCCGAGCCCGAGCGCAGCCCGCTCAAGGGCACCCGCCCCGAGGGCATGCCGCCCACCACCGCCTACATGGCGACCGACTACGAGGTCGACTACCTGCAACCCGCGCGCCTGGGCGACCGCCTGGGCCGGCGCGGCAACCGGCTCGTGCGCTGCGAACCCAAGGCCACGAAGGTGGGGCGCGGTGCGTTCACGACGTGGGAGTACGACATCGTGAACCAGCGCGAGGAGGTGGTGGCCCGCTGCCGCTTCGACATGTACCACTACCTGCCGCACTAGCGAACAAGCATCCGATTCAGTGCGGCCTCTCGCACCGGCGCGCCGCGTCCCGTGCGCAGGGCATTGGGTGCTCCCCGCAGCGAAATCAAGGAGGAGGGGCGAAGCCCCGGGGGACACTCGCGGAGGGGAGTACCCGATGTCCTGTGCACGCGCCCTGAACCGACCCACAACGCCTCACAAGCAGAGCAACAAGATGAACTGGCAAACACAACGCCGCTGGGAAGAAGTCAACGAGGGCGACACCCTGGCCCCCGTGCCCTTCCCCCTCACCGTCTACCGCCTCGTGATGGCCGCCGGCGCCAACCGCGACTTCAACGCCATCCACCACAACACCGAGCACGCCCAATCGACCGGCGCCCCCGAGATGTACGCCAACGTCATGCTGCTGCAGGGCATGTGGGAGCGCGCGATTCGCGAGTACATCGGCACGGCCGGCGTGCTGCATGCCATCCGCGGCTTTCGCATGAAGTCGTTCAACACCGCGGGCGACACCGTCACCGTGCGCGGCCAGGTCGAGCGCAAGTGGATCGACGACAGCGCCGACGCCGCGCATCGCCATCGCCTCGACCTGCGCCTGTGGAGCGAGAACCGCCACGGCGTGTCGGTCGGCCCCGGCATTGCCGTCGTGAGCCTGCCGCCCTGACATCGCACCCACGCAGAAAAACCATCGGAGACAAGACAGACATGCACAGCAGATTCACCCGCCGCCACGCCCTCGCGCTGGCCGCCGCCCTGGCCACGAGCAGCGCCTTCGCGCAGCAGCCAACCTGGCCCGACAAACCCATCCGCATGATCGTGCCCTACGCCGCAGGCGGCGGCACCGACGTGTTCGCGCGCATCGTCGCCGAGGGCCTGGGCAAGCGGCTCGGCCAGAGCGTCATCGTCGACAACCGCCCCGGCGGCAACGGGCAGATCGGCATCACCGCCGTGCAGCGCGCACCGGCCGACGGCTACACCGTGCTGTTCTCGCTCACCTCCATCATCCAGAACCCGCTGCTGTACCCCAACGCCGGCTTCGATCCGTTCAAGGACTTCGTGCCCGTGTCGGAAGCGGGCCGCCTGCCCATCGTCTTCACCGTGAGCAACAAGCTCGGCGTCGACACCCTCGACGGCTTCGTCAAGCTCGCGCGCGCCGCGCCCGGCAAGTACTCGTACGGCTCCTACGGCAACGGATCGAGCGCCCACCTGTACGCCGAGGTGCTGCAGGACGCCGCGGGCATCCAGCTGCTGCACGTGCCCTACAAGGGCGAAGCGCCGGCCATCACCGACCTGCTCGGCGGCACCGTCGATGCCGTGTTCGTCTCGGCCAAGGGCGTGGGCCCGCACGTCGCGGCCGGCAAGGCGAAGTCCATCGCCGTGGTCGGCACCGCACGCGCCCCGCTCGCGGCCGGCGTGCCCACCTTCAAGGAACAGGGCTTCGCCGGCATGGAGTCGGTCGGCTGGTTCGGCATCTACCTGCCCGCCGGCACGCCGCAGCCCATCGCGCAGCGCCTGTCGACCGAGGTGGCCCAGGTGGTGCAAAGCCCCGAGCAGGCCGCGCGCATCGAAGGCCTGGGCGTGATCCCGGTCGGCAGCACACCCGCGCAGCTCACCGCCACCATGCGCGCGGACCATGCGCGGTGGAAGCAGGTGATCCAGGCCAAGAACATCCGGCTCGACTGAGGCGGATGCCCTGCGGCCCGGTTCACTCCAGCCGCAGGTTCATGTCCTTGATGAGCCGCGACCACAGCAGGTTCTCTCGCCTTACCGCCGCCATCAACTCACCCGGCCCTTCACCTGAAGGCTCCAGCCCCAGGCCGATCATGCGTTCCTGAAGATCAGGCTGCGCCACGGCCTGGCGCACGGCGCCGGCGAGCTTGTCGATGGCCGGTTGCGGCGTGCCGGTGGGCGCGAAGAAGCCCCAGAAGCCGCCGTGCTCGTAGCCCTTGAAGCCCTGCTCGGTGAAGGTGGGGATCTGCGGCGCGAGCGGCATGCGGCGCGTGCCGAACACGCCCAGCAATTTCGCGCGGCCCGACTTCGCGTGCGGCAGCGCCTCGCCCATGGTGACGAAGCCGCCCTGCACCTGGCCGCCGAGGATGTCGATCATCAGCGGCGCGCCGCCCTTGTAGGGCACGTGCGTCATCTGCAGGCCCTCGTCGCGCATCAGCTTCTCGCCGTAGAGATGGCCCGACGAGCCCTGCCCCGCCGAGCCGAAGCTCAGCTTGCCGGGCTGCGCCTTGGCCATGGCGACGAACTCGCGCATGCTCTTGGCCGGCACGCCCTCGCCCACCGCGAACACGAGCAGCCCGTAGTTCGACAGCGACACGGGCGCGAAGTCCTTGAACACGTCATAACCCGGCTTGGCCATCAGCAGCGGCGCGAGCACGAAGGAGTTGACGGCGAACAGCAGCGTGTGGCCGTCGGCCGGCGCCTTGGCCACGAAGGACGCGGCAATGGCACCGTTGGCGCCCGGCTTCGGGTCGATCAGCACCGGCTGGCCCAGCGGCTTGGCGATGCGTTCGCCGATGGTGCGCGCGATGCCGTCGACCAACCCACCGGCGGCCGACGACACGATCACCTTGATCGGCTGGGTCGGGTAGGCGTCGGCCGCCTGCGCCTTCGGCAAGGCACCGAGCGCGGGGGCCAGCAGTCCGCTCGCGCCCCATTGCGCGAATCGACGTCGTTGCAGCATGGAAGAAGTCTCCTGTTGGTTTTCTTGACGATGAAAGTCGTTCAGCCGGCAACGCCCCACACGGCCAGCGCATCGAGCGCCTCGACCGTGCGGCCTTCCACCCGCAGCGGGTTGACTTCGAGCGAGACCAGGTCGGGCCCGAGCGCGAGCGCCGTGTTGCCGATGGCGGCCACGGCTTCGGCGATGGCGTCGCGGTCGGCCGCTGGCGCGCCGCGCCAGCCGTCGAGCAGGCGCGCGCCGCGCAGCTCGGCCAGCATGTCCTTCACCTCGGCGGGCGTCACGGGCAGCAGGCGCAGGCTGGTGTCGCGCAGCGCCTCGACCCAGATGCCACCGAGCCCCACGGCGAGCGCCGGGCCCCACTGCGGATCGCGCACGGTGCCGACGAAGAGCTCAAGCCCGCCCTGGCGCATGGGCGCGACCAGGATGCCGTCGATCTCGGCCTCGGGCCGCGCGGCACGCACGCGCACATCCATCGCCTGCCAGGCGGCACGCACCGCGTCGGCGCCCTGCAGGTTCAGCGCCACGCCGCCGACCTCGGTCTTGTGCGCGATCTGCGCCGAGGCGATCTTCAGCACGACCGGGCCGCCGAGTTCCTGTGCAATGCGCGCGGCCTCGTCGGCGCTGCGCGACAGCCGCACGGGCACGACCGGCACGCCGCGCTGCGACAGCCACTCGAGCGTCTCGCGCTCCGAACGCAAGGGCTGCGTGGGTGGCGTGGCCGGCACTGCAGCAGCGACACCTTGCGCGCCCTGACGCCGGCGCAGCGTTTCCGACCAGCGACGCACCGCACCCGCCGCGCTCATCGCATGGTGGATGCCGCAGGCGATGTGGCGGATGCCGGTCTCGGCGATGAGCTCGCGCGACCGCTCGCTCACCTGCATCACGTAGTGGCTGCAGACGATGGCCGGCACCGGGCTGGCGGCCAGGCCGCGCGCCACCTGCGCGAGCACGGCGCGGTTCAGCGGCGTGTCGTTGGCCGGCGCGTTGGGCACGTCGGCCACGACGATGGCGGCGCCCAGCGCGGGGTCGCGCACCAGCGCTTCGAGCGCGTTGCCGAACAGCTCGGGCTGCAGCATGGCGGCGCCGGTCACGTCCAGCGGGTTCTGCGGCGTGCCGTAGCCCGGCAGCACCTCGCGCAGCGCGGCCTCGGTGCTGGGCGCAAGCGGCGTGAGCGCCAGGCCTTCTTCCTCGGCGCGCTCGGCAAAGATCTCGCACATGCCGCCCGACATCGACACGGCCGCCAGCCCACCGGCCGCGAAGGGCCCGGTCATGCTGGCGAAGGCGGCGGTGAACACCAGGTCTTCGATGGAGCGCACGCGCATCAGGCCCAGGCGCTGGCACATGGCGTCGAACACGCGGTCGTCGCCCACCAGCGAACCGGTGTGGGCCTGCGCGGCCTGCGCCGTGATCTCGCTGCTGCCCATCTTCAGCACCACGATGGGCTTGGCCACGGCCAGCGCGCGCTCGGCCGCTGCGGCAAAGCGCTGCGGGTCGCGCACGGTCTCGGCGAACACGGCGATGGAACGGGTGTGCTCGTCGTCCACCAGGTAGTCGATGACCTCGGCGATGTCGATGTCCGACTCGTTGCCGGTCGACACCATGCGGCTCAGGCCGATGCCGTGCACCTGCGCCATGAACGACAGCTGCCCCGCCAGCGCGCCGCTTTGCGACACGATGCCCAGCGTGCCCGCCGGCAGCGGCTCGCGCAGCGAGGCGGTCCACACGGCCGAGCGATCGACGAAGTTGACGAAGCCCAGGCAGTTGGGCCCGAGGATGCGCAGGCCGCGCGATCGCGCCTTGGCCGTGAGCTGGCGCTGGCGCTCGCGGCCTTCCTCGCCGGCTTCGGCAAAACCCGAGCTCAGCAGCACGGCGTTGCCGATGCCCGCGCGCTGCAGGTCGGCCAGCGCGTCGTCGAGCGCGTCGGCCGGCACCATGAGCAATGCCGTATCGACCGGCTCGCCGATGGCCTCGGCCGAGGTGGCCGCCGCCATGCCATGGAAGCTGCCGCCGCGCCGGTTGACCGGGTAGAGCTGGCCCGCGTAGCCCAGCGTGCGCAGGCTGGCGAGCGCCGCGTTGGACCACACCGAGCGCTCGGTGGCGCCGACGAAGGCGATGGCCTTGGGGTGGAGGAAGCAGTGAAGAGAAGAAGAGGAAGAAGTCATGGCGGGAAGGAAGGTCGGGTTCAGTCGTCGAGCTTGATGCGCAGGTCGCTCACGAAGCGCTTCTCGTCGGCGTAGGTCTTGTGCGCCCAGGCCGTGTAGGCGGGGCTGTCCATGTAGAACCTGACGTAGTCGTTGAGGTCGAGCGTGCGCAGGAACTCGGGGTCGTCCACGGCCTTGCGGAAGGCCTCCTGCAGCGCCTGCACCACTTTCGGGTCCATGCCGCGCGGGCCGGCGATGCCCCACGAGCCGTTGGCCACCACGTCGTAGCCCAGTTCCTTCACGGTCGGCACGTTCAGCCGCGTGGGCGAGCGCGCCTCGTTGAAGGTGGCCAGCAGGCGCACGCGCCCGCCCGCCACGGCGGCGCCGAAGCCGGCCTCGGAGACCGCGTCCACATGGCCGCCCATGAGCGCGTTGTACAGCTCGGCCGCGCCCTTGAAGGGAATGAAGTTGAACTTCACGCCGGCCAGCGCCGCCAGCCGCTCCATCGACACGTGCGAGGTGCCGCCGCGCCCGGTGGTGCCGTACGACACCTCGCCCGGCTTGGCCTTGGCCGCGGCCAGCAGCGCGTTCAGGTCTTTCCACGGCGCGTCCTGGCGCACCGTGATGCCCAGCGTGGCGGCCGTCACGTTGGCCACGTAGGTGAAGTCGGTGGCCGGGTCGTAGCTCACCTTCTGCAGGTGCGGCAGCCGGTACAGCGAACTCAGCATGAGCGACAGCGTGTAGCCGTCGGGCGCGGCCTTGCGCGCCATGGTGGTCGGCGCCAGCGTGGCGGCCACGCCGGGCTGGTTGAGGATCACGATCTGCTGCTTCAGCTCGCGCGAGGCCGCCAGCGCCAGCGCGCGCGCCTGCACGTCGGTGGCGCCGCCCGCGGGGTACGGCACCAGCAGCGTGATCGGCTGCTTGCCGAACAGGCCCTGGGCGCGCGCCAGGAAGGGCAGCGCGGTGCCCGCGGCGGCGAGCGCCGCGCCGTGGATCAGGCGGCGGCGCGCCGGGTCGGTCGGGAAGGAATGCATGGCTTGTCTCCGGTCGGTCGAACAGTCGAATCGTTCGTTCTTCGGCGATGGTCGCGCGCAGCCCTGTGCCGGTCACCGTCGCTTCGGACGACTTTGGCCGCCAGGGCGCATTCGATCCCGTCGCTTCCGACGATGCCGGCGCGGCGCGTCCCTTCCATACTCGGCGCACGACAACGAACCGACCGACGGAGACCGCAGTCCATGGACCTCACCCAGCCCCTGCACAAGGCCCTGCAGGAACGCCCCGGCGCCACCACCCTCGTGTGCGGCGAGCGCCGCAGCACCTTCGCCCAGTTCGTCGACCGCGTGGCGCGGCTCGCGGCCGTGCTGCAGTCGCTGGGCCTGCAACCCGGCGACCGCGTGGGCCTGCTGGCGCTGAACTCCGACCGCTACGTGGAGTACCTCTACGCCACCTGGTGGGCGGGCGGCGTGATCAACCCCGTCAACATCCGCTGGAGCGCGCGCGAGGTCGCGTACTCGCTGGACGACTGCGACACGCGCATCCTGCTGTCCGACGCGCACTTCGGCGCCGTGGCGCAGCAGCAGCGCGAACTCTCGCGTTCGCTGAAGACGCTGGTGCACTTCGGCGACGGCCCCGCGCCCGACGGCATGGCCGATGCCGAAGCGCTCATGGCGCAGATGCAACCCGTGCCCGACGCGCGGCGCGGCGGCGGCGACCTGGCCGCCGTGATGTACACCGGCGGCACCACCGGCCTGCCCAAGGGCGTGATGCTCACGCACGGCAACCTCTACACCGGCCAGCTCTCGGCCAACATGGCCGCCACGCGCCCCGCCGAGGCCGTGGGCCTGAACATGGCGCCCATGTTCCATGTGGGCGGCACCGGCCTCACGCTGCAGCTGATGATGCGGCTGTGCACGCAGGTCATCATCCCGGCCTTCGACGAAGTGAAGGTGCTCGAGGCGATCCAGAACGAGCGCGCCAGCGAGACCTTCATGGTGCCCACCATGCTCAAGCGACTCATCGAGCACCCGCGCTTCGCCGAGTTCGACACCACGCCGCTGCAGCTGGTGCTGTACGGCGCCGCGCCCATCGACGACGCGCTGCTGCTGCAGGCCATCGACAAGCTGCCGCGCGCGGGCTTCTGCCAGCTCTACGGCATGACCGAGCTGTCGCCCGTGGTCACCGTGCTGCCCACCTGGTTCCACCACCCCGACCAGCCGGCCGCGCGCCGCCGCTCGGCCGGGCGGCCCGTGCCCATCGCCGAAGTGCGCATCGTCGATGCCGAAGGCCGGCCCGTACCGAACGGCACCGTCGGCGAGATCGCCGCGCGCGGGCCGATGGTGATGGCCGGCTACTGGAACAAGCCCGAGCAGACCGCCGAGGTGCTGCGTGACGGCTGGATGCACACCGGCGACGGCGGCGTGATGGACGCCGACGGTTTCATCTACGTCGTCGACCGGCTCAAGGACATGATCGTGAGCGGCGGCGAGAACATCTACTCGGCCGAGGTCGAGAACGCCATCACGCAGCTGCCGCAGGTGTCGATGTGCGCCGTGGTCGGCGTGCCCGACGACCAGTGGGGCGAGCGCGTGCATGCCGTGGTCGTGCTGCGCGCCGGCGAGGCCCTGAGCGCCGAGGCGCTGGTGGCGCACTGCAAGACGCTGATCGCCGGCTACAAGTGCCCGCGCAGCGTGGAGTTTCGCGAAGAGATTCCGCTGTCGCCGGCGGGGAAGATGCTCAAGTACAAGCTGCGCGAGCCGCACTGGGAAGGGCGCGCGCGCAAGGTGGGGTAGCGCGCCGGCGGGTGTGTCTGGGTGTGTACGGGTGTGTTTCACCTGCTTGGGGTATGGTGGCGGGCCGCCACCTGCACCCACTGCGACATGCACCGCCGCCTCCTCGCTCTCGCCCTGCCCTGCTTTCTGCTCCTTGGCCTGTCGCCCGCCTTTGCGAACGGCAGCCTGCAGTGCGACGGCCGGCCGTACGCGGTCGAGATCCAGTTCAGCCTCTCGACCGGCCAGCTGACCGAGCTGATCGTGGCGAACACCGCCTCCGGTGCCGACGAGACCGAGCGCTTCAGCCTGCAGCAGCGCTTTGTCGACCATCGCCGCCAGTTCATGCGCGCGCGCGGCACCGGCCTGGACCGTCCGCAGGTGGCCGTGGCGCTGCGCGTGGCCGGCGCGACCGGCACGCTCAGCTACCGCGGCACGCAGTACGAGCTGCGCTGCAACTGGACCGCGCTGGGCTGACCCACCCTGTCGTGGGTTCACGCCTCGCATGCCGCAAGACCGCACCCTTCTCTATGCCGGACGCGGGTTCGAGGTGGCGCATGTGCGCCTGCACGCGCCGCAGGGGCCGGCGTGGAGCGACCTGTACACCGTGGCCTCGCCGCGCGTGGTCTTCCCCATCGGGCGCACGCGGCTCGACGTGCGCTCGGGCGATCACACCTGGCTGACCGACGCGCTCACCGCCATCCGCTTCGGCGACGCCACCGCCTACCGGCTGCGGCCCGAGACCGCGACCGTGCGGCACAGCCTCGTGGTCAGCGGCCAGGCATCGGTGAGCCCGGCCCACGGTGAAAGCGCGGCGGGCGTGAGCGTCTGCCTGCTGACCCCGCAGGCGCTGTACCGCATGCACGCGGCACGGCGCCAGTTGCCGGACACCGACAGCGCACAGGCCGCGGCCCTGGTGGCCGCGCTCGTCGCCGAGCTGGGCAGCGCGCCGCACCAGGCGCCCTGGCACGGCGCCGTCGCACGCGCACGGCAACTGCTGCTGTCCGAAGGCAGCGGCCCGGGTGCGCGGCCTGCTCTCTCGCTGGACGAACTGGCCGAGGCCGTGTCGCGCTCGCCCTTTCACCTGGCGCGGCGCTTTCGCCAGCAGACCGGCCTGAGCCTGCACCAGTACCGCCAGCACCTGCGGCTGGCGGCGGCGATGGAGCGGCTGGCCGACGGCGAGCGCGACCTGGCCGGCCTCGCGCACGACCTGGGCTACTGCAGCCAGAGCCACCTGGGCGCCGTGTTCCGGCGCGCCGTCGGCGTCACGCTCGGCGAGGCCCGCCGCGTGCTCGGGCCGGCCGGCGCAGCAGGCGCACGAATCTGATAGCTTTCGCGCCGGCCGGGCCACAGACTGGCCCGATGACGCCATCGCCTCGCACCCTCTGGACCGGCGCACTCGCCGCGCTGGCCGCCGCCCTCATCGGCAGCGCTTGGCAGCTGCTGTCGCGCCACGGCGTGACTGCCACCGCGCTCGGGCCGATGGACCTTGCACTGCTGCGCTACGGCATTCCCGCGCTGCTGCTCAGCCCGCTGTGGCTGCGCGGCAGGCTCGTGCCGCCGGGTGCGTCGCGCGGCGCGCTCGTGCTGCTCGTCGTCGGCAGCGGCCTGCCCTTCGGCCTGCTGGTGCTGGCCGGCGCGCAGTGGGCGCCCGCCAGCCACATGGGCATCTTCATGGCCGGCAGCCTGCCGCTCTTCACCGCGCTGGGCGCGTGGGTCTACCGGGGCGAGCGCGTGCACGGCCTGCGCCTGCTCGGACTGGCCGGCATCGCCGTCGGCATGGCCGTGTTCGCGGCGGGCAGCTTCGGCGAGGGCCTGCGCCAGCAGCACTGGCGCGGCGACCTGCTCTTTCTGCTGGCGGCCCTGCTGTGGACCGTCTACTCCCTGGCCTTCGGCCGCTGCGGCATGAGCGCGTGGCAGGGCGCGGCCTTCGTCAACGGCGCGTCGACCCTGCTGCTGTTGCCGCTGCTGTGGCTCGCCGGCCCGCCGCGACTGTTCGCCGCGCCATGGACCGACATCGCGATGCAGGCCGCAGGGCAAGGCGTGGTCGCCGGCCTGCTGGGTCTGGTGGTCTACGGCGTGGCGATCACGCGGCTGGGCGCCGCACGCGCCGCGCTGTCGTCCGCGCTCGTGCCCGTGCTGACCACGCTCGGCGCGGCGTGGTGGATGAACGAGCCCGTCACGCGCCCCGCGCTGCTGGCGCTGTCGTTCGTGGTGCCCGGCGTCGTGCTCGCGAGCGGCGCGCTGCGGTGGCGGGTGCCGGCGCCGCGCGACAGCGAACGGCAGGCCCCTGGGCAGAATGCGGCGGCGCCCTTGCCCACTTCCGAAAGCACTCGCCCATGAAGAAAAAGATGAATCGCCTTCGCACCGCCGCGCTCGTGGCCGCCTCGTTCGCGTCGCTCTTCGCGTTCTGCGGAGCGGGCTGGGCGCAGCGGCCGGAGCCGCCGCAACAGCCGCAAGCACAGCAGCAACCCCCGGCATCGCCACTGCAACGCAGCATCGTGCGCGTGCCCACGCCCTTCGTCGAGAACGGCGCGCCCGTCACGCTCGAGATGGTCATCTACAAGCCCGACGGCGCCGGCCCGTTCCCCACCGTCGTGTTCAACCACGGCTCCACCGGCATCGGCAACGACCCGACCTTGTTCAAGCAGACCTGGGCCCCCGAGCGAACCGCCCGCTGGTTCACGCAGCGCGGCTGGCTCATCGCCTATCCGCAGCGGCGCGGACGCGGCCAGTCGGACGGCCTGTACGACGAAGGCTTCACCGCCAAGCGCGAGCACTACAGCTGCGAGCCCGCCATCGCCCTGGCCGGCTTCGACCGCGCCGTGGCCGACCTCGACGCCGCCGTCGCGTGGCTGCAGCGCGACCCCGACGTCGACACCCGCCGCATGGAAATCGCAGGCCACTCGCGCGGCGGCATCCTCGCGGTTGCGTATGCGGGCCTGCACCCCGACATGTTCCAGGGCGTCATCAACTTCGTCGGTGGCTGGATGGGCGACAAGTGCCCCGGCAACGCCGCCGACACCATCAACCCCGCCACCTTCCGCCGCGGCGCGGCCTTTGCCAAGCCCACGCTGTGGCTCTACGGCGAGAACGACCCGTTCTACGCGATGTCGCACAGCCGCAAGAACTTCGAAGCCTTTCGCGAGGCGGGCGGCAAGGGGCGCTTCGAGAGCTTCACGCTGGAGGGCGGCGCGAGCGGGCATGGGCTGCTCGGGCAGCAGGGGCTGTGGGGGAAGGCGGTGGAGACGTATCTGGCGGCGCCGTGAGGTGGTGGTGCGGCGCCTCGGTGCGCTAACGGCGCAGATCGGCTGCTGCGGCGTTCAGTTGCGCGATGAAGTCAGGAAGAGGAATGCGTGAGCCCAGGCTTCCGTCCTTCGCGGGGAACGCAACGCAGAGCTGGTCTCGCCCTTCCTCGCGGTCGAGCAGCAGCAAGAACTGGCCGTCGAAACTCAGTTCCGCGACGAGGTGCTCGTGCGCCGTGTCGCTCAGGATGGTGGTTTCCCATTTCTCGTTGTTCATGTCTGCTCTGCGGAAGAAAGATGACGATGCCGTGCGCTGTGGGTTGAGGCTCGACAGGGCCGGATGATAGGTCGGCAGGCCTGCGAATCCGCCCTCGACCGTCTCGAGTTGGCCATGGCTATACTGCGCCGGTCACGTCATCAACATGGCGTGATCGGGATTGGCGTCCCGATGAAATCACTGCGACGTAAAGCCGCAGTCACCCCGCAGGGTCTGCGGCTTTGTCGTTCGTGCTTCCCTTTTAGGCGGCTCGATGGGCGGGCGCGAGCCCGGCCGGTTTCACGCAAGTGGTTTCCCGGTACGCCAACCCGTCGAGCTGCCGCCCTCAATTGGCGTTGGGTGCGTCGGTTTCAGCAAACCGAAACCCTTGGAGGCCATTCATGGCTGCATCTGCATCTCCTCGCGCGTCCGCGCACGCGTCTTCGCTTTCTGCATCTTCCGAAATCGCCAGTGCCGAGTCGCTCGCGCTGCAGGCGTGTGATGACGTCGACAGTCTTCACGCGGTGCAACGGGCCTACGCGTGCATCGAGAAGCTCATCGTTCCGCAGCGTGTGGGGGATACGGAAGAAGTCTTTCCGACGCGCACGGAGTTGGGGGCGTTGGTGCGGCTGGTGAATGAAGAACTGCAGCGGCGGATCGAAGCTGCTGATGCCACGACTCAGTCACTGCGTGCGGCGCTTGGTGAAGGCGGTGTGCAATGAGCGCCTCGCACGATTCACTCCTCTTCAAACCGGCTCGAAACGGAAGCTGAAAGAGCCAGCGGTGCGCCGACGGGCCGGGGATAGCCCACTTCGCTCAGGATTTCATCGAAGTCCAGGTGCAGCAGTTCGACAAGCTTGTCGATATCCCGCAGTTTCATGGTCCCGTTCGCCATCCAGGTTTCGGCACGCTGTTCGGACGTGCCGAGCGCACTCGCTATGTCGCCGAGAGTGAACCCGGCAGCGGCAAGCTCTCTTCGAAGAATGGCGAGTAAATGCGGCGTTCCGTGCATCGCTGGACTGGCAGTAGTGATGCCCGCGCTTGAATCGCGCGGAGCTGCTCAGCGCGATTGTTCCGAGCATGGCGCTGATCGCGACGTGTTATCCGGGAGGTAGCATCTCTTGGCACTCCGGGTATCCCGGTATCGCGAACCTTGCCCAAGGCTCAGACCATTGCAACTGGTCGTGGCTCAGACGCCGCTTCGGATGAACGGCGGTGTCAGGCGCCTGACCTGAGGGAGGGTCTTTCGCCAATCAGCGCGACGAAACACCGTCAGGCCCGCCAGCACGACGCCGCCTCCAAATCACGGCGTCCGCCAAGTAGTGATGGAAGTTCAAGACGAAGTGCGCAATAAGAATGGTCGGAAGTCCCAGCCAAAGAAGGCTCTCTCCCACATGATCGGCGGCCACGAACAAACCAGCTCCTCCGATTGAACACGTCAGAAAAAATGTCGCCGGCGACTTCAGAACCCCAACCAACGACTTGCGACGCATCGAAGCACTGTCTGATTCTTCGCTGCGTTGTCCCTTCATGGCTTCGGGCCGCCGTTGGCGATAGACGAATATCAGGTACTGAATGTTGTGCCAGACGTTGACCACCAACCAGCCCACCGTGATGTCGCTGATCCCGACATAGGCAACCAGCGAAATCACCAGGTGCGAGAGCACGAAGCTGTTGAAGGGCTCATTCGCCGGCTTCTCGCTCCTGGCCTGCACCATCAGGCGAGCGAACCAGAACAATGCACCGGCGATGGCCGCGATGCCCACTGCAAAGGCCAACTCCTGCGGAACGGGAGGAAACCAGATGGGGTACCCCAGGAAGCTTTGGGGCGCCTGCGCGCTGCGATGCAGGTACCCCCACGCGGGAAACAAATAGACCAGCAAATAGGGCAGCTTCCGGAAAGGCACCTGCAGCCGACGGTCATGGCGTCTGGCGATTCCATAGCTTTGGCGAGCAACATGGAACGTCTGAAGCACGAAATACAGGGCGAGCAGCCCGGCTGCTTCATAGGCCAGCGCGATGACCGTCAAAGCCGCCAATATCAAGAGAGGTGCGACAACGATCAGGACCCAACGCAGGCGAAGGCGCGAATAGATCGCGCCGATGCGCGTGTAGGTCGCAACCAGATGAGGGTTCGCCAGCAGCCATACATTGATATAGAGAATGGCCAGCATCATCGGCGCGGACCACAATGCCAGCGCTCCGGCCGACAGCGCCACGAACAGGTTGCCAAAGATGAACCAATGCTCCTGGCGCATCGCGGCGTGGGTGCCGCTCCCAGCCGCAAGCTGCGCCTGGGCGGTCATGTCGCCGCAACCGGCATGGGCGGAGGACGTGGCGACCCGAGGGGCGCTGGTTTGGGCGGCACCGAGAACACGGAGCGAGGTCGCAGATAACGTTCGAGTTCAGTACGCATGCTTTCGTATGCCGCATTCCGCACTGCCGTGAATCTCGACTCGAGGCTCGCACGGCTCACGACGCCAGACAGACCCACGGGGGGAAGTTGCTGGTGCGGATCGAAGTATTCGATGACCTCGCAGGGGTAGCAATGGCCGTCCGCGTCGTACTGGCTGAGGACCTTCACCTTGTAGACCACCCCGCCCTCCTTGGCCGGATCCACGGGAAAACTGAAAGCCAGAATGAGCTCGGGGGCCTTCGGAGGAGCCTCGCCTTCAATGGGCTGGAAGCCGGCGCCCTGGTAAGCGCGAACAATGTTCTCCTTGAGGCTGGGCAAACTGAGGCCAACGAAGGCGTTGCCGAACAAGGTCTTTTCCCCTTCCCATTGCCGCTTGTAGTCGAACCGAAACGCAGGGTCGATATGTTCGCGCCCGACAGACTCGATCGTCGCGTACGCGTTATCGATCGCCGGCAAGAGCCGCGCGCTCAGGTCGTACTGAGCCATCCACGGAAGCGCCTTGACCTCTGGCGCGTTTTTTATCTCGAAGAATCTCAAGTAGCATGGATTGCACTTCTTCTTTCCATCGAGCAACTCCTCGGCAGATACGAGAACTGTCGGCACGAACCGCCACTTTGGATCGGCATTGAATTTGAACTCGAAGATCGTCGACTTGTTCTTCTGCTGGCCCACAGCCACAAGAGAGAAGTCCGACTTCTGGAATGCCTTGTTCACCATCGACCTGAATTCCGCCCCGCTGATATTTCGGTAGGCGGCGACCGGAAGAGCGGGCCTTGCGCTCTTGTAGCTGAGATCCAGAACGCTTCGATACAGCTCCGGCTGGGCGAATGCGGTCAGCCCGACCAGCAAGAAGCATCCGCCAAGCAAAGCTTTTCGAATGCCGGAAGTAAATACCATGTGTGCTCCCTGTAACAGCGCCCGTGTGTGCGTGGACTCGCCATTGGCGCAAATTGATTTTTTGACGAATGTCCAATACCGGCCGATAACGCGGCCCCGAATCGTCGCATGGAACCTCTCTGCGAGATAGGCACGGCCTTGGTTAAACGCCCCAGACAAGCATCCATCGGCACGATGGAATTCGGCGTTTAGCGAAAAAGTTCCGAGACCCATTGGGGGCTCAAACACCTGTTGCCCGCAAACGACGGCATCCGCCTACAGAGCTCCCCCTCCATTTGTGTCCCCAAATTGAGCACAATCCCCCCATGCCAAACATCGCCTCCATCCTCAAAGCCGAAATCTCCCGTGTCGCTCGCAAGGAAGTGCGAGCGGAAATCGAAACCCTCAAGAAGGCCTCCGTCGCGCACCGGGCATCGATTGCCGACTTGCGCCGTCAGGTGAGCGCGCTCGAAAAGGAATTGCGCAAAGTCGCCAAGGGCTCCGCGCGCCAGGCGCCGGCCGCCGCCGGTGCTGCGGGCGACGACGCCGACGCAGGCGGCCCCAAGCGCCGCTTCAGCGCCAACCGGCTGGCCGCGCACCGCGCCAAGCTCGGGCTTTCGGCGGCGATCTATGGGCAGCTGGTCGGCGTGTCGGGCCAGACGATCTATCACTGGGAACAAGGCAAGGCGCGCCCGCGTGCGGCGCAGCTGGAGCGACTGGCCACGGTGCGGGAACTCGGGGCGCGCGAGATTGCTGAGCGGCTGGAAGCGCAGTAAGTAACGCGCCCTCGCTCATGAAACTCGGCTACACCATCGTCTACGTTCCCGAAGTCGCCCAGTCGCTGAAGTTCTTCGAGCAAGCCTTCGGCCTGCCCACGCGCTTCCTGCACGAATCGGGCACTTATGGCGAACTCGAAACTGGCGAGACCACGCTGGCGTTCGCCGCGCACGCGCTCGGCGATTCCAACTTTCCGGGCGGGCATGTCGCCGCTTCGGATTCCGCCCAACCACTGGGCATGGAGCTGGGCCTCGTGACGCCCGACGTGCCCGCCGCCCACAGCCGCGCGCTCGCGGCCGGCGCCACGCAGCTGTCGGCACCGGTGACCAAGCCCTGGGGGCAGGTGGTCTCGTACGTGCGCTGTCCCGACGGCACGCTGGTCGAGCTGTGCTCGCCCATCGGCGGCTGACGGGCGCCCTGCCCGCTCGCCAGTTCGCTGGCGGCTAATCGATCAACGCCACCGCCCGCCGCGCAAACCCCGCGGCCTGCGCGCCCACCTGCACCGCATCTGCCGCCGCCGCGCTGCCGCTCTTCGCACGCGCCGCGATGCCTTCGAGGATCACGGCGAAGCGGAACAGCGAGAACGCCAGGTGGAAGTTCGTCACCGGCTCGGCGCAGCCGCCGGCCTGCTGGTAGTGGGCGATGTACTCGGCCTGCGTGGGAATGCCTTCGGCCGCGAGGTCGATGCCCTGCATGCCTTCGAACTCGTCGGCGCCGGTGTGCCAGGCCATGCAGTTGTAGGCCACGTCGGCCAGCGGGTGGCCCAGGGTGGACAGCTCCCAGTCGAGCACGGCGATCACGCGCGGCTCGGTGGGGTGGAACATGAGGTTGCCGAAACGGAAGTCGCCGTGCGCGATGGTGGTCTGGTCGCCCGGTGGCAGGTTGGCCGGCAGCCAGGCGATGAGGCGGTCGATGTTGGCGTCTTCGCGGGTGCGCGACGCCTCCCACTGCCGGGTCCAGCGCGCGATCTGGCGCTGGAAGAAGTTGCCGGGGCGGCCGTAGTCGGTGAGGCCGACGGCGGCCAGGTCGACCGCGTGCAGGCGCGCCAGGGTTTCGGCCATGGCGAAGTAGTACGCGCGGCGCTCGGCGGGCGCGATGCCGGGCAACGCGTAGTTCGACAGCACGCGGCCCTCGAGCTTCTCCATCACATAGAAGGGCGTGCCCACCACGGCGCGGTCGTCGCAGTACAGCACGGTGCGCGGCACGGGCACGTCGGTGGCGGCCAGTGCGCGCAGCACGCGGTATTCGCGGTCGACGGCGTGGGCCGAAGGCAGCAGCTCGCCGGGCGGCTGCTTGCGCAGCACCAGCGCGCGGTTGTCGAAGTCGACGAAGAAGGTGGGGTTCGACTGCCCGCCGCCGATGCGCGCCAGGCGCATCGGGCCTTCAAGGTCAGGCAGCGCCTGCCGCAGGTGGCGCTGCAGGCGGTCGGCGTCGAACTCGATGCCTGCGGTGGTGGCGTCTGCAGCTGCGCTCATGGCCGACGGAACACGGGCTCGCGTTTCTCCAGGAAGGCTTTCACGCCTTCGGCGAAGTCGGGCCGGTCGATCAGCTCGCGCTGGCGCTCGGCCTCGTGGCGCATCTGGCCGACAAGCGACTGGCTCGCGGCCGATTCGTACACGGCGCGGATTTCGTGCGCCGCGTGTGCAGGCAGGCGCGCGAGCCGCTGCGCGACGGCCACGGCCTGGGCGCGCAGTTCGGCGTCGTCCACGCAGGCCCACACGAGGCCCCATTGCGCGGCCTGCTCGCCCGACAGGCGCTCGCCGAGCAGCGACATGCCGACGGCGCGCGCGCGGCCCACGAGCCGTTCGAGGAACCAGGTGGTGCCCAGGTCGGGCACGATGCCAAGGCGCGGCATGAAGGGCAGGTAAAAGTAGGCCGATCGCGCCACCAGCACGACGTCGGCAGCCAGCGCCACGCCCACGCCGGCGCCCGCGGCGGGGCCGTTGACGGCGTTCACCACGGGGAAGGGCATGCTGCGCAGGTCTTCGATGAGGCGGTTCGACATCGCCTCCATCGCGTCGGCCGTGCGCTGGCCCAGGCTGCCGGGCGCGCTGGCGTCCATGCTGCCGAGGTCTGCGCCCACGCAGAACGATTTGCCGACGCCGGTGAGCACCACGGCGCGCACCTCGCCTTCGTCGCGCAGCTGTGCGAGCCGCTGGCGCAAGGCCTCCTGCAGCGGCTGGGTGAGCGGGTTGAGGCGCTTGGGAATGTTGAAGCTGAGGATGGCGACGTCGCCGTCTCGCTCGTACAGAAGGGGGTCCTGGTCGTCAGGCTGGCTCATGGGTGGGCTCCGAAGGGCGTGAGTAGAAATAAGGGGTTCACTTCATGTTCAGCGCGGGCCCGACCGGGTCGAGGTCCACGCCGTTGAAGCGCACGGGCTGCATCGACGCATAGGCGTGCAGGTCGGCGGCCGAATTGGCCATGGCCACGCCGGGCAGCAGCATCGAGATGCGCGGGCTCTTGAGGGTGCTGGCGGCCACGCGCACGCTCTCGCGCGTGGGGTTGGCGCCGGCCTCGCGCAGCACGTGGGCCATGAGCTGCGCGACGATGTAGCCCGACACGCCGCTGCCGTTGCTCGGGTCGACGCCGCTGGCGTGGGTCTTGAGCAGCTCGAGGTACTCGAGCACCTCGGGGTCGCGGCTCCAGCGCGGGCTCATGGGCTCCTTGTAGACGGCGAGCGCGACCACGCCCTTGGCCTTGTCGGCGCCCGCGGGCTCGAAGGCCATCTTCACGGAGGCGGCGGCAAAGTTGAGATACCGGTCGGGCGTCCAGCCCACGTCGGCGACCTTGCGGATGGCCTGCGCGGCGGTGCGCGCGGTGGCGGCCATCACGAGCACGTCGGCACCCGACGACTTGAGCTGCACCACCTGCGAATCGACGGTGGGGTCGGTCACCTCGAAGGTGGCCTGCGCCACGATCTTGGCCTTGCCCTGCTTCGACAGGCCTTCCTGCAGGCCCTTGAGCACTTCGCGCCCGAGGTCGTCGTTCTGCATGAGCACGGCGATCTTGGCGTCGGGGCGGTTCTCGAGGATGTGGCGCGCGAACACGCGGCCCTCGCCCTGGTAGCTGCCGAGGAAGGGCACGGTCCACGGGTACTTGGCGGCGTCGTCGAACTGCGAGGCGCCCGACTGCACGAACAGCTGCGGCACTTTCTTCGCGTTCATGTAGCGCTGGATCGCCATGTTGGGCGCGGTGCCCAGGTTGCCGAAGATGGCGAGCACCTGGTCTTCCTCGACGAGGCGGCGCGCCACCTCCACGGTCTTGGGCGGCGAGTACTGGTCGTCGTAGATCAACAGGCGCACCTTGCGCCCGTGGATGCCGCCCTGCTCGTTGAGCTTCTTGAAGTAGGCCTCGGCCACCTTGCCGACCACCGAGTAGCCCGACACGGGCCCCGACAGCGGCATGGGCATGCCCAGCACGATCTCGGCGTCGCTCACGCCGGCCTCGGGCTTCTTCTGGGCCAGGGCCGGCAGGCTGATGCAGAGTGTGGCAAGGCCAGCGGCCAAGGCGGTGCGGCGGGAAAGCGGATGAACCATGTCGCGTGTCTCCTTCTGTGTTGCTGAGTGGCCGGGTGGCCTGCGTCGTCAGTCGTCGTCGGAAAGCGGTTCAGGCCGTGGCCCGGTTCGGCCCCATGTAGCCGAAGAGGTGGCCCGCCACCTTGCGCATCTGGATCTCTTCCGAGCCCTCGGTGATGCGGTAGCGGCGGTGGTGGCGGTAGATGTGTTCGAAGGGCTTGTGGCGCGAGTAGCCGATGCCGCCGTGCACCTGCATCGCGCGATCGGCGGCCTCGCACACCAGGCGGTTGGCCCAGTAGTTGCACATCGAGACCTTGTCGGACAGCTGCTTCTCGACCTGCGGCTTGGGCATCTGGTCCATCTGCCACGCGGTCTTGCGGATCAACAGGCGCAGCATCTCGACCTGCGTGGCCAGCTCGACCAGCGGAAACTGGATGCCCTGGTTGCGCGCCAGCTCCTCGCCGAAGGGCTTGCGCTCGCGCGCGTACTTGACGCTCTCGCGCACGCAGTAGTCGGCGGCGCCCAGGCTCGACGCGGCCTGGCGGATGCGGTTCTCGTGCACGAAGTGCTGGGCAATGGCCAGGCCGCCGTCGAGCGGGCCGAGCACGGCGTCTTCGGGCACCCACACGTTCGTGAAGCTCACGCGCGGGTGGTCGGTGGGCATGTTGAAGGTCCAGAGGTACTCCTCGATCTTCACGCCCTCGGCCTTCGCGGGCACGAGCAAGGCGCTGATGCCGCGCGCGTCGCCGTCGCGCCCGCTGGTGCGCGCGAACAGCACGCAGTGGGTCGCCGTGTGCATGCCGGTGGTCCACATCTTTTCGCCGTCGATGCGAAAGCCGGCGCGGCCATGGCGTGCCTCGGGCACGGCGCGCGTTTCCATGTGGGTGGCGTCGGAGCCGTGCTGCGGTTCGGTGAGGCCGAAGGTGAGGCGCACGCGCTCGTCGAGCATGCCCTGGATGAGTTCGTCGCACTGCGCGGGCGTGCCGAAGTCGCGGATGGCCAGCACGAAGGGGTTGTTGGCGACGATCGAGTGTTCGTTCTGCAGGTCGTTGTGCAGGCCCAGGCCGCGCGCGGCAAAGTGCTCGCGAATCACGGCCATCCAGAGGTTGCTGCCGTCGCGCCCGCCGAATTCGGCGGGCAATGCAAAGCGCAGGTGGCCCGCGCGGTCGGCGCGGTGGCGTGCCTCGGCCAGCAGCGCCTCCCACTCGGGGCGCGGCAGGCCGCCGTTCTCGAAGTCGGTGCGGGCCCATTCGCGGCGGTGGTCGAAGAAGCGCTCGTTGTCGTCCTGCGCCTGCAGCGGTGCGATCTCGCGGTCGATGAAGGCGTCGAGTTCCGCGAGGTAGTCGACGAGGTCGCGGGGCAGGTCGAAGTCCATGGCTCAGTCTTTCTTCTTCGTGCCGGCGGCATAGCCGGGCTGGTCGATGGCGAGCTTGTCGCGCGTGGTCTGGCGCAGGTGGTCGATCAGGCCGGGGGTGGCGGGGTCGAATTCGCCTGTGGCGATGCGGGTGCAGAGCAGGCGGTTGGCTTCGGCCAGGTCGGCAGGTGTGCCGGGGCCCAGCAGCGCGTGCAGTCGCATCAACTCACTGGCCTGCGCGACGGGGCCAAGCAGCACTTCGCGCCGCACGATGTCGAGCGTGTTCGCGGCCACGCGCGCATGGAACGCGACCTGCCCTTCGGTCGCCGGCACCACCTGCTCGCGCAGGAAGGCGGCGACGGCCTCGAGCAGCTCGGCGGTGTCGGGGCGGTCCTGCATCAGGCGGCCTCTTCCTCGGGGGCGAGCAGCGCCAGCAGGTCCGACTCGGCCTCCGACGCGCGGCGGCCGATGGCGGCCTTCTCGACATCGCGCTCGCGGCCGCTGAGCCACGCATGCACCATGGCTTCGCAGACGATGCCCCACTTGAGCGTGCCCAGCACCTCCCACCAACGCACGCGCTCGGCATCGATCTGACCGCCTTCGGCCGTGTAGCCCTCGAAGAGCTGCTCGCGCGTGCCGAAGCCGCCCACGGGCAGCGCGCCGTGGCCGAAGCGCCAGGAGCGCACGCACATCCAGCCGAGGTCTTCCATGGGGTCGCCGAAGTGCGCGAGCTCCCAGTCGAGCACGGCGCGCAGGCCCTCCTCGCCGACCATCAGGTTGCCGTTGCGGAAGTCGCCGTGCACGAGCACCGGCGCGGGCACGTCGGCCGGTGCATTCGCGCGCAGCCAGCGGAACGCGAGTTCGAACACGGGGCGCGCGGTGCCGTGGCTGCGGTGCAGGCCGATCTGGAAGTCGAGCTCCGCGCGTGCGGCGGCCATGCGCAGCGGCGGCAGGTGATGCGCGGGCAGGCGGTGGATGCGCGCCATGGCGGCGCCGCACTGGCGCGCGAGCACGCGGCGCGCGCCAGCCAGGCGCTCGTCGCGCACGATGCGGCGGCCCAGGGTCTCGCCCTCGATGCGGTCCATGACGAAGCCTTCGCCGAGCCCGTCGGCCGGCTGCAGCACATGGCGCACGCCGGGCACGGGCACGCCGCCTGCGCGTGCGGCCTCGATGAGCTGCGCTTCCGCCGCCAGGCCCGCGGTGCCCAGGGCGCGCGCGCCGCTGGCATCGGCCGCGCGGCGCAGCACCAGCGGCTGGGCCTGGCCCGCGCCGCCTGTCGCCACATCGAAAGCCCAGGTCTGCTGGCTGGCGCCGCCCGAGAGCCGGCGCACGGCCTGCACCGGATGCGCCTCGGGCACGAGCCGCCCGGCCAGCCGCTGCAGTGCGTTCGCGATCAGCGTCGCGTCATCGTGCACGGGCGAAGCGTGCCTGGAGCTTGCGCAGCAGCCCGACCACGCCGCCGGGCATCGCGAACATGAAGGCGATCAGCACCACGCCGTACACCGCCCAGGGTGCGGCCTTGGAGACCTTCTCGGCCAGCGAGGGCACGAACATGATGAAGATGGCGCCGAAGATCGCGCCGTACAGCGTGCCCACGCCGCCCACCACGATGCCCACCAGCAGCGAGATCGACAGGAAGAGCGTGAACGAATCGGGCGCCACGAACTGCACCGCAATGGCCGACAGCGCGCCGCCCACGCCGGTGTACGCGGCCGACACGCCGAAGGTCATGGCCTTGTAGTGGCTGTTGTCCACGCCCATCGCCTCGGAGGCCATGGCGTGGTCGCGGATGGCGCGCATGGCCCGGCCGCTGCCGCTTTGCAGCAGGTTGTGTGCAATGAAGAACATCACGACCGCGACGAACAGCGAGAACAGGTAGAGCCACTGGTCTTCGTTGAGCGGCAGGCCGAAGGGCGCGGCAGGCTTCATGAGCACGATGCCCTGCACGCCGCCGGTCCAGGCCTCGAGGTGCTTGTACTTGAGCAGCTGCGGCATCGCCACGCCGAGCGCAAAGGTGGCCAGCGCCAGGTACAGCCCTTCGAGCTTGAGCGCGGGCCGCCCGAACAGGTAGCCGACGATCAGGCACACCACGGCCGCCGCCGGCACCGTGAGCCAGTACGGCACGCCCGCGTGCTCCATGAGGATGCCGGTGGTGTAGGCGCCAATGGCATAGAAGGCGCCGTGGCCCAGCGAGATCTGGCCGTTGTAGCCCGTGAGGATGTTCAGGCCCAGCAGCGCAATGGCATACGAGATCACCATGGTCGCCTGGAACAGCTGGTAGCCGCGCGCCACGAAGGTGATGCCGATGGCCAGCACGATCAGCAGGCCGACCCACATGAGCGGCGAGCGCGAGGGCTTGGCAGTGCGTGCATCGGCCGACCCGGCGAGCGGTGCCATGGCGGTCGGCAGGGAGGAAGCTTGGGGAGAGTTCATGCGATCAGACCCGGGTGACCAACTTGCGGCCCATGAGGCCGGAAGGCTTGACGATGAGCACGCCGACGATCAGCACCAGCGCCACCGACAGCTTGAGTTCGGTGCCCACCACGTAGGTGCCGATGAGGTTCTCGAGCACGCCGACGATGAAGCCGCCGAGCACTGCGCCCACGGGGCTGTCGATGCCGCCGATGAGCGCACCGGCAAAGGCGTAGAGCAGCACGCCGGTCATCATGTGCGGATCGAGGAAGACCACGGGCGCGACCATCATCCCGGCCACCGCGCCGATGGCGCCGGCCAGGCCCCAGCCCAGCATCAGCATGCGCCCGACGTTGATGCCCACCAGCCGCGACGAGGCCGCGTTCTGCGCCGCGGCGCGCATCGCCAGGCCCAGCGGCGTGAAGCGGAAGAACGCGAACAGCAGCAGCACCACCAGCAGCGTGACGCCGATGGCGCCCATCTCGTGCGCCGACATCATGGCGCTGCCGAACCACGCGTCCGACGGGAACGGGCTAGGGAACTGCTTGATGGTGTAGCCGAAGAGCCAGCCCGCCAGGCTGTGGAAGATCACCAGGAGGCCGATGAACACCACCACCACCGACAGCGCCGGCTTGTCGTGCATGGGCCGGATCACGGTGAACTCCACCACGGCCGCGAGCACGAAGGACAAGGCCACGGTCGCCACGAAGGCGGCCCAGTACGGCAGGCCGGCCTGCATGAGGCTCCAGGCGATGAAGGTCGAGAACATCGCCATCTCGCCCTGCGCGAAGTTGATGTGGTGCGTGGCCTGGTAGATCATCACCAGCGCCAGCGCAACGCTGGCGTAGATGCCGCCGGTGGCCAGGCCCGCCAGCAGTTGGTGCAGGAATGCGTTCATCGGTGTGTGGCCCTTATTCGCCCAGGTACGCTTTGCGCACGGCGTCGTTGCGTCGGATGTCGGCGGCGCTGCCCGAGAGCACGATGCGGCCGGTTTCCAGGAGGTAGGCCGAGTCGGCCAGGTCGAGCGCGAGCTTGGCGTTCTGCTCCACCAGCAGGATCGACACGCGCTCTTCCTTGTTGATGCGCCGCATGATCGAGAAGATGTCCTTCACGATGAGCGGCGCGAGCCCGAAGGAGGGCTCGTCGAGCAGCAGCAGGCGCGGCTTGCCCATGAGCGCGCGGCCGATGGCGAGCATCTGCTGCTCACCGCCCGACAGCGTTCCGGCCTGCTGCGCGCGGCGCTCGCGCAGGCGCGGGAAATAGTCGAACACGCGCTCCATGTCGGCGTCGATGCCGTCCCTGCTGGCACGCGCGTACGCGCCCAGGCGCAGGTTCTCCTCGGTCGTGAGGCCCAGGAAGGTGCCGCGCCCGTCGGGCACGTGGCCCACGCCGGCCTTGGCGATCTGCTCGGTGGAGCGGCCGTCGATGCGCTGGCCGGCCAGCATGATGCGGCCCTCGGTGCTCACCATCATCTGGCACAGCGCGCGCAGCGTGGTGGTCTTGCCGGCGCCGTTGGCGCCCAGCAGCGCCACGACCTGGCCGGTGGGAATGTCGAGGTCGATGCCCTGCAGCACGCGCGTCGGGCCGTAGGCCGCGTGCAAGCCGCGCACTTCGAGGATGTTCGTCGTCATGCCATCGCCTCCGCTTCTGCTTCCTCGCCCAGGTAGGCGCGGATCACCTCGGGGTGCGCGCGCACCTCGGCCGGCGTGCCCTCGGCGATCTTCTTGCCGAAGTTCAGCGCCACCACCTTGTCCGACACGCCCATCACGAGGCTCATGTGGTGTTCGACCAGCAGCACCGTCACGTTCAGGCGGTCGCGGATGTCGCGGATCAGCGTGCCCAGGCTTTCGAGTTCTTCGTGGTTCAGGCCGCAGGCCGGCTCGTCGAGCAGCAGCAACTGCGGCTCGGCCGCCAGTGCGCGTGCCAGCTCGACGCGCTTCTGCGTGCCGAAAGGCAGGTCGGCCACTTCGCGTTCGGCCACGCCCTCGAGGTCGAGAAAGTGGATCAGCTGGTCGGCCCGCGCCCGCGCCTGCGACTCGATGGCCGCCACGCCGGGCAGCCGGAAGGCGTTGCGCAAGAAGCCCGCGTGGTGCTTGCTGTGGCAGCCCACCAGCACGTTGTCGCGCACGGTCATCGTGCGAAACAGCGCCAGGTTCTGGAAGGTGCGCCCGATGCCCAGGCCCGCCATGCGGTGGCGCGGCATGCGCGTGAGCGGATGGCCGTCGAACTCGATGCGGCCGGCGCTGCACTCGTACAGGCGCGAGAGACAGTTGAACAGCGTGCTCTTGCCCGCCCCGTTCGGTCCGATGAGGCCGCAGATCTGGCCCCGCCGCACGTCGAACGAGACGCCGTCGAGCGCCACGATGCCGCCGAAGCGCACCGACACCGCGTCGATGCGCAACAGGGGGGTGTTCTCTTTGTCTCCGCGATCGGTGTCATGAATCATGCGTCGATCTCTTTTTGTGAGGGAACGGAAAAGGTCAGCGCCGCCCCCGCGGGCGCTGCCAGGTTGGCGGCGCAAGGGCCGCCCGGCTTCGTCAGAGCCGTTCGATGATCGTGACGTTGGCCATGCCGCCGCCTTCGCACATCGTCTGCAGGCCGTAGCGCTTGCCGCGCTGGCCCAGGGCGTTCACGAGCGTGGTCATCAGCTTGGTGCCCGAGGCGCCCAGCGGGTGGCCCAGCGCGATGGCGCCGCCGTTCACGTTGATGCGGGCCGGGTCGGCGCCCAGCGCCTTGAGCCAGGCGATGGGCACGGGCGCGAAGGCTTCGTTGACTTCGTACAGGTCGATGTCCTCGATCTTCATGCCGGCTTTTTGCAGCGCGCGCTGCGTGGCGGGCAGCGGGGCCTCGAGCATGATGACCGGGTCGTGGCCCAGCACGCTCATGTGGTGGATGCGCGCCAGCGGCTTCACGCCCAGCGTCTTCAGGCCGCGCTCGTTCACGACCATGAGGCCGCTGGCGCCGTCGCAGATCTGGCTGGCGGTGGCCGCGGTGCAGCGCCCGCCTTCGGCGATGAGCTTGACGCCCGCGATGCTCTCCAGCGTGGCGTCGTAGCGGATGCCTTCGTCGGTGGTGTGCAGCTCGCCGGTCTCGGTGCCGTCGGCCATGCGCACGGCCACGGGCACGATCTCGCGCTCGAAGTGGCCGGCCTTCGTGGCGGCAATGGCGCGGTGGTGGCTTTCGAGCGCATAGCGGTCGAGCGCGTCTTTCTCGATGCCGTAGTTGCGCGCGATCATCTCGGCGCCCGTGAACTGGCTGAACTGGATGCCGGGGTAGCGCTTTTCCATGCCGGGGCTCACGTAGAAGCCCAGGTTGTTCTTCAGCGGCAGCGTGGTGGGCAGGCCCATCGGCACGCGGCTCATGCTCTCGACGCCGGCGGCGATCACGATGTCCATCGTGCCCGACATCACGGCCTGCGCCGCGAAGTGCAGCGCCTGCTGCGACGAGCCGCACTGGCGGTCGACCGAGGTGGCGGGCACCGACTCGGGCAGGCGCGAGGCCAGCACCGCGTTGCGCGCCACGTTGGAGGCCTGCTCGCCGGCCTGGCCGACGCAGCCCATGATGACGTCCTCGATCAGGGCAGGGTCGGCATCGGTGCGCTCCACGAGGGCGTTGAGCACCTGGGCGGCCAGGTCGGCCGGGTGCCATCCGGCGAGGCGGCCGTTGCGGCGGCCGCCGGCGGTGCGCGCGGCGGCGACGATATAGGCTTCAGGCATGTGAAATCTCCGGTGAGTGATCGGTTCGCGTCCTGCGCATTGTTGGCGCCACGCCGCCGCGCAGCGTCGTCGGAACCGACGATTTTGGGCGCCATGCCGGGCGCCATGCCGGGCGCCCCGCCCCTCACCGGTGGCCGAACACGGGCGGGCGCCGCGCCAGGAAGGCGCGCAGGCCCTCGCGCGCGTCCTCGGTGGCGAAGCGCGCGTGCAGCTGGCGCCGCTCGAACAGGATGCCTTCGGACAGCGACGACTCCCACGCGCGGTTGACCGACTCCTTGATCGCCACCAGCGCTGGCAGCGAATAGCCCGCGATGCGCGCGGCCAGCGCCAGGGCCTCGGGCATGAGCGCCTCGGGCGCGACCACGCGCGACACCAGGCCGCAGCGGTCGGCCTCGGCCGCGTCGAGCACGCGCGCGGCCAGGCACATTTCCATCGCCTTGGCCTTGCCGATGGCGCGCGGCAGGCGCTGGGTGCCGCCGGCGCCCGGCAGCATGGCGAGCTTGACCTCGGGCAGCGCGAAGCGCGCCGACTCGGCGGCCAGCACGATGTCGCAGGCCAGCGCCAGCTCGCAACCGCCGCCGTAGGCCACGCCGGCCACCGCGGCGATCACGGGCTTGCGCACCCGGCGGATGGTTTCCCAGTTGCGGGTGATGAAGTCGTCGCGCACCACGTCGGCGTAGCCCCAGTCGGCCATGGCCGCGATGTCGGCACCGGCGGCGAAGGCGGTGTCGCCGCCGGTGACGACGATGGCGCCGATGCCCGCGTCGGCATCGAAGGCCAGCAAGGCGGCGCCGAGGGCGTCCATGAGCGCGTCGTCCAGCGCGTTGAGTTGGCGTGGGCGGTTCAGCGTGATCACGCCGACGCGGCCGTCGACATGGGTGAGCACGGGGGCGTCGGGCGTGGTCATGGGCTCAATCGACCACGATCTTCTGGCGCGCGATGAGCGCGGACAGCATGGCGCCTTCATCAGCCAGCAGCTTGCGGAACTCGGGCGTGCTCATGGCCACGGGCTCGGCACCCAGGTCGCCGTAGCGCGACTTGACGGCGGGCAGCGCGAGCGCCTTGCCGAGCTCGGCGCTCATGCGGGCCAGCACCTCGGGCGGCGTGCCGTTGGGTGCCCACATGCCGAACCAGATGTCGAGGTTGGCGCCCGGAAAGCCCTGCCCGCCCACCGTGGGCACCTCGGGGAAGAAGGGCGAGCGCTTGGCACTCACGATGCCCAGCAGCTTCGCCTTGCCGGCGCGGATGTGCTGGAAGGCGATGCCGGGGTCGCAGACGAAATCGGCCTGGCCCGAGAGCACGTCCTGCAGCGCGGGCGCCGCGCCGCGATAGGGCACGTGCGTGACCTGCGTACCGGTGGCCTGCTTGAACAGCTCGCAGGCCAGGTGCGGCGGCGTGCCCGCGCCGGCCGAGGCGTACGAGAGCGTGCCGGGCTTGGCCCGCGCCAGCGTGACCAGTTCGCGCACGTCCTTCGCGGGCAGCTGCGGCTTGGCGACGAGGTACATCTGCGTGCGCCCGACCGTGGTCACCGGCGTGAGGTCGCGCGAAGGCAGCAGGCTCGCCTTGAAGAGCGAGGGGTTGGCGGTCTCGACCGAGGTCGGCGCGATGAGGAAGGTGTGGCCGTCGGGCGCGGCGCGCACCACCTCGGCGGCCGAGATGTTGCCGCTGGCGCCGGGCTTGTTGTCGATGAGCACGGTCTGGCCGAGCGACTCCGACAGCGACTGCGCGAGGATGCGCGCCATCACGTCGGTGCTGCCGCCGGGCGCAAAGCCGACGACCACGCGGATGGGCTTGGACGGCCACGCGCCCGCAGCCCCGGTGGGTGTGGTTGCAGGCGCCTGGGCCCAGGCCGCATGGCCGGCGAGCGCGAGGCCACCCAGTGCGGCCACGGCGCGGCCCAGCCGCCGGCCCACGCCGGCGGCGAATTGCTTCTTGTGCATGTGTTGTCTCCGTTGTGGTGTCGAAAGGATCGGCAGGTGCGCTCAGGCGGCCGGGGCGCCCGATTCGTCCGCGCGCAGCAGGTCGCGCAGCTTGAATTTCTGGATCTTTCCGGAGGGCGTGGAGGGCATGCTCTCGCGCACCACGAGGCGCTCCGGGATGTACTGCAGCGCCACCTTCTCGGCCTTGAGGAAGGCAACGATCGACGGCAGGTCGACCTGCCGCCCCGGCCTGGGCACCACCACCGCGCAGGCGCGCTCGCCCAGGCGCTCGTCGGGGTAGGCGACCACGGCGGCCATGGCCACGTCGGGGTGGCGGTACAGCAGCGACTCGATCTCGACCACGGGGATGTTCTCGCCGCCGCGAATGATCACGTCCTTGGTGCGCCCCGCGATGCGCACGTAGCCGCGCTCGTCGATGCGCGCGAGGTCGCCGGTGTCGAACCAGTCGGCCGCATCGGTGCCGTTGAGCTGCGGGCGCTTCAGGTAGCCGCCGAAGTTGGAGCACGCGCGCAGCAGCAGCTTGCCGATCTCGCCCGCCGGCAGCGCGAGGCCGTCGACATCGACCACCTTGAGCTCCACGCCGGGCAGCGGGCAGCCGTCGGTGTGGATGGAACGCTCGTCGTCGTCGTCCAGCCGCGTGAGCGTGACGGCGCCGTTCTCCGTCATGCCCCAGGCCGAGACGATCTTGGCGCCCAAGGCCTGGCGCGCCTGCTCGACCAGCGCGCCCGGAATGGGCGCCCCGGCGCACAGAAAGGCGCGCAGCGTGGGCACGGCCGTGCCCGACTCGGCCACGGTCTTCGACAGGTCGGAGAGAAAGGGCGTGGACGCCATGGTGAAGCTCACGCCCTCGACATTGATCGACGCGATGGCCTGCTTCGGCTCCCAGATGTCCTGCAGCACCACCGAGGCCTGCAGCACGATGGGCATCATGAGCCCGTACATGAAGCCGGTCTGGTGCGCCATGGGCGAGGCCATGAGCACCACGTCGCCGGCGCCCAGGCCCAGGCGCTGCGCGTAGGGCACGATGTTGGCCATGGTGGTGTTGGCCGAGTGCATCACGCCCTTGGGCTCGCCGGTGGTGCCCGAGGTGTAGATGAGCTGGGTCACGTCGTCGGGGCCGGGCCGGTGCTGCTGCAGGATCTGCGCGGCATCGGGCTCCTGCTCCCATGCGGGGCCGGCCAGCAGTGCCTCGAAGCTGTTCGCGCCGCTGCCGCCGACCACCACCACCTGCGCCAGGTCGGGCAGGCCGGCCTGCAGGCCCGTGGCCATCTGTTCGAAGTCGAAGCCCCGGAAGCGCGCCGGCACGATCAGCACCTTGGCCGCGCCGTGCCGCAGCATGAACGACAGCTCGCGCTCGCGGAAGATGTGCATCAGCGGGTTCATCACCGCGCCGATGCGCGAGCAGGCCAGGTAGGTCAGCGTGAACTCCCACCAGTTGGGCAGCTGGCAGGCCACCACGTCGTTGCGGCCCACGCCCAGCCGCGTGAGGCCCACGGCGATGCGGTCCGCCATGCGGCCCAGCTCGCGGTAGGTGAAGCGCACGGTGGCGCCCTCGCCCTCCCCGTCCTTCACGCGCACCGCGGTGAGCGCCACCTTGTCGGGACAAGCGGCGATGCAGGCGTCGAGCGCATCGTTGATGGTGCGGTCGTGCCACAGGCCCTGGGCCACCATGCGCGCGCGGCGCGGGGGCAGCAGTACGGCGTCGAATTCCATGATGTCTTGTCTCCTCTTGTTGTGCGAACCGGAAAGCCAGGGAACCGCCGACTACGCCGGCACCGCCGAGCGCCCGGCGCGCGTGCGGGCGACGATGGTCTTCATGATCTGGGCCGTGCCGTCGCCGATCTGGAAGCCCAGCACGTCGCGCAGGCGCTGCTCCATCGGCCCGCGGTCGTAGCCGCCGTGGCCGAACATCAGCAGGCACTGGTGGATGGCGTCGTAGGCCAGCTTGGGGCCCCACCACTTGCACATGGCGGCCTCGGCGGTGTGCGGCGCGCCCTTGTCCTTGAGCCACAGGGTCTGCAGGCACAGCAGGCGCGCGGCCTCGATCTGCGTGTCGAAGTCGGCCAGCGGATGCGACACGCCCTGGAACGCCGACAGCGGCTTGCCGAAGGCTTCGCGCTGCGCGACGTACTCCCAGGTTTCTTCCAGCGCCACGCGCGCCACGGCCAGCACCTGCAGCCCGATGAGCGCGCGCGAGAAATCGAAGCCCTGCATGACCTGCACGAAGCCCTTGTTTTCTTCGCCCAGCCGGTGGTCGACGGGCACGCGCACGTTCTCGAAGAACAGCGAGCCGCGCCCGATGGCGCGCTGGCCGTGGCAGTCGAAGCGGTTGCGCGTGACACCGGGCAGGTCCATCGGCACCAGCAGCGCGGTCACGCCGTGGGCCGCCGACTCGATGCTGCCGGTGCGCCCGAACACCACGGCCGCGTCGGCCTGGTCGGCGGCCGAGATGGAGGTCTTCTCGCCGTTGAGCACGTAGTGATCGCCCACGCGCTCCACGCGCAGGCGCAGGTTGGCGGCGTCGGAGCCGCCGCGCGGCTCGGTCAGCGCAATGGCGAACAGCGCCTCGCCCTGCGTGAGCTTGGCCAGCCACGGCGCCACCACCTCGGGCCGGCCGTGCTCGCACAGGATCTGCCCGTTGAGCGAGGCCAGCAGGTTGATGTAGCTCAGGCTCAGGTCGGCGCGGGCGATCTCTTCGTGGATCACGCCGGCCGCCAGGCAGCCCAGGCCCTGGCCGCCGTGGGCCTCGGGCAGCTCGGGCGCGATGAAGCCCATCTCGCCCATCTCGCGCATCAGCGCGCGGTCGAGCACGCGCGTGGCGTCGCGCTCCAGGAAGCCGGGCGCCACGCGCCCGGTGGCGAAGCGGCGCGCATGCTCGGCCAGCGTCGCCAGGTCGTCGTCGATGTACGGGTTCATCGCGGTGGTCCTGCTGCGGCTACTTGGCGTACTTGCGGAACTCGGGCTTGCGCCGTTCCTGCAGGGCCGCGACGCCCTCGCGCGACTCTTCGGTGTCGTAGTACAGCTTGAGCGCGTACATGCCCAGGCCCGCGATGCCGGCCTGGTGCGCCGTGTCGGCGTTGAAGCTGCGCTTGGCGATGGCCAGCGCGGTGGGGCTGCGCTCGCAGATTTCCTCGGCCCACTTCTGCACCTCGGCGTCGAGCTGCTCGTGCGGCACCACGGCGTTGGCCAGGCCCATGGCCACGGCCTCGGCGCCGCTGTAGCGGCGGTTCAGGTACCAGATCTCGCGCGCCTTCTTCTCGCCGACCACGCGGGCCAGGAAGGCGGTGCCGTAGCCCGGATCGACCGAGCCCATCTTCGGGCCGACCTGGCCGAACACGGCTTTCTCGGAGGCGATGGTCAGGTCGCAGATGGTGCACAGCACGTTGCCGCCGCCGATGGCAAAGCCCTGCACGCGCGCGATGACGGGCTTGGGCACGTTGCGGATGGCGTCGTGCAGCTCTTCCATCGGCAGGCCGATGGTGCCGCGCCCGTCGTAGTTGCCGTTGTGGGCCGACTGGTCGCCGCCGGTGCAGAAGGCCTTCTCGCCGGCGCCGGCCAGCACGATGGCGCCCACGCCGCGGTCGTAGCCCGCGCGGTTGAGCGCGCGGATGATCTCGTCGCAGGTCTGGCCGCGGAAGGCGTTCATCTTCTCGGGGCGGTTGATGGTGATCCACGCCACGCCGTTGCGCACGTCGTAGAGGATGTCTTCGAAGTCGGGGGATGCCATGGGGGTCTCCTGAAAGGTGTCGGGTGTGTGGGGGGTCAGCCGTTCATCGTCAGGCCACCCGAGACGCTGAGCACCTGCCCGGTCACGAAGGCCGCGTCGTCGCTGGCGAAGAAAAGAATGGCGCCCGGCAGGTCGTTCGGCTGGCCGATGCGGCCCAGCGGAATGGAGCGCGTGAAGGCCTCCATGAGCTTCTCTGGGTTGCCCGCGCCTTCCTTGTATTCGGCGAAGAGCGCGGTGTCGGTGGGGCCGGGGCACACCACGTTCACGGTGATGCCGTGGCGCGCGTGCTCGCGGGCGATGGTCTTGGAGAACGCCACCAGCCCGCCCTTGCAGGCCGCGTACACCGCCTCGCCCGAGGAGCCCACGCGCGCCGCGTCGGAGGCGATGTTGACGATGCGCCCCGCCTTGCGCGCGGCCATGCCGGGCAGCACGGCGTGGTGCATGTGCAGCGCGCCGGTGAGGTTGATGGCGATGAGCTTGTCCCACTGCGCGGGCTCGGTCTTGGTGAAGGGCTTGAACACGTCCCAGCCGGCGTTGTTGACCAGCACGTCGACCGGGCCGAAGCGCGCCACCACGGCGGCCACGGCCGCGTCGACGCCGGGGCGGTCGGTGATGTCGCAGCGGAAGGCCTGCGCCTGGCCGCCGTCGGCGCGGATCTGCGCGGCCACCGCTTCGGCGGCCTCGAGGTTCATGTCGAACACCGCCACGCGGGCGCCGTCCTGGGCGAAACGGCGGCTGGTGGCGCCGCCGATGCCGCCACCGCCGCCGGTGACGATCACTGTCTTGTCCTGAAATCGCTGCATCTGGTTCTCCTGGGGTGCGAGGGCTTGCTATATCGTTGGGCCGTTGGGCGCCACTTTTGAGGCATTTACGTAAATACGTTGACGTATTATGAGATGCTGCCGTGGCGTCGCGCAAGCCTTTCCGAAAGAAAAAACATGCCAAACACTAGCGAAAACACCGACGCAGCACGCATGGCGCTGGCCAATCGGGTGTTCTTCCGCCTCTATCAATGCGCAAACATGTTGCATAAAACCGGCAGCCGCGCGGTCGAGGCCGAGGGCCTGACGACGCAGCAATGGGCCGTGCTCGGCGCGCTGTCGCGCGACGAGGCCGAGGGGGGAATGAGCGTGGGGGACCTGGCGCGCTACCTGAAGGTCAGCCGCCAGAACCTGTCGGGCCTGGTCAGCCGCATGGAGCGCGACGGGCACGTGACGACCGCGCCCGACAGCCGCGACCGGCGGTCACGGCTGGTCACGATGACCGGGTCGGGGCAACACGTGTGGAAGGTGGAAGCGCAGCCGAAGATCTACGCCTACTACGAGCAGGTGCTGGACGGGTTCTCGGTGAACGACGTCACGCACACCCTGCACTACCTGCTGAAGCTGCTCGACAACATGCAGCGGGTGGACGATGCGCAGGGGGGAGCGGAAGAGCCGGCGGAGTGACGCCGGCCCCCGCGGCCTGAATCAGGCCTTGGCCAGGCGCTTGGCCATGCTCCAGCGGTGCACTTCCGACGGACCGTCGTAGATCCGGAAAGCCCGCATGTCGCGAAAGATGCGCGCGGCCACGGTCTCGTCCGAGACGCCGCTCGCGCCGAGGATCTGCACCGAGCGGTCGACCACGCGCCACTCGGCCTCCGAGCACAGCACCTTGGCCACGCTCGACTCGTGGCGGCCCTTGCCGCCCTGGTCGAGCACCCAGGCGCAGTGCCAGATGGTCAGGCGCGAGACGTGCAGGTCCATCTCGTTGTCGGCCAGCATGAAGCCCACGCCCTCGTGCTCCACCAGCGCATGGCCGAAGGCCTGGCGGCGGCGGGCGTAGTCGGCGGCGAGCTCGTGCACGCGGCGCGCGGCGCCGAGCCAGCGCATGCAGTGCGTGAGGCGCGCGGGCGCCAGCCGCACCTGCGCGTAGCGAAAGCCCTCGCCGATCGCGCCGAGCACGTCGGCGGCCGGCACGCGCAGGCCGTCGAAGCGCACCACGCCGTGGCCGCCGGTGAAGCAGCTGTCGAGTGCGTCGATCTGCCGTTCGATCACGATCTCGGGCTGGTCCATGTCGGCCAGGAACATGGTCGACGACCCGTCTTCCATGCGCGCCATGATGATCGCGAAGCCCGCGCCGGTGGCGCCGGTGATGAACCACTTGCGCCCGGTGATCACGTAGTGGTCGCCGTCGCGCACGGCCACGGTCTGCATCATCGACGGGTCGGAGCCGGCGCCGGGTGGCGGCTCGGTCATGCAGAAGCACGAGCGCACGTGGCCGTCGATGAGCGGCTGCAGCCAGCGCGCCTTCTGCGCCGGCGTGGCCACCACCTCCATCAGGTGCACGTTGCCTTCGTCGGGCGCGTGGATGTTGAGCGCCACCGGGCCTAGCGGCGAATAACCCGCCTCCTCGAACACGATGGCCTTGTCGACGTGCGACAGGCCCAGTCCGCCGTGCTCCTTGGACGCGTGCGGCGTGAGCAGGCCGGCGCGGCGTGCGCGCGCCACCAGCTCGTCGCGCAGCGCCTCGGCGGGGCCGTGCGAATCCTGCCGGGGGTCGGATTCGAGCGGAATCACCTCCTCGGCGATGAAGCGGCGCGTTCGTTCCTGCAGGTCGAGCTGGGCCGGGGTGAGGCTGAAGTCCATGGTGGGACGCTCCTTCTTTCTCTGTGAAATTCAAGGATGGACGGATTGAAGACAATGCGGCGCATGGTGCCGACGCGGGCGCGGGTTTCGAGTCGTGAGCGGGACAAACCCGCCGGATTCGTCCGTTCCGACGATGCCGCGGCCCGGCCTGCGCCCAACACTGACACGCCATGAACACACCTGCAACCGACAACGACGCCGACAACGTCCTCCTGCTCACCCGTCCACAGGACGGCTGCGCCTGCCTCACGCTGAACCGCCCGCAGGCCATGAACGCCCTGTCGCTCGCGCTGCGGCGCGCGCTGGTGCGCACGCTCGACACGCTCGCGCAGGACGACAGCGTGCGCGTGCTCGTCCTCACCGGCGCGGGCCGCGCCTTCTGCGCCGGCCTGGACCTGCGCGAGATCGACCCCGGCGCCATCACCGGCGACGCCGGCACCGACGTGGCCACCGCGCTCGCGAACTTTCCACGCCCGGTGATCGGTGCCGTGAACGGCGCGGCCATCACGGGCGGCCTCGAGGTGGCACTGGCCTGCGACCTGCTGATCGCCTCGAGCGAAGCGCGCTTTGCCGACACCCACGCGCGCATCGGCGTGATCCCGGGCTGGGGGCTGTCGCAGCGGCTGTCGCGGCTCATCGGCATTGCGCGTGCGAAAGAGATGGCCTTCAGCGGCAACTTCGTCGGTGCCGAGCAGGCCGAGCGCTGGGGGCTGGTCAACCGCGTGACGACGCCCGAGCAGCTGATGCCCGAGGCGCTGGCGTTGGCCGCCGACATCGCGAGCGCGCTGCCCGAGATGCTGCCGGTCTACAAGCGCCTGATCGACGACGGCCATGCGCGCAGCTTCGCCGAAGGCATGGCGCTGGAGCAGGCCGCCACGCGCGACTGGGCCGCGTCGCTCACGCCCGAGGTGCTGCGCGCACGGCGCGAGGCGGTGCAGGCGCGGGGGCGTGCGCAGAAGGGCTGACGACAGCCCTTCGCCCGGGCGTCAGCGCGGCGCCATCCGGATCGCGCCGTCCAGCCGCACGCTCTCGCCATTGAAGTAGCCGTTGGTGATCATCAGCTCGGCCAGCGTCGCGTACTCGGCCGGGTTGCCCAGGCGCTTGGGGAACGGCACCGAGGCGGCCAGCGCGGCCTTCACGTTGTCGGGCGCGCCCTGCAGCAGCGGCGTGTTGAAGATGCCCGGCAGGATGGTGTTCACGCGGATGCCCTCGCCCATGAGGTCGCGTGCGATGGGCAGCGTCATGCCGACCACGCCGGCCTTCGAGGCGGTGTAGGCGGCCTGGCCCATCTGGCCGTCCTGCGCCGCGACCGAGGCGGTGTTGACGATGGCGCCGCGCTCGCCGTCTTCCAGCGCATCGAGCGTAAGCATGCCGGCCGCCGACTTGGCGATGCAGCGGAAGGTGCCCACGAGGTTGATCTGGATGATGCGGTCGAAGTTGGCGAGCGGAAAGTGCTTGATCTCGCCCGAAGCCTTGTCGCGGCTCGCGGTCTTCACCGCGTTGCCGGTGCCGGCGCAGTTGACCAGCACGCGCTCCTGGCCGTGCGCGGCGCGCGCCTTGGCAAAGGCCGCGTCGACCTGCTCTTCCGACGTGACATCGACCTTGCAGAACACGCCGCCCAGCTCCTTGGCCAGGGCCTCGCCCTGCTCCACGTTGAGGTCGAACAGCGCGACCTTCACGCCGTGGCTGGCCAGGCGGCGCGCGGTGGCGGCCCCGAGGCCCGAGGCGCCGCCCGTGACGACGGCGGCAATGCTGGAATCGAGTTGCATCTCTTGTTGTCCTTGGATAGAGAGAGAAAGGAAGAAAGAAAACCGAAAACGCCTGCCGTTCAGACCGGGTAGTAGCGCAACTTGCGCGCCGCCATCTCGCGCATCCGCGCCGTGGGCGCATACGGCGCGCCGAGCGCCGCATGTTTGTCGCACAGCGCGACCACGCGGTCCAGCCCCAGCCAGTCGGCGTACTTGAGCGCGCCGCCCGCGTAGGCCGGAAAGCCCACGCCGAGCAGCAGCGCCATGTCGAGCTCGGCCGGCGTGGCGACCACGCCGTCTTCGAGCGCGTGCGCGGCCTCGACCACCATCGGCAGCATCATGCGTTCGACGATCTCCGTGTCCGCGAAGTCGCGCCGCCCTTGCGGCTGCAGCGTGGCGACCAGCGCATGCGCCTCGGGCGCGGCCGACTTGCGCGGGCGGCCCGTGGGGTCGTTCTCGTAGCGGTAGAAGCCCGCGCCGTTCTTCTGGCCGTAGCGCTTGTTCGCCACCATGAGCTTCACGGCGTTGCGTTCGAGGGCCGGCATGCGCTGCGGGTAGCCCGCGGCGATCACGTCGCCCACGTGCGCGCCCACGTCCATGCCCACCACGTCCTGCAGGTAGGCCGGACCCATGGGCCAGCCGAAGGCTTCCATCGCGCGGTCGACCGCCTCGAAGTCGGCGCCATCGGCCACCAGCTGCACGAAGGCGTTGATGTACGGCGTGAGGATGCGGTTGACCAGGAAGCCCGGGCAGTCCTTCACCACGATGGGCGTCTTGCCCATGGCCACGGCATAGCCCACGGCGGTGGACACGGCGGCGTCGCGCGTCTTCGCGCCCTGGATCACTTCCACCAGCTGCATCACCGGCACGGGGTTGAAGAAGTGCATGCCGACAAAGTCCTCGGGACGCGCGAGCGGCTGGGCGATGTCGTCGATGCGCAGGCTCGAGGTGTTCGAGGCGATCACGGTGCCGGGCTTCACACTGCGCTCCAGCGCGGCCAGCACCTTGCGCTTGACCTCGAGGCTCTCGACCACGGCCTCGACCACGCAGTCCACCGTGTCGAAGCCGGCCTCGTCGAGCTGCGGAACGATCGACGCGCGGATGGCATCGGCTTTTGCCTGCGCGAGCCGGCCGTTCTTGACCTGCTTGGCGAGCTGCTTTCCGGCCTCGGCCATGCCCAGGTCGAGCTGCGGCTGCGCGATGTCCTTCATGCGCACCGGCGTGCCGCGCAGCGCGCTCGTGTAAGCGATGCCGCCGCCCATGATGCCGGCGCCGAGCACGGCCGCCTGCTTCACGGGACGGCCTTCGCGCGCGTGGCGCTTGTAGAGCTTCTTGAGCGCCTGGTCGTTGAGAAAGGCCTGCACCAGCGAGGCGGCGGCCTGCGTCTTCGCGACGCGGCCGAAGGCGGCCGATTCGAGGTCGAGTGCGCCCGCGCGGTCGCGGCCGGCGGCCTCGGCCATCATTTCGAGCGCAATGAGGGCTGCGGGCTGGTGCTTGCCGCTGCGCGCCGCCACCTGCGTGCGCGCGGTCTCGACCAGCGCGCCCGCCTCCTGGGCCGACAGCGCCAGCGGCGCGCGCTTGCGTTGCTGCGCGGCCTGCCAGTCGATCTCGCCGCGCACCGCACGCTGCAGCAGCGCGAGCGCACGGTCTCGCAGGGCCTCGGGCGCGGCGACCTCGTCGGTCACGCCCGCGGCCAGCGCAGCCGGCGCCTTGGCCGGCCTGCCGCTCGCCACCCAGTCGATGGCCGTGGCCAGGCCCGCCAGGCGCGACAGCCGCACCGTGCCGCCGAAGCCGGGGAACAGCCCGAGCTTCACCTCGGGCACGCCGACCTGGGCCGTGTCGGCCATCACGCGCAACGGCGCGAGCATCGCCAGCTCCAGCCCGCCGCCGAGTGCGAAGCCGTTGATGGCGACCACGCTGGGCACGGCCAGGTCTTCGAAGGCGTTGAACAGCTCGTTGCTGGCGCGCACGCCGCGCGCGATGTCGGCCTCGGCCTGCTGGAAGGTGGCGCCGAACTCGGTGATGTCAGCGCCGACGATGAACACGTCTTTCGCGCTCGTCACCAGCACGCCGCGCACATCGGGCGAGGCCGCGATGCGCTCGGTGGCCTGGCGAAACTCGTCGACGGTGCGCGCGTCGAGCTTGTTGATGGCCTCGCCGCGCCGGTCGAAGCGCAGCTCCACCAGCCCGTCCTGCAACGGCAGGACTTCGATACTTTCGCCTTGGAACAAAGGGGGTCTCCTCGCGGCCGGCGACACGCCAGCCTGTGGGAAAAAGTTTAGGGACGCGCCCTGCGCGCAGGCATCGTCCGAAGCGACGATTACAGGCGGCCGCGCGCCTGCAGGTAGTCGCGCACCGCCTCGGCGGCGGGGTCGCCGACCACGGCGAATTCGTCGGTGAAGAAGATCGGCGAAGCGGCCAGGTCGATGAAGCGGCGTTCGTCCGCCAGCAGCTCGGCACTCGCGCGGCGGGCGTCCTCGCGCCGCGCGCCGGTGCGCGCTTCGAGGCTGTCCCACCACAGCTCGGCCACGCCGTCGAAGGGCGCGGGACTGCCGCGCGGCACGGCCAGCGGCTGCACGAGTGCGTCGTCGAGCGTGTGCGACTGCACGTAGCGCCGCAGCCCCAGCACCTCGGCGCGCTCGGCGACGAGCGGTGCATGCACATTTCGCCAGTGGTGCTGGAACTGCGCGCGGTCCAGGTGCGGCAAGCGCCGCAGGCAGAAGACGAGCTTGATCATCGGCGCACCCGGATCAGCCCTTCCTGCGCGACCGAGGCCACGAGCCGGCCGGCGCGGTCGAACAGCGCGCCGCGGCAGAAGCCCCGCGCATGCTCGGCCGAGGGCGAGTCGGCGTCGTACAGCAGCCAGTCGTCGCAGCGGAAATCGCGGTGGAACCACATCGCGTGGTCCAGGCTCACGCCCTGCACGCCGGGTTGCTGAAACGCCAGGCCGTGCGGCTGCATCGCCACGCCCATGAAGCTGTAGTCGGAGGCATAGGCCAGCATCGCCTGGTGCAGCAGCGGGTCGTCGGGCAGCACATCGGCGGTGCGCAGCCAAAGCTGGCTGCGCGGCGGGCGCGGGCCGGCCGTGACCGGGTCGCGCGGGTCAACGTAGCGGAACTCGATCGGTCCTTCGACGCGCACTCGAGGGCCGGCGCGGGGCGTGAGGTCTTCGGGCGGCGGCGCCTCGGGCATCGCGCACTGGTGCGACACGCCCGCCTCGCGCCGGTGGAACGAGGCCGACATGTGGAAGATCGGCTCGCCATGCTGGATGGCGACCACGCGCCGCGTCGTGAAGCTCGCGCCGTCGCGGATGCGGTCGACGTCGTAGACGATGGGCGCGGCCTTGTCCCCCGCGCGCAGGAAGTAGCCGTGCAGCGAATGCGCCGCATGCCCGTCGACCGTGCGGGCCGCGGCCATCAGCGCCTGCCCGAGCACCTGGCCGCCGAAGACGGCGGGCGCGCCGATGTCGGTGCTGGTGCCGCGAAACAGGTTCTTCTCGAGCTGTTCGAGCTGCAGCTGGGCGACCAGCGACTGCAGCGCTTGCGCGCGGCCTGGGCTCACGCGGCGTGCTCCACGGGATAGAACAGCGTGTTCGATTGCGCGCGTTGGCGCAACGCAGCCGTGGGCTTGAAGCGCTCGCCGTGGCGCTGCGCGAGTGCATCGCAGCGCGCGACGAAGGCCGCGAGGCCGACGGTCTCGATGTACGAGAGCGTGCCGCCGGTCCAGTCGGGATAGCCCAATGCAAGCACCGCGCCGAGGTCGGCTTCGACCGGCTGCTTCAGCACGCCTTCTTCGAGGCAACGTGCGGCTTCGAGCGCGAGCAGCGACAGCAGGCGTTCGCCGACGGCGCGTGCGTCGGGCTGCGATGTGGTGGCCTGTGTCGCGGGAGCATCGGCAGCCAGCGGACTCTCTCCCAACCCGGCCTGCCGCGCGGCGTTCGCAATCAATGCAGGCGACACGCCTTCCGACAACAGCGCCGCGCCTTCACTTCGGTACAGCTGCCGCAGCCGTTCGACATACGCAGCATTGACCGTACTCAAGTCGCCCTTGCGCCGCAGCGCCGCGCCCCGGTTCACGAACAGCGTGCGCATCAGGTTGCGCGCCACCGGGCCGGCCAGCAAGGGACCGAAGCACTGCGCCTCGACCGCCAGGCCCGCGTCCATCGGCAGCTGCGTGCCTTCGTACACCGCCGACAGGATGGCCAGCGGCGCGGGCAGCTGGTCGTGCGTGTCGCGCCGCACCTGCGCCAACGTGGCGCCGAAGCTCGCGCCCGCGTGCGGTGCGAGCGCGCCCGCGCCACCGGGCACCTGAAAACCCTTCACGTCCCACGGCTGCTGGCCGGCGTCGGGGTGGTCGAGCACCCAGCGACGGGCCACGGCCACGAGCTGGTCGGCCGGCGCGAGCGCATCGACCATGCCCAGCGCCAGCGCCTCGGCCGGCGCCACATGCCGGCCCGACAGCAGCAGCGGCAGCGCGCGCGCAATGCCGATCAGGCGCGGCAGCCGCTGCGTGCCACCGCCCACGGGCAGCAGGCCGACCGTGACTTCGGGCAGCCCGACCACCGCGCGCGGCTCGTCGAGCAGCACGCGGTGGTGGCAGGCCAGCGCCAGCTCGAAGCCGCCGCCCAGCGCCACGCCGTTGATGGCCGCCGCCACGGGCTTGCCGCAGCGCTCCAGTTCGCGCAGCGCGCGGCCGCCGGGTGCGATCGCCTCGATGGCCTCGGCCGCGCCGCCGCCCGTGGCATGAAAGCCCACGAGGTCCTTCAGGTCGGCCCCGGCCATGAAGCCGCTGGCCTTGCCCGAGGTGATGACCGCGCCGCGCACGTCGGCGCGCTGCGCGATCTGCGCCACGGCCTCGCGCAGTTCGGCCGTGAAGCCGGGCGTGAACACGTTCATCGGCCGCTCAGGCACGTCGAGGGTGAGGAGCCCGACGCCGTCGGCATCGACCTCGAATCGGATGTGGGAAGGCATAGAGAAAAATGGAAGAGAAGACGTGCTGCTCAGACGCGCTCGATCACCAGCGCGGTCGACTGCCCCGCCGCGGCGCACAGCGTGACCAGGCCCAGGCGGGCGTCGCGCCGCTCCAGCTCGTCGAGCAGCGTGCCCGTGAGGATCGCGCCGGTGGCGCCCAGCGGGTGGCCCAGCGCGATGGCGCCGCCGTTCACGTTGATGCGCGCGGGGTCGATGTCGAAGTGGCGCGCATAGCGCATCGGCACCACCGAGAAGGCTTCGTTCACTTCGAACAGGTCGATGTCGCCGATGCCCAGGCCGCAGCGCGCCAGCAGACGCTCGGTGGCGGGCATCGGGCCGCCCAGGCTCAGCAGCGGCTCGTCGGCGCACGAGGCGCTGCCGACGATGCGCGCGCGCGGCTTCAATCCGTTGCGCGTGCCGTAGTCGCGGTTGCCCAGCAGCACCGCGCAGGCGCCGTCGACGATGCCGCTCGAGTTGCCGCCGGTGTGGATCGGCGCGATGTGCGAGAGCTGCGGGTAGCGCTGCAGCAGGATCGCTTCGTAGCCCTGCGCGGCCACGCCGGCAAACGCCGGCTTGAGCTTGGCGAGGTCGGCCATCGTGGTGCCGGGGCGGTTGGCCTCGTCTTTCGCGAGCACGGTGCGGCCGAGCCGGTCGCGCACGGGCACGAGCGAGCGGTCGAAGCGGCCCTCGGCCTGCGCCACGGCGGCACGGCGCTGGCTTTCCACGGCGTAGGCATCGACCGCCTCGCGGTCCACGCCGTCGAGCATGGCCATGAGGTCGGCCGCCACGCCGTTGGGGATGTAGGGGTAGCGCTGGCCCACGGCCGGGTCGGTGTAGACCGCGCCGCCGTCGCTGCCGATGGTCACGCGCGACATCGACTCCACGCCGCCGCCGATCACCGCGTCGGCCTGGCCCGAGGCCACGAGGCCGAAGCCCATCTTCAGCGTGTCGAGCGCCGAGGTGCAGAAGCGGTTGAGCTGGAAGCCCACCACGCTGTCGCCGTAGCCGGCCGACAGCAGCGCGACGCGCGCGATGTCGGCGCCCTGCTCGCCCACCGGCATCACCACGCCCAGGCCCACGTCCTCGATCTGCGTGGGGTCGAGCGCATGGCGTTCGCGCAGCGCCTGCAGCACCTGCGTGGCCAGCTGCACCGGCGTGATGGGGTGCAGCGCACCGTCGGCGCGCCCCTTGCCGCGCGGCGTGCGCACGTGGTCGTAGATGAAAACGTCGTCGGTCATGGGCAGGGCGCCGCCCGGGTGCGCAAGGCCACCGGATGCAGGGGAATTCAGTTTGTCTGCGGCCAGTTTAGGAAGCAGAATCGGTTGCCGGAATCGTCGGAAGCGACGGAATTTCCAGGCAATCACTCCCCCTTCGCGATGCCTGCACCAGCCCCCGTTCCCCCTTCCTCGCTCCGGATTCTCGAGACCAAGCTGAACCCGCCCGCCTTCGTGGCCACGCAGGTGCCGCGCACCGCCATCAGCGAAGAGATCGCCGCCGCCACCGTCAAGCTCGTGCTGGTGCGCGCGCCCGCCGGCTTCGGCAAGACCACCGCCATGGCGCAGATCCGCGAGCGCATGGACGCGCAGGGCATCGCCACCGCCTGGCTCACGCTCGACCGCGCCGACAACGACGTGTCGCGCTTTCTCAACTGCCTGGCCGAGGCCGTGCAGCGCATCGGCGTGGACGAGCCCGCAAGCCACGCGCCCTTCGACGCCGTGGCCGCGCTGGCCGCGCACGACTCGCCTTTCACGCTCTTCCTGGACGACTTCGAAGTGGTGCAGGAGCCCGCCGTGCTCGGCCTCGTGCGCGAGCTGGTGGAGCACCTGCCGCGGCGCGGGCAGATCGTGATCGGCTCGCGCAGCCTGCCCGACCTCGGGCTGGGCCGGCTGCGCGCGCGCGGCCAGCTCATCGAGATCGACACCGACCGCCTGCGCTTCTCGCTGGAAGAAACCAGCGCCTTCATCGGCCTGCGCCAGGCGCATGCGCCGCACGCCGCCGCGCAGCCGCCGCAGGCGCTGCCGGCCGACCTGCTCTCGCAGCTGCATCGCAAGACCGAAGGCTGGGTGGCGGCCATCTGGCTGGCGTCGATGGCGCTGGAGCGGCACGGCATCGAGACCGGCTTCATCGAGCGCTTCTCGGGCTCCGACCGTGCCGTGGCCGACTACCTGGCCGAAGACGTGCTCGCGCACCAGCCGCCCGAGATCCACGACTTTCTGCTGCGCACCAGCATCCTGCGCCAGCTCGACGCCTCGGTGTGCCAGGCGCTCAACCCGCGCGGCGACAGCGCCGTCATCCTGGAGCAACTGGCCGCCGCCAACCTGTTCCTCACGCCCGTGAGCAGCGATGCCGGCGGCGAGGTGCGCGCGTGGCGCTACCACAGCCTCTTTGCCGATTTCCTGCGTGCGCAGCTGGCGCGCGAGCGGCCCGGCGAACTCGCGCGGCTGCACCTCGCGGCCTCGGGCTGGTACGAGTCGCACGGCCGACCCGTGCCCGCCATCGACCACGCCATCGAGGGCGGCGACCATCCGCACGCGCTCACGCTGCTCGACAGCTACGCCGAGCAGTTCCTCGAGCAGGGCCGCATGCGCATGCTGGCGCGCTGGTTCTCGGCCATTCCTGAACATCAGTTGCGCGAGCACCCGTTTTTGCAGCTCATCGCGCTGTGGGCCACCTGCTTCACGCACGGCCCGTGGGACGCGATGCGGCTGCTCGAACAGTCGGGCTGCCTCGACAGCCCCATTCCCGAGGTGCGCGCCAACGCCCACACGCTCATTCCGCTGCTGCTGGCCATGGAAGACCAGCACGACGCCGCCTACGAGGCCGGCCGCGAAAGCCTCGCGCGCCTGCCCACCGGGCTGGCCTTTGCCGAGGGCGTGCTGCTCAACGCGATGGCCCACATCCTCGCGGTGCGCGGCGACCAGCGCGAGGCGCAGCGCCTGCTCGAGGCCGCGCGGCGCGAGCAGGGCAACAGCACCTTCAACCGCATGTACACCGAGTCGCTGGCGGGCCTGTTCGACCTCACCGAAGGCCGGCTGCGCCAGGCCACCGCACGGCTGCGCATGGCGGTCGATTCCACGCATGCCGTGTCGTACAACCACAGCCACGGCAACGCCTGGGCCGGCGTGCTGTATGCGGGCGCCGTGTACGAGACCAACCAGCTGGTGCAGGCCGAGCACCTGCTGAACGTGTACCTGCCGCTGGCGCGCGACGTGGGCCTGCCCGACCACATGATCCTGAGCCACGTCATGCGCTCGCGCATCGCCTTCCACGCGGGCGACATCGACGCCGCGTTCCAGGCGCTGACCGAACTCGAATACCTGGGCCACCACCGCCAGCTGCCGCGCGTGGTCGCGGGCGCCAAGCTGGAGCGCGCCCACATGCTGCTGCTGCAGGGCAACGGCCCCGCCTCGCGCGACGAGCTGCAGCGCGCCGACGACCCCGAGCTGTGGGAGCGCGAGCGCCGCCAGCGCCTGCCCGCGCACGACCTCGACTACCTCGCGCTCGCGCGGGCGCGCTGGGACATCGCCTTCGGCGACGCGCGCGCGGCCCTCACCGTGCTCGACGCCGAACTGCACGCCGCCGTGGCCGCCAACCGCAACCGACGCGCGCTCAAGCTGCGCGTGCTGCGCGCACTGGCGCTGCAGCGCGCGGGCGACCTCGCCACCGCCATCGAAGAAATCGGCGCCGTGCTGCAGGCCGCGAGCCAGGAAGGCTTCGTGCGGCTGATCCTCGACGAGGGGCCGGCCGTGGGCACGCTGGTGCACCGCTATGCCGCCGCCATGCAGCAGGAAGCGGGTACCGTGGCGCCCGTGCTGCGCAGCGACCCGATCCTGGCCGACTACCTGCAGCGGCTGCTGCAGGTGCTGGGCCCGCCGCCCTCGCCGATCGACGCCGAGGCGCCCTCGGGCGACGCCACCAAGGAGCCGCTCACGCGCAAGGAGATCCGCGTGCTGCAGCTCCTGGCCGAGGGCTACTCGAACAACGCCATGGGCGAGAAGCTGTTCGTGTCGGAGAGCACGGTGCGCACGCACCTGCGCAACATCCACATGAAGCTGGGCGCAAAGCGGCGCACGGAGGCGGTGGCGATTGCGCGCAAGCTGGGCGTGATCCGCTAGCCCAAAAAAAAGGGCCCGCCCGCCGATACACGGCAGACGGGCCCCAACCCTCGCCTTTCGTCAGAACGACACGTTCAGATTCGCCTTCACCGACTGGTCGCGCGCCTTGCCGCCGAACTGCCCGCCATACGACACGCCGAAGGTCGCGCGCGGCGAGAACGCGAAGTCCAGGCCGAGTTGCAGCACGGCCGCGTTCTTCGCCACAGCGACGCCCGCGATGTCCGAGAAGCCGGTGGCGCCCGGCAATGCGACGCTGCTGAACGGCGTCAGGTCCCCGTAGGCGCGGCGCCAGCCGACCATGCCCTTGAGCGTGGCGTCGACACTGCCCAGGCGCACCGCGGTCGATGCGCGCAGGCCCAGCGTCGACAGGCCGACGTTCGCACTGCCGCTGCGCGCCTGCAGCGCCGCCCACGTCCCGCGCTCCGAGAACGCGTCGGTGTGCAGCGTGACGTGCGCGAGGTTGGCGAAAGGCTCCAGCGCCACGTCGCCGGCGGCCAGGCTGTAGCCCACTTCGCCGAAGACCTGCGTGGTCGATGCGTCGTGGTTGCTCTTGAGCGAATCCGCCAGGCCCGCCACGCGCGCCTGGCGCGTGGTGTCCACGTCGTGCCGCGCATAAGCTGCGCCGGCGCGCAGGGCCCACGGGCCGAGCGTGGTGCCGCCATACAGGCCCAGGTGGTAGCTGGTGGCATCGCCCGAGGACGAACGCGCGTCCACGTCGACCTTGCTGCGGCTGTAGCCGCCGGTCACGCCCAGGCGCACGTTGTCGCCCACGCGGGTGTCGCCGCCCATCAGCAGGCCGTCGACCGAACGATCGAGCCGTGCGGCGTTGCCGTCGCCGCGCGCACGGCCGGTCGAGTGCAGGGCCTGGCTCCAGAAGACGGCCTCGCCCGTGGTCGGTGCGGCCATGTGCGACTGGCCGGCGCGGTCGTTGATCTTGACCGGCGCCGTGGACGCGCCCGCCGTGCCGGCCGAGGCGCGCAGGCGCTCCAGCGCCGCCTCGCGCACGAAGCGGCTGTCCTCGATGAGCGCGGTCTTCGCGGAGGCATGCACTTCGCCCGACAGGCTGTCGAAGGCCGCGCGCGCGGCCGGCACGCTCTCCAGCTGCAGCGCGGCGGCCAGCGCCGGGCTCCATGCGGCCGCGCCATCGAGGTTCGCCCCCATCGCGCGCTGGTTGCCCGACTGCGCGACCGCCGCGAACGACACGCTGTTGCGCATGGCTTCCGTGTAGACCTGTGTCGCGGTGTAGCCCAGCTTCGGCGAGAGGAAGAGGTAGTCCTTGGCCACGCTGAAGTCAGCGAAGGTGCCGCTCACGCCGCCCTCGGCGTTCAGCAGCGTGTAGCGCGCGCCCAGAACGTAGCCGCCGAGCACGCGCACCGTGCCGCCCTCGAGCGTGGCCCGGCCGCTGACGTCGAGCCGGTCGGCCTGCGCGTCGGTGCCGCTCAGTTCGGCCTCGAAAGTCGAGCCCGGCGCGAAGCGTGCATTGCCGGCCACGTGCAGCGTGCCGATGGAGTTGCCCGGCGCCACGACACCGCCGGTGGCGATGGTGGTGCTGCCGACCGTGCCGGTGCCCTGCAAGCGCCCGCCCGACAACACGGCCATATCGCCGCCCAGCGTGCCGTTGACCGACAGCATGCCCTGCGCCACCGAGGTCCTGCCCGTGAAGGCGCCAGAGTCGCCGGTGAGCTCGAAGCGGCCCGCGCCCGCCTTGACGAGGCCGCCGCTGCCGCTGAAGCGGCCCGCGAACTGCGTCGAACGGTCGTTTCCGCCGGTGGTCAGCGTGCCGGTGCCCACGGCGACGTCGCCTACGCCGGCCAGCGAGCCGATGGTGGCGTCGAAGCCGTTGAGGTCGAGCCTGGCCTTGCCGGCCACCGTGAACGCGCTGGCGCTCGACAGGCCGGTGGCCGAGCCCGCACGCAGCGTGCCGCCCTGCACCCAGGTCGCGCCTGCGTAGCTGTTAACGCCGCTCAGTGTGGTGACGCCTTCGCCGGTCGTGCCGCCCGTGGTGCGCAGGTCGCCCGCGCCGGTGATGTTGTAGGTGAAGTCGTAGGCATCGCTTCGGTCGATGGCGAAGCTGGCGCCCGCGTCGATGGCCACGTGGCTGGTGATGGAGCCGGTGGTGCCGCCCTCGCCCAGCGCGAGCTCACCCGCCTGGACGTGCGTGTCGCCCGAGTAGGTGTTGGTGCCGGTGAGCACCAGCCGCCCGGCACCGGCCTTCACGAGGCTGCCGCGGTAGTCCTCGTCGGTCTTGCTGCGCAGGTGGGTCAGGCGCTCCCATTCGACGTTGATCGCCGCTGCCTTGGCTTCGACGGCGGCGGCGATATCGTCTTCAGGGATCGTCAAGTTCGCTCCAAGCAGGGGCCAATAGGGAGTTCCCGGCCCAAAGATCTGGCGCAGTCTTTCGAAAAACTCGGCGGTGCCCGTCGCCAGCGGATTGGCCTTTGCGGCGGCCAGCGCCTGGGCGTAGTCGCCGCCCGACAGCATGGCTTCGCGCAATGCCTTGAGCAGCACGACGGCCTCATCACCCAGGGGCTTGAAGGTGTCCAGGGCCACCGGCGCCTTCACGAGCGCGCCCAGGCGCGCGATCTCGGCGGCTTCTTCCTGCTTGCGCTGGATCAGCCCCGTCTCCGAGATGTCGTTGCGCCACGTGTCGGCCGTGCCGCCGGGCATGTCGATGACCGTGCGCTTGAGCAGCTGGCCGGGCCCCTTCATCGCGTTCTCGAGGTTGACGAGGCCCCAGCCGATCACCTCGTCGGGCGCCGCCTGGCGCGTGCCGTCGAGCTTGGTGGCCGTGGTGAGCAGCACCTGCAGCGCCTGCTCGTTGGTCATGTACGGAAAGCGCTCCATGATGACGCCCAGGGCCCCCGTGGCATGAGGCGCCGCCATCGACGTGCCGCCGTAGGCCGCATAGGCTCCGTCGAACACCGTGCTCATGATGTCGCTCCCCGGGGTTGCCACGCACCAGTACTTGGCGATGCCGCACTTGTTGAGGGAGCCGCTCTGCTGGTAGCCCTTCTTGTCCCAGGTTTGCATCGCGCCCGTCACTGTCAGCCAATGCCCCTCCACGTCGGGCCGGAAATACGGCAGCGCCCCGCGCGCCGCCGGATTGGCCTGGCCCTGGTTGTCGGCGGCGAACACCTGGATGACCCCCTCCTTGCCATCGGCCTGGGGCTTCGTGGCGTCGATCGCGGCGTCGAGCCATGACGGCCCGCGCAGGTACTGCACGTAGTCGGCGGTGACCGCCTGCGTGGTGCTGAAATTCGAACGCTGGGGGTTGCCCCAGCTGTTGTTGATGACCCGCACGCCGGCGTCGCGCATGCCCTGGTAGAGATTGCGGAAGTTCTCGGTGGTGGCGTGGCGGTAGCTGTCCGGACTCAACCCGGCACTCGACTTCAGCGCGTCGGGCGCATTGGTGTTGCCCACGAACACGTTGGCATTGAATGCCACGCCGTGCATGTTGTTCTTGATGTCCTGCCCGTCGCGGCTGGCGCCCACGGTGCCGGACACGTGGGTGCCGTGGAAACCGTAACCCACGTCCTTGCCGTTGAGCACGGACCCATCCGCCGCGAACTCGCTGTACGCCCCGTTGGACGTCGCCGTCACCAGCGCCGTGAAGCGCGTGAGCGGCAGCTCGCGCGTGTGGCGCACGTCGAAGCCCGAGTCGATCACGCCCAGCTTCACGCCCTTGCCGGTGAAGCCCGCCGCGTAGGCGTACTCGGTCTTCATCGCCCCAAGCCCCCAGTCGGCCAGGAACTCCTTCGTGCGCCAGCTGGCCGGGTTGCCGATCATGCCGGGGTCGCCCGGATAGGCCTGTGCGCCGGCCGCGGTGGCCAGCATCGAACCCCACACGCACACGGCGGCGCGGGCCACGGCCCTGCGCTTGAACTTCGGTGATCTCGTCATGACGGAACGAACCCTCTCTGTCTTGGAATGGAATGAAAAGACCGTCGCCCTGCCGGTGAAGCCATGTCGGGGAGACATCGCGCACGGGCCGGTTAACGGTCGTTAAATTCTGGAAAGAGGGGTCGTTCTTTGTGATCTCGTCGGTGCTTGTTCCGATACTTTGGAATCCGGTCGCTGGAGTTTTTCCCTAGGTTGCAGCGCTTCAGGCCGCCAGCCGCTGCCGCTTGTCCTGCGCGTCGCGCCCCGCGATGTGCGCGCGCGCGCGTTTCCAGTCTTCATCCTTCCACTGCGACATGCGCGAGAAATTCCCGCCCGTGGCCTGGAACTGCGCGCCGTCGATGGCGATGGTCTGGCCGTTGACGTACTCCGAGCCCGGGCCGAGCAGGTAGGCCGCGAGGTTGGCCAGCTCGGGCATGCGGCCGTTGCGTTCCATCGGGTTGCGCTCGGCCTTGTGCTCGCCGCCGCCGGGGTTCAGGCGCGCGCTCATGCCCTCGGTGGGGAACAGGCCCGGCGCGATGGCGTTGAAGCGGATGCCGCGGCCGGCCCACTCGACGGCGAGCGACTGCGTCATGGCATGCAGGCCGGCTTTCGACATGGCCGAGGGCACGGTGAAGGGCGAGCCGTTCCACACCCAGGTCGTCAGGATCGACAACACCGACGCGGCCTTGCCTTCCGCCAACCAGCGCTTGCCGCATTCGAGCGTCATGCAGAAGCTGCCGCGGAAGACGATGCTCGAGATGGCGTCGAAGGCGCGCGGCGACAGGTCTTCGGTGCGGCTCACGAAGTTGCCCGCGGCGTTGTTGACCAGGCCGTCGAGCGCGCCGCCGTCGGCCCAGATTTCATCGAGCATCTCGGTGATCTGCGTGTCGTGGCGGATGTCGCAGGTCTTGGGCGTCACGCGCCCGCCGTGCAGGTGCATCAGCTCGGCGGCCGTTTCTTCGAGCACAGGCGCGCGGCGCCCGCAGATGTAGACGTGGGCGCCGAGCAGCAGCAGCGCCTCGCTCATCACGCGGCCCAGGCCGCTGCCGCCACCGGTCACGAGGTAGCGGCGGCCGGCCAGCAGGCCGGGCTTGAACATCAGGTCGTCGAGGGTCATGGGAATCCTTGTGTGCGGTCCGTTGGAATTCGGAATGAAGCTCAGCGCCCCGTGTAGACGGGCGCGCGCTTCTCGAGGAAGGCGTTCATGCCTTCGCGGAAATCGCGGGTCTGGGTGCACAGCACCTGGTTGCGGTCTTCCATGGCAATCACCGCTTCCATGCTGCCGGCGTCCACGGCGATGCCGAGCGCCTCCTTGGTCAGGCGCAGCGCCACGGGCGTGGCGTTGAGCATGTCGTCGGCCAGCGCCTGCGCCTCGGCCTGCAGCGCAGGCAGCGCGTCGACGCGGCTCACGAGGCCCAGCGCGTAGGCACGCTGCGCGTCCATGAAGCGGCCGGTGAGCATGTACTCGGCCGCCACCGAGCTGCCGACCATGCGCGGCAGGAAGTAGCTCACGCCCACGTCGCAGGCCGACAGGCCGATGCGGATGAAGGCGGCGTTCATGCGCGCGTCGGGCGTGGCCAGGCGCACGTCGGACGCCAGCGCGAGCGCAAAGCCGCCGCCGCTGGCCGCGCCCTGCACCACGCTGACGATGGGCTGCGGGCAGCGCCGCATGGCCAGCATGATGTCGCGGATGCCCTTCTGCTGTTCGAGCATGTCGGCCACGCCGAGGTCTTCGCCGCCCACCTGTTCCTTCAGGTCGAGCCCGGCGCAGAAGGCGCGGCCCGCGCCCTGCAGCACGACCACGCGCTCGGGGCTGCGCGCGCTGAGGCCCTCGAAGTAGTCGCGCAGCGCGCGCACCAGCACCGGGTCGAGCGCGTTCAGGCGCTCGGGGCGGTTCAGCGTGAGCCAGGCGACCTCGCCGCGCCGCTCGACCTGCAGCACCTCGTTCATCGCCGTCACAGCGCGCGCGAGATCACTTCTTTCATGATCTCGTTGGTGCCGCCGTAGATGCGCTGCACGCGCCCGTCGGCGTACATGCGCGCGACCATGTACTCGGTCATGAAGCCGTAGCCGCCAAAGAGCTGCAGGCATTCGTCGACCACGCGGCCCTGCGTCTCGGAGGCCCAGAGCTTGGCCATGGAGGCGGTGGCGGTGTCGAGTCGGCCGGCCACGAGGTCTTCCACGCAGCGGTCGATGAAGGCGCGGCCGACCTTGATCTGCGTGGCGATCTCGGCCAGCTTGAACTTGGTGTTCTGGAACTCGGCGATCGGCTTGCCGAAGGCCTTGCGGTCGCGCACGTAGTCGAGCGTGGCCTGGTAGGCGCCTTCCATGGTGGCCAGCGCGTTCACGCCGATGATGGTGCGCTCGTACGGCAGGTCGCTCATGAGCTGGAAGAAGCCCTGTCCTTCCTGGCCGCCGAGCAGCGCATCGGCCGGCACGTGCACGTCGTCGAAGAAGAGTTCGGAGGTGTCCTGCGCCTTCATGCCGATCTTGTCGAGCACGCGGCCCACGCGGTAGCCCTCGCAGCCCTCGGTCTCCACGATGAGGATCGAGGTGCCCTTGGCGCCCTGCGTCGGGTCGGTCTTGGCCACGACCAGCACCACGCCCGCAAGGAAGCCGTTGGTGATGAAGGTCTTGGAGCCGCGGATGCGGTAGCTGCCGTCGGGCTGCTTCTCGGCGCGCGTGCGCACGCCCTGCAGGTCGGAGCCGGCGCCGGGCTCGGTCATGGCGATGGCGCCGACCAGCTCGCCACGCGCCATGCGCGGCAGGTAGCGTTGCTTCTGTTCCTCGGTGCCGTGGTTCAGGAAGTAATGCGCCACGATGGTGTGCACCGAGCTGGCCATGCCGCTGAGCGCGCGGCGCGCCTTCTCTTCGTAGAACACGGCCTCGTGGCGGAAGTCGCCGCCCGCGCCGCCGTAGGCCTCGGGAATGTCGGAGCACAGCAGGCCGAGCGCGCCGGCCTTGCGCCACACCTCGTGGCCGACATGGCCGCGCTTGCGCGCCTCTTCGTCGTGCGGCACGACTTCGGTCTCGACGAAACGCACCACGTTGTCGCGGTACAGCTCCAGTTCTTCGTCGCTCCACGAGCGGCGGAAATCGATGGGCATGGGGTGTCCTTCAGTGTCTTGGAATGAGGGGAATGGGGTTCAGCCGACGCGGCGTTCCTTGCCGGCCCAGAAAGGCTCTCGCAGCTGGAATTTCTGCAGCTTGCCGGCGGCCGAGAGCGGCAGCGCATCGCGGAACTCCACGCTGCGCGGGCACTTGTAGTTGGCGATCTGGTCGCGGCAATGCGCGATGACGTCGTCGGCCGTGAGCGGCATGCCTTCGCGCAGCACGATCACGGCATGCACGCGCTCGCCCCACTTTTCGTCGGGCACGCCGATGACGGCGGACATCAGCACCTGCGGCATCTGGGCGATGGCGTTCTCGACCTCGGCCGAGTACACGTTCTCGCCGCCGCTCACGATCATGTCCTTCATGCGGTCGACCACGAACAGCAGGCCGTGCTCGTCCATGTAGCCACCGTCGCCGGTGTGCATCCAGCCACCGCGCAGCGCGGCCTCGGTCTCGGCGGGCTTGTTCCAGTAGCCCTTCATGACCATCGGGCCGCGCGCGACGATCTCGCCGACCTGGCCGGGGGGCAGCTCGTTGTCGTCGCCGTCGACGATGCGGATCTCGGCCACGGGCACCGGCGTGCCGGCCGCGCGCAGCAGGCGGTTGCGGTCGGGCCCGGGCAGGTGGAAGTGCGGCATCAGCACGGCCACGGTGGGCGACAGCTCGGTCATGCCGTAGGCCTGCGAGAAGCTGGTGGCCGGCAGCGCGGCCATGGCCTGCTCGAGCAGCGCGACGTCGATGGGCGCGGCGCCGTACAGCAGCATCTGCAGGCTCGACAGGTCGAACTCGGCAAAGCGCGGGTGCTCGATCACGCGCTTGATCATGGTGGGCACCAGGAACATCTCGGTGGCGCGCGCGGCCTGGATGGCCTGCAGGATCGCCACCTCGTCGAACATCGGCACCACGTGCTGCGGCACCAGCCGCAGGATGCTCTGCAGCGACAGCCCGCAGCCGGCCACGTGGAACATGGGCACGGCGATGACCACGGCGGCGTTGCGCGTCTCGCGCGGCACCGCGGCCACCGAGCTCAGCGCGTTGATGTAGAGGCTGCCGTGCGTGAGCATCACGCCCTTGGGCCGGCCGGTGGTGCCGCCGGTGTACATGATGGCGGCCAGCTCGTCGGCGCTGTGCGGGGCGTCGTCGATGGGCTGCGCGTCGGCCAGCAGCGCCTCGTAGCCGACCATGCCTTCGGGCACGGGGCCGTCGCCGCAGTACACCACGGTGCGCAGCGACGTCGAAAGCTTGCGCAGCTCGCCGGCCATGGGCGCGAACAGGTCATCGACCAGCAGGATGCGCGTGTCGCAGTCGTCCAGCGAGTAGGCGACCTCCTTCGGGTTCCAGCGGATGTTCACCGGGTTGATGACGCCGCCGCCCCACCAGGTGCCGAAGAAGAACTCGACGAAGCGGTGCGAGTTCAGGCTCATCATGCCGACGCGGTCGCCCCGCGCCATGCCGAGCTGCTGCAGCACGGCGCCCAGGCGCGCCACGCGGTCGGTGAGGGTCGCGAAGTCCAGGCGCTGGCCGCCGCAGACCACGGCGGTCTCGCGGGCCTTCTCGCGGCGGCCCTTGTGCAGGGGCTGGGTGAGGAACATGGTGTCGTCTCCTTGGTGGTTTTTTTGTCAGGCAACCCGGCGTGCGTGGCCGGCCCAGTGCGGTTCGCGCAGGCGGTACTTCATGACCTTGCCGGCGCCCGAGATCGGCAGCGCGTCGACGAACGCGACGCTGCGCGGGCACTTGTAGCCGGCGATCAAATCGCGGCAGTGGGCGATGAGCGCCTCGGCATCCGCGTCGGTGCCGGGCTTGCGCACCACCACCGCATGCACGGCCTCGCCCCAGCGCTCGTCGGGCACGCCGATGACGGCGGCGGCGGCCACGGCGGGGTGGCGCGCGAGGGCGCCCTCGACCTCGGCGCAGTAGATGTTCTCGCCGCCGCTCACGATCATGTCCTTGTAGCGGTCGACGATGAAGACGAACCCATCGTCGTCCATGCGGGCGGCGTCGCCGGTGTGCATCCAGCCGCCCTGCAACGCGGCGGCCGTCTGCTCGGGCAGGTTCCAGTAGCCCTGCATCACGCACGGGCTGCGCACCGTGAGTTCGCCCACGGTGCCGCGCGGCACCTCGCGGCCGTCACCGTCGCACACGCGCAGGTCGATGCCCGAGAGCGCCTGGCCGGCCGAGGCCAGCTTGCCGAGCTTGCGGCCTTCGGGCGAGTGGTAGTGGCGCGTGAGGTAGCTCACGCCGGCCGACAGCTCGGTCATGCCGTAGCCCTGCGCGAACTCGGCCTGCGGGAAGGTGGCGAAGGCGCGCTCCAGCAGCGCCTCGGTGATGGGCGAGGCGCCGTAGCCCACGAAGCGCACGCTCGACAGGTCGGCCTGCGCGGTGCGCGGGTCGTCCACCAGCATCTGCAGCATCGCGGGCACGGCCATGAGGTTGGTGGCGCGGTCGCGCTCGATGGCGGCGAGCATGCCGTCCACCGAGAAGCCCGGCAGGATGATCTGCGCACAGCCCATGAGCACGCCGCGCAGCAAAAACGACAGCCCCGCCAGGTGAAAGAGCGGCGCCACCTGCAGCAGCCGCGCGCTGTCGTCGAAGAAGGCGCCGAGCATCGAGACCTGCGCGTTGATCACCAGCGCCGCGTGGCTGAGCATCACGCCCTTGGGCCGGCCGGTGGTGCCGCCGGTGTAGAACACGCCGGCCAGGTCGTCGCCGCCGCGCAGCGCGTCGGGGACGGGCTCGCTCTCGCGGACCAGCGCCTCGTAATCGGTCATGCCCGTGGGCGCCTGGCGCTCGCCCATGTAGACCCAGGTGGTGACGGCGCGCGCGGCGGCGCGCAATTCGTCCGCCGTCGCCAGGAACTGGTCGTCCACGAACAGGATGTGCGTCGCGCAGTCGTCGAGCGAGTGCGCCATCTCGGCCACGCTCCAGCGTGTGTTGACCGGGTTGACCACGCCGCCGGCCCACCACACGGCCAGGTAGTACTCCAGCGTGCGGTCGGCGTTGAGCGCGAGCACGCCCACGCGGTCGCCGGGCTGCACGCCCAGGCGGCGCAGCCCGCCCGCCAGGCGCGCGACGCGCTCGCCGAGTTCGCCGTACGTGCGCGTGCGGCTCTGGAACACGGTGGCGACGGCGCGCGGGCTGCACTGCATGGCGCGGTGCAGGGCCTGCGTGAGGTACAGCGGCGGTGGCGTGGTGGGCATGGACAAGGCTCCTGTCGGTGCGGTGCGGAAATGCCATGCATGCGCGAACGCGCATGCCCGGAAAACGAGGGACGTCAGCGGGCTTCGGCCACGGGCGCTGCCGCGCCCCAGCGCTTGAGCAGCGCGGGCCCGTCGTCGGGCGACACGGCCGGCGGCACGACCGGCGCGGTGCGGCTGAAGCGCGGCGCGGGCGCGGGCTGCACCACGCCGCCCACGGTAGCGAAGGTGCCGCGCGCCACGTTGTGCGGGTGCTGCGGGGCCTCGTCCCAGTCGAGCACGGGGGCGAAGCAGGCGTCGCTGCCTTCGAGCAGCACGCACCACTCGTCGCGCGTGCGGGTGCGGAACACGTCGGCCAGGCGCAGCTTGAGCAGCGGCCAGCGGTCGGCGTCCATCTGGGCGTCGAAGGCGGGGTCGTCGACCAGGCCGCAGCGCTCGCGCAGCAGCGCGTAGAACTGCGGCTCGATGGAACCGATGGCCACGTACTTGCCGTCAGCGCAGGCGTAGGTGTCGTAGAAGTGGGCGCCGCCGTCGAGCAGGTTCTCGCCGCGCTGGTTGCTCCACTGGCCGGCCGACTTGAAGCCGTACATCATGGCCGACAGCAGGGCGGCGCCGTCGGTCATGGCGGCGTCGACCACCTGGCCCTGGCCCGAGGCCTTGACCTCGTGCAGCGCGGCCAGCAAGCCGAAAGCCAGCAGCATGGCGCCGCCGCCGAAGTCGCCCACGTAGTTCAGCGGCGGCACGGGCGCCTCGCCCGAGCGGCCGATGGCGTGCAGCGCGCCGCTGATGGCGATGTAGTTGATGTCGTGGCCGGCCGCGTGCGCCAGCGGGCCGTGCTGGCCCCAGCCGGTCATGCGGCCGTAGACCAGGCGCGGGTTGCGCGCGTGGCATTCGGCCGGGCCCAGGCCCAGGCGCTCCATCACGCCGGGGCGGAAGCCCTCGATGAGGATGTCGGCGCGCGCGATGGCGTCGAGCACCGGCGCGGCGGCGTCGGGGGCGCGCAGGTCGACCTCCCAGGTGCTGCGCCCGCGCGCCAGGATGTCGTGGGGGTCGCGCCGCGTGCCGGGGCGGGCGATGCGCAGCACCTCCGCGCCCATGTCGGCGAACAGCATCGCGCAAAAGGGGCCGGGGCCGATGCCGGCCATCTCGACGACCCGAAGTCCTTTCAGGGGTCCTGCCATGTGTGTCTCCTCTGGCGCGCACCCGGCGGCCTGTTGTGTGAAGGCATCTTGGCGCGCGGGCGCCGGCGTCGCATCGTCGGAAGCGACGAAAGCGCGGAAAGACGTTTCAACGCCCCGTGAAGACGGGCGCGCGCTTGGCCGCGAAGGCGGCGGCGGCCTCGCGGAAATCCTCGGTTTTCAGCGCCAGCACCTGGGCGCGGTTCTCGACCTCGAGCGCGGCGTCGAGGCTCGGCGCCTCGAGGTTGGCCCACATGAGCTGCTTGGTGTGGCGCGTGGCGTAGGGGCTGTTGCGCAGCACGTCGGCGGCCAGGGCGAGCGCGCGCGGCAGCAGCGCCTCGTCGTCGACCAGCGCGGCGACCAGGCCGATGCGCTCGGCCTCGTCGGCCGGCACGGGGCGGCCCGTGAGCATGAGTTCGAAGGCGCGCGAGGCGCCCACCAGCCGCGGCAGGTGGTAGCTGATGCCGCACTCGCCGGCCGTGAGGCCGATGCGCACCGCGCCCACATGGAACGACGCGGAGCGCGCAGCCACGCGGATGTCGGCGCCCAGCGTGAGCGCAAAGCCCGCGCCCACGGCCACGCCGTTGACGGCGGCGATCACCACCTTGTCGAGCGCGCGCAGCCGCCGCACCATGCCGGCGAACAGCTCCTGCCCCGCCATCAGGTCGGCCACCGAGGGCTCGCCGTCGAGCGGCTGGTCGTCGCGGCGCGTGAGCGGCGTCGTGAGGTCCCAGCCGGCGCAGAAGCCGCGACCCGCGCCGGTGAGCACCAGCACGCGCACGCTGTCGTCCTGCGCCAGTGCGTCGAGCGTGGCGCACAGGCGCCGCACGGTGGGCTGGCTCAGCGCGTTGAGGCGCGCGGGGCGGTTCAGCGTGAGCAGTGCGATGCCTGCGCGGCTGCGGTCGATGAGGATGTCGTCTGCTTCGCTGTCGGGCATGGCTGTCTCTTTCTTGTTCAGCGCCCGGTCCAGCGCGGCGCGCGTTTCTCGATGAAGGCGCGCGGCCCTTCCTTGAAGTCTTCGCTCGCGGCCACGCGCTCGAAGGCGTCGCGCGTGAGGGCGCGCAGCGCGGCCTCGTCGAGCCCGCTGTTCGCTTCGCGCGCCACGCGCAGGCTCTGGCGCACCGCCACGGGGCCGTTGCGCGCGATCTCGGCGGCCAGCGCCAGCGCGGCCTCGCGCAACCCATCGACGTCGGGCACGAGGCGGTTGACCAGGCCGAAGCCATGCGCGCGCTCGGCATCGAGCTGGCCCGCCGTGAGGATCAGTTCGAGCGCGATGTTGGGCGGAATGGCGCGCGGCAGCCGGTACAGCCCGCCCGCCGCGGCGATCAGCCCGCGCAGCACCTCGGGCAGGCCGAAGGCGGCCTGCCGCACGGCCACAACGAGGTCGCAGGCCAGCACGAGCTCGGTGCCGCCGGCCAGCGCCTTGCCGTTGACGGCGGCGATCCACGGCTTGCTGCGCTCGCGGTACACGAAGCCCGCGAAGCCGCCGCGCTCGGTGCGCAGCGCGCTGCCGCGGCCGGCCGACACTTCCTTCAGGTCGGCGCCCGCGCAGAAGGCCTCGCGGCCCGCGCCGGTGAGCACCACGGCGCGGATGTCGTCGTCGGCCTCGGTGGCATCGACGGCGGCTTCGAGCCCCGACGCCACGTCGCCGTTGACGGCGTTGCGCGCCTCGGGACGGTCGATGGTGACGAGGGCGACGTGGCCCGGCAGGCGTTCGACAGTCACTGCGCTCATGACACGCTCCAGTTCAAGAGTTCATCCGCACCGGCCGTCACCGTGCCGCTGCACCCGACGGGGCTGCGGTCGAGGTCGGTCAGCACCTTCAGCGAAGCCGCATCCGTGGCCTCGACGCGCGCCATGAGCCGTTCGCCGGCCGGCGTGCGCGCGATCACGATGCCCTGCGAGGGCTGGCCGTCGCGGCCGTAGACCACGGTGAAGGTCTCCAGCGTGGCGGCGCCCGCGTACTGCAGCACCAGCGGCGGCACCGGGCCGCGCCGCGCATCGGCGGCGGCCTGCACGTCGTAGTCGGGCTTCGGAAGCCCTTGCGGCGGCGGGCTGGAGCCCAGCACCAGCGCGTGGTGCTTGGTGACGTACTCGCCCTGTCCGTAGAGCAGCGCCGCCTTGCCCTTCGGCGCGGCGCGCAGTGCGCGCACCAGGCCAGCGGCGGCGTGCGTCATGTAGTCGTTGAGCGGCGCGCCGAAGAAGCTCAGGCCGCCGGTGGAGGTCATGCGCGCCTCGGGGGCGAGGCCCAGCGTGCGGCGCGCCATCTTGGGCACGATGGGGAAGCAGCTGTACAGCTCCAGCATTTCGAAGGCCGAGGCGTCGCCGCCGACCTGCGCGAGCACGGTTTCCATCACCAGGTCCTGCGCGTGCGAGCGGTGGTACTGGTCGCGCTGCAGGTAGTCGCGCGGCTCGCGTGCGGCGGCGCCGTCCCACACGTAGACCCAGCGGTCTTCGGGAATGCCGAGTTCGCGCGCATGGCCCACGCTGGTGAGCAGCACGGCCGCGCCCATGTTGACCAGCGGGTTGGCCACCATGTGCTTGGTGTAGGGCCAGGCGATGAGGCGGTTGGCCGCGTCGACGCGGGCGATGTCTTCGGGCGTGAAGGGCTTGCGCAGCCAGGCGTAGGGGTTGGCGGCGGCCACTTCGGAATAGCGCGCCCACAGGCGCGACGACTCGTCCTGCGCCTGGCGCGGCGTCTGGCCCCAGTGCGCGAGCGCGGCGTTCTCGTAGAAGGGGTAGATGGTGGTCGGCATGGCCGCGCCGAGCTGGATCGCCACGGGGTGGCAGATGTCGGTGCCGCGCACCAGCTTCACGCTGTCGTCGCGCGGGGTCCAGTCGAGCGGAATGCCGAGCTTGGCGGCGGCGTCGACCGTGTAGCGCGCCTCGGCGCCGGTGATGGCGGCCACTTTGCTCTCGCCGCGCGCGATGCGCAGCGCGGCTTCGTGGATATAGCGCACCGGCGCTTCGCCACCGGTAACGCCGTAGACACTGCGCGCCGGGTTGCAGCCCAGGCGCACGTTGAGCAGCGCGGGCGCGTCGGTGTAGGGCCACGAGTACTCGCAGACGACGTCGAGCGAGTCGAGGCCGGCCAGCAGCGCGGCGGCGCCGCTGTCCTGTGCGGCGGCGCGCATGGCGCGCGCCATCAGCTCGATGGGTTCGAGGCCTTCGGCGGCCTCCTTGGTGCGGTGCGTGATCTCGCCGACGCCGACGATGACCGGCGTGCGGTCGTCCAGTGCTGTCATGGGGTTAGTGCTGTGAGAGGGGTTGTTGTTGCTGCAGCTGTGCCACGCGGCGCAGGTGCCACGCGGGCGGGCCGAACTGGCCTTCGATGAGGGTGGCGCGGCGCACGTAATGGCCGACGGCGAGTTCCTCGGTCATGCCCATGCCGCCATGCAGCTGCACCGCGCCCTGCCCCACGGCGCGGCAGGCCTTGGCGACCGCGACCTTGGCGGACGACACGGCGCGTGCGCGCGACGCCGCGTCGGCGCCCGCGGCCAGCGCCTCGCCCACGCTGGCGGTGAGCGCATCGGCCTGTTCGAGCGCCATATGCATGTCGGCGAGCCGGTGCTGCAGCACCTGGAAGCTGGAGATCGCCACGCCGAACTGCTTGCGCTGGCGCACGTAGTCGAGCGTGTCGCGCATCAGCCGGCGCAGGATGCCGATGGACTCGGCGCAGACGGCGAGCGTGGCCTCGTCGAGCGCCTGTTCGATCTGCGGCAGCGCTGCGCCTTCCTCGCCGAGCAGTGCGTCGGCGTTCAGGCGCACCGCCTCGAAGGCGATGTCGGCCGCGCGGCCGCCGTCGCGCGTGCGGTAGGCGCGCAGCTGCACGCCGGGCGCGTTCTTGGGCACGACCAGCAACGACAGGCCCTTGTCGCTGCGCGCCGTGACGATGACATGGCTGGCCCACGGCGCGGCCTGCACCACGGCCTTGCGGCCGTCGAGCTTCAACCGGCCGTCCGCCTCGCGCACGAGCGTCGTGCGCACGTCGTCGCGTGCATGGCGGCTGTGCGGCTCGTCGTGCGCGAAGGCCAGCACGGCTTGCCCGGCGACGACGCGCGCGAGCAGCGCATCGGCCATCGCGCCCGGGTGGCGCTGCAGCAGGCCGGCGCCGATCACCAGCGTGGAAAGATACGGCTCGGCCGCGAGCGCGCCCCCCAGCGTGGGCAGCAGCGCGAGGTGCGCGGCCAGGCCGAGGCCCAGCCCGCCCTGCGCTTCGGGCAGGGCCGCGCCCAGCAGCCCGAGGTCACTTGCCAGGCCTTGCCAGAACGGTGGCGGTGCATCGTCGGCGGTGGCCAGCGCATGAAGCCGCTGCTCGAAGCCGTGCTGGTCGTCGAGGTAGCGCGCGAGGCTGTCGCGCAGCATCGCGAGGGTGTCGTCTTGGTCGGTGAGGGTGGTCATGACAAGCGGGCCTCAGCGGGATTGCAGCAACTGGGCCGCGATGATGTTGCGCTGCACTTCGTTGGAGCCCGCGTAGATCGACGCGGCGCGGTCGTTGAGGTAGGCCGACATCGAGAACACCGCCTCCTCGGGCACGGCCAGCGCGCCCTGCAGGCTGTCGTCCAACGGCAGGTCGGCCGCCGCGTAGTGGGCGGCGATCTCCACGCCGAGTTCGGTCAGGCGCTGGCGCAGCTCGGAGCCCATCACCTTGCCCATCGAGGGCCGGATGCCGTGCGGCTCGCCGCGCGCCTGGGCGCGCAGCGACTGCAGCTCGGTGGCCTCGACCGCATCGATGGCGCAGTCCATCTCGGCCAGGCGCAGCGCCATCTCGCGCGCCTCGTCGGCAGCGGACTCGCCTGCAGCCGCGAAGGCGCTGTCGGCCGCGGCGCGCAGCCGGCGCAGGCGCGCGCGCAGCATCGGCGCCCAGGCCCCGCCGCGCTCGTGCTGCAGCAGGTACTTGGCCACCGTCCAGCCCTGGTTCTCCTCGCCGATGAGGCCGCTGGCGGGCACGCGCACGTCGTCGAAGAACACCTGGTTGAGCTCGTGGTCGCCCGAGATGCTGATGATCGGACGGATCGTCAGGCCGGCCTGGGGGATGTCGAAGCACAGGAAGCTGATGCCTTGCTGCGCCTTGCCGCCTGAAGCCGTGCGCACGAGGCAGAACATGCGGTTGGCGTACTGCGCGTGGGTGGTCCAGATCTTGGTGCCGTTGATGACGTAGTCGTCGCCGTCCCGCACCGCCTTGCACTGCAGCGAAGCCAGGTCGGAGCCCGACTGCGGCTCGGAATAGCCCTGGCACCAGTAGTCCTCGCCCGAGCGGATGCCCGGCAGCCAGGCCTGCTTCTGCACCTCGGTGCCGAAGGCGATGATCACCGGCGCGACCATGCCGGGGCCCATGGGCGCGCGCGGCGGCGCGTCGGCCGCGGCCAGTTCGCTCGCGAAGAGGTAGTGCTGCATCGGCGTCCAGCCGGTGCCGCCGTGTTCCACCGGCCAGTGCGGCACGCTCCAGCCCCGTTGGGCCAGCACGCGGTGCCAGCGGTTGCCGTCGGCGTAGTCAGTGAAGATGCCGGAGCAGCGACGCCCTGCGGCGCGCAGCTCAGGCGTCAGCTCGCGCGCAAGAAAGTCGCGAACCTCGTCGCGAAACGCGGTCTCCGCCGCGCTGAGGGTCCAGGCCATGGTGTTGTCTCACAGGGTTCACACCCGGCAAGTGTGCGGCGCGCGCGCCGGCGCGGCATCGTCGGATCGGACGAACGTGGGCGCCCCACCGCGGCGGTGAGCGCTTTTTTCTTCAGTTCTTGCGTCGGGGCCCGCGCAGGGCCGAACGCTCAGGCCGCGACCGCTTCGCGTGCCGGCACCGCTTGCGTCCCGACGGGCATGTGCTGCGCCCAGTCGATGATCTCGAGCGTCCCATCGGCATGCTCGGCCAGCGCGGTGAGGCTTTCCACCCAGTCGCCGTCGTTGCAGTACAGGATGCCGTCGATGTCGCGCATCTCGGCGTGGTGGATGTGGCCGCACACCACGCCCTGCGCGCCGCGGTTGCGGGCCTCGCGGGCCACGGCGTTCTCGAAGTCGCCGACGTAGCTCACGGCGCGCTTGACCTTGCCCTTGAGGTACTTCGAGAGCGACCAGTACGGCAGCCCCATGCGCGCGCGCAGCGAGTTGAGATGCCGGTTGAGCTTGAGCGTGAACTCGTAGAGCGAGTCGCCCACGTAGGCGAGCCACTTGGCGCACTGGATCACGCCGTCGAACAGGTCGCCGTGGATGATCCACAGCTTGCGGCCGTCGGCCGTCTCATGAATCCACTCATCGGCCACGTCGATGCCGCCGAAGTTGTGGTGCAGGTACTTGCGGGCGAACTCGTCGTGGTTGCCTGGGATGAAGATCACGCGCGTGCCCTTGCGCGCCTTGCGCAACAGCTTCTGGATCACGTCGTTGTGCGCCTGCGGCCAGTACCAGTGGCGCTTGAGCTGCCAGCCGTCGATGATGTCGCCGACCAGGAACAGGGTCTCGCACTCGGTGTGCTTGAGGAAGTCGAGCAGCGCCCGGGCCTGGCAGCCGGGCGTGCCCAGGTGCAGGTCGGAGATCCAGAGGGTGCGATAGCGCAGCGCCGGACGCGCCGCATCGTCGTCCTCCGGCTCGGGAGGCTGGATCGCGGTGTCGCGCCAGGCGCGAAGGAAAGCATCGTCGCGTTGCATGGTCCGGCAGGTTCGCAGCCGCGCGTGACCGCGCGATGGCGACTCCGTGACATCCCGGTGACGCGTGGCACCGGGGCAACGCCACAATCGGACGATGCGCTCTGGCCAGATCATCGTTCTCGTGTCCCCCGTGTTCTTTTTGCTGATCGCGATCGAGTTCGCGGTTGGCCGCGCACGCGCCCGCCGCGGCACCGGGCAGGACACCTACCGCCTGGCCGACGCCGTGAACAGCATCGGGCTGGGCATGCTGAGCCAGATCAGCGCGGTGCTCACGGGGCTTCTGCGCATCGGCATCTACACGGCCGTGTATTCGGCGGTGGCGCTCTTTCCGCAAGAGGCGGCGCGCGAGTTCTGGACCACCTGGTACGGCTGGCTGCTGGCGCTGGTGTTCTACGACTTCTGCTACTACTGGCTGCACCGCATGGGCCACGAGTCGGCCGTGCTGTGGGCCGCGCACGTGGTGCACCACCAGAGCCAGCACTACAACCTGTCGACCGCGCTGCGCCAGACCTCCAGCGGCGCGTTGCTGGGCTGGCTCTTCTACCTGCCGATGGCCGTGGCCGGCGTGCCGCCGCTGGTGTTCGTCGTGGTGGCGCTCATCGACCTGCTCTACCAGTTCTGGGTGCATACCGAACAGGTCGGCAAGCTGGGCTGGTTCGACCGCTGGTTCTGCTCGCCCTCGAACCACCGCGTGCACCACGCGGTGAACGACACGTATCTGGACCGCAACTACGGCGGCGTGCTGATCGTGTGGGACCGCCTCTTCGGCACCTTCCGTGAGGAGGACGAGCGCTGCGTGTACGGCACGCGCGGCGAGCTGAAAAGCTGGGACCCGCTGTGGGCCAACGCCGAGGTCTACTGGGCGCTCGCCAGGGATTCATGGCATGCGCGCCGCTGGTCCGACAAGCTGCGCGTGTGGTTCAAGCCGCCCGGCTGGCGCCCGGCCGACGTGGCGGCGCGCTACCCCAAGCCGGCCTTCGACATCGCGAGGGTGGTGCGCTACGAGCCCGTGGTGAGCCGCGGCGTGCAGTGGTTCGCGGGCCTGCAGTTCCTCGCGCTGCTGGCCGCCGTGACGGTGTTCCTCTGGTACTCCGACGCCGTGCCGCTGCCGCAGGCCGCCGTCTGGCTGGCCGCGCTGACGGCCGGGCTGTGGGCCGTGGGCGCGGTGCTGCAGGGGCGGCTGTCGGTCACCGAGGTGCTGCTGGTCGAGGCCGCCGCGCTGGCCACGGCGAGCGCGGCCTTGGGCATCGGCTGGCTGCACCTTGTCTTCAAGCCATTGGCCCTGGCCATCGCCATTGCCTTCGCGGCCCGCCGCGCGCAACGCCAGCCCGGCGGCATCGCGCGCTTCGATGCGCTGCTGCTGACCGGCCTGGTCTTCTCGCTCGCGGGCGACGTGCTGCTGATGGGGCCGGCCAACCTCTTCGTGCCCGGGCTCGTGTGCTTCCTGCTCGCGCACCTGGCGTACATCGCGCTGTTCCGCATCGGCGTCGGGCTGTTCCCGCGGCCCCGCGCGCTGGCAGCCACCTTGCTGATCGGCGCGGGCATGTACGCCTTCCTGTGGCAGGGCGGCCTGCCGGTGGCGCTGCGCATTCCGGTCGGCTTCTACGTGGTGGTGATCGCCTGCATGGCGGCGCAGGCCATCGGGCGGGCGGCAGTGCTGCGTTCAAGCGACCCGGCCGCGCTGTGGGTGGCTGTGGGCGCCTGCTTCTTCATGCTGAGCGACGCGCTGCTGGCGATCAACCGCTTCGTGTCGCCGCTGCCGCTGGCGTCGCTGTGGGTGCTGGCGACGTACTACACGGCGCAGATGCTGATCGTGCGGCATGCGAAATCTCCTCGAAGTGGGTAGATTTCGCTCGCCCTATCAGAAGCGACCATCTGTTGCATTGCGGCGCAAGGGAAGCCGATGTGCGTTTTTTCCGGCGTTCGGATCGCAGTCCAGAATCGACTCCACGGCGGCGACTGGCCCCGTCGTCGAGGTCTCGCGCAAGTCGAGTGGCCGCTCGAGCTGACGCTTGCGGCAAGCGTCCTCAGCCTCTTTCTCTCGGCGCCGCTTCTCCACCAGTTCCGCCACTTTTTCGTGGTCGATATCGACGACCCAGCGACCTTCCTTCGTGCGACGCCAGCTGGCAAAGGTGTTGAACCACGGCGTCCAGGCATCGTTGAGGGGAGATGCATCGTCGTAGAGCAGTGGATCCAACTTGGTGAACGGCATCGTTTCACCGTCTTTGTCGACGACGGTGAGAGCGCCTTTTTTCTCCCCTGATGAGAACAGATAGGAGAACCAAGCTGCCGTGCTGTTGTCAGGCGACACCGAAACGATTTCGTCCAGATCGAAATCCACCCCGGGAATCGATTGAAGCGGCAGCAACTGAATCTGGAGCGAGCGCTCATCGAGAATTCGCCCCGTGTATGGCGGCGCTCTTCCATTCGTCAGCTCATGCGTTCTGGCGTCGTGAACAAACCAACGGCCCGCATCGAGTCGGGTGGTGGCAATTCCGTTGGCGATCCATGCGTTCGGTATCGCCCTTGCCGTGGTCGGAAGCGGAGTGACCGCAACCGAACCATCCGATGCTTCCTTGAGGAAATAGAAGTTGGAAGCACTGCTCACAAGCCATGTTGGATGGGGGCCCGCCAAACGTGCTTCGATCGCGATGAACCGACCTGTCTCATCAGGCGCCTTCACCTCCTTCGGGAAAAGGCGGCCATGGCGGACGATGAGGTACGAGGGATCGGCCGGACGCAAGTAGCCGGTGAAATCCACGTACTGGAACTGGAAATTGCCGATGCGCTCTTCAGGCGAATCCTTGCGGACGCTGCAGCCCGAAAGGCTGAAAAGAAACATGGCGCCGAGAACGACCCAGGTGCTGTTTCGTGACTTGCGCGCTTTTCCGATGCCTGTCCTGGCGCAAGAAGCATCAAGGAAGCTCATGCAGCGCCGCCGATTTGCGTTCGCTCACGGCAAACGGGTCCACGTGAATTTCTGAAGCAGGCCGGAGCCATCGTTCTCATGGATAGACAGGAGATGGCTGCAACAGCGGAACCCTTCCTCTACTCAGCGCAGCGCTGGATCTCCACCGTCGAGTGCCGGATCTCCTCGTGCATCGAGAAGCACGCCCGCACCTGGTCGGCCGTGAGCGTGGCCGAATGCGTCACCACCGTGAGCGCGCAGGCGTACGCATCGCGGCCGACGCGCCAGACGTGCAGGTCGGCCACGCGGGTTTCGGAATCGGCCAGCATCGTCTCGACGCCTTCGCGGATTTCGGCGGTGACGGGGTGGTCCATCTCGCGGTCGAGCAGGACCTTGCCGGTTTCCTTCAGCAGGCCCTTGGCCCAGACGGCGACGAGCACGGCGCCGACGATGCCCATGGCCGGGTCGAGCCAGGACCAGCCGTAGAACCAGCCGCCCAGCAGCGCCGCGATGGCGAGCACCGAGGTGGCGGCGTCGGCCACCACGTGCAGGTAGGCGGAGCGCAGGTTGAGGTCGTGGCCGTGTGCGTGGTCGTGGCCGTGTGCGTGGTCGTGGCCGTGGTGGTGGTCATGCGCGTGCCCGTGGTCATGGCCGTGATGGTCGTGCGAATGCCCCAGCAGCCGCGCGCAGACCAGGTTCACCACCAGGCCCAGCACCGCGATCGAGATGGCTTCGGGGTAGTGGATGGCCACGGGCGACCACAGCCGCTCCAGCGAGCCGACCACCATGAGCGCGGCGACGCCGAGCAGCAGCAGCGCGCTCGCGAAGCCGCCGAGCACCTCGATCTTCCAGGTGCCGAAGGCAAAGCGCGGGTCGCGGGCGTAGCGCCGCGCGGCGGCGTAGGCGAAGGCGCTCAGGCCGATGGCCAGCGCGTGCGAACTCATGTGCCAGCCGTCGGCCAAAAGCGCCATGGAGTTGAACCACCAGCCGGCGCCGATCTCGACCACCATCATGGCGGCGGTGATCCACATCACGAGGCGGGTGCTGCGTTCGGCGGCGGCATTGCCGGCGCCGAAATGGTGGTCGTGCTGCCAGGCGCTCAGGTCATGGGTGTGCATGGAATTCTCTTCAGGCGCCGAACAGGTCCGGGCCCTCGGCGCGGCCCGAGGGCGGCACCACGCCCAGGTGGCGGTAGGCCGCGAGCGTGGCGATGCGCCCGCGCGGCGTGCGTTGCAGGTAGCCCTGCTGGATGAGGTAGGGCTCGATCACGTCCTCGATGGTGTCGCGCTCCTCGCCGATGCTGGCGGCCACGTTGTCCAGGCCGACCGGGCCGCCGTCGAAGCGGTGGATGACGGCCTCGAGCAGCTTGCGGTCCATGAGGTCGAAGCCCTGCGGGTCGACGTCGAGCATGGCCAGCGCCTTGTGCGCGATGTCCTCGGTGATGCGGCCATTGCCCTTGACCTCGGCGTAGTCGCGCACGCGGCGCAGCAGCCGGTTGGCGATGCGGGGCGTGCCGCGCGAACGGCGCGCGATCTCGAAGCCGCCTGCGGCGTCGGTCTCGACCTTGAGCAGGCCCGCGCTGCGGCGCACGATGAGCGCCAGTTCCTCGGGTGTGTAGAACTCCAGCCGCGCCACGATGCCGAAGCGGTCGCGCAGCGGGTTGGTCAGCATGCCGGCGCGGGTGGTGGCACCCACCAGCGTGAAGGGCTGCAGGTCGAGCTTGATGCTGCGCGCCGCGGGGCCCTCGCCGATCATGATGTCGATCTGGTAGTCCTCCAGCGCGGGGTACAAAATTTCCTCGACGACCGGGCTCAGGCGGTGGATCTCGTCGATGAAGAGCACGTCGTTGGGCTCGAGGTTGGTCAAGAGCGCCGCCAGGTCCTTGGGCTTTTCGAGCACGGGGCCCGAGGTCTGGCGCAGATTGACGCCCAGTTCGGCCGCGATGATGTGCGACAGCGTGGTCTTGCCCAGGCCCGGCGGGCCGAACAGCAGCACGTGGTCGAGCGCCTCTTTGCGCTTGCGCGCCGCGCCGATGAAGATCTCGAGCTGCTCGCGCACCTTGGCCTGGCCGACGTACTCGTCGAGCAGCTTGGGCCGCAGCGCCCGCTCGATCGCCTCCTCGTTGGGCGAGGCCGGGGCGGCGGACACCACGCGTTGCGGGGCGGGGGCGAAATCGTCGGTCTGGATGGTCATTGGGGGTGGGTCTTCGGGGGCAAGTTTAGTCCCTGGCCACACTGGCAGAATGCCTGCAGAACATAACAAGAGAGGGAAGTCAGAACGTGTCCATCTACGAACTGAAACCGCGTTTCCAGGCCTTGCTGCGACCGCTCGTGGTCCGGCTGCATGCGATGGGCGTGACGGCCAACCAGGTGACGCTGGCGGCCTGCGCGGTGTCGGTCGGGCTCGGGCTCTGGCTGTTCTTCGCCGCGCCCTCGCTGGCGGCCTTCGGCCTGATCCCCGCCTGGATGTTCCTGCGCATGGCCTTCAACGCCATCGACGGCATGCTGGCGCGCGAGCACCACCAGCAAAGCCGGCTGGGCGCCTTCCTCAACGAACTCACCGACGTGGTCTCCGACGCCGCGCTCTACCTGCCCTTCGCGCTGGTGGCGCCGTTCGCGCCGTTCTGGGTCGGCACGGTCATCGTGCTGGCCGGGCTGAGCGAATTCGCCGGCGCGCTGGGCCCGACGGTGGGCGCCTCGCGCCGCTACGACGGGCCGATGGGCAAGAGCGACCGGGCCTTCGTGTTCGGCGCGCTCGGGTTGTATGTCGCCCTCGGCGGGCCGCTGCCGGGCTGGACCGCCCTCCTGATGCCGCTTGTGGCCGCGCTGGTGGCCTGGACGGTCGTCAACCGCATCCGTCGCGCCCTGGCCGAGGCTGAAGCGCCTGCCGCCTGAAACACCCCCATACAAATAAATAAAGAAGACCCTTCTTCATGACCCTTTCCACACCCCGCGTCGCCGCCGAACACCACTTCCGCACGCACGACGGCGAATCGCTGTTCTACCGCCACTGGCCGGCCACGGGCGCCGCGCGGCGCGGCGCCGTGCTGCTGTTCCACCGCGGCCACGAGCACGGCGCGCGCATGGCGCACCTGGTGGACGAGCTGGACCTGCCCGACTTCGACTTCTTCGCCTGGGACGCGCGCGGCCACGGCCTGTCGCCGGGCCAGCGCGGCTACAGCCCCAGCTTCGGCACCTCGGTGCGCGACGTGCAGACCTTCGTGCAGCACATCGCCGCCGCCCACGGCGTGCCCGAGCACGACATCCACGTGGTGGCGCAGAGCGTGGGCGCGGTGCTGATCGCCACCTGGGCGCACGACTACGCACCCAAGGTGCGCGGCCTCACGCTGGCCTCGCCGGCCTTCAAGGTCAAGCTCTACGTGCCGTTCGCGCGGCCAGGGCTGGCGCTCATGCACAAGCTGCGCGGGCTGTTCTTCGTGAACAGCTACGTGAAGCCGAAGTTCCTCACGCACGACCCCGAACGCATCGAGAGCTACAAGAACGACCCGCTGATCTCGCGCCCGATCGCCGTCAACATCCTGCTGGGCCTGTACGAGGCGGCCGACCGCGTGGTGGCCGACGCCAACGCGATCACGCTGCCGGTGCAGTTGCTCATCTCGGGCGCCGACTGGGTGGTGCACCACAAGCCGCAGCACCAGTTCTTCGAGCGGCTGGGCAGCGCCGTGAAGACGAAGACGGTGCTGCCGGGCTTCTTCCACGACACGCTGGGCGAGAAGGACCGGGCACCCGCGGTGGCGTCGATCCGCGAATTCATCCTGCAGCGCTTCGACGAGCCGGCCGTGCCGGTCGACCTGCGCGAGGCGCACCTGCGCGGCAACACGGCCGACGAGTCGCGCGCGCTGGCCGAACCGCTCTCGCCGCTGTCGCCGCGCGGCGCCTACTGGGCGATCACGCGCGGCGGGCTGCGCGTGGGCGGCACGCTGTCCAGCGGCATCGCGCTGGGCCACGCCACGGGCTTCGACTCGGGCAGCACGCTCGACTACGTCTACCGCAACCAGCCGCAGGGCAAGGGCGCGCTGGGCCGCTCGGTCGACCGCACCTACCTGGACTCCATCGGCTGGCGCGGCATCCGCCAGCGCAAGGTCCACGTCGAGGAGCTGCTGCGCATCGCGATGGAGCGGCTGGTCGAGATGCACCGCGAGGTGCGCCTCATGGACATCGCGGCCGGCCACGGCCGCTACGTGCTCGACGCGGTGCTGGCCAGCCCCGTCAAGGCCAGCTCGATCCTGCTGCGCGACTACAGCGACATCAACGTGCGCGACGGCACGGCCCTGATCGCCGAAAAGGGCCTGGAAGACGTCGCCCAGTTCGTGCAGGCCGACGCCTTCGACCGCATCAGCCTGGCGAGCGTGACGCCGCGGCCCACGCTGGCCGTGGTGTCGGGCCTGTACGAGCTGTTCCCCGACAACGAGATGGTGCGCCGCTCGCTGGCGGGCGTGGGCGACGCGGTGGAAGACCGGGGCTACCTGGTCTACACCGGCCAGCCCTGGCACCCGCAGCTCGAAATGATCGCCCGCGCGCTCACCAGCCACCGCCAGGGCGAAGCCTGGGTGATGCGCCGGCGCACGCAGGCCGAGATGGACCAGCTGGTCGAAGAGGCGGGCTTCCGCAAGATCGACCAGCGGGTGGACGAGTGGGGCATCTTCACGGTGTCGCTGGCGGTGCGCGTCGCGCAATGACCGCCCGGCGCGCGCCCCGGCCGTGGAAACGCGCCGCCGCGTGGCTGGTGCTGCTGGGGCCGCTGTTCTACGCGACCTACGGCTTCGCCAACTGGTGGGCCACCACGCGCGCCAGCGTGCCCTCGATGGCCTTCGACTGGGAGCGGCAGGTGCCTTTCTGGGCCTGGACGATCTTTCCGTACTGGACCATCAACGTCTTCTACGCGCTGTCGCTGTTCCTGGCGCGCGACCGCCACACGCTCGACCGGCATGCGCTGCGGCTGGTGAGCGCCACGCTCATCGCCTGCACCTGCTTCATCCTCTGGCCGCTGCACTTCAGCTTCGGCCAGCCGCCGGTGGAGGGTGCGCCGGCCTTCCTGTTCAACGCGCTGCGCGGCTTCGACCAGCCCTACAACCAGGCGCCCTCGCTGCACATCGCACTGGCCGTGATCCTGTGGGACTGGTACCGGCGCTTCATCCGGCCGCTGTGGGCGCGGCTCGTGCTGCATGTGTGGGCCTTCGCGATCTGCGCCTCGGTGCTCACGACCTGGCAGCACCACTTCATCGACATCCCGACCGGCGCGCTGCTGGGCATCTTCTGCGTGTGGCTGTGGCCGATGGCGCGCCGCGTGTCGATGCTGCGCGCGTGGCGCCTGGCGCGCGATGCGCAGCGGCTGAAGCTCGCGGGCTTCTATGCCGTGGGCGCGGCGCTGTGCCTGTTCGCGGCGCTGGCAACGGGCGGCGTGGCGCTGTGGCTGGCCTGGCCGGCGGCGGCGCTCGCGCTGGTGGCGCTCAACTACCTCGGCTTCGGCGCGCGCGGCTTCCAGATGGACGGCCACGGCCGCATGGGCTGGGCGGCGCGCTGGCTGTTCGCGCCCTACCGCCTGGCCGCGGCCTTCAACGTATGGCTCTGGACGCGCAAGCTGCCGGCCTCGGTCGAGGTGGTGCCCGGCCTGCGCCTGGGCCGCCGCCCCACGCAGGCCGAATGGCTCGCCGCCGGCCAGCCCCGGCTCGTGAGCCTGTGCGCCGAGCTGCAACTGCCGGCCGGCGTGTCGCCCGACCGTGCGCGCTGCGTGCCGCTGCTCGACCTCGTGGTGCCGCCGCCCGTGCGCCTGCGCCGCGCCGCGGCCGTCATCGAAGGCCAGCGCCGCGCGGCGGCGGCCGACGGTTCGGCCGTGTGGGTCTGCTGCGCGCTGGGCTTCTCGCGCAGCGCCGCCGCCGTGATCGCCTGGCTGGGCCGCGACCACGGCCTGGCGCAAGCCGAAGACGCCGTGCGCCGCGCCCGCCCGCAGATCGTGCTGCACGCCGCCTGGCGTACCGCACTCGAACCCCTTGGAACACCTGCCCGCCATGACTGACAACGAACGCGCCACCTGCACCACCCTGGCCGGCCTGCTGCGCGCGGCGGCCATGCTCGCCCTCTGGGGCTTCGCGCTCACCTGCATCGCCGCCCTGGTGCTGGCGCTCACGCTGCGCGGGCTCTCGAACACCGCCATCCTGGCCTTTGCCGCGGTGATGGTGCTGGGCGTGCTCGAACGCTACTTCGCCTTCCGGCTGCGGCTGGACCAGGCGCTGTTCGAGGGCCTGGCCAACGGCCAGATCGCCTCGCTGGGCGCGATGGACAACGCCCTGTCGGTGCTCGGGCTGCGCGACCCGCCGCCGCAGCCCAACGCCCGCGCGCTCGCCGACCGCGTGCAGGGAACCCGCCAACTGATGCAGCGCCACGCCATCGTGATCGCCTGCCAGAACGCGCTCTTCCTGCTCGCCCTCATGACACAGGAACTCGCTTGAACAACGACAACGGCAACAACAAGAACGACAGCAGCAGCAATGGCGACGGCAACGACAGCGCCCGCCCCGGCGCCATCGTGCGCCGCGGGCTCGCGGTGGTGGCGGGCCAGCTCATCATCGGCGCGGCCGGCCTCTTGACCGGCGTGCGCGCCATCTGGTCGGGCACCACGCCCAAGGCCGAGCAGACGCTGTACTTCGCCAACCACACCAGCCACGGCGACTTCGTGCTGCTGTGGGCCACGCTGCCCTCCGACCTGCGCGCGCTCACGCGGCCCGTGGCGGGCCAGGACTACTGGGAGGCCTCGAAGCTGCGCAACTTCATCGGCAAGGACGTGTTCAACGCGCTCATGATCCGCCGCGACGGTTCGGGCCAGGGCGGCAACCCGGTCGACCAGATGAAGGAGGCGCTGGAAGGCGGCGACTCGCTCATCATGTTCCCCGAGGGCACGCGCAACACGGGCGACGACATCCTGCTACCGCTGAAAAGCGGCCTCTTCCACCTGGCGCGCGCCTGCCCCACCGTGCGGCTGGTGCCGGTGTGGATCGAGAACCTCAAGCGCGTGCTGCCCAAGGGCACGCTGGTGCCGATCCCGCTGGCCTGCACGGTGCGCTTCGGCGCGCCGATCCAGCTCGAGGAAGGCGAAGACAAGGTCGCCTTCCTTGCCCGCGCACGCACGGCCATGCTCGACCTGCGCCCGGAGTACGACCGCATCGAACCCAACGGAGGGACCGCCTCGTGATCGAAATGTCCCCCTTCGCCTGGACCACCTTCAAGCTCTTCGGCGGCGTCTTCGGCGTGCTCGTGCTGGCCTCGGCCATCGGTGCGCTGCTCAAGTGGCGCGTGGCGCACGGCCAGCCGCACTCGGTGATCGACAACCTCAACTCGCGCGTCAACGCGTGGTGGGTGATGGTGGCGGTGATCGGCCTGGCCTTTGCCTTCGGCAAGGGCGGCGTGATCGTGCTGTTCTACCTGATCTCGTTCTATGCGCTGCGCGAGTTCATCAGCCTGGCCTACACGCGGCGCGGCGACCACGGCGCGATCGCGCTGGCCTTCTTCGTGGCGCTGCCGGGCCAGTACTTCCTGATCTGGATCGACTGGTACGGGCTGTATTCGATCTACATCCCGGTCTACGCCTTCCTGCTGCTGCCCATCCTGGCGGCCGTGGGCGGCGACACGCAGCGCTTCCTGGAGCGCACCTCGAAGATCCAGTGGGGCCTGATGGTGTGCGTGTTCTGCATCAGCCACGTGCCGGCGCTGCTCACGCTGCAGATCCCGGGCTTCGAGGGCCGCAACCTGCTGCTGATCGCCTTCCTGGTGATCGTGGTGCAGGGCAGCGACGTGCTGCAGTACGTGTGGGGCAAGCTCTTCGGCAAGCGCAAGGTAGCGCCCGAGCTGTCGCCGTCGAAGACCTGGGAAGGCCTGATCGGCGGCGTGGCCAGCGCCACCGCGATGGGCGCGGCGCTGTACTGGGCCACGCCCTTCAACCCGTGGCAAGCAGCGCTCATGGCCTTCATGATCTGCCTCCTGGGCTTCTTCGGCGGGCTCGTGATGTCGGCCATCAAGCGCGACCGCGGCGTGAAGGACTGGGGCTCCATGATCGAAGGCCACGGCGGCATGCTCGACCGGCTCGACTCGGTGATCTTCGCGGCGCCGATCTACTTCCACGCGCTGCGCTACTGGTGGGTGCCATGAGCCCGGCGGCGAAGAAGACCGCGGTCAAGGTGGACCGCATCGTCGACGACACGCCGCTGGAATGCGCCGACGCCGCCGCGCTGCTGCGTTGGTACAAGAAACACCATGCGAGCCACGCCGGCGTCTGGCTGCGCATCGCGAAGAAGGCCAGCGGCATCGCCTCCGTCGACCACCCCGAGGCGCTGGAGATCGCGCTGTGCTTCGGCTGGATCGACGGCCAGCGCAAGAGCCAGGACGCGCAGTTCTTCCTGCAGCGCTTCACGCCGCGCACCGCGCGCAGCATCTGGTCGAAGATCAACCGCGACAAGGCGCTGAAGCTCATCGACCAGGGCCGCATGCAGCCCGGCGGCCTGGCCGAGGTGGAGCGCGCCCGCGCCGACGGCCGCTGGGAGGCGGCCTATGACGCCCCGAGCGTGGCCACCGTGCCGCCCGACCTGCAGGCCGCGCTCGACGCCAACCGCACCGCCAAGGCCTTCTTCGCCACGCTCGACGCGCGCAACCGCTTTGCCGTGCTGTTCCGCACGCAGGGCGCGAAGAAACCCGAGACGCGCGCCCGGCGCATCGCGCAGTTCGTCGAGATGCTCGCCAAGGGCGAGAAGATCCACCCCTGAGCCTGCGCGCTGCGGTGCGCGCCGCTCACTGCGGCCCGGTGCCCGTCGCGATGACCGCGAGCTGGTCGGGGTCCACGATGCGGATGCGCTTGTAGCTCATGTCGATCACGCCTTCCGCGACCAGCCGCCCCAGCTCCTTGTTGATGGTCTGGCGCGACAGCCCCAGCATCGCCGCGAGGTCGTTCTGCGACAGCCGCACCGGCAGGCTCGCCGCCGCCTCCACCTGCATGCCGTAGAAGTGGATCACGCTCATCAGCGTGGCGGCCACGCGCCCGCGCACCGAGTTCAGCATCTGGTTCTGCAGCAGCACCACGCTCAGCCGCTGGCGCTTCAGGCCCAGCCGGGCCACGCCGCGCCACAGCGCGGGCTCGGCGTCGAGCACCGCGATCACGGCGTCGCTGGGCAGGTGGACGATCACCGAGTCTTCGTGCGCGTGGTAGTCGTAGGGCAGCGGCACGTCCTCGAGCAGGCGCACCAGCGGCGCCACCTGGCCGGGGCCGAGCAGCGCGTTGACGTACTTGCGCCCCTGCGGGCTCATGCTGCTGATCTCCAGGCAGCCTGACACCACCGCCAGCAGTTCGCGCTTGTGGCGGTCGCGCGCCAGCACCTGCGTGCGGCGGCGGTAGCGCACCAGCCGCGCCGACTTCATGAGCTCGGCGCGGCGCGCGTCGGGCCATTGGGAAAACAGCTCGTTCCAGCGCAGCGCGCGGTCGAGCAGCTCGGCGCTGTCTTCGGCGTCGGGGGGGGTGGTTGCAGGTGGTCGGGTCAGCGGGTTCTCCCTGCCCTGGTGTTCACGAATCTGTCAAAGCGTTGACAGATTCGGGGGCCCTTCATTTCTATCGTAAGCCCCGGACATCGACAAGCACACAGGCGGCACCGCCTTGCGGCTCGCCACACCGGAGACAACCCAAATGAAGAAGACAGCCACCGCAGCCCTCGCGCTCGCGGCCTGCGCCCTTGCGTCCGCGCAAAGCACCGTGAGCGTCTACGGCACGCTCGACCTGTACGTGGCGCACGCCAGGTCGGGCCCGGCCTCCTCCACGCGGCTGGAGGACGGCGGCCAGACCGCCTCGCGCATCGGCTTTCGCGGCACCGAGGACCTGGGCGGCGGCCTGGGCGCGCACTTCACGCTGGAGAGCGGCTTTGCGCCCGACACCGGCAACGGCACGCTGCCCGGCCCCGCGATGTCGTTCAGCCGGCAGTCCTTCGTCGGCTTCTCGGCGCCGTGGGGGCAGATCGACGCGGGCCGCATGTACACGCCGATGTTCTACGCGCTGTTCAAGGCCGACCCCTACGGCCTGAACTCGGTGTTCTCGCCCATCAACCTGGTGGCGGCCACCGACGCGCAACCGGGCCTCACGCCCTTCGCGGCCCGCGCCAGCAACATGGTGCGCTACCGCACGCCGGCCAGCATGGAGTTCTTCGCCGACCTGGCCTACGCGCCCGGCGAATCGAGCGCGCCGAGCCACCAGAGCGGCAACGTCTACGGCGGCAACATCGGCTGGGCGCGCAAGCCCTACTACATCGCCTACGCCTTCCAGCGCGCGCGCTCGGGCTCGGCGGCGGCGCCCGTGGCCTCGCCCGCCACCACGACCTACCAGGCGCTGACCGGCTCCTACGAGCTGCCCTCCATCGGCCTGCAGCTTTACGCCAGCTACGTGCGCAACGCCTCGAGCCTGCCCGGCGTGCCAACCGCGAAGCTCGTGAACCTGGGCGCCACCTACAACGTGACGCCGGCCTCGAACCTGATCTTCGGCGCCACGCAGCGCAAGGTGACCGAGAGCGAACGCTCGCAGCTGGCCTGGACGCTGGGCTACGACTACTACCTGAGCAAGCGCACCGTGGTCTATGCGCGCTGGCTGCGCCTGCTGAACCGGCACGGCGCCTCGGCCTCGCTCGCGACCATCGCCGTCACGCCGAACAGCGGCAACGACGTGCGCGTGCTCGCCACCGGCATCCGCCACAACTTCTGACTTCCGAACCCTCCGCCATGCCCATGGACTTCTTTTCTTCGCAAGCCGAATCCCTCTCGGCGCTGTTCGCGCCGCGTGCCATCGCGGTGGTCGGCGCCTCGTCCAACGCGCAGAAGATCGGCGGCATTCCCGTCGACTACCAGCGCCGCTTCGGCTTCGAGGGCGCGCTCTACCCGGTCAACCCGAACGCCGACCGCATCCAGGACCTGCCGGCCTACCCCAGCCTGCGCGCCATCGGCCAGCCGGTGGACCTGGCCATCCTCGCGGTGCCGTCGGCGCTGGTCGACGGCGCGCTCGACGACGCCATCGCGGCGGGCGTGAAGGGCGTGGTGCTGTTCTCCTCGGGCTTCGCCGAAGTGGGCGCCGAGGGCGCGGCAGCGCAGGCGCGGCTGGGCGACAAGGCGCGTGCCGCGGGCGTGCGGCTGGTCGGCCCCAACTGCCTGGGCTTCATGAACATCGCGCGCCACGTGTACGCCACCTTCTCGCCGGCGCCCGGCGTGGGCCGCGTGATGCCGGGACGCATCGGGCTGGTGAGCCAGTCGGGCGCGTTCGGCGCCTATGCCTACGCGATGGCGCGGGCGCGCGGCGTCGGCCTGTCGCTGTGGGCCACCACCGGCAACGAGGCCGACGTGCAGGTCGCCGACTGCCTGGCCTGGCTCGCGCAGGACCCCGACACCGACGTGATCATGGCCTACATGGAAGGCTGCCGCGACGGCCCCCGCCTGCGCGCCGCGCTGGCCCTGGCACAGGCCAACGGCAAGCCGGTGGTGATGGTCAAGGTCGGGCGCACCGCGCTGGGCGCCGAGGCCGCGGCCTCGCACACCGCCGCGCTGGCGGGCGACGACGCGGTGTACGACGCCGTGTTCCGCCAGTACGGCGTGCTGCGCGCGCGCAACCTCACGGAGTTCTTCGACCTGGCCCACAGCGCCGCCGTGGCGGGCCGCCCGCGCGACCGCTCGATCGGCCTGTTCACGCTCTCGGGCGGCGTCGGCGCGCTGATGGCCGACGAGGCTTCGGCCCAGGGCCTGGACGCCCGGCCGCTGAGCGAGGCCGCGCAGGACACGCTGCGCCGCTGGGTACCCTTCGCGGCGCCGCGCAACCCGGTCGACATCACGGGCCAGGTCACCAACGACATGACGCTGATCGATCGCACGGCCCGCGTGATGCTGGACGACCAGGGCTTCGCCTCGTGGATGGGCTTCCTGGCCGCTGCGGGCGCGTCGGACGCGTTCTGGCCGGTGCTGCGCTCGTTGGTGAGCTCGCTGCGCGAGGCCTATCCCGACACGCTGCTGGCGGTGAGCACGCTGCTGACGCCACAGCGCCGCGCCGAACTCGAGGCCATGCGCTGCCTGGTGTTCGCCGACCCGTCGGACGGCATCCGCACGATCGCCGCGCTCGCGGGGCTGAAGCCCGCGGCGGCGGTGGCTGAAACGCTCGCATCGACCAAGGCGCCTTTGACGCTCGCGCCCGGCACGATGTCCGAGCCCGACGCGCTCGCGCTGCTGGCCGACGCCGGCGTGCCGGTGGTCGCGCACCGCGTGGTGCGCAGCGCCGACGAGGCCGCGGCCGCCGCCGAGGCGCTCGGCGAGGCGGTGGTGGTGAAGATCGTCAGCGCCGACATCCCGCACAAGTCGGACGTCGGCGGCGTGGCGCTCGGGCTGCGCGGCGCGGCGCAGGCGCGCGCGGCCTTCGAGCGCACACGCGACCTCGCGCTCACCGCGCGGCCCGAGGCGCGGCTCGACGGCGCGCTGGTGGCGCGCATGCTGACGGGCGGCGTCGAATGCATCGCGGGCGTGCACCGCGACCCGGTGTTCGGGCCGGTGCTGATGTTCGGCCTGGGCGGCATCCACGTCGAGACGCTGCGCGACGTGTCGCTGCGCGCATTGCCGATCACGCGCGACGACGCGCTGGCCATGGTGCGCGAGCTGCGCGCCTTCGCGATCCTGAACGGCGCGCGCGGCCGGCCGCCGGTCGACCTCGGTTCGATCGCCGACGCGCTGTGCGCGCTGGCCGACTTCGCGCAGCGCGCGGGCGACTCGCTCGACAGCGCCGAGATCAACCCGCTGATCGCGCGCCCGCAGGCCGAGGGCAGCTGCGTGGCGGTCGACGCGCTGGTCGTCGGCCGCGCACGCTGAAGAACGACAACAACCACCGGAGACATCGCATGACGACATCGAAGAACGGACTCGAGCGCGCACTCGGCGCCGGCGCGGCACTGGTGCTCGCCGCAAGCGCGGCGGCGGCAGCCACGGAGGCGCCCTTTCCCTCCAAGCCCGTGCGCATCATCGTGCAGTACCAGGCGGGCGGCTCGACCGACATCCTCGCGCGGCTCGTGGCCGAGGGGTTGTCGAAGCGGCTGGGCCAGCCGGTGGTGGTCGAGAACCGCAGCGGCGCGGGCGGCATCATCGGCACCGACTACGTCGCCAAGAGCCCGCCCGACGGCCACACGCTGCTGCTCACGGTGCCGGGGCCCGTCACCGCGAACCTCGTGCTCTACAGCAAGCTGCCCTACGACCCGCGCACCGACCTGCGCATGGTGTCGGACATCGCCACCACGCGCACCGTGCTGGCGGTGCACCCTTCGGTGCCGGCCACCGACTTCAAGAGCCTGATCGCCGCCGCCAAGGCCGCGCCCGGCAAGTACTCGATGGGCTCGTGGGGCCCGGGCACGCAGCCGCACCAGGTGCAGGTCTACATGGACAAGGCCTACGGCCTGCAGACCATGCACGTGCCCTACAAGGGCGAGAGCCCGATGGCGATCGACCTGATCGGCGGCGTGATCCAGATGACCGTGGGCTCGGTCACCACGCTGCAGCCGTACATCAAGGCCGGCAAGCTGCGCCCGCTGGCCGTGGTCGGCCCCCGGCGCGCCCGTGCGCTGCCCGACGTGCCCACCTTCGCCGAGCAGGGCTACGCCGACGAGGTCTACGCCATGACCGGCCCGACCTCGCTGATGGCGCCGGCCAGGACGCCCGACGCCATCGTCGAGCGCCTGGGCCGTGAGGTCAGCGCGGTGGTGCGCCAGCCCGAGGTGAGCCGGCGCATCGAGGAGCTCGGCGCCGAGCCCGTGGGCAACCTGCCGCCCGAGGCCGCCGCGGCCTACAAGGCCTTCCTGCCCGTGACGCTGAAGCTCACGCAGGCCACGGGCGTGAAGCTCGACTGAGCCGCCTTCCCCTCTCCCTTTTTCCGAACCCCGAGGTCTTTCCCATGAACGCTCCCGCTCCCGTGCCCGACATCGCCGCCGCCCGCAAGGCGCTCGCCCGTTCCATCGGCCTGGCCGCCTTCGTCTACGGCTATCCGCTCACCGAGACCTACCGCACCTGCGCCATGCAGACCGCGCCGCGCGCCGAACGCCGCAGCGGCGCCTCGGCCGGCTCCGACGTGCGCGCGCCGCTGAACACGCTGCATCACGCGCCGCGCCCGTCCACCCACGAAGACCGCGACGTGGTCACGCCCGCCAACGACCTGCTCTACACCATGGCCTGGCTGCACCTGGCGCACGGGCCGATGCTGCTCACGGTGCCCGCGTCGGCGCGGCACCCGGGGCGCTACTTCGTGCTGCCGCTGTACGACGCCTACACCGAGAACTTCGAGAACCTGGGCCCGCGCAACTGCAACCCCGAGGGCGAGACCGTGGTGCTCGTGGGCCCCGGCGGCACGGTGCCGGAATCGCTCGCCGCCGCCCACCGCGTGGTGCGCTGCCCGACCGACCTGGTCTGGCTCATCGGCCGCATCCTGGTGGGCGACGAGAGCGACTGGCCGGCCGCGCGCGCGCTGCAGGCGGAGATCCAACTGAAGCCCGCACCCGGCACCGTGCTGCAGGGCCGCCCATCCGCCATCGAACAGTGGGCCGGCCCGCACGAAGACGCCATGGCCGCCGCCTTCGAGCACGGCGAGCCCGCTGCAGAAGTGGCGCCGCGCTTCTTCACCAACGTGTGCCACGCGCTGGCCGAAGCGCCGGGCCGCGTGGAAGACCGCGCGCTCGTGGCATGGTTCGGCCAGGGCGGGCTGCTGGCCAACGCTGCGTTCTCGTGGGACGCACTCGAAGCACCGCTGCGCGAAGGCCTGATCGAAGGCTTCGCCGAGGGCGTGCAGCTGGTCGGCGCGGTGGGCCGCAACCGCCGGCCCAAGCCCTGGTCGATGACGCCGGCCACCGGCCGCTACGGCAACGAGTTCCTCGGCCGCGCACGCACCGCCTACCTGGGCCTGGGCGCGCTGGCCACGAGCGAGGCGGTGTACGCCGCCGCGCACCACGACGCGACCCAGGAACCGCTGGACGGCCAGCGCCGCTACACGATGCGCTTCGAGGCCGGCGACCTGCCGCCCGCGGACGCCTTCTGGTCGGTCACGCTCTACGACACCGACCGCTTCCTCTACCCCAACGACATCCGCCGCCACGCCATCGGCGACCGCACGCCCGGGCTGAAGCGCAACGCCGACGGCAGCCTCGAACTGGTGGTGAGCCACGCACGCCCCGCCGACGCCGCCAACTGGCTGCCCGCGCCGGCCGGGCGCTTCTACCTGATCCTGCGCATGTACTACCCGCGTGAGGGCGTGCAGGGCTGGCGCATCCCGGCGCTGCAGGCACAACAGGGCTGAGCACGATGCAGCCGCACACCGACGCCACCCTTCACGCCCTGGCCGAAGAGGCCGTGGTCTACGCCTACCCGCTGTACGAGATGTGCCGCATGCGCGCGGCCACCTCGCCGCAGCGCACCGACGCCGCCGGCGAGGCGCCCAAGCCGCTGCGCTGGTGCAACGTGTTCACGCACGCGCGCCAGCTGCTGGGCGCGGGCAAGAGCCGCGTCGTCACGCCGAACAACGACACGCTCTACACCAACGCCTGGCTCGACCTGGGCGAGGGCCCGCTCGTGATCGACGTGCCCGACACCGCCGGGCGCTACTACGTGCTGGGCCTTCTCGACTTCTTCACCAACCCCTTCGCCCACCTGGGGCAGCGCCTCACGGGCACGGCGGCGCGCTCCTTCGTGGTCACGCCGCCGGGATGGCGCGGCACGCTGCCCGCGGCCTTCGACGCGTCGGGCGCGCGCATCGAGGCACCCACGCGCTGGCTGTGGATCATCGGGCGCCTGCTGGTCGACGGCCCGCAGGACGTGCCGGCCGTCAACGCGCTGCAGGACGGTTTTCTCGTGCGCACGCTGGCCGACTGGGAAGCCGGCCGCCGCTCGGCGCCGCGCGCCTTCGATCCGGCCTGCGACCCGAAGGCGCCGCTCACCGCCGAGCACTTCGCCGCGCAGGTGAACGCGGCGCTGCGCGACAACGCACCGCCGGTCGGCGATGCGGCGCGGCTCGCGCGCTATGCATCGCTCGGCATCGGGCCCGGCGCGGGCCCACTCGACGACAGCCAGCGCGCCGCGCTGCAGGCCGCGCTCGACACCGTGCTGCCGCGGCTGCGCGAGGCGCAGTCGGGCCGCACCACGGCCTCGGGCTGGGTGCAGATGCCGCTGGTGGAAGGTTCCTTCGGCGACGACCACCTGGCGCGCGCGCTGATCGCGCTCAAGTACATCGGCATGCTCGAAAGCCGCGAGGCCACCTACCCGATGGCCTGGCACGACGCCGCAGGCGAACCGCTCACCGGCCAGCGCCGCTACACGCTGCGCTTCGCGCCCGACGCACTGCCGCCGGTCGATGCCTTCTGGTCGCTCACGATGTACGACACGCGCGACTACATGCTGGTCGACAACCCCATCGACCGCTACGCCATCGGCGACCGCACGCCGGGCCTGCGGCGCGACGCGGACGGCGGGCTCACGCTGCACATCCAGCATGCGCGCCCCGACAGCGAGGCCGCGCTCGCGAACTGGCTGCCGGCGCCCGAAGGCAGCTTCTACCTGTGCCTGCGCGCCTACGTGCCGCGCGCCGAACTGCTCGACGGCCGCTACCAGCTGCCGCCCCTCACCGTCACCAAGGATTCCGCATGAGCGCCACCGCTGAAAAACCCCAGGCCACAGAAGAAGAAAAACCCTTCCTCATCGTCGGCACCGGCACCGAGACCGTGGCGCCGGGCCTGCACATCCTGCGCGGGCAGGGCCAATCGTTCGTGGCCGAGACCAACGTGGGGCTGGTCGTGATCGACGCCGGCCCGGGCGGCTCGGTGACGCAGGGCATGATCGACGCGCTGCGCCAACTCAGCGACGCGCCGGTGCATGCGCTGTGCTTCAGCCACGGCCACATAGGCTACAACGCCGGCGTGCCGATGTGGCTGGCCCATGCCGCCGCGCGCGGCGATGCGCCGCCGCGCATCATTGCGCACCGCAACGTGCCGCGCCGCCTGGCGCGCTACCGCGAGACGCTGGCCCTGCAGCACCGCATGGCCGAGATCCAGTTCAACCGCCCCGCCGGCTTCTTCGACCACCGGCTGGTGACGCACCCGCCCACCGAGACCTTCGACGACGTGCTGCAGATCGGCAGCGGCGAACGCCGCATCGAGCTGCGCTGGGCGCCCTCGGAAACCGACGACGCGATCGCGCTGTGGAGCCCGGCGCAGCGCGTGCTGTACGGCGGCGCGGCGCTGATCGACTCCATTCCCAACATCGGCACGCCCTTTCGCACGATGCGCGACACGGTGCGCTGGGCCGACACGCTGGAAGCGCTGGCGGCATTGAAGCCGCGCCAGGCGGTGCGCGAATTCGGCGCCACGCTCGAGGGCGAAGACCAGGTGCAGCACGTGCTCCTGCACACGGCCCGCGCGCTGCGCTGGGTGCGCGCCGAGGTGGTGCGGCTCATGAACGAGGGGCTCAACGAGCGCGACATCCTGGCGCGCATCCGCTTTCCCGACGAGCTGTTCGCGGTCGAGTGGATGAAGCCCACCTACGGCGACCCGGGCTACATCGTGCGCGACATCTACCGCTCGGAGAACGGCTGGTGGGACCGCAACCCGACCTCGCTGCACCCGGCCGCGCCCGAGGCCATCGGCCGCGCGGTGGCCGACGCCATCACCGACAAGCGCGGCGTGATCGACCAGGCACGCGCGCTGGCTGCTGGCAAGCAGTGGCAGCTCGCGCTGCACGTGATCGACCTGCTGGCCACCGCCGAGGGCGAGGCCACCGAGATCGCCGAGGCGCGTTCGCTCAAGGCCGAATGGCTGCGCGAGCGGGCACGCGAAGTGCCCAGTTACGTCTCGCGCAACCTGTATCGCGTGGGCGCGGACATGATCGAACAAGGCACGCAGGCGCGCTTCGGCATCCGCTGAGGCCTTTCCATCGGAGACACGGACCATGACAACCACAACACCATTCCGCTTCGGCCTGCGCACGCTGGTCGCCTGCTCCCTGGCCACGCTGGCCGTTGCCAGCCACGCGCAGGGCGACAGCAGCTACCCCGACAAGCCCGTGACGCTGGTGGTGCCCACCGCGGCGGCCGGCGGCACCGACACCATCGCGCGGATCATCGGCGACGGCCTGGGCAAGATCCTGAAGCAACCCTTCGTGGTCGACAACCGCCCGGGCGCCAACGGCATCCTCGGCAGCGAGGTGGTGGCGCGTTCCACGCCCGACGGCTACCGGCTGCTGTTCACCTACGCCGCGACGATGGTGGTGAACCCCAGCCTCTACAAGAAGCTGCCCTACGACCCGCTGAAGGACTTCATGCCGATCGCCCAGGTCGGGCGCGGCGGCAACCTGCTGCTGGTGCGCAAGGACCTGCCGGTGAAGACCATCCAGGAGTTCGTCGCCTACGCCAAGGCGCGCCCCGACAAGCTCAGCTACTGCTCGTGGGGCAACGGCTCGGGCGGCCACCTGGCCATGGAAAGCCTCAAGAAACAGGCCGGCCTCGTGATGACGCACGTGCCCTACAAGGGCAGCGGCCCCTGCGTGCAGGACCTCGTGGGCGGCCAGGTCGATGCGGCCTTCGCCGACATCTCCTCGACCGTGGAGATCGTGCGCGCCGGGCGCATCCGCGCGCTGGCCAACAGCGGCCCCTCGCGCATCCCGATGCTGCCCGACGTGCCCACCATGACCGAGAGCGGCTACCCCTTCACCACCTACGCCTGGTACGGCCTGCTGGCGCCGGCCAAGACGCCGCCCGCCGTCGTGAAGAAGCTCAACGAGGCCGTGAACCAGGTGCTGCGCGACCCCGCGGTGGTGCGCCGCATGTACGAGCTGAACTTCAACGACCTGCCGCAGAACACGCCCGAGCAGTTCACCGCCACCATCCGCAGCGACCTGCGCGACTGGGGCGCGCTGGTGAAGGACATCGGTCTGACGCTCGAATGAACGCCTGAGCGGCCCTGACCAAGGGTAAGCAACATGGTCGGGCGGCGGCGCTTCCCACACACTGCGCCGTGACAGGCACGGTTTCTGCTCATCGGCTGCGCGATGGCAACTGCGCCAGCGCGCACCATGACCGAGCTTCTTCACTTCAGCCGACAACTCACCGCCGAAGCCCAGGCGCAGGCCTCGGGCGTGGGCGCCTGGGACCAGCACTACGAGCAGCTGTCCAACGGCCGCTTCGAGGGGCTGGCCGAAGACCTGCACCTGGACTTCGTGCAGGTCTTCCACGAGCGCGCCAACCAGACCGTGCTGCAGCGCGGCCGGGGCCGCCCCGGCGCCATCGCCTTCGCGCTCACCGAGACGGCCGCCCCGGGCAGCTGGTACTGCGGCCACGACCTGGGCGGGCGCCAGCTCAGCGCGCTGCCGCCGCGGGGCGAGTTCGAGCTGCTGGCCGGCGCCGGCATGGACCTGATGGCCGTGTGCGTCGACACCGAACCGCTGGCGAAGCTGGCCACCACCCTGTTCGGCCCCGACTTCGAGCTGCGCATGCCGGCGCCCGCGCCGGTGCAGCACCCCGGCTTCGACGAAACCGCCTTCACCCGCCTGCTGGGCGCCGCCCTGTCGCTGGCGCGCGACAACCTCGCGCAGCTGGAGCAGCCGGCCGCGCGCCACATGCTGTCGCTGTCGCTGGCCGACGCGGTGCTGCAGTGCATGGGCTCGAAGGCCTTCGAGGCCCGGCTGCCCGCCAGCACGGCGGCGCGGCGCCACATCGTGGCCAAGGCGCGCGAGTACATGCAGGCGCACGCCGACGAGCCCATCAGCGTGCCCGACCTGTGCGCGGCCACCGGCGTGTCGCGCCGCTCGCTGCAGTACGCCTTCGAGGACGTGCTGCACCTGAGCCCCGTCACCTACCTGCGCGTGATGCGCCTGAACCGCGTGCGCTGCGAGATGCAGGCCTGCCGCGAGGACACCATCGGCGACATCGCCGCGCGCTGGGGCTTCTGGCACCTGTCGCGCTTTGCCATCGACTACGCGCGCCTGTTCGGCGAGCTGCCGTCCGCCACGCGCGCGCGGTGGTTTGCCAAATCTTGATAACGCCCGCGCCGGCGGCGCTCTTACCTTCGCGGTTGTCCACCACAACACGCGAAGAAGGATGCAGCCATGCGCAGCAGCTACCACCGAACGCCCGGCCGCGGCGCCGCACGGCGTCTCCTGGGCACCGCCCTGGCCTCTGCCCTGGCGCTCGCCCTCGGCCCCCTGAGCACTGAGCCGGCCCGGGCCCACGGCGGCGCGGCCCACATGGTGCCGCTGAAGAAGACGGTGGAAGACTTCGGCGGCACGCTGCGCTGGGACAGCTTTGCCAACGTGTTCACCGTGGCGCGCAACGGCACGCTGGTGCGCCTGAAGCCCGGCTCGAAGACGGCGCTGGTCAACGGCCAGCCCATGCAACTCGATGTGCCCGTCGTCATGCGCAAGGGCGCGGCCTACGTGCCGCACGACTTCGTGAACCAGGTGTTCCAGTCCAGCCTGGACAAGACCTTTGTGGTCGAGCGCGTGCCCAACCCGCTGAACCCGCTCACCGAGGCCGAGATCCAGGCCACGCTCGAGGTGCTGAAGGCCTCAGGGCGCCACAAGGCCGGCCTGCGCTTCACCGAGATCAGCGTGAAGCGCCCGCCCAAGGACGAGGTCTGGAACTTCGCGCTCACCGGCCAGCCCGTGCGCGCGCCGCGCCAGGCGGCCTTCGTGGCGCTGGACGGCAAGAAGGTCATCGAGGGCACGGTCGATCTCGCGGCGCGCACGCTCACCGCATGGAAGCCGATCGAAGGCGCGCACGGCATGGTGCTGCTGGACGACTTCGCCACCGTGCAGAGCGCCATCGAGGCCAGCCCCGACTACGCCAAGGCCCTCGCCACGCGCGGCATCGCCGACGTGAAGAAGGTGGTGGCCACGCCGCTCACCGTGGGCTACTTCGACGGCAAGGATTCGCTGCGCCAGGAAGACCGCCTGCTGAAGGTGGTGAGCTACCTGGACGTGGGTGACGGCAACTACTGGGCGCACCCCATCGAGGGCCTGGTGGCGGTGGTCGACCTGGAGCAGAAGAAGGTCATCAAGATCGAGGACGGCGGCCTCGTGCCCGTGCCGCTCAAGCCCACGCCCTACGACGGGCGCGACCGCGCGGCCACACCCGCGCCCAAGCCGCTGGAGATCACCGAGCCCGAAGGCAAGAACTACACGATCACCGGCCACACGATGCACTGGCGCAACTGGGACTTCCATGTGCGGCTCGACTCGCGCGTGGGCCTGGTGCTGTCCACCGTCACGTACAACGACAAGGGCACGAAGCGCAAGGTCATGTACGAAGGCTCGCTGGGCGGCATGATCGTGCCCTACGGCGACCCCGACACCGGCTGGTACTTCAAGGCGTATCTCGACTCGGGCGAGTACGGCATGGGCACGCTCACCTCGCCCATCGAGCCGAACAAGGACGCGCCGCAGAACGCCGTGCTGCTGGACGCCACGCTGGCCGACTACACCGGCGCGCCCACCAAGGTGCCGCGCGCCATCGCCGTCTTCGAGCGCTATGCCGACCCCGAGTTCAAGCACCAGGAGATGGGCAAGCCCAACATCAGCACCGAGCGGCGCGAGCTGGTGGTGCGCTGGATCAGCACGGTGGGCAACTACGACTACCTGTTCGACTGGGTGTTCGCCGAGAACGGCACCATCGGCATCCACGCCGGCGCCACCGGCATCGAAGCCGTGAAGGGCGTGAAGGCACGCACCATGCAGGACCCGACGGCCGCCGAGGACACGCGCTACGGCACGCTGCTGGACCACCACATCGTCGGCACCACGCACCAGCACATCTACAACTTCCGCCTCGACCTCGATGTGGACGGCGAGCAGAACACGCTCACCGAAGTCGACCCCGTGGTGCTGCCCAACACGCGCGGCGGTCCGCGCACCAGCGCCATGCAGACGGTGCAGCGCACGGTGCGCACCGAGCAGCAGGCGGCGCAGAAGTTCGACCCCTCGACCATCCGCCTGCTGAGCAACCCGTCGCGCAACAACAAGGTCGGCAACCCGGTGTCGTACCAACTCGTGCCGTACGCGGGCGGCACGCACCCGATTGCCAAGGGCGCCAACTTCGCGAAGGACGAGTGGATCAACCACCGCCTGAGCTTCATGGACCGCCAGCTCTGGGTGACGCGCTACGACCCCGAGGAGCTGTTCCCCGAAGGCAAGTACCCGAACCGCTCGAACAAGGACACGGGCCTGGGCCAGTTCACGGCCGACAACCAGGAGATCGTGAACACCGACAACGTGGTGTGGCTCACGACCGGCACCACGCACGTCGCGCGCGCCGAGGAGTGGCCGATCATGCCCACCGAGTGGGTGCATGCACTGCTCAAGCCCTGGAACTTCTTCGACGAGACGCCGACGCTGGGGCTGAACCGGCCTGCTGCGAAATGAGCGCGTCCGACGAGGCCATCGGCCGCTACGAAGACCTGATGACGCTGGCGCCCGCGCTGCAGGCACCGACCTACCGCCAGATGGACCGGCTCTACGCGACGCGCGCGATCCGGCGCGGCACGCAGGTGCATCCGCTGCCCGAGGGCACGCCGGTCGATGCGCAGCGCTTCGGCATCGACGGCTTCATGGCGCGCAACCACACGGCCGGTCTGCTGGTGATCAAGGACGGCCATGTCGTGCTCGAGCGCTACGCCATGGGCAACGACGCGGCGACGAAATGGCTGTCGTTCTCGGTCGCGAAGTCGCTGACCTCCACGCTGGTCGGCGCGGCCGTGAAAGATGGCCACATCGCCAGCCTCGACGACCCGGTGGTGCGCTACCTGCCCGCGCTGCGCGGCTCGGCCTACGATGAGGTCTCGGTGAAGCAGGTGCTGCAAATGAGCTCGGGCGTGGCCTGGAACGAGGACTACCTCGACGCCGACTCCGACCGGCGCCAGCTGATGCGCGTGCAGCTCACGCGCGAGAAGGGCGCGGTGCTGAAGTTCATGGCGCAACGCCCGCGCGTGGCGCCGGCGGGCACGCGCTTCAACTACAGCACCGGCGAGACCTGCCTGGTCGGCGAGATCCTGGCCAGCGCGATCCGCCGGCCGATCAGCGACTACCTCTCGCAAAAGATCTGGGCGCCCTTCGGCATGGAGGCCGATGCGTACTGGCAGCTCGATGCGGTCGACGGCCAGGAGTTCACCGGCAGCGGCCTGAACGCCACGCTGCGCGACTTCGGGCGCTTCGGCCTGTTCGTGCTCGGCGGCGGCATGGCCGGCGGCCAGCGGGTGCTGCCCGACGGCTGGGTGGCCGACGCCACGCGCGTCGATGCAACCAGCCACCTCGCGCCCGGCACGCTCGCGGGCTTCGAACCGATGGGGTACGGCTACCAGTGGTGGACCTTCCCGACCGGCGCGAAGGCGTTGCCCGAACTCGACGGTGGCCTGTTCGCCGCGCTCGGCATCTTCGGCCAGCAGATCTACATCCACCCGAAGGAACGGCTCGTGGTCGCGATCCACAGCACGTGGCCGGCGCCGATCCATCCGCCGAGCCTGGTCGAGACCGATGCGCTGCTCGGCGCACTGACCGCCGCGCTGCGCACCTGAACAGAGCGTGGCGCACGCCACGCTCTGCAACGCGTCAGGAGAAGATCACCTGCGCGTCGGTGTACTCCTTCAACCCTTCTTCCGCGAACTCCACGCCGAGCCCCGAGGCCTTCACGCCGCCGAAGGGCGCGTTGGGCTGGATGGCGCCGTGCTTGTTGATCCACACCGAGCCGCACTCCAGGCGCGACGCGATGCGCTTCGCGTGTTCGATGTCCTTGGACCACACGGAACCGCCGAGGCCGTTCTCGCTGTCGTTGGCGGCGCGGATGGCCTCTTCGACATCGGTGTAGCGGATGACGGGCAGCGCGGGCCCGAACTGTTCTTCGTCGACCAGCGCATCGCCGTTCTTCAGGCCCGCGACGATGGTCGCGGGGAAGAACAGGCCCTCGCCCGGTTCGCCGCCCGTGAGCACCTGGCCCTTCTTTTTCGCGTCGGCCACGAGCCGCGCGACCTTGTCGAACTGCATGCGGTTCTGCACCGGGCCGAGCACGTTCTTCTCGTCCATGCCGTCGCCCATCGGCACCTGCCTGGCAAAGGCCGCGAGGTGCTCGCACACCTCGTCGTGGATGCTGGCGTGCACGTACAGCCGCTTCATGGCCGCGCAGGTCTGGCCGTTGTTGAGGAACGCGCCCCAGAACAGGCCTTCGGCGATGGCCTTGGGGTCGGCGTCGGGCAGCACGATGCCGGCGTCGTTGCCGCCGAGCTCGAGCGTGAGCCGCTTCATGGTGCTGGCGGCCGACTGCATCACCTTCTTGCCGGTGGCGCAGGAGCCGGTGAACACGATCTTGCGGATGACGGGGTCGCTCGCCATGTCGGCACCGAGGTTGGAGGTGCGGTCGTCGCAGCTCACGCTGTTGACCACGCCTTCGGGCAGCACTTCGTTGAGCAGCTCCACGAAGCGCAGCGTGGCCAGCGGCGTGTAGGGCGAGGGCTTGATGACGACCGTGTTGCCCGTGCGCAGCGCCGGCAGCACGTGCCACACGGCGATCAGCACGGGGAAGTTCCACGGCGTGATCGAGCCGACCACGCCCACGGGCTTGCGGAAAATCTCGACGTGGCCCTGCGCGTTGTCCTGCAGCACGCGCGGCGGCAGCGACAGCGCCGCGGTGGCGCCGGCCCAGGCCGCGGCGCCGCCCAGCTCCCAGCGCGACCCCAGGCCATTGAGCGGCTTGCCCTGCTCCAGCGTGAGCAGGCGCGCCAGCTCTTCGGCGTGCGCGCCGATCTTCTCGGTCACGGCGCGACAGGCGGCGGCCAGTTCATCGTCGGACTTTCGCGACCAGCTCGTGAAGGCTTTTTGCGCGGCGGCCACGGCGGCGGCGAGGTCGTCGCGCGAACCGTTCGGCGCGGTGCCGATCACCTGGCCGTTGGCGGGGTTGCGCACTTCGAAGGAGGCCGTGCCTGGCACCGCGCGACCGCCGATCGTCATTCTTGTCTCTTGCATTGCTTTGTCCTTGTAGGTTGACGCTGGAACGCGCCGCCGCAGGGCGGGCGCGCCAGGTCAATGTAGGAAAAGCAGGGGCCGGCGTCTTGGAGCCAGGCGTCAGCGAATGGACTCAGGCGTCAGTGCGTCAGTGCGTCAGGGGTCCAAGTGCCAGGCGCCCCGGTGGCATGCCGTAGCGCTTGCGGAACTCGCGGTAGAAGAACGACAGGTCGTTGAAGCCGCAGTCGTACGCGACCACCGCGATGGCCGGCGCGGGGCCGCCCTGCCTGGCCGCCGCATCGAGCGCGGCGCGCGCCGCCGCCAGCCGCGTGTCGAGGATGTGCCGACTCGGCGAAACGCCCAGCGCCTCGAAGGCCCGCTGCAGCAGCCGCGGCGACACGCCCAGGTGCCGCGCCAGTTCGCCCGCGTGAAAGGCCGGGTCGTGGAACTGCAGCGCCACATGGTCCATCGCGCGGCGCAGCACGCCCTCGCCCGCGTTGCGCGACAGCAGCGCCGGCGCCTGCCGCGCGCGCTCGACCAGCACCGAGCCGAACACGCCGAGAAAGGCTTCGACCAGGTGCGCGTCATCGGACTGCCCGCTGTCGAGCAGCCGCGCGAGGATGGCGCGCATCGCGAAGCCCAGCGCGTCGCCGCGCCGCACGCACACGCCGCCCTGCAGCGCGGGGCCGAAGCGCGCGAGCATGTCGGCGCGCGGCAGGTGCACCGACACCTGCTGCGAGCTGGCGCCGTCGTAGACGAACTCCGAGGGCCGCGCCGAATCGATCAGCACGATGTCGCCGGCCTGCACCGCGATCTGCTGCGCGCCCTGGCACATGAGCGCGCCGCCGTGGTCCTGGAACACGAGGAAGAAATGCTCGCGGTCGTCGCGCCGGATGGCCTGCGCGTCGCGGTGCACGCGCTGCAGGTTCTGGCCGATGAGCGCCACGTCGACCCCGCCGGCGCGCCGCACCTCGATGCCGCCCGAGACGGTCTGCTGGCGCGGCATGGGCACGGGGGTGAAGTTGCCGCACACGGCCTGCAGGCGCGGGCCGACGAGCTCGAACGGCATCTCGGCGCGCATCCGCGGCGTGAGGGGGCCGCCGCTCAGGTGCGCGGGCGAATCGAAGAAAGAAGCGCTCACAGAGGGTGTCTCCTTGCAGGGCGCCGGGCCAGCGCTCAGTCCTCGTCCATGACCCGCGAGCGGCCGAACCAGAAGCCGAGCACCAGGCCGACCGTGCCGGCACCGATGCCGCCCCACAGGCTCAGGAAAGTGTAGACGTTGTAGCGGCCCGGATGCTGCGCGAGCGCACTCGCCAGTGCGGGTTCGTTCAATCCGCCGAGCCCGCGCGCAGCGGCGTAGTCGAAGCCCGCGGCGCCCAGGAAATGCGGCGCCACGAGGATCGGCAGCGCCGTGAAGAACGGAAACCACGCGCCGCGCATCCGGCGCCAGCGCATGAAGATCGCCGCGACGAGCAGCACCGCGCCGACCGCGACGGTGCCCAGCGCGAAGGGCTGGCGCGCCAGCGGCAGCAGCCAGGGCCAGATCCACGGCAGCGGGTACAGCGGCCACTCGGCGCGCGGCGCCAACCCACCCGGCCGCGCGACGACCGGCCAGCCCAGCGTGTCGAGGCCGCTGAACACCAGCGCCGACACGCAGGCCACGGCCGCGACAAGCAGGCACACGCTGCGAAACGGGGACGCGCTGCCCTGCAGGAAGCCGGGCGACGGCTCGGGCGGCAACGCCGGCGACCGGGGCCAGCCCGACTGCCAGTGCCGCACGACGATCGACGTCGGCACCGGCGGTGGCGCCAGGTCGCCGCGCACCAGCCAGTCGATGAACAGGATGCCGACCGCGAACGCCATGACCGCCGTGAGCCACGCGCAAACGCCCGGCATGTCGACGAAGCCGGCCGGCGTCAGCATCGGCAGCTGGCCGTAGGCCACGCCCGCGAAGCCGTAGAGCCAGATGATCGGCACCGACAAGGCCATGGCCGTGTGCATCAGCACGGCGTCGGTTTCGGCCGACTCGTGGCGCAGCGCCTGCGCGCGCGACCACGCCTCGCGCCAACTCACTTCGCCAGGGCTTTCAGTGCCATCTTGATGCCGTCGCTCACGCTCGCATCCTTCGGCAGCGCCTTCAGCGCGAGTGCGGCTTCCTTGTCGCTGTAGCCCAGCGCCACCAGCGCCTGCAGGATGTCGGCCTGCGCGTCGGACGCGGCATGCGCCGGCAGGCCGATGTCGGCGCCCAGCTTGCCCTTGAGCTCCAGCAGCAGCCGCTCGGCGGTCTTCTTGCCGATGCCCGGGATCTTCACGAGCCGGCCCAGCTCCTGCGTGGTGATGGCCTGCGCCAGCTCGCCCACGCTCATGCCCGAGAGCAGGCCCAGCGCGGTGCGCGGGCCCACGCCGGTGATCTTGATGAGCTGGCGGAAGGCCGCCCGCTCCTCGGCGGTGCCGAAGCCGTAGAGAATCTGCGCGTCCTCGCGCACGACGAAGTGCGTGAGCAGCGACACCTTCGCGCCGACGTTGGGCAGGTTGTAGAACGTGCTCATCGGCACGTCGACCTCGTAGCCGACGCCGTTGCAGTCCACCACCACCTGCGGGGGGTTGCGCTCTGCGAGCGTGCCGGTCAGTTTGCCTATCATGGGTGCCCTTTTTCCTTGAAATGTCCGGCGTGATTCTGCGACACACCTTTACCCCCCTGAACAATTCGCGCCTCGGCCACCTGTGCGGCCCGCTGGATGCGCACCTGCGCCGCATCGAGGACGCCCTGGGCGTGAAGATCGCGCACCGCCACGAGCAGTTCAAGGTCGACGGCCCCAAGGCCCCGGCGCAGCGGGCCATGGAGGTGCTGCAGGCGCTGTACGAGATCGCCCAGCGCGCCATCGACCCGGCCGTGGTGCAGCTCACGCTGGCCGGCGACGGCTCGATGAGCGACGAGGACGCGGCCATGCTGGTCACGCGCCGCGCCGACCTGCGCGCCCGCACGCCCACGCAGGCGCTGTACCTGGACAACATCGCCAAGCACGACATCACCTTCGGCATCGGCCCGGCCGGCACCGGCAAGACCTACCTGGCCGTGGCCTGCGCGGTCGATGCGCTGGAGCGCGCGGCGGTGCAGCGCATCGTGCTCACGCGCCCGGCCGTGGAAGCGGGCGAGCGCCTGGGCTTCCTGCCGGGCGACCTGACGCAGAAGGTCGACCCCTACCTGCGCCCGCTGTACGACGCGCTGTACGACCTCATGGGCTACGAGAAGGTGCAGAAGGCCTTCGAGCGCAACGTGCTCGAGATTGCGCCGCTGGCCTTCATGCGCGGACGCACGCTGAACAACGCCTTCGTGATCCTCGACGAGGCGCAGAACACCTCGGTGGAGCAGATGAAGATGTTCCTCACGCGCATCGGCTTCGGTGCCAAGGCGGTGGTGACGGGCGACGTGAGCCAGATCGACCTGCCCAAGCAGCAGCTCAGCGGACTGATCGACGCCGAGCGCGTGCTCAAGCGCGTGGCCGGCATCGCGACCACGCACTTCACGAGCGCCGACGTGGTGCGCCACCCGCTGGTGGCGAAGATCGTCGATGCCTACGACGGGCAGCGCAAGCGCTCGGGAGGCCACTGACATGGCGGCCTCCTTGCTTCCGGCCCTGTCGCTGTCGCTGCAGTTCGGGCGCTTCAAGGGCGTGGAGCGCCACCGCGCCGCGCTGCCGCGCCACAGCGTGAACCGCTGGATTCGCCATGCGCTGGACATCGACGGCGAGATCACCGTGCGCATCGTCGATGCCGAGGAGGGCCAGCGCCTGAACCGCGAGTTCCGCGGCAAGGACTACGCCACCAACGTCCTCACCTTCGACTATGCGCAGGGCCCGGTCGTGATGGCCGACCTGGTGCTGTGCGCGCCCGTGGTGGCACGCGAGGCCAAGGAAAACCGCAAGACGCTCGCCGCGCACTACGCGCACCTGCTGGTGCACGGCACGCTGCACGCACAGGGCTGGGACCACGAGACCAGCGAGGCCGACGCGGACGAGATGGAAGCGTACGAAATCGAGATCCTCGCGGGCCTGGGCATTCGCAGCCCGTACGGGCGCTGAGCGGAGGCCGCGGTAGTGTCGGACACCGACCCCTGGTTGCCGCGCTGGCTGCCGCTGCTGCGCGCATGCGCCGGCGACGGACCGGTGCTCGAACTGGGGTGTGCAGCGGGTCGCGACACCGCCACGCTGGTCGAGGCCGGCTTGCCGGTGGTGGCGATCGAGCTGTCGTCCGACGCCCTGGCGCAGGCGCGGCAACGCGTGCCCGCAGGGGCCGAGTTCCATTGCGGCGACTTCCGCGACGCATGGCCGCTGGCGGAGGGCGCCACGGTCGGCGCCGTGCTCGCCAGCCTGTCGCTGCACTACTTCGCATGGGACGAAACGCTGGCACTGGTGCGGCGCATCCACCGCGTGCTGCGGCCCGGCGGCGTGCTGCTGTGCCGCCTCAACTCGGTCAACGACCTGTACCACGGCGCGCGCGGCCCGTCGGCCAGCGGGCGGGACGAAGATTTTTTCTACACGGTGGACGGCATTCCCAAGCGCTTCTTCGACCGCGCCGCGGTCGAGCGGCTGTTTGCCGACGGCTGGCTGCTGCAGCACCTCGAGGAGGTGCGCGTGCTGCGCTACGACGAACCGAAGGTGGCGTGGGAAGCGGTGCTTCGGCCTGCGCCGTTCACGCCGTCATCTGCAGCGGGATCGTGACGGGCCCGTCGTTCAGCAGGTGCACCTGCATGTCGGCGCCGAACTCGCCCGTTGCCACCACCGGGTGCGCGCCGCGCGCCTGCGCCACGAAGTACTCGTAGAGCCGGCGGCCCTCGTCGGGCGGCGCCGCGAGCGTGAAGCTGGGGCGGTTGCCGCCGCTCACGTCGGCGGCCAGCGTGAACTGGCTCACGACCAGCAGGCCGCCGCCGATGTCCTGCACGCTGCGGTTCATCTTGCCGGCCTCGTCCGAGAAGATGCGCAGCTTGAGGATCTTGGCGAGCAGGCGGTCGGCCACGCTGTCGCCGTCGCCGCGTTCGGCGCACAGCAGCACCAGCAGGCCGGCCTCGATGGCGCCGACGGTCTGGCCCGCGATGTCGACGCGGGCGTGGGCGACGCGCTGGAGCACGGCTTTCATGAATGGTGGTCCTCGAGTCGGGTGGCGCGCGCTTCCATGGTGAGCGGCAGCAGTTGAATGGTCACGCGCAGGCCGGGCACGGCGTCCATCAGGGCCTGCTCCAGTTCGTCGCGCAGGTTGGCGGCACGTTGCAGGGTCCAGTCGCCGGGCACGTGCATGTGCAGGTCGGCAAAGCGGCGCTGGCCGGCACCGCGCGTCACCATGTCGTCGAAGCGCAGCCGGTCGCCCTCGGCATGGTTGGCGGCGAAGGCGTCGAGCGTGGCGCGCACGGTGGCGAGCGTCTCGGCATCGAGCGCCTCGTCCATCAGGCCCTGCGAGGAGCGCCACACGAGCTTGAAGCCCTCGCGCACGATGTTGAGCGCCACGCCGATGGCGATCAGCGGATCGAGCCAGAGCCAGCCGCTGAAATGCACGGCCACGATGCCGACCAGCACGCCGACCGAGGTCCACACGTCGGTCATCAGGTGGCGCCCGTCGGCCTCCAGCGCGATGGAGCGGTGCGCGCGCGCCGCGCGGAACAGCACGAACGCCAGCGCCGCGTTGAAGCCCGAGCTGAGCACCGACAGCGCCAGGCCCCAGCCCAGCTGCTCCAGCGGCTGCGGCGACAGCAGCCGCAGCACCGACACCCACAGGATGGCGACGGCGGCGGCCACGATCAGCAGGCCCTCGAAGCCGGACGAGAAGTACTCGGCCTTGTGGTGGCCGTAGGGATGGTCCTCGTCGGCCGGGCGCTCGGCGATGGTCACCATGGCCAGCGCGAACATGGCGCTGGCGAGGTTGACGCACGATTCCATGGCGTCCGAAATCAGGCCCATCGAGTTCGTCAGGTAGCCGGCCCATCCCTTCAGGAGGATGGTGATCAGGGCCACCGCGACAGAGACGCGAAGCAGCGTTTTAGGGGTCAACGTCATGCAGAAAGAACAAGATCAGGTAAAAAGGGCCTGTGCGGGCGGGCATTACGTCGCAGGAATCGGCTGAATTATCAGCCGCGTGACCATATGTAACGCCTTCGCCTTAATATTTGCGCTCATTGCGAAGCAATCAGTCACAGAGAGGCAAATGATGAAGAAGTTTTTGACCGCCGCCCTCGGGCTCGCCATCGTCGGCGCAGCCACCCTGGCCCAAGCGCAGGCACCCGCCGCAGCCGCGGCCGCGCCCCAGCAGGCCGGGTTCGTGAAGACGGTGCGCGGCAACGTCCAGCTGCTCGACAGCGCCGGCGCCACGCGCACGGCGGCCCCCGGCGACGCGCTGGGCGCGGTCGATCGCATCGTGACCGGCCCGGATTCGTCGGCCGCCGTCGTGCTGCGCGACAACACCACGCTGATGGTCGGCCCGTCCTCGCGCATGGACCTGAAGGAATTCCACTTCGACGGCACCACCCGCGACGGCGGCATGCTCGTGTCGCTGCTGCGCGGCTCGATGCGCATGATCACCGGCCTCATCGGCAAGACCAACCCCGACGCCGTGCGCGTCGAAACCCAGACCGCCACCATCGGCATTCGGGGCACGGACTTCATCGTGCAGACCGACGGCCAACCCTGAAAAGATGCAGACACTGTTACGCCGCTCCTCCCTTCTTCTCGCGACCACGGTCGCCCTGTTCCTGGCCGCCTGCTCCTCGCCGGGCACGCGCGTGGTGCTGCTGCCCCAGGCTGACGGCACGCCCTCCGCCGTGGTGGTGCGCGCCAAGGACGGCGAAGAAGTGCTTTCCAAGCCCTACCAGCGCGCCACGGCCGCAGTAGGCGCGAGCGGCGCACCGGTGGTCGACCAGGCCGACGCGGCCAAGGTCCAGGCCGAGAACAAGCCCCTGTTCGACATGCGCCCGCCGCTTCCGCAGCGCTACACGGTGTTCTTCGAAGTGGGCACCACCACGCTGACGGCGGCGTCGCAGCAGATCATGACCGAGGCGCTGGCCGCCGCGCTGGCCCGCAGCGGCGGCGACATCGTGGTGACCGGCCACACCGACACCAAGGGTGCCGGCGAGCAGAACGACCAGCTGTCGCGCCGCCGCGCGCAGGAAGTGGTGCAGCTGTTCGTGGAGCGCCAGTTTCCGGCGAACCGCATCGAGGCCGTGGGCCGCGGCGAACGCGACCTGGCCGTGCCCACCGCCGACGAGGTCGATGAGCCCCGCAACCGGCGCGTGACCATCGAGGTCCGCTGACCCCGCCGCGCTGCTCCCATTGAAAAAGGCCCCGAGGGGCCTTTTTTGTCGATCAGCTCAGGGTCACCCGCGCAAACTTGCGCCTGCCGACCTGCACCACGTAGCTGCCCGCGGGCAACTTCAGGCCCTTGTCGGACACCACGACCGAATCGATGCGCACGCCGCCGCCGTCGATCAGGCGGTTGCCCTCCCCGGACGAAGACGCCAGGTTGGCCTGCTTGAGCAACTGGCCGATGCCCAGCGGGGCGCCGCTCAGCGCCACCTCCGGAATGACGTCGGGCACGCCGCCCTTGCTGCGGTTGATGAAGTCCTGCTCCGCCGCATCGGCCGCCGCCGCGCTGTGGAAGCGCGCAGTGATTTCCTTGGCCAGCGCCACCTTGGCGTCCTTCGGGTTGCGGCCGGCCGCGATCTCGGCCTTCAGCGCCTCGATCTGCGCCACCGACTGGAAGCTCAGCAGCGTGTACCAGCGCCACATCAGCGTGTCCGAGATCGACAGCACCTTGGCGAACATGCTGTTGGCGTCCTCGCTGATGCCAATGTAGTTGCCCTTGCTCTTGGACATCTTCTCGACGCCATCGAGCCCTTCGAGCAGTGGCATAGTAAGTATGCACTGCGGCTCCTGGCCGTATTCCTGCTGGAGGTGACGGCCGACGAGCAGGTTGAATTTCTGATCCGTGCCGCCCAGTTCGAGGTCGCTTTCAAGCGCCACCGAGTCGTAGCCCTGCATCAGCGGGTACAGGAACTCGTGCACCGAGATCGACTGGCCGGCCTTGAAGCGCTTGTTGAAGTCGTCGCGCTCCATCATGCGCGCCACCGTGTACTTGGCCGCCAGCTGGATCATGCCGCGCGCGCCCAGCGGGTCGCTCCACTCGGAGTTGTAGCGAATCTCGGTCTTGGACTCGTCCAGCACCAGCTTGGCCTGGGCGAAGTAGGTCTCGGCGTTGGCCCGGATCTGCTCGGCCGTGAGCGGCGGGCGGGTGCTGTTGCGGCCCGAGGGGTCGCCGATCAGGGAAGTGAAGTCGCCGATCAGGAAGATCACGCGGTGCCCCAGGTCCTGGAGCTGGCGCATCTTGTTGAGCACCACCGTGTGTCCGATATGAATATCCGGTGCGGTCGGGTCCAGGCCCAGCTTGATGCGCAGCGGCTTGCCGCTGGCTTCCGCCTTCTGGAGCTTCTTGACCCACTCGTCCTGCGGCAGCAGCTCGTCAGCGCCGCGGAGGGAGATTTCGAGGGCTTGTCTTACACCATCGGAGAGGCTGGTGGATGTAACAGATTCGGCGTTCATGGGCTTTTTTGGCGGTTTTTCCGGTGGCCGAAGCTATACTCAGCCCGACTTTTCAAGCGCCGGATTCTAAGCGGCGCTTTTTTTCCGCACCGTCTCCTGCCGCCCTGAACGCACTGGGCCTTGCAGCACGGACCTGCAGAACCTGAGTTGGAATCCACAGTTTGATCAACGGCATCCTTGCCGCCGAGGAGCTTCTCGCTTCCCGCGTGGCCTACACATTCCGGACGTACCCCAAGCAGATCACCGCAGCGATCGCTGCGATGCTGCTCAGCGCCGGCACCCTCGCGGTCGCCTCGCTCGGTCCCGACGCGTCCGACCTCCCCATCCAGCAAGTGCTCGAAGCCACCGCGCCGGTGTCTTTCGCCGACCAGTCGGCGTCGCTCGAGAACTTCAGCTTCACGCTGTTCCGCACCGACGTCTCGCGCTCCAGCGACACGGCCGAGGCGCTGATGAAGCGCCTGGGCATTTCCGACCCCGCCGCCACCGCCTTCGTGCGTGGCAACGCCGAGGCGCGCATGGCGCTCTTCGCGCGCGTGGGCCGCACCGTGACGGCCGAAGCCACGCAGGAAAACCAGCTGCAAAAGCTCAGCGCCCGCTGGATTCCCGACGCCGACGGCGGCTTCAAGCGCTTCGTCGTCGAGCGCACGCCCACCGGTTTTGTCGCCCGCACCGAGCGCGACATGCTGACGCCGGGCACGCGCCTGGCCAGCGGCACCATCCGCAGCTCGCTGTTCGCCGCCACCGACGACTCGCGCATTCCCGACGCCGTGGCCAGCCAGCTGGCCGACATCTTCGCGGGCGACGTCGACGTGCGCTCGCTGCGCAAGGGCGACCGCTTCGCCGTGGTCTACGAGACCTTCGAAGCCGACGGCCAGGCGCTGCGCAGCGGCCGCGTGCTCTCGGCCGAGTTCGAGAACAACGGCAAGGTCCACCAGGCCGTCTGGTTCCAGCCGCCGGGCGCGGGCCAGAAGGGCAGCTACTACCGCCCGAACGGCGACAGCCTGCGCAAGGCCTACCTGGCGTCGCCGGTCGAGTTCTCGCGCGTGTCCAGCGGCTTCGCGATGCGCATGCACCCGATTTTGAACAGCTGGCGCCAGCACAACGGCATCGACTACGCGGCGCCCACGGGCACCGCGGTGCGCACGGTCGGTGATGGCACGGTCGATTTCGCCGGCACGCAAAGCGGCTACGGCAACATCGTCATCATCAACCACCGCAACAACCAGCAGACGGCCTACGCCCACCTGAGCCGCATCAACGTGAAGGCCGGCGAGAGCGTGAGCCAGGGCCAGACCATCGGCGCCGTCGGCTCCACCGGCTGGGCCACCGGCCCGCACCTGCACTTCGAATACCGCGTCGGCGGGGCCTACCAGGACCCGACCACGATCGCGCAGGAAGGCGGCGCCCCGATCACCGCCGCCATGCGTCCGGCCTTCGAACGCATCGCCGTGGGCGCGCGCACCGAGCTGGCCGCTGCCTTCTCGGTGATCCAGGCCAGCGCCGACTGAGCCTCGCGCCCCCAGGCATGGCCGCCGCACCGCAGCCGCCGCAGCAACGCTTCATCGGCCTGATGTCGGGCACCTCGCTCGACGGGGTCGACGGCGTCATCGCCGATTTCTCCGACGACGGCCACCTCGCGGTGATCGGCCACGCCAGCGCTGACTTTCCCGCCCCGCTGCGCGCCGAGCTGCTGGCGCTCAACACCCCCGGCGACAACGAACTGCACCGCGCGGCCCTGGCCGGCAACGGCCTGGCGCGGGTGTATGCCGACGTGGTCGCGCAGCTGCTTGCCAGCACCGACACCGCCCCAGACGCCGTCACCGCCATCGGCGCTCACGGCCAAACCGTGCGCCACCGGCCGCTCGAGTTCGACGCCACGGGCTACACGCTGCAGGTCAACAACCCCTCGCTGCTGGCCGAGCTGAGCGGCATCGACGTGGTCGCCGACTTCCGCAGCCGCGACCTCGCGGCCGGCGGCCAGGGCGCCCCGCTGGTGCCGGCCTTTCACCAGGCCCTGTTCGCCAGGCCCGACGCGCCCGTCGCCGTGCTGAACCTCGGCGGCATCTCCAACCTGAGCCTGCTGCCCGCCACGAGCGCGCCGGCGGGCACCGCGCCCCTGCTGGGCTTCGATTGCGGCCCCGCCAACGCGCTGATGGACCACTGGTGCCAGCGCCACCTCGGCCAGCCCTTCGACCGGGGCGGCCACTGGGCGGCCAGCGGGCGCGTGCTGCCCGAGCTGCTCGCCCGGCTACAGGCCGAGCCGTACTTCGCCAAGGCGCCGCCGAAGAGCACGGGGCGCGATTTATTCCATCCGGACTGGCTGGCCGGCCACCTGGTCACGGCCACCTGGGCGCCTGTCGATGTGCAGGCCACGCTGGCCGAACTGACCGCCGGCACCTGCGCGGCAGCACTGCGAAGCTATCAAAAAGAGAGCGCCTTGCTGATCGTCTGCGGCGGCGGTGCGCTCAACGACCACCTCATGGCCCGCCTGCGCGCCCTGCTGCCCGGCGTGCAGGTGCAGGCATCGTCGGAACACGGCCTGCCGCCCCAGCAGGTCGAGGCAGCCGCCTTCGCGTGGCTGGCCCGGCGCACCGTCCGGCGCGAACCCGGCAACCTCGCGAGCGTGACCGGCGCGCGCGGGGCGCGGGTGCTCGGCGCGATCTACCCCACCTGAATTGCGTCAGCCCTGGCCGGAGACCTCCGGCTGCGCAGGCTGCGCCGCCCGCACTTCTGCGGGCAAATGCCAGAAGATCAGCGCCGAAGCCACCGTGATGAGCCCCATGGTCGCAAACGTGGCCTGAAACGCATCGAGCGTCTGCACCGCCGTCGTGGTACCGAAAACGCCGTTGTAGCCCGCCAGCACCGCGCCGGCGGCGGCCACGCCCAGGCTCATCGCGAGCATCTGCACCATCGACAGCAGGCTGTTGCCACTGCTGGCCATGCCGCCGTCGAGGTCCTTCAGGGTGATGGTGTTCATCGCCGTGAACTGCAGCGAGTTGACCGCGCCGAACACCAGCAGCTGCAGCAGGTGCAGCGCCACCGGCTGCCCCGGCGCCGTGAGGCCGAAGCTGGCCATGGTGCAGCCGACCAGCACCGTGTTGGCCACGAGCACGCGGCGGTAGCCGTGGCGCGTGATCAGCGGCGTGGCAAAGCGCTTCATGGCCATGCCGGCCAGCGCGACCGGCAGCATCATCAGCCCGGCGCGCACCGGCGAATAGCCCATCGACACCTGCAGCAGCAGCGGCACCAGGAAGGGCATGCAGCTGCTGCCCAGGCGCGAGAACAGGTTGCCCAGCAGGCCGATGCTCAGCGTCGGGATGCCGAACAGCGCGGGCGAGAACAGCGGCTCGGGCGTGCGCGCCGCGCGCAGCCAGTAGGCGACCACGGCGGCGAAGCCGAAGATCAGCACCGCCATCACCCCGCCCTGGCGCAGCCCGAGCCCTGACACGCCGTCGACCGCCAGCGAGATCGCCACCATGCCGAAGGCCAGCAGCGCGTAGCCCACGCCGTCGAAGCGCTTCTGGAGGGCGCCGCGCAGGTCCGGCATGTAGCGCAGCGTGGCGATGCAGCCGGCCAGCCCCACCGGCACGTTGATGAGGAAGATCCAGTGCCAGGAGGCGTACTGCACCAGCCAGCCGCCCAGCGTGGGCCCCAGCAGCGGCCCGATGAGCCCCGGAATGGCCACGAAGCTCATCGCCTGCAGGAACTCGCCGCGCGGCACCGTGCGCAGCAGCGCCAGGCGGCCCACGGGCAGCAGCAGCGCCCCGCCCAGGCCCTGCACCACCCGCGCCGCCACGAGCTGCCCCAGCCCCTGCGAGAGCGCGCACAGCACCGAGCCGGCGGCGAACAGCACGATGGCGCAGAAGAAGACGCGCCGCGTGCCGAAGCGGTCGGCGATCCAGCCCGAGGCCGGGATCAGCATCGCCATCGTGAGCGCGTAGGCCACCACCACCGACTGCATGCGCAGCGGGCTCTCGCCCAGGCTGGCGGCCATCGCGGGCAGCGCCGTGTTGATGATGGTGGCGTCCAGCGTCTGCATGAAAAAGCCCACGGCCACGAGCCACAGCAGGCTCTTGCGGGCGGGATCGACGGGGACGGGGGTATCGGGACTCATCGGGAAGGCGCGGGTTCGGGAAAACGACGGGCAGCAAAAAGCCGCCCGGAGGCGGCTTTTTCGAGGGGGCTGGTCAGCAGCATCCAGGCATCAGGCCGAGAAGCTGGAACCGCAGCCGCACGTGCTGGTGGCGTTCGGGTTCTTGATGACGAACTGGGCGCCCTGCAGGTCTTCCTTGTAGTCGATCTCGGCGCCGAGCAGGTACTGGTAGCTCATGGCATCGATCAGCAGCGACACACCGTTCTTGGTCATGGTGGTGTCGTCTTCGTTAGTGATCTCGTCGAAGGTGAAACCGTACTGGAAGCCCGAGCACCCGCCACCCTGCACGAACACGCGCAGCTTCAGGTCGGGATTGCCCTCTTCGGCGATCAGGTCGGCGACCTTGGCGGCCGCGCTGTCGGTGAAGACGATCGGCTCGGGCATCTGGGTCTGGATGTTTTCGGCAACAGCGCTCATGGGGTGAAACTCCTTGGGGGGCCGCTTGGGCGGCCAATGGGATGGATGCTACTGCAATGCCGCATTTTCGGCAGGCCGACTGTGGCGAGCACCCATCGCAAGTGGGGTCGGGCGCCGCATCCACCAGGGGCACCTGGGGGACGCGGCCACGAAAAAGCCGCCCGAGGGCGGCTTCTTGTCTCGCAACGCGCAGGGGATCAGCGCTTGCTGAACTGCTTGCGGCGACGGGCGGAGTGCAGACCGACCTTCTTACGCTCGACTTCACGTGCGTCACGCGTCACGAAGCCGGCTTGGCTCAGGACGGGCTTCAGCGAAGCGTCGTAGTCGATCAGGGCACGGGTGATGCCGTGGCGCGTGGCGCCGGCTTGACCCGATTCGCCGCCGCCGTTCACGTTGACCATCACGTCGAAAGCTTCGAGGTTGTTGGTCAGCGCCAGGGGCTGCTTGGCGATCATGATCGAGGTTTCACGGCCGAAGAACGCTTGGATGTCCTTGCCGTTGACCGTGATCTTGCCGGTGCCTTTTTTCAGAAACACGCGGGCGACGCTGGATTTGCGACGGCCGGTGCCATTGTTCCATTCACCAATCATTCTCAAGGCTCCTTACAGTTCCAGCACTTTGGGCTGTTGGGCGGTATGCGGGTGCTCTGCACCACCGTACACCTTGAGTTTCTTGATCATCGCGTAACCAAGCGGGCCCTTGGGCAGCATGCCCTTGACAGCCTTTTCCAGGGCGCGGCCCGGGTGCTTGTTCTGCATGTCGCGGAAGTTCGTCGCCGTGATACCGCCCGGGTAGCCCGAGTGACGGTAGTACACCTTGTCGATCGACTTGGCGCCGGTGACGCGCAGTTGCGCGGCGTTGATGATGACGATGTAGTCACCGGTATCGACGTGAGGCGTGTAAATGGCCTTGTGTTTGCCGCGCAAACGGAGAGCAACTTCGCTGGCTACTCGTCCGAGGACCTTGTCGGTCGCGTCAATCACAAACCACTCGTGCGTCACGTCAGCGGGCTTGGCGCTGAACGTTTTGGTCATGAGTTTTTCTCTTGAAAGAGGGTTTGGCGAGCCCTTTTCCACGGTCGGCGTTCCTCTGATGGGAATCTCTTAGGTGGGTTTTCACGCCTTCCGCCCAATGAAAGGGCGGCTGGCATGCCTTCGCCGCGGGGCTACAAAAACGCTGCGAAGCCCGCGATTATATGAAGAAATGGCCAAACGGCCAATTTTCGGGCTTCCGGGGGCCTCAGCGCTGGATGCGGACCAGCTCCAGGCTCTCGTTGGCCCCCGAGGAGACCCCGCGCTGGTATTCGCCCTCGAAACGGACGACCCGGCCCAGCTCGGGGCTGTACCAGGCGGCGCCCCGAAAGCGCGTGCTGGCGCCGGTCAGCGGCAAGCTGGTGGTGCTGGAGGCGAAGATCCAGCCCTCGTAGCCGATGCGCATCACGTTCAACTCCACCCCGTCCACACGCATCGTCTGCTCGCCGCCCACCGAGGCGGTGAGTTCATGCCGCAGCCGGTCGCCGGTGGTCGTCACGTAGTCGAGCTGCCAGCGCATGCCGGGCTGGATGTCGTCCTTGCGCAATGCCCAGCCGCCCGGCGGCGACGCGGTGTCGAACAGGCCGCCGGCCGGCGACGTGATGGAGACCACCTGCCCGTTGGTCTTCTCGATCCGGCTGCCGGCATTGAACGACACCTCGTCGCCGCTGACCCGGTCCACCCGGTAGATCACCGGCGCCCGGTTGCCCGTCAGCCGGTCCGTGCGCACGTACTCGAGCGCGTCGCCGGCGCGCAGCGGCTCGGTCAGCGGGATGCCCGCCCCACCGGCGTCGGCCACCCGTCGGGCGGCAGCGCCCGCAGGCTCCCGGGCCCGCGCCGCCAGTTGCGCCTGGGCGCGGGCCGGCAGTTCCGCCAGGAACTCGGCCGGCATCGCGAAATTCAGGTTGCCACCGTCGCGGGCAGAGAAGGTGGTGATGCCCAGCAGGCGGCCGTCGCTGTCGAACAGCCCGCCGCCGCTCGACCCGGGGGCGATGGCGGCCGTGGTCTGCAGCAGCCGCGCCTCGCCGTCGCCACCGCGCAGGCCCGACAACAGGCCTTCGCTGAGCGTGTTTTCCAGCCCGCGCGGGTTGCCGATGGCGTACACGCGCTGCCCCACCCGCGCACCGCCGGCGGGCGCCAGGGTCACCGGGGTTGCCGTGAAGTTGGCGACCTTGATCTGGCACAGGTCGCGCCCCGGGTCCGGGTATTCGAGCGTGGCGCCGTAGGTGACGTTGTCGCGCTTGACCACGAAATTGCTGGCCTTGGCGAGCACGTGGCAGTTGGTGACGAGCCGGCCGGGCGCAATCACCACGGCGCTGCCGGCGCGCAGCGGGCGCTCCTGCGCGTCGAAGGTGCGCACGGCCCAGACGCTGCCCGTCAGCTTGGCGAACAGGGCGTCGGGCTCCAGCGCGGCGGCGGGGCCTGCGGCCAGCAGGGCGCCCGCGGCGCACAGCCACGGCGCGGCGTTCTTCCACATCGGCTTCACGGCTTGGCGGGCAGCAGGCCGCGCAGATCGTCCATCGAGACGCGGGCGTCGGGCGCGGCGGGCGGCGCTGCAGGTGCGGGGCGCACCGGAGCGGGCGGCGCGACCGCCACGGGAGGAGGCGGAGGCGCCACCACGGCGGGCGCAGGCGCAGGTGCTGCCACGGCCGTCTTCGGCGCCGGCGCGGCCGCCATCTCGGTCGTGCCGATCTTCATGCCGACCGTCGCCTCGTCGCCAGTCTGCGCGCTGCGGTCGAAACTGCGTACCTCGCCGAAGATCAGCCGGATCCAGCTCGGGTAGTTGAAGCCCGCCCCGGTGCCGGTGTCGATCGCCACGCCGACCAGGCCGCCGATCATCACGTTGCCGACCAGGCCCACGTTGACGCGCGAAATCGCCTGGCCGCGGGCCGGCGGCAGGCCGGACTGGGTGCATTCGATGTTCAGGTTCTCACCCGAGCGCCGCACCGGCAGGGTCAGGCCGGAGCGCACCACCGCATCATTGCGGTCGTTCGAGACCCGGCAGCGGGCGCCGTCGACCACCTTGCCCTCGGGCGACAGGGTCTCGACCTTCACGTTCTGCGTGGTGCCGTGGGTCACGGAGGCGCAGCCCGTCAAAATAGACAAAACACCCGCGCCGACGCACAGGCCCCAAAATCGCCATCCGGCTCCTCGCATTGCTGCCCCTCGTTGTGTTTTGTAAATCAATGTAGCGCCGCGCGAGTCTAGCGCTCCCCTTTCCACTTTTTCAGGCCTCATTCCATGTTCAGTTACCGCCACGCGTTCCATGCCGGCAACCACGCCGACGTGCTCAAGCACACGGTCCTGATTGCCACCCTCGACCACCTGCTTGAAAAAGACGCCGCGCTGACCGTCGTCGACACCCACGCCGGCGCCGGCCTGTACCGGCTCGACGGCGACTACGCCGGCACCAGCGGCGAGGCGGCCGACGGCGTGCTGCGCTTCTTCGCCGAACCGGACAAAGCCCCCACCACGCCCGCCCCGGCCGCCAAGTCGGCGGGCAAGAAGCCCGCAGCCCCCGCCGAGGACAAGCCGGTCGCCGAAGCCATCGCCCGCTACCTGAGCGTGATCCACGACTTCAACCCCAAGGGCGGCGCCCGCGTCTACCCCGGCTCGCCGTTCATCGTGCAGCACCTGCTGCGCGACCACGACAAGCTCAAGCTGTTCGAGCTGCACCCGACCGACGCCCGCACGCTGGACGCCAACATCGCCCAGCTCGAGGCCGGCCGCCGCATCGCCGTGCTGCGCGACGACGGCTTCGGCAGCGCCACCAAGTTCCTGCCGCCGCCCTCGCGCCGCGCGCTGGTGCTGATGGACCCGAGCTACGAAATGAAGACCGACTACGGCCGCGTGCTCGACTTCGCGGCCGAGGCGCTCAAGCGCTTCGCCACGGGCACGTATGCCGTCTGGTACCCGATCATTCCGCGCCCCGAGGCGCACGACCTGCCGCGCCGCCTGAAGACGATGGCGACCAAGGCCGGCAAGCCGTGGCTGCACGCCACGCTGACGGTCAAGTCGAGCAAGATCACGAAGGACGCCGCCTCGGGCGAAACGCAGCGCCCGGGCCTGCCGGCCAGCGGCATGTTTTTGATCAACCCGCCCTACACGCTGAAGGCGCAACTGGCCGAGGCGCTGCCCCAGCTGGCCGAGCGGCTGGCCCAGGACCGCAACGCCGCCTACTCGCTCGAGAGCGGCGGCTGAGGCAGGCCGCTCAGCGGCGCTTGCGCGGCGGCACGATCACCCGCTTGCGCGCAGGTGCCGGCGCGCGAACGCGCGACGTCGGCGCCTCGGGCAACAGCGCGGGCGGCAGATCTTCCGCCGCCACGGCCTGGCCGCCGCAGCGCATGCCTTCGCGGTCGATGACCGACAGCGCCACCTGCTTGATGCCCATGCTCGTGAGACCGATGCGGTCGGCCGCGGCGCGGCTCAGGTCGATGATGCGGCCCGGCGTGAAGGGCCCGCGGTCGTTGACGCGCACCAGCACCTCGCTGCCGTTGACCAGGCTGCGCACGCACACGCGCGTGTTGAAGGGCAGCGTCTTGTGGGCCGCCGTCATGGCGCCCATGTCGAAGCGCTCGCCGTTGGCGGTCTTGCGCTGGTGGAACTGGATGCCGTACCACGACGCGCCACCACGCTCGAAGATCTCGCGCGGCTCATCGCCGGGCACGCCGTCGTCCAGCGATTCGCCGGTGCCCGACACCGCGAGGTCGTAGCGCACCGACGGCACGGCCGAGCGCGGGGCGGCGCCGGGCGGCACGGCCAGGCCGCGTCCCAGCGGCTGCAGCCGCTTGCCGGACGCCGCCGGCGCGGCGGCGGTGTCCGCGTCTTTCTCCTGCGTGGCAGGCGGCATGGTGCACCCTGCGAGCACGCAGGAGACCGCGACGGCGACCGCGCGCAGCCCTCTCAATCCAGGCGCTCCAGAATCGCCAGCGTGGCCGCCGACTGGTTCATCGTGTAGAAGTGGATCGCGGGTGCGCCGCCCGCTTGCAGGCGCGCGCACAGGTCGGTCACCACGTCCAGGCCGAAGGCCTTGATGGAGGCCGTGTCGTCGCCGAAGCCCTGCAGCCGCAGGCGGATCCAGCGCGGGATCTCGGCGCCGCAGGCGTCCGAGAAACGCATGAGCTGCGTCGAGCTCGTGATAGGCATGATGCCCGGCACGATCGGCGTGTCGAGCCCCAGCTTGCGCGCGTCGTCGACGAAGCGGAAGTAGGCCTCGGGGCTGAAGAAATACTGCGTGATGGCCGAGTCGGCCCCCGCCTTCATCTTGGTGGCGAAGGCTTGCAGGTCGGCTTCGGGCGAGCGCGCCTGCGGATGCACTTCGGGGTAGCAGGCCACCTCGATGTGGAAGTCGCGGCCGGTCTCCTCGCGGATGAAGGCGACGAGGTCGCTCGCGTACTGGAACTCGCCGCCGATGCCGTAGCCGCTGGGCAGGTCGCCGCGCAGCGCCACGAGGCGCTTCACGCCCATGGCCTTCAGCTCGGCCAGCTGCTCGCGCACGGTGGCGCGCGTGGCGCCGATGCACGAGAAGTGGCTGGCGGCGTCCACGCCCTCGGCCAGGATCTCCTGCACCGCACCGAAGGTGCCCTGGTGCGTGGAGCCGCCCGCGCCGTAGGTGACGGAGCAGAACTGCGGCTTGCGCGCATACAGCTGCTGGCGCACGGCGCGCAGCTTGACCGCGCCTTCGGGCGTCTTGGTCGGGAAGAATTCGAAACTCAGCGGAAGGCGCACCTGCGTCTCCTTAGGAACCGTCGCCCGCCTTGGCAGCAGCACGAACGGCGTGAATGAAAAACTCGCGGTTGCCGTCGCCCCCGGCGATCGGGCTGTCGAACCAGCGCAGCACCTTCAGCTCGAGCGCCGCGCAGGCGTCGTGCAGGCGCTTCTCGACCACAGCGTACATCGCCTCGTCGCGCACGATGCCGCCCTTGCCGACCTGGCCGGGCTGCAGCTCGAACTGCGGCTTGACCAGCATCAGCAGCTGGCCGTCGTCGGCCAGGAACTGCACCACAGCCGGCAGCACCAGCGTGAGCGAGATGAACGACAGGTCGCCGACGATGAGGTCGAAGCGCGGCTCGGGCGAGGCTTCGACAACTTCGTCGACCTCGCCAACTTCCGCGTCCTCGTCCTCGCCGTCGTCCACCTGCAGATCGGCCGGCGACAACGCCCGCGCATTGACGCCTTCGATGGCGACCACGCGTTCGTCCTCGCGCATGCGCGCATGCAGTTGCCCGTGGCCCACGTCGACGCCCACCACCTTGGCGGCGCCATGCTGCAGCAGGCAGTCGGTGAAGCCACCGGTCGACTGGCCGACGTCCAGGCAGAGCTTGCCGGTCGGGTCCACGCCGCTGGTCTTCAGCGCGCCTTCGAGCTTGAGGCCGCCGCGCGACACGTAGCGCGCTTCGGCGGCGTCGGCGAGCTCGAGCTCGGCCGACTCGGGCACTTCGTCCTTGTTCTTGGCGACGTTGCGCCACGCGTCGCCCGTGCCCGCGTCACGCCAGCGCATGCCGCCGGCGATGAGCCGGACCGCTTGCGAACGCGACGCGGCCAGGCCGCGCTCCACCAACAGTTGATCGGCGCGCACGCGGATCAATAGCGGTAGGTGTCCGGCTTGTAAGGGCCGTTCTTGTCCACGCCGATGTAGGCGGCTTGCGAGTCGGTCAGCTCGGTGAGCATGGCGCCGACCTTCTTCAGGTGCAGGCGCGCGACCTTCTCGTCCAGGTGCTTGGGCAGCACGTAGACCTTGCCGGCCTGGTACGCATCGGGCTTGGTGAACAGCTCGATCTGCGCGATGGTCTGGTTCGCGAACGACGACGACATCACGAAGCTCGGGTGGCCCGTGCCGCAGCCCAGGTTCACGAGGCGGCCCTTGGCCAGCAGGATGATCTTCTTGCCGTCCGGGAAGGTGATGTGGTCCACCTGCGGCTTGATCTCTTCCCACTCGTACTTCTCGATCGACGCGACGTCGATCTCGTTGTCGAAGTGGCCGATGTTGCAGACGATGGCCTGGTCCTTCATGGCGGCCATGTGCTCGTGGCGGATCACGTCGCGGTTGCCGGTGGTGGTCACGAAGATGTCGGCCTTGTCGGCGGCGTACTCCATGGTCACGACCTTGTAGCCTTCCATGGCGGCCTGCAGGGCGTTGATCGGGTCGATTTCGGTGACCCACACCTGCGCCGACAGCGCGCGCAGCGCCTGGGCCGAGCCCTTGCCCACGTCGCCGTAGCCGGCCACGCAGGCCACCTTGCCGGCGATCATCACGTCGGTCGCGCGCTTGATGCCGTCCACCAGCGATTCGCGGCAGCCGTACAGGTTGTCGAACTTGCTCTTGGTGACCGAGTCGTTCACGTTGATGGCGCGGAACAGCAGCGTGCCCTTGGCGCTCATCTCGTTCAGGCGGTGCACGCCGGTGGTGGTCTCTTCGGTCACGCCGATGATCTCGGCCGACTTGCGGGTGTACCAGGTGTCGTCCACGGCCAGCTTGGCCTTGATGGCGGCGTAAAGAATGCGCTCTTCTTCGCTGGTCGGGTTGGCGAGCACGCCCAGGTCTTTTTCGGCGCGCTGGCCCAGGTGCATGAGCAGCGTGGCGTCGCCGCCGTCGTCCAGGATCATGTTCGGGCCTTCGCCCTTCGAGCCCTTGGGGCCGAAGTCGAAGATGGCGTGGGTGTAGTCCCAGTAGTCCTTCAGCGACTCGCCCTTGATGGCGAACACTGGCGTGCCGGCGGCGGCGATGGCGGCGGCGGCGTGGTCCTGCGTCGAGAAGATGTTGCACGAGGCCCAGCGCACTTCGGCGCCCAGGGCTTGCAGCGTCTCGATGAGCACGGCCGTCTGGATGGTCATGTGCAGCGAGCCCGTGATGCGCGCGCCCTTCAGGGCCTGGCCCTTCGAGAACTCTTCACGGATGGCCATCAGGCCGGGCATCTCGGTTTCGGCGATCTTGATTTCCTTGCGGCCCCAGGCGGCAAGGGACAGGTCGGCAATCGCCTGGTCGGCGGTCGAGACGGGGGTGGGCTTGAGTACAGCGCTCATATGAACTCCAAAACTGGTTTGAAAGATGCCACTGCGTACGGGGAAGAAAGACTCACCGCGAGAACAGCGGGTGAGCGTGGTTGCGATGTGGTCCGAGCCTCACGCCTGACGGCGCTGCAACGCTCCTCGGAGCGCCGGATTGTAGTCGCGGCCGCCCGGCCCGCCAATCGACCGGGGCATCCCACATCACGGAAAGCGCCGCCCCCCGCGAGGCCGGGCCGGGCGGCGCGGGCCACCCCGGGAAACTCCGCAGGCAAATCCGCGCTTGGAGCGCCCTGAGCCGCGCCGGCCCGGCGTATCGTGGCGGCGGGCCCCGGCCGCCCGGCCGCTGCCTGCATCCACCCGTTCGATTGTTTTCATCACCCGACACAGGAGATTCCGCACCATGGCCACTGCCAAGAAAGCCGCCGCGAAAAAAACCACCGCCAGCAGCGCCGGCGCGAAGCAGGCGGCGCCGTCCGCCGCGGACATGCTCGATCCGATGAAGAACCTCAAGGGCATGGCCGAGCGCCTGCAGAACCTGAACCTCACCGGCGGCGCCGGCAAGCTGCTCGACAGCGGCCGCAAGGACCTGCAGGCGCTGATGCAGGCCAACGAGAAGTCCTACCAGGGCCTGCAGACCGTGGTGCAGCGACAGACCGAGATGATCAAGACGGCCATCGCCGAATGGCAGACCGCCGCCAAGGCGATGCCGGGCAAGGACCCGAAGGAAAACCTCGCCAAGCTCGACGAGCTGGGCCGCCAGTCGTTCCAGCGCGCCGTCGACGACATCAAGGAGCTGGCCACCCTGGCCGCCAAGTCGCAGGCCGACGCCTTCGACGTGGTGCGCCAGCGCATCCAGGCCAACGTGGACGAGGTCACGAAGCTGCTGCAGCGCAAGTAACAAGAAGCAAAGAAAGGCCCGCATGACCGCCGTCGCGCCCCGCACCGAACGGCGCACCCGCGCCAACGGCATCGAACTGGCCTGGGACAGCTTCGGCGACCCCGAGGCGCCGCCGCTGTTGCTGGTCATGGGCCTCGGCGCCCAGATGGTCGCCTGGGACGACGCGTTCTGCGCCGCCCTGGCGCAGGCCGGCGGCCACCACGTGATCCGCTTCGACAACCGCGACATCGGCCACTCCACCCACCTGCCGCACGCCGGCGTGCCCGACATCCAGGCGCTGATGCTGCAGGCCATGGCCGGGCGCCCGCTGCAGGTGCCCTACACGCTGCGCGACATGGCCGACGACTGCGCCGGCCTGCTCGACGCGCTGGGCATCGCGCGCGCCCACGTCGTGGGCGCGTCGATGGGCGGCGCCATCGGGCAGGAGATGGCCATCCACCATCCGGGCCGAATGCGCTCGCTCACCAGCATCATGTCGAGCACCGGCGACCCGGCCCTGCCGCCGCCCACGCCCGAGGCGCTGGCGGTGCTGTTCGCGCCCGCGCCGACGAGCTTCGAGGCCTACCTGCCGCACCACGCCAAGCTGTGGCGCGTGCTGCGCGGGCCCGACGCCTTTCCGCTCGACGAGGCGCGCGACGCCGAGCGCGCGCAGCTGGCCTTCCTGCGCGGCCTCAACCCGGGCGGCGTGGCGCGGCAGCTGGCGGCCGTGTTCGCATCGGGCAACCGCAAGCCGGCATTGCGCGCGGTGCAGGTGCCCACGCTGGTGATCCACGGCGACGTCGATCCGCTGGTGCCCGTAGCCTGCGGCATCGACGTGGCCGAGGCCATTCCCGGCGCGACGCTGCTGCGCATTCCGCGCATGGGCCACGCGCTGCCGATCGCGATGTGGCCGCAGATCATCGAGGCCATCGCCGCGCACACCGCACGGGCGGCGCGGCGCGACGATCACTGAAAAGAAAAAAGAGACACGACAACGAACCCAGACGGAGGTGTTTTTCATGAGCCAGTTTCCGTCCCTCGATCCCATGGCCCTGTGGCGCGAGCTCACGGCCCAGTGGGAAAAAAGCACCAACGAATTCGCCAACGAAGCCATGGCCTCGGACCCGTTCCGCCAGGGCATGCACGGCGGCATGAACGCCTCGCTCACCGCGCAGAAGGCGGTGGGCGACCTGATGGCGCGCTACCTCACGCTGCTGAACCTGCCGACACGCGGCGACCTGCAGGCGCTGGGCGAGCAGCTGCACCGCATCGACGACCACCTGGCGGGCATCCGCCGCGCGCTGGAAGGCGGGGCAGGACCCGCCACACGGACCGCCGACGCAGCCACCGCCCCGCCCCGACCACGCCGCACCAAGCAGCCGCCCACGGCGGCGGCAGCGCCCGCACCGGCCGCCAAGACCGCCGCCCCCAGGAAACGCCCCGCCGGAAAGCGCCGCCCATGAGCGCGCCGCCCGACACCTTCCAGCTGCCCGGCATCCGCGGCGAGATCGAGCGCACGATCCAGCGCAACATCAAGGGGCTGGACTTCCTGACCTCGACCGCGCCCGCTGTCGGCCTCACGCCCAAGGACGAGATCTACCGGCGCGGCACGCTGAGCCTGTACCACTACCGCCCGATGGTCGACGAGATCTACCGCGTGCCGGTGCTCATGGTGATGGCCACCACCAACCGCGCCTACATCTTCGACCTCGCGCCGGGCCAGAGCATGGTCGAGTACCTGCTGCTCAAGGGCTACGACGTCTACGTGATGGACTGGAACGCGCCGCGCCCCGACGAGAAGCGCCTGCGCATCGAGGACTACGTGCTCGACTTCATTCCCGATTCGATCCGCCGCGTGCAGGAAGACTCGGGCGAGGACGACGTAACCATCGCCGGCTACTGCATGGGCGGCGTGCTCTCCACGCTGTACGCGGCGCTGCACCCGGGCGGGCCGATGAAGAACCTCGCGCTCTTCACCACGCCGATCGACTTCAGCCGCATGAAGCTCTTTCATGCGTGGTCCGACCGGCGTTATTTCGACGTCGACCGCCTGATCGACACCGTGGGCAACGTGCCGCCCGAGATGCTGTTCGCCTCCTTCGACATGCTGCGCCCCGCCGGGCGCGGCGCCGGGCTGGTGCAGCTGTGGGACAACATGGCCAACGACGAGTTCGTCAAGTCGTACCGCATGTTCGACCGCTGGGGCGCCGAGATGCTGCCGCTGGCCGGCGAGTACTTCCGCCAGACCGTGAAGGAGCTCATGTGGGACAACAAGCTGCACAAGGGCGAGCTGGTGCTCGGCGGGCGCCCCGTGCTGCTGAAGAACATCACCGTGCCGGTGCTGCACGCGCTGGCGCAGCACGACCACATCGTGCCCTACGAGGCGGGGCAGCCGCTGATCGCCGGCATCGGCTCCACCGACAAGGAAGAGGTGGTGCTCAAGGGCGGCCACGTGAGCCTGGCGGCCGGCACCAACGCCGTGCGGCGGCTGTGGCCCAAGCTCGACGAGTGGCTGGGCGTGCGCTCCACCTGACGAACACAACCCTCCTCCTACGCTCATGACCGCATCTTCTTCCCGCACCTACCCGCGCACCGTCGCCCACGCGGACGGCGACATCGCCCTGCGCCTGATGACCGGCGCCGACGCCCCCGCCGTGCTGGCCTTCGCGCAGGCGCTGCCGGCGCACGACCTGCTCTTTCTGCCGCGCGACATCACCGAGCCCAAGGTGATGGCCGCCTGGGTCCGCGCCATCGAGCGCGGCGACATCGACAGCGTGCTCGCCGTGCGCGGCGGCGCCGTGCTGGGCTGCGCCGCCGTCATCCGCGACCCGCATTCGTGGTCGGGCCACGTCGCCGAGCTGCGCGTGCTGGTGTCGCCCGCGCTGCGCGGCGGCGGCCTGGGCCAGCAGCTGGCGCAGGAAGGCTGCGCGCTGGCCTTCGCCCACGGGCAGGAAAAGATCGTCGCCCAGATGACCGTCGACCAGCACGGCGCCATCGCCGTCTTCCAGGCCCTGGGCTTCCGGCCCGAGGCCCTGCTCACGCGCCACGTGAAGGACCGCGAGGGCAAGGCGCACGACCTCGTGGTGCTGAGCCAGGACGCGGCGCAGGTCGAGGCGCAGATGCGGGCGTACGGGGTGACGGAGGCGTTTTAGGCCTACAGCCCGGGGTTGGCGGGGCGGCCTCCTAAAATCGGGGGATTCCCCTGCAGATTGCCCACCTTGTCTTTTCTCGCCGAAACCCGCCGCCGTCGCACCTTCGCGATCATTTCCCACCCTGACGCCGGCAAGACCACGCTGACCGAAAAATTGCTGCTGTTCTCGGGCGCGATCCAGATCGCCGGCTCGGTGAAGGCGCGCAAGGCCTCGCGCCACGCCACCTCCGACTGGATGGAAATCGAGAAGCAGCGCGGCATCTCGGTGGCCTCGTCGGTGATGCAGATGGTGTACCGCGAGCACGTCATCAACCTGCTCGACACGCCCGGCCACAAGGACTTCTCGGAAGACACCTACCGCGTGCTCACCGCCGTCGACTCGGCGCTGATGGTGATCGACGCCGCCAACGGCGTGGAAGCGCAGACGCGCCGCCTGATCGAGGTCTGCCGCCAGCGCGACACGCCCATCATCACCTTCGTCAACAAGATGGACCGTGAAGTGCGCGAGCCGCTGGACATCCTGGACGAGGTGGAGCGCGAACTCGGCATGCCCTGCGTGCCCATGACCTGGCCCGTGGGCCAGGGCAAGAGCTTCCGCGGCATCATGAACCTGCGCACGCAGGCGATGACGGTGTTCGAGTCGGGCAGCGAGCGGCTGCCGCACGACTTCGAGACCATCCCGCTGAGCGAGCGCGACACGCTCGTCAAGCGCTTCGGCGCCGACTTCGAGCACGCCATGGAAAGCATGGAACTGGCCACCGGCGCCTCGCCCACCTGGGACCGCGAGGCCTTCCTGGCCGGCAAGCAGACGCCGGTGTTCTTCGGCTCGGGCGTGAACAACTTCGGCGTGATGGAAGTGCTCGACGCGCTGGTCGACCTGGCGCCCTCGCCGCAGTCGCGCACCAGCACCACGCTGGTCAACCGCCAGCCGGTGGTGAAAGAGATCCAGCCCGAGGACAAGGACTTCGCGGGCGTGGTCTTCAAGGTGCAGGCCAACATGGACGCCAACCACCGCGACCGCATCGCCTTCGTGCGCATGGCCTCGGGCAAGTACACGCCGGGCATGAAGCTGAAGGTGCAGCGCACCGCGAAGGAGCTGCGCCCCACCAGCGTCGTGACCTTCATGAGCCAGCGCCGCGAGGCGGTGGAAGAGGCCTACGCCGGCGACATCGTGGGCTTCACCACGCACGGCGGCGTGCAGCTGGGCGACACCATCACCGACGGCGCGAACCTGCAGTTCACCGGGCTGCCCTTCTTCGCGCCCGAGCTGTTCATGACCGTCATCCTGAAGAACCCGCTGCGCACCAAGCAGCTGCAGCAGGGCCTGGCCCAGCTCGGCGAAGAAGGCGCGATCCAGGTCTTCCGCCCCGAAGTCGGCGGCCCGATGCTGCTGGGCGCCGTCGGCCAGCTGCAGTTCGAAGTGGTGCAGCACCGCCTGAAGGCCGAGTACGACGCCGACGTGCGGCTCGAAGGCTGCCAGTACACGGGCGCGCGCTGGATCACGGCCGACACCCCGGCCGAGCTGCGCGAGTTCGTCCACGCCTACCCGGTGCGCATGGCCAAGGACGCGGCCGACACGCTGGCCTTTTTGTGCACGTCTCCGTACGACGTGCGGCTGGCGCAGGAGCGTTTTCCGAAGATCCACTTCCATCCGCTGCGCGAGCACGCGGGCCTGGCGCTGCAGAGCGCGGGCTGATCGATCGATCGGATGACCGTCGGGCGCGTCAGCTGCCCGACGAGGTGTAGTGGCGCAGCCCAAGGCGCCACGCACCGAACGCCGCCGCGAGGAACACGAAGCCCGCGAGCGGCGACACCCACCCCACCCAGGCCGGCGCGCCCAGCGGGTCGGGCTTGCCCAGGATCGCCAGCACCGGGTAGTACGCCACGCAGGCCAGCGGCACGATGAAGGTCAGCACGCGGCGGAACCACTGCGCATAGAGCGCCAGCGGGTACTGCGCCGCCTGCACGCCGCCGTAGGTGAGCACGTTGGCGATCTCCAGGCTTTCGACGGTCCAGAACGACAGCGTGCCCTGCAGCACGAGGATGCCGAGGAACAGCGCGATGCCACCGGCCAGGGCGAACAGCGCGATTGCCACGGCGCTGGGGGTCCATGCGATGTCGGCCTGCACGGTCGCGAAGGCCAGCACGAGCAGGCCCTGCAGCAGGCGGCCCAGGCGGCTGATGCGCACGTCGTGGCCCATGAGCTGCAGCGCGAGCGGGCGCGGGCGCAGCAGCAACCGGTCGAAGGTGCCGGTGCGGAGGAACTCGGTGCCCAGCACGTCGAAGCCGCGGCCCAGTGCGTCGGCGAGGGCGAACATGCAGTTCACGAGGCCATAGAACAGCGCGACCTCGCCGATGCCCCAGCCCTGCACTTCGCCGAAGCGATGGAACAGCGCCCAGACGGCGACCACCTCGATGCCTGTGCCCAGGAACTGGCCGAGGGTCAGCAGCAACGCGGACGCGGGGTACCTGGCCTGGCCGCTGAGGGAGGCGGCCATGAGGCGGAAGAAGAGAGGGAGGGCGCCCATCTTCAGTGGCCCTCTCGTTTTGTTGCGCCGCTGTTCAGGGCGCGTGCACAGGCCACCGGGTACTTCCCTCCGCGAATGTCCCCCGGGCTTCGCCCTCCTCCTTGATTTCGCTGCGGGAAGCACCCAGTGTCCTGCGCACACCGAGCGCGGTCGTGGTGCGGGTCGATCCACCGCTGTGCGGATTGCGTCATGCCGCTCATTGCTCGTAGCAGATGTCGAGCCTGATCAATGCGCCGCGGGCATCGATGCGGTCGGCTCGGAAGTAGAAGCGGTCGCGGTAGCTGTCGAGGCGAAGGGGTCCGGTGACCGGGTCGCCCCAGCTCGTCACCGAGAAGCCCTGCCCGCGCAGCCATCGCAGCAAGGTGTCCATGCGCTGCGGGTCGGCGTCGACGCGGATGTCGGCGTCTGCGGGCGGCGGGCCCTGTGGGTCCTGCTGCCAGCGCGCGAAGCTGCCGAACAGCGTGAAGACGTGTCCTGCGGCGCGCATGGCATCGAGCAGCGCGGCGGTGGGCGACAGGTCGATGCGCTCGCGCTGCTTGCGAAAGACCAGCGCGTGTTCGTGGCGCCGGTCGGTGCGGGCATCGGTGTCGTTGTCTGCCGCGTCGTGCGGATAGACCAACACGCGCTCCTCCTCCATCGTGAAGAGCGAACCCAGGATGCGGGCGAGATCGAAGGCCAGCGGCAGCACGCGATCGCCGACCCGGAGGTTCTCCACCATCGCGATGCAGGCACCGCCCTCGCGCAATCCGGCGCGGACGCGGTGGAAGACGTTGCGCAGGCCGTCGAGGTGCTGCGCGTAGCTCGGGCTGTCGTAGAGCTGGGAGGTTGCCTGCGCACCGGTCCAGCGGCAACCGAAGTAGGGGACGTTCGTCAGGCACAGGTCGAAGGGCGGGAGCGCGGCGTCTTCGAGCGCATCGCACGAGGCGTGCAGGAGCGTCGTGCCGTGGGCGAGGCCGTGGCGTGACAGCCGCTCGCGGACGAGGTCGATGCGGTTGGCATCGACTTCGCAGCCCAAGGCCCGTCGGTCTTCGAGGCGCGCCGCGAGCAGCGTCGTGCCGAAGCCGGCGAAGGGGTCGAACACCGTGTCGCCCGGTTGCGAGAACCGGCGCACGAAGGGCAGCATCTGCTCGACCCATCCGCAATCACGCCCGCCCATCGGGTCCCGCGCGCGCAGGTCGTCCGGCAGCCGGTAGCGCGGCGATTCATGGTCGAGCTTCAGCCAGCTGTGACTGCTCATGGGCAGGCCTTCGCGGTGCGCGTGTCGAGCAGCACGTCGTGCCCCGGCTCCCAGCCGGCGCACAGCTGTCCGTCGGCAAAGTAGACGAGCTTGTAGACGTCGCCGGTCGCGTGGCGCGCGTGCATGGCGCCGTAGTCGGCGCTTTCGAAGACGACCGTCAGGCCGCTGTCGGTGCGCAGGCGCAGGTTCCAGAAGTAGTAGCCCTCGGTGAGGCTTTCGAGGGTCCACCCGCGCGAGATGTCGGGAGCGTCGAGGCAGGCCGTCAGCAGCGCGTCCATCGAGACCCGCTGCGTGCGCAGATAGCGCGCGGTGGCGTTGTCGCGATAGCCGTCGTCGAGCCGCGAGAACTCCCGGAAGACGACGGTGCCGGCGCCGCATTGCCGTGCCCACGCGAGGTACGCGGCCACGTCGGTCGGCTGCGCGACGCCGCCGCGCTGGAGGATGCACACGAGCCGCAGCGCCACCGCATCGGCGAGCTGGCGCGCGGTGCGCTCGAACACGACGGCATCGCCGATGGCCACCTCGGGCCGGAATCGCATGATGGCCTGGTTGACCGCGCCGTCGTGGTGGTGGCGGGACAGCTCCAGCCAGCTCATTCCGAAGCCTTGCAGCGCGCGCCGCAGCACCTTGCCCTGCGGCCCGGCAAAGCCTGCGCCGTTGGTATAGAGCACACGGTCCTCGACCACCGGGCCTTCGCTTTCGCCCGCGGCCAGCGTGTGCAGCAGCCGAAGCATCCAGTCGGCGTCGTCGCTCGTTTCCAGGCCCGAGAGCGACCACGACAGCGGCACGCCGCGCAAGGCCCGCAGCGCGCGGGACAGGCCGTCGAAGTAGTCGGGCGCCGGACGCAGCCGGGACGCCGAGGTTCCGCCCTCGGTCTTGCGCAGGTTTTCCGAGCAGAAGCCGCAACGTGCCGAACAGGGCTTCACGGAGGCGTATGGCGTGAACGTGAGGGGCTGCGCAAGGCGCCGCGCGACGCCGCCGATCGTGTGCGTGTGCCAGCGCGCGGCCTCGTTCGAAGGCGGCGTGCGAAGGGTCACCCCGCGCACGGAGCGGCGAAGGCGTTCGAAGAGCGGGGAACTCGCGCTGCGCGGCAGATCGGCCACGGCGATCTGGTCGATCGCGCAGGTCACGGCCCGCACGGCGAGGGGCGTCGGCGCATCGGCTTCAACGGGAATGACGGGGCGCATGGCAGGGGCGGGGTTGTCGCACCCGCCACCATACGACAGCGCTGCCTCCGAGGGCGGGAGTGGCTCCCTGCGCGCGCCCGTCACCCTAGCCACCTTGCACCTGCAGACTGCGCATCGTGCGCCCCATCGCCACCCGCCCGAACGCGACCAGCGCGACGATCCAGAAGCACTGCAGCCCCAGCGCGCCCAGCGCATGCGCGCCGCTCAGCTGCCCGAAGTACAGCCGCGCCGGAATGTCGAACAGCCCCGCCAACGGCTGCACCAGCAGCGCGGTCTGCCAGGCGTCAGGCAGCAGCGCCAGCGGCAGCAGGTTGCCCGAGAACACGATGACCACGGGCGTCGCCACCGCCTGGATGCCGCGCTCGTTGAGCGCCGCCGTGGTCGCCACGTTGAGCAGCATCACCATCGCGGTCGAAAGCAAGAGGCCCAGCAGCACCGACAGCAGGAACGCCGCGCCGGCCACCGCGTTCGCAGGCAGCTGCCAGGCCCAGTCGCCCAGCCCCACCAGCGGCAGCGCGACCGCCGCGAAGGCGGCCATGAGCGCCACGCGCGGCAGCAGGCGCGCCGCGATCCAGCCTGCGGTGCGCGCGAACCACAGCGCGTAGGCGTCCACCGGGCGCAGCCGGTCGTAGGCGACGGCGCCGGTGCGCGCGGCCTGCGCCACTTCGGGGTCACCGAGCCAGGGCATCAGCACCAGCAGGCCTTGTGCGAGCCAGGTGTAGGTGATGGCCTGGGCCAGCGACATCGACGAGGCCGCGCCCGCGATGGCGCTGCCGCTGTAGAACGCGGCGAACACCATCACCTTGATGCCGCCCCACCAGCACTGCGTGGCAAAGCCCGCGAGCGCCGCGGTGCGGTACTGCAGCATCTGCAGGAAGCGCGAGACGAACGCCGCGACATACGGCCGGGCGAGGTCGCGCGGGCCCATGGCCGGCTTCACGCCTCGGCCGCTCCGTGCATGGCGTAGAAGCGCGCGATCACGGCTTCGATCGCGAGGCCTTCGAGGCGGATGTCTTCCACGGCGTGCGCGCCGGCGATGCGCGCGATGAGCGCGGGCGCGGGGGTCTGCTTGGGGTCGAAGTCGAGCACCAGCGTCTGGCCGTCGCGCGAATGCACGGTGGCGCCGTCGACGTGTGCGGGCAACGCGGCGTCCTGTGCAAAGTCGACCACCAGCCGGCGCTCGGCCATCACCTGGGCGCGCAGCGCCTCGACCGGGCTGTCGGCCAGCACGCGGCCGTGGCCGATGACGATCACGCGCTGGGCCAGGGCCTCGATGTCGTGCATGTCGTGCGTGGTCAGCAGCACGGTGGTGCCGCGCTCGCGGTTGGCGCGGCGCACGAAGTCGCGCACGGCGAGCTTGGAGGGCGCATCGAGGCCGATGGTCGGCTCGTCGAGGAACAGGATGTCGGGCTCGTGCAGCAGCGCCGCCGCGATCTCCGCACGCATGCGCTGGCCCAGCGACAGCTGACGCACCGGCTGGTCGAGCACGCGCTCCAGGTGCAGCAGCGCGACCAGCTCGTCGCGCGTGCGGCGGCAGCGCTGCGGATCGACGCGGTAGATGTCGCGCAGCAGGTCGAAGCCGTCGCCCACGGGCAGGTCCCACCACAGCTGCGTGCGCTGGCCGAAGACCACGCCGATGCGCGCGACGTGGCGCTCGCGGTCGGCGAAGGGGTCGCGCCCGTCGACTTCCACGCGCCCGCCGTCGGGCCGCAGGATGCCCGAGAGGATCTTGATGGTGGTCGACTTGCCCGCGCCGTTCGGCCCGATGAAGCCCAGCAGCTCGCCGCGCTCCAGCGCGAACGACACGCCCGACAGCGCCTCCACCGTGCGGTGACGGCGCTGCAGCAGGCCGCGCAGCGCACCGCGCAGACCGGGGTCGCGCTCGGACACGCGGTAGGTCTTGCGCAGGTGGTCGACGAGGATGTGAGGCATGGTGGAAGGTGCCGCGCCGGCCCGAAAGCGCGGCGGGGGCGGGATGCTACACGAAAGCGCCGGTACGATCACGGGCCCTTTCGAGAATCCTGCTCATGTCTTCGCCTCCCCTGCCCGCCTCGCCCCACCACCTGTTGCCGCTCACGCGCTGGCCCGCCGACGCGCGCGCGGCGCTGGTCGGCGTGTTCACCGACATCGACGACACGCTCACCACCGACGGCGCGATCACGCCCGACGCATCGAAAGCGCTGGCCGACCTGAAGGCCGCCGGCCTCGCGGTGGTCGCGATCACAGGCCGGCCCGTGGGCTGGAGCCTGCCTTTCGTGAACAGCTGGCCGGTCGATGCCATCGTGGCCGAGAACGGCGCGGTGGCGTTGCGGCCCGCGGCCGATGGCGGTGTCGAGAAGCGCTACCAGCAGGATGCGGCCACGCGCGCCACCAACTTCGCGCGCATGCAGGCCGTGCTGGCGCGCATCGAGCGCGAGATTCCGGGCGCCGGCCGCGCCACCGACTCGCCCGGGCGCGAGACCGACATCGCCATCGACCACAGTGAGTTCGTGACGCTGAGCGACGACACCATCGCGCGCGTCGTCGCGCTGATGCGCGGCGAAGGCATGCACGCCACCGTGAGCAGCATCCACATCAACGGCTGGTACGGCGACAACGACAAGCTCGAAGGCGCGCGCTGGATCGTGCGCGAGCTCTGGGGCCGCACGCTCGACGACGAGATGGACCGCTGGGCCTACGTGGGCGACTCCACCAACGACCAGCTGATGTTCCGCAGCTTCGCGCACAGCATCGGCGTGGCGAACGTCGCGCGCTTCGTGCCGCAGCTGGAGCACCTGCCGCGCTACGTGACGCAGGGCGAGCGCGGGGCGGGGTTCGCGCAGGCCGCGCACGCGGTGCTGTCGGCGCGCTAAGCTGCGTCCTCCAGGACGTCGCCGCCGGCCGCGCACGAAAAAAAGGCCCGCGCAGGGCGGGCCGAATGGACCGGTTGAACGACCCTTGGAGAAACTTGCAGGGGTGAGGGTCGCGCGATGCGCGACCCTTCAGGACATCAGAACGTGTGGCGGATGCCGAACTCGTAGCCCATCGAGCTCTTGGCCTGCAGCGCGGTGCGGTTGAACGTGGTGGCGTACGACGGGCCTGCACCCACCGTGAGCCCCGCGCCGTTCTTGTTGCTGACGCGCGCGACCGTGCCGTACAGCGCGGTGCGCTTGGACAGGTTGTGCACGTAGCCCAGCGCGAGCTTGCTGGCCTTCGGATCGGCGTTGTTCACGCCGAACACGGGCACGCGGTTGAAGTCGTACTTGACCTGCGAATACGACGCGCGGATCACGCCCGGGCCGACCGGCACGGTCACGCCCAGCAGGTAGCCGGTGAGGTCCACGTCCTGGCCGGGCGTGAAGATGTTCAGCGCGTTGCGCTCGTCCTTCGAACGCGAGATTTCGCCGAACAGCTTGGCCACGCCGAAGTCGTAGGTCGCGCCGAGGTTGAAGGTCTTGACCTTGCCCGGACGTGCCACGGCGGCGGCGCCGCTGCCGGTCGTGAAGCTGGTGTCGTTCTGCGCGTAGCTGGCAGCGATGTCGAACGGACCCGTCGTGTAGCCCAGGCGACCGCCGATGTGGCGGCCGGTGTTGGTGCTGGCGGCGGTGTCGGGCGACAGGCGCGTCTGCTCGGCCAGGCCGTAGGCCACGTTGCCGTAGAAGCCGCCCAGGCGCGGCAGGAAGTACTGCACCATGTTGCTGGCGCGCTTGTAGGTGCCGTTGCTTCCGTAGCCGCTGCCCGGCACGCTGGCTTCGTTGGCGTCGATGATCAGCGAGCCGCCGATGCCGGTGTCGCCGAACGGGTCGAACTGTTCTTCGTTCATCACCGTCGCGGTCTTGTCGCGGCCCAGGCGCAGTTCGCCGAAGCTGCCTGCCAGGCTCACGGTCGAGCGGCGGGTGAAGTTCGACACGCCGGTGGCGCCGTCGTCATTCGTGATCGGGGCTTCGAGCCAGAAGCTGGCCGACAGGCCGCCGCCCAGGTCTTCCACGCCGCGAAAGCCGAGGCGGCTCGAGCTCAGGCCCGAATTCGCCAGCTCGCTGCGGCTGGCCTTCACGCTGTAGGCGGGGCCGAAGGGGGTGGTCGAAACGCTCTTGTTCGCTACGTTGCGGTAGGCGGCATCGACCACGCCGAACAGGGTCACGGTCGATTGCGCCGACGCGGCGCCGCAGGCTGCGATGGCAGCCAGAACAAGCAGGGATTTTTTCATTGGTGTCACTCCAGGAGGGGGATGCCGCTGCGCCGAGACCGGGCGCGACTTTGGGACGTCCGGGCCTTGTTGCCGCGAGACTGGGTCCGAGTTTTCCTGCGCTGGAAGACAAAGGGATTACATAGGGTTAACGCCTAGATTACGGAGGGATATAGGGGGTGAGTTCAGGACAACGGTCACGGATCGGGGTAGGCGCCGCGCACGCCACCCCTTTTCCGGCGGGCGCTTACTTCTCCTTCGCCAACCCCAGCTTGTCGATGATCACCTTCTCGCGCACCACCGTGTCCTGCGCGAACTTGGTGTACGTGGCCGAGCTCATGTAGTTGGGCAGCATGTCGTAGCGGCCGAGCGAGGCCACGTAGCTGGGTTCTTCCATCGCCTGCTTGAAGGCGTCGTGCAGCTTCTTCACGACCTCGGGCGGGGTGCCCTTGGGGGCGCCGATGCCGAAGGGCGAGTTCTGCACCACGTCATAGCCCAGCTCTTTCAGCGTCGGCGCGTCGGGGAACTTGGCCAGGCGCTTCTCGCCCCAGGTGTTGAGCACGCGCAGCTTGCCGGCCTCGACCTGCGGCGCGAAGCCGGTGCTGTCGGCCGCCGCCATGAGCTGGCCGCTGACCACGGCCAGCATCAGGTCGGCGCTGCCCTTGTAGGGCACGTGCTGCAACGTGATGCCGGCCTTCTGCGCCACGATCTCGGTCGTGAGGTGCGGGCTGGTCAGGTTGCCGGTCGAGCCGTAGGTGAGCTTGCCGGGGTTGGCCTTGGCGTAGGCGACGAAGTCGGCCCAGGTCTTGAAGGGGCTGTCGGCCGGCACGACGATGCCGAAGGCATAGCCGGTGACGTTCAGCACGTAGCTGATGTCCTTGAGCGGGTCCCAGTTGATCTTGGTGGTGTAGCCCAGGCGGAACACACCCAGCGGAATCTGCGCGACGGTGTAGCCGTCGGGCTGCGCGGTCTGCAGCGCCTGCGCGGGCAGCGTGCCACCGGCGCCGGGCTTGTTGTCGATGATCACGGGCTGGCCCAGGATCTTGCTGGCGTTGTCGGCCAGCTGGCGCATGGTGATGTCGGTCGGGCCGCCCGCGGGAAAGGCGATCACGAGCTTGATGGGCTTCGCGGGAAAGGCCTGTGCAAACACCGCCAGCGGCGCAGCGAGGCCGCAGGCGGCCAGCGTGGCGGCACGGAGAAGGGAACGGCGAAACATGACGGAAGGCTCCTGAAGCGTGGATCGAGCCGCGCATTGGGCCCTGCCCCGCCCGGTGCAGCAATCGGGGCTCACCCGACTGCTGTCGCCAGGGCTACTCGCCCCCTCAGCCCGCGGCTTGCGCGAAGCCTTCGAGAACGTTGACCGCGTTCACACCCACCTCGGCCACCGCATAGCCGCCCTCGAACACGAACACGGTGGGCAGGCCCGCGCGCGCGAGGTCTTCGCCCATGCGCAGGTAGTCGTCGCTCTTCAACCTGAAGCCCGAGATCGGGTCGCCCTCGAAGGTGTCGACGCCCAGCGAGACCACGAGCGCGCCGGCCTTGACCTTCGCGATGCCGTCGAGCGCCGTGCGCAGCGCCGCGCGCCAGGCCGTGAAGTCGGTGCCGCGCGGCAGCGGCAGGTTGTGGTTGAAGCCCTCGCCCGCGCCCGCGCCGCGCTCGTCGGCGTGGCCCAGGTAGTACGGGTAGTCGGTCAGCGGGTCGCCGTGCAGGCTGGCGAAATGCACGTCGCTGCGTTCGTAGAAGATGGCCTGCGTGCCGTTGCCGTGGTGGTAGTCGACATCGAGCACGGCCACGCGTTCGACGCCTGCATCGCGCAGCGCCTGCGCGGCCACGGCGGCGTTGTTGATGAAGCAGTAGCCGCCGAAGAAGTCGGCGCCCGCGTGGTGGCCCGGCGGGCGCGTGAGGGCGAAGGCGCTGCGCTCGCCGCCGAGGACGCGCTGCGCCGCGGTCCACGCGCAGGCGGCGCCGTGGCGCGCGGCGGCCCAGCTGCCGGCCATCAGCGGCGTCCCGGCGTCGAACGAAAAAAGGCCCAGGCGCGCGGGAAAGCTCTTCGGCAGCACGTCGGTGCGCATGCCGCGCGTGGGCCAGTACGAGGGCAGCGCGTCGCGCGTGGCATTGGCGGCATCGAGCGCCACCCACTCGTCCCAGGCATGGGCGATGAAATCGAGGTAACGCGGCGCATGCACCTTCGCCAGCAGCGTGTCGTCGAATGCGTCGGGCGCCTGCAGCGGGCCGAGGCCGCGCCGCTCCAGTTCATGCCTCACATGGTCGACGCGGGCGGGCACCTCGAAGCAGGGCACCAGCTCGCCCCGGAACATTTCGACTTGGCCTTGGTGCAGGGCGTGCTGGTCGTTGTAGATGGTGAGCATGAAGCGGCGAAGGGCGTGACGACAGGGCCTGCCATCATGCCGCACGCCGCAGCACCGCCCGGCGCCGCCCCGAGGCGGTGAGGCCGAACAGGTCCTTCGGATCGTCGAGCTCGGGCACCAGCGCGATCTGCCGGCCCACGCCGCGCTCCAGCGCCAGCTGCTGGATGCAGCGCAGCGCCGTGTAGTCCTCCAGCGCGAAGCCGACCGAGTCGAACACCGTCACCTGCTCCGGCCGCTCGCGGCCGGGCACTTCGCCCAGCAGCACGCGCCACAGCTCGTGCACCGGGAAGTCGGGCGCCAGCTGCTGGATCTCGCCCTCGATGCGCGTCTGCGGCTCGTACTCGACGAACACGCGCGCGCCGCGCAGCACGTCGGGGTGCAGTTCGGTCTTGCCGGGCGAATCGCCGCCCACGGCGTTGATGTGCATGCCGGGTTCGATCATGTCGGGCGTGAGCACGGTCGCGTGGCCCTGGTAGGCGGTGATGGTGGTCACGATGTCGGCGCCGCGCACCGCCTCGGCGGTGGAGTCGGCGCGCACGATCTCCATCGGCGTGCAGGCCGCGAGGTGGCGCACCAGCTTGTCGATGGCGCGCGGGTCGATGTCGAACACGCGCACCTGCTCGATGCCCAGCAGCGCATGGAAGGCCAGCGCCTGGAACTCGCTCTGCGAGCCGTTGCCGATGAGCGCCAGGCTGCGCGCATCGGGCCGCGCCAGCGCCTTGGCGGCCATGGCCGAGGTGGCGGCCGTGCGCAGCGCGGTGGTGAGCGTGAGCTCGGACAGCAGCACCGGGTAGCCCGTGTCGACCTCGGCCAGCACGCCGAAGGCCATGACCGTGGGCAGCCCGACCTGCGTGTTGTGCGGGTGGCCGTTGACGTACTTGAAGGCATAGGCGCCGTCGTCGGCCACGGGCATGAGCTCGATCACGCCCAGGTGCGAATGGCTGGCCACGCGCGCCTTCTTGTCGAACTCGCGCCATCGCAGGAAGTCGTCGCGCAGCGCGTCGGCCAGCGTGACGAGGAATTCCGGGACGCCGGTCTCATCCACCAGGCGAACCAGGCTGTGAACATCGATGAAGCGGGTCATGGCGCGGCTCCTTGCGTAGCCCCCGGCACGGCGCTTCATCCGTTCACACGGTCTCCACCATGGCTGATTCAGGATGCGCCTGCGCCAAGGGTTCGAGCCATTGTGCGCCTGTGCGCGTCAACGTGCCAACACGGCCTTAAGAGCTACGCCAGTGTGCGTACCCAATCGCACCACCTCCTCCGGCGGCGCCGCCGCCACGATGCGTCCGCCGGCGTTGCCGCCTTCGGGCCCGAGGTCGAGAATCCAGTCGGCTTCGGCGATCAGGTCGAGGTCGTGCTCGATCACCACCACGCTGTGGCCGCCGTTCACCAGCCGGTGCAGCACGTGGATCAGCTTCTCGACGTCGGCCATGTGCAGGCCCACGGTCGGCTCGTCGAGCACGTACAGCGTGTGCGGCGCCTTCTGGCCGCGGCGGGTGATGTCGTCGCGCACCTTGCTCAGTTCGGTCACCAGCTTGATGCGCTGCGCCTCACCGCCCGACAACGTGGGCGACGGCTGCCCCAGCGTGAGGTAGCCCAGGCCCACGTCCTTCAGCAACTGCAGCGGATGCGCGATGTTGGGCATGCTGGCAAAGAACTCCACCGCCTCGTCGACCTCCATCTTCAGCACGTCGCCGATGCTCTTGCCGCGCCAGCTCACGGCCAGCGTCTCGGGGTTGAAGCGCGCGCCGTGGCACACCTCGCAGGGCACCTTCACGTCGGGCAGGAAGCTCATCTCGATGGTGCGCACGCCCGCGCCTTCGCAGCCCGGGCAACGGCCTTCGCCGGTGTTGAAGCTGAAGCGCGCCGGGCCGTAGCCGCGCGCCTTGGCTTCGAGGGTGTCGGCAAAGAGCTTGCGGATGGTGTCCCAGAAACCGATGTAGGTGGCGGGGCAGCTGCGCGGCGTCTTGCCGATGGGCGTCTGGTCGACCTCGAGCACGCGGTCGATGACCTCGTAGCCGTCGACGCCGCGGCAGCCGACCCAGGCCGGGCGCTTGCCCGCGGCATCGGCGTCGCGGCCGGCCTTGGTCATGCGCTGCACCACGATGCCCTGCACGCTGGCCAGCAGCACGTCGCGCGCCAGCGTCGACTTGCCCGAGCCGCTCACGCCCGTGACCACCACGAGGCGGTGCAGCGGCAGCGTGGCGGTCACGTCCTGCAGGTTGTGCAGGTCGGCGCCGTGCACGGTGAGCCAGTTGCCGCTGTCCTCGGCCTTCGGGTCGGGCGAGGGAATGAGGCGGCGCGCCTGCAGCGGATGCTTGATGGCATCGCGCAGGTAGCGGCCGGTCTGCGAATCGCCGGCCTTCTGGATGTCGGCCACCGTGCCCTCGGCCACGAGGCGGCCGCCGCGCTTGCCGGCGCTGGGGCCGATGTCGATGATGTGGTCGGCGCGGCGGATGGTGTCTTCGTCGTGCTCCACCACCACCAGCGTGTTGCCCTTCTCTCCGAGCTTGTGCAGCGCGTTCAGCAAGATCTGGTTGTCGCGCGCGTGCAGGCCGATGGTCGGCTCGTCGAGCACGTAGCACACGCCCTGCAGGTTGCTGCCCAGCTGGGCCGCCAGGCGGATGCGCTGCGCCTCGCCGCCCGAGAGCGTGGGCGCGCCACGGTCGAGCGTGAGATAGCCCAGGCCCACCTCTTCGAGGAATTCGAGGCGGCTCTTGATCTCGGGCACGAGGTCGCGTGCGATCTCGGCTTCGCGGCCGTTGAGCACCAGCCCTTCGAACCACTGGCGAACCTCAGTGACGCTCATGCGTGCCAGCTGCGTGATGCCGATGCCGCCCGAGCCGTCGGCCGCAGTGCCGAAGCCCACGGCGCGCGCGGTGGCGTTCAGGCGCGTGCCTTCGCAGGTCGGGCACGCCACGTCGGCGAGGTCTTCCACCTCGGGCTCGGCGAAAGTCTGTTCGCGGCCCTTGCTGTCGTCGTCGCGGATCGAATCGTCGAAGACCTTGCGCTGGTCCTTGCTGAGCTTCACGCCCGTGCCCACGCAGTCGGGGCACCAGCCGTGCTTGCTGTTGTAGCTGAACAGGCGCGGATCGAGCTCGGCATAGCTGGTGCTGCACACCGGGCAGGCGCGCAGCGTGGAGAACACCTGCACGCGGCCGATGCCCACGGCGGACACGCCGGCCATCATCGCGGCGCGCAGGCCGTCGAGTTCGCTCAGCACATGCACCACGCCCTTGCCGTGCTCGAGCGCCTTGGTGAGCGCCGCGCGCAGTTCGTTCTCCTGCGAAGGCAGCACGTCGAGGCTGGCCACGGGCAGCTCGATGCTGTGTTCCTTGAAGCGGTCGATGCGTGGAAAGCCCGTGGTCGGCAGGAAGTCGCCGTCCACGCGCAGGTGCGTGAAGCCGCGCGGGCGCGCCCAGTCGGCCAGCTCGGTGTACACGCCCTTGCGGTTGCTCACCAGCGGCGCGAGCAGGCCGATGTGCTGGCCCTTGAAGTTGCGCATCAGCTGCGCGGCGATGCTGTCGGGCGTCTGCGGCTGCACGGCGGCGCCGTCGTGCACGCAGTGCTGGATGCCCAGCTTCACGTACAACAGGCGCAGGAAATGCCACACCTCGGTGGTGGTGCCCACCGTGCTCTTGCGGCCGCCGCGCGACAGGCGCTGCTCGATGGCCACCGTGGGCGGAATGCCGTACACCGCGTCCACCTCGGGCCGGCCCGCGGGCTGCACGATGCTGCGCGCATAGGCGTTGAGCGATTCGAGGTAGCGGCGCTGGCCTTCGTTGAACAGGATGTCGAAGGCCAGCGTCGACTTGCCCGAGCCGCTCACGCCCGTCACCACGCTGAACTTGCCGCGCGGAATGTCCACGCTGAGGTTCTTCAGGTTGTGCTCGCGCGCGTTGACGATCTCGATGGCGTTGCCGCCGGGCGCCGTCTTCGCGTTGGCGATGTAGCGCCGCGCGGCGCGCTCGGCCACCTTGTAGGCGCCCGGACCGACGGCGAGTTCGTAATCGGCCAGCGCAGCGCCAGTGAGCGAGGCGCGGTTCTCGCGCAGCTGCTCGGGCGTGCCTTCGGCCACCACCTGGCCGCCGGCGTCGCCGCCCTCGGGACCGAGGTCGATGAGCCAGTCGCTGGCGCGGATCACGTCGAGGTTGTGCTCGATGACGATGAGCGAATGGCCCGCGTCGAGCAGCTTGCGCAGCGCGCGCATGAGCCGCGCGATGTCGTCGAAGTGCAGGCCGGTGGTCGGCTCGTCGAACAGGAACAGCGTGCCCTTGCGCGCCACCATCTGGCGGCTCGCGGTCGCGCTCTTGGCGGCCTCGGCCAGGAAGCCCGCGAGCTTCAGGCGCTGCGCCTCGCCGCCCGAGAGCGTGGGCACGGGCTGGCCGAGCTTCACGTAGTCCAGGCCCACGTCGACGATGGGCTGCAGCACGCGCAGCACGTCGCGGTCGGTGTCGAACAATGCCGCGGCCTCGGCCACGGTGAGCTCCAGGATGTCGGCCACGTTGTAGCCGCGGCCCTTGCGCTCGATCTTCACTTCGAGGATCTCGGGCCGGTAGCGCTTGCCGTCGCAATCGGGGCAGCGCAGGTACACGTCCGACAGGAACTGCATCTCGACGTGCTCGAAGCCCGAGCCGCCGCAGGTCGGGCAGCGCCCGTCGCCGGAATTGAAGCTGAACTTGCTCGCCGTGTAGCCGCGCTGGCGCGACAGCGCCGCGGTGGCGAAGATCTCGCGGATGGCGTCCCACGCGCCCACGTAGCTCGCGGGGTTGGAGCGCGCGGTCTTGCCGATGGGCGACTGGTCGACGAAGACCACGTCGCCCAGGTGATCGGCGCCGAGCATGCGGTCGTGCGCGCCCGGCGTCTCGGTGGCCTTGCCGAAGTGGCGCATGAGCGCGGGCGCCAGCACGTCCTGGATGAGCGTCGATTTGCCCGAGCCGCTCACGCCGGTCACGCACACGAGGCGCGCGAGCGGAAAGTCGACCGTGATGTTCTTCAGGTTGTGCTCGCGCACGCCTTCGAGGATGAGCCGGTGCGTGTTCTCGCTCACGAGCCGCTTGAAGCCCATGCCGATCTTCTTGCGCCCGCCCAGGTACTGGCCGGTGAGCGTGTCGGCGTCGCGCAGCTGGTCGGTGCCGCCGTCGAACACGATCTGTCCGCCGCGCGCGCCGGGGCCGGGGCCCATGTCGATCACGCGGTCGGCCGCGAGCATCACGGCGGGGTCGTGCTCGACCACCACCAGCGTGTTGCCCGCATCGCGCAGGCGCAGCATGGCCTCGGTGATGCGGTTCATGTCGCGCGGGTGCAGGCCGATGCTGGGCTCGTCGAGCACGAACAGCGTGTTGACCAGCGAGGTGCCCAGCGCCGTCGTGAGATTGATGCGCTGCACCTCGCCGCCGCTGAGCGTGCGGCTCTGGCGGTCGAGCGTGAGGTAGCCGATGCCCACGTCGTGCAGGTAGCGCAGGCGCGTGGTGATCTCTTCGAACAGCAGCTTCAGCGCCTGCGCCTCGCCTTCGCTCGCGGGGCTGCCGTTGCCGTGGTGTTCCACGCGGTCGAAGAACTTGCGCAGCCGCTCGATGGGCAGCAGCATCAGGTCGTGCAGGCACAGGCCGGGCAGTGCCTCGAGCTGCGCGCGGCTCCATTTCGCGCCGGTGGGCAGGAAGCGCTTTTCAGGCGGCAGCACCGCGTCGGCGTCGTCCTTGCTGCCGATGCGCCACAGCAGCGGGTCGAGCTTCAGGCGCGCGCCGCTGCACACCGGGCACGGCGTGTAGCTGCGGTACTTCGACAAGAGCACGCGGATGTGCATCTTGTAGGCCTTGCTCTCCAGGTAGCCGAAGAAGCGGCGCACGCCGTACCACTGCTTGTTCCAGTTGCCGTCCTTGTAATTGGGCGTGCCCTCGATCACCCAGTGCTTCTGCTCCTCGGTGAGCTTGTTCCACGGCGTGTCGCGCGGAATGCCGGCGGCCTCGGCATGGCGCATGAGGTCGTCCTGCGCCTCTTTCCACGCGGGCGTCTGGATGGTCTTGATGGCGCCGGCGCGCAGCGTGAGCTTGTCGTTCGGGATCACGAGCCCCAGGTCGACGCCGATCACGCGGCCGAAGCCGCGGCAGGTGTCGCAGGCGCCCACCGCCGAGTTGAACGAGAACATCGACGGGATGGGGTCGGTGTAGCGGATGTCGCTTTCCGGGCAATGCAGGCCGGTGGAGAACTTCCAGACGTCGGTCGGTGCGTTTTCCTCGGCGCCGGTCGCATGCACGGTGACGCGCCCGCTGCCGCGCTTGAGCGCCACCTCGATCGCCTCGACCACGCGCGCGCGCTCCGCGCTCGAGATGCGGAAGCGGTCGGCCACCACGTCGAGCACCTTGCGCGGGCCGGTGGGCGTGGCCACCTCGCGCTCGGCCTGCACGCGCGTGAAGCCGCTGGCCGACAGCCACTGCGTCACTTCATCCGCCGTGGTGCCGGCCGGCAGCTCGACCGGGAAGGTGATGACGATGCGCGGGTCGCCCGCGGCGGCCGCGCGCTCGGCGATCTGCGCATAGATGCTGTCGGGCGAGTCGTGGCGCACCGGCAGCGCGGTCTCGCGGTCGAACAGCTGGGCTGCGCGCGCGTAGAGCAGCTTCAGGTGATCGTTCAGCTCGGTCATCGTGCCGACCGTGGAGCGCGAGGAGCGCACCGGGTTGGTCTGGTCGATGGCGATGGCGGGCGGCACGCCCTCCACCTTGTCGACGGCGGGCTTGTCCATGCGGTCCAGGAACTGGCGCGCGTAGGCGGAAAAGGTCTCCACGTAGCGGCGCTGGCCTTCGGCGTAGAGGGTGTCGAACACGAGGCTCGACTTGCCCGAGCCGCTGGGCCCGGTGACCACGGTCATCTCGCCGGTGCGGATGTCGAGGTCGAGGTTCTGGAGGTTGTGCTGGCGCGCGCCGCGAATCCGGATGGAGCCCTGTGTCATGAGTGCCTTGGGGGGTGGGGCAAACATTCTAGGGAGTGCTTCGTGACGCTTCGGCCCACGCCGGCGCATGGGCGGCGCCCGCGCAGGGGTTTGTCTGGATGCGTCCAAAGACACTTTATGAAACAAATGCGACATTTGTTTTCACAATTGTTCAGCGAGTCTCCCGAAGGCTCCGAAAGGCTTTCATGACGAAGAAGAAAGTGGCAGGTTCACGGCACGCGCTCGGCGTGGCCGCCCTGCTGGCGCTGTGCGCGATGGGCGCCTCGGCCCAGATCGTGATCGGCCAGACCGCGGGCATGACCGGCTCGGTGGCCGCCAGCGTGAACGAGACCATCGGCGGCGCGCAGCTGGTGATCGACGCGGCCAACGCCCAGGGCGGCATCCACGGCGAGAAGATCGAGGTGATCCGCATGGACGACGCCTTCGACGTCAAGCGCGCCGGCGATAACGCGCGCGTGCTGATCGAGGACAAGAAGGTGCTCGCGCTCTTCATGAGCCGCGGCACGCCGCACTCGCAGGCCATCATCCCCTACCTGGACAAGAACGAGGTGGCGCTCATCGGCCCCTCGACCGGCGCGATGGTGCTGCACAAGCCACTGCAAAAGCACGTGTTCAACGTGCGCGCCACCTACCAGCGCGAGGCCGAGAAGGCGGTGCAGCACCTGCTGACCATCGGCCTGACGCGCATCGCCGTGGTCCACGTGACCGACTCGTTCGGCGCCGACGCGCTGCAGGGCGCGATGAACGGCTTCACCAAGGGCAAGGCCCAGCCGATCGCGACCGTTCCGGCCGACCGCGAGAAGCCCGACTACAAGACCATCGTGCCCGCCATCATGAAGGCCGACGCGCAGGCGGTGGTGTGGATCGGCTCGGGCGTGGCGGTGGTCGACGGCATCAAGGCGCTGCGCGCCGCGGGCTCGGCGGCGCAGGTGGTCACGCTGTCGAACAACGCCTCGTCGGGCTTCATCAAGCAGCTGGGCGACGCCAGCCGCGGCGTGATCGTGACGCAGGTGTTCCCCAGCGAACGCTCGATGGGCCAGCCGATGGTGAAGGAGGCGCTGACGCTCGCGCGCGCCAAGGGCCAGGGCGAGCTGTCACCGGCCGCGCTCGAAGGCTTCGCCTCGGCCAAGGTGCTGGTGGAGGCATTGCGCCGCGCGGGCCCCAAGCCCACGCGCGCCAAGGTGCTGGCGGCGCTCGAAAGCCTCAAGGGCTACGACCTGGGCGGCGGACTCGAGGTGAGCTACTCGCCGCAGGACCACAGCGGCATCGACTTCGCGGACCTCGCGATCATCAGCGAAGGCCGCTTCAAGCGCTGACGCGCGCCCCGTTGCGTTACTTCGCGGCGGAGGCCGCGGCGGCCGGTGCCGACGCGCCAGGCGCCGGCGTGGCCGCCGGTGCGGGGGCGTGCGTCGTGTCGCCGCCGTGCTTCTCGCCGGACATGTCGATCTTGTCGCCGCCCATCGAAATCACATACAGGGCAATGGCGGCGAAGATGACGAAGCCGACAACGATTTTCCACATGGGTACTGTCTCCTGAAAAGGTGAGGAAGAGGCAAGAAAGGGTTCAAGAAAAAGGCCTCATGCCGCGGGGCATGAAGCCTCTTTGTTGAACGGAGGGCAGCCGCCGCGCGGCCCCCTCCAGATGCCGCCGATCAGTCGTTGGCGTAGATGTCCACGTCCTTGGTCTCGCGGATGAACAGCGTGCCGATCACCAGCGTGATGCCCGCGATGATGATCGGGTACCACAGGCCGTTGTACATGTTGCCGGTCGAGGCCACGATGGCGAAGGCGGTGGTCGGCAGCAGGCCGCCGAACCAGCCGTTGCCGATGTGGTACGGCAGGCTCATCGAGGTGTAGCGGATGCGCGTGGGGAACATCTCGACCAGCATCGCGGCGATCGGGCCGTAGACCATGGTCACCAGCAGCACCAGCCAGAACAGCAGCACGATGGTCAGCACCTTGTTGATCTTGGCGGGATCGGCCTTGGACGGGTAGCCGGCGACCTTCAGGTCTTCGGCCACGCCCTTCTTGAAGGCGGCGATGGCCTTGACGCTGGTCTCGTCGAACTTGGAGTTCGCGACCACGCCGGTGGGCGCCTCGACGGTCTTGTCGCCGATCTTCACGACGGCCGCGGAGCCGGGCGCGCCGGCCACGTTCTCGTAGCTCACCGAGTTCTGCACGAGGTAGCGCTTGGCGATGTCGCACGAGCTCTTGAAGTCGATCTCGCGGGCCACCGGGTTGCCCTGGAACGAGCAGGTCTTCGGGTCGGCCGTCACGGTGACGCCGGCCGTGGCTTGTGCGCGGGCCAGGTCGGGGTTGGCGGCTTCGGTCAGCATCTTGAAGACCGGGAAGTAGGTGACCACGGCCAGCAGGCAGCCGGCCATGATGATCGGCTTGCGGCCGATCTTGTCGGACAGCGTGCCGAACACCACGAAGAAGGGCGTGCCCAGCAGCAGCGCGGCGGCGATCATCAGGTTGGCGGTGGTCGCATCGACCTTGAGCTGCTGCGTCAGGAAGAACAGCGCATAGAACTGGCCCGAGTACCAGACCACAGCCTGGCCGGCCGTGAGGCCGATCAGCGCCAGGATCACGATCTTCAGGTTCTTCCACTGGCCGAAGGATTCGGCGAGCGGTGCCTTCGAGGTCTTGCCCTCGGCCTTCATCTTCTGGAAGGCCGGCGACTCCGACAGCGTCAGGCGGATCCACACCGAGATGGCCAAGAGCAGGATGGAGACCAGGAACGGAATGCGCCAGCCCCACTCGCCGAAGGCCTGCTCACCGAGCCAGGTGCGCACGCCCAGGATCACGATCAGGCTCAGGAACAGGCCGAGCGTGGCCGTGGTCTGGATCCACGAGGTGTAGGCGCCGCGCTTGCCGTGCGGTGAGTGCTCGGCCACGTAGGTGGCAGCACCGCCGTACTCGCCGCCGAGCGCCAGGCCCTGCAGCATGCGCAGCGCGATCAGGATCACCGGCGCCGCGACGCCGATGGTCGCGTAGCTGGGCAAGAGGCCGACGATGAAGGTCGACAGGCCCATGATCAGGATGGTCACCAGGAAGGTGTACTTGCGACCGATCATGTCGCCCAGGCGGCCGAACACGATGGCGCCGAACGGACGCACCAGGAAGCCGGCGGCAAACGCCAGCAGTGCGAAGATGAAGGCCGCGCCCGCATCCAGGCCGCTGAAGAACTGCTTCGCGATGATCGCGGCGAGCGAACCGTACAGATAGAAGTCGTACCACTCGAACACGGTGCCGAGCGAGGAGGCGAAGATGACCTTCTTCTCCTCCGCGGACATGGGCCGGGGGGCCGGATGCGGCACTCCCCTTGAATCTAGCGTGGCTGCCATCGTCGTCTCCTGGTGTGTATGTATGCGTCCATCGGTTCCCGGCATTCGGGACCGTGGGGCATTCTTGGAGGCGCGACTGACCCGAGGCTTTCGCGAAACTGAACGGGCGCTTACGGTTTAGGGTGAAACCCGCGCTGCTCGTTTCAGCTTGTAAGAAACAAGGACCCTGCGCGGGTTTGTCCTCAGTCCTTGCTGCGAAGCAGCAAAAAAGCCTCAGCTCTTGCGCAGCAACGAGGGCCGCTGGTCGGCGCCGGTCCATTGCGGACCGTCGAACCAGGCATCGCCCTGCAGGTAGGCGCGCAGCATCGCCAGGCCGTCGAAGCCCCAGAACAGGCGCCCGTCGACCACGTAGCAGGGCACGCCGAACACGCCCTGCGCCACGGCCTCGTCGGTGTTGCGCTTGAGCAGGGCCTTGTTCTCGTCGCCGTTCAAGTCGCGCTTCGGCTGCAGCTGCGCCGTGAGCGCGGCCAGCCGCGTGGCGTCGCCCGCTTCTTCTCCGCCGCGCCACACGTGGCGAAAGAGGGTCTCGGCCGCCAGGCGGCTGATGCTGCCGTCGTCGCCCGTGGCCACCGCCAGGCGCAGGTGCGGCAGCGGGTTGTAGGGGTGCGAGGCCGGCATCTCGATGGGGATGCCGTGCGCCTGGCCCAGCCACAGCACGTGGCGGTAGGTCCAGCTGCGCTTCGAAGGAATCTCGGCCGGACCGAGCTGGCCGTGGTGCTTGAGCAGCGCGCCCAACAGCACCGGCTTGTAGGCCACGCTCACGCTCAGGCCTTCGAGCGCCTCGGGCAGGTGCTCGAACGCCAGGTGCGCGTAGGGCGAGATGAAATCGAGATAGAAGTCGATGTGCTTCATGCGTCGTGGTCTCCTGTGGTGGGTTCGGGCACGCGCCAGATGCCGGCCTGGGCCCGCAGTTCGATCGCGCGCCACACCTGGCGGCGGCTGTCGTCTTCCATCTTGCTCCAGCCGGCGATCTCGGGAATGGTGCGGAGGCACCCTTCGCAGAAGCCGCTCAGGCGGTCCATGCGGCACACCGACGAGCACGGCGAGGGCACCTCGCCGTCCATGCGCTGCACGGTCCCGGCGCGCTCGGCGAGTGCATGCGCTTCGTCGAAGTTCACACCACGTCGGCCACCGGCGCGCCGGTGAGCTTCTCTAAATCGGTCGGGTGCAGCTGGAACACGGCGTGCGGATGGCCCGCGGCGGCCCAGATCTCCTCGAAGCGGAACAGCTCGCGGTCGATGAGCACCACGGGCTTGGTCACATGGCCCACCGGCGACACGCCGCCGATGGTGAAGCCGGTGCGCGCCTTCACGAAGTCGGCGTCGGCGCGGCCGGTCTTGCCGACGATGGCATCGACCTTCTTCTCGTCGACGCGCTTGTCGCCCGAGGTGATGACCAGCACCGCCGCCTCGTCGCTCTTGCGGCGGAAGATGATGCTCTTGGCGATCTGCCCGACCGAGATGCCGAGCGCGTCGGCGGCCTGCTGCGCGGTGCGGCAGGCGTCGTCGAGCATGCGGGGCGCATGGGGATGGCCGGCGTCCTGCAGCACGCGGGAGACGCGCTGGACACCTTCAGGAAGGGAATGGAGTTCGGAGCCGCACATGGCAAGTTCTTCGGGGTTCGTGGGGGCGTTCGCCCTGCGTTGCAAGGCCCCGAGCATACGGAAAAGCCCCGCGCACCGACGCCACCGCCCGCATCCGCCCCTCCACCCCAGCGCACCAATGCGGAGAGCGCCGGCGCACGACGCCCGTGCGCGGCGTGCCAGCCCCGGTCCGCTTTCGGTGCGCCACCGGCCGATGAGCCCCGCCACACGGGCTTTTGAGCGCGGCACGCTTATTGCTGAACACGGTGGCGACCCACCGGCCTCTGCGGCGGGTTCGCAATGCCTCCGCTAACGACGGCGGGGTTCAAGCGCACCGATGGCCGCCCGCCGCCGGTTCGTCTGCTCCAACCCATTTCGCATCCGTTCCGTCGCGGGGGCCCCAACGACGCTGTCTGTTCGACAGCGGCTGCGGGGGCGCCTTCCAGGGCCGGTTGCGTGCAGGACCCCCAATGAAGATCGCAGTCATCGGCCACGGCATGGTCGGCCACAAGTTCCTCGAGCAACTCCACACGCTCGGCATTCCCGACGCACAGGTCACCGTGCTGTGCGAAGAGCCGCGCCCGGCCTACGACCGGGTGCACCTGTCCGAGTACTTCTCCGGCAAGACAGCCGACGACCTGTCGCTGGTCGAGCCCGGCTTCTTCGAGCGCAGCGGCTTCACGCTGCGCCTGGCCGCGCGGGCCGTGACCGTCGAACGGCGCAACAACACCGTCACCACCGCCGACGGCGAGGTGATCGCCTACGACAAGCTGGTGCTGGCCACCGGTTCCAACCCCTTCGTGCCGGCCGTGCCGGGCCGCGACCGGCCGAACTGCTTTGTCTACCGCACCATCGAGGACCTGGACGCCATGAAGGCCTGCGGCGCGAAGTCGCGCAGCGGCGTGGTGGTGGGCGGCGGCCTGCTGGGCCTGGAATGCGCCAAGGCGCTGCGCGACATGGGCCTGGAAACGCACGTGGTCGAGTTCGCGCCGCGCCTCATGGCGGTGCAGGTCGACGAAGGCGGCGGCCGTGCATTGCGCGGCAGCATCGAGGCACTGGGCCTGCACGTGCACACCGGCCGCAACACGGTGGAGATCGTCGACGGCGCGAGCGCGCGGCACCGCATGGTGTTCGCCGACGGCACGCACCTGGAGACCGACATGATCGTGTTCTCCGCCGGCATCCGCCCGCGCGACGAACTGGCGCGCCAGAGCCTGCTGGCCGTGGGCCCACGCGGCGGCGTGGCGATCGACAGCCACTGCCGCACCAGCGACCGCAACGTCTACGCCATCGGCGAATGCGCGGCGTGGAACGAACAGACCTTCGGCCTCGTCGCACCGGGCTACGACATGGCCCGCGTGGCCGCGCGCCACATCGCCGGCCAGGACGACGCCGCCTTCACCGGCGCCGACCTGAGCACCAAGCTCAAGCTGATGGGCGTCGACGTGGCCAGCATCGGCGACGCGCATGGCAAGACGCCGAAGTCGCGCGCTTACCAGTACATCGACGAGCGCAAGCAGGTCTACAAGAAGATCGTGGTCAGCGAAGACGGCAAGCAGCTCTTGGGCGCGGTGCTGGTCGGCGACGCCAGCGAGTACGGCACGCTGCTGCAGCTGGCGCTCAACGGCATCGCGCTGCCCGACGAGCCCGAGTTCCTGATCCTGCCGTCCAGCGACGGCAAGGCCAAGCCGGGCCTGGGCGTCGAGGCCCTGCCCGACACCGCACAGATCTGCTCGTGCAACAGCGTCACCAAGGGCCAGATCTGCGAAGCCGTGGGCCAGGGCGTGTGCACGCCCGCCGAGATGAAGGCCTGCACCCAGGCCGGCGCCACCTGCGGCGGCTGCGTGCCGCTGGTCACGCAGGTCATGAAGATGGAAATGGCCAAGCGCGGCATGGCCGTGAACAACCACCTGTGCGAGCACTTCCCCTACTCGCGCCAGGAGCTGTACCACCTCATCCGCGTGGGCGAGATCCGCAGCTTCGCCGACCTGCTCGCGAAGCATGGAAAGGGCCTGGGCTGCGACATCTGCAAGCCGACCGCCGCGAGCATCTTCGCCTCGTGCTGGAACGAGTTCGTGCTCAAGAAAGACCTGGCCGGCCTGCAGGACAGCAACGACTACTTCCTGGGCAACATCCAGAAGGACGGCACCTACTCCGTGGTGCCGCGCATGCCCGGTGGCGAGGTCACGCCCGAGGGGCTGATCGCCGTGGGCCAGGTCGCGAAGAAGTACGGCCTGTACACCAAGATCACCGGCGGGGCACGCGTGGACATGTTCGGTGCGCGCGTCGAGCAGCTGCCGTCCATCTGGGAAGAACTCATCGCCGCCGGCTTCGAGTCGGGCCATGCCTACGGCAAGTCGCTGCGCACGGTGAAGAGCTGCGTGGGCTCGACCTGGTGCCGCTACGGCGTGGACGACAGCGTCGGCCTGGCCGTGGAACTGGAGAACCGCTACAAGGGCCTGCGCGCGCCGCACAAGATCAAGTTCGGCGTCTCGGGCTGCACCCGCGAATGCGCCGAGGCGCAGGGCAAGGACGTCGGCATCATCGCCACCGACAAGGGCTGGAACCTCTATGTGTGCGGCAACGGCGGCATGAAGCCGCGCCACGCCGAGCTGCTGGCGAGCGACCTGAGCAAGGCCGACCTCATCCGCATGATCGACCGCTTCCTGATGTTCTACGTGCGCACGGCCGACCGCCTGCAGCGCACCAGCACCTGGCGCGAGAACCTCGAGGGCGGCCTCGACTACCTCAAGGGCGTGCTGCTGCAGGACACGCTGGGCCTGGGCGCCGAGCTCGAGGCGCAGATGCAGCACGTGGTCGACACCTACCAGTGCGAATGGAAGACCGCGGTGAACGACCCCGCCACGCGCCAGCGCTTCCGCTCCTTCGTGAACAGCGAGAAGCCCGACGAGCACATCGTCTTCGTGCAGGAGCGCGGCCAGCACCGCCCCGCGCGCCCCGAAGAACGCCGCGAGACCAGCGCCGCCTGAGCCAACGACAAGGAAGAAAGCCCACCATGACCACAGACACCCAGACCTGGACCGCCGTGTGCGCCGCCGGCGACATCCTCCCCGACACCGGCGTGTGCGCGCTGGTCGACGGCGTGCATGTCGCGATCTTCCGCGTCGGCCAGGAGCCGTCGCTCTTCGCCATCGACAACGTCGACCCGAAGGCTGGCGCCAGCGTGCTCTCGCGCGGGCTGGTCGGCAGCCTGGGCGAGCGCATCGTCGTGGCCTCGCCGCTCTACAAGAACCACTTCGACCTGCGCAGCGGCGAATGCCTGGAGGCGCCCGAGCACTCGGTGCGCGCGCATGCGGTGCGCGTCGAGGACGGCCGCGTGCTCGTCGCGCTCGCCTGACGCCGCTTCGCCCTCTTCCGTTTTTTTCAGCCTCTCTCCAAGGACCCCGAATGGCCTACCTCGCTCCTGCCGAATTCGTGACCAAGATGGTCGACGCCGGTGAATCCAAGCTGCTGATGTCCACGCGCGACACGCTGATCCGCTCGTACATGGCCGGCGCCATCCTCGCGCTGGCCGCGGCCTTCGCCGTGAGCATCACCGTGAACACCGGCAACGCGCTGGTGGGCGCGATGCTGTTCCCGGTCGGCTTCATCATGCTGTACCTGCTGGGCTTCGACCTGCTCACGGGCGTGTTCACGCTGGCGCCGCTGGCCGTGCTCGACAAGCGCCCCGGCGCCACCTGGGGCGGCGTGATGCGCAACTGGAGCCTGGTGTTCGTGGGCAACTTCGCCGGCGCACTCACGGTCGCGGTGTTCATGGCGATCATCTTCACCTTCGGCTTCAGCGAGGCGCCCAACGCCATCGGCGAGAAGCTCGGCCACATCGGCGAAGGCCGCACCGTCGGCTATGCGGCGCACGGCGCGGCCGGCATGCTCACGCTGTTCATCCGCGGCGTGATGTGCAACTGGATGGTCTCGACCGGCGTGGTCGCGGCCATGATGTCGACCACCGTGTCGGGCAAGGCCATCGGCATGTGGATGCCCGTGATGGTCTTCTTCTACATGGGCTTCGAGCACTCCATCGTCAACATGTTCCTGTTCCCCGCCGGCCTGATGCTGGGCGGCAAGTTCACCTTCATGGACTACCTGATCTGGAACGAACTGCCCACGGTGATCGGCAACCTCGTCGGCGGCCTGACCTTCGTGGGCCTCACGCTGTACGCCACGCACTACAAGACGGCGGCCAAGCGCGTCGCCAGCTGAACCGCAGCCCCACGGTTCGCATGCCCGCGCCGCCGCGCAAGCAGCTGCGCGTGACGCTCGGCCAGCATTCGCTGGCGGGGCTTCACGCGCCGGTCAACCAGGACTTCCACGGCGCCATGCTGCCCGAGGGCGCGCTGCTTCTTTCCAAGGGCATCGCCGTGGCGCTGGCCGACGGCATCGGCTCCAGCCACGTGAGCCAGGTGGCGAGCGCGGCGGCCGTGCGCGGCTTTCTCGACGACTACTACGCCACCTCCGACACCTGGTCGGTGCAGCGCGCGGCGCAGCGCGTGCTGGGCGCCACCAACGCCTGGCTGCATGCGCAGACGATGCGCAGCGACGCGCGCTTCGACAAGGACAGCGGCTACGTCTGCACCTTCAGCGCGCTGATCCTCAAGGGCCGCGACGCGCACCTGCTGCACGTGGGCGATGCGCGCATCCACCGGCTGCATGCCGGCGCGCTCGAACAGCTCACCGAGGACCACCGCGTGCGCGTGTCGTCGGTCGAGTCGTACCTCGGGCGCGCGCTGGGCGCGGGCGCCCATGTGGAGATCGACCACCGCTGCTGGCAAGCCGAGGTGGGCGAGGTCTACCTGCTGGCCACCGATGGCGCCTACACGCACCTGGACGCCGCCGCCGTGCACGAGGCGCTGGCGCTGCATGCCGACGACTTCGACGAAGCAGCGCGCTGGCTCGCGGAAACCGCGCGCACCCGGGGCAGCACCGACGACATCACGGTGCAGCTGCTGCGCATCGACGAACTGCCCGACGCCGCCGCGCCGCCCGCGCAGCTGCAGCGCGAAGGCCTGGCGATGCCGCCGGCGCTGGCGCCGCGGGCCCGCTTCGAAGGCTTCAGCCTCGTGCGCGAGCTGCACATGAGCGCGCGCAGCCACGTCTACCTGGCCACCGACGACGCCACCGGCCAGCCGGTCGTGCTGAAGCTGCCGTCGGTCGACCTGCGCGACGACCCCGGCTACCTCGACCGCTTCGTGCTCGAGGAGTGGGTGGCGCGGCGCATCGACAGCCCGCACGTGCTCAAGGCCAGCGCCGTCGAGCGCCCGCGCGCGCACCTGTACGTGGCCATGGAGTACGTCGACGGCCACACGCTCGCGCAATGGATGGTCGACCACCCCCGGCCCGACCTGGACAGCGTGCGCGGCATCGTCGCGCAGTTGGCGCGCGGGCTGCAGGCGCTGCACGGCAAGGAGATGCTGCACCAGGACCTGCGCCCCGAGAACGTGATGATCGACCGCGCCGGCACCGTGAAGATCATCGACCTGGCCGCGACCCACGTGGCCGGCCTGGCCGACGGCAGCGGCGAGGCGCGCGCGCTCGCCATCGAAGGCACGCTGCAGTACACCGCGCCCGAGTACTTCACCGGCCACGGCGGCAGTGCGCGCTCCGACCTGTTCTCGCTGGCCGCGATCGTCTACCAGATGCTGTGCGGCCAGCTGCCCTACGGCCTGCAGGTGTCGCGCATCCGCACGCAAGCCGATGTGGGGCGCCTGCGCTATGTGCCGGTGCGCCACCTGCGGCCCGAGCTGCCCGCGTGGGTCGATGCCGTGCTGCAGAAGGCGCTGCACCCGCAGGCCGCGAAGCGGCAGCAGGCGGTGTCGGAGTTCGCGCACGACCTGCGCGCGCCGGGCCCGGAGTTCTGGAGTGCGCGGATGCCGCCGCTGATCGAGCGCCGCCCGGTGCTGTTCTGGCAGTGCACCACCGTGCTGCTGGCCGCGGCGGTGGTGGTGCTGCTCGGGCTGCGCGCCTTCGGGCGCTGAGAAAAAGAAAAAAGGCTCAGCCCGCGCGCTTGGTGCGGATGGCCTTCGAGGCACGCGAGTTCGGTTCGCGGCCCAGCGCTTCGCTGATGTACACGCCCGCGTCGATGAGCTTGTCCAGGTCGATGCCGGTGGCGATGCCCATGCCGTGCAGCATGTAGACCACGTCCTCGGTCGCGACGTTGCCCGTCGCGCCCTTGGCGTAGGGGCAGCCACCCAGGCCGGCCGAGGACGACTGGAAGTTCCACACACCCAGCTCGAGCGCCGCCAGCGTGTTGACCAGCGCCTGCCCGTAGGTGTCGTGGAAGTGGCCGGAGATGGCGTCGACATCGAAGTGCGCCAGCGTGGCCTCCATGGCCGCCTGCACCTTGCGCGGCGTGCCCACGCCGATGGTGTCGGCCACGTCCACGCGCTGCACGCCGATGCCCTTCATCAGTTGCGCGAGGTAGCCGACCTTGGACGGATCGATCCCGCCTTCGTAGGGGCAGCCCACGGTGCACGACATGGCGCCGCGCACGGCGATGCCCTTGGCGCGCGCCGCCTCGACCACGGGCGCGAAGCGCTCGATGCTCTCGGCGATCGAGCAGTTGATGTTCTTCTGGCTGAAGGCCTCGCTCGCGGCGCCGAACACCACGATCTCGTCGGGCCACTCTTCGCGCGGCGCGGCGATGGCGGCCTCGAAACCCTTCATGTTGGGCGTGAGCACCGAGTAGAGAACGCCCGGCTTGCGCACGATGCCGTGCATCACTTCGGCGTTGTCGGCCATCTGCGGCACCCACTTGGGCGAGACGAAGCTGGTGACCTCGATCTCTTTCAGGCCGGCGTCCTGCAGGCGGTGCACGAGGCCGATCTTGACCTCGGCGGAGACGGGTTGCTTTTCGTTCTGGAGGCCGTCGCGCGGACCGACGTCGACGAGCTTGACCTGGGTGGGGAGTTTCATGGGATGTCTCTGGTGTCGCTGTCGCGGGAGGGTGATGAAAAACCGGCTTCGATTGTCCGACACATGGCCGCGCGCTGCTTGGTACACAAGTCGCGGAAGGTAGCAATGCGCGCCTGTGGGGTTGCAAATGGTGCCAACCGGTCGGCCCCGCAGGAAAACAGCCGCTAGACGGTTTCGCGCTGCGCGAAGCCGTCGGGCAGATTGCTCGCGGCTTCGGCCTCGCTCACATCGACCGCCGCCACGCGCGCACCGGCCGGCCCCTGGCGCGCCCAGTGCACCAGCGCCTCGACCGCATCGGCCTCGCCGGCCACGAGCGCTTCGACCTTGCCGTCGCGCCGGTTGCGCACCCAGCCGCGCACGCCGAGCCGCTGCGCGGCCTGCACCATCGACCAGCGGTAGCCCACGCCCTGCACGAGGCCGTGGACGACGAGATGGCGGGTGATGGTGGCGTGAGCGTTCATGGAAAGTGGGTCAGTACGACTTCGGCAGCCCCAGTGCTTTTTCGGCGATGAAGTTCAGGATCATCTGCGGGCTGACCGGCGCGATGCGCGGGATGTAGCTCTCGCGCAGCAGGCGCTCGACATGGTATTCCTTCGCGTAGCCCATGCCACCCAGTGTGAGCACGGCGTTCTGGCAGGCGTCGTGCGCCGCCTCGGCCGCGAGGTACTTGGCGGCGTTGGCCTCGATGCCGCAGGGCTCGCCCGCGTCGTACAGCGTGGCGGCCTTGAGCATCATCAGGTCGGCCGCCTCCAGGTTGGCCCAGGCGCGCGCGAGCGGATGCGCCACGCCCTGGTTCTGGCCGATGGGCCGGCCGAAGACGACACGCTCCTGCGCGTACTGCGAAGCGATGCGCAGCGCGGCGCGGCCGATGCCGATGGCTTCCGCCGCGATCAGGATGCGCTCGGGGTTCAGGCCGTGCAGGATGTATTCGAAGCCCCGGCCTTCCTCGCCGATGCGGTCTTCTTCGGGCACCTCGAGGCCGTCGATGAAGAGCATGTTGGAGTCGACCGCCGCGCGGCCCAGCTTGTGGATCTCGCGCACCTCGACCTTGCTTCGGTCCAGCGCCGTGTAGAACAGCGTGAGGCCTTGCGTGGGCTTCTTCACCTGATCGAGCGGCGTGGTGCGCGTGAGGATCAGCATGCGGTCGGCCACCTGCGCGGTCGAGATCCAGATCTTGCGGCCGTGCAGCACATAGCTGCCGTTCGGCTGGCGCACCGCCTGCGTCTTGAGGCTTGTGGTGTCGAGCCCCGCGTCGGGCTCGGTCACGGCGAAGCAGGCTTTCTCGGTGCCTGCGATCAGCGGCGGCAGGAAGCGCTGGCGCTGTTCCTCCGTGCCGAACACCACCACCGGGTTGAGGCCGAAGATGTTCATGTGCACCGACGACGCGCCCGACATGCCCGCGCCCGACGCGCTGATGGCACGCATCATCAGCGCCGCCTCGGTGATGCCCAGCCCCGCGCCGCCCTGCGCCTCGGGCATGGCGATGCCGAGCCAGCCGCTCTCGGCGACGGCGCGATGGAATTCGTGCGGGAACACGGCGCGGTCGTCGTGGTCGCGCCAGTAGTCAATGGGGAAGTCTTCGCACAGGCGCTCGATGGCCGCGACGAGCGAGCGCTGGTCTTCGTTCAGGGAGAAATTCATTCGCTGTTGTCTTTCATGGGGTCCGGCTGCAGCGTGACGCCGCGCGCGAGCAGGCGGTCGATGGCGTCGTCCGCGTAGCCCGCTTCACGCAGCAACTCGACGCTCTGCTCGCCGATGCGCGGCGCAGGCCGGCGGATGGCCGCGGGCGTGGCGCTATAGCGGCCGACAGGCGCGAGCGTGCGGATGCGGCCTTCGCTCGGGTGGTCGAACTCGGGGAAGAAATCGACGGCGCGCAGGTGCGGGTCGTCGAGCAGGCTCTCGGTGGTGTGCAGGCGCGCGACGGGGATGTCGGCGGCTTCGAGCAGCGCCATCCATTCGTCGCTGCCGCGCGTGGCCATCACCTCGGCGACGAATGCGTAGACCGCGCCGATGTTCGCGGCGCGCGCCGTGTGCGTGCCGAACATCGGCGAGCTGCGCAGCTCGGGCCGGCCGATCACGTCGAAGAAGGCCTGCCAGTGCTTGTCGTTGTAGATGAGCACGCCGAGGTAACCATCGGCCGTGGCGTAGGGCTTGCGGTGCTCCGCGAGCAGGCGCGCGTAGCCGGTGGGCCCGAGCGGCGGCTCGAAGCTGTGGCCGCCGAGGTGGTCGCCCATCACGAACTGAGAGAGCGCCTCGAACATCGGCACTTCCACCGCCTGGCCTTTGCCGGTGCGCTGCGAGCTGAGCACGGCGGCGAGCAGCGCGATGGCGGCCTGCAGGCCCACGGCGCGGTCGGCCAGCGTGACGGGCGCGTAGCGCGGCGCGCCGCCGCTTTGCTGCGCGAAGAGCGAGGCGACGCCGGCCGCGCCCTGGATCAGGTCGTCGTACGCGGGCTTGCCGGCGTAGGGGCCTTCTTCGCCGTAGCCGAAGGCGCCGAGGTACACGATCTTCGGATTGACCGCGGCCACGGCCTCGTAGCCGAGCCCCAGCCGTGCCATCGCCTGCGGGCGCGTGTTGTAGATGAGCGCATCGCAGCCCGCCGCGAGCCGCAGGCAGGCCTCGCGGCCTTCGGGCTGCTTGAGGTCGAGCACGATGGAGCGCTTGTTGCGGTTCAGGTGCATCGCCATCGCGCCCATGCCCGCATGGCGCATCGGGCCGACGGCGCGCAGGTTGTCGCCCGACGGCGGCTCGACCTTGATGACGTCGGCGCCGAGGTCGCCAAGCGTCTGCGTGGCGTACGGGCCCATCACCACGGCCGTGAGGTCGAGGATGCGGATGCCTTCGAGGGGTCCGGTCGCGTCGCTCATTCCGGTTGAATGCCCGCGGCCTGGATCAGCTTCTTCCACTTCGCCAGCTCGGACACGGTGAAGGCCCCGAGTTCTTCCGGCGTGCTGCCGAACGCATCGAAGCCCAGCTTCGTCACGCGCTCGCGGAAGGCAGCGCCGTTCGCCATCTCCGACAGCGCCTTGTTGAGCTTGAGCACGACATCGCGCGGCGTGCCGGCCGGCGCGAACACGCCGTTCCACGAGGTGATGTCGAAGCCCTTGAGCTCGGGCGTGTCGGCCAGCGGCGGCAGTTCGGGAAAGAGCTTGGTGCGCTCCTGCGTGGTGACCGCAATGGCGCGCATCTTGCCGGCCTTGACCGTGGCGAGCCCCGCGGCGAGGTCGACCACCATCATCGACACCTGTCCGCCGATGAGGTCGGCGATGGCCGGCGGCGTGCTCTTGTAGGGCACGTGCAGCATCGGGATGCCGCTCATGCGCGACAGCGTGGCGCCGCTCACGATGCCGGTGCTGTTGCCGCTGGCGTAGGTCAGCTTGCCGGGATGCGCGCGGCCCCAGGCCAGCAGCTCGGCCACGCTCTTCACGGGCAGGTCGTTGTTCACCACCAGCATGAACGGCAGGTTGCCCATGCGGCTGACGGGCGCGAAGTCTTTCACCGGGTCGTAGGGCAGCGACTTCATCAGGCTCGGGTTGGCCGAGTGCGTGGTGTTGGTCGTCATGAAGAGCGTGTAGCCGTCGGGCGGCGCCTTGGCCACCAGCTCGGCCGCGATCACGCCGCTGGCGCCGGCCCGGTTGTCGACGATCACCGAGGCCTTGAGCGCCTCGCCCAGCATCTGCGCGGTGATGCGCGCCACCGCGTCGGTGCCGCTGCCGGCCGCGAAAGGCACGATGAGCTTGATCGGCTGCTTCGGATAGCCGCCGTCCTGCGCGAAGGCCCAGGGCGCGGCGCCCACGAGGCCTGCCGCAGCGCCGATGGAAATGAAACGGCGGCGGCTTTCCACCGCGACTGTTTCTGTCGCGTTCTTCGTCTGCATGGTTGTGTCTCCGGGGGTTGTCGTTCAGGGCCGGATCACGCGCTCCGGCGATTCCTCGTACGGCGGGCTGTAGATCACCAGCACGCGCACCGGCTCGTCGCTCACCACCGTGAAGGTGTGCATCGCGTCGGCCGGAAAAAAGCAGCTGTCGCCAGGGTGCAGCTCCTGCCGCTGGCCGCCCACCTCGGCGACCGCGCGGCCTTCGAGCATGTAGCAGACCTGCTCGATGCCCGGGTGCGCATGCGGCAGCGCGCCCTTGCCCTTCTGGATGTGGCCCACCAGCACCTCGAGCTGCTTGGCGCCCACGGTCTCGGGGCCAATGAGCCGCTTGTTCAGCGTGCCGGTGTGGTTGGCCGGGTGGTAGCCGGTGATCTCGTCCTCGCGGACGAAGTAGCGCGCAGCAGTTGCGGTCATCGGGGACTTTCTGTCTTGGGTTCGATCGCGAGGCAGGCCGAGCGAAGCATCGCGGCGATGTCGTCGATGCGCGCTTCCATGCGGTAGCGCGGGCCGGCCACCGAGATCGCGTAGGCCTCGCCGCCGATGCGCAGCGGCCAGGCCAGGCCGATCAGGTCGGGAATGCTTTCGCCGAGGTTGCCGTACCAGCCGCGCGCGGCGCCGCGCTGCAGCTCGGCCTCGATGGCATCGGCGGTGGTGAGCGTGGCGTCGGTGAGCGGCGCGAGCGTCATGCCCTCGAGCAGCTTGCGGCGCGCTTCGGGCGCGAGCGTGGACAGCAGCGCGCGGCCCAGCGAGTTGGCGTACGCGGGGCGCGTTTCGCCCGACTCGGCCGTGTAGCGGATGCGCTGCGGTGCGCTCAGCACGTCAAGATAGACGACGTTTTCCGCATCACGAAACTTGCCGAACACCACCGTTTCGCAGGCAGCGTCGCGCAGTTCCTCGAGCGTGGCCTTCACCCGGTCGAGCACCGGGTCGTGCGCGGCGATGACCTGCGCCATGGCCAGCAGCCGGCCCGTGGGGTAGTAGCCCTGGCGGCGGCCGGTCTCGTACATGTAGCCCTGCTCTTCGAGCGTGCGGATCAGGCCCAGACAGCTGGACACCGGCATGTCGAGCAGCCGCGCCATCTCGGACAGGGCCAGCGGCTGCTTCTCCCGGGCAAAGAGCTCGACGATCTCGATCACGCGGAACGCTGTTTTCACAACCATGAAGAAATTTTCTCGTATGTGAAAAACAAAAGCGTCGGGGTTTTCCCCCGCCGGCCGCATGTCAGCCGGACCGTCGTCGTCGGCGCAGGGCCGTCAGTAGCCGCGGACGGGATCGACGATGCCGGCGATCGGCAGGCCCTGCTCCATCGCGCGGATCTTCCCGGCGATCTGGGCGATGGACTCCTCGCGCAGCGTGCGCGCCGAGCCGTGCGGCGTCACGGTGATCTTCGGATGCCGCCAGAAGGCATGGTCGGCCGGCAGCGGCTCGACCTGGAACACGTCGAGCGTGGCGCCCGCGAGCTGGCCGGCGTCGAGCATCGGGATCAGGTCGTCTTCGACCAGGTGGCCGCCGCGCGCGATGCTGATGAGGTAGCCCTCGGGCTTGAGCTTGCCCAGCGTGGTGCGGTTCAGGATGCCGCGCGTGGCTTCGGTCAGCGGCAGCAGGTTGACCAGCACGCGCGTGGACGCCAGGAACTCGTCGAACTGCGCCTCGCCGCTGAACACCTGCACGCCGTCGAGCGCCTTGGGCGAACGGCTCCAGCCGAGCACCGGAAATTCGAACTGCGCCACCGCCTTGGCCACGCGCTCGCCGAGCACGCCCAGGCCCATGATGCCGACCGGGAAGTCGCGCCGCAGCTTCGGCTTGCGGTAGCTCCACTTGCCCTCGCGCGCATCCGCTTCGTACACGTCGAATTCGCGGAAGTGGCGAATGAGCGTGTGGCACACGTACTCGGCCATCTGCACCGACATGCCCGCATCGTCGAGCCGCACGATGCGCGTGTGCGCGGGCACCCTGAGCTTGAGCAGCGCATCGACGCCCGCGCCGATGTTGAACAGGCCGCGCAGGTCGGGCTGCTCGTCGAGGAACTGCTGGGGCGGCGCCCACACCACGCCGTGGTCGGCCTGCGGCGCGCCGGGCGTCCAGGCTTCGATGGTGGCTTCGGGGAGTTCGGCCTTCAGGCCATCGATCCAGGGATCGGGACGGTTGTCGGTGAGGTAGACGGAGATTCGCATGGACGCCATCTTAGAAGGCACCGGCTTGTTGCGTCGCGCGCCATCTCCTATGCTCGACCGCATTCAGCCACCCAGGAGACACCTTCCATGATCAAAGTCAGCGTGATGTACCCCCACACCCCCGGCGCGCGGTTCGACCACGACTACTACCGCGACCAGCACATGCCCATGCTCAAGGCCCGCATGGGCGACGCCTGCCTCTCGTACACCATCGACAAGGGCCTGGGCGGCGGCGCACCGGGCACGCCGCCCACGTATGTCGGCATGTGCCACGTGTTCGCCGAATCGGTCGAGTCCTTCCAGAAGGCCTTCGGCCCGCACGTGAAGGAGATCATGGGCGACGTGAAGAACTACACCGACATCGCGCCGGTGATGCAGATCAGCGAAGTGGTGGTGGGCTGACGGGCGCTTGCCCCAGGTCCGTCGGAACACGCGCCATCAACCCCACGCCCGGCAAGTAACCCCGGTCCGCTTCGTCGAGCCGCGTCGGGTCGACACTCCACGCATCAGCAAGCGCCGTGACGTCCTCTTCGCCGGGCATGACGCTGCGGCCAGTCGGACGGACCTGGCGGTCGGCGTCGCGGTGCGACATGCCTGAGGCGACCAGCGCTGCCTCCCGTGCGAATTCATCCTCGAGCAGGTCCGAGAGCCGATCGCGCGCATCGACCGGCGACAGTCCGCTGAGCACGGCAAAGCCCAGTGCGGCTTCCTCGGCGCTCTGTGCGCCCACGTTCGCATACACCTCGCCGCTGCTGCCTGCATAGCAGAACTGCCGCCCGGGCTCGCCGCGCCGTGCGCGCGCCCAGGTGACGAAGTCGGCGACACGGTGGCTGCCGAAGAACTGCGCTTCGCCGAAATGGTCCTTCAGGCGCGTGAAGATCACGTCGAAGGCCTGCCCGATGCCTTCGAGGCGGTCCTCCGGGTACACGGCGGGATACGGCAGGCCGTCTCCCACGAGAAGCACCCAGCCCTCGACGGGCGGTGATGCGAACACCCAGGAGGCCTGTCCGCCAGACGTCCGGCGGTAGGCCGCCGCGATGCCGGTGTGCCAGTTGGCCGGCCCTTCGGACGCCCACCCGAGGGCATCGAGCACCTGTGCGGGGTCCGAGGCTCGCACGGCAAACCAGCAGACCTTGTAACCGAAGGGTTCCGGCAGGTCCGGTGTCGCGTCGAACTGCGGCGGAGGTGCCTCGACGGGTGGCGCGGGCGGGTTCCGTGGTGGAGGCTTCGAGGGCGTCGGGGGCGCCGAGGCCCACGGGGCGGCAATCAACCGTTCCATGGGCTGGGCAAGTTTGACGTCGAAGGTGTAGCGCAGTGCAGGGGGCGCTGCGGGCGGTGGCGCCGGTTCAGGCGCAGCCGGCACAGAGGCAGGCACCGCCCCATCGTCCTGCGCCTTCCCCAGGCCCAGTCCCGCAAGAAACTTCCGAAATCGACCCACCATGCGGCCCCTCCTTCTTGTCGTGCGGCCGCGCTGTGTCGGGCGCGGCCGGCGCGCAGTGTCTCACGCCGACTTGGCGCGGCGGCGACGCCACAGCACCCGCACCAGCCACCCCACGGGCAGCACCACCAGCAGCAACCACGGCAGCGCCGCGGCCACGAAGGTGATGAGCGCGCCCACGCTTTCGGCCAGCACGTCGCCGGCGTTGCGCAGCGCATGCGCCATCGGGCTGTAGCCGTCGCTGCCGCTGACCAGCGCGCGCTTGGGCGTGAACTGGATCTGGATGTGCTGCTTGCTGGTCTGCTGCGCCAGCACCTTGCGCTGGGTGGCGATGGCGTCGAGTTCGGCCTGCGTGTCCGACAGCGTGCGCTGGATCGCCAGCAGGTCGGCCATGGTGCGCTTGGTGACGGTGTCGCGCAGCATCACGCGCAGGCTGTCGCGGAACTCGGTGCGGTTCTTGATGCGGGCCTCGACGTCGATCACCTCGGAGGTCTTGTCCTCGCTGGTGGTGGTGTGCGAGACCACGTTCGCCACGCCGGCCAGGCCGCCGAGCAGCTTGTCGACGTCGGCGGGTTCCACGCGCATCTCGAGCAGGGCGTTGCCCGGCTGCTGCGGCGTCTCGCGCAGCAGCGAGGACGACAGCAGCTCGCACTTCAGCGTGCCGCACAGGTCGCGCACCTTGCCCCAGGCGTCGGCCAGCTGTTCAGCCGGGACTTCGACATTCAGGTCCTGGCGCACGGCCAGGAAGCGCTGCAGCGCGGTCTCGCCACTGCCGCCCCGCGCCTCGTCGGACTGCGACGCGACGATCTCGGCCTGCGGTGCGCTCGCCCGCTGTGCTTTCATGGCACCGCCATAGCCCATCGGCGGCGCCGGCATGGACGCGGAGGCCGGCGCGGCCGACTCGGCACTGCGCTGGCGGTCGCAGCCGGCCAGCGACAGGGCGGCCGCCAGGGCCAGCAGGACAGCGCCTGCGCGGTGGCGCACGGCGGCGCGGGGTGTCGACATGGAAAGGGTGCGGCGGATCATCAGGACTCCTTGAAAAGAATGACTACCACCGCTGATACGGGCGAACGGCCCGAACGGGGTTAAGCCGCCGCAGCCGCCATTCGCAACAATTCGTCGCCTTCCGCCACCTGCTCGCCCGGCGCGAACATCAGTTCCTCCACCGTGCCGTCGGCCGGCGCGGCGATGGTGTGCTCCATCTTCATGGCTTCCATCACGGCCAGCGGCTGGCCGCGGCTGACCTTGTCGCCGGCCTTGACCGCGAAGGACACGACCTTGCCGGGCATCGGCGCCGTGAGGCGGCCGCCTTCGGCGTGGGTGTCGCCCGCGTGGGCGAGGCGGTCGATGGCCGTGAGGCGCGTGGCGCCCTTCGCCGCGAACACATGGGCGGTGGCGCCGTCCAGGTGCACGTCGAGGGTCTGGCGCGTGCCGGCGAACTCGAGCTCGAACTCGCCCGTGGGAAAACGCCCGATGGTGAGCGGGCCTTCGACACCGCCCACTTCGAGGTGCAGGCCGCCGTCGCGGCGGTAGGTCAGCAGTGCGCTGTGCTCGGTGCCACGGAACTCGAAGTCGAAGCGGCGCTTGTACTCGCCGTGTGCGCGCCAGCCGTCGCGGCGTTCGAAGGGGTCGGGCAGCTGCGTCGGCCACTCGGTGACCAGCGTGCGCGTGATGGCAGCGGCGGCGGCCAGCGGCAGGCCCAGCGGCTCGCGGTCGAACAGCACGGCGCGCTCGCGCTCGATGAGCGCGGTGTCGAGGTTGGCCTTCGAGAACGACTCGGTCGCCAGGATGCCGCGCAAGAACTGCACGTTGGTCGACACGCCCACGATCTGCACCTGCGCCAGCGCGGCGTCGAGCCGGGCCAGCGCCTCGGCGCGCGTGCTGCCGTGCACGATGAGCTTGGCGATCATCGAGTCGTAGAAGGGCGAGATCTCGCCGCCCTCGCGCACGCCGTCGTCGATGCGCACGCGGCTGCGCTGGAAAGCGGTCGCCTGCGGCTTGCGGTACACGCGCAAGGTGCCGGTGGCGGGCAGGAAGTTGTTGTCGGGGTTCTCGGCGCAGATGCGCGCCTCGATGGCGTGGCCGTGGATCTGCAGTTCCGATTGCTTGGCGGGCAGCGGCTCGCCCGAGGCCACGCGCAATTGCCATTCGACGAGGTCGAGGCCCGTGATGGCTTCCGTGACCGGATGCTCCACCTGCAGGCGCGTGTTCATCTCCATGAAGAAGAAGTTCATCTCGCCGCCTTCGCGCTGCTCGACGATGAACTCGACAGTACCTGCGCCGACGTAGTTCACGGCGCGCGCGGCAGCCACGGCCGCATCGCCCATCTGCTTGCGCATCGCCTCGGTCATGCCGGGCGCGGGCGCTTCTTCCAGCACCTTCTGGTGGCGCCGCTGCACCGAGCAGTCGCGCTCGAACAGGTAGACGTAGTTGCCCTGCGTGTCGCCGAACACCTGGATCTCGATGTGGCGCGGGCGCTGCACGTACTTCTCGATCAGCACCGCGTCGTCGCCGAAGCTGTTGATGGCTTCGCGCTTGCACGAGGCCAGCGCGGCCTCGAAGTCGGCGGCCTTGTCGACCGCGCGCATGCCCTTGCCACCGCCGCCGGCGCTGGCCTTGATGAGCACCGGGTAGCCGATGCGGTCGGCTTCGCGCTGCAGCAGCGCCGGGTCCTGGTCGGCGCCGTGGTAGCCGGGCACCAGCGGCACGCCGGCCTTTTCCATCAGCTGCTTCGACTCGGCCTTCAGGCCCATGGCCTTGATCGCCGAGGGCGGCGGGCCGATGAAGGCCAGGCCGGCGTCGGCGCAGGCCTGTGCGAACTCTTCGTTCTCGCTGAGGAAGCCGTAGCCCGGGTGCACGGCTTCGGCGCCCGTGGCCTTGGCGGCCTCGAGGATCTTTTCCCAGCGCAGGTAGCTGTCCTTCGGGGCGCTGCCGCCGAGGTACACCGACTCGTCGCAGGCGCGCACATGGTTGGCGTGCGCATCGGCATCGGAGTACACGGCGACGGTGCGAACCGCCATGCGACGAGCGGTTGCGGCCACGCGGCAGGCGATCTCGCCACGGTTGGCGATGAGGATCTTCTTAAACATTCGGAGTGTCTCCCGGAGGATTCTTTTTCAGTTGAAAGGCGGACGTGACGCCCGGATCGGGCCGGCCACTGAAGATGCGTGCCACGCGGCTGAACAGCGCGCGCAAGAAACGCCAGCTCTTGCGGATGAGCCACACGCTGAGCACGAGCACGAAGACGAACAGCACCAGAAAGACCAGCGGATGCGCCACCGCGAGCCACAGCCCGGCCGGCACCATCGAGTCTTCGACCAGCGATGCACCCACGTTCGAGAACGGCTCGGGCGAGGTGTTGATGGCCGCGCGCGTGGTGGCCTTGGCCGCATGCGCCGTGGCCGCGAAGCCGCCACCCAGCAGCGCCGCGACGACGGCCATGGCGCCGTGGTCGGCACCGAACACGCTGGCCGCGAGCGCCGCGCCGGCGGGGATGCGGATGGCGGTGTGCACCACGTCCCACAGCGAGTCCAGGCCCGGGATCTTGTCGGCGAAGAACTCGACGAACACCATGAAGCCGCTGACCGCCAGCACGATCGGATGCGCGAGCATCTGCAGCCCCGCGGGCAGCGGCACCCAGCCGAAGTAGCCGACCAGGCCGGTCAGCAGCACGACGAGGTACAGGCGCACGCCGCTGGCCCAGCCGATGGCGGCGGCCAGTGCGAGCAGTTGCGGCATGTCGAGCGTGTTCATGGCGTGCGGCGGTGGGTCAGCCGGCCAGCCAGCTCGGCTTGCGCTTCTGCAGGAAGGCCTGCACGCCCTCGCGGCCTTCGTCGCTGGCGCGGATGTCGGCGATGCCTTCGACCGTCTTGGCGATGAGCGCGCTGTCGATCTCGCGGCCGGCCACGTCGGCGATCAGCTGCTTGCAGGCGCGCACGGCGGCGGGGCTGGCGCCGGTGAGCGCCTTCAGCAGCTCGTCGACCTTGGCATCGAGCGCGTCGGCGGCCACCACTTCATGCACGAAGCCGATGCGGTGCGCCTCGGCGGCGGTGAAGCGCTCGGCCGTGAGGAAGTAGCGCTGCGAGGCGCGCGGGCCCATGGCGCGCAGCACATACGGGCTGATGGTCGCGGGCACGAGGCCGATCTTCACTTCGCTCAGGCAGTACCACGCGGTGTCGACGCTCACGGCCATGTCGCACGCGGCCACGAGCCCCATGCCGCCCGCGTACACGTCGCCCTGCACGCGCGCGATGGTGGGCTTGGGGCACTCGGCGATGGTGCGCAGCATGTCGGCCAGCTTGCCCGCGTCGGCGAGGTTCTCGCCCCGCGTGTAGTCGGCCATGCGGCGCATCCAGTTGAGGTTGGCGCCCGCGCAGAAGGCCGGGCCGTTCGCGCCGAGCACGACGGCCTTGACCTGCGGCGCGCCGCCGGCTTCGAGGAAAGCCTGCGTCAGCTCGGCGATCACGACGTCGTCGAAGGCGTTGCGCGCGTCGGGCTGGTCGAGCCAGATGCGGGCGACCGCGCCGTCGATGGCGAGGTTCAGCTTGGTGAAGGTGCTGCTCATGCGGTGCCCCTGGTCACATGCGGAAGATGCCGAACTTGGGCTCGGGGATCGGCGCGTTGCGCGATGCGGCCAGGCCCAGTGCCAGCACGCGGCGCGTGTCGGCCGGGTCGATGATGCCGTCGTCCCACAGGCGCGCGGTGGCGTAGTAGGGGTGGCCCTGGTCTTCGTACTGCTGGCGGATCGGTGCCTTGAAGGCTTCTTCCTCGTCGGCGCTCCAGCTGCCGCCCTTCAGTTCGATGCCGTCGCGCTTCACCGTGGCCAGCACGCTCGCGGCCTGCTCGCCGCCCATGACGCTGATGCGCGCGTTGGGCCACATCCAGAGGAAGCGCGGGCTGTACGCACGGCCGCACATGCCGTAGTTGCCGGCGCCGAAGCTGCCGCCGATGATGATCGTGAACTTCGGCACGTTGGCGGTGGCCACGGCCGTCACCATCTTGGCGCCGTGGCGCGCGATGCCTTCGTTCTCGTACTTGCGGCCCACCATGAAGCCGGTGATGTTCTGCAGGAACACCAACGGGATCTTGCGCTGGCAGCACAGCTCGATGAAGTGCGCGCCCTTCTGTGCCGACTCGCTGAACAGGATGCCGTTGTTCGCGATGATGCCCACGGGCATGCCCTCGATCTCGGCGAAGCCGCAGACCAGCGTGGCGCCGAAGCGTGCCTTGAACTCGTGGAACTCGCTGCCGTCGACGATGCGCGCAATGATCTCGCGCACGTCGAAGGGCTTGCGCGTGTCGGTGGGGATCACGCCGTACAGCTCTTCGCGCGGGAAGTCGGGTGCGCGCACCGCGGCGCCTTGCGGCGTGTCGGCGGCCTTCGCGTTGAGGTTGGCCACTGCCGAGCGCGCCAGCGCCAGCGCGTGCAGGTCGTTCTGCGCCAGGTGGTCGACCACGCCCGACAGGCGCGTGTGCACGTCGCCGCCGCCCAGGTCTTCGGCCGACACGACCTCGCCGGTGGCTGCCTTCACGAGCGGCGGGCCGCCCAGGAAGATGGTGCCCTGGTTCTTCACGATGATCGATTCGTCGCTCATCGCCGGCACGTACGCGCCGCCGGCCGTGCACGAGCCCATGACCACCGCGATCTGCGGAATGCCCTGGGCGCTCATGTTGGCCTGGTTGTAGAAGATGCGGCCGAAGTGATCGCGGTCGGGAAACACCTCGTCCTGGTTCGGCAGGTTGGCGCCGCCCGAGTCCACGAGGTAGATGCAGGGCAGGCGGTTCTGCTCGGCGATCTCCTGCGCGCGCAGGTGCTTCTTGACCGTCATCGGGTAGTAGGTGCCGCCCTTCACCGTGGCGTCGTTGCACACGATCATGCAGTCCACGCCGTTCACGCGGCCGATGCCCGCGATGATGCCGGCGCCGGGCGCCGACTCGGCCCCCTTGGCATCGAGGTACATCGCATGCGCGGCCAGCGGCGCGATCTCGAGGAAGGGCGTGCCCGGGTCGAGCAGCTCGGCCACGCGGTCGCGCGGCAGCAGCTTGCCGCGCGCCGTGTGCTTGGCGCGCGCGGCCTCGCCGCCGCCCTGCTCCACCTTCGCGAACTGCTGCTGCAGGTCGTCGACCAGCGCGCGCATCGCGGCCGCATTGGCCTGGAAGTCGGCCGACCGTGCGTTGAGTTTGGTTTCGAGTTTGCTCATGCTGTCTTTTCTTGGCTGAGACCGAGCTGCTCGGTCATGGCGTCGCGGATCTTGAATTTCTGGATCTTGCCGGTCACCGTCATCGGGAACTCGGAGACGAACTGGATGTACTTGGGCACCTTGTAGTGCGCGATCTGGCCCTTGCAGAAGTCGCGGATCTCGGCGTCGGTGGCGCTCTGGCCGGGCTTGACGATGATCCAGGCGCACAGCTCTTCGCCGTACTTCTTGTCGGGCAGGCCGACCACCTGCACGTCCTGCACCTTCGGGTGGCGGTACAAAAATTCTTCGATCTCGCGCGGGTAGATGTTCTCGCCGCCGCGGATCACCAGGTCCTTGATGCGCCCGACGATGTTCACGTAGCCCTCGGCATCCATCGTGGCGAGGTCGCCGGTGTGCATCCAGCGCTCGGCGTCGATGGCCTCGCGCGTCTTGGGCTCGTCTTCCCAGTAGCCGTGCATCACCGAGTAGCCGCGCGTGCACAGCTCGCCCGACTGGCCCGGCGGCATGATCGCGCCGGTCTCGGGGTCGATGATCTTCACCTCGAGGTGCGGCTGCACGGTGCCTACCGTGGACACGCGGCGGTCCAGCGGCGTGTCGGTGCTGCTCTGGCAGCTCACGGGGCTGGTCTCGGTCATGCCGTAGGCGATGGTGATCTCGCCCAGGTGCATCTCGTTGACCACGCGCTTCATCACTTCGATGGGGCACGGCGAGCCGGCCATGATGCCGGTGCGCAAGGTCGACAGATCGAACTCCTTGAAGCGCGGATGGTCCAGCTCGGCGATGAACATCGTGGGCACGCCGTGCAGGCCCGTGCACTTCTCGGCCTGCACCGTCTCGAGCACGGTGAGCGGATCGAACCCGTCGTTCGGGTACACGATGGCCGAGCCGTGCGTGAGGCAGGCCAGGTTGCCCAGCACCATGCCGAAGCAGTGGTACAGCGGCACCGGGATGCACAGGCGGTCGGCCGGCGTGAGCTTCATGCATTCGCCGATGAAGAAGCCGTTGTTCAGGATGTTGCGGTGCGTGAGCGTTGCGCCCTTGGGGAAGCCCGTGGTGCCGCTGGTGAACTGGATGTTGATCGGGTCGGTGGCCTTCAGCGTCTTCTGCGTGGCGGCCACGCGCGCGTCGGCCGCATCGCCGCCGGCCAGCAGCTCGCTGAAGCGGCGCATGCCGGGCTGCTCGTCGCCCTGGCCGGGCTTGTCGATCCAGAAGGTGTGCTGCAGCAGCGGCAGCTTGGCCGGGCCCAGCTCGCGCAGCATGCCCAGGTAGTCGCTGGTCTTGAACTGCGCCATCGTCACCAGCGCCTTGCAGCCGACCTTGTTGAGCGCGTACTCGAGCTCGGAGGTGCGGTAGGCGGGGTTGATGTTCACGAGGATCAGGCCGACCTTGGCGGTCGCGATCTGCATCAGCACCCACGGCACGTTGTTGTGCGACCAGATGCCCACGCGGTCGCCGGGCACGAGCCCCAGGCCCAGCAGTGCGCTGGCCAGCTTGTTCGACGCGGTCTGCAGTTCGCGGTAGGTGAAGCGCTGGCCTTCGTGGCGGCTGACGAGGGCTTCGCGTTCAGGCTGCTTCTCGACCATGTCGTCGAAGAAGTCGCCGATGGCTTGCTCGATGAGGGGGACGTCCGTGGCGCCTTGGGCCAGGCTCTGCGTCAGTGGCATCGTCTTGTCTCCTTGTCTGGCGCCCTCTCCCTGCGGGGAGAGGGTGGGGTGAGGGTGTGCGGCGACTTATGCCGTTTCTGAGAACAGCTCGCGGCCGATGAGCATGCGGCGCACTTCGCTCGTGCCCGCGCCGATCTCGTACAGCTTGGCGTCGCGCCACAGCCGCTCGACCGGGAAGTCCTTGGTGTAGCCCACGCCGCCCAGCGTCTGGATCGCCTCGCCGGCCATCCAGGTTGCCTTCTCGGCCGAGTACAGGATGGCGCCCGCCGCGTCCTTGCGGAAGGTGCGCGCATGGTCGTTGCGGTCGCAGGCCTTGCCCACGGCGTACACGTAGGCGCGGGTGGCCTGCCAGGTCGAGTACATGTCAGCGATCTTGCCCTGCATCAGCTGGAACTCGCCGATGCTCTGGCCGAACTGCTGGCGCTCGTGGATGTAGGGAATCACGGCGTCCATGCAGGCGGCCATGATGCCCAGCGGGCCGCCCGAGAGCACGGCGCGCTCGTAGTCCAGGCCGCTCATCAGCACCTTGGCGCCCATGCCTTCGCCGCCGAGCACGTTCTCTTCGGGCACTTCGCAGTTGTCGAAGAACAGCGGGAAGGTGTTGGAGCCGCGCATGCCGAGCTTGTCGAGCTTGGTGCCTGCCGAAAAACCTTTGAAATTCTTTTCGACGATGAAGGCCGTCATGCCGCGCGCGCCCATCTCGGGTTCGGTCTTGGCGTAGATGACCAGCGTGTCGGCGTCGCCGCCGTTGGTGATCCACATCTTGCCGCCGTTGAGCACGTAGTAGCCGTCCTTTTTGTCGGCCTTGAGCTTCATGCTCACCACGTCGGAGCCGGCGTTGGGCTCGCTCATGGCCAGCGCGCCGACGTGCTCGCCGCTCACCAGCTTGGGCAGGTATTTCTTCTTCTGCGCGTCGCTGCCGTTGCGGTGGATCTGGTTCACGCACAGGTTGGAGTGCGCGCCGTACGACAGGCCCACCGAGGCCGAGGCGCGCGAGACTTCTTCCATGGCCACGATGTGGGCCAGGTAGCCCAGCTCGGTGCCGCCGAATTCCTCCTTCACCGTCATGCCGTGCAGGCCCAGCTCGCCGAGCTTTTGCCACAGGTCGTGCGGGAACAGGTTGTCGCGGTCGATCTCGGCGGCGCGGGGCGCGATTTCGTTGGCGGCGAAGTCCTGGATCGCGCTGCGCAGCGCGTCGATGTCGTCGCCCAGGTCGAAGTTGAGGCCGAAATCGTGCATGAGTCTTGTCTCCTCTGAAGGGGTCGGCGCGCAGGGCTGCCCGCGCGGATGGCGCTTGAAAAAACGCAGCTTACGCCTCGTGGCGCCGCAATTGGCGCCACAATGGTTGCAAATTGCGCCACGACCGATGCCCTCCACCACGTCGTCCCCCGCCTTCCTGCGACCCGCCCGCGCCGTCACGCCGATGGCCTTCGTGCGAGCCATCGTGCAAGGGTATGCCCGCTACGGCAAGGACCCGGCGCAGGCCCTGCAGGCGGCACAGATCGCGCCGCGCGAGCTGGCCCGCCCGGGCGCCCGGGTGACGGCCGCGCAGTTCGAGGCGCTGTCGGGCCACGCGATGCAGGAGCTGGACGACGAGGCGCTGGGCTGGTTCTCGCGCCGCCTGCCCTGGGGCAGCTACGGCATGCTGTGCCGCGCCTCGCTCACCTCGCCCGACCTGGGCGTGGCCATGAAACGCTGGTGCCGCCACCACCGCCTGCTGACCGAGGACATCACGCTCGCGCTGGACGTGACCGGCGGCGTGGCCACGCTGCGCATCACCGAGAACCGCCCGCTCGACCCGGCGTTCCGCGAGTTCTGCCTGGTGACGAGCCTGCGCTTCATGCACGGCTACGTGTGCTGGGCGATCGACTCGCGCATCTCGCTGCGCCAGGCCACCTTTCCGTTCGCGGCGCCGCCGCACCGCGACGCCTACCCGCTGATGTTCACGCCCGACGTGCACTTCGACGCGCCGCAGGCCAGCATCAGCTTCGACGAGCGCTACCTCGCGCTGCCGCTGCTGCGCGACGAGCGCGCGCTGCGCACCATGCTCAAGCGCGCCCTGCCGCTCACGGTGCTGCAGTACCGCCGCGACCGCCTGCTGGGCCAGCGCGTGCGCGAACTGCTGCGCGCGCGCGCCGGCGAGGCCACCACGGCGGAAGCGCTGGCGGGGCTGCTGAATGTGTCGGGGCGCACGCTGCACCGGCAGCTGCATGAAGAGGGCACCTCGCTGCAGGTGCTGAAGAACGAGGTGCGGCACGAGCTCGCGGTGGAACAGCTGCGCCGGACCACGCGGCCGATCAAGCAGGTGGCGCTGGCGGTGGGGTTTCGCAACGAGAAGAGCTTTTCGCGTGCGTTCCTGCAGTGGACGGGGCACGCGCCTCGGGATTTTCGGCAGCTGGGGTTGTAGGGCGCTGGTTCAGGGCGCGTGCACAGGCCACCGGGTACTTCCCTCCGCGAATGTCCCCCGGGCTTCGCCCTCCTCCTTGATTTCGCTGCGGGAAGCACCCAGTGTCCTGTGCACGATGGGCGCGGTCGTGGTGCTGGCCGATCAACAGCTGCACTGCCCAACGCTCACGTCGATGGGGTGCCTTGCGCAGCGAAATCAAGGAGGAGGGGCGAAGCCCCGGGGGACATTCGCGGAGCAAGGCTCCCCGTCGGCGGGAGCGTCGCCCTGAATAACGGAACTCAGGCCGGCGAATCGATCAACGCCAATGCCTCGGCGATCGACTGGCTGTCTTCCGGCCGCACCAGCTTCGCGACCTGTTGCCCGTCGCGCAGGAACACCAGCGTGGGCCACAGCCGCACGTTGAACGAACGCCCCAGCGGGCGGCCGCTGCCGTCTTCCACCTTGATGCGGCGCACGTTCGGGTACTGGGCAAAAGCCTCGGCAATGTTCGGCTGCGCGGCCTTGCAGATGCCGCACCAGTTGGTGCCGAACTCCACCACGGCCGGGCCCTGGAGCGCGTCGATCTCGCTGCGGTCGGGTTGCTCGGTCTGGTACTCGGAGGTCATGGGCAGGGTCCTTGCGAATTCGTGGGAAGGAGCGCGTGCAGGCGACGGGCGCGCCACACGCTGACGGGCGTCATTGCACCAGAAACTCAGGCCGCCTGCAGGCCGTAGCCGGCCAGCAATGCGGGCAGCCCGGTCATGTCGCTGAACACGGCCACGGCACCCGCGGCGCGCAGCGCGCCCGGGCCGCTGTGGCCCGATTCGCCCGTGCTGTAGCCGAACACCGTGGCACCGGCGGCCACGCCGGCCATTGCGCCGGTGACCGTGTCTTCGACCACCGCGCAGCGCTTCGGGTCGACACCCAGCGCTTCCGCCGCGGCCAGGTACACGTCGGGATGCGGCTTGGAACGCGGCATCTCGTGGCCGCTGAAGATGCGGCCCTCGAAGCAGTCGAGCAGGCCGACCTTGGCCAGCTGCAGCTCGACCTTGTGGCGGTCGGCGCCCGAGGCGCAGGCGATGCGGCCCTTGAGCCGCGCATGGATCTCGCGGATGGCGGCGGGCGCATGGGGAATGGCGACGAGGTCGCGGTCCAGCGCCTCGTTGCGGCGGGCGCGGAAGCCGCGCAGCCAGTCGTCGGTAATCTTGAAACCCGTCTTGGCCTCGATGAGCGCCGTCTCGTCCTTCACGGCCTTGCCGGTGAAGATGTTCATCGATTCCTCGGCCGTGAGCTGCCAGCCGAGCTCGCCGAGCATGTCGGCAAGCACGCGGTTGGTGATGGGTTCGGAATCGACGAGCACGCCGTCGCAATCGAAGAGAACGGCGGAAAAGGGGAAAGGGGTCATTGCGAGGCTGGAGTTCAGGGGTCTGGCCCCATGGTAGCAACGCCCCCTTTCCGCACGGGGAGACTCAGGCTATCTCAGGCGACGGGACGGATCGGGATGTAGATCTCGCCGCCGCCGGCCATGAATTCTTTCGACTTCTCTTCCATGCCCTCGGCCATGGCAGCCGCCTCGGCCACGCCTTTCTTGGCCGCGTATTCGCGCACTTCCTGCGTGATCTTCATCGAACAGAACTTGGGGCCGCACATCGAGCAGAAGTGCGCCACCTTGCTCGAGTCCTTCGGCAGCGTCTCGTCGTGGAATTCGCGCGCCGTGTCGGGGTCCAGGCCCAGGTTGAACTGGTCTTGCCAGCGGAACTCGAAGCGTGCCTTGCTCAGCGCGTCGTCGCGCGAGCGCGCACCCGGGTGGCCCTTGGCCACGTCGGCCGCGTGCGCGGCGATCTTGTAGGCAATGATCCCCTGCTTCACGTCGTCGCGGTCGGGCAGGCCCAGGTGCTCCTTGGGCGTCACGTAGCAGAGCATCGCCGTGCCGGCCCAACCGATCATGGCGGCGCCGATGGCGCTGGAGATGTGGTCGTAGCCCGGCGCGATGTCGATGGTCAGCGGGCCGAGCGTGTAGAACGGCGCTTCGTGGCAGTGCTTGATCTGCTCGTCCATGTTGGCCTGGATCATGTGCATCGGCACGTGGCCCGGGCCTTCGATCATGGTCTGCACGTCGTGCTTCCAGGCGATCTGCGTGAGCTCGCCCAGCGTGCGCAGCTCGGCAAACTGCGCCTCGTCGTTCGCATCGGCACCCGAGCCGGGGCGCAGGCCGTCGCCGAGCGAGAAGCTCACGTCGTAGGCCTTCATGATGTCGCAGATGTCCTCGAAGTGCGTGTAGAGGAAGCTCTCCTTGTGGTGCGCGATGCACCACTTGGCCATGATCGAGCCGCCGCGCGACACGATGCCCGTCATGCGGTCGGCCGTGAGGTGGATGAACGGCAGGCGCAGGCCCGCGTGGATGGTGAAGTAATCAACGCCCTGCTCCGCCTGCTCGATGAGCGTGTCGCGGTAGATCTCCCAGGTCAGGTCTTCGGCCACGCCGCCCACCTTTTCGAGCGCCTGGTAGATCGGCACCGTGCCGATGGGCACCGGCGAGTTGCGCACGATCCAGTCGCGCGTGGTGTGGATGTTCTTGCCGGTCGACAGGTCCATGACGTTGTCGGCGCCCCAGCGGATGGCCCACACCAGCTTCTCGACCTCTTCCTCGATGCTCGAGGTGACGGCCGAGTTGCCGATGTTGGCGTTGATCTTCACCTTGAAGTTGCGCCCGATGGCCATCGGCTCGACCTCGGGGTGGTTGATGTTCGCGGGAATGATCGCGCGGCCACGGGCCACCTCGTCGCGCACGAACTCGGGCGTGATGATGCGCGGAATGCTCGCGCCCATCGGGTTGCCCGCCACGCGCTTGGCGCGCTCCTCGTTGGCCAGGTACTCGGCCATCCACTCGCGCTTGCCGTTCTCGCGCAGGGCCACGTATTCCATCTCGGGCGTGACGATGCCGCGGCGCGCGTAGTGCATCTGCGTGACGTTGGCGCCCGACTTGGCGCGGCGCGGCGTGCGCTGCAGTGCCGAGGCACCGGCGCGCAGCTCGGCCAGGCGCTGCGCGTCGCGGTCTTCGTTCTTGGCGCCGTCGTCCAGCGCGTGGTGCGTGCGGCCTTCGTAGCTTTCGGTGTCGCCGCGCTCGATGACCCAGGCGCTGCGCACGTCGGGCAGGCCGCGGCGCACGTCGATCTCGACCTTCGGGTCGGTGTAGGGGCCCGAGGTGTCGTACAGGGAGACGGTTTCGCCGTTGGTCAGCGCCACGTCGCGCACGGGTACGCACAGGTCGGGCCGGCTGCCCGGAATGACGCACTTGTGCGAGGCGGGAAAGGGTTCGCGCGTCAGCGACAGCAGCGAGGTGAATTTGTCGGTGGCATTCATCGGGGGCACTCCTTGTTGAGGGAAAGGGTGCTCCGCAATCGCTCGATGGACCTCGGGAGGCCCGTCACCGAAAAAGGGAGTGACGGACCGAAGTCAGGGAGTGCAGCTCTTCTTACGCCGGTATGACCCGGATCAAGTTCGCGGGTCGGCAGCTTTGCCATCTCAGCACGCCACATGCGTGCACCCCGGAGCGGGGCCGATTGTGCGGGCCGAAGCCCGCCGCCGTCAACCCGGGGGCTGGTGCAGGTCGCCGTCGACGTAGAACCAGCGCTCGTCCTCGCGCACGAAGCGGCTGCGCTCGTGCAGGCGGAACGCCACGCCTGTCGCGCCGCGCTGGCGGGCGACGAACTCGACCTCGGCGTGGTCGGCATCGAGCACCGAGCGCGAGCGGATGTCCAGCCCCAGCCATTTGACGCCCGGCTCGAACTCGACCGAGGCCGGTCGCTTCGATGCGTGCCAGGTGGCGAGCAGGTAGTCGGCACGCGCCAGCACGAAGGCCGAGTAGCGCGAACGCATCAGCGATTCGGCGTCGGGCGCCGGCGTGTTCTCGAAATCGTCGAGGTAGCGCCCACAGCACAGGGCGTAGCCAATGGGCTTGTCGCGACGGTCGGTGCGGCCGCAGGGGCAGGGGCCGGGAGTGGGGTCGGTGGCGCTCATGAAGGGCTCTATTGGAACACTTGGCGCGGCGGGGGTTGAAGGTGGGGTGTGGGGGGCTTCGGGCATGCCCGCTTTGCGAAGACCTGCCGGGGCCAAAGGCGCCAGGGCCTCTTGCGCCAATGGCTTGTGTCGCTACAGTCGTCTGGCGTTTCGTTCTTTCAAGCTGAACACCAAAGCATGCTTTTGCGATTCCTCAAGCTGTTCTTCCTGCTCGCTGCGACCCTCTCCTTGGGCGTCTTCGCCTTTCTGCACGGATTCAGCGCATGGCGCGCCGGACAAATCGTTGTCACGCGACGGGGGCGCGAACCCTTTGTCGCAGCCGCCGATGGTGCATTTCCCATCACGTTCAATATGGAAGTCTGGGGATGGATGATCATCGGGGGCGCTGTTGCTCTTTGCGGCATTGCAGGCGTCGTCAAGCTCCTCATCAACACGCCGGACCAGCGACGCACGATGCTGACCCGTATGGATGGCGTCTCGCGCCGCGAGCGCAGTGACATGGACATTCCGTGGTCGATTGGGCTTGCCATCGTCGGGGCGGTTGTGGCGTTTTTTCTCTACTTGGGATTTAGGGTCCACGCGCAATAGGCTTGTCTGTCTGCAACCAGCCATGAGTGGCCTTTCATCAGCAAGAACGACGACGAACTCAGGAAAGTGTCCGCGCAGGGTTTCAAGCACTACCGCGAGACTGGCGTGCAACGGATGAGCGTGCGCAAGCTCGACGTCTCGGCGATCGACGAACTCCACGGATTCGCCCGCGTGGAATGGCGAGCGATCTACAAGGTCGATGGCGCGCAGAAGGTGATCGACTTCACCAATGTCTATCTGGTGCGGCTTGAAGGCGCCAGCGCGAAAGTGTTCGGGTGGATCACTGGCGATGAAGCTGAGGTGCTACGGCAGCATAGCATTGGGTGAGGGGCTGCCGAGGGGGCGCTTTCGGCCCGAAAGGGGCCTTTAGCTTTGAGACTCCCTCAAGCGCTCGTGCGGCGCTCCCTGTCTGCTACTTTGGGGTGTACGTCATCTTGACCGGGTAATCCTGCCATGAGAAGCCGCTCAGGGATTGCCTGCCTACTGCTTGGCCGCGAAGTGGGCCTTCCGCTGGAATCTCGAACTTGAGCCGCCGATCGTAAGACTTGCCCGGCGTCGTAGCCTTCGTATTTTCGTAAAGCATGCAGGTCTCGTAGGTGCCGAGCAACGTCGAGAGCGTATGCCTTCCACCGTAGGTAAATTCTGTCGTCAGATCGTAGATCTGCTCGGGGTCTGGCGCAGCGGGTACACCACCTTTCGGCGTGAAAACGGAAACCGCCTTCATCCGGTATTTCCGAGTGACCACCTCGTCCTTCTTCATGTTCAAGGGACGCGTGAGGGGTGGGTCGTAAACGATGGTGTCGGTCCTGGAGCCGGAAGAGTCGCTGTAGGTGAAGCGGCGGCCGTAATACACGACGTTTCCATCGACCAAGTCCGTGAACTCGGTATCGCTGAACGCAACCCGCTCAACGATGAGTCCATCTGATTTGGACGTGATGGCGATTGGCGTCACACCAGCGAATGGCTGACGTCCCTCGAGCTTGTAGTAAACCTTGTCGGCACCCAGCGCTGGCTCGAGGATCAGGTTCCGATTGAACTCCGCTTCCAGAACGGTTCCCTCACGGAAATCTGCTTCGTTGGTGCACGCGGCGGCAGTGGGCGCCTCCGGAGCGGGCGGAGAGACAGGTGGAGCAGGAGGTGGCGCTGGTGGATTACCCCCGCTTGAGGGCGGAGGTGCCACTGGCAGCAAAGGCAGGCCCCCGCCGCCGCCTCCCCCGCCTCCCCCTCCGCCGCATGCGGCAAGCATCACGGCCACACCGAGCATGACCGATATAAGACTTTTAACTCCACTCATCAAATTCTCTCCTCGCTTGTTTTGTAGTCCAAATCTTACGAGGGAAAAGTTATGCTCACGATAGTTCCGATCGCTCGGCTCATGCCAGTTCGGCAACCGTTGTTTTGATGCCCAGAGTTGCGCAGGACGCAAGCCCCAGCGAAGTGCTCCTACTCGTCCACCGCCTCGCACTGCGCTTCAATCCGCGCATGAAGCAGCCCCAGCGAGACCGCAAGAAACCGTTGCAGCGAACTGCGCTGGCATGCATCGAAAAGCGGCGCGGCGTCTGCATCAGAAGAAGCGGCGTCGCGCCGGTCCTCATCCCATTCGAGCAACTGAACCAGCGTCTGCGCGCCCTGCACCACATCGCGCGCCTCGTTGAGAAACGCCGCGTGGCTTTGCAGTGAAGGAGGGAGCCGTTCGCCTTGCACCCATTCGAAGGGTTTGAACTGAGCGGCGGAACGAGAAGACGCGCAGGAACAATCGGCGTCGGTGACTGCGTTTGAAGCATTGGCCATAGGCCTCCAAGGATTGCTACGCAGGATGTCAGCGGGACGCCAATCCCGACCTCGCTCATCACGAGGCGATGGCAATGTTCGCGGCCACCACGACGCCCGTCAAGCGCCGGCGACCGGTACGCACCACCCTACCGAAACATCACCCACTCAGGCCGCATGTTGAACCGCACCGGCAAGATGCTCACGCCAAGCCCGCTGGTCACGTACATGCGCTTGTTGTCCTTGTGCGCGATCCAGCCATAGGCCCATTCACGCGGCGCGCGCCCAGGCACCACGAGTGCGCCGTAGCCCGGCACGCTGATCTGCCCGCCATGCGTGTGCCCCGCCACCACGAGCCCCTGCGTGCGCGGCATGCCGGCGAAGCTGAAGGGGTCGTGCATCATGACCAGCGTGGCGGCGCCGGGTGGCACGCCGGCCAGGGCCTTGTCGGGCTGCGAATGGCCTGTGGAGTCGTCGCCGATGCCGACCACCCAGAGGTCGTGCCCGGGCAGGCGCGCCGAGGCGTTCTCAAGCACGCGGATGCCCTGGGCGGACAAGGCCTTGGCGGTGCGTTCGCCGTCGTGCCACCAGTCGTGGTTGCCGAGCACCGCGTACACGCCCTGCGGCGCCTTCAGGCGGCCGAGCACGGCGGCCATGGCTTCGATGGAAAAGTCTTCGTCGTCGCCGGAGCCCGCTAAAAAGTCGCCGGGCAGCAGGATCACGTCGGGCTGCGCCGCGTTGATCTGGTCGACGATGGCCGCGGCGCTGTGGCGCTGGTCACGCGCCACAGCGAGCGCGTGCTGAGGTGCCAGTCGCTGGCCACGGCGACCTTCAGACCGGCCGGGGGTTGCCACTGCGCCGAGCCCAAGGGCTCGACGCGCGCGGCCACCCAGCGCGGCTCGATGACGACGCTCCAGGCGGCCAGCGCCACGAGCGCGAGTGCCGCGGCGATCGAGCCCCAGGGTCGGCCGCGGCGTCGGCTCACGTGATCAAGCAATCACGCCAGCGCGCGTTGAATCAGCAGCTTCTGGATGTCCGACGTGCCTTCGTAGATCTGGCACACGCGCACGTCGCGGTAGATGCGCTCCAGCGGGAAGTCGTTCACGTAGCCGTAGCCGCCCAGGGTCTGGATGGCGGCGCTGCACACGCGCTCGGCCATTTCGCTGGCGAAGAGCTTGGCCATGGCGGCTTCTTTCAGGCAGGGCCGGCCGGCGTCGCGCAGGCTGGCGGCGTGCCAGATGAGCTGGCGCGCGGCTTCGATCTGCGTGGCGCAGTCGGCCAGGCGAAAGCCGACGGCCTGCTGGTCGAAGATGGCGCCGCCGAAGGCCTGGCGCTCCTTGGCGTAGGCCACGGCCACGTCGAAGGCGCTGCGGGCCATGCCCACGCTTTGCGCGGCGATGCCGATGCGCCCGCCTTCGAGTGCGCCGAGCGCGATCTTGTAGCCCTCGCCTTCGGCGCCGATGAGGTTCTCGGCCGGGATGCGGCAGCTGTCGAAGTTGATCTGCGCGGTGTCGCTGCTGTGCTGGCCGAGCTTGTCTTCCAAACGCGCGACGTTGTAGCCGGGCGCGTCGGTGGGCACGATGAACGCGCTCATGCCGCGCTTGCCGGCGCCCTTGTCGGTCACGGCGATGACGATGGCGACCTGGCCGTTCTTGCCGCTGGTGATGAACTGCTTGACGCCGTCGATCACGTAGCCGTCGCCGTCCTTGCGCGCGGTGGTGCGCAGGCTCGAGGCGTCGCTGCCGGCCTGCGGTTCGGTGAGGCAGAAGGCGCCGAGCATCTGGCCCTGGGCCAGCGGCTCGAGCCATTTCTTCTTCTGCTGCGCGTTGCCGTAGCGCATGAGGATGGCGTTGACGGGGCAGTTGGTCACGCTGATGGCGGTGCTGGTGCCGCCGTCGCCGGCCGCAATCTCTTCGAGCACGAGTGCGAGCGTGAGGTAGTCGAGGCCCGCGCCACCATGCTCCTCGGGCACGCAGATGCCGTAGGCGCCCAGTGCGGCGAGGCCCTGGTGCACTTCCTTCGGGAAGCTGTGGTCGCGGTCCCATTTGGGGGCGTTGGGCCACAACTCGGCTTGCGAAAAATCGCGCACGGCGTCGCGGATGGCTTCCTGGTCTGCGCTAAGCAGCATGGCGTTGTCTCCAGTTCTTTCTTGTCGGTGGGTGCGAGGCTTACTTGCCAGCGCCCAGGTCCATGATGAGACGCGCGGCCATGTACAGGCGGCGCGGAATGGCGCTGATGTCGACGTACTCGGCCTTGTCGCTGTGATAGCCGAAGCCGGGCAGGCCCAGGCTTTCGATCACGGGCTTGCCCGAGAGTGCCGCGTAGGCTGCGTCGGTGCCGCCGCCGGTGCGCTCTTCGACACCCACGCTGCCGCCGGCTTCCTTGTAGAAGCCCACGGCCTTGTCGACCAGCTTCTTGCCGCCCTCGCCCGCGTTGAAGGCCGGACGGCCGCGCGTGACGAGCACCTTGACGTCGGCCTCGGGCAGCTTCTTCTGCTGTGCCTTCTCTTCGAGGGTCTTCATGGCGGCGTCGAAGTCCTCGTTGCGTGCGTAGCGCACGTCGGCGTTCAGCGTGGCGCTGGCCGGGATGATGTTCGACACGTTGCCGGCCTTGGCAATGGTCCAGTTGAAGCGCAGGTTCTTCGACTTGTCGTCGATGCTCATGGTGCGCAGCACGAGGTCGGAGGCCTCGACCAGCGCGTTCACGCCCAGCTCGGGTGCGGCGCCCGCGTGCGAGGCCTTGCCGGTGATGTTGACCTGCACGTAGGCGATGCCCGAGGTGCCGAGCGACATCTTTTCGTCGCCGGCGCTGGTTGGCTCGAACGAGAGCACGTAGTCGGCCAGCTTGGCTTCTTCCTGGATCAGGTCGCGCGAGCCGAAGGAGCCTTTTTCTTCGTCGGTGTTGAACAGCACGGTGATGGTGCCGTAGTCGCGCACGCCGTAGTCCTTGAGCAGCTTGAGGGTGTGCAGGATGACGGCGTTGCCGCCCTTGTCGTCGGCGATGCCGGGGCCGTAGGCCTTGTCGCCTTCGATGCGGAACGGCGCCTTGGCGAGCGTGCCCTTGGTGTACACGGTGTCCATGTGCGACATGAGCAGCAGGTTCTTGCCGCCGCGGCCCTTGAGCTTGCCGACGATGTTGTCGCCGACCACGAGGCCGACCGACTTGCTGCGCGTGACGGTGAAGCCGAGGTTCTTGAGCTCGCCTTCGAGGTACGCGCCAGCGGCGGCCATGCCTTCGGCGTCACCGGTGCCGGTCTCGATGTTGACGAGCTTCTCGAGCGTCTTGATCACCGCCGGCTGCTCGTCGGTGGCGGCCTGGAACAGCACGTTGTCGCGCTTCTGGGCCCAGGCGCCACCTGCCACGAAGGCGGTAGCGAGCACGGCGGCAACGGCGGTACGGTGAATGGATGGGCGCATGAAATCTCCTGCTCTACGCATGGTTTTGTTTGAACTGTCCGGGGTGGAAACCGGCCGGCGCCCTCTCCCGGGCGCCGGCGGCTCCTGGCGTTATAGCAATTCGAGCGCGACGGCGGTGCCTTCGCCGCCGCCGATGCACAGCGTGGCGACGCCGCGCTTCTTGCCGCGCGCCTTCAGCGCGTGCAGCAGCGTGACCATGATGCGCGCGCCACTGGCGCCGATGGGATGGCCCAGCGCGCAGGCGCCGCCGTTCACGTTGACGATGTCGTGCGACACGTCGAGCTCGTGCATGAGGGCCATGGGCACGACGGCGAAGGCCTCGTTCACTTCCCACAGGTCGACGTCTTTCACGCTCCAGCCGGTCTTGGCGAAGAGCTTCTGCACGGCGCCGACCGGCGCGGTGGAGAACCACTCGGGCTGCTGCGCGTGCGTGGCGTGGCCGACGATGCGCGCCAGCGGCTTGGCGCCGATCTTCTTCGCATGCGACTCGGTCATCATGACCAGCGCGGCGGCGCCGTCGTTGATCGACGAGCTCGAGGCGGCGGTGATGGTGCCGTTTTCTTTCTTGAACGCGGGCTTGAGCGTGGGGATCTTGTCGAGCTTGACCTTGCCCGGGCCTTCGTCGATGGAGATGACGGTGTCGCCGCCGCGGCCCTTCACGGTGACGGGCGTGATCTCGTCCTTGAAGGCGCCCGATTCGGTCGCGGCCTTGGCGCGCTGCACGCTGGCGATGGCGAAGGCGTCCTGCTGCTCGCGCGTGAAGTTGTACTTGGCAGCGCAGTCTTCGCCGAAGGTGCCCATGGAGCGGCCCGGCTGGTAGGCGTCTTCGAGGCCGTCGAGCATCATGTGGTCATAGATCTTGTCGTGGCCCATGCGGTAGCCGCCGCGGCCCTTGAGCATGAGGTAGGGCGCGTTGGTCATGCTTTCCATGCCGCCTGCCACGATGACGTCGTGCGTGCCGGCCAGCAACAGGTCGTGCGCGAGCATCGCGGCCTTCATGGCCGAGCCGCACATCTTGCTGAGCGTGACGGCGCCCGCGCTGTCGGGCAGGCCGCCCTTGTAGGCCGCCTGGCGCGCCGGGGCCTGGCCCTGGCCGGCCATGAGGCAGTTGCCGAACAGCACTTCACCCACGCTCTCGGGCGCGATGCCGGCGCGCTCGACGGCCGCCTTGATGGCCGCGCCGCCCAGGTCGTGCGCGGAGAGGGACGAGAAGTCGCCCTGGAAGCCACCCATGGGGGTGCGGGCGGCGCCGACGATGACGATGGATTCGGACATGGGGGTCTCCTTCAGGAATGTGAAAGTGAAATCAAAGACAAAACGAAAACGGAATCGGGAAACGGGCGGTCAGAAATGCGTCGCATGGCCTTCGTGCTGGAAGCGTTGCGACTCTTCGTACGGGAACACATCGAGCATCTGGCCAGCCTGGATGCGTTCCTTGTGGTGCTGCCAGAAGGCGGCATCGAGCAGGTCGGCGTGGTGCGCCATGAAGGCGGCGCGCACGTCCTTGTTGCCCAGCAGAAAGGGCTCGAAGGTCTCGGGGAACACGTCCTTCGGGCCGACCGAATACCAGACCTCGCCGCTCATCTCGTCTTCTTCGTTGCGCGGCGTGGGCACCTTGCGGAACTTGCAGTCGGTGACGTATTCGATTTCGTCGTAGTCGTAGAACACGACCTTGCCGCCGCGCGTGACGCCGAAGTTCTTCCACAGCATGTCGCCGGGGAAGATGTTGGCGGCCACCATGTCCTTGATGGCGTTGCCGTACTCGATGACCGCATGCTCCAGCTGGTCCTTGGCGCGCCGGGCCTGGGCCGGGCTCTCGGGGTGGGCCAGCGTATCGAAGGCTTCCTGCAGGTAGATGTTCAACGGAATCATGCGGCGCTCGATGTAGACGTGCTTGAGCACGACCTCCATCTCCCCGTTGCCGTCGCGGTCGCCGATCTCGAGCTGGCTGGGCGCGAACTTGCGGATCTCTTCGATGAGCTCGGGCTCGAAGCGGTCGAGCGGAAAGCCCACGTTGCTGTACTCGAGCGTGTCGGCCATGCGGCCCACGCGGTCGTGCTGCTTCACGAGCATGTATTTGCCCTTGATCTGCTCGCGCGTGGTGTCCTTCTGCGGCGGGTAGAAGTCCTTGATGACCTTGAACACGAAGGGGAACGAGGGCAGGTCGAACACCAGCATGACCATGCCCTTGATGCCGGGCGCGATGCGAAAGCGGTCGCTCGAGTAGTTCAGGTGCGACAGGAAGTCGCGGTAGAACAGCGTCTTGCCCTGCTTGGCCAGGCCGAGCGCGTTGTAGATTTCGGCGCGCGGCTTGCGCGGCATGAGCGAGCGCAAAAACTGCACCCAGGCCGAGGGCACTTCCATGTCGACCATGAAGTAGGCGCGCGCAAAGCTGAACAGCATCTGCAGGTCGTCTTCGCCGAACAGCGCCGCGTCGATGTAGAACTTGCCGTGGGTGTCGTGCAGGATGGGCAGCGAGAACGGGATCTCGGTGAAGCCGTTCATGATCTTGCCGACCACGTAGGCGCCCTTGTTCCGGTAGAACAGGCCCGACAGCACCTGCAGCTGGAAATTGGCGCGCAGCTTGACCTGGTGGAAGCGGTTCAGGATGACGTGCGCCACGCGCTCGGCGTCGCGTCGCTTGTTGGCGTAGCTGCCCTGCAGCGCGAAGTCGTCGAGCATCTGCTCGATGATGTCGGGTAGCGTCGCCTGCGAAGGGTAGTACGGCCGGTAGGTGGGTGCGCCGCGCGGCTCGATGTACTCGGTGCTGATGGCCGGGCGCACGAAGATGAAGTCGTTCTGGAAGTAGGCCCGGTGCAGGATCTTCGTGGTGACCGAGTTGAAGAAACTCTCGGCCAGCTCGGGCTGGTGATGGTTCACCAAGAGGCCGATGAAGTGCAGCTTGACCTGGTGCCAGACCTCCATGGGCTGGTCGCCGGCCTTGAACTCTTTTTCGAGCCGGGCCACGGCCTCGTTCACGCGCAGGTCGTAGAACTCGATGCGCTCGCGCTGCGCCCGCTGCTGGCCATGCCAGTCGGCGGTTTCGAAGCGGTGCTTGGCGCGCGCCGATTCGGCCCGGAACAGCCGGTAGTGCCGGTTGAACCCGTCGATCATCGCCTTCGCGATGTCGTAGGCCAGCGGGGAATCGAGGCGCTGCGGGAACATGGCGACAGGACCGGCGATGGCAGCGGCGGGTTCGCTCAGGCGGCTGGCGGGGTCTCGGTGCCTTCGGTGCCGTCGGCACCTGCCTGCGCCGACGGCGAGGCGCCTGCGGGCTTGCTCCACTTGTAGCGGATGCGCTGCACGGCGGCCTTGTAGATGGCGTCGAGCGGCTTGTCGCCCTCGACACTCAGGCCGAGGTCTTGCAGCAGGCCGTCGTGCACGCCGAAGGTCCAGCCGTGGATGCGAACCTTCTGGCCGCGCGCCCAGGCGTCGACCATGACGGTGCTGACGGCCACGTTGACCACCTGCTCGGCCACGTTGAGCTCGCACAGCGCGTCGACGCGCACGTCTTCGGGCAGGCTGTCGAGCATCACGCTGTGGCGGTCGCGCACGTCCTGGATGTGGCGGATCCAGTTGTCGGCCAGGCCGATGCGCTTGCCGCTGAGCGCGGCCTTGACGCCGGCGCAGCCGTAGTGGCCGACCACCATGATGTGCTCGACCTTCAGGTGCTCGACCGCGAACTGGATCGCCGAGAGTGCGTTGAGGTCGGAGTGCACCACGATGTTGGCGACGTTGCGGTGCACGAACACTTCACCCGGCTCCAGGCCGGTGATCTGGTTGGCGGGCACGCGGCTGTCGGAACAGCCGATCCACATATAGCGCGGCGTCTGCTGCTTGACAAGGCCGGTGAAGAAGCCGGGCCGGTCACGCTCCATCTGGGCGGACCAGGCACGGTTGTGGGCAAAGAGGTCGTCGAGGTTGTCGGAGGGCATGGTGGTCTATTGTCAGTGAGTCGTCGTGTCGGGCGTGTTTTCGCCACCTCGGGCGTCCTGGACGGCCTTGGCGGCCTTCTGCGCCCTGGTCAGCGTGGCGCGGCCTTTTTTCTCGTGCTCGCGCACTTCGGCGAGGTTGGCCTGCAGCTCGGCCAGCTGCGCCTCGAGCTGCGCGCGGTGGGCGCCGAGCACGCCCAGGAATTTTTCCAGCTGCGGCACGGTGTCACGCGGGCTGTCGTACATGTCGAGGATGTCTTTCGCCTCGACCAGCGTCAGGCCCAGGCGCTTGGCGCGCAGCGTGAGCGTGAGCCGCGCCCGGTCGCGCGCGCTGTACACGCGCTGCAGGCCGGCCCGCTCCGGCGACAGCAGGCCCATGTCTTCATAGAAGCGGATGGCGCGCGTCGTGAGATCGAACTCCTTGGCGAGCTGGCTGATGGTGAAGGTCTGCGCGGGCATGGGCGGCAAGGGTTGTGGGGGCGACAGCAGGTTGGCGGCGCATTCTCTACAATGATGCCTCAACCCATGACGTTTACGTAAACGTCAATCATACATGAACCTCCTCGAACGCGAACTCCACTACCCCCTGGGCGACACCCTGCCCGCCGCTGGCGAAGCACTGGAAGTCGCGCCCGGCGTGCGCTGGATCCGCATGCGGCTGCCCTTTGCGCTGGACCACATCAACCTCTGGCTGCTGCGCGACACGATCGACGGCGTCGAGGGCTGGACGGTGGTCGACTGCTGCATTGCGCACGACGAGGCCCGCGCGCAGTGGGAGCAGATTTTCGAGACCCAGCTGCAGGGCCTGCCGATCCTGCGCGTGATCGTGACCCACATGCACCCGGACCACATCGGCCTGGCCGACTGGCTGTGCCAGCGCTGGAACGCGCCGCTCTGGATCAGCGCCACCGACTACCACGTGGCGCGCGTGCTGTGCAGCGCCGGCGACACGCTCGCGGGCGGCGACGCGGCGGCCGACTTCTTCGCCTCGCACGGCCTCACCAACCCCGAGTCGATCGCCAAGATCCGCGCGCGCACCAGCTACTACACCAACATGGTGCCCAGCGTGCCCGCCCGCTACGTGCGCATGATGGACGGCGACATCGTCCGCATCGGCGGACGCGACTGGCGCTGCATCAGCGGCTACGGCCACGCGCCCGAGCACATCGCGCTGTACTGCGCCGAGCCGAAGCTGCTGCTGGGCGGCGACATGATGCTGCCGCGCATCTCGACCAACGTGAGCGTGCACGCGGGCGAGCCCGAGGCCAATTCGCTGCGCCTGTTCCTGGACAGCATCGACAAGTTCAAGGCCCTGCCGGCCGACACGCTGGGCCTGCCCTCGCACGGCAAGCCCTTCACCGGCATCCACCGCCGCGTCGACCAGCTGCAGGAGCACCACCGCGACCGCCTGGCCGAGCTGCTCGAAGCCTGCCTCGCGCGCCCGATCACGGCGTCGGAGGGCCTGCCGATCCTGTTCAAGCGCGAGCTCGACCTGCACCAGATCACCTTCGCCATGGGCGAGACCGTGGCCCACCTGCACCTGCTGTGGTTCTCGGGGCAGGTGAAGCGCACGCTCGATGCCGACGGCATCTACCGCTTCGGCGCAGCCTGAGGCCCCCCGGCTTTTCACTTCGCTTCGCTGCGTGTAACTCCACCCCCCGAGAGGGAGGCGCGGCTCGCCTTGGGGCGGCCCGGCGGCGGCCGCATAGACTCTGGGAATGACAATGTCGAACACGCTGGCTGAGCTGCGCGCCGGCCGGCTGGCTGGCGCACGACGACTGGACCTCTCGTGCGGACTCACCGAGTTCCCGCGCGAGATTTTTGCGCTCGCCGACACCCTCGAAACGCTGAACCTCACGGGCAATGCGCTCAGCGCGCTGCCCGACGACCTTGGCCGGCTGCACCGGCTGCGCGTGCTGTTCTGCTCCGACAACCGCTTCACCGAACTGCCGGCCTCCATCGGCCAGTGCCGCCAGCTCGACATCGTGGGCTTCAAGGCCAACCGCATCGCCCACGTGCCCGCCGAGGCGCTGCCGCCCTCGCTGCGCTGGCTGATCCTGACCGACAACGCCATCGAAGAATTGCCCGACACGCTCGGCGACTGCACCCGCATGCAGAAGCTGATGCTGGCCGGCAACCGCCTGCGCGGCCTGCCGCCGTCGGTGGCCCGCTGCCGCCAGCTCGAGCTGCTGCGCCTGTCGGCCAACCGCTTCGAGGCGCTGCCCGACTGGCTGCACACACTGCCGCGCCTGGCCTGGCTGGCCTGCGCGGGCAACCCGTTCGACACCCCGACCGAAGACGCCGCTATCGACGCGCCCACCGTGCCGCACGTCGACTGGCGCGACCTGACGCTCGGCCCGAAGCTCGGCGAAGGCGCCTCGGGCGTGATCCACCGCGCCATGCTGGCCACGCCCGATGGCGCCGCACAGCCCGTGGCCGTCAAGCTGTTCAAGGGCGCCGTCACCAGCGACGGCTGGCCGCACAGCGAGATGGCGGCCTGCATCGCGGCCGGCGCGCACCCGACATTGATCGCCGCACAGGGCCGCATCGACGGCCACCCCGACGGCACCGAAGGCCTAGTGATGGCGCTGGTGCCGCCCTCGTTCCGCACCCTGGCCGGCCCACCGAGCCTGGCCTCGTGCACCCGCGACGTCTATGCCGACGACGCGCGCTGGACGACCGGCACCGCGCTGCGCATCGCGCGCGACATCGCCGCGGCCATGGCGCACCTGCATGCGCGCGGTCTGCTGCATGGCGACCTGTATGCCCACAACATCCTCTGGCATGCGCAGGACGGCGGACGGCTCGGCGATTTCGGCGCGGGCTGGATGACCGGCGCGCTCGACCCGGCACTGGCGAAGGCCCTGCAGGGCGTGGAAATGCGCGCCTTCGGCTGCCTGCTCGAAGAGCTGGCGGAGCGCTGCGACGATGCAGCTTCTTCTCCCTTGACCACGCTCGCGGCGCGCTGCCTGCAGCCCGAAGTGGCGGCGCGGCCGTCGTTCGCCGAGGTGCTGTCGGTGCTGGACGCCGCCGCGCCATGACGCGCCCCCGCTTCCCCGTCCCGATGCCCACGCGCGATGGCGTGAGCCCGAGCTGCGTTTCGCTGCCTTGCGGTCCCTGGCCCACCATCGCCGACTTTCTCGTCGAGCGCTTTCCCGCCATCTCGCGCGAGGCCTGGCTCTCGCGCATCGAAGCGAACGACGTGTGCGACGAGCACGGCGTGCCCATCACCGCCACGCGGCGCTACGAGTCGCCGCTGCGCGTGTACTACTACCGCGCGCTCGACGCCGAGACGCCCATCCCTTTCGAAGAGCTGGTGCTGCACCAGGACGACGACCTCGTGGTGGTCGACAAGCCGCCCTTCGTGCCTGTCACGCCCACCGGCAAGTACGTGCAGCAGAGCCTGCTGGTGCGCCTGAAGCGCAAGCTCGGCCTGGACGACCTCGTGCCGCTGCACCGCATCGACCGCAACACTTCGGGGCTGGTGCTGTTCTCGGTGCGCCGCGAGACGCGCGGCGCCTACCAGGCGATGTTCCCCGAGCGGCGCATCGACAAGCATTACGAAGCCGTCGTGCCGTGGCACGAGGACGTGTCGTCGGTGCCCGCCGTGTACCGCAGCCGACTGGTGGACGACGACCATTTCATGCGGATGCGCGAAGCGCCTGGCGAGCCGAATTCCGAGACCCGCATCGTGCTGCGGGAGGCGCGCGACGGCCATGCGCTGCTGGAACTCTCGCCCGTCACCGGCCGCAAGCACCAGCTGCGGGTGCACTGCCAGGCGCTGGGTTTGCCGATCGTGAACGATCCGTTCTATCCCACGCTGCAGCCCGCGGGGAACGACGACTTCGACAGGCCGCTGCAGCTGCTGGCCCGGTCGCTGGCTTTTGTCGACCCGCTGAGCGGCGCCTTGCGCACCTTCGAGAGCCCGCGCCGGCTGGCGCTGCCTTCTGCTCCTGCTGCCGCCTAGGTGACGCGGCGCGGGCGCGGCGCGGACTAAGCTTTCTCCTGACGGGAATTGAACTTCCTCTCTTCCACCACTCAGGAGACAAACGCACATGGACACCACCCAACTCTTCTCGCTGAAGGGCCGCAGCGCCTTGATCACCGGCGGCTCGCGCGGCATCGGCCGCATGATTGCCGAAGGCTTCCTGGCGCAAGGCGCGCGCGTGTACATCTCGGCGCGCAAGGCGGCGGCTTGCGACCAGACGGCGAAGGAGCTGTCGGCTTTTGGGCATTGCGTGTCGCTGCCGGCGGATGTGTCTACTGTGGAAGGGGCTCAGGCGCTGGTCGATGCTTATGCGAAGCATGAAGGGTCGCTGGACATCCTGGTCAACAACGCGGGGGCTGCCTGGGGGGCGCCTTATGAGGAGTTTCCGGAGAGTGGATGGGACAAGGTCGTCGACCTGAACCTGAAGACGCCCTTCTTCCTGACGAAGGCGCTGACGCCGATGCTCAAGAAGGCGGCTACGGATCATCTGTCGAAGGTGATCAACATTGCTTCTATCGACGGGATTTCTGTGAATCCGCAGGAGACTTATTCGTATGCGGCGAGCAAGGCTGGGTTGATTCAGTTGACGCGGCGGATGGCGCTGCGGTTGGCGCAGGATCGGATCGTGGTGAGTGCGATTGCTCCGGGGGCGTTTGCTTCGGATATGAATAAGGATGCGCGGGATCACGGGGATGAGGTCAAAGGACGGATTCCTGCTGGGCGCATTGGTACGCCTGAGGACATGGCTGGTGCCGCTATCTATCTGGCCTCTCGGGCTGGGGACTATGTGATGGGGTCTACGTTGGTGGTGGACGGTGGGGTTACGCACGCTCGCTAGGTTTTTGGACTGCGTTGTGAGGTTGCTTTCCGGGGCCGGGTCTCGGCCCGGCGGCCGACCTACTTTTCTTTGCTTCGCCAAAGAAACGTAGGCAAAAGAAAGGCGACCCTGCTGTCTGCGTCCCTCCGCTTCGCTTCGGGCAACCTGCGGTGCTCACGTTTCGCGGGGTCTCGCCCAAACTCGCTTCGCTCAAACAAGGGCGAGCCCTGATCCGCGAAACGCTGCGCTCCTCGGCGCATACAGAAGGGATTGGGGAACCCCTCGGGCCATCGCTTCGCTCGGCCAGTGGGCCGCAGCAGGCGCTGCGCGCCTGCTGCGGCTGGGATTGGTAGCGGCGTTGGTTGGAGCGCGAACGCGGGCGCAGGCGCAGGCGCGAGCGAGTGCAGATGTGCCTACGAGCACCAACACCAACACCAACACCAGCACCAGCACCAGCACCAGCACCAGCACCAGCACCAGCACCAGCACCAGCACCAGCACCAGCACGGGCACCAGCACGGGCACGGGCACGGGATTCGGCTGTTGGAAATTCCCGGGCCGAGCAAAGCGACGGCCCGCCCGGTATCAAAGCCCCTCTGGCTGCGCCGAGGAGCGCAGCGTTTCGCGGATCAGGGCTCGCAGCTGTTTGAGCGAAGCGAGTTCTGCGAGACCCCGCGAAACGCGAGCACCGCAGGTTGCCCGCAGCGAAGCGGAGGGACGCAGACAGTGGGGTCGCCTTTTCTTTGCTTACTTTCTTTTGGCGAAGCAAAAGAAAGTGAGTCCGCCGCCGGGCGGAACTCCCGGCCTCGGGAAGCAAAAGAACCCCCTAGCCCCACCGAGGCACAGCCTCATCCTTCAACTGCTGCCTAAGCACCCCATAGTCAGGCACCACGCTTTCAACGGTCTCCCAGAACCGATGCGAGTGATCCATCACCCGCAGATGCGCCAGCTCATGCGCCACAACATAGTCGATCACCGGCAGGCGAAAGTGAATCAACCGCCAGTTCAGTCGAATCGACCCATCCGCACTCGCACTCCCCCACCGCGTAGCCGCATTGGAGAGCGACAGCTTCTGCCATGACACCCCCAGCAGCGGCGCAAAGTGATCCAGCCGTTCGATGAACAGCTTGCGAGCCTGCCGCATCAACCAGGCCTGCGCCGCATCCCGAATCTGCGAGGGCGCCGCGTTCTGCGCCACAGCCAACCGCAAAGTGCGCGGCCCACCGCCTTCCACAGCAGGATCGAGCGTCCCTCCCACACTGGCAAACCCGTGCTTCGGATCCAGTCGAATCACCACAGGCTCCCCCAGAAAAGGAAACTCCGCCCCGTCCTCCCAGGCAATCCGCGTCGCCTCGACCCGCGCATTGCGCTGCTGCGTCTCCGCCAGCTTGCGCAGGATCCAGTCGGCCTTCTCCCGCACCGCCGCATCGACATCCCGCAGCGTGACCCACCGCGGCGCCCGCACCGACAACCCTTCGGCACCGACCAGAAATCCGATCGTCTTGCGCTGCCCGCGTTTGAATTCGTAGGCCACCCGCGCCGACCCCAGAACCACTTCACGCGTGGCCTGCGGATGTGTGAAATTCGCCAGCGTCAGCGTGTCAGCCAACGGCACCGCAGGACGCGGATCAACGGGTCCGACAGGTGAAGGCGCGACAGCCACCACCGGCGCGGGAGCAGCGGGTGGCACAGGCGCTGGCGCCTTCTTTCGCGGCCGCCGCGGCGGCGCAGCAGCAGGCGCCGGCGTGCTCCCCAGCCCCTCGAAGAGGTCCATCGTGAACTGCAGCATTCCCCGCATGTCGGGCCCGGGTCTGAGGGTGGCGCGTCAGCCCGCTTCGCGCGGCAACGTCTGCTGCGGCTGCGCCGGGGTGTCGCTGTAAGCCTCGGGGTCGAGGCGGCGCATCTCGGCCTCGATCCAGGCTTCGACTTCGCGCATCAGCTCGTCGGGCTTGCGGCCCACGCTCGAGATCGCCGGGCCGATCGACACGTCGACCACGCCGGGGCGCTTGATGAAGGCCTTGCGCGGCCAGACCTTGGCCGAGGTGACGGCGATCGGGATCACGGGCACGCCGGTTTCGCAGGCCAGGCGCGTGCCGCCGCTCTTGTAGGTGCCCTTCTGGCCACGCGGAATGCGCGTGCCTTCGGGGAACATGATGATCCAGATGCCCTGCGCGAGCAGCTTGCGGCCCTGGTTCACCACCTTGTTGAACGCCTGCGCGCGCTGGCTCCGGTCGATGTGGATCATGTCCAACCGCGCCATCGCCCAGCCGAAGAACGGCACGTAGATCAGTTCCTTCTTGAAGACGAAGGCCAGCGGATGCGGCATCAGCGTGGGCATGAGGAAAGTCTCGAGCGTGGACTGGTGCTTCACCAGCAGCACCGCGCCGGCGAGTTGGTCGGTCGGCAGGTTTTCCATGCCGGTCACGCGGGTCTTGATGCCCAGCAGCACGCGCGCGCCACCGATGGCCCAGCTGAGCCATTGCTCGGCCATCCAGTACAGCGGAATGCCACGCTTCCAGAGCGAGCTGACGCACATGATGATGCCCCAGGGCACCACGGTGACAAGCATCCACAGGGCGTGGAGAACGGAACGGAGAAACGCCATCAGACAGCCACCTGCAGTGCAGCCCGCGCTTCGCGCGCGAGCAAAAAGTCGACAAAGGCGGCGAGGTCTTCATGCACCCTCGTGTCCGCCGGATATTCGGGAGGCAGCGGGTGAACCCCGCGGCAGGCCGCGCCCATGCCCGTGAGCAGGAGGTGCGGTTCGCAGCCGGCCGCGGCGCCGGCCTGCAGGTCGCGCAGGCTGTCGCCCGCCGTCGGTACGCCCTTCAGGTCGATGCCAAAGCGGTCGCCGATCTGAAGGAACAGCCCTTCCTTGGGCTTGCGGCAGTCGCAGCCTTCGTCGGGGCTGTGCGGGCAATAGAACACCGCATCGACCTTGCCGCCCACGGCCGCGAGCATCTTGTGCATCTTGGCGTGCATGGCGTTGAGCGAGGCCATGTCGAACAGCCCGCGGCCCAGGCCCGACTGGTTCGACGCCACCACCACGTGCCAGCCCGCATGGTTCAGGCGTGCCACGGCCTCGAGCGCACCGGGCAGCGGCGTCCACTCGATGTCGCTCTTGACGAAATCTTCGCGGTGCACGTTGATCGTGCCGTTGCGGTCGAGGATGACGAGCTTCATGGCGGAACCGCTCCTGGTGGAGGGATGGGGCACGGGGTCAGACAGCCAGCCGCTCGAGCTGCGCCACGCGGTTCATCGCGCTGTGCAGCGACATCAGCAGGCCCAGGCGGTTCAGCCGCAGGTCGGCCTGCTCGGCGTTCACCATCACGTCCGTGAAGAACGCATCGACCGGTTCGCGCAGCGCGGCCAGCGTCTGCAGCGAGCCGGTGTAGTCGCCCGCGTCGAACTGGGCGTTGGCGGCGGGCACGACCTGCGCCATGGCGGCGTGCAGCGCCTTCTCGGCGGGCTCCTGCAGCAGCAGCTCGCTGACGTGCGCGTCGGCTTCGGGCGCCTTCTTCAGGATGTTGCCGATGCGCTTGTTGGCGGCGGCCAGCGCGGCGGCGGCGGGCAGGGCGGCAAAGGCGCGCACGGCCGCCAGCAGCTTGGGCACTTCGCCCAGGCGCTGCGGCAGCGGGGCCAGCACGGCATCGACTTCCTGCGCGCTGGCGCCCTGCTCGCGCAGGCTGCCGGCGAGGCGGTCGAGGATGAAGTCGCGCAGCTCGACCGTGGCCTTGCTGCTGTCGAAACCGTCGATGGCGCTGAACTGCGCAGCGGCGTCCTGCAGCAGGGCGTCGAGCCCCAGCGCGAGGTCTTTCTCGATCAGCATGCGGATCACGCCCAGCGCGTGGCGGCGCAGCGCGAACGGGTCGCGGTCGCCGGTGGGCAGGTTGCCGATGCCGAACATGCCGACCAGCGTCTCGAGCTTGTCGGCCAGCGCGACCACGAGGCCCACGCTGTTGCGCGGCAGCTCGTCGCCGGCGAAGCGCGGCTTGTAGTGATCTTCGATGGCATCGGCCACCGCGGCATCGAGGCCGTCGTGCAGCGCGTAGTAGCGGCCCATGGTGCCCTGCAGCTCGGGGAACTCGCCGACCATGTCGGTCACGAGGTCGGCCTTGGCCAGTTGCGCGGCCTGGGTGGCCTGCGCGGCGAGCGTCGCGTCGCCGAGTTTTTCGGCAATGCCGCGCGCGATGTGCATCACGCGCTGCACGCGTTCGCCCTGCGTGCCGAGCTTGTTGTGATAGACCACCTTGCCCAGCGACTCGACGCGCGAGGCCAGCGATTTCTTGCGGTCCTGGTCGAAGAAGAACTTGGCGTCGGCCAGGCGCGGGCGCACCACGCGCTCGTTGCCGCCGGTCACGGCGCTCGCGTCGTCGGGGCTGATGTTGCTGACGACGAGGAACTTGTTGGTGAGCTTGGCTTGCGCGTCGAGCAGCGGGAAGTACTTCTGGTTGGCCTTCATCGTGAGGATGAGGCACTCCTGCGGCACTTCGAGGAACTCGCGCTCGAAGCTGCAGACCAGCACGTTGGGGCGCTCGACCAGCGCCGTGACTTCGTCGAGCAGCGCGTCGTCGTGGATCGGCACGGAGCCGCCACCCACCGTCACGGCGGCGGCCGCGAGCTGGCGTGCGATTTCGGCGCGGCGCGCTTCAAAGCTGGCGATGACGGCGCCGTCGTCCTGCAGCTGCAGGGCGTAGCTGTTGGCATCACGCAGCACCACGGGGTCGACCGCTGCCTCGAAGCGGTGGCCGTGCGTCTCGCGGCCGGCCTTCAGGCCCAGCGCCTCGATGGGCACCACGGTGTCGGCATGCAATGCCACGAGGCCGTGCGCGGGGCGCACGAAGCTCACGCTGCTCCAGCCGGGCAGCTCGCAGCCGCTTTCGAGCTGGTAGCTCATGACCTTGGGGATCGGCAGCTTGGCGATGGCTTCGGCCAGGGCCTTCTGCAGGCCTTCGGCCAGCGTGGCGCCCTTGGCGGTGCTTTCGTAGAACAGGGCTTCCGCCTTGCCGTCCATGGCGCGCTTGAGGCCCGGCACGGCCGAGGCATCGGCGCCGAGCGCGGCCAGGCGCTTGAGCAGCGCGGGCGTGGGCTGGCCCGAGGCGTCGAGCCCCACGGCCACGGGCATGAGCTTTTGCGACACGGCCTTGTCGGCGGCGCGCTCGGCCACGTGCGTGAGGTGCGCGGCCAGGCGGCGCGGCGACGCGTAGGGCGTGAGCACCGAGCCGGCCTCGGCCAGGCCTTGGGCCACGAGCTGGTCGCGCAGCACGCCCGCGAAAGCCTCGCCGAGCTTCTTCAGCGCCTTCGGCGGCAGCTCTTCGACAAACAGTTCAACCAGCAGGGAGTTCTTGTTGTTCATGGGGGTCGTCATCGCTCAGGCGGCTTTCTTCGGGGGCATCTGCGCCACCCACTCGCGCGGGGCCATCGGGAAGCCCAGGCGTTCGCGGCTGTCGTAGTAGCTCTGCGCCACGCTGCGCGCGAGGTTGCGGATGCGGCCGATGTAGGCCGCGCGCTCGGTCACGCTGATCGCGCCGCGCGCGTCCAGCAGGTTGAAGCTGTGCGCAGCCTTGAGCACCTGCTCGTAGGCCGGCAGCGCGAGCTGCTCGGTCATGAGGTGCTTGGCCTGCTTCTCGTGCGCGGCGAAGGCGGTGAAGAGGAACTCGGCGTCGCTGTGCTCGAAGTTGTAGGTCGACTGCTCGACCTCGTTCTGCTTGTAGACGTCGCCGTAGCTCAGGCCGTCGGTCCAGGTCAGGTTGTAGACGTTGTCCACGCCCTGCAGGTACATGGCCAGGCGCTCCAGGCCGTAGGTGATCTCGCCGGTGATGGGCTTGCAGTCGATGCCGCCGACCTGCTGGAAGTAGGTGAACTGCGTCACTTCCATGCCGTTGAGCCAGACCTCCCAGCCCAGGCCCCAGGCGCCGAGCGTGGGGTTCTCCCAGTCGTCTTCCACGAAACGGATGTCGTTCTTCTTCAGGTCGAAGCCCAGGGCCTCGAGGCTGCCGAGGTAGAGCTCGAGGATGTTGCTGGGCGCGGGCTTGAGCACGACCTGGTACTGGTAGTAGTGCTGCAGGCGGTTGGGGTTCTCGCCGTAGCGGCCGTCCTTGGGGCGGCGGCTGGGCTGCACGTAGGCGGCCTTCCAGGGCTCGGGGCCGAGCGCGCGCAGGAAGGTGGCGGTGTGCGAGGTGCCCGCGCCCACTTCCATGTCGTACGGTTGCAGCAGCGCACAGCCCTTGTCGGCCCAGTACGACTGCAGTTTGAGAATGATTTGCTGGAAGGTCAACATGAAGCTGGCCGGCGTCGGGGGCCGGACATTGGACGGGACGGTGGCGCGGCACACGCCGCGAAAGGCGACGATTTTACGTTCGCGGGAGGGCATCTCTCCCACAGCCGCTCGGGATGCCGGCTGCCGCGACAGCCCGCACGGCTGTGGGACAAAGCCCGGCCCCGCACGCTTTTTTGCGTTTCCCGCCGCTTTCGGCACTTTCCTGTGCTTTCCCCCTCTCTCACTGCATGGCATCGCCCCACATCGGCCCCGACACCCCGTTTTTCATCGTGCTCAATGCCGGCTCCGGCAGCGAAGACGCCGCGCAGGCCCGGCAGGTCATCGACGACGCCTTTGCCGCGGACGGCCGCCGGCACCGCGTGTTCCTCGTGGACGGCCCCGGCCGCGTGCAGGCGCTGGCGCGCGAAGCGGTCGAACGGGCCCGGGCCGTGGGCGGCGTGGTGGTGGCCGCTGGCGGCGACGGCACCATCAACGCCGTGGCCCAGGCCACGCTGGGCAGCGGCTGCCCTTTCGGCGTGCTGCCGCAGGGCACCTTCAACTACTTCAGCCGCACCCACGGCATCCCGCGCGACACGGCGCAGGCGCTGCAGGTGCTGCTCACGCAGCAGCCCCGGGCGGTGCAAGTGGGGCTGGTGAACGACCGCGTGTTCCTGGTCAACGCCAGCATGGGCCTGTATGCCGACCTGCTGGAGGAGCGCGAGAGCCACAAGGCGCGCTTCGGCCGCCACCGCTGGATCGCCTTCTACTCGGGCCTGCTGACGGTGCTGCGCGGGCGCCATCGCCACTGGCAGTTGCGCATCGCCTCGCACGGCCACGAGCGCGACATCCGCACGCCCACGCTGTTCGTGGGCAACAACCCGTTGCAGCTGATGCAGGCGGGCGTCGACCACGCCGAGGCGCCCGAGCAGGGCCGGCTGACCGCGGTGGCGCTCAAGCCGGTCGGCCTGCTGGCGATGCCGGGGCTGCTGGTGCGCGGTGCGCTCGGGCGGCTGGGCGACGCCGACGAGGTGCTGAGCTTTCCCTTCGAGTCGATGACGGTGAAGGCCGGCCGGCTGCGCACGCCGCGCCGCGTGAAGATCGCCACCGACGGCGAGATCGACTGGGTCGACATGCCCTTGCTGTTCCGCGTGGCGCCCGACCCGCTGTGGCTGGTGCGGCCCGACAGCGCGCCCGAGTTGGAGGCGGCACGGCCATGAGCTGCCTGCTGCAAGTGTCCGACCCGCACTTCGGCACCGAGCAGCCCGAGGTGCTGCAGGCGCTCGAACGCCTGGCGCACGCGCTCGCGCCGCAGGCGGTGCTGCTGTCGGGCGACATCACGCAGCGCGCCACGCGCCGCCAGTTCGCGGCGGCGCGCGCCTTTGCCGAGCGGCTCGCGGCGCCGGTGGTCGCGATTCCGGGCAACCACGACATCCCGCTGTTCCAGCTGGCGGCGCGCGTCTTCTCGCCCTACGGCCGCTACACCGAGGTCTTCGGCGCCGACCTGGAGCCGGTGTTCGCCTGCGACGACTGGCTGGTGGTCACGGTCAACACGACGCGCTGGTACCGGCACGAGGACGGCGAGGTGTCGCCCGCTCAGGTCGAGCGCGTGGCGGCGCGACTGGCACAGGCTTCGCCCCGGCAGGTGCGCGTGGTCGTGACGCACCAGCCGGTGCTGGTGACGCGGCCCGAAGACCGGCAGAACCGACTGCACGGGCGCGCGGCGGCGGTGGCGCGCTGGACAGAGTCGGGCGCCGACCTGATCGTCGGCGGCCACATCCACCTGCCTTTCGTGCGCCCGCTGGACGAGCGCTTTCCGGGCTGCCCGCCCACGGCCTGGGCGGTGCAGGCCGGCACCGCCGTGTCGACGCGCGTGCGCTGGGACGCGCCGAACTCGGTGAACGTGCTGCGCGCGGAGGCGTCCGGCGACGGCGCGCAGCGCGTGTGCGTGGTCGAGCGCTGGGACCATTCGGCGACAGACAAAGCCTTCACGCGCGTCGACCTATTGCGGCTTCCGCTTGCCAGCCGCGCGACGGCCCCTTAGGGTTGCGCCGCATGCCTCCTGCGGACACCCTTCTTCTTTCTTCTTCAGCCCCCTTGGTTCTTCTTGCACAACAGCTGGGCGAACACGCCCTGGCCTGGTTCGCGCTTGCGCTGGTCGTGTCGGTGCTCGGCGCCGGCCTCGCCTGCCGGATGCTGCAACGGCGTCATCCTTTGCCCGACACGGGCGAGCCTGACGAATCGCGCCTGGCGCTCGGCCTGGGGCTGGGCTTCGTACTGATCCTCGCGGCGGCTTTTCTGGTTGCATGGATCGCCTCGCACCTGGGCGACGGCCGCACCATGGGCCGCGCCGACCAGGCGCTGGCCGACGCCATCGCCGCCCACGTGCCGTGGGGCGCGCTCGTGAGCTTCAGCTGGCTCACGCACCTGGGCGACGCGCAGCTGCTCGCGCCCGTGTGCGGGCTGGTCGCGCTGCTGCTGTGGCGCAACGCGCATCGTGGGCTGGCGCTGGGCTGGGTGACCGCGCTCGGCGGCATCGTGGTGCTGAACCCCGCGCTCAAGCACATCTTTGCGCGGGCCCGGCCGGTGCACGACCACGGGCTGGCGCTGGAAACGAGCTTCAGCTTTCCCAGCGGCCACAGCGCAGGCGCGATCGTGAGCTACGGGATGCTGCTGTACCTGGCGCTGCGGCTGCTGCCGGCGCGCTGGCATGTGCCGGCCGCCATGGCCGCGGTGGCGGCCATCGTCACCATCGCCTGCAGCCGGATCTTCCTTCAGGTGCACTTCGCGAGCGATGTCGCGGCCGGCCTGCTGACCGGCCTGGGCTGGCTGCTGGTGTGCGTGAGCAGCCTGGAATACGCGCGGCACCGCAAGCGCCGCACCGCGCGCTGACCGTCGATCAGTATTCCCAGAAGATGCGCTGAAGCTCTTTGGTGTTGTTGGTCTTCGTGAGGGCCACCATCGCCAGGATGCGCGCCTTCTGCGGGCGCAGGTCGTGCGCCACCACCCAGTCGTACTTGTCGTCGGGCTGCTCGGCGTTGCGGATCACGAAGCCGTCGGGCACGCGCGAGCTGCGAATGACGATCACGCCGTCGGTGCGAGCCTTCTGCAGGTTCGGCACGATGCGGTCGGCCACCGAACCATTGCCCGTGCCGCCGTGGATCAGCGCCTTGGCGCCGCTCTTGGCGATCGCGTCGATGGCCACCGACGACACGCCTTCGTAGCCCATCGCGATCTCGACCGGCGGCAGCGCGGTGATGGTGTCGATGTTGAACTCCGAGTTCGTGGTGTGGCGCTTGACCGGCGCGCGGAACCAGTAGTTCTTGCCCTCGACGATCATGCCCAGCGGACCCCACTGGCTGGAGAACGCGCTGGTCTTGATGTTGACGTTCTTGCTCACGTCGCGGCCGGTGTCGATGTTGTCGCCCATCGTCACCAGCACGCCCTTGCCCATCGCGTCCTTGCTGCCCGCCACGTTCACGGCGTCGTACAGGTTGAGCGCGCCGTCGGCCGACAGGGCCGTGCCCGGGCGCATCGAGCCGACCACGACGATCGGCTTGTTGGTGTGCACGGTGAGCGTCAGGAAGTAGGCGGTTTCTTCCAGCGTGTCGGTGCCGTGGGTGATGACGATGCCATCGACGTCCGACTGCTTGGACAGCGCCGAGACGCGCTTGGCCAGCGTCATCAGGTTGTCGTTGGTGAGGCTTTCCGATGCGACCTGGAACACCTGCTCGCCGCGCACGTTGGCGACCTTGGCCAGCTCGGGCAGGCCGGCGATCAGCTTCTCGACGCCGACCTTGGCGGCCGCGTAGGTCGCGCTGTTGACGGCCGATGCGCCGGCACCGGCGATGGTGCCGCCGGTCGCCAGGATCACCACGTTGGGCAGCGCCTGCTGGGCCTGCGCGAGCGCGCTGGCCGCGAGCAGTGCGGCACCGGCCGCAAAGGCACGGAAATGGGTAGAAAAGTACATACGGGCTCCTTGGTTTGAGGATGATTTCTCGAGGCGGCGAGGAAGATACATGAACCATGCCCGCATGCCATGCCGCTGCATGCCGGCATGGCATGCGGTCATGCGCCGGCCTTAGAGGGCCAGCAGCCAGCCCGCCACCGCCGCCAGCCCGACGACCCACACCGGCGACAGGCGCGCGTAGACCAGCAAGCCGAACGCCGCCAGCGCCAGCCCGAAATCGGCCTTCGAGTGGATCGCGCTCGTCCACACCGGGTCGTAGAGCGCGGCGAGCAGCACGCCGACAACCGCCGCGTTGACGCCCGCCATCGCGCGCTGGACCGCGTCGCGCTGGCGCAGCGTCTCCCAGAACGGCAGCGCACCCACCACCAGCAGGAAGGCCGGCAGGAAGATGGCCAGCAGCAGCGCCAAGCCGCCCACCCAGCCACCGAACGGCCCCAGCATGGCGGCGCCGAGGAAGGCCGCGAAGGTGAACAAGGGCCCCGGCACGGCCTGCGCTGCGCCGTAGCCCGCCAGGAACACGTCGTTCGAGACCAGGCCCGTCGGCACCACACCCGCCTGCAGCAAGGGCAGCACGACGTGCCCACCGCCGAACACCAGCGCGCCCGACCGGTAGAAGGACGCGATGACGGACAGCGGCGGCCACTGCGTCGCCGCAGCCAGCATCGGCAGGGCGACGAGCAGCGCGGCGAACAGGCCCAGCAGCGCGGCGCCGGTCGCCTTGCTCACGCCGTGGTCGCGGTGCTGCGCGGCGGGCAGGTGGCCGGACGGCAGCGCCCACCGGCCGACGACGCCCCCGGCGACGATGGCGACGATCTGCCCCATGGCCGAGGGCACCGCGAGCACCAGCAGCGCCGCGGCGATGGCCACGCCCGCACGCAGCCGGTCGGGGCACAGCGACTTCGCCATGCCCCACACCGCCTGCGCGATGACGGCCACCGCGACGACCTTCAGCCCGTGCACCGCGCCCGATTGGGCCAGCCCCGCCCACTGCGTGACGCCGGCCGCAAAGAGGATGAGCGCCACGGCGGACGGCAGCGTGAAGCCGAGCCACGCCGCCAGCGCCCCGCCCCACCCCGCGCGGCCGAGCCCCAGCGCGATGCCGACCTGGCTGCTTGCGGGCCCGGGCAGGAACTGGCACAGCGCCACGAGGTCGGAATAGCGCTTGTCGTCGAGCCACTTGCGGCGCTCCACGAACTCCGTGCGGAAGTAGCCCAGGTGCGCCACCGGTCCGCCGAAGGAGGTCAGGCCGAGCTTCAGGAAAGCGAGAAAGACTTCGAGCACCGAGCCCCTGGCGCGAAGGTCGCCTGCGCCATCAACAGCGGATGGCGCGGCGGGCTTGGGGCGGTGGTGGTGCTTCATGAACGACGACGTCGAATGTGCATCCGCCGGTGCGGCTCAGCCCTGGTTGCGCCCGGGCCGGAGGACGACAGCGCCGAGCGCGACGATCGCCAGCGCCGCGATCCACAGCGGCCACAGGCCGAAGGGTGCGACCCAGCGCGCGAAGGGCGTGAGCCCGCGCCGGCCCTCGACCGGCGCTTCGAGCACGCCGCGCGTGAGACGCGGCAGCTGGTGCGTGACGCGGCCCGCGGCGTCGATCACCACGGTGGCGCCAGTGTTGGTGGACCGCACCATCGGCCGCGCGAACTCGAGCGCGCGCATGCGCGAGATGGCCAGGTGCTGGTCGATGGCGACCGAGTCACCGAACCAGGCGATGTTGCTGACGTTGAGCAGGACGGTCGGCGCCGTGGCCTCGTCGCGGAAGTTCGCGCCGATCTCGTCGCCGAACAAGTCTTCGTAGCAGATGTTGGGCGCGATGCGCTGGCCCTGCCAGACGAAGGGCGCCTGTGCCAGCCCGCCGCGCTCGAAGTCGCCCAGCGGGATGCTCATCATGCGGATGAACCAGCGAAAGCCCGACGGAATGAATTCGCCGAAGGGCACGAGGTGGTGCTTGCTGTAGGCGTAGGGCTGCGCCGCGCCACCGGGCATGAAGCCGAGCACGGCGTTGCGGTAGGTGCCCGGCCCGTCGCCGAGCGGTAGGCCGACGATGGCGGCCTGCTGCGAGCCCGGCTGGCCGTAGCGTTCCTGGATGCTGTCGAGGTAGCCGGCGGGCAGCTGGCGCGGCAGCAGCGGCAGCGCCGTTTCGGGCGTGACCACGAGCTGGGCCTTGGCGTCGCGCAGCTGTTCGGCGTACCAGCGCAGCGCGGTTTCGATGCCGCCGCCGGGAATGAATTTCTCGTCCTGCGGGATGTTGCCCTGCAGCAGTGCGACCTGCAGCGTGCCGGCAGTGCCCTGCGCGCCGCGCGCATCGGCAGGCAGCGGCGAGACAACGTTGGGCAGCACGAAGACCGCGGCGAGCAGCACGGCGGCCAGCGCCGTCGGCGCCACGCCGCGCAGCGGCAGGCGTCGCGCGACCAGCGCCACGGCCAGTGCCGCCGCGGCGCCGATGCCGTACACGCCGACCCACGGCGCCAGCGCGGCCAGCGGGCCGTCAACATGGGCGTAGCCGCCCGCGCCCCAGGGAAAGCCGGTGAACCAGCTGCCGCGCACGAGCTCGGCCAGCGTCCACAGCGCCGCGAACACGAAGGCACCCGCGACGCGCCCTGCCGGCCCGCGCACCACGAACCAGGCGCAGGCCACGGCGTAGTAGAGCCCGAGCGCCGCCGCCAGCGCGAGCACGGCGATCACCGCCAGCGGCGCCGGCAGCCCGCCGTAGGTGTGCATCGAGATGAAGAGCCACCAGAAGCTGCCGGTGAGCCAGGCGGTCGCGAACACCCAGCCGTGCAGGCCGGCGCGGCGCCAGCCCGCGCCTTGGGCGCGCAGGCCGTCGAGCAGCCAGACCAGCCCCGCCAGCGACAGCAGCTGCAGCCACCACAGCGGACGGCCGTCGCCCGGCCATGCGATGGACAGGGCCTGCGCCACGCCCGCCAGGCCGAAGCCGAGCAGGCGAAGCAGCCCGGAGGCGGCGGAGGAAGGGGGAGAGGTGGGCGAGACGCGGGCCGGGGCCGCTGCTGCAGGCGCCGGCATCAGTCGGCCGCGTCGCCGCCGCGCGCCGGCGACACCCGGAACCAGCGCACCGCGCCGCCCTTGGTGTGCAGCACGACGAAGTCGAAGCCGCCGATGGCGTGGTGCTCGCCGCGCTTGGGCACGTGGCCCATCTCGTGCGCGATGAGTCCGCCGATGGTGTCGAAGTCTTCGCTCAGCTGTTCTTCGTTGAAGACGATGCCGAAGGCCTCGGCCACGCGCTCGATGGGTGTGTCGCCCGAGACGCGGTAGGTGTGGTCGGCCAGGCCGAAGATGTCGCCCTCGTCTTCGGCGATGTCGAACTCGTCCTCGATCTCGCCGACGATCTGCTCGAGCACGTCCTCGATGGTGATGAGGCCGGCCACGCGGCCGAACTCGTCGATGACGATGGCCAGGTGGTTGCGGTTGCCGCGGAACTCGCGCAGCAGGTCGTTCAGGCCCTTGCTCTCGGGCACGAAGGTGGCCGGGCGCAGCAAGGCGCGGATGTTCAGGCCCGGCGCGCGCTGCAGCTTGAGCAGGTCCTTCGCGAGCAGGATGCCGATGATGTTTTCTTTTTCGCCCTCGTAGACCGGAAAGCGCGAGTGCGCGGTCTGGATCACGGCGTGCAGCAGCGCGTCGAAGGGCGCGTCGATGTTCACGAGGTCCATGCGCGGCGCCGCGACCATCACGTCACCGGCCGTCATGTCGGCCATGCGCAGCACGCCTTCGAGCATCACGCGCGATTCGGCGCCGATCACCTCGTTGTCCTCGGCATCGGCGAGGGTTTCGATCAGCTCGTCGCGCGAATCGGGGCCGGGGTGGATGAATTCGGCGAGCTTCTGGAGAAAGCCACGCTTGTCTTCCCGTTCAACGGGAGCGCGTTCAGGGTGAGGGTCGGCCACTGCGGGAGGGCGGAGTTGAAGAGAGACAAGGATAACGGATTGCGCATGACAGGCTCTACCGTCCGGCCGGCATAGGCCGCCCTCGCCCGCTCAGGGGGCCGATTTGCTTCTTGCGTCGCGCATGCCGCTGCGCACTTCCTGCAGGCTCGCCAGGAAGGCCCAGAACTGCTTGGCGCGGCTCTTGAGCGCGAAATCGACGGCGGCGTAATGCTCCAGCGCGATCTCGCTCATGCGGCTGTCGAAGGTAGCGGTGGGCAGCTGCAGGTGCGCTTCCGACTCGGAGCCGCTGCGCACCACGGTGGCGCCGGCGTTGCGGGCGATCTTGAGCATGGCCGCGTTTTCGCTCAGCGCATGGATGAAGAGCATGCCCACGCCTTCGTTGCGCGCGGCAACCACGGCGCGTTCGAACAGGCGCGCACCATAACCGCGGCCGCGGGCGTGCGACGACACGGACACGCCGAATTCGGCGCAGTCGCTGTGCTGGTCGCCGGGTGCGTAGGCCACGTGCGCCATCGCGATCAGGTCGAGGCGGCGGTTGTAGATGCCGAACAGTTCGTCACGGTCGAAGTCCAGGCCTTCGACATAGCGCAGGACCTGCTCGTCGGCCGCGGCGTAGCCGAAGCGCAGGTAGCGGTCGTGCGGCGTCAGGTCCAGCAGGTGGCGCGCGATGCGTTCGCGTTCGCGCGGGCCGATCGAACGGATCGGCACCATGACGGGTGGGGGCGCGCTGACGGCGCGCGGTTGCGCCTCAACCATCGGCGCCTTCAGGAAAGAGCCGAGGCCGAGAGACGCTTTGAGGAGGGTCTTGGCGGTAAGCATGGCTCCAATGTAAGGGTTTTCCCTTAATCACCAAGCCCGCAAGGACACTTTCTGGACGCATTCGTGACTCGATACCAGAGTCCGTGGTGTTTACGCAACCAATTTGTGGTTAAACGGGCACAGATGTTGTGGCTTTGACACGATCGAGCACGAAGCTGGTCTTGCAGTCTTCGACGCTGGGGTGCTTCAGCAGGGTGTCCATGATGAAGCGGCTGTAGTGCGCCATGTCGGCCACCACCACGCGCAGCAGGTAGTCCATGTCGCCGGTGAGGGCCGCGCACTCGACCACCTCGGGCCAGGTCTGCACGCTGGCGCGGAACAGGTCCATGGGGTTGCGCTTGTGGGTTTCGGTGTGCTTTTCGAGCCGCACGTTCAGGTAGGCCGTGAGGCCCAGGCCGACCGCCTCGGGCTGGACCAGCGCCACGTAGCGGTCGATGACCTTGTGCTCCTCGAGCCGCTTGACGCGCCGCAGCACGGCGCTGGGCGACAGGCTGACCTGCTCCGCGATCTGGTCGTAGGTGGCGCGGCCGTCTGCTTGCAGCATGCGCAAAATGAGCCGATCTATCTTGTCGAGTGCTTCCATTTCTTCATTTTTGCAGTTTTACTGCGTCATGACCACCCATGGCGCCCAGAAACGCAGAAAACCTGAAAGCCTTCCGACCTACAGTGCAGCACGGCCCGGATCCGGGCCTTTGTTTTCCTTTCTGCACAACTTCCCCACTTTCCGGAGACAGCACCCATGAGCCACGCCGACGCCCCCGCCTTCACGCCCTGGGAGAACCCGATGGGCACCGACGGCTTCGAATTCATCGAGTACGCGGCACCCGATCCGGTCGCGATGGGCAAGGTGTTCGAGCGCATGGGCTTCGTGGCCATCGCCAAGCACCGTCACAAGAACGTGCTGCTGTACCGCCAGGGCACGATCAACTTCATCCTGAATGCCGAGCCCGATTCGTTCGCCCAGCGTTTTGCGCGCGAGCACGGCCCGAGCGTGTGCGCCATCGCCTTCCGCGTGCAGGACGCCAAGCAGGCCTACGAACGCGCCACCGCGCTGGGCGCCTGGGGCTTCGCCGACAAGGCCGGCCCGGGCGAGCTGAACATCCCCGCCATCAAGGGCATCGGCGACAGCCTGATCTACCTGGTGGACCGCTGGCCGGGCAAGAACGGCGCGCAGCCGGGCGACATCGGCAACATCGGCTTCTACGACGTGGACTTCGAGGCGCTGCCGGGCGTGTCGTCGCAGGACGCGCTGGCGCGCAAGGGCAACGGCCTGACCTACATCGACCACCTGACGCACAACGTGTACCGCGGCCGCATGGACGTGTGGGCCAATTTCTACGAGAAGCTCTTCAACTTCCGCGAAGTGAAGTACTTCGACATCGAGGGCCAGGTGACGGGCGTGAAGAGCAAGGCCATGACCAGCCCCTGCGGCAAGATCCGCATCCCGATCAACGAAGAGGGCAAGGAACAGGCCGGCCAGATCCAGGAGTACCTGGACATGTACAAGGGCGAGGGCATCCAGCACATCGCCATGGGTTCGGACAACCTGTACGAGAGCGTCGACGCGCTGCGCGCCAACGGCGTGACGCTGCTGGACACCATCGACACCTACTACGAGCTGATCGACAAGCGCATTCCCGAGCACGGCGAAAGCGTGGCCGAGCTGAAGAAGCGCAAGATCCTGATCGACGGCAAGAAGGACGCGCTGCTGCTGCAGATCTTCAGCGAGAACCAGCTGGGCCCGATCTTCTTCGAGTTCATCCAGCGCAAGGGCGACGACGGCTTCGGCAACGGCAACTTCAAGGCGCTGTTCGAGAGCATCGAGCTCGACCAGATGCGCCGGGGCGTGCTGAGCGCCGCAAAATAAGGCGCTTCACCACTGCCCTGGAGCCCGGCATGCGCCACGCGTCTTCTTCGACTGTCGTCACTTCCTTCGTCGCGGCAGCCGCCGCTGCTGTCGTGCTCTCGGGCTGTGCTTCGGCGCCGCCCGCGGCCGGCCCGGGTGCCTCGCACCTGGACACGGTGCAGAAGGCGGCGGTGCTGCGCATCTGCACGCCGGGCGACTACCGGCCCTTCAGCTTCCAGAAGGCCGACGCCTCGTTCGAAGGCATCGACGTCGACCTGATGACCGGCTTCAGCGCCAGCCTCGGCGCCAAGCCCGAGTGGGTCAAGACGACGTGGGCCAACCTGCTGCCCGACCTGGCCGCCGGCAAGTGCGACATCGCCGTGGGCGGCGTGTCGGTGACCACCGACCGCCAGAAGCGCGCCTTCTTCAGCGCGCCGTACATGGTCAACGGCAAGACGCCCATCGCGCGCTGCGCCGACGTAGCCAAGTACCAGAGCGTGGCGGCCATCGACCGACCGTCGACCCGCGTGATCTTCAACCCGGGCGGCAGCAACGAACGCTTCGCCCGCACCAACTTCAAGCAGGCCAGGCTCACGCTGCACGGCGAGAACGTCACGATCTTCGACGAGATCCTGGCCAACCGCGCCGACGTGTTCGTCACCGAATCGGCCGAGGCCATCACGCAGCAAAAGCTCAAGCCCGGGCTGTGCGCGGTGAACCCCGACAAGCCGCTGCAGTACGGCGAGATGGCCTGGATGCTGCCGCGCGACGACGTGGCTTTCAAATCGTATGTCGACCAATGGCTGCACCTGCAGCAAGCCGGCGGCGACTTCCAGCGCGTGATGGACCGCTGGCTCAAGTAACCCGAGAAACCGAACGCCCCATGGATACCCCCGCCGCCGTTGTCACTCCCGCCGTCTATGGCGCCTCCGATCGCCCGCCGCGCGGCGACTACTCGCGCGGCGGTTCGGTGCAAGCCGACTACACCTGCCCACAGGACTGGGCCAGCTACACGGCGGCCGACCATGACACCTACAAGCGGCTGTACGAACGCCAGGCCGCGCAGCTGACGGGCCTGGCCTGCGACGCCTTCATCAAGGCGCTGCCGCTGCTCGGCGTGAAGGACCGCATCCCGCGCTTCGAGGAACTCAACGAGCGCCTGCACCGCGCCACCGGCTGGGAGATCGTCGCGGTGCCGGGGCTGATTCCCGAGCTGCCTTTCTTCACGCTGCTGGCGAACCGCAAGTTCCCGGTGACCGACTGGATCCGCAAGCCCGAAGAGTTCGACTACATCGTCGAGCCCGACGTGTTCCACGACCTGTTCGGCCACGTGCCGATGCTGTTCGACCCGACCTTCGCTGACTACGTGCAGCGCTACGGCCAGGGCGGCATCAAGGCGCACGAGCTGGGCGCCGGCGAGAAGCTGGCGCGGCTGTACTGGTACACGGTCGAGTTCGGCCTGATCCGCCAGCCCGAGGGCCTGCGCGCCTACGGCGCCGGCATCCTGAGCTCGGTCGGTGAGCTGCAGCACGCGGTGCGCAGCCCCGAGCCGCACCGCCTCCCGCTCGACCTGCTGCGCACCATGCGCACGCAATACAAGATCGACACCTACCAGGCCAACTACTTCGTGATCGAGAACTTCGCGCAGCTCTTCGATCTCACGGCACCCGACTTCACGCCGCTGTACCGCGCGCTCGAGGTGCAGCCCGACATTCCGGCCGGCGTGCTGCTGCCGGGCGAATCCGGCAACGCCTGATCGGCATCTGTGTGACCCCGGCGCGCGCGGCGGCTATCGCCTGCGCGACACCGGGTATGCGCCCCTAGGACAAGCCCGCTGGCGGGTGGGAGGCATTGGCTCCCACAATCCGCGCCAAAGGAGCTTGCATGCAGACATCCGCGCGACAGAACTACCCGGCCGGCGTGCCACACGAGATTCATCCGGAGCAGTACCGCTCCCTGCCTCACATGTTCGACGAGGCTTTCGGCCGCTACAAGGACCGTCCGTTCTCGGTCTGCATGGAGCGCTGGATGTCGTACGGCGAGCTCGACACGCTCTCGAAGGCGATGGGTGCCTGGCTGCAATCGCAGGGCCTCGCGCCCGGTGCGCGGGTGGCGATCATGCTGCCCAACGTGCCGCAGTTCGCGGTCACGATGTGCGCCGTGCTGCGCGCGGGCTACACCTGCGTCAACGTCAATCCGCTGTACACGGCGCGCGAGCTGGAGCACCAGCTCAAGGACTCCGGCGCCACCGCCATCGTCATCCTCGAGAACTTTGCCGCCACGCTCGAACAGGTGATCGAGCGCACGCCGGTCAAGCACGTGGTGATGACCGCGATGGGCGACCTGCTCGGCGGGCTGTACGGCGCCTGGATCACGGTGGCCGTGCGCCACCTGGCCAAGATGGTGCCGCCCTACAAGCTGCCACTGAGCGACGGCCGCACGGTCACGCCGTTCAAGCAGGCGATTGCCGAAGGCCGCGGGCGCACGCTCGGGCCCGACCAGAGCACGCTCGATTCGATCGCCTTCCTGCAGTACACGGGCGGCACCACCGGCCTGTCGAAGGGTGCGGTGCTGACCCATCGCAACATCGTGGCCGCCACGCTGCAGGCCGAAGCCTGGTTCACGCCCGCACTGGCGCGGGCCGGCGACCTGGCGAAGGTCAACAGCATCGCCGCGCTGCCGCTGTATCACATCTTCGCGCTGACGCTGTGCCTGCTGGTGATCCGCCAGGGCTCGCACATGACGCTGATTCCGAACCCGCGCGACTTCAACAAGTTCGTCGCGGTGCTGAAGAAGCGGCCCTTCCACATGCTGCCGGCGGTGAACACCTTGTTCAATGCGCTGCTGATGCACCCGGAGTTCAAGACGGTCGATTTCTCCACGCTGTTCGTGTCGCAGGCCGGCGGCATGGCCGCCTCGGAAGGCACGGCGCGCAAGTGGTTCGAGGCCACCGGCTGCCCGATGATCGAAGGCTGGGGCATGAGCGAGACCTGTGCGATCGGCACCAACAACCCGGTGTCGAACACGAAGTTCACGGGCACCATCGGCCTGCCGTTGCCGAGCATTGAGATCGCGATCAAGGACGATGAAGGCCAATCGCTGCCGATCGGTCAGGCGGGCGAGCTGTGCATCAAGGGGCCGAACGTGATGACCGGCTACTACAACCAGCCCGCCGAGACGGCCGCGGCCTTCACGGCCGACGGCTTCATGCGCACCGGCGACATCGCCGTGATGCAGGAAGACGGCTACAGCCGGATCGTCGACCGCAAGAAGGACATGATCCTCGTCAGCGGTTTCAACGTGTTCCCCAACGAGTTGGAGAACGTGATCTCGCTGTGCCCGGGGGTGGTCGAATGCGCTGCCGTGGGTGTGCCGGACGAGAAGCAAGGCGAAGCCATCAAGGTCTTCGTGGTCCGCAAGGACCCGACGCTGACGGAAGACGCCGTGCTCCAGTACTGCAACGGACAGCTCACCGGCTACAAGCGGCCGAAGCACATCGAGTTCCGCGAGTCGCTGCCCAAGACCAACGTCGGGAAGATCCTGCGGCGCGAGCTGCGCACCAGCGCCGGTGCCTGAGCGCGTGGGGCACCAGGGGGGAGCCAGCGCCGGGCTGCCGGCGAATGTCGTCGTGTTCGAGCGGGGCTGGCTGTCTTCGAACAACATCCTCTTCGTCGGAGCCGAGGAAACGGCGCTGGTCGACACCGGCTATGCCACGCATGCCGATCAGACGCTGGCCTTGGTCGAGTCGGTGTTGGGCGAACGTCCGCTTGATCGGGTGCTGAACACGCACCTGCACAGCGACCACTGCGGGGGGAACGCGGCGTTGCAGCAGCGTTATCCATCGCTGCGGACGGACATTCCGCCTGGAGAGGCGGCGCTGGTTGAACGATGGGATGCGCGGGGTCTGAGTTTTCTTGCGACGGGGCAGAGTTGCCCGCGCTTTGGCTTCACTGGACTGCTCGAGCCAGGCACTGAATGCCTGCTGGGAGACAGCGCGTGGCAAGTGCATGGGGCTCCGGGCCACGATCCGCATTCGGTGATCCTGTTCGATCCGGTGTCGCGGACCCTGATTTCCGCGGATGCGCTCTGGGAGAACGGGTTTGGCATCGCCTTTCCGGAGCTGATGGGTGAGCCCTCGTTCGGGGACATTGCGGCAACGCTTGATCTGATCGAGAAATTGGCGCCGCGCCAGGTGATTCCAGGTCACGGCGGAGTCTTTGGCGACGTCGACCGAGCCTTGCTGACGGCGCGCAAGCGCTTAGCTGGACTGCAGCGAGACCCGGTGAAGCACGCGCGTCATGCCATGAAGGTGCTGATGAAGTTCAAGCTTCTGGAATTGCATGCGGTGTCGCACGCTGAGTGGGGTGCGTGGCTGGCCGGAACGCCCTATTTCGAGCTGATCCGGGCTCGATTCTTTGCCGATGCGTCGTTGGTCGATCTGACGGGAGACCTGTTGGCAGAGCTGGTTGCGGTCGGCGCAGCGCAATCCGATGCCTTGGGAGTCCGCAACGCCTGATTGGTGGTTGTCTGCTGCAATAAAAAAGCGCTGCTTCTTTCGAGTCAGCGCTTTTTATGCGTTTGGTCTTTGCATTGCG